>OZ253668.1:0-1920574 GCA_965263275.1 Thermodesulfobacteriota bacterium | reverse complement strand
ATTACTATGGGAACGGGACAGCTTCGGGTCACTTTCTCGAAATCCTCGCAGTAGTAGGTCTTAACTATATGTGCTCCGAGTTCGGCGCATATCCTGCAGCAGAGCGCAAGATACCTTGAGTCCCTTTTTTCAAGTTCTTTTCCGACAGCCGTTATTCCGAGAACCGGAATGCCGTATTTCTCCCCCTGGTTTACAAGCTCTGAGAGCCCCAAAAGGGTCTGTCTTTCAAACTCGGTTCCGACAAAAACGGAAATTCCGACTCCGGCCACGTTAAGCCTTATGGCCTCTTCAAAATCAGTGGTAATCCCCTCGTCCTCAAGATGCGGTCCCGCAATACTCGTTCCCCCGGAGACCCTTAGCACCACGTTGGCTCCCGAGTCGGGGGAAACCGAAGTTCTGAGCACTCCCCTAGTGAGCATTATAGTATCGGCGTAGGGAAGAAGAGGAGTTATGGTTTCGGAGGGAACCTCAAGGCGGTGGGTGGGACCCAGAAAATAACCGTGGTCAAGGGCGAGCATAACCGCCCTTCCGGTATCAGGCCTTATAATACGGGCCATCCTGTTTTTCATACCCCAGTCCATTAAGAGAAGTACCCTCCAATCGCCGTTTCGCTAAACTCTAGAGCAATACCCGCCCCATGTCAAACGCGATTTGAAGCGGAAAACGAGCACCGGGTTCTTCGCGCAGAAACAGTCTGTGTCAAGACATCCGGTCGCGGGATTTTTTCGAACTTCTAAATGTAATCCTCCCAGTGCTAATATATACTTGTCTCGGTTTCATGTTTTAGGGACGCGAACGATTTACAAGCGGCCTGGTAGTGCTCGGAATTTTTCGCAAATTTAAGTTTTCGGCATTTCTTCAGTTTCAGAATCAAAGACTCATGAGTCTTTGGTTCTGAAACTCCGGTTGTTCAATTACCCTACCTCAACTTCCTCCTTTCTGTCCATTTCTCTCAGTAAGTCCATATCAAGATATCTTCTGCTCCCCCACTTAGTCCCCGATATATGCCTTAGCCTGGCCGCACACAACATCAACGCACTCTGCCCATCAGGAAAAGCTCCCACTACACGGGACCTCCTCCTTATCTCCCTGATTATCCTCTCCATCGGATTGTTAGTCCGGATCCTCCGCCAGTGTGACGACGGAAACCCGTAGTACGTAAGCGTCTCCTCCACACACCTCTCTACCCACCTCGCCGCGGAACCCAACCTCATCTCTTTTAGCTTCTTTATAACTTCCTTTGCTTTTGCCCTCGCAGCTTCCTTGTTCTCAGAAGCGTGGATAGCCTTCAGCATCAAACTCACCTCCTCCATCTTCCCCCGAGGCACGTAACTGAACACGTTCCTATAGAAATGAACAACGCAGCGCTGCCACAGAGCTTCCGGATAAAAATCTCCCAAACTCTCCACCAAGCCCCCGGGACTTGAGATGACGCAAAAACCCTCCCCACCCAGCCTTGTCTTCTTTAGCCCCTTCCACCACCCCCAGAACGCGACGATGGCCGTCTGTCCCCACCCCTATGGCTATTAATACCGACACGTTGCCCACTTCTCCTCCCCATCTGCGCTTAAGACTCACCCCGTCAAGATATACATACGGAAACTCTCCTTCTATCGGCCTGCTCCGCCACTTCTCTATGTGCTCGTACACACTTTGGTTAAGCTTCGATACGGTAGCCGAACTCACCCGCGTGTCCCACAGCGCCTCGGTGATATCCGCCACCCGACGCGTCGACACTCCCGCAAGATACATCTCCACCAAAGCTTCTTCTATTGACGACTCCCGTCGCCTGTAACGCTCTATTATGGCCGTCTGAAACGTCTGCTCCCGGAGCTTGGGTATGTTCAGCTCAACTTCTCCTGCCTTGGTTTGGAGCTTCCTGGTGTAGCTCCCGGAACGATAATCCTGGCGGTCGGCGCTTCGTTCGTATCGAGCCGCCCCGACCATCTCGTCCGCTTCCGCGTCGAGAACCTGATTCAGAACTTCCTGTACTGTATCCGTGACAAGGGTGCTGAGGTGTTGCTGCAGCTCCTTGTGGTTTATCTGAATTACCTTTTTAGGGCCCTTCGTTGTATAATCTCTCATGGCGGTGTTTCCTCCTGTTAAATAGATTTAGAACACTATTTATCTAACCAGATTTACTAGGAAATGCCGCCTTCCTTTTTTAATTTGCGAAAGATTTAGGACGTTATCAGCGGCCTTTGCCAAATAATTCTTTTTTTCACGAATTAGCCGGAGGAAGAAATGACTGAAAAAACCTTAAAAAGAGCCCTGAGCACAAACTCGTTGCTGCTGATTCTGCCTCTTATGGTGCTGCTTTTGTCTTTTGCGATTCTGTCGTGTGACAATGATGACGAGAGCGGCCTCATGGTGGGAATAGTCTATGACGCGGAAGGCAAAGGCGACAAATCGTTTAACGATTCCGCCTACGAGGGAATCAGAAAAGCCCAGGAGGAACTTGGAGCCGTGGTAATCGAGGAAACGACCGACGGAACTGAACCGAACCGCGAGGAGCTGCTCCGGTCTCTTGCCACGGAAAACGATCTGGTGATAGCCGTTGGATTTTCATTCGATAACTCCATAAAAAAGGTCGCAGCCGCCAATCCTGACACCAATTTCGCCGGCGTAGACATTCAGCAGGGAAATGACCCTCCCGCGAATTTCGCAAGCCTGCTCTTTAACGAGGCAGAAGGTTCCTTTCTTGTCGGCGCCGCGGCCGCGCTTACGACCAAAACAGACAAAGTCGGCTTCATAGGGGGAGTATGCGCTACTCCTGACGAACTCATCGAAAAATTTGAGGCGGGGTTCATCGCAGGCGTAAAAACGGTAAACCCGGATATCACGGTCGAAACGGAATACCTGTCCGACTGGGATAATCTGGCGGGTTTTGGCGACGTTGCCGGAGGCAAGCGGGTTGCGCTTCGCATGTTCGGAGAGGACGCGGATGTCGTCTTTCACGCGGCCGGGGGTTCAGGAGCGGGGCTTTTCGCGGCGGCAAAGGATTTCAGCAAGGCCGAGGGAACCAAGGTCTGGGCGATAGGTGTTGACTCCGACCAGTACCACACCGCCGGTGAATCCGTGCGGGAGCATATACTGACTTCCATGCTGAAAAGGGTGGACATAGCCGTCTACAATATTATCGAAGCGCAGAAAAATGGTGAATTTTCAGGCGGCCCCGTGGACGACAACCTATCAAACGGCGGAGTGGGCTACTCCACGTCGGGGGGCTTTGTAGACGACATAAAAGACTGGCTGGAAGACTACAAGACCCGCATAATAAATGGCGAAATTGAAGTTCCGACAGTTCTCGAAAAAAGCTGCGGAACTCCGCAGACTTACTAACCCTGCCATAGAACCGCCTCGCCGACTGCTTCGCAGAACGCGTGGCGCCAACTGGATCGGATCATGAACTTTTCATAAGCAAATTCGCTGCCCTGAACCCCGAAAGCGCCAGTGATATGTGATCTTCCGTGTGGGTCGCCATAAGCGATGCCCTTATCCTGCATTTTCCGGCGGGAACAGAAGGGGGTCTTACGGCCGGAGTGTAGATTCCCCGCTCACGAAGCTCCGCGGCCAACTTAAGGGTAGCTTCCGGTTCCCCGGTCAATACGGGCACTATCGCGCTTTGGGACGGAAGCACGTTAAATCCCATTTCACAGAGGCCCGCCTTGAACGTATCTACAAGATCCATCAGATGCTTTCTTCTCTGCGGTTCGCCCTCTATGATGCCGATTGCCTCGATTGACGCGGCCAGGGAAGCGGCCGGGAGGGAAGTATCGAAAATGTAGCTTCTCACCCTGTTTCGGATGAAGTCAATGAGACTGCGGCTGCCGGCCACGTATCCGCCCACGGAACCGACGGCTTTTGAAAGAGTGCCCATAACCACGGGAACCCTCTGCTCAACTCCGAAATGTTCGGTGGCCCCGCTTCCCTTTTCCCCCAGAACTCCCATCGCGTGGGCCTCGTCCACCATGAGCATGCAGCCGTGGCGCTCAGAGATCGAGCAGATCTCCCCAAGGTCCGTCAGGTCCCCGTCCATGCTGAACACCGTGTCTGTGACTATGAGTTTCTTTCCACGCCCGCGGCTTCTGGAAACCATGCGCCGAAGACTGTCTGTGTCAAGATGGGGATAGACCTCTACCGTGGCCCGCGACAGCCTGCAGCCGTCTATTATGGAAGCGTGGTTAAGCTCGTCGCTGAACACCGTGTCTCCTTCCCCGACAAGCGTGGCGATCGTTCCCACGTTCGCGAGATAACCGCTTGAGAAAAGAATCGCGGCCTCGGTTGATTTGAATTCCGCTATCTTCCTTTCAAGCTTTGCGTGAAGGTCGGAGCTTCCGCTTACGAGCCTTGACCCTCCGGAGCCCGTTCCGTATTTCGAGAGGGCCGCCGCGGCCGCCTCCATTACCTTCGGGTGTGTAGAAAGACCCAGATAGTTGTTCGAGGCAAGAAGTATGTGTTTTTTCCCGCCGATCAGTATTTCGGGGGACTGGCCCGAGGAGATTTCCGTAAGCGTCCTGAAAAGATTCTTCCCCCGGATCACCCTTAACTCATCTTCTATCCATTCAAGAGAATCGGGAGCTTCCATGTGAACTAACCCTCTTCCGTTACTTTTTTTATGGATAGATAGATCGCCCGCAGGAGCTTTGCGAGATCGTCCATCGGGATTCCCACGGGAGGCATGAGCACGACCACATCCCCAAGCGGTCTTATCAGAACCTCGTGCGACAGAGCCTCCTCAGCGACCTGCCACCCCATTCTCTCCGCCGCCTCGTAGGGCTTTTTCGTCTTTTTGTCCCCTACAAGCTCGATTCCTACCATAAGACCCTTGTTTCTCACATCTCCGACGTGGGAGAGGCCCTCGAATTCGCGAAGCTCGTTCTCCAGAAACTCCGTTTTCTCGGAAAGAACTGAAAGCGTGTCGTTATTTCGAAAAGCTTCGAGATTCCCCATCGCGGCCGCGCAAGAAAGAGGGTTGCCCGAGTAGCTGTGCCCGTGAAAGAAGGTCTTGAATTCCTCGTAGTCCCCCAGGAACTCCTCGTAGATCTCATCGGTAGTGACAGTAGCTGAAAGCGGGAGGTATCCCCCGGTCATTCCCTTCCCGAGAACCAGCATGTCGGGCGTTACCCCGTCATGTTCGCACGCGAACATCTTCCCCGTTCTGCCAAAGCCGGTTGCCACCTCGTCAACTATCATAAGCACGTCGTAGCGGGTGCAGTACTCCCTCACTTTCGCTAGATACCCGTCGGGAGCGACCACCATGCCTCCGGCGGCCTGAACGCACGGTTCAAGTATGACGGCGGCTATCTCCTCGTGTTTTTTCCTCAGGATCTCTCCGAGCTCGTCCGCGCACGCGATCCCGCATCCAGGCCAGGTTTTGCCGAGCGGACACCTGTAGCAGTAATAGGAAGGAGCCCTAAAGGTCTTGAACAGAAGCGGCGCAAAAGCCTTGTGGAAAATGTCGATTCCCCCGACCGAAACGGCTCCCAGCGTGTCGCCGTGATAACCGTTATCAAGACACAGAAACGCCTTTTTCTCCGCCCTGCCCTTGTGGGACCAGTACTGAAACGCCATCTTGAGCGCGACCTCAACGGCGCTTGCCCCGTCACCCGAGTAAAAAACCTTCTTTAGTCCCGGGGGACAGATTTCCACAAGTGCCTTGGCAAGTTCCGCCGCGGGGGGATTGGTTATGCCCAGAAGCGTGCTGTGGCTTACGAGCTCAAGCTGTTTTTTTATGGCCCCGTCAATCTCGGGAACCCCGTGGCCGTGAATGTTTACCCAGAGGGATGAGACGCCGTCTATGTATCTTTTTCCCTCGGAATCTATAAGGTATGAACCCTCCGCGCGCTCAATGACTATGGGGTCTGTGCGCGCGTAATCCTTCATCTGGGTAAACGGATGCCATACGAATTCCCTGTCGTAGGATCCTATCTGTTTTGATCTGTCACTCATCTCGGTCCGTATAGGAGCGCAAGAGGCCCCGAATGGGAAGAATATAACGAAATCGCAGGGGCGAGGCTAGTTCAGGATTTCTTTTCTGACCGGCATCTGCAGGTCATCAAGCATCCGGAGGTCTTCTTGAGGCGAGCGTCCGGGAGTAGTAAGGTAGTTGCCGAGAATCATGGCGTTTGCCCCCGCCACAAGACCCATGGCCTGGAGGTCGCGAAGCGTAACTTCCCTTCCCCCGGCTGTCATTATAATCTTGTCGGGAAGCACGAGCCTGTAAATCGAGATGGTTCTCACGGCTTCAAGCGGCTGTATGGTCTCAAGGCTCTCAAACGGGGTTCCGGGTCTCGGGTCAAGGAAGTTTATCGGAACCCATGTGGGGTTAAGATCCCTTATCTCAAAGGCAAACTCAATTCTCTGGGCAATCGTCTCTCCCATGCCCAGTATGCCGCCCGAGCAGAGATTCATGCCGGTTTCCTTTACCAAAAGAGCGGTCTTCAGCCTGTCATCGTAACTGTGAGTGGTGCATATGCTGGGAAAGTGGCTCCTGCAGGTCTCGATGTTGTGATTGTATCTCCACACCCCGTGGTCCCTGAGCTCGTAGGCCTGCTCCTCGGTGAGGTCTCCGAGAGAACAGCCGACCTTGAGGTTTGTTTCCGCGCAGAGAAGATCAACGGCTTCCAGAACCTTTTTGAATATCCTCGGCGTCGGGCCCTTGGCGCTTATGACTATGCAGAAATCCATGGCGCCCATCTTCTCCGCCTGCCTTGCGGCTCCGAGTATTCTCTCCGCGGCCATGAGCGGGTGAGCCTCTACCTCGGTATCGAAATGGGCCGACTGGGAGCAGAAGGAGCAGTCCTCGGGACAGTTCCCGGTCTGGGCGCTTATGATGGAGCGAAGAAACACCCCGTCGCCCTTGTACTTGAGGGTAACCTTTCTCGCAAGCGATATAAGGTCAGAAAGCCGCTCCCCGGAAAGTTCCGTAAGAGCGATGGCGTCTTCAAAGGTTATATCTTCTTCTTTTTCTAGAAGCTTTTCGGAAACTACGTCAAGAATGTCTATTTCATTTGCCTCGGAGTCTTAAGTCTAGGAAAATCTAGGTTACAGAAACGGGCGGGGTTGTCAAACGAAGCCGATTGCGGTCCGGGAGCCGCTCAGTTGGTGAAAACATCCGCAAGAGCATCAGCAAGCTCCCCTACGGAGCGCACTATCCTGCCGCCGCTTTTTCGTATGAAGTATTCAACCTGAAGGTTAACCGTGCTCCCCGGGTTATCTCCCGTGAGACGAAAATCCCCCCTGTAGCCGAGAATCTTTTTTCCGAGAGCGAAAGCGTAGCCTATTTCTGAAGCTGTGCCGCTGTCAACATCAGTGCCGTCCAGAACGGCGAACATGCCGTCTGAGGATTCGATTGCCTTTCTGTTACGCTCTCCGATGAGCATGTTAAAGCGATCCCATACCTGTTTTTCAGCTTCGGGACCCGGAATCTCAATTCCCGTATCCCATGGATCAAGAACCCCGAAGCCGGATTCTTCCACGAGAGGCAGGAGCCGCTCGTAGTAAAAATCCCGGCACGCTTCTGAAAAACCCAAGGGACTTGCGAGGTAGATTTTTTTCATTTCACGCTTTAGCGACGCCGGAGCGGATATCGCACCGAAACCCGTTTTTCCTGTTGCAATCCAAATTCTCTTTATGATTTAATGTATGAAGGGCTGATTTTACACTACTATGTCAGTCCAGTAAAAAATCACGGGCTACATACTAATTTGTATGGTCACAGATTTGATCTTTCTTCGCCCGGAACTATAAAAAACTTATTCGATAACGCCACCACCGCTCCATACTGCGAACAATATAACGGCAGCAAGTGGGCATGCGCAATTAAAGGGGACACCGCCGGCGGAACGGTGACCTCAATAGTAGGTTATAATCACGCGCCAAGCGATGCACTACCTCCCGACTGTTCCAATTTAGTGCCCTTGACCGTTACAGCCGTGGACGTCAATGCAAGCCAAGACAAAGACAATCTTAAACAGTATGTAAAGGATATTATTGAGACATCCGTAGATCTACTAACGAGGATAGGGACAGAAGCCTTTATGAAAGGGATAAATCCTCTTGACCCCACTATGCGGGCCGAATTTGGTAGGTTCGTAGGTCAAAGGTCCCTAGAAGAAGCCGCTTGTTTTAGTATGGCACCTTTCAAGGATGGTTCCATATACGCTTTTATCATGTCCGCAGATGAAGATGCCACCGTGTTTCTAAACGGGCAAAGCTCCGACCTGAACGGCCTGAATTTCCGACTAACAGATCCGATGAATCCAGCTGATAAACAAGATATAGCGAAGCTGATTCGCGACGCGGTAACTGTTAACGGACAACTGACGGACGGGCAGGGAGGTTTTGTCGACTATCACTGGTTGATACCTGGTGACCAACCGGAGCCTTCTGACTGGTTTGAACGAAGCGTGGTCCCCGGCATGTCGCCCAAGACAAGCTATGTTGAGGTAAAGAATACAAATACGTCTGGACTTGGCGATCCAGCTTTCTATATATTCGGTTCCGGAATTTATCCTCCAGACATGATGGATGACATGGATGACATGGACGACATGGATGACATGATGGCAGGAGACGGTGACGACGGAGCGTGCGCCATCGCAGGGACGGGACATACGTCTCAGAGCACTCTGCTCAACTTGTTCCTGATAGCGTCTGTTCTGTTCTCAGTTGTCTTTTTGAGAAGACGCGCATAGAAAGTTTTTTACAGTACTGGCAGTTTTCGCGAAACTGCCAGTAACGGCTGATTAAGCAAGGATGGTCTTAACTCGGTTAAGACCATCCTTGCTTTTTTCGATATTTGAACGCACCTCATCCTCATCAGAGCAAGAAAGTAAAAGAATCAACAAAAGCGCTGTTTGCCTGATTTGGGAAACAACAAAGCGCGACCCTCTTGTTGACCTCGGGAACCAGACACCTGGAGGCAGTAGCCGCCCGTAGTGAAAATCCCGGCCCCCTCCGGGAACCCCCGAGGGATTTGCCACATAGATTTTTTCATTTTCCGCGGCATGGCCATCGAAGCGGATATCGCGCCGGAACCTGTTTTTCTTCTTGTAATCCGAATTTCCCTGTAATAGAATGTGAATTAGAATTGTTAGTTCTGCTCCATGATGGATATCATGGCAGTAAAAAAAGTTGCAGGAGGAATTTTCAGGATGAAATTTAAAATGCACGGAATACTTTTGAGCCTGTTTTTTGCGTTAGGGCTTGTTTTTTCATTCAGCATTGACGCGTCCGCAAGTCACGGAGGCAGTCAGACCATAACCGCGGACGAGGTCGACCCTGAAGTCAAAGAGGACGTGGAGGACTTTGTTAATCATATAGTGGAGTACTACAATGGGATTAGGGACCGATTCGATCCCGTTGCGGATCGCGCCGAGCTAGTCAGAGAGCTGACAATATTCGCCAGGAATATCAGGCAAGACAGTACAGATGGCGGAGACTATAAGCACGGTAATTTCTACGCAATAGGCATAAACGACAATAACCTTGTAACGAATCACGCGGGACATCCCGGATTGATAGGTCACAAGTTTAATCCGAATGCCGCGAATTCGGAGGGTGCGGTTACTTTAAAAGCTTTACTCGACAAAGCAAGAAGTTCAGGTATTGGGACTACGGAGTGCGAAGAAGATTACGACGGCCAGGGCAGTGTAGCCTGCGCGACTAAAGTAGAGAGCGACTATACTGTAGATGTAACGAACATAGCAGGTCTTGTTCACGATGCAAACGACTCCGCTTTTGATCCTCCTGTCTGTGCCGGTCTTGATCTTACCACTACCGCTGCGGAGGTTGAGGGCGACCAGACGAAGCTTGAAGCTTACGTAAAAAGTGTTATAGAAGCGGTTCAAAAAGACGTAGCAAATATAACAGAGGACGCATTGATCGAGATGTTCGGCCCAAAGCCAACCATAATCAATCTGCTTAGTCTAGCCGACCCAACTGGTGCTGAGTATCAAATGCTTGATAGCATCACAACCACAAAAATTCAAGAGCGGCTTTTTTGTTTTGGAAGCGAGGATTTCAAGTATGGAAGCATATATGCTTTCGTAATGAGTGCGGATCCAGCAGATTCCACAGTGCTTGTGAACGGAACCAACTTTGATCTAAACGGCGCTAACCTTGACTTGAATGATAATCAGCTGCAAGGTGAAAAGAACATAGCGAAACTGTTTAACGACGAATTAGGAGGAAGCCCAGAAATCGGAGATTCCGCTACAGTCAAATATCACTGGTTAAAGCCTGGTGACTCGCCAGACCCTCCTGACTGGTTTGAACAAAGAGTGGTTCCCGGCATGTCACCCAAGACAAGCTACATCGAGGTGGCGGACCTATACGGAATGGTCGCAGAAACAGTTGTTCGACTAGCTGATAATCCTCTTGTTACTCTTATGGCTGTTGCTGCTAATTTTCCTCCGCAGCCCTTCATCTTCGGTTCCGGAGTTTATCCGCCGGAAGATGATGGCATGATGGATGACATGGATGACATGGATGACATGGACGACATGGATGACATGGACGACATGGATGACATGGACGACATGGATGACATGGACGACATGGATGACATGGACGACATAGTGGAAGAGGTAGTAGACGCTGTTAGCGGCGGAGGATGCACCATCGCCGGAACCAGCAATACGTCGTCTCAAGGCACTTTGCTTAACCTGTTCCTGATAACATCCGTTTTGTTCTCGGTTGTCTTCTTGAGAAGGCGCGTATAGGAACTTTCTTACAGTACTGGCAGTTTTCCTGAAACTGGCGGTAACAGTTGATCTAACAAGGGCAGTCTTGAGACTGCCCTTGTTTTTTTCGGCATTTGAACGCACCTTATTACTGACTCCGAAGCAAGACAACGAAAGTATCGAATTGTTCCCGGGCGGATACGTATAAGGAACTGTCTGTTATAATCCTCAAGCTATGGCCAGTACGGAAATAATGTGCGATCTCTTCATTGACGGCGGGGAAAGGGAACCCCAAAGCGGCGCCTACTCCGTAAGGGAAAACCCCGCGACGGAAAAGCTTGGTTCAAGTGACCCGGGGAAAGCCAGAAGACATCAACGTGAAAGCGGCAGTTCTTAAAAATCTCCGATTCCACGTAATCCTCTCCCCGCAAATCATTGCCCTCAGTTGCGAGAACATCGTTATTATTCGAACCGGCGTCTGTCTCGAAGAACTGAGCGCGCCTGAACCAAATAGCCAGACTCCCTCAGAAAACTTCCCCTAACTGTCTTCTTTGTCCAGAGCCGCAATACCGGCAAGTGTCACAGGCGGGCAGTCAGGAAACTCCACCACAAGACTCAGCTTTCCGCCCATAGCTTCGATATAGCCGCTTAGAGTAGATATCAGCAGGTCGCTTCGTTTTTCGATACGAGATACATTCTCCTGATTGATACCAAGTTCCTTTGCCACATGCGCCTGAGTTCGTTCCCGCGCCTTGCGCAGGTCCCGAAGAGACATCTCCTCGGCAATCAGCCCTCTAGCCCGCTGCTCTACTTTCTTACGGCGCGACGTGGGGAGCCGGTCAAATCTCTCCGTTAGGGTCGTCATGATAATCTCCTTGTCTTGCTCCATGATACTACTTCAGCTGATCAAAATGCGCATCAAACCTTTTATCCGCTTTCCTGATAAGCTCTCTGTAAAAACGCTTTTCGCTACCGCCCTATTTGTCGCCAGCAACAAGCAGAACGGCCCGGCGTCGGGGATCAAAAGCGAAAGCGACCCGCCACACGCCGTTTTCGGACTTGAAGCGAATCTCCTTCATGTTGGCGTGGCGCGATCCGTTAAGAGTGTCTACCCAAGGATGGCCCAGCTCGGGCCCAAACTGCTCAAGAAGTTTCGCATGCGCAAGCAACTCATCCTGCACCGCAATGGACAGGCTCTCAAATTCGGCGTCAAAAGCCGGGTCGAAATCGACTTTCCAACTCACGGAATAAATATGACTTAAACCGCATATGCTGTCAAGAGCATTTAAATAATCTATTCACTATATTTTTCCAGTTAAGTTCGGCTCCTAGACATCATCCCACTTGCCCTACCGCGTTTCTGACCAATCTCCGGACAATTTGGCCTTCCTGATCAAATAACTTGGACTTTTCAGCACCTAATTACATTCTCAAGGTCGTGCCTGCAGGCTGAGTCTGGGTTTGATTACGGGAGATTTGTCCGGTATAAACTCTCAAACTATGCCCGGTACGGAGATAAAGTGCGCCCTTTTCATCGACGGCGGGGAAAGGGAACCGCAAAGCGGCACCTACTCCACAAGAGAAAACCCCGCGACGGAAAAACCCTTCGCTCAAGTCGCTCAGGGAGGACCGGAAGACATCGACGCAGCGGTTCGGGCCGCCGAGCGCGCTTTTCCCAAGTGGTCTCGTCTCCCGGCATCCGAGCGCGCCAAGTACCTTCTTCGGATCGCCCAGGTACTCTCGGATAACAGGGACAAGATCGCCCTTGTAAACACTCGCGAGACCGGAAAGCCAATCCGCGAGAGCGCCGCGGTTGAAATAGGCGGTTCGATAAGAACGCTTGAGTATTACTCGGGAGCTCACACCCGTCTTAACGGAGAAACCCTGCAGGTAAACGAAAACCAGATATCCCTAACCATAAAAGAACCCGTGGGCGTAGCGGCGCACATAATCCCGTGGAATTTCCCCCTTCTTCTTTCCTTCTGGAAAATAGCCCCCGCGCTCGTGGCCGGATGCACCATGGTAATAAAACCCGCGGAACTCACTTCGTGCGGAATCGTCGAGGTGGCAAAGCTCTGCTCCGAGGCCGGACTTCCGGACGGGGTGCTGAACGTGGTGCCCGGAAAGGGATCCGTAGCCGGCCAGGCGCTTACCGAGCACCCCGGGGTAGGCAAGATAGCGTTTACGGGTTCCACAGAAGTCGGAAAAAACGTGATGAGGACGGCGGCTGGGGGAATAAAAAAGGTATCCCTGGAACTTGGAGGCAAGGCCCCCTGCATGGTTTTTCCCGACGCTGACGTCGAGGGAGCCGTCGAGGCGTGTCTTCGCGGAGGGTTTTTCAACCAGGGAGAGAACTGCACCGCCGTAACCAGGCTCATGCTCCACGAGGAGATATACGACGAGTTTCTCTCCGCCTACCTTGACAGGATCTCGAGGATAAGAATCGGGGACCCCGAAGATCCCGAAACTGAGTTCGGGACCGTAATCTCAAAAGAACACTACGAGAGCGTGATGAATTACATCGAAAAAGGCGTCTCAGAAGGGGCGCGGGTGATCGCGGGCGGAGACCGCCCCGAGGGATTCGAGAAGGGTTACTACATAGCGCCGACAGTTCTTGAGGACGTCCCGCCGGGTTCTACCCTCGCGTGCGAGGAGGTTTTCGGGCCGGTGGTCTGCGTCATGCCCTTTAAGTCCGAGGAAGAGGCCGTCACGATGGCAAACGACGTTGAATACGGACTCGCGGGAGGAATCTGGACCAGAGACATAAACCGCGCGCTCCGGATGGCGAAGGCCGTAAAGGCAGGCTACCTCTGGGTAAACACCTACGGGGGGATAACCCCCGAGACTCCCTACGGGGGCTTTAAGCAGAGCGGAATCGGGAAGGAACTAGGAGCTGAAGGAATAGACAACTACCTTGAGACCAAGTGCGTTAACATATTCACCGGGGAGAGTACCGGGAAGTGGTATAAAGGGTAGCCGATGAATTTCGAAGACATAATCTATGAAAAAACGGGCGGAGTGGCCTTCGTGACGATTAACCGCCCCAAAACCCGAAACGCCTTTCGGGACGTGACGCTCCATGAGATGATCACGGCCTTTACCGACGCGTGGGGAGATGGGCAGATCGGGGTTGTGGTTCTCCGGGGCGCGGGCGGGAAGGCCTTTTGCAGCGGAGGAGATCTTAAGAAGAAAAAAGCGGGCTCAGGGGGAAAAGACGGCCTTCTTGGAGTTGGGGATTACGTTTCCCATCTTCACTATCTCATAAGAAACATACCGAAGCCGGTCGTAGCGGCGGTAAGGGGCTACGCAATAGGCGGGGGAAACATACTGCAGTTCATGTGCGATCTCACCATCGCCTCTGAGGATTCGGTTTTCGGGCAGGTGGGTCCCAAGGTCGGAAGCGTTGACCCGGGCTTCGGAACGGCTTATCTCTCAAGGCTGATCGGGGAGAGAAAGGCAAGGGAGATGTGGTATCTCTGCAGACAGTACTCGGCCGCTGAAGCCCTTGAGATGGGACTTGTAAACAGGGTCGTCCCCGCGGAGGAACTTGACTCGGAAGTAAACGCCTGGTGCGAGGAACTGCTCTTAAAAAGCCCGACGGCTCTTAAGCTTGCCAAGTACTCCTTTAACTCAGAAACCGACGGTCTTTTCGGCATATCGAGCATGGGAAAGGCATCGCTCGATCTTTTCAAGACTACCGCGGAAGCCGCGGAGGGAACCGAGGCGTTTACAGAGAAAAGGCCGCCTGATTTCTCGCCCTACAGAAAGTAGTTCGTGCCGTCGACTCCGCAACCATTCCCGGCGCTTGAATTATCAAAACTTTACTCTATAATACAGGGTTTCATATTTTGAGGTTCGCCATGGAAATGCAGGACGCAAAAATATTCAGCGGCACGTCAAATCACCCCCTGTTTAAGGACGTGTGCGATTATCTCGAGGTTTCTCCCGGGGAGATGGAGATAAACCGTTTCAGCGACGGGGAGATATTCGTTGACATAAGGGAAAGCGTAAGAGGATCAAACGTGTTTCTCATACAGTCCACTTGTCCTCCCGTAAACGAGAACCTTATGGAGCTTCTCGTGATAATAGACGCGCTCAAGCGGGCCTCGGCGAAGGTAATAACCGCCGTCATCCCGTATTACGGATACGCAAGGCAGGACCGCAAGGTTCAGCCCCGCGCCCCGATAAGCGCCAAGCTGGCCGCGGACCTAATAGTCGTGGCGGGAGCGAACAAGATAGTGACCATGGACCTTCACGCCGGCCAGATACAGGGATTTTTCGACGTTCCGGTGACCCACCTCTACGCCGCGCCCGCGATAACCAACTACCTTCGGGGAAAATACCGTGACGGCGAAACCGTAGTGGTTTCTCCCGACGCTGGAGGGGTTGAGAGGGCAACGGAGTTCGCGAACAGAACACACTCAGAAATCGCCATCTGCTATAAGAGAAGGCCCGCGCCCAACGTCGCGCGGATAAGCAACATAATCGGCGACGTGGAAGACAAGCACGCGATAATAGTAGACGATCTCGTTGACACGGCGGGAACCGCCACGGAGGCCGCTAAGGTGCTTCTTGAGAGGGGAGCGAAAAGCGTTTCGCTCTGCTGCACCCACGGCGTGCTGTCAGGACCCGCTCTTGACAGGATAAACAACTCGGACATTGACGAAGTAATAATCACGAATACCATTCCCCAGAAGGCAAACCAGGAACAAAGCGCGAAAATCACCGTGCTGAGTATCGCCGACCTAATCGGCGAAGCCATAAGGAGAACGGCGCTCGGGGAATCAATAAGCGCACTTTTCACTTAAACAACTCCAGGAGAAAAACATGGTACAGAGCTCACTGCGGGTAAAACCCAGAAAAAGAATAGGCAAAAGCGGGGCGAGGGAAGTAAGGAAGGAAGGAAACATACCGGCCATATTTTACGGGCAGGGAGAGGACCCGATGCCGCTTGTGGTACAGCCCGACGAACTTAAGCAGGCGCTTTCGAACAACGCCGGAATGAACACCGTTTTGGAACTCGAGATAGACGGTTCCGAACCCCCAGCAAAGAAATTCTCGATGCTGGGAGAAGTCCAGAAAGATCCCCTTAAAAACAGGGTAATCCATATTGACTTCCTTGCCATCGACATGGAAAAGAACGTCAAGGTCAAGGTTCCGGTAAACACTCAGGGAAGGTCCGAAGGAGAAAGAAAAGGTGGCAAGCTCGAAAAACTGATGAGAACCATTGATCTTGAATGCCTGCCGGGCAATATTCCCGATTCAATAGAGATAGACGTGAGCAGTCTCAACATGGGAGATTTCGTGGACATAGCGAGCCTTACGTTCGGCGAGGGAGTAAAAACCCTTAGAGACGGGAGCGAAAAAGTCGTCCACGTGATCGTGGAGCGCTCAACAGAAGAAGAAGTTGAAGAAGCCGAAGAAGTGGAACAGGAACCCGAGGCCCAGGAATAAGTCACCGAATCCATGCGATATCTGATTGCCGGCCTGGGGAATCCCGGTTCCGCTTATGACAATACGAGACATAATATAGGGTTTCGCGCGGCGGAGCGCGCGGTGGAACGCCTCGGCGCGAAGATCGGGAAGAAAAAATTCAGGAGCCTCTGCACAGAAGCGGTCTATTCAGATGAGAAACTGCTGATAATAAAACCCCAGACCTTTATGAACGCAAGCGGAGAAGCGCTTCGGGAAGCAAAGGAATTCTACAGAATAGCGGTTGAGCAGATAATAGTTATTTACGACGAACTTGACCTAGACCTGGGAAACATAAGGATAACCAGGGGAGGAGGCTCAGCCGGGCACAACGGAATAAGATCAATAATAGCCTCTCTGGGTTCCGGGGAATTCTGCAGGGTAAGAATCGGCATAGGAAAGCCTTCCGGGAAAAAAGAGGCCCGGGATTACGTCCTGTCCGGATTCGCCGCGGATGAAAAGGAAACGGCGGCTGAGATGGTCGAAACCGCGGTCGAGGCAACACTTGAGATAATAAGCGCCGGAGTGGATTCGGCGATGAACAGATTTAACAGTCGACTGAACTAAAAAAACAATTCTCTACTAGGAGGAATTTACCAATGGGTGAAGTTATAGCGGGCAACATGGGCCTTGTGGGAGTCGCGGTAGGTCTTATCGTGCTCGTATACGCGTATTTTGTCTACAGGGGGATAAGCAAGCTTCCTGAAGGCAATGACAAAATGAAGCAGATCGCCTCTGCGATTCACGAGGGAGCGATGGTGTTTTTGAAAAGGGAATACAGGATAATCGGTCTTTTCGCCGCGATTGTCTTCGTTTTGCTTTCGGTGTTTCTGGGAATTGAAACCGGAGCCGCTTATCTCGGCGGGGCGGTCTGTTCGCTCATAGCCGGATTCTGTGGCATGCAAGCGGCTACAAAGGCCAACGTGAGGACCGCTCAGGCAGCGGCTACCGAAGGACAGGGAAAAGCTCTTGAGGTGGCATTTCGGGGCGGAAACGTAATGGGTCTCGCGGTCGCGGGTCTCGGTCTTCTGGGACTTTCAATCGTTTTTCTTCTGGGAGTTGATCTTCAGGCAAAACCCGAAGACGGCCCCCTTCTCACCGCGTTTCTAAAGGAATTCGGAGGAATGATAGGTGGATTCGCGATGGGAGCAAGCACGGTGGCTCTTTTCGCCAGGATAGGCGGAGGGATTTTCACCAAGGCGGCTGACGTCGGAGCTGACCTGGTCGGAAAGGTAGAGGCGGGAATCCCCGAGGACGATCCTAGGAATCCGGCCACCATAGCCGACAACGTAGGAGATAACGTCGGAGACGTGGCGGGAATGGGCGCCGACCTTTTCGAATCCTACGTGGGGGCCGTAATCGCAACCGTAGTAATCGCGATCAGCATCCAGGGAAACCAGCTCGCCTTGATGTCGATCCCGCTGATACTTATCATAGTTGGAAGCCTTTCCTCTCTTGTTGGATCCAAGGCAGTAGGATGGTTAAGGGATGGAGAACCAAGCGCGGTGCTTGAAAGGTCCACCATATTCGCGGCGGTGGTATACTGCGCGATTTCCCTAGCGGCGCTCTACGGACTTGCACAGGTGGAGAGCCTGTCCACAATGGGAAAACAGGGATACCTAAGCATATGGATCACTTCCATAGTGGGACTGCTCTCGGGAATACTGATCGGCAAGGTTACCGAGCACTTCACTTCGGGACCTCCGATCAAGAAAATAGCCAAGGCTTCCGAGACGGGAGTTGCCACGAACATAATCGAAGGACTCGCGGTGGGAATGTACAGCACGGTTTACCCGGTGGTCATAATCGCCGCAGCGATAGTGCTGTCTCACTGGCTCACAGGGCTTTACGGAATAGGAATAGCCGCGGTCAGCATGCTCGCAACGATAGGAATAACGATGTCGGTTGACGCCTACGGTCCGGTCGCGGATAACGCGGGCGGTATCGCGGAGATGTCGGAACTCGGCCCGGACGTAAGAAAAATTACGGACAAGCTTGATTCTCTCGGCAACACGACCGCAGCCATAGGAAAAGGATTCGCCATCGGTTCCGCGGCCCTTTCCGCTCTCGCGCTTTTTGCCGCTTACACAAACGCCGTCGGGCTTTCTTCGATCGACATTACCCAGCCCAAGGTGGTGGCGGGAATGCTGATAGGCGGAACGATCCCGTTTCTCATAGGCGCCATGACCATGGGTTCTGTAGGGAGATCGGCGCAGCAAATGGTGGAGGAAGTAAGAAGACAGTTCAGGGAAATAACCGGACTTCTTGAAGGAACCGGCACCCCGGACTACGCAAGGTGCGTAAAGATAAGCACCGACGCTTCCCTAAAAGAGATGATACTTCCGGGCGTCACCGCCATAGTGGCACCGCTCGTCATAGGTTTTGCCCTTGGAGAGGAAGCCCTTGGAGGTTTTCTCGCCGGCGCCGTTGTGGCGGGAGTCATGCTCGCGCTTATGATGGCCAACTCTGGCGGGGCGTGGGATAACGCGAAAAAATTCATAGAGGAAGGGAACCTGGGAGGAAAAGGATCGGAGGCTCACAAGGCCGCCGTCGTAGGAGACACGATAGGAGATCCGTTTAAGGATACCTCGGGACCGGCGATGAATATTCTGATCAAGCTTATGTCCATAGTATCGCTTGTCGTAGCTCCTCTCCTTATCCTATAAAAGGACGTTTGACCTGCGGGCGGGGCCGTGGCTCCGCCCGCATTTACACAGTTTCTGAAAATCAGTATAATGTTTTTTTCTGTTGCCCCTGACTTCCAGGCAATGACGTCAGGGGCCAAAGACCAAGACAGGAGGCAGTAAGCATGGCTATTGAGCCGAAGAAGTACGAAACGCTTTATCTCGTAAGGCCGGACATATCCCCCGAAGATTTTCTTACGATCCAGAACAGGGTCGAACAGAGCGTAGCCGGAAACGGCGGGGAGATGGTAAAATCCGAAAAATGGGCCGAGAGGGATCTCGCGTACAGAATAGATAACTATACCAGAGGCACCTACTACATAGCCGTTTACTCGGCTGAACCCAAGGCCGTAACGGACATAGAAAGATATTTTAATCTTTCGAAAAATAATGTTCTGCGGTTCATGACCGTACAATACATAGAGGAACAGAAACCTGCGGGCGCCGCGGGGAGTACTCCTCCGCAAGCTCCTCAGCAAGAGGAACAGAGTGCTTTTCAGACTCCTTCGATACCAGAAGAGCAGCCGCAGGCAAGTGAAGAGCAGCCGCAGGCAAGTGAAGAGCAGCCGCAGGTAGGCGAAGAGCAAACTCAGGGAGGAAGCAAATCATGAGCAGAAGACCAATGGGCGGCGGCGGAAGAAAATTTTACTCACGCAAAAAGAAACCCAGAGACCTCGCCAAAGAAGGCAAACGGATAGATTACAAAGATACGGAACTTCTCTCTCAGTTCATAACCGAGAGAAAGAAGATACTGCCCAAGAGAAACACCGGACTTTCCAGGCAGGAGCAGAGAAAAGTGGCAATCGCAATAAAAAGAGCCCGTTTCATGGCACTTTTGCCGTATACGGTAACTCACAAGTGATTCCCGGATACCGCTTAACTGATACGCGGAGGTAAACAATGAAAGTAATTCTGATTTCCGACGTGGAAAACTTAGGAAGCGTCGGAGACGTAAAAGACGTAAAAAACGGGATGGCGAGGAATTATCTTTTCCCCCGCAAGCTTGCGGTGAAGGCAACAGAATCGAACCTGCAGGCCTGGAAAACGAAGATAGGTGCCATAAAACTGCGCAAGACCGAAATTCTTGAGAACGCCCAGGTGCTTGCGGAAAAACTCGAGGGTATTGAAATCTCCATACCCGCCAAGTCCGGGGAGGGAGACCGGCTGTTCGGATCGATTACTTCGCAGAACATCTCCGACGCCCTCGGGGAAAAAGGATTTGAAATCTCAAGAAGGGATATAGACCTTGACGGCACTATAAAAGCGCTTGGAACTTACTTGGTTGCGCTGAAGCTTCACACGGACGTAACCCCGCAGATAACCGTAAACGTCGTAAAGGAAGAGCAGTAGGAAGAAGTAGAGCCTTATTGACATTTTTTCGGAGGAAACCACCACATGTCAGACAGTTTAAAAACCCCAAAGTTCGCTCCGGTAGGAGAAAAAGAGGTAACCCGAGCCATAGTCGAGGGATTTTCGAAGGAATTTACCGAATACATTACAAGTGACGTTATAATCGTCGGCGCGGGGCCAAGCGGGCTCGTTGCTGCAAAGGACATAGCGAAGAAAAAGTACAAGGTGCTGCTCGTTGAAAGAATGAACTACCTCGGAGGAGGGTTCTGGATCGGCGGATACCTGATGAATAAGGTCACAGTACGCGCCCCTGGACAGACTGTTCTGGACGAGATTGAAGTGCCTTATGAAGAGGTTTCCGAAGGGCTTTTCGTCGCCGACGGCCCTTACGCCTGCTCAAAGCTGATAGCGACGGCATGCGAAGCCGGAGCGAAAGTAAGGAACATGACGCTGTTTGACGATCTGGTTTACAGGGAAAACGGAAGGGTTGCGGGAATAGTAATCAACTGGACGCCCGTTGCGAACATGCCCAAGGAGATAACCTGCCTTGACCCCATTGCTATAGAATCAAAACTGGTAATAGACGCCACAGGCCATGACGCCTACTGCATTTCGAGACTATCCCAGCAGGGTCTTTACAGAAAACTTCCGGGTCATGGATCGATGTGGGTTGAGAAGTCGGAAGAAGCCCTCGTAGAATACACTGGAGAAATACACCCCGGACTGCTCGCGTGCGGAATGTCGGTTAACACCACTTTTGGGCTTCCAAGGATGGGGCCCACCTTCGGAGGAATGCTGCTTTCGGGAAAAAAGGTGGCTCAGGTGGCGATAAACATACTTGATGAAATGGAATAGAGATCGTGGTCAGGCACTATGTTCGGGAAGGCCGTGGGTAAGAGAGTAAAAAACCGCATGAACCCCCTCTGATCAGATCGTCCATAATTCACTCAACTCTTGTGCCGAATAAAGGCAACGAAAAAGATACCGGATACAACCAGAAGCAGGTTAACTACAGTGCTTCCAAGACTGTTTTCCGTCCCCGCAATCACACACCCTCCGTCTCCATCGTCACCCTGCAAACCGCCCAAGTAAAGTCCTGAACCAAAAATATAGATGCGTGGATTATCCACTGGTTTGTCCTTATCAACCGCAACTGTAAAGGCTTTTACAAAAGCAAGCTTTGGAGAAGAACCTCCCGGACGACCATCACCCTCGTCTCCTATCACAGCAGGATCATCCCAATTGTAATTCACAAAACCTCCGACGAAACTATTTCCATCCTCCGTCCTCGTCATAGCCGCGGCTCTGATATCCACAGCTATCCGCGCAATCTCAGGACCATGATCATGCAGTAAATTCGTCTGCTCAATGTCTCTATTCGCACCGTTAAATATAGTGTTCCCCTTGTCATCCATTATATAGATATAGGTAGAGTCATTCCTCCAGGGTCCTCCTTCAAACCTGAAAACCCTGCGCAGTATCACAGGATCAAACAGGTCAACAGAAAAGGATGCCGTCATAAGCGAATAGGCTTTCTCTAAAAACTGCTTCATGTACAGCGACAATCAACTTAGGACTTTTGCGACAAACAAGATGAGACTCTGGGGAGATGCTGTCTGAAACTCCAGTCGGGCTACGCCCTCCTTCCGTTTCAGACAGCATCTCTCCAGATTTTTTTGAATTTCTTTCGGTGTTCACGACCGGCCGGGTAAGAACCCCGCTCAATCTATTGAGCGGGAGGTTCACGATGGCAGGTCAACATATAACTGACGAGCAAAGGAGGAAATTCATGAAGCTCAAACAAACTTGTTCTACGGAAACCGCGGCTGCCAAAGCGGGTTTCAGCCGCTCTACCGGTTTCCGAATCTCCAAGGACCCGCAATCAGGAACTAAAAACAAGCCCCGGGGGAGCCGACGTCCCGATCCTCTGGATGGCATTTTCGATTCCCGGGTAGTTCCCATTCTCAAGAACTGTCCGGATATACGTTCCGTCGCGGTGTTCCGCGAAATAATGAGAGAAAATCCCCAGCTTGACCCGGGAGTTCGCAGGACTCTTGAGAGGCGTATAAAGGCATGGAGGGCTGAACATGGCGCTGACAAGGATGTGATATTCCGTCAGAAAAAGGAACCGGGGCGCGTGGGGATCTCCGACTTCACCACCATGAACTCCCTTGAGATCACGATTGCCCGAAAGAGATTTGATCACAAGCTCTATCACTTCCGGCTCCCCTGGTCGGGGTTCGTTCACGCCACGGCAGTGCTTGGAGGGGAGAGCTTCGCCGCTTTCTCCCGGGGTCTCAGCGAAGCTTTGGGGATGCTGGGCGGCGTTCCTCGGGAGTGCCGCACCGACAGTCTCTCGGCGGCTCTCCGCAATCTCAGCAAGGACGAGGTCGAGGACATGACCGCAAGCTACAGGGAGTTTTGCGCCCATTACGGGATGGCGCCGACGCGCAACAACCGCGGGGTCGCCCACGAAAACGGGGCGATAGAGAGTTCTCACGGTCACCTGAAAAGGGAGATAGGGGACGCTTTGGCGCTTCGGGGTTCCCGGGACTTTGCAGATCTTGATTCTTACCGCGACTTCATAGCGGAACTGCTAAGCGGTCTAAACGCCCGGCGCGTGGAGCGCATAGAGACCGAGCGCAAGGTGCTTGGGTCTCTTCCGCCCCAGGACGGGGAGTTTTATCGGCGTGAAAGCGTAAGGGTTACTTCTTCCGGCGGTTTCATGCTCAAGGGAGTGTTCTACACGGTCCCCTCTCGTCTCATAGGGCATCGTCTCGCGGCGCGTCTTTACGATGAGAGAGTAGAGTTGTACCTGGGAGACCGTCATCTGCTTACCCTTGAGCGCAGGAGAAGAGGATCTTCGGAGAAAACGGCTTACGCGGTCAATTATCATCACGTGATTCATTCGCTTCGGCGCAAGCCGGGGGCGTTTATGAATCTGGTTTACCGTGATGAGCTGTTTCCCCGGGAGGAGTACAAGCGTTGTTTTGAGCTTGCTGTTGAACTTCTCTCGGGGCGGGAGGCATGCGGAGTCGCGGTAAAGCTTCTGGCTCTGGCCCATGATTACAGTTGCGAAGCCCAGCTGGCTTCGGCGATAGGGAAATGCGTTTCTGTGGGAGAACTTCCCGACATCGATGAGCTCAAAGAACGGTTCACGGTGAAAACGGGGCCTATGCCCGGAGTCGACGTCCATAGAGGCCGCCTCGACAATTACGGCTCTTTATTTGAAACGGGAGGACAGAGATGAATACGAAACCCAATGAAAAGGTGGTGGAGATCGGAAAAGCCGACCTTGACCTCATGTTCCGCGAACTTCGGCTGCCCGCGATCAGGCAGATGTGGGAGCGGTTCGCCGAACGGGCGGATACCGAGGGGTGGCCCGCGGCCCGGCTGCTCGCAACTCTCGCGGATCTTGAACTTGCCGAGCGGCAGCGGCGCAGGATACGCCGCCACTTGGGCGAAGCCCGTCTTCTTCCAGGAAAAACCCTTGAGAACTTCGACTTTGACGCGGTTCCCACTATATCCAAACCCACGGTCATGGCCCTGGCTTCAAACGATTCGTGGCTAAGAGGCGGACACAATGTGATAATCTTCGGCCCTCCGGGGGCGGGCAAGAGTCATCTGGCTTCGGCAATCGGCTTGTCTCTGGTGGAGAAGGAGAAACGGGTGCTGTTCACCCGTACGACGGATCTTGTTCAGAAGCTCCAGACGGCTCAAAGGGAACTGTCCCTTGAGAACATGCTCAACAGGCTTGACCGCTACGACCTGCTGATTCTTGACGATCTGGCCTACGTGCGCAAAGATCACGCCGAAACAAGCGTGCTGTTCGAACTGATATCGGTCCGTTATGAGCAACGTTCCGTGCTCATTACCGCCAATCAGCCGTTTACCGAATGGACAAAGGTGTTTCCTGACGAAAACACCGCGGTGGCAGCGGTGGATCGCCTTGTGCATCACTGCGTGATACTTGAGATGAACGTGGAGAGCTACAGACGCCGTCAAGCCATGGAACAGAAGAAAAAACAGGGAAGACCCGCGAAGTTCGCCACCGAAAGCGACACATCCGGCTGACCCCCACCCCCCGAACAGGCTGTTGTCCGGCCCCGGATATCCGGGGCCGGCCCTTCCCGCGCACCTTGGCGGAAACATCATTGGAAAAATATTTTTGCAATCCCCAAAATACCTCGGTATCGTTCTGTCGTCGCGACGCCGAGAGTCTCATCTTGTTTGTCGCGCTACATTCAGATCCTCTTCTCCGCTGACATCTCTGGAATCTATTTCGGGAACCACCAAAGCAAAGAAATTATCTCTGAACTCCATGCGACTCTGTGAAATCGCCGGGTCATCAAGATCCACATCACTGCCTATCAGCCTTCTGACATAGCTGTCAACCAGATCATCCACCATCTTTTTAAAGGAAGCAGGAGTATCAGCCCTGGGCATATAATCAAGACCTCCTACCAGAACAAAATCTTTTTCCTTGCTTCTTGAATTCGCAAAAGGAATATATGGAGCGGAAAAAGAAACTGCATAACCCCGACTCCCTTCTCCCTGACCTTCCACACAGCCTCCGCCGGCCGTTACAAGATCATGCCAGCTCCCTTGAGAACATCCCGAAAGAAGTTCAGACCAATCCTGATCTTCTACTTCCCTGCTCTTAGGATGAATGTACACCCCGCCTCCCCTTGTGAGCAAAATAAGGTAGGTGGAACCATCGTTCCAGTCCCCGTTCTCATTTCTGAACTCCTTTAGCAACTGCAAGACTCCCTCAAAGCTTGTGGCTTCTGACAGATGCGAAGCCGCATGCTTTACGAAATCTTCAAGACTCGCACTGGCATCTCTAACCGTTGCCGTTAAACCGGGATCCCTGTGGGTATGGGCGAAAGCTGTATTAACGCCAAAGAGCCCCGCTGTGCAAAATAAAAGAACCAAAAACTTTAAGTTTTTCATCAAATCCCCGCAAATCAATTATGAAACTCGGCTATCTCTTCCTTGGACACAGCGGCCTGAAGCATCGGAATGGGCCCATATTCTTAACTGCCTCTCAAGGTTGCCACAACGTGTGGTGGACGCCCAGCATAGTCCGTTGGGAACTCTGCCTTGCAGACAAATGCCGTCTCACGGGTATTAATTATCACTCGGAAGCTTCTTCCTGACAGATGACAGCAACTGATTCCGATATATCGCAATCGGTTGCTCCACGCCCCGCATGGTTACAGTTAATCAGCCGGGATTCCGTACCATCGCAATCTACGTCATCGAGCAGAGCCGGAACACTTGAATAGTAAGTTATGGCTGCGGCAGTAAGCAAAGCTTTGAAGCCAGTAAGATTATCGGGAATTGCTAACCAATCGTCCGGCAGATCCATGGTTGTAGCTCCGCTTGCAGGAAGACCCAGCTGTCCGCATGCGACCTTTGCCTCATCATCCCCAAAACCATCGTCGCATATCCACTTCCATTGGCCGTCGGTATCCTGCGTAGCATCAAATATTTCAAGCCGACCCGAAATTGCAACCCCGTCTGAATTCTTAGTAGGTAACGGGAGGTAAGGCGAGAACTGAAGGTCGTTGTTAAGAATCGGACCGGTTATACGAATTACGCCATTCTCTCCGCTCTGTGTCCAACCGGCTGACCCAGACCATAGAGTGTCGTAGCTGGCAGAAGACGGAACTGTAGATAACTGGCTCCACCTGTTGAAATTAAAACTGGCATTCTCGGTATAATCGCCAGAAGCATCCTCAGTACCGAGATGCAAATCAAAGTCCCTTCTGTTTGCCCCTTGCAGCGTTGACGGAAAGCTCGGGTTCGTCCTGAGCTTAACTCCTCTATCCCCCGACTCGACAAGCTCAACTCTGTAGGTGGCACCATTATAGGTAAATATAGCGTTCGTGAAAGGGCCTCCTTGATACACAGTATGTATGTTGTTCGAATCTTCTGCATTGGTGGTTTCGCTCACAAGGAACTTTTTTCGAAAAAATTCCCTTTCCCCCGCCCATACATTGCCGACGCTAAGGAGTGAGAACGCAAGGAAAAAGACAGCCAACATTCCCGCGCAACTGAAGATGGAAGCATCTAACCACTGCAGAGAGATTGCTCGGTTCTTCCTCTTTCCGCATGCTCGAACACCGATATTATCAAAGCAATTCTCGTTACCTGAAATTGTTTTTCCCATCTACAAGCCTCCTCTATAAAAACAACTACGAACATTCAGTTCTTGACGTACCATTCCTACCTATAGATCATAATAGCTCACACGGGTTATTGTCAAGTAAGAATCTGGGGATGGCTTAGCAGGATTCAGGGCGAACAAAAGCTTGGCGTAAGCATTCATTGGAACCGTGACAAATATGTTAACAGAAAGTCCAAATTCCTATTGATTAAAAAAAGTGGAAGCTACAGGTGCTTCTACATTTCTTGCCGGAAGCCTAGTACGCATTCAGACAATAGGGAGAATCGGCACATTTATCCCTCCACCATTTTCCTGATTTCATCTCCGCACTCGGCACACACAAAACCGACGTACTGGATGTCTAGAACTTGTCTTTGCCAATGTGAATTAAAAAGCGCGCACTTGGCATTTGCGCAGAATTCCTTTCCCGAAAAATTATGCAGAAGAGGCTGAAGTACATAGGCGCTCACTACTTTAGTTGTCCTCTCGTCTTGGTAATCAATGAATTTCCCCCGGAACATATCGTCAAGCTCTGAGGGGTCCCTTCCCGACCGGATAAATTCCGCCTTTAGAAAATAATATTCCCTAGGTCTTGCCGGGCCTTCCACAAGTCCCGACGTTGAAACGAAAGACGGAAACCCCGAGATGACAGTCCTAGCGTGGTACCTTCGGGAGCCGTAAGTGCCAAGCAGCCTGCCCGTAATAACCGCGTGAAAGCCGTTTTTCGCTAGTTCTCCGGGATGCTTTCTCAGAAAAAACCTCGAGAATATTCTCTGAACCCAGAAACCGTCATAGAGCTCCTTTTCAAACGCCTCGGACGACAGGTGCGGTTGGAAAAAATCAACGGGCCTCTCAATGTCAAAAACCCTAGCCTTAACCAAGAGTGATTCAAGCTCGGCTCTCTCCTCGGCGCCGAGCGAGAGATAACTCAGGAAATCTCCGCGAAATTCCACCGAAAGACCCAGGTTCGAGAGAAAATCCGTTACGTCTTCTATAACGAGCGACTGCGAAGGACTGTCTGAATAAAGATATACGGGGAACATCAGGAGGAAATATCCGAGCTTCTCGGGGCAGCGGGGGAGAACTCGGCTATGATCTCAATTTCCACCGGGGAGTCCATCGGAAGTCCGGAAACCCCCACTGCAACCCTGGCGTGGCGTCCGTTCTCTGAGAGTATGTCAGAGAAAAACTCGGAGGCGCCGTTAACCACCTTGTGCTGTTCCGTAAAACCGGGAGCGCTCGCCACGTAACCCGTAACTTTCACTATTCTGCTGAGCTGTCGTAGATCTTCGAGTGTATGGCTGATTACGGAAAGGCCGTTTATCGCCGCCAGTCTCGCGGCCTCGTAACCCTGCGCAACCGTAAGATCAGACCCCACTTTGCCCGTGAAGAGAAGCTTTCCGTTTTCAACCGGAAGCTGACCTGATACGAAAATCAGATTGCCCGACACGGTCGCTGGAACGTAGCTTCCCAAGGCGGGAACTTCTTCTGCGAGTTCCACTCCAAGTTCTCTGAGTTTTTCCTGTATCATCAGCCGCGATCCGTCTTTATGCCAAGATAGATGGTCCTGCCCCCGCGCTCAATTAGAAAAAGCAGGGTTCTCCCCGACCCATGTTCCTCAAGAGTTTCCTGGTATTCGTCAAGTCCATTAACGGAATCTCCGTTTACTTCCAGTATCACGTCGCCCGCACGAAACCCCGATTCCGAGGCGAGACTCCCAGGCGCAACATTTATGACAATCACTCCGCCCGAAGCTTTAAGCTTGAACCGGTTCCTGAGCTGCTGCGTTATCTCACTCACTTCAATGCCAAGCTTTTCCTCGGCTTTCATCTTGTCGGCTGACTCCTTGATTTTTTCGTTCTCGGGATGTTCGATAAGCTTTATGGTAAAGGTTTTTTTCTTCCCGTCGCGAAACACTATGAATTTCGTATCAACCCCGGGCTTAGTAAGTGCCAGCTTTCTTGTAAGCGTCGCGGCGTCTGGAATCTTTTCACCCTCAACGGAAACAATCACGTCTCCCCTTCGAAGACCCGCATTGCCCGCCGGACTTCCTTCCTTGACCTCCGATACAAGCCCTCCCTTGTCGCGGTTAATCCCGAGGGCTTCTGAAATTTCCGGGGTTATATCCTGAATCATTATTCCGAGCCATCCCCTTATAACCCTTCCATGAACCTTAAGATGCTCAATGACGAATTTCGCCATGTTTATGGGTATAGCGAAACCCAGACCCTGGCCACGGGCCATAACCGCGGTGTTCACACCCACCACCCTGCCTTCATAGTCAAAAAGCGGCCCCCCGCTGTTTCCGGGATTAATGGCCGCATCGGTCTGAATGAAATTATCGTAGCGCCCGATTCCAAGGGCCCTTCCCTTCGCGCTGACTATTCCGGCGGTAACCGTATGGCCCAGGCCGAAAGGGTTTCCGATAGCAAACACCCAGTCCCCTATCGCAAGAGTGGAGGAATCGCCTATTTCCACCGCGGGAAGAGGCCCTTCGGGATCAATTTTCAGCAGCGCAAGATCGGTTACGGGGTCGGTACCGACTATCTTCGCGGTGTATTTTTTACCGCCCTCGAGTATCACCTCGATCTCTTCAGCTTTTCTTACGACATGGTTGTTAGTAATTATGTAGCCGTCGGAACTCATTATGAAACCGGAACCGAGTCCCTTGTTTCTGAATTCCCTCTCCGGCATCTGGTCGGAGAAAAACTTTTCGAAAAACTTCTTGAAGTGTTCATCCTGGTAAGGTGAGGCAAACGGTGACGCTTTTATCACGTTTGTAGTGCTTATATTAACGACCGAAGGAGTAAGACGCTTTACCGTGGGAGAAATGGACTCAGAAGAGCCATGGGAGAGGGCTTCTGGGAAAGGAAACGAGAAAGCCGCCGCCACTATAAAGAAGAAAAGCAGAGATTTACGTGATTTCATTAAGTTTATGCTCCGGAATTAAGAATTTTAAAAACCGCAGGACAGTGCCCTCAGAGGGGATCTTTCAGCATGCTGTCCCAGTATCTGAAAAGCTGTCTGCTTGAATACACCCGCACTAGATAATCGCGGATTGATGAGAGAGTGCCACTTTCGGTATATATGAATTTCCCCATGATCCTTGACTGGCTCTGGACCTTGTTCACCCTGCCCTTTCTTCTTGACTCATACTGCCCGAAGGCGTGGGTGAGGTTTGCTGAATCGGTTCTGCATAGCTCTTCGGCCAAAACGGCAGCCGATTCCATTGCCATTGACACACCGGCGCCGGCGTTTGGCAGTATGGCATGAACCGCGTCTCCGACAAGCACCACCCTTCCACGAGACCAGCTATTCATTCTGAGGTCATTGTACTCATCATAGTAAATCTCGCGCGGATCATCAAGGCCGCCCAGGATGTCCGGCACCACGCCTCCAAACTCGGCGAAGTTCCGCCGGATGCTCTCTATTCTCGTATCAACGCTGTCCCCGACGCCGGATTTTCTCCTCACGCTGGTGAAAACGGCAAGTCGACCGCGCGTCGGCCACATTCCGAGAAACTTTCCCTTTCCCCAGTACTCGATGATCCCTTCGCTTGTGCAAAGATCCGGGTTGACCCAGAAGCCCCACCCGGACATGCCGCTGTAGCGAAGCGGTATGTCGCCGAAGACGTCACTGCGGACTTTAGACCTTATCCCGTCACATCCTATAACGAGATCGTAGATCCCCGTACTTCCGTCGCTGAACACTGTCTCGACTCCCTCTCCCGTATCCGCAAGGGAGATGACCGTGGTGTTCATCCTGATCGAATTTTCGCTTACCGCCCCCTTCAGTATGTCTATTAGATCAGGGCGGTAAATGCTTATTATGGGGCCGTATTTCTCAACCACGGAATCAATCGTGTAGCTGTTTATAACCTTGCCCCTGTAGTTGGAGATGTTGTAATTGGTAAAGTCGCAGCCCTGCTCTTTTAGCCGCTCATAAAGACCAAGCCCCTTGAGTATTCTGCTCCCGGAAGGCCAGACCACGATCACGTACCCTACATCTCCGAACTTGGGAGCCCTCTCAACCAGAGTCGGATGAAAACCCCGCCGCTGGAGAAGCCCGCAAAGCGTGAGTCCGGCGACGCCACCGCCGACGATCAGAGTTTTCATGTCGGGACCGTAACGGATACGACCGTTTGAGCGCACGGGGGCTTTCTCAGACTGGTTCATGGTTCTCTCCAAGTTTATCCTCAAAACCCGAAAAAGACTGACACGGGGTTACAGAAAAATTATAAACTATTTTAAAAAGACTGCTTAATGTCATTTTTGGTAACCTTGCCCATGCAGTTTCTCGGAAGCGAGGGAAGAAGCAGAAGCCGGGTCGGGAGTTTATACCGGGCAAGCTTGCCGGAAGCCCAATCACGAAGCTCCTCAAGATCCATCGAGAAACCCTCCCTTAACACAAGCGCGGCCCCTACCCTCTCTCCCCAACTAGGATCGGCAATCCCGACCACCGCACATTCTTCGACAAGCGGATGGTCCCTCAGCACATCCTCGATTTCAAGAGCGGAGATCTTGTATCCACCTGACTTTATTATATCCACCGACTCCCGCCCGAGTATCCTGTAGGAACCGCCACGCTCCAAAAAGGCTATGTCTCCCGTTTTGAACCATCCGTCGCAAAAAACGCTCTCCGTCTCCTGCGGCTCTCCCCAGTACTCAAGAAAAACGCTTTTCCCCTTAACCCTGATTTGTCCCTGACTCCCTTCCCCAAGTTGTCTGTCCCGCTCATCGAAAATACCCACCTCGACCCCCGGCATCACGAACCCGACGCGTCCCGGAAGCCTTTCGCCCCTGTAGGGATTCGAAAGAGCCATTCCTATCTCAGTCATTCCGTATCTCTCAAGAAGTATCTGACCGCTTATTTCCTTCCATTTTCGAAGAACGGAAACAGGAAGAGCCGCTGAACCGCAGACCATCAGGCGAAATCCGCGAAGGCAGTCGCTCATCCGTTTTCTATCCCGAGCGGAAGAATCCTCCCAGCAATCTATAAGCTTGGAATAGATCGTGGGAACACCCATAAAGAGGGTCAGGTCTTTCTTTTCAAATTTCTTCCACACACCTTGCGGGTCAAACCCGTTCATCATCACGCACCTGGCGCCGGACCAGAGGGAACACAGAACAATATTCAATATGCCGTGGAGGTGATGAAGGGGCAGAACATTGAGTATGGAATCCTCGGGGCTCCATTCCCACGCCTCCGTCATGCTGCTTATCTGGGCTTTTATGTTAAGGTGCGTTGAGACAACCCCCTTGGGTTTTGAGGTAGTGCCGCTTGTGTATATGATCATAGCCCTTCTTTCCCCGGAGATCCGGGGAAGTTCTCCCCGGGCGGGCCGCAGAACATCCGGGAGTCTCTGGAACCGCATTTCGGCACCGCAGGAAACCCCCTCGAGTCTGTACGCAAGATCCGGGTGAAAAATCACCGTCTCGGCGCCGCAATCCCTTATGACATATTCTATTTCTCTTGGGGAATGAGCGATGCCGAGTGGAACGGACACTCCTCCCGCCATCCATACGCCGAGCTTAATGGCTACATATTCAAATCCCGGGGGAACTATAAAGGCAACTCTTCTCTCCCGAAGGTCTTCTTCGCCGCCGAGAAGGTTGAGGGCCGCAAAGCGCGAGACGCGCATCAGGTCGGCGTAGGTAAAACTTCCAGTCCAGTCCTCAACAGCGGTCCTTTGCCCGAAACCATCCGCTCTTTGTATAAGTTCGATCCCCTGCACGAAGCTCCCTTTAACCTCCCGGTTTTTTGTTTTATAATAATAGAATCTTAAACACCTGTCCGCAATCCATTGTGAGCAGGCTGTAAACGGCAGACCGTTTTCAATCATCTAAAATCATGGCGCAGCAACGTGAAATCACCGAACTGGGAAACCCCGTGCTCAGGCAAGAAGCCGAAAGCGTCGAGAGCATAAGCGACACGGAAATCCAGGAACTGATTGACGATATGATTCTCACAGCCGCAGAAGCAAACGGCGCCGGAATCGCCGCTCCTCAGGTATCCGAGTCTCTTCGCATTTTCATAATCGCGGGAACCGTGAGTCCACGCTACCCCGACGCCCCGGAAACGGAGACCAAAGTGATAATCAATCCCGAAATAGTCTCTGTATCAGACGATGTGGAAAAAGACTGGGAAGGATGCCTTAGCATCCCGGGAATCCGGGCGCTCGTACCGAGACATAAGTCCGTCCGCGCGACCTACAGGGACAGGGACAACAATCTCGTGGAAAGCAGTTTCGCGGATTTTACAGCCAGAGTGTTCCAGCACGAATACGATCACATAAACGGAGTGGTATTTCTTGACAGGGTCGAGAGTTCGCTGGAAATAGTCACGGAAAATGAATACATGAGACTTATGACCCCATCTGATTCCGAGGAGGAGGAATGAACTTGTCCGCGCAAGCGGAGAAACCAAATCAAGGAGAAATTTTCATGAGCAAATACCCAGAAGGTCTTGATCACGCCATAAACCACGGTTTTTACGACGCTGTTTTTCAGAGAAGGTCCCGGCGCTTCGGTCTTGGAATGGAAATCGAAAGGGGACCCCTCCAATATAAGTCCAAGCACGACCCCGTCCCGCTATCTGAACTTGAGGAAGCCATGCTGGTGTGGACCGGCCTCGGCATAAAGAACATAAATCTCTCGGATTTCCCCCCGCACGTGGGTCTTGACCTTGAAATGCAGTTTACGAGCAAGACGATTCCGGCCCTCGGGGACGTGCACAGGACGGAGCTTTTCTACACGAACGACGAGGGGCTCTACATGATAAAGATGCATGACCGCCGCGCCGAGGATTTTGAAGGTCTTGAGAAAATGACCCGCCACCAGAGAGTGGACCGGATACTTGAACTGTTCCGCGAATGCAAGATCAAGCTTTCTGACGGAAGGGCCGATCTGCCGTCAAAGCCTCCGGGAATCGCCGCCCATAATCTTTGGAACGTGAACAAGCCCGGAACTACTGTGTTCATGCCGGTAACCGATCTTTCGGCATGCATAATCAATCTTTATTTCTTCTACATGAGACCGGATCACAGGTTTAACTTCGTCGATGAGCTTCACAGGCTCAGGCCTCCCGGAACCGCGCAGTGGCTTGAAAAAGGGTTTCTTGACAAGTCGAAGAGAATGCCTCTTGTCGAGGCAGAGCTTCGCTTCGCCAACGGTTACATCGCAGAGCAGGCCTTTATGGGACAGAACATGGTCCTGGCGCTTCAGACCCTGGGTCTCGGGGGATGGCTTTTCAGCGGATTCGCTAGCATGTTCATGCTCGGCGGAACCCCTTTTCACAGGGGACTGGGTTTTCGGTTCGCCACTCCCAAGATACAGGGCGACACGGGAAACCCAAACCCCGTGGCAGTCGGTAGAGACGACCTGTTCCAGTCGTTCTGCCCGCCGTACTACAAGGACATGGGAGAAGCCGTTGAGGCGTTTAACGACATGAAATGGACAAACTGGGAATCGCACAAGCTTCCCTACAAGGATCCAGCCGGAGTACTTGCGGAGGTCGAAAGACCCAGCAAGGATGAAATTCAGGTCGTAAAGGACATCTGCAACTACGTTTACGATACTTACGGGAGGTTCCCGGCTTTTTCCGATCCCATGTTCCTTCGATTCATGGTGCAGGCCCATCATCTGGATCTGGATTTCTACGATAAGTACTACCCGCCCGGAGCTTACACGGAGGCACACAAAAACCATTTCGCACGTTGGCACCCCGATATCCCCGACCCATTTTCGGACGGTTAAGCAGCTCCACGCGTTATCTCATAATCCTTTAGCCTATATGAGGCAGGAGGACGTGTAAGATGAGAAAAGATAAACTGCAGGGAACATTAGGGCTACTCATAACACTGCTTGCTGTAAGCGTGTTTGCTGCTGCTTCGACAGGTTGCGGTCCGGATGATGAATACCTTGACCTCGACAACTTCCCCGTTTTTAAAATGGGAATGCTCCTTTCTAAGACAGGAGAACCGGAGATAGGGCATAACTACGAGCCAGGAGTCAGGCTGGCGGTTAAGGAAATACAGGAAGCCGGCGTGAATGTAATTCTTGCGGAGAGAGACAGCGCATGCAGTCTGGACACAGCAGAAAGATCTTTTAATCAGCTTATAGATGAGGGCGTACATGGCATTATCGGAGCCGGGTGTTCAACCATTTCCTTGGGACTTTTCGATGAGATAAACAAATATGAAATGGTAATGATCTCTCCGGTGAGTTCTTCTCCAGTTCTAACTACGGAACCGACCTCAGGTAATGGGTTTTTCTTCAGATCCAAGCCTTCCGATGCATTCAGGGCCGTAGTTATCGCCAAGGTTATAGCCGAAGACGGAGGGGCCATCCCAGACAAAAGTATATCTTGCCGGAGCCACACCACCGAACCTTAACGCAAGCGTAAGAAATTTTCTGGGAATATCAGGTAACGAAGTTCAGGTAGAGGGAATAAAGGGTATTACTACTTCTTTTCCGGAGAACCCGGATTTTGCCCGCCGTATAATGGAATTTGCCCCAGAGATAGGATGTCCTTCCTGCCCGCGACATGCCTATGATGCCACTGTTATAATGGTTCTTGCCTCTTTGAGCACGCGGACTGTGGAACCATCAGAATACGTAGATGAAATAAGCGAAGTGACAAGGGGCGGCGAGAAGTGTCAAAGCTTCTCTGAGTGCCTCAATCTAGTGGTTGAGGGTAAAGATATAGACTATGATGGAGTATCCGGCACTATCGAACTTGATGACGCGGGCGATCCTACGGAAGGAATTTACGATATCAGCAGATATGATGCAGACGGCATTCCGGTCAAAGTGGGAAGTATCTCTGTTCCTTGATCGCGAACAAAGAGAACAAGAGGCAAGAAGAGTGCGATCAGCAATGCACCTGAAGAATCCACGGATTTCCTTGTGAGCACTATCGCCAAGAAACTCCTTCCCCCGAAGAGACCTCGCTGCTAATCTCGCTTTTTGCCGAAAACCCATCTGAACGGTTGCTTGACGAGGAATAAAACAACCTGAAAGTTAAATAGAACTCCCGCAAAACTCAAAAGGTCGGAGGGTTTCATGTAGATTTGTGAATCCCACACCCCCATCTGCCCGCTTATTACTATAAAGTCGCCCTCCACAGACGATTCCGTCACCGTTATCTCAAAATCCCCTGCTGGGCTGGTTACTTTCATGAAAATTCTCCCGTGACCGATTAAAAACCTCTTGGTTCATTATACCAAAAAACCGGAACCGTTACCTGGGAACCGAAAGGGCCTCTCTCATTACTTCTACCGGGGCATCTTCGCCAGTCCAGATCTCAAAAGCGTCAACCCCCTGGTAAAGGAGCATGCCGAGCCCGGATTCCGCTTTCAGCCCAAGTGCCCTGGAGTCCCTAACAAGCGGAGTAACAGGAGGCTTATAAACAAGATCGTAAACCACGCAGTCCTTGCCAAGCAGATCAAGCGGAAGACAAAGCGGTTCTATATCGCCCATTCCGGCAGACGAGCAGTTAATCACAATGTCCGCCTGCGCTATCAGTTCCGCCACCCGGTCCGCATCGCCAAGCGGTGCGGAAGAAAATTCAACACTGCCAAACTGCGGGGAAAATTCCTCCGAAAGCTTCTGCGCTTTCAAGTAGGTTCTGTTAACGACCGCTACGTTTCGGGCACCGCCGGTGCACATCGCCACTATGATGGCCCTTGAAGCTCCACCGGCTCCCACGATAAAGACATTCTTATCCCGCGGGACGAATTTGAGCTCATAGTCAAGGGCTCTAAGCACCCCGGAGACGTCCGTATTGTAACCCTTAAGTCTTCCGTCCTCGTTAACTATGGTGTTTACAGCTCCAACCATGGACGCCTCGGGGGCAATCTCATCGAGGCCTGCCATAACGGATTGTTTATGCGGGATAGTGACGTTAATTCCGCAGAGACCAAGGACTCTTATTGAGCTTACGGCCTGAGCTACGTTTCGGGGATCCACGTCAAAGGCCAGATAAACGCAGTCAAGTTCCAGATGCGTAAACGCCGCGTTGTGCATGGCCGGGGATAAACTCTGGGATACGGGATGGCCGAAGATACCGTATATCTGCGTTGTGGCTTTTATTCCCAAATCCGCTCGTCCTTCGGGTGGCCGCGAAGAATTTCCCGTACCGCCGCAATATCGTGTCTGATCTGCGCTACAAGCTCGTCCACGTTCGCAAAACGCTTCTCGTCCCTCAGCCTTTCGACAAAATTAACTCTGACTTCCTCTCCGTAAAGATCGTCACTGAAATCAAAGATATGGGTCTCGACCGTAAGCTTGCTCTCCTCAAATGTCGGACGGATTCCTATGTTGGTAATGCTTCCGTGAAGACCGTCGGGAAGCTTGACATAGGTAGCGTAGACTCCCGGCCTGGGAAGAATCTCCCATTCGGTATCAAGGTTAACCGTGGGAAAACCCAGTTTTCTGCCTCTTTTTTCCCCTTCCACTACGACACCCCCTATGTAGTAATCGTAACCGAAAAACCGGTTTGACTCGCGGATTTCTCCGCCTGCTACCAGATCCCTTATAACGCTGCTGCTTACCACCCGCTCACCCACCCGCGCCGCTTCGGCAACCACCGTGTTGAAGCCATGGGCTTTTCCCATGGACCGCAGAAGATCGACGTTTCCTTCTCTTTTGTGTCCGAAAGAGAATCCCGGACCCACGACCATGTTCTTTATCCTCAGGCGGTCAAGAAGGATGTCTTTTACGAAATTCTCCGCGCTTACCCTTGAGAGCTCATGGGTGAAGTTAAGACAGATAACCACGTCAATCCCCAGGGCTTCAAGCATATCGAACCTGCGTTCTAGCGGGAATATGAGGGAGATTTCCTTTTTGCCGAGAACTTTCTGCGGATGAGGATCGAAAGTAATTACGCAGGAACGCGTGGAATTTTCCCGCGAGCAACGTTTCACGACATCTATTATCTTTTTGTGTCCTAGATGGATGCCGTCAAAATTTCCAATGCCCGCAGAGGTCTGAAAATCCAGAGGCTGTTTTGGGTCAACTATAATTTCCATGTTTTCTGAAAACCGACACCGTAAAAATAAGCACCCGCTGGAAGCGGGAGAGGAAAGAATGAAATGCTACCATAGAATATTCTCATTAGATTACATTCAGTTTTGCCAATTTTCAAAAGGAATTTATGTACGCTTAACCCTGCTAAAAACTGAATGCGAAAGAAAACTTTTATTAGTTAATAAAGATATTATCGTTCATATCATTCCTAGCTCAGAAACCATCTTACCAAGCCAGCCAGTCGGGAACCCTTCCTACCTTCTCCAGAAAGACGGCATCAAAAGTACCAGAATCGTGTAGAGTTCAAGCCTCCCTATGATCATGGCCAATGAAAGTATGATTTTCGTAGGCGACCCCAGGTGAGAATAGTGGCTGGTCGGACCGACCTCGTCAAAAGCGGGTCCGACGTTGGTTATGGAAGCGACCGCAGCCGAGACGGCGGATTCCAAGGATATGTCCTCAAGCATAAGAACCACAAGAGCAATGAAGCCGCAAAGAAAGATATAGAGGATAAAGAAACTCGTTATGCTTGAAACAGCTTTTTCGCTTATTGCCTTTCCCTCTATTGTTATGGGAGAAACCACGCTCGGATAAACGAGTCTTTGTATTTCCCTGTGTGCCTTTTTAAAAAGCACCATGATTCTTATGGCTTTTACTGACCCGGAAGTCGACCCCGCGCACGCGCCGAAAAACATCAGCAGGAAAAGCACCCATTTCACAAAAGACGGCCACGCATCAAAATCCGTGGTGGTAAAGCCGGTTGTGGTAATAATTGAAACCACCTGAAAAGACGCGTAGCGCAGAGACTCGGAAAAGGTTTCGTAAACGCCGGTCTGCACGAGTTCTATTGTAATAAACATCATCGCTGCAACGGTGAAGAAAAGGTAGAACCGAAACTCGGAGTTTCTCAAAAGCCTCCCAGGCTTCCCGGTGAAAAAGTAGAAATGAAGCACGAAACTCGTTCCGCCGAGGAACATGAAAAACGTAATCAGCCCCTGTATGTAGACGCTGTCATAAGCCCCTATGCTTAAGTCTCTGCAGGAAAAACCACCTGTTGAGAGAGTGCTGAAAGAATGCGTCAGGGCGTCGAAGAAACTCATTCCGCCGAAAACAAGGAGTACCGCAAGCGCAGCCGTAAGGGCAATGTACACGAACCAGAGTTTCTTGGCAGTCTCGGCGATTTTCGGAGCGAATTTCTCTGTCGTGGGTCCCGGGGTCTCATGCCCCATGATCTGCGCGCCACCGACAAAAAGCCTGGGAAGAATCGCGATTCCCAGAACTATTATTCCCATACCGCCGAGCCACTGAGTGAAATTCCTCCAGAAAAGAATCCCTTTGGGAAGCCCCTCTATGGACACAAGCGCAGTCGCTCCGGTAGTGGTAAAACCCGCGGTCGATTCAAAAAGCGCGTCAACCGGACTGGCGAACACCCCGTAAATATAATAAGGAATGGCACCGAAAACGCTCGCAAGCATCCAGCAAAGCGCCGCGATCAGGAAACCTTCTCTTCTTCGTATTTCAGTCGGAGTTTCAGGGATGCGGAAAACAACTAGAAACGCAAGGCCCGCAAGCGAAGTTACAAGCGCCGAGAGCAGGAAGGTAGAAAGGTCGTCCCCGCCGTAAAACAGGGTGCAGACGGCCGGCAGGAGCATCAGAAGCCCCAGATACATCACGAACTTTCCCGTGATCTGAAAACAGAACCTAACGTTCACGAAACCAGTATCTCTTCAACCTTTTTTACGGCGGCGGGCAGGGCGAACACCACCAGGCGGTCCCCGACCTGCGCAACGAAATCCCCTCCGGGGAATATCGGTTTCCCGTCCCTGATGCAAATGCCTATTACGGAGCCGTGAGGCACTTTGCAGTCGGAAAGCGGCACCCCGAGAATTTTCGTATGTTCGCTTACGTCAAATTCAAGGATTTCTCCCGATCCCTCGTAAAGAAGCGATACGTTAGCTTCTCCGCCGAGATGCAGCGAATTCAAAATACCGTTTGCGACAGACATGTTTACGCTTATGGCCCTGTCGATACCGATCGCTTCGAGTACTTCCACGTAATCGGGATTCGAATAAAGCACCGTGCAGCGATCAATACCGAGATTTTTCGCGAGAAGAGCACTGAGCACGTTGTTTTCATCATCACTGGTAAGTGCAAGAAGATAATCGCTCTTTTCAACACCGGCCTCCTTTAGCACCTCGAGGTCGGTTCCGTCACCTTCAAACACCATTACGCCGACAAGTTCCTCGGCGGCAATTCTGGCTCTTTCGTGATCGTTTTCAATGAGTCTTACGGAAAGTCCCTTTGCGTGAAGCGCGGAAGCCACTTCGCACCCTATCCTTCCGCCACCGACTATGATAACGGAATGGACCTTCTGGATCTTCAGGTTAAACAGCTTTTTAAGTTTCTCAAGAGCGGAAGGAACTCCGAGAGCGAAGATAAAATCACCTGCGCGAAGTTCCGTATCTCCCCGCGGAATGCTCACCCTGTGATCCCTCTGCAGTCCGACGAAGGTCCAGTTCCTTGGGTTGCTGACGAAATTCTTAAGCTTCTCGTTTATTATGGGTGCCCCTTCGGCCACCCTGAGTTTCAGAAGCTCGATTTTCCCGCTTGCGAAAAACTCCACCCTTCCCGCAAAAGGAGCGCTTATAAGCGCACTTATCTTCTCCGAGATTATGCTGCTTGAGCTTACGACCGAGATGTTTGAGTTGTCGATAACTCCGGCATATTCGGCATATTTAACGTTTTTTACCGCGGCAACGATCTTCTCGACTCCCGAGGCACAGGCAATAAACGAGGCGAGGATATTCGTTCTGTCATCCCCGGTAACGGCAAGAACTATGTCAGCTTTCTCTATCTCAGCCCGTCTTAAAACTGTAGGGTCGTCCCCGCTTCCCTCAATCGCCAGAACGTCCTGAGTTTCCTTAGCCTTGGCTATAAGCTCGGCGTCTTTTTCGACGACCACGACTTCCTGACTCTGGCAAAGCTCCTTTGAAAGGAAATTTCCTGCCTGCCCCAGACCTATTATCAGAATTCTTCGCATAGCAGCAAACTAACCTTGCGCCTGCTTTCCGAGGACACTGCCGGAAAGCTGAAACAGTCTTATCCCAAAGACGGCGACAAGCAGCAAAGCCGCGAGCTGCGCCTGGGAAAGACCCTCTATAAAGCTCGGGGTAGTCTCCCTTATAAACTCAATTAAGAACCTCTGAGTGCCGAGAATCACGAATCCCACCGACGAGACAAAGCCTGTGGGATAGTTCTTAGTTCTGATTTTCCAGAGAAAGAAAAAGAGCAGGGCCATAAACAGCGTATCGTAGAGCTGAGTGGGATGAACGCTGACGACTCTCTCGGAAAACGATACCGCCCAAGGCAGAGAACACACGGTTCCGTAATCGCAGCCGTTAAGAAAACACCCTATCCTTCCGACGCCGTAGCCCAAGATGAGGGCCGGACACACAACATCAAGAAGAATCTGAAAATCAGTCTTTCTGATCCTGGAAACGACCCAGAGAGCGCAGAAAACCCCGACGAGCCCACCCACCGATGAATACCCCGATATGAAGTAGCGCACGGGGTTAGCGAGAAACTCGGTCAAAGTGGCATTCTGGTAAAGAAAAAGTATCTTGGCTCCCGCAAGTCCGCCGATAAAGCACGCGAGCAGGAGATTTGCGGGGAGGGACGGGTCCATTTTCCTGCGGCTTACATCCGCGGACACCACCCAGTAAGCGACCAAGTATCCGAGCGCGAGAAATACCGAATACGAGTAGACGACCAGACCTCCGCCGAGGTCTAAAAGTACCGGATACATATGGCGTCCCCCCGGACTACTCTTCTTTTAGAAGAGAATCCACGTTTAGCATAGGTACCGCGCCGCCGCCTGAAAACTTCGGAAGGGTGCCGTCCCACTTCTCCGCGATTCGAAGCTGAATGAGCTGCGGATTGTTCCTAAGCGCCTTGGCTTCCCTCTCAATCGCCGCGGCTCTTGCCGTGGACGACACTTCTATCTGGAAAGCCTGGGCGCTTGCGGCAAGCTTTTTCTCCTCAGCTGCAGCTTCGGCCTGGGTCACTCTTCTTATTTTCTCGTTTAGAGCCTGAAGCGCCTCCTGCTCCGCCTTTACCTTGAGTTCAATCGCCTTGTTGAACTCCTCGGAGAAATCAAAATCGGTTATGGCTACGTTGGCGATTCTAAGGGCATTGGAAGAAATTTCCTTGTCGGCCAGAGTAATTGATATGAAAGTGTCTATGGCTTCCTGTATCGCGACTTTCACCTCCGCTCTTTTGGTAACCAGTTCTTCGGCGGTGTACTTGGCCGTAATGGCCTTTACAGACTCCTGTATTGCGGGCTCTATAAGAGTCAGGGATACGGTACTTCTTTTCCCTATCTTCTGATATATGAGAGGAGCGAGAGCTCCCGTGAGGGAATACTGGAGAGTAACTTGAGTCTGTACCGTCTGGAGATCCTTGGAAGCGGAGACAGCCTTGGCACTCGCCGCAGTAAGACGGATATCGATCTGTTCGACCTTATCCATAAAAGGTTTTTTCATGTGAAATCCCTCGGCAAGCGCCTCGGGCTGTACGGCGCCAAGGGTCCGCACGACTCCAACATGCCCAGTTTCCACTATTACGAAAACTCCCGTCACCAGAAAAAACAACAGGATAAAAACTATCGGATAAAAAATATTAAGTTTGGGCAGCTTAGGCCTGATTTTCATAATAATACCTCCGTTACACGCTATGTGCTGATAACATTATAATAACAGTTGTCTGAAAACATAGACCCATAAAAATTCAGGACCAGTGGGTTCACTGGCGCGTCTCCCTCACGTCCTTTATAAAAAGGCGGGTTTCCCTCTTCCCGTTTCGCACGTTAAAGCGCAGGGAGAAAACCAGGTCCATTTTTCCGGAAAGATGCTTGCGGGAAGCGTAAAACCAGATGCAGCTAAACACAGAACCGTTTTCCCTCACCCTGAACAGGACATGCTGATCCTTAAGCAACTTCTGATCCACTACATCAACGGCCCTTGAGAGAAAAAGAGGCTCGGGATTTCCCTCTCCGAAAGGCGAGAGACTTTCAATCTCGGAGACAAGAGCATCTCTTATGTTAGAGAGGCCAATTTCTGAGTCTATATCAAGCCTGCTTTCGGGTTTCTGGCCGCTTTTTTCAAGCTCTTGCGAGAACCTCTCCCTGAAAAGACCGATCTTTTCCTCCAAAACGGTTACCCCGGCCGCATAGGCGTGTCCCCCGAACTCGACGAGAAGATCTTCGCACTTTGAGAGCACGGAAAAAATGTTGATTCCTCCGAAAGATCTTCCACTTCCCCTGCCCACGCCGTTTTCATCAACCGAAATGAGAAAAACGGGTTTTCCGCAGGATCCGGCCAGGGAGGAAGCCACGATACCTATGACGCCTTTATGCCATTTGCGGGAGGAGAGAACAAGGGAATTGCTCTCTGCGTACCCCGACACGGACTCAACCATCCGGGTCGCGTCCCGCAGTATCTTCTCTTCAATCCCGCGGCGCTCGGAGTTGCGTTCGTCAAGGAATTTCGCAAGCGAAGAAGCTTCTTCCCGGCTCTCGGCGAGCAGAAGCTCAACCGCCTTGTCCGCGGAATCAAGCCTCCCCGCCGCGTTTATCCTGGGGCCGAGACGAAAACCAAGATCGAATATCTCGATGCCGTTACCTATACCGCTTACCTCCTTAAGAGCGCGCAGACCCAGCCGCTTGGGGATTCGCATTCTCGTAAGACCCTCTTTCAGCATGATCCTGTTTACGTTTTCAACCGGCACGCGGTCAGAAACCGTTCCAAGCGAAACGAGATCAAGAAAATCCCCCATGTTGGGTTCCGCCACGGTCTTGAAAAATCCTTCCTCCCTAAGCGTCCTTCTAAGCGCGAGGGCGAGGTTAAACGCAACGCCGACGCCCGCGAGTTCCTTTCCCGGGTACCGGCAGTCAGCCTGACGGGGGTTAAGAACGGCAACGGCCTCAGGCGGCTGGCCTAAGAAGCTGTGATGATCCGTAACTATGAAGTCAATCCCGAGTGTCCGTGCCTGCGCCACCTCGTCTACGGCCGTAATTCCGCAGTCAACCGAGATCACAAGGGTCACCTGCTTTTGCTTGAGAGCGCGAAGCGCGCTTGAGTTTACGCCGTAACCTTCAGTAAACCTGTCGGGAATATAGTATGTGACGTCGCAGCCAAGAACCCTCAGAAAACTAGTGAGAAGAGAAGTCGCCGTAACGCCGTCAACATCGTAGTCTCCGTAAACGGCGACTTTTTCTTTTTCGTAAACGCACTTGGTAAGGCGCTTGACCGCCGCCTCCATACCTTTCATCAGAAAAGGAGAAGGCAGGTCCGAGAGGGATGCGGAGAGAAACGCCTCGGCGTCCTGGGCGGAACTCATCCCCCTGTTTACCAGAAGCCCCGCGGTTATCGGTGAAATGCCGAGCTTTGCCGAAATTTTCTCGACTGCCCCCTTGGCGGGCCTTGCGACTACCCATTTTCTTTCGTTCATAAAAACTCTGCGGGGAGAAATTCAGGAAGAGGCGCTTTCTTTCCTGAGGTGTTCAACCAGGCCCACAAGCCCCAGGTAATAACTGCGCGCCCCGAAGCCCGACACCACGCCGAGCGATACTCCCGAGACAAACGATTTCTGCCTGAAATCCTCCCTCTTGTATATATTGGAAATGTGAACTTCCACAACAGGCATTCCGGTTGAGAGTATGGCGTCCCTTATGGCGACGCTCGTATGAGTATAGGCGCCGGGGTTTATGATTATTCCGTCAGACTTTCCGTAGGCGTCCTGTATTGCGGTAACTATTTCCCCTTCGGAATTTGACTGAAAGAAAGAAAGCCGGACATCATCGCCTAGGGTCCCGGTGTTCGAGGAGAGAAAAAATTCAATCTCAGAGAGGGTAAGACTTCCGTAAATCTCCGGTTCCCTTTTGCCCAGCATGTTCAGGTTCGGGCCGTTTATGACAATTATTTCCATGGGACAAAGTACCGGGAGTAAGGATAATTAAACGGTTCCGCAGATTCAACTCTAATTTTTCGTAGGCATTGACTTAAGTTCTCCGTTTGACGCTGAGGGTAACGGCTCCCGCCACACCAGTCACACTATAAGCAGGTCAATCAAAAGAAGTTACGGTCGGTCCTATCAAATTTTGCTTGACGGAGAAGGAAGGAACGGTAAGTTATTGATATAGTGCAATTTTTTAAACTAGTCCATGTTGACAACCCAGAGAGTGCCATGATGGATGAAAGTTCTTCCAACCTTTTACTCTTTTTAATCGTTTCTCCTACAGCCTCATATAGCACCGCCCAAGATATGGGCGGCGCCGAGGGAGGCTGGGCGGTATGACGCCATGCGTCGGAAGCACCACCAGCCCTATCGGGGGCGTTTCGCCCGTCTTGCAAGCCTCGCCCGCTTCCTGATTTTCCGCGCGGCACCGGGAGCGCTGCTGGCACTCGCCACGCTGCTGGCCACCCCGATGCCGATACAGGCGCAGGGTGACCCGCAGTCAGAGATGTGTTCAGGAAACAGCTATAACACAACGCCGACGGCGGTGGAGGTTAATGCCGTTCCCATCGTGGTCAACTCCACGACCGCCGACTACTTCGTGCTTTACGTGAACCACGAGGTGGGCGGCACGACGGGCGAGATCCCGATCCTGGTGAAGAAGGGCGAAGCGGGCACAACAACCCTCGCCGAGAACGTGGAGGCGCTACCCGCCGAGCACTACCGGGTGGAGAAGTACCTCATCACCGACCCGGCCGACGTTGACGGCGACTGTGTCGACGACATCACGGAACTCAGTGATCTGGGGGCCATGAACCCAGTCAACCCTGCCGCCGACGTTCCACTGAACGACGGCGCCGTGGCCATTCCCGATCGGGCCACATTCGAGACGTATGCGTACGCGACCTTCAACAACAAGTTTTTTCTCAAGTACACTCTGGTCGGCTTAGACACCGGCCGGCCGGGTGTCTACTTTCAGAACACCAATACCTACCCTCACCATTGGGACTTCCTGGACGCCATTGGGTTAGCACGGTCCGAGGTGACCACCGGTCAGATCGTTTATGACCCAGAGCTGGTCGCCCCCGATGGTACACCCGGCGTCTACTACTACGCCAACCAAGGGGCAGGCAACTCCTTCGGCGTTGTGGCACGTATTTATGCGGTAATGGCCGCCAGCATGCCGCTGCTCGAGGACAACCTAGCTCTACATTTTCCAACTCAGCAACTTCCGGATATTCAGGACGAGCTGGCGCTCTACGAGGCCTCCCGTATCAACATCTTATTCGATTCAAACATCTACTCTAGCACCAGCTTCCTCCCATTGAACCCGGGGGAAGGGTACGGTCGGCTCCAGGCCCTGGACCCGGACGACCGGCCCCACCCGCGCGACATCGTGCTCTACGAAGCGCTTCCCAACGAGTTGCCCCGTGTTGCCGGCATCATCTCCACCGTGCCCCAGACCCCGCTCTCACACGTCAACCTGCGCGCCGTGCAGAACGGCATCCCCAACGCCTACATCCGCGACATCCGCGACGACCCTGTCCTCGCGCCCCTCATCGGCAGCTACGTCCGCTACGAGGTGACCGAGGACGGATACTCAATACGCGCGGCCACCAAGGCGGAAGTCGATGCCCACTACGAGGCGTTACGGCCCCAACCCCAGACCCCGGAACGCGATCTCTCGGTCATGGGGATCACGCCCCTCAGTCAGATCGGGTTCGAGAACTGGACCGCGTTCGGCGTCAAGGCGGCCAACGTGGCTGTGCTGGGGAAACTGGGTTTTCCAGCGGGAACGGTTCCCGACGGGTTTGCGATCCCGTTTTATTTCTACGACGAGTTCATGAAGGCACACGATTTCTATACCCGCATTGAAACCATGCTGACTGACCCAGACTTCCAGACGGACTTCGAGGTCCAGGATGACATGCTCGACGATCTGCGCGACGATATCGAGGACGCGGAGACGCCGCAATGGATCATCAATGCCCTGACCACCATGCACGCCACGTATCCGGAGGGGCAATCACTGCGCTACCGGTCAAGCACCAACAACGAAGACCTGCCGGGCTTTAACGGGGCGGGCCTGTATGACTCCAAGACCCAGGATCCCGACGAGACGGAGGAGGACGGCATTGACAAGTCGCTGAAGGGCGTCTTCGCCAGTCTCTGGACGTTCCGGGCGTTCACCGAGCGCGATTTCTATCGCATTGACCACACCGCGGCCGCGATGGGGGTGCTGGTCCATCCCAACTACAAAAACGAGTTGTCCAACGGGGTGGCCGTCAGCTTTGACCCGACCGACCCGACCTCCGGCAGTGACTGGTACTACGTCAACACCCAGGTGGGTGAGGATCTGGTTACCAACCCCGAAGCCCACTCGGTGCCCGAGGAGATCCTGCTGTATCGAGGGGGCTACCTCGTCGTCTCTACCTCCAACCTGGTGGAGCCAGGGAAACTCCTGATGAGTGACGCGCAACTGATACAGTTGCGCGATCACCTCACAGTGATCCATGACCACTTCGAGGGGCTATACAACCCCGGACCCGATGAACCGTTCGCCATGGAAATAGAGTTCAAGATCACCAGCGAGAATATCCTGGCGATCAAGCAGGCCCGTCCCTGGGTCTTCGGCGATGCTTCTTCTCCGCCACCACCACCGCCGCCACCACCACCGCCGCCACCACCGCCGCCACCACCACCGCCGCCACCACCGCCGCCACCACCACCGCCGCCACCACCACCGCCACCGACAGAGACGCAACAACCGACAGAACAGTCGCATCCACCATCAGAACCGCAACAACCGACAGAACAGTCGCATCCACCATTAGAGACGCAACAACCGACAACCACAGACGGGGGACTTCCTACCTTTCATCAAGTGTTAAATTTATATATATAGCGGATTCAATTTTTTGAGGCACCTCCTCGTCTTTTCTATTGGGAAGTCTGTTGGCAATCGCTATCAGGCGGCTTCCTTTTGCAGTTCCTTGAAGTCTTTGCGAAACATTTCTCCTTTTTTGAGCAGGGTGCAGGCAACATAGAGAAGACGGTCGCCGACGGTGCGAAGAGACCTGGAATGGCGCAGTCCCCGTGCCCGCAGCGAGGCGTAGCGGGCTTTGCTTACGGGATCGTGCAGAACCGCTACCCCTGCCCAGTGGTAGATCGCTGTCTGAAGTCTGCGAGACGATGTTCGGCGCCGCATGACATACTTGCTCTTACCCGACTGTTTTGTCACCGGAGCTGTGCCGACAACGCACCGAAGCGCCTTGTAGTCGCGTCGTCGTATCAGATCATAAGCCTCGGAGACCAGCGTGGCGGCAGTGACAAAGCCGATTCCCGGCATGGACAGGAGGATTTCGACATCGCTTGGTTTTCCTGTCCCCGCGTTTTCAGTTTTCTCCCGAGAGATGATTGAATGGAGCATCTCCTTGATACGGGTCTCGATTTCCTTGAGCTGTCTGTTGACGATATCGAGGAACTCAATAATGCTCTTCACACGCCAAACGCAGCTTGAAACTGTTGCCTGCATGAGGTTTATTTCTTTTGAGCGAATAATCCCAAGCACTTGCTGCGCGTCGATACGTCGTATTCTGTGGCGCTTGAGTATCTTCTGCACAGAGGACACTCTGATTCGCCTTGCGGCATCAGGTGTTTGAGCAAGTCTCCATAATTCAATAATCCAGGGGCGGACAGTGTCGTCGCCCACCACTTCTTTGAACTGGGGATAGTAAGTCCACCACTGGTCGCTCAGTCGATTAGTCCAGCGATTGCGTTCAAACACAAGTTCCTCTCTTCTGCGCGAGAGGCTGCGCAGGATGGTGATATCCTCGTACTGGGGTTCCAGAGAGCGGAAGTGACGTCTGTCGGTACGAAGAGCCGAGGCGAGCACCATGGCATCTCTGCGGTCGTCCTTCGCTCCGGCGGCGGAGAATCTGTCGCGGAATCGGTCCAGTTGTTTTGGGTTGATGGAGTGAAGATCAAAGCCGCGAGCCATGAGGCTTTCCACGACGGGACCGCGAGTGACTTCAATTCCTACGGCGACATTCTCCGGGATTGAGCCTGTCTCTTCAATTAACCAGTCACCCATATTCCAAAGGCCTTCGCCGCTGTGCCTGAAGGAGTTTTCCTTGAGAATGGAACCGTTTTGGTCAATGAGGCAGACGTAGTGGGATTGGGATCCCCAGTCGACGCCTGCAAAAAATAATGATTTATCATTGTTCATGATATAGTAATACCTCCTAGTCATTAAATCGGGTTTGCCGTGATGTGTGTGTCTGCTCCGATACGGAGGTGCTCAGAGGCACGAACTTCCTACTGGACATCATTCATCACGGCACTCGACCGAGGCACAAGTCCCCAGTAGGCGCTCAGAGGCGCAGGGGGGGCAGGTAGCTCTCGATCGAGTGGCCCGTGAATTCTATTAAACTTGATTCTTAAATTTTAGCTAAATTAAGCTTGGATAAAGGGTATCGGGGGGGGATGCGCGATTGCTGTGGATATGGGAGCGGGGAATATGCCGGAAAACACCCTGCTTAACCTGCTTTTAATTATGCTTTCCCTGATTGCGATTTCGCGGAGAACCCGGCTAGAAGAGAAATGGACCTGATGTCCCACTCACGAGTTTTCTTGGTAAACTTGGGTTAGCTTCAACCAAGTGTTCTTTGCCGCAAAAAGCCTATGGGAACCAGGTTGATTTTACGCCCGGAAAAACCAAATTCCTCGCTATTGGCCAATAAGGATCTTTATCTCATCACGACGGCGGTGGTAAGCGGGATTATCAGGCTCAATTTCGCAGAGAGTTTCAGCTATCTTGAGAGCGTCTTCGTAAAGTCCTTGGGAGACGTAAGGCATTCCGGTTGAGAGTATGGCGTCCCTTATGGCGACGCTGGTATGAGTATAGGCGCCGGGGTTTATGATTATTCCGTCAAACTTTCCGTAGGCATCCTGTATTGCGGTAACTATTTCCCCTTCGGAATTTGACTGAAAAAAAGAAAGCCGGACATCATCGCCTAGGGTCTCGGTGTTCGAGGAGAGAAAAGATTCAATTTCAGAGAGGGTAAGGCTTCAGATTCAACTCTAATTTTTCGCAGGCATTGACTTAAGTTCCCTGTTTGACAACGTGGCTACCTGTCCAAAGCCAGCCGAGGGTAACGGCTCCATCACACCAGTCACACTATAAGCAGGTCAATCAAAAGAAGTTACGGTCGGTCCTATCAAATTTTGCTTGACGGAGAAGGAAGGAACGGTAAGTTATTGATATAGTGCAATTTTTTAAACTAGTCCATGTTGACAACCCAGAGAGTGCCATGATGGATGAAAGTTTTTCCAACCTTTTACTCTTTTTAATCGTTTCTCCTACAGCCTCATATAGCACCGCCCAAGATATGGGCGGCGCCGAGGGATGCTGGGCGGTATGACGCCATGCGTCGGAAGTACCACCAGCCCTATCGGGGGCGTTTCGCCCGTCTTGCAAGCCTCGCCCGCTTCCTGATTTTCCGCGCGGCACCGGGAGCGCTGCTGGCACTCGCCACGCTACTGGCCACCCCGATGCCGATACAGGCGCAGGGCAACCCGCAGTCAGAGATGTGTTCAGGAAACAGCTATAACACAACGCCGACGGCGGTAGAGGTTAATGCCGTTCCCATCGTGGTCAACTCCACGACCGCCGACTACTTCGTGCTTTACGTGAGTCATGAGGTGGACGCAGACACGACCGTGGATATTCCGGTACTGGTCAAGCGCGGTGAAGCCGGCACGACCACGCTGGCCGAAAACGTGGATGCGCTGCCCAAGGAGCGCTACCGGGTGGAGAAGTACCTCATCGCCGACCCCGCTGACGTTGACGGCGACTGTGTCGACGACATCACCGAGCTCAATGATCTGGGGGCCATGAACCCAGTCAACCCTGCCACCGACGTTCCACTGAACGACGGGGCTGTGGCTGTTCCCGATACGCACACATACGATGCGCTTGCCATAGGAGGATACTTCAAGTTCGCTCTGCTCGGCATGGACACCGACCGACCGCGTGTCTATTTCATCAACGCCAATACGCACCCTACACATCAAACCTTCTTGGATGACAGGCATATCAACCGGCAGCGGGTAATTCTCGGCACGATCGCCTATAGGCAGAACCGCGTTGCCCCCGATGGCAGCCAAGGCGTCTACCTTTACTCGTTAAATACACTCCCCTCCCGCTACTCTTTCTCCTTCAGCCTTATGGAGCGTACCCATACGCTGCTCGCCGCCAGCATGCCGCTGCTCGAAGACAACTTGGCCTTGTATGTGCGGAACCATGAGCTTCCGTATATCCAGTCCGATTTGCCGTTGTACCGGGAATCCCGCATCAACCTCGTGTTCGACGGGGACGTCTACTCCAACATCCACTTCCTGGCGTTGAACCCGGGGGAAGGGGTCGGGCGGCTGCAAGTCCTGGACCCGGACGACCGGCCCCACCCGCGCGACATCGTGCTCTACGAGGCCCTACCCAACGAACTGCCCCGCGTGGCCGGCATCATCTCGACCGTGCCCCAAACCCCGCTCTCGCACGTCAACCTGCGCGCCGTGCAGAACGGCATCCCCAACGCCTACATCCGGGACATCCGCGACGACCCTGCCATCGCGCCCCTCATCGGCAGTTACGTCCGCTATGAAGTGACAGAGAACGGATGGGAAATAGGGGCCGCCACGGTTGCAGAAGTCGACGCGCACTACGAGTCTTCCCGACCCGCCACAGAACAAACGCCGGAACGGGATCTCTCCGTCACCGAGATCACGCCCCTCAGTGAGATCGGCTTTGAGGACTGGACCGCATTCGGCGTCAAGGCAGCGAATGTGGCCGTGCTGGGGACACTTGGTTTTCCCGAGGGGACGGTTCCCGACGGGTTTGCGATCCCGTTTTATTTCTACGACGAGTTCATGAAGGCCCACGATTTCTATGCCCGCATTGAAACCATGCTGGCTGACCCAGACTTCCAGACGGACTTCGACGTCCAGGACGACATGCTCGACGATCTGCGCGACGATATCGAGGACGCGGACTCGCCCCAGGGGATAATCGACGCCCTGACCACCATGCACGCCACGTATCCGGAGGGGCAATCACTACGCTACCGATCAAGCACGAACAACGAAGACCTGCCGGGCTTTAACGGGGCGGGCCTGTACGACTCCAAGACCCAGAATCCCGATGAGACGGTGGAGGACGGCATCGACAAGTCCCTCAAGGGGGTGTTTGCGAGCCTGTGGACCTTCCGGGCCTTCACCGAGCGCGAGTTTTATCGCATCGATCATCTGGCCGCGGCGATGGGGGTGCTGGTCCATCCCAACTACAAAGACGAGTTGGCCAACGGGGTGGCCGTCAGCTTTGACCCGACCGACCTGACCTCCGGCAGTGACGACTGGTACTACGTCAACACGCAGCTCGGCGAGGATCTGGTCACCAATCCCGACGCGCTCTCGGTGCCAGAGGAAATCCTGTTGAACAAGGATGGAACATACAGGGTACTTACCACCTCCAACCTGGTGGAGCCAGGGCAACTCCTGATGAGTGACGCGCAACTGATACAGTTGCGCGATCACCTCACAGTGATCCATGACCACTTCGCGGGGCTGTACAACCCCGCGGCCGATGAACCGTTCGCCATGGAAATAGAGTTCAAGATCACCAGCGAGAATATCCTGGCGATCAAGCAGGCCCGTCCCTGGGTCTTCGGCGATGTTTCTTCTCCGCCGCCGCCGCCACCACCACCGCCGCCACCACCGCCGCCGCCACCACCGCCACCACCACCACCGCCACCGCCGCCACCGACAGAGACGCAACAACCGACAGAACAGTCGCATCCACCATCAGAACCGCAACAACCGACAGAACAGTCGCATCCACCATTAGAGACGCAACAACCGACAACCACAGACGGGGGGGGGATGCGCGATTGCTGTGGATATGGGAGCGGGGAATATGCCGGAAAACACCCTGCTTAACCTGCTTTTAATTATGCTTTCCCTGATTGCGATTTCGCGGAGAACCCGGCTAGAAGAGAAATGGACCTGATGTCCCACTCACGAGTTTTCTTGGTAAACTTGGGTTAGCTTCAACCAAGTGTTCTTTGCCGCAAAAAGCCTATGGGAACCAGGTTGATTTTACGCCCGGAAAAACCAAATTCCTCGCTATTGGCCAATAAGGATCTTTATCTCATCACGACGGCGGTGGTAAGCGGGATTATCAGGCTCAATTTCGCAGAGAGTTTCAGCTATCTTGAGAGCGTCTTCGTAAAGTCCTTGGGAGACGTAAAGATTAAGCATGGTCTCAGTTTCGAAAATCCCGGCTCGTGATTTGCTCTTTTTTTCCACTGCGGGGGAAGGTTCTCTGGGCTTTCGTAGTTTTTCTCCCTGGCTCAGCGAACCGGGACTAGAGAACAAGGAAATCCTGAAAGCTTCACCTATCTTTCCATTGCTTCTGTATATGTAGGTAAGGAGTTTGGAAGCTCGGGAGTCGCGGGGGTCAAGCTCAAGAGCTTTTCTAAGTTCCTCCTCGGCCTCGGTGGCATTCCAGCACATAAGATGAGCTTTTGCGAGAACAAACCTCGCACGGCTGCTATCACCTTTGTTAAGGGTGAAATCGGAAACAGTCTTTCTGGCCTTTGTTACCTGTCTAAGTGCGAGATAGACCTCAGCTAAAGCGAGTAGCGATTCGGAGTCTGGAAAGACTCTTGAGGTATATTCGTATTTTTCTTTTAAGGCTTGGAGATCCTGCTGACTCAGGTTTTTAAGTTCATCCATAAGCCTTTTTACTTTTACCAGCGGTGTGACCGTCACACCTTTTCTAAATCCGCGCTGAGTACAGCGCGCCTACACAGGAAGCGAATCGGCACCCTCGACCCGCTTTACCACCAAGAATACCGCAATGCCAGGAGACAGACAAGCCCATATTAATGGTACATCATCTATCTGGATTGATAGCGCATGACTTATCCGTTTTTCCAGCGGAGCGTTTGTCTAGATTTATCTCTTCCATAACGAAAATAAAGATGTTCATGGATCAGACAAGGTTTCTGCAGACAGTCAGGATGAACCGGTTCAAGCGAGTTTACGACAGATGAAAGCAAAAGAAGCCGACGCAGACAGAGGCGGCAACGCAGAGTGGGAAGCTATGACAGTGAGGAGCAATTGAAGAATGAAAGGAGAAAAAGCAGACCGAAGACCCTAGAACCGCAGCTTCTCATCAGCCTCGCAGAGAGTAGCCAGAAGAGGCTGACGCGAAGAAAGCGAAAGTGGATAATTAATATGAATCGAGGTTCAGGGCTTTGAAATAACTCTAAAGAAAAAGAGAAGTGTCTCAGTACTATGGATCACGAAGTTTTCGTCGCTCGGTCGCCCAAACCGTACGCTCCGTCATTCCAGTCTCCTCCCTCTTCCCTGAGACCGTACAGCAGGTCTAACACCTCGGTAAAACTGGCAGAGTACCTGAAGACACCCCACCGCATATTCAACGAATTCTCTCAGACTTTCATCATCGCAACTTCCCCGGCCGTTATACGCCCGGGAGTGTCACTGGCCACAGCGACGCACCCATCAGAATGCAACCGCAAGAACACACAGAAATACCGCCAGTCTTAATGATCTGTTCATATCCATCTTAACTCCCAAGTTTTATTGAAACGGTTTAAGGGGAAGTACATTCAACCCCGGCAATTTCCCATGCAGCGCAATCGTGCACGTCACGGCCATCATGAGGACAGTCAATTACCCTGTCTTCCGTACCAACGCATTCCACTTGGTCCAGCAAGAAGGTTTCCGCGGTACTGATGCTCAGGTGTGAACTCTGATTCCCGGTTCTCGCACTGCCCCCAGAGAGGCCTAACTGGCTGCACGCAACCACCGCGTCCGCATCTCCCCAATTGTCATCGCATATTCTTTTCCACCGCCCAGTGCCGTCACCATCGGTGTCATCAAATATCTTTAATCGTCCGATTGTCCCGGCTGTCACAGTACCGCTCTGAAGAGACAAATCCAAAGGCAACTTAAGAGCACCGTCAAGATATTTGGTAGTTATGCTTACAATGATTTCCTGACCATCAGCCCAGTCATAAGAGGATTGGCCTATCCATTCACGCCGCACCTCATCCTCGTGCAATCCATAGTCTTCATCTTCGTCAGCACTAGGAATGGTCCGGTCCCTGAAATCAAGCTGCACGGAATCCCCGATATTCAGATAAAAAGTTTTGTTGTAGCTGTTCCATGCTGTTTTGAAACCCACTTCATTATTAAGGAAATCTAACCTCATCTTATCCCCGAGCTTCACGATTCCCTTAACTCGGTAATTAACACCTTCATAAGAGAAATTGTTGTCGGTGAGATCGCCTAGGAATATGCCGGATTCATATCCGAGGTAAACCGTGCCGTCACGGGCGGTAAAGCTGCCTACCGTCATAGTTGCCGACCACACAGTCTCTACCGTATTATCTATGTCTTGTGCCAAGGCATTCCAAGAACTAAAAAGAAAAAAGGTCACCATAATCAAAACCGTTTTTCCAACGCCTCTTATTCCTTTCATTTCGACCTCCTTAACAGTTATACCCCCCCCCCTTGATCGGAACCTTCCAGTTTTGTAATGACCAGCAAGTAACAACCAACCGTTCGTTTCTATTTTAAACTCAAAACCGGCTCAGAGTCAAGGCACTCTGGGGGATTTCATGATTAACTATGTGCAGGAACACAGCCACGGCCCGAATACATCTTCTCCGCCAACTGCCCGCGGACAGAACCATATAAGTGCCTTCATCCCATCCCTTTCCTCTCAAGAGATAAGAACGGGTACCTTTCCTTCTCTGGTACTGTCACCACAGCTGGCTAGGAACACGAGCCCTTCAGCCCCGGTCCTTTTAATCAAAACGATGGAAAATTCGATGGAGACTTTACAATGTGTGTTTAATGATAGGCTATCGTGCCCGATCCGAATCATCCTTTTTTCATAGAAGAAAACATCCGCACTTCCTTTATTCCGAGAAGTCTTGCGAGCAAAAAGTAAAGGATAATGCCGACAGCAACCGAGGCAACCATAACAAGCGTCTTATCGATGGAAAAACCAGTCTCGTTCCACGTAAAGAAACCGGCAACAGCACTTACCGCAAAACCCATGACAACCGCGATCGCGAGAATTTTAAGGGAAAAGAAGAGAATCTCTCGGGAGAGAAAATCTCCCAGACGGCCGTTTAGAAGAACCACAAGCAGAATAAAGTTCATCACAGAAGAAATCGAACTCGCAAGGGCCAGACCGAAATGGTCAAGCGAAAAGACAAATCCCAGAACGAACCCACAGACCGCGTTCAGCAGGAAACAGAAAAACGCCACTTTGACCGGCGTCTTTGTATCTTGAAGAGCGAAAAAGGCGGGTACTGTGATGCGAATTCCTCCCACGGCGAAAAGCCCGAGGCCGTAGCCCAGAATTGCCTGAGAAGTGTTCATAACCGCCACGTAATCAAATTCGCCATGCTGGTAAAGGAAGTTGCAGAGGGGAACCCGCAAGGCAACTATCCCTACCATAGCGGGCACCATTATAAACAGCATGCGCCTGAGTGAGCGCAAATATTCTGTGCCGAAGCCCCCGTAATCCTCCCTTGCGGCGTAGCCTGAAAGCGCGGGAAGCATGACGGTCGCAAGGGAAACGGCGACCACCCCGAGGGGGAACTCTATTATCCTCTCCGCGAAATAAAGATAGGAAACCGTTCCCTCAGACATAAAAGACGCGTACTGGGTGTTCACTAGTATATTTAGGTTGTAGACCGCTATCCCGAAAAGCTGGGGGAACATGAGTATCGCGAGTTTCCTGACCGCCGGGTGATTGAGGGTTCTCGTGAACCCGAACATGAACTTTTTTTCGCGAAGATAAAACAGGTGGAGCAGCAGCTGCAGCACCCCTCCTCCAAGAACTCCGAAGCAAAGAGAAACCACAGGCACATCGAGTTCTGTGTAAAGAAACAGGGCGCTTGCTATTATGCCCAGGTTAAAAAGAACCGGAGAAAAAGCCGGAGCGAAAAAATGCCTTAGGGAGTTAAGAACCCCCATAGCCAAGGCCGTAAGAGAGATCAAAAGTACGTAGGGAAAAATAAGCCTGTTGAGATAGACAGCCAGATCGAAAGTCTTCTGATCGAATCCGTAGGCGAAAAGCTTCACAAGCCAGGGGGAAAAAATTACTCCCAGCACTACCACGAAAACAAGAATGATGAAAAGTACGGTGAACGCGGAACGCAGGGCGTTTTTCGCCTCCCGCCTGTCACCCGATCCAAGATACTCCGAGAATACAGGTACGAAAATCGCCGCCAGGGATCCCTCGGCGAAAAGGCGGCGCAGCAGGTTGGGGATGCGGAACGCGACATAGAAAGCGTCGGTTTGAAAACCCGCTCCGAAAAGCGCCGCCACCACAACGTCCCGCAGGTATCCGACGATCCTGCTTAGAAGGGTGAGGAAACCTACAAGACCCCACTTGCGCTTATGATCTTCCTTGATTTCCATAAAAATCCTAGCCCCCCGGCAAATCACCGCCCTGCGGAGGGTCGACAAACTCAAACTCTATTTCCCCTCTTAGCGCTTCAAGCACCCTGCGCGTTTCCGAAGCAAGTTCAGGGGTACTGATTACCTTGACTATCATCTCCTGCGGCACCTCGGTCCTCACCCACATCAGGTGCCCGTAAGTGCCAAGTATCGACTGCAAAAGAACATTGGAGCTCTTATCCGCAAGTTTTATAAAAAAAACAGACATTTTCCCCCAATCGAATTCAAACTGAACCTCACCCGTAAAATTAAGGTCTTTGGATGAGAGTATATACAAAATAAGCCAACAAGTAGAATCCCGTACCCAACAGATAGTATTTTTTCTTAAATCTCACACCGGCAGCATCCATTATTAAAGCAACATCTAGTTTTATGTTTTCACCGCTCGCTCATTGAAAAGATTAACTATTTCAAAATGTTACTTGACTTTTCCTCTGTTTTTTTATAATTTATGAATTGGCATGAGAGGAATATATTTTGGCATAGAATGGCAGGAAGTAGCATAAAATGTTCAGAGGAAGATACGAACACACTATGAGCAAGACCGGAAGGGTCAGCATTCCTTCAAAGTTCAGGGAGGTCTGCAGGAAAAAATATTCCGACGAGACCTTCGTAGTTACGAACTTTGACCGCTACCTGATCGCCTACCCCATGAGGGAATGGAACGAGCTTGAAAAGAAGCTCTCCAAGATCTCCATAACCGACAGCCAGGTGACCTCTTCAATACGCTATCTCATGGGAAACGCGGTTGACTGCCCCATAGACAACCAGGGAAGAGTGCTGATTCCCCAGTCGCTGCGTTCATACGCAGCCATTGAAACAGAAGTCATTCTGGTCGGCATGCTGAAAAAAATAGAGATATGGTCAAAAGAGATATGGGAAAAGGAAAATGGTTCCGAGGCATTTGATAACTTCATAGAGAGCAGAGAGGTGCTTGCCGGATATGGACTCTAAGAGAATAAAAGCCGCGGCCTTAGGCTCTGAGCCCCAGGAACAGTTCCACTTCCCCGTCATGGTAAAAGAGGTAGTCGAGTACCTTGATCTGCCGGAGGACGCCGTAGTGGTCGACGCAACCGTGGGTCTCGGCGGACACTCCGAGTGCCTTCTCAATAAATATCCTTCAATATCAAAGCTAATAGGGATGGATGTTGATCAGGCCGCGATCTCTCTTGCGAAAGGCAGGCTTTCGGCCAGCGAAGAAAAAGTAGAGATGGTAAACAGGAATTTCATACACATAAAAAGCACGGTCAACTCCTTGGGAATAGAGTACGTGGACGGTATCGTCGCCGACCTGGGAATCTCATCTTTTCAGCTTGAGCGAAGCGGCAAGGGATTCAGCTTTAAGAAAAACGAGTTTCTGGACATGAGAATGGACGGGGGGCTTCAGTTCTCCGCTTACGATCTTGTAAACGAAATGAAAAGCGAAGAACTCGAATACATACTGAAAACATACGGTGAAGAGAAATTCGCACGGAGAATCGCAAGCTCGATAGTGAAAAGCAGGGCCAAAAAACCCATACAGACCTCTTTCGAGCTGGCCTCAATAATCTCAAACTCAATACCGAAAAAGTTTCACCCGAAAAAGACGCATCCAGCGACCAAGACTTTTCAGGCGCTTCGAATCTCGATTAACAACGAACTAGACAACCTGGAGATCTTTATCGAAGAAGCCGTGAAGATTCTAAAGACCGGAGCGAGACTGGCGATAATCTCTTTCCACTCGCTTGAAGACAGAATAGTTAAAAACATGTTCAGGAAACTTGACTCTCCCTGTGTTTGTCCTCCAGACCTTCCCGTATGCGCGTGCGAAAAAGTTCAGCAGATAAGGATAGTGACCCGTTCGGTCGTAAGACCCGGGAAAAGCGAGGTGGAGGAAAATCCCAGAGCGAGAAGTTCAAAAATGAGAGTAGCAGAAGGGGTATAACCACAATGAGAAGAAAGCTTTCCGTAAGCAAGAAAAAAGAGAGTGGATTTTCCCTGCGCACCGCGATCATCCTCGGGGTCTTGTTTGTAACGGCCCTTTGCTTTTTGCGCGTCAAGATTGAATACACGAGAACCGGTTACCAGATCTCCCAAAATAAAGAAACGGAAAGGGAGTTCATAAAGGAAGGCCAGATTCTCAACTATGAACTCTCAAAACTCAAGTCCCCGGAATTTCTGGAACCCGTGGCAAAAAAAATGGGGTTCAGGTTTGCCACTTATAAGGATGTCGTTTTCGTTGAAGAGGTAGTACTTGCTGGAAAAGCAGAATGAAGACTTCTAGAAAAGGAAAATGGAAATTTTATCTCGCCACGATTTTTATTACCGGCCTCTTTGTGGCTCTTGGATACAGGTCCTTTGAAATCCAGGTACTCCAAAGCGACAAGTTCTCCGCGGGCGCGAAAAAACAGCATAGCAGGGTTTACAAAATGCCTCCTGTACGGGGGACCTTGTATGACCGGAATAAAAAGCCCCTGGCCACAAGCGTCTGGGCAACTTCGATCTATGTAAATCCCAAGAAAGTAAAAGACCCGGACAAGCTCGCACGGGCAATATCGAAACCGCTTGGTCTCTCCCGCAAGAAGCTGCTCAAAGCCACGCGCTCCGAGAAGCCTTTCGTATGGATCAAAAGAGGAGAGGATTCCGAGACCGCAAAGAAAATAGAGGCCATGAGCATCTCAGGGGTCGGCTTCGCCGAAGAACCGAAAAGAATCTATCCCAACGGTTCCCTGCTTGGACAGGCGCTCGGATTCACTAACATCGATCTTAAGGGAGTAGAGGGTCTTGAATACGGCTTCGAGAAGACGCTTGCCGGCAAACCCGCCACGGTCAGAGTCAGAACCGACGGCAGGGGAAACCGCATATCCAACATCCTTCTCAATGCAAAAGAGCAGTCGACAAAGGGAAACGACGTGCTGCTTACCGTGGATTCCAATATACAGCACATAACGGAAACCGCGCTTGAGAAGGGCTTAAGAGAAATGAAGGCGGACAGGGGAGCCGCCCTTTTGATGAACCCCCAGACCGGCGAGATACTTGCCATGGCTTCCTATCCGTTTTTCGATCCGAACCGCTTCGATGAGTTCTCCCAGGAAACGAGAAAGAATCTGCCCGTATGGATGTCCTTTGAGCCCGGGTCCACTCTTAAGGTGTTTTTGGCCGCAACGCTGCTTGAAGAAAAAATGGGTGATGAGAACACCGAGTATGACTGCGAGAACGGAAAGCAAAGAATAGGCTCAAACGTAATAAAGGATGTGCACGGCGGCCATGGAATCCTGACCGTTTCCGAGACCATAACGTATTCAAGCAACATATGCGCCTGGAAGATGGGGAAAACCCTTGGGAAGAAAAAACTTCACGATTCGCTTAGAAATTTCGGTTTTGGAAAGACGGTCGGAGTGGATCTTCCGGGAGAAGCCAGCGGAAAAATACAGAACCTGAGAAACTGGGGAGATATAGAACTGGCGACGATATCGTTCGGACAGGGAATATCGGTAACGGCTATTCAACTGGCAACAGCGCTTTCAAGCATCGCAAACGGTGGATACCTGATGAAACCGTACATCGTGAAGAAAATCGTGTCGCCGGAAGGAAAAGTTCTCCTGGAAAAGAACCCTGAGGTGCTAAAAAGAGTCGTTTCCTACGATACGGCTTCGAAGATTACCACAATTCTTGAACAAGTGGTGGAAAACGGCACGGGCAAAAACGCCAGGATCTCCGGCTACAGAGTCGCCGGAAAAACAGGCACGGCGCAGATGGCCAATCCGGAAACCGGCACTTATTACAAAAGCAGATATCTTTCGTCGTTCATCGGGTTCGCTCCCGCTGATGATCCGCGCCTTGCCCTCGTGGTAATTGCCGAGAACCCAAGAAAGCACACTTACGGAGGAGTAGTCGCGGCTCCCATTTTCAAGTCCATAACTGAAAAAGTCCTGTTTTACATGCACATACCGCCACGCGAGGAAAGAATCGAGGAAACGGTCATGCCGGACATGGCGAACAAAAGCGCAAGAGCCGTAATGAAGTGGGCGGAGCAGGAGGAAATCTCAGTCAGGTTCATAGGAAGCGGCTACGTGGTCAGCCAACACCCACCCTCAGGAAAAAGAATAAGAAGGGGAACAGACTGCACTTTTACCCTTAAACAGAACATATGAGATTAGCAGATGTTCTGAAGAACGCGGGAATTGAAACGTTAACTGGATCGCAGAATCCGGGAGATACGGAAATTACAGGAATAACTCTCAACTCGCAGAACGTGGAACCGGGTTCCCTTTTTATAGCTATCAGGGGCAAAGTCACTGACGGGCACATGTACGCCGCCTCGGCGGTAAAAAAAGGGGCGGCGGCGCTTCTGCTTGAGGATGTTTCAGAAGAAATTCCAAGCCTCGGGGTTCCCGTCGCGAAAGCAGACGACTCAAGGGCCGCAGCCTCCATCGTCGCCTCCAATTTCCACGACCACCCTTCCCTGGCAATGAAGGTCGTGGGGGTGACAGGAACCAACGGAAAAACCACCGTGTCCCACATGATCGAAGCCGGCTGGAAGGCCGAAGGGGTAAACACGGGACTTCTGGGAACCATAGAGAACAGATACATGGGGAAAACCGAAGCCGCTTCCCTTACTACACCCGATCCCATCGCTTTTATGAGCATGCTGCGAGAGATGAAAGACGCCGGAGTGACGAATGTCACGCTCGAGGTATCCTCGCACGCCCTTGACCTAAAAAGGGTCGATGGATGTCATTTTGACGCGGCGATATTCACGAACCTCACCCAGGATCATCTGGACTACCACCAGACGCTTGAAGCTTACTTCAGGGCCAAGGAAAGGCTTTTCTCGGAAGTTCTCGAGAGAAGCGCGAAAAAAGAGGTGTTCTCGATAATAAACGCGGACGATCCTTTCGCAGACAGGATATCCGTCCCGAAAAAAGGGCAAAAAATAACGTTTTCCACGAAAAAAAAAGACTCAGTTGTATTCGCGGAGCATTTAACGCTTGATTCAGGAGGCATAAAGGCCATACTGGCCACCCCGTGGGGCAAGGTGGAACTTGACTCAAAACTCATGGGGAAACACAACCTCTATAACATGATGGCGGCAACCGGAACACTCCTCTCTCTCGGTTCGTCCCCTGGGACAACCGGGAGAGCGCTGAGTGAACTCAGGCGCGTACCAGGAAGACTCGAGAAAATTGAAAATGCCCTGGGAATAGATGTTTTCGTAGATTATGCTCACACTCCCGACGCACTTGAGAACGTGCTTGAGTGCCTAAAACCCTTCTGTGCGGAGAAGCTCATCACCCTGGTGGGTTGCGGCGGAGACAGGGACAGGGGGAAACGGCCCCTCATGGCCGCGATCGGGCGCAGATACTCGGACATGCTGATAGTGACTTCGGATAACCCAAGAACGGAAGACCCGGACGGGATAATCGCGGATATGACCGAAGGGATAGAGCCCCAGGACCTGGGGACCCTGATCATAACCGACAGGGAAGAAGCCATAAAACACGCCGTGGCTGCAGCCAGACGCGGAGACATAATCCTGATAGCGGGAAAAGGGCACGAAGACTACCAGATAATCGGTACCGGGAAGATCCATTTTGACGACAGGAAAATCGCAGAGAAATACCTTGAAGCCAGGAGCAGGAGAGGACTTTGAGATTCAGCCTTGATTTTCTGCTAGATTCCACCGGGGGCAGCCTTGTCGGCGGCAAGATGCCGGTTGGAGCTTCCGGGGTCTGCATCGATTCCAGAAAGATAAAAAAAAGCCAGCTTTTCGTCGCCATAGAGGGACCCAATTTCGACGGTCACAATTACGTCGCCGAAGCCTTTGAAAAAGGTTCGGTGGGCGCGCTAGTGGAAAAAGACCCGCAAATACAGGGCACAAAGCATAACTGCGGCGCAATAATAAAGGTCGAATCCACGCAAAAAGCCCTGCTTGAGATGTCAAAACACTGGAGAAATTCGTTTCCCGATCTCCGCGTCGCCGCCATTACGGGTTCTAACGGAAAGACTACAACCAAAAACATGACTCACAGCATACTGTCTGTATCAGGCAACGTGCTCAGCACCTACGGCAACCTGAACAACCATATAGGTCTTCCGCTTAACCTGCTGAAACTGGAGGAGGAGCACGATTTCTGCGTGCTTGAGATGGGAATGAACTCTTTCGGGGAAATAAGAACCCTTGCCGAGGTGGCCTCGCCCGATGTGGGAACGATCACCACGATAGGAAAAGCCCACCTGGAGGAGATGAAGGACCTTGAAGGAGTCGCGAGGGCAAAGGGCGAGCTGGTTGAGAACTTCGGCGAGGAAAACACCTTCTGCGTAAACGTTGATGATCCGTGGGTGAAGAAAATAGCCGACCGTGCAAGCTGCCAGAAAATCACGTACGGAGTCACCTCCCCCGAGGCTTTCATAAAGGCAAGCGACATCAGTCATGCGGGAATGGAGTCCATCGAATTCACTATACAGATCGGCAAGCGATCCGCTAAAACAAGAATAAAGGGAATAGGCACACACAACGTCTCAAACGCCCTCTCGGCCTCCGCCCTTGCGTATTCGCTTGGATGCGAAATGAACGAGATACTGGCCGGTCTTGAGAAATACATTCCCTCCGCGATGCGCCTTGAAGTTATCCGTACCCCGTTTGGCTTCAGGATCATAAACGACTCATACAACGCAAATCCCGACTCGATGCGCGCGGCACTTGACGAACTTGCCAGCCACCGCCACGGTAAGGCGAAAGCGGTAGCGGTTCTCGGAGATATGCTCGAACTCGGAGAAAGCAGCGAAAAGGAGCATGAACTGATCGGGGAACATGTTTCCAAACTCGGTCTGGACATGGTTGTGGCCATGGGAGAATTCTCCCGGTCGCTCATATCGGCGGTGCGGGGACAAACGGCTTGTCATGTAGCGCAGAGCCCGCAGGATGCGGCCGCCCTGCTTCTTGATGCATGCGGGGAGGACGACATAGTTCTTGTAAAAGGATCGCGAGGAATGAAGATGGAAGCGGTAATACAGACGCTTTACAAAAAATAGGACATGCTCTACTTTCTGCACCTTCTAAAAGACGAATTTATTTTCCTAAATGTTTTTAAGTACATAACTTTCCGCTCCTTTGGAGCCGGATTGACTTCTTTTCTTCTCTGCATTTTCCTCGGGAAAAAGCTGATTGACTTGCTCAAAGCGGCCCAGTTCCAGGAGACCATACGCAAAGACGGGCCCAGCAGCCACGCCGCGAAAGCCGGCACTCCCACGATGGGAGGAATATTCATCGTAATGGCTATAACCGTATCATCCCTTCTCTGGACGAACTTCCTTGTAGACAAGGTTATGCTCGTACTTCTGTTCATGATAAGTTTCGCCATCCTGGGGTTTTTCGACGATTTTATAAAGATAAAGAAAGGAAAGGGGATAAGGGCAAGGGTTAAGTTTCTCTGCCAGACGCTCATCGCGGCGACGTTTGTGATTATTCTCTGCATGAATGAAAGCGGAGGTTTCTCAATGTCCATGAGGGCCGGGGAAAGCGCGGTGTATTCCTCGACCTCCGTAGTGTTTCCCTTCATAAAGCAGGCCGTGGTAGATTTCGGATATCTCTACATATTCTTTGCCCTCCTGGTCACCGTCGGTTCTTCAAACGCGGTGAATCTGACCGACGGTCTTGACGGTCTGGCCATAGGTTCGATCGCCATCGTAACCACTACCTACATAGTTTTCGCCTATCTCGCCGGAAACCTGCAGTTTGCAAGCTACCTGCAGATCCCGCACGTACAGGGAGCCGGGGAACTGGCCATTTTTCTCGCGGCGGTCGGAGGGGCTTGCCTCGGGTTTCTTTGGTACAACTCCTATCCCGCCCAGGTCTTCATGGGAGACGTAGGTTCTCTCTCGCTTGGAGCGGCCATAGGATTCAGCGCTCTCGTGATAAAACAGGAAATACTTCTGATAATTGCCGGGGGGATATTCTTCGTGGAAACCCTCTCGGTGATAATCCAGGTGGTCTCGTTTCGCTCTACCGGCAAGAGAGTCTTCAGGATGACGCCTCTTCATCACCATTTCGAGCTTGCCGGATGGGCTGAATCGAAGGTAGTGGTACGTTTCTGGATAATATGCGTGGTTCTTTCTATTCTCGCTCTTTCAAGCCTGAAGATAAGGTGATCAGATGGAACTTGGGGAAAACAGATTCTTAGTCGTCGGTCTCGGGGTAACGGGAGTGGAGACTTCAAAATTTCTCCTCTCCAAAGGAGTGCCGGTAAAAGCAACCGACTCAAGAGAGGCCCGGGAGCTTGGATCCGTGGTGGAAGAACTCTCGGCAGAGGGGATGGAGGTCCTGTGCGGAACTCACGCGCCCGAACTTTTTAAATGGGCTGACACAGTAGTGCTGAGTCCAGGGGTAAGATTCGATCTTCCCGAGATCAGGGATGCCCAGGCAGCTGGAAAGACGGTGATAAGCGAAATTGAGCTTGCATGGAATTTTATATCAAAGCCGGTAATAGGAATAACGGGAACAAACGGAAAGACAACGACCACGTCCCTTCTCTCGGAAATGCTCAGACGAAGCGGCTTGAAAATCTTTACGGGCGGAAACATTGGAACACCTCTCATCTCGGTAGCAGAGAAAGACGGCGAATACGACTTTCTGCTGCTTGAGCTCAGCAGCTTTCAGCTCCAGGGAATAAGAAATTTCGCGCCCCATGTCGCCGTGATCCTCAACATATCGCCAGACCATCTGGACCATCACTCAAGCATGGAAGAATACGAGACGGCAAAACTCAGCCTTTTCGCAAACCAGACCGAAGATGACTGGGCAGTGTTCAACGCGGAGGACCCGGCGGTGCTGAAAGGCTCGGGCGGTTTCAGGGCGAAAAAAGTATCTTTCGGAACCCGGGAGAAGGAAACCGATGTTTACTGCAGGGAGGATGAGATAGTGTTCGGGGAACTGTCCTTCTGTCTTCGGGACTCTGCACTTGTCGGAGAACACAACAAGGAGAACATAATGGCCGCGGTAGCCGTCGCGGGAATACTTGGCTGCCAGCTGAATCCGGTGCAGGAAAGCATAAACGAATTTCGCCCGCTTCCGCACAGGATGGAATTCGTACTGACGGTAAAAGGAGTGGATATTTACAACGACTCAAAATCCACAACCCCTTTTTCCACACTAAGAGCAATTGAGAGCCTACCCTCCCCGATCATACTGCTTGCCGGGGGAAAGGACAAGGGAATCGACTACGATTGCCTGAAGGACGCCGTGGCAAGCAAGGTAAAAGCCCTGGTCTTCATAGGGGAGACAAGGGAGAAAATGCGCGCCCAGCTAGGCGACCTGGCGCAGACGACATGCGCGGATTCGCTAAAAGAGGCGACGCGAAGCGCTTTTGAGCTGTCCGAAGCCGGAGATACGCTTCTGTTCTCACCCGGATGCTCAAGCTTTGACATGTTCAGATCATACGAGGAAAGGGGGAATCTGTTTAAGGAAATCGTGAGAGATGTTTGACTTCAGAAACAGGGATTTCGACATAGTGCTCCTCGGGCTCGTGCTGATAGTAGCGGGAATCGGGGTGGTAGCAGTATACAACTCAAGCTCGATATACTCGCTTGAAACCTACGCCAACTCGATGCGTTTTCTTAAATTCCACGTCATATATCTGCTCGTGGGAGTAACGGTCATGGTGACATTGATGCACATGAAGCCTCTTTTCCTGAGAAATCTGGTTTACCCCGGTTACCTGCTCGGACTCGCTTTACTTGTAATCGTGCTTCTTCCGGAGATAGGCAAGGAGGTCGGCGGGGGGCGAAGGTGGCTTTCGGTCTGGGGATTCTCGTTCCAGCCGTCTGAGTTCTGCAAATACATGCTGGTTATCTACATGGCGCATTTTCTGTTCAAGAAAGAAGACAAGATGGGCAGCTTCTGGATCGGCATTTTTTCTCCGCTGCTCGCCGGCGGCGCCTACGTGGGGCTTATACTGGCCGGACCGGATCTCGGAACCTCTTTTGTCGTCCTGGCGGTTCTTTTCATCATGCTCTTTGTCGGAGGGGCTAAAATCAGGTACCTGCTGAGCATCGGGGTCGGGGCCGTGGGGCTGCTCTCCCTAGCCATAATTAACGAGGGTTACAGGATGGAGAGAATAATGTCGTTTCTTGACCCCTGGAAGGACCCTCTCGGCTCAGGGTATCAGGCCGTGCAGTCGTTCATGGCGTTCGGTCTCGGGGGAATATACGGAAGCGGACTTGGAAACAGCTCACAGAAACTGCTTTTTCTTCCCCAGGCGCACACCGACTTTATCTTCTCGATAATAGGCGAGGAATTCGGATTCATAGGGGTAATGACATTAATCGCGCTTTTCCTCTTGATTCTGGCAAGATGCGTAAGGATAGCCATGCAGGCGGAAGATCCTTTCTCAAGATACATGGTATTCGGTTTTACGGCGCTTATAACGCTCCAAGCGGCACTTAACATGGGAGTGGCAGTCGGTCTTTTTCCCACTACGGGACTGACGCTGCCTCTTGTAAGCTACGGGGGAAGTTCTCTTGTATCGACGCTTGCGGCGTTTGGGATCATCCTGAGCGTCTCGAGGTTCAGCACCGGGAACAGATGAAAGTGATAATAGCCGGAGGAGGCACAGGTGGACATGTTTTCCCCGCGATATCAATCGCGGAGGAAATACTTGACAGAAACAGCGGAAACGAGGTTCTGTTCGTGGGCACCGAGCAGGGCATTGAAAAAAGGATTCTCCAGGAAAAGGGGTACAGAGTCGAATTCATAAACTCAAGAGGAATTGTCGGAAAAAACTTTTCCCAGAAGGTGATGGCGGTGACATCGATACTCGGAGCTATGCTGAGTTCCCTTAAGATACTCAGAGATTTCAGGCCTGACGCGGTTATAGGAGTCGGCGGATACGCGTCCGGACCGACCTTGCTGTGCGCATCCATGAGTTCCATACCGACCGCCGTTTGCGAACAGAACTCCGTCCCCGGGCTTGCCAACAGGATACTCTCGAGATTCGTCGGCAAGATATTCATAACTTTCGAAGAAAGCAAGGAGCATCTCCCGGCGGAAAAAACGGTGCTCACCGGAAATCCCATAAGACGTGACCTTGCCCATGGCGCCGCGGAGAAAAAACCCCGCCAAAACGCCCCGCGAAACATATGCGTACTCGGAGGAAGCCAGGGAGCCCGCAAGCTGAACGAGATCGTTCCCCCGTCCCTGGGAAAACTTGGCGCGCGGGTAACCGTGACCCATCAGACCGGAGAAGCCCAGGTGGAAAGCGTAAGGGAAACTTACCGGCAACTCGGCATTTCCGCCGAGGTGTTCGGATTTATAGACGATATGTCCCGGATCTACGAGAGAACGGACCTTGCGATCTGCAGGGCGGGCTCCGGAACGCTCTCTGAAATAACGGCGTTCGGCATACCGTCAGTACTGATTCCCCTCGCCTCCTCAACCCACAACCATCAGTTAAAAAACGCCAAGGTCCTCGAGTCAAACGCAGCTGCGGTGATAGTCGAGGAAAAAGAACTTTCGGTTGAAAGTCTTTGCGCGGTTATGGAGAAAACTCTTGAGGAAAACACTCTCGGGCGCATGGCGGCAAACTCAAAGAAACTCGCACGGCCCCATGCCGCCTGGGAAATCGTAAACGAAATCGAGCGGATAATCGGATAAATCAATGTACGGAAAAATAAAGAAAGTCCATTTCATCGGCATAGGCGGCATAGGAATGAGCGGTATAGCCGAAGTGCTGATCAACATGGGTCTTGAGGTAAGCGGTTCCGACCTCGCAGAAACCCAGATAACCCGGCGCCTGGCTTCCCTCGGAGCCGTCGTTCACACGGACCACAGTTCCGAGAACATAAAAGGAAGCGAGGTAGTCGTATACTCATCGGCAATTCGAGAGGACAACCCGGAAATGATCGCCACGGCGGCAGCGAGAGTTCCCCTCATACCCAGGGCGGAGATGCTGGCTGAACTGATGAGGCTCAAATTCGGCATCGCAGTTGCCGGAAGCCACGGAAAAACCACGACGTCCTCCATGATAGCGTCGGTGCTCTCCCACTGCGGTGCGGACCCGACGATAGTAGTCGGAGGAAAGCTGCGGACCATAGACTCAAACGCTCACCTCGGAACCGGCCGGTTCATGGTAGTGGAAGCCGACGAGAGTGACGGATCATTCGAAAAACTCTCCCCGGTCGTCACCGTGCTCACAAATATCGACAAGGAGCACCTTGATTACTACGGTAACATGGAAACACTCGAGCTTGCCTTCTCGAACTTCCTGCACAAAATCCCCTTCTACGGACTCGCCATAACATGCGCCGACTGTCCTAGAACCGCCGAGATAAGCAGGAAATTCAACAAAAAAATACTGACTTACGGAATCAGCGCCCCGGCTGACCTCATGGCGGAGAACATGCGCTTTTCGCAACTGCGGACATCGTTTGAAGTTACCTACGGAGGTTCTCTGCTTGGAGAGGTGAAACTCAGCACCCTAGGTGCCCATAACGCCCTTAATTCTCTAGCCGCGATAGCCGTGGGAATGGAATTCGGTTTCAGCTTCGAGAAGATAAAAGAGGGCCTTGCTGACTTTAGGGGGATAGAGAGAAGATTGCAGTTGAAAAGTGAGAAAAAAGGTGTCAGAATAATAGACGATTACGGGCATCACCCGAGCGAGCTGGAAGTTACCATAGAGGCTCTTAAAACGGCGTTTTCCCGAGAACCGGTTCTTCTCTTCCAGCCACATAGATTTTCTAGGACTAAGCTTCTTTACGACGATTTCGTCAGGGTTTTGGGAAAAATAAAACACCTATACGTTCTTGATATATATCCCGCCGGGGAAAAACCGATAAAGGGAATAACTTCAGAAAAGCTGGTCGAAGACATAAAAAAGGCGGGCAACGCAAACGCGCGTTACGTGGATGACCCCGACGCTTTTGCGGACCGCATGGCAAGCGAGCTTAAAAAAGGAGACGTCCTGCTTACCTCGGGCGCCGGAAATGTCTGGAAATACGGGGATAAGATCGCGGAACTGATCGGATGAGCAACGTAACTCAAGACAAGAATCTTGACATACTGGACAACTACCCGATGAGAAAATATCTGTACATAAAAGTCGGGGGAGAGGCAAAGCGCCTCGTGTATCCGCGGAACATGAAAAGTTTCCTTGAACTGCTCAGGCACTCACACGAGGCAGGAGAAAAAGTCATCGTGCTCGGGGCCGGCTCCAACACCATAATAACCGAGCGGGGAATCGACGGCGTGGTTATAAGCACCAGGAAACTCAAGGAAGTGCGCATGGACGGCACGCGCGTTGAAGCCGAATGCGGCGCGATGCTTTCCTCGATAATGAACAGATCTATCCGCCTTGGACTCACCGGGTTCGAGTTCGCCGCGGGCATACCGGGAACGGTGGGGGGAAGCATATACATGAACGCCGGCGCGAACGGAGGAGAGATAAAGGACGCGGTGAAAAAAGTTTACATATGGCACGAAGGAGAGGAAAAGGAACTGTCAAGAGAAGAGATGAAGTTCGAGTACAGGAAAAGCAATCTGCCCGAAGGAGCCATAGTCACAAAAGCGGTATTTGAACTGCGCAGAGGAGACAGGGAAAAGAGCGAAGAAAACGTGAGGCAGTACCTCGTGTACAGAAACAGGACTCAGCCCGTGAAAATGGCTAACACGGGCTCGGTTTTCAAAAATCCGCCCACGATGAGCGCGGGAGAACTGCTCGAGGGACTTGGATTCAAGGGACTTTGCGTCGGCGGGGCCAAGTTCTCGGAAATCCACGCGAATTTTATCGTAAATTTCAACAGGGCAAAGGCCGATGATATCATCACGCTCATTGAAAAGGCAAGAGAAACCGCTTTGAGAGAACGGAACATAACACTTGAACCTGAAGTCGAGATAATGGGCAGGGAGGCGGGAGCCGCATGAGCACGCTGACAAAGGGAATATCAGCTGTTTTTCTCCTCTCGGTCTGCGGGATTGCTCTTTTCGCAATTCAGCCGTCAAAGCATTTCACCGTAAAAGAGGTCGTAATCACCGGAAACAGCAAGATAAGCTCCTCGGAAATCATAAAACGCTCCGGCATAAGAGTCGGGTCAACATCCATGCTGTTTTCGACTTCGAAAGCGAAGGAGAGAATCTTTGAGAATCCATGGGTAAGCGAAATAAGGGTGAAAAAACTTCTCCACGGGAAAATAAAAGTTGAGATCTACGAAAACGAGCCGTTTTGCGTACTATCTCAGGAGGGGGCAGGACCTTACTACATAGACGGGAAAGGGAAAAAGCTTGCTGTCGCGGAGCCGGCGCAAGGTCTTGATTTCCCGGTAATCTCAAGCAAAGGTGAAATCAGTCCGGGCCTTATGCTCCAGGCAATCGAGATCCTCAACCTCTCCAAGGCCAGTTCGGCTCTGGGCTGGTCGGAAATTTCCGAGATAGTGGTGGAAGAGGACTTCGGGATCAAGCTTTTAACCCTTGACCGCAGATTCGTAACCTTCGGAAAAAACAATATGAAAAGCAAGTGGCACAAGGTTGAGAGGATAATAGTTCACTCCCGCAAGAAAAACCTGATGGAAAAAGACATAGACATAAGTTCGGGCGAAGTAGGCGTAATAGGCTATGACTTCTAGAATCACGAAATGGCGCAGAGAAAAAACAATTCACTCCCGATAGTTGGTCTCGACATAGGGACGACGAAAGTCTCCGTAGTGGTCGGAGAGGTTGACCTAAACGGCGAGATCGAGATAATCGGCATCGGCAACCATCCCTCTCACGGACTAAAAAGAGGGGTAGTGGTCAACATAGAAAAAACCGTGGACTCCATACAGAACGCGGTCGAGAAAGCCGAACGCATGTCCGGACACATGATAAAGGAAGTCCTAGTAGGAATAGCCGGCGGACATATAAAGGGAATGAACGGGCACGGAATGGTTACCCTGCGGGAAAAAGAGGTGACTCCCAAGGATATCGAGAGAGTCATAGAATCAGCAAACGCCCTTCTGATTCCGGCGGAAAGGGAAATTATTCACGCTATCGCGCAGGACTACACGGTTGACAGGGAAAGCGGCATAAAAGACCCGGTCGGAATCCATGGCTTAAAGCTCGAGGCAGACGTCCACATAGTTACTGGGGACGTGACTGCGGCCCGGAATATCATAAAATGCATAGAGATGTCGGGGGTAGTTTCCGTTGACATGGTACTTGAGCAGATAGCTTCAAGCGAAGCGGTTCTTACGCAGGACGAAAAGGAAATCGGGGTAGCGATGATAGACTTCGGAGGAGGCACTTGCGATATAGCCGTGTTTATGAACGGAAGCGTGAAGTATACAGAAAGCATCACCTTGGGAGGTGACCACCTCGACAGGGATATCGCCTTTGGACTCTCGGTACCGCTTCCGGAAGCAAGAAAGCTCAAGGAAAATTACGGCGTGGCCGCATCAAAACCGAATGAAATGCCGAGTGACGAGAGAATAGAGGTGAAAAGCGCTTCGGGACACGTGCCCAAGCATATCTTTAAAAGAGACCTTACGACGATAATCCAACTTAGAATGGAAGAAATCTTCGCGCTGATAAAAAAAGAGTTCTCAAAGCAGGGGTTCGCCGGCATGCTGCCGGCAGGAGTAGTGCTCACGGGTGGAAGCAGCAAGATACGGGAGATGGCAACCCTTGTCGAGCGGGTACTGGACATGCCGGTTCGCATCGGGATACCTCGCGATGTAAACGGTCTCACGGACATTATCACCGACCCAATTTACTCAACCGGAGTGGGCCTGGTTAAATACGCGGGCTTGAATCAAGAATCGAGCGTTACGGCAAGGGTCCTTAGACAGAAAAACGTTTTTGCAAGAATGAAAAGCTGGTTTAACGAATTTTTTTAAAGGAGAAATCCAACTGGAGGGTAAACACATGGCAAGTTTTAGGATTGAGAATGTTGATAATGGCTTTAACAGAGCCAGAATCAAGGTTGTAGGAACTGGTGGGGCCGGTGGAAACGCCGTTAACACCATGATAAGCAAGGGACTTAAGGAAGTGGAGTTCGTCGCCATAAACACGGATTTTCAGGATCTCAGCAAATCGCTGGCACCGACGAAACTCCAGATAGGAGAGGGTATATCTAGAGGTCTAGGTTCCGGGGGAAGCCCCCAGCTCGCAAAGGAGGCCGCTATGGAGGACCGCGACCAGATAAGCGAGATTCTTGGAGAAGCCGACATGGTTTTCATAACCGCGGGGATGGGAGGCGGAACCGGCACTGGCGCTTCTCCCGTAATCGCCCAGGTATGCAAGGAGAAGGACATTCTCACCGTGGCGATAGTCACAAAACCCTTTGAATTCGAAGGGGTTGCACGAAAGGAAAACGCCGATTACGGAATCGAGGAACTGGACAAGTATGTTGACACACTGATCGTAATTCCCAACGATAAGCTTGCGGCCATACACAAAGTCAGCATCCTTGACGCTTTTCGCCAGGCCGATGAAGTTCTTTGCCAGGCGGTAAAGGGGATTTCCGACATCGTTACGGGAACCGGTTACATCAACGTCGATTTTGCCGACGTGAGAAGCATAATGGCAAACCACGGAGGCAAGGCCCTTATGAGTTCTGGATTCGCACAAGGTCCGAACCGAGCGACTCAGGCGGCGCAGATGGCCATAACAAGCCCTCTTCTCGAGGAAGTGTCCATAGCAGGAGCCAAGGGGATACTGATGAACGTAACGGCTTCTGAGGACTTCGGAATCGAAGAGCTTAACGAAGCATGCAGCCACGTAAGGGAAAGAGCAAACGGCGATATCGACCTGATTTTCGGTCTGGTCTTCGATGAAAAGGCCAAGGATTTCGTAAGAATCACTGTGGTTGCGACCGGGATAGAAAATTATATCGATAAGAAGGCCGCCGATATAATTTCGGAACAGCCGTACAGCCCCAATATGGAGGAAGACCTCGATATACCGACTTTCGTCAGAAGAAGAGAAAGAATCGCCGCACGTTGAGAATGTTCGGTGCGGTGTCAGACAACCTCGGACCTGCCTTCCTTAAGGAATGGCAGGTCCACCCTCGGGGTATCGATCCAGAGTCCTTCAATATCGTAGAACTCCCGTACGGGCCGGTAAAACACGTGGAGAACTACGTCTACGAGGTCAAGCAGCACCCATCTGCCCTCTGAAACGCCTTCGGTTCCGAATACCTTTACCCCGCGTTTCTTAAGTTCCCGCTCAACACTTTCTACTATGGTCCGCACTCCCCTGTCGGAGTTCGCGCTGCAGACGACGAAATAATCCGCCACGTCGCTTTTTTCTCTAATCTCCAAAACTACGGGACTCTCCGCTTTTTTCTCCCAGGCGGCACGGGCGACAAACAAGGCTTTTTCCCTGGACTCTATGGTTTTTCCTCCAGCTGGTAAAGGCCGTTTTCCGCTATGTATTCCTCCACTTGGGGAGCAACCAGATATCTGAGGGAATTGCCCCGGCAAATGAGTTCCCTTACTTCCGTGGAAGAGACTCTTATACCGGCAATATCTACGAAAAACAGCTCATTTGAGCTTGTGTGAGCAAAAACTTCCATACCTTTGTCGCTATAAGAATATCGAAAGTCATTTCCGAGAGCAAGAGGAATCGGACTGGCGGAATCGGGGAGATCGTAACCGGGGCGATGAAGAATAACGAAACTTGAGTAGTTAAAAAGCTCCGCGAAGTCTTTCCATGTTTCTATCTCAGCGAAAAGTTCAGAACCAATTATAAAATAATACTCGTTTTGCGGACTGCTTTTGTTAAGCGACTTGAGCGTATCGATAGTGTAGGACGGAGGCTCCCTGCGAAACTCTATATCGGAAACCTTGAAACGAGGGTTGTCTTTCACCGAGAGTTTAAGCATATTGAGCCTGTGGGAAGAGTCGGCCATTGTTTCGGAGCTTTTATGAGGAGAAACAAAAGTCGGAATGAAAATCACCTCGTCAAGCGCCAGTTTTTCGCTTATCTCCTCAGCGGCCCTCATGTGACCCGAATGCACGGGATCAAAGGAGCCGCCCATAAGACCTATTTTCATATATAGCCCTCTATCATCATTTCATCGCCGAACCTTCTGACCTTGATATTCTTGATATTGATTGATTCCTCAATCGATTCCTTCCCAAGTTCCCCGATCATGCTCACCCCGTCGCCTCCGATAATCCTGGGCGAGTAGAAGAAAACCACCTTGTCAACCAGGCCCTCCCGAAGAAAACAGGCCCCCACCCTGCTCCCTCCTTCAACCAGAACGCCGCACATTCCCATGGCCCCGAGTTCGCGAAGAAGGTCTGTGGCAGATACACGGCCCGTAGCGTCGGATTCTAATCTCAGGATCTCGGCGCCGAGCTTACGAAGCCTCTTGGCCTTAGGCTGTCCCGCGGCCTGCGTAGTGGCTATTATGGAGCGGGGATGAGTGCTGAAAATCTTCGCTTCGGGCGAAATACGAAGTTTTGAATCCATAACCACCGGGATCGGCTGGCGTACGTTCCCCCCGACCAAGCGAACGTCAAGTCCCGGGTCGTCCGCACGCACCGTGTTTATCCCGACAATTACGGCATCCACTTTTTTTCTCAAGCGATGAGCCATTTTTCTCTGCCTCACGCTCCCTATCCACTTGGAGTTACCGGTCACCGAAGCTATCTTGCCGTCAATAGTCGAGGCGGATTTTAATATTACGAAAGGAAGCCCCGAGACAACATGCTTGTTGAAAAACTCGTTTATTTCCGCGCATTCCCTCTCAAGTACCCCTGTTCTCACGGTTATACCGTTTTCGCGAAGCTTTGCCACCCCATTTCCGCTTACCTTGGGATTAGGATCAATGGTTCCCACGACAACATCCGATATTCCAGAGGCTATTATAACGTCGGTACACGGAGGAGTAAGCTTTTCAGTATGGCAACAGGGCTCAAGGGTTACGTAAAGCGTGGCGCCCTCAAGAGAAATTCCTTTCTTCGTAGCGTCTAGGAACGCTTCTATTTCCGCGTGGGCAGAGCCGGCTTTTTTATGGTAGCCACGGCCTACAATCCGTCCCTCAACTACGCAGACGGCGCCGACCATGGGATTGGGGCTGGTGCACCCTTCTCCTCTGAGGGCAAGCCTCAGAGCTTTTTTCATGAACTCCGTGTCGTTTCGAGCGGGCATTAAAAATCTAGTGCAAAGCCTCCTTATCCGATGTGAAAAGCGCTTTTGTGAACTGTTCGGCGTCAAATTCGCGAAGGTCCCCGAGACCTTCTCCGACGCCGATATACTTGACCGGAAGACCGAGCTGTTCCGCTATCGCCACTATTATTCCTCCCTTGGCAGTTCCGTCGAGTTTCGTAAGAACTATACCCGTCACCCCGATGGTCTCGCCGAAAACCCTCGCCTGCTCCACGGCATTCTGTCCCGTGGTCGCGTCAACGACAAGGAGAGTCTCATGCGGAGCCCCCTCAAGTTCCCGCGCAACCACCCTTCTCAGTTTCTTGAGTTCATCCATAAGTCCCGTTTTCGTGTGAACCCGTCCAGCAGTATCTATTATAAGCAGGTCAACACCTCTTGAAACCGACGCCTTTACCGCGTCGTAAGCCACGGCGGAAGGGTCGGCTCCGGTCTGGCCGCGAAAAAAATCGCTTCCCACCCTCTCGGCCCAGACACCGAGCTGTTCAACCGCGGCTGCCCTGAATGTGTCGGCAGCGGCAACCATTACTTTTTTTCCGTCCTGTGTGAATCTGTTGGCAATTTTTCCTATGGAAGTGGTTTTTCCGACGCCGTTAACTCCAGCAACTATGAAAACCGTCGGCTTGGCGGAAAGTTCTGATACCGAACTCTCGACTCCACTCAGGATATCGAGAATTTCCTTTTCCAGAAGGGTTTTTATTTTCTCTATGTCTCCGCTTTCTCCCGCGGTGACAGCGGATGAGACTTTCTCTCTAAGTTTCGCGGTAGTAGAGACACCCATATCTGACATTATCAGTATCTCTTCGAATTCATCCCAGGTGCCGTCATCAATCCGACCGGATGAAAAAACATGCTCAAGATTCTGCAAGATTCCCCTGCGGGTCTTAGAAAGTCCGAGACTCAGTCTTGAGAAGAAATCTTTTTCCGTATCCTCTTCTTTTTGTTCCGCAACGACCTCCTGCTGCGGTTCTGGCGTGACTATATCTTCCTCGGGTTCCGCTTCGGCTGGTTCAGGCTCTACTTCCGCTTCTTCAGGAGGTACCGGCTCTTCGGGAACTTCAGTCGACTCAACCGCGGGTACGGGGGCCGCAGGTGGCTCCGCAGCAATCTCTTTTTCCTTCGTAGCTGCGGGCTCGGGAGCGACGAACTGCTGTTCGTCTGCGGGTTCTGGAATTTCCGGGGCCACGGGTTCCGCGGGCGGCTTCGCCTCCGCAGGTTCTGTAACAACTGGCCCAGGCTCTTTTGGCTTCGCCTCCACTGCGGGTTCCGGCGGAAGTTCCTCTTTTCTGAAGAAGAAATAAATCGCCACAAAGGCGGCGACGGCTATTGAGATCGGGATAATAAACGCCAGGTCGATATGGGTTCCAATTTCCGAGAAAAGTTCAGTAATCTCTTTCATATGGCCTGTTCGGTTGAAAACAGTTTTTTACCGACAAAAAATGGTCCCAAGCTTTCAAGATACCTTGAAGTCTGCTGCGTTTTCCTCATCCTCTCCACTAACGCGGACAGCGGATAAAGTTCTTTGCCAAGTATCCCTATGACAAAATCATTGTCGTTTTTATCAAGACCATGGCTAGATAGACGGATGTCCTTAGCGTATCCGGCGTCGCCGAACTGAAACCCTATCTTGCCGTGTTCCGCCAGAACGGCTCTTTGCTCCTCCGGCGAGAGGGTTTCAAAAGCCTTCGCCCTTCTGAGAGGGTACCAGATGGCCCACGCAAGTTCCGGGTCAAAAATCTTCTGCATCGGACCTGAAATCAGGGTTTTTTCAAGGTCTTTTTCATAGCCTATGGAATAGGTTCTTCCGAGCATGGTGTACTCAGGCTTCGGCTTAAGTCCGGCAAAAGAGGAACCTGAAAGAAACCGCCTGAACTCCCTAACGAAAAAATCGGGACTCTCGCTCATGGTCAAAAGGCCCACACCTCCATAATCGTTTACGTCCGCATAAAGAACCGCGGCTACAGGAGAGCTTTCCAGATCTCGGGTCAAGCGGGACTCAAGTGCTGGATCAAGGCCTCCGAAGCCGAGAAACTGCATGAAAAGCCTTCTGTCAAGAGACACGGTTTCTCCGCCATCGCCTCTTCCCTTCTCGCTTAAGTCAAGCTGACTGCCTTTAGGTTTGTTCATGTTTCGTCACCGGACTTAGGGGGTTAAGTATGTATGATTTAAGGGTCTAACTCAATGTAATAAACCTCAATTGAGTCACTGTGGTATATTCTTATAAAGAAGCGAGGAGCGGGGGTAATGCTGAACAAGCCCAGTTTTTCTGACCTAGCCTATAAAAACAAAAAGAAAGTAACCCGTAAGCAGCGGTTTCTCGAAAAGATGGATGAGGTATTGCCGTGGAAACAGTTGCTTGAACCGATATTAAAGAAATATCCGAAGTCGCGCAAGGGACGCCGACCTATCCCGGCCAGGGTTATGCTGCGGATTTATCTAATGCAGCAATGGTATGGGTTGTCTGATCCTGCCATGGAAGAAAGTCTTTATGATATTGAGTCCATGCGCCGTTTTGCCGGAGTGTCGATGCAGAGAATTCCGGATGAGACTACCCTTTGCAAGTTTCGGCGCTTTCTGCTTAAGAATCAAATAACTGAGGAGTTGCTCCGTATTACTGAGCAGTGTTTATCAGAACACAGCTTAACAGTCACTAAAGGCAGGATTACCGATCCCAGAGTGCGCCGAGTTAAACAAAAAACCAGCACGGCCAAACGTATACAGCGATAAAAAACGGACAAGACCCCTTCATCCCCCAATTCCATATATTTCGGCAAGTATTATCTTCAGGTCAGGTGCAAGGAAGTCGATGGGAAGGTACTAGCTGCTCTTCCGAACGATTCAGATACGAACCGTCTCATTGGTGCATCATATTCAGAAATTCTGCATTGCTCTTCGTTCCCCGAAGCTTGTCAAGCAGAAATTCCATTGATTCGGTAGTGTTCATCGGATTGAGGATCTTCCGAAGAAGCCATATGCGATTAAGCTCAGATTTAGGGATAAGAAGCTCTTCCTTCCTGGTTCCCGATCTCTGAAGATCTATGGCTGGGAATACCCTTCTCTCCGCAAGGCGGCGGTCGAGGTACACTTCCAAGTTTCCCGTTCCCTTGAACTCCTCGAAGATAACTTCGTCCATCCGGCTCCCGGTATCTATAAGGGCGGTGGCTATTATAGTAAGGCTTCCGCCTTCTTCAGTGTTTCTCGCGGCCCCGAAAAATCTTTTGGGTCTCTGAAGAGCGTTTGCCTCGATTCCTCCCGAGAGCACTTTCCCGCTCGATGGGCTTATGGTGTTGCTCGCTCTTGCGAGCCTAGTGAGGCTGTCTAGCAGAATAACGACATCTTTTCCGTGCTCGACGTACCTTTTTGCCTTCTCAATCACCATGTCGGCGACCTGTATGTGCCTTTGCGCCGGTTCATCAAAAGTTGAACTGATGACTTCTCCCTTGACCGACCTCTGCATGTCGGTAACTTCCTCCGGGCGCTCATCTATAAGCAGCACGAACAGTTCAACTTCGGGGTGATTTTCCGTTATCGCGTTGGCTATCCTCTGGATGATTATGGTCTTACCGGTTCGTGGAGGAGCCACTATCACTGCTCTTTGTCCCTTTCCCACCGGCACGAAAAGATTCATCACCCTTGAGCAGAACTCGTTTTTGTCATATTCAAGGTCGATTTTTTTATCCGGGTGAAGGGGAACGAGGCTTTCAAAAGGCGTTCTCCGCCTGCATATCTCGGGAGAGTCATAATTGGCTTGCTCTATTTTCAGAAGAGCCAGATTCTTTTCTCCTTCTCTCGGAAGCCTCACGAGGCCTCTTATCGTGTCTCCGGTTTTCAGGCTGAAAGACCTTATCTGGGATTTTGAGACGTATATATCGTCGGGGCTCGGCAGATAGCTGTACTTTGGGGACCTTAGAAAGCCGTAACCTTCGGTCAGGATTTCAAGCACTCCTTCAGCTATTATGGAACCGTGTTTTTCGCTCTGCGCCTTAAGCAGGGAGTATATCAGTTCCTGTTTTGCCATTCTGGCAGTGTCTTCAATGCCTGCCAGTCTGCTCAGTTCTACGAGATCCGAGGGCTTTTTCGCCCTGAGATCGTTCAGGTAAACCAGCTTGCCGTTTCCGTTTTCCTGCTCCTCTTCTTTCTGAACAATGTCGGCGGCTTCCGCTTTAGAGACTTTTGCCATACGATGAAACTCCTTGAATTAAGGCATAGTTAAATTTTTGGTTCAAAAAACAATTGAGGTCTTCTGGGGTGTCAGGAATGCGATAATCGCGTGTGCTAAGAGTTTAAAATGAAAAACCGGTATAACCGATATAATAATATTATTGCTGCGTAACGGGCTTGTCAATACCTAAAACCGAACTTGCGAGAAGAAAAGGACTTCTGTTCCGCAGAAACTCCTCCCAGCTTTTCCTTGAGAACCCCGCTCCCGCCTGACAAGCACGTTTAACGCCTCGGGCTCTGCGACTACTTATAAAGGGAAAGTACTTGAACCAAAACGAATGTCAAGGACTTCGGCTTTTGCGTCACTCCCTGTCCACCGTGGTGATTTTCGTACCGTTGTGGCAATTTGAAGGGATTTCCAGTTATACTTGAGAAGGAAAGATATGCAAAAACAAAAAAACAAGGGGGTGAGCTAAGATGTCGGGTCATTCCAAATGGGCAAATATAAAACATAGAAAAGCCGCGGTCGACACCAAGCGGGGCAAGGTATTCACCAAGCTTATCAGGGAGCTTACGGTTGCCGCAAAGGAAGGAGAAGTCGATCCGGAATCCAATCCGCGTCTTCGCACCGCGATAGCTACCGCAAAGGGTGCTAACATGCCTAACGACACGATCGACAGGGCGATAAAGCGGGGCGCAGGTGACATCGAGGGAGTAATCTACAACGAAATATTTTACGAAGGATATGGACCCGGCGGAAGCGCCGTATACGTAAGAACTCTTACCGACAACAAAAACAGGACTGTCTCCGAAATAAGAAGAATATTCACGAAACACGGCGGAGGGCTAGGCGAGAACGGCTGCGTGGCGTGGATGTTCGATCTGAGGGGAAGAATCGCATTTCCGGCAGACTCGGTTGATGAGGATACTCTTTTCGATCTGGTTATAGACGCGGGGGCCGACGATGTGCGTACCGAAGACAGCGAGATCGTGGTGGTAGCTCCGACTGAGGACTATGAAACAGTAAAAAGAGCGGTTTCGGATGCCGGAATCCAGTACGAATCCGCCGAAGTCACCATGATACCGCAGACAAGCGTGAGGATTGAAGGCCGGGATGCCGAGCACATGATAAGGCTCATGGAAGCGCTTGAGGACAGCGACGACGTTCAGAACGTGTACGCCAACTTCGATATAGACGAACAGTTACTCGAAGCAATTGGATAAAAATTCCGACACCAGGGTCATGGGAATTGACCCGGGATCAAGATACTGCGGCTACGGAATCGTGGACGGCGCGGGGAGCCGACTAAGCTACGTAACCAGCGGAACGATTGCTGCCGCATCCGGAAGCTCAACTGCCGAAAAGCTTAACGACATTTACGTCGGAATCCTTAGAGTAATTGACGATTACGGTCCATCGGTCGTATCGGTCGAGGAGATGTTTTTCGCCAAGAACGCGAGAAGCGCCATAAAACTCGGCCAGTCGAGAGGAATAGCAATCCTGGCGGCAGCGCAAAGAGGAATACCGGTAAGCGAGTATGCCCCAACTAGGGTAAAACTTTCCCTGACCGGCAAAGGCAGGGCGGGCAAGGAAGAGATGGCGAAAATGCTCTCCTACATGCTCGGAGTCAGTGAATTTCAGAGCACGGACGAGTCCGACGCGCTTGCGATCGCGATCTGCCACTTAAACCTTTCAAGATACGGACTGCCGGACGGTGAGCTTAAAGGCGTAGGCAACCGACGCAGGAAAAAGAGATACACGGCAAATGATCTATCTGCTTAGAGGCGTAATCGCTTGTAAGGAAATCGGGACCGTCGTCGTTGATGTAGGCGGGGTCGGCTACGGCGTTACAGTTCCCCTCTCGACTTACTACGATCTGGGAGCAGTCGGGGGAGAGGTTGAACTGAAAATACACACCAGTCACAGGGAGAACAGCATCGAGCTGTTCGGCTTTCTCACCGACGGGGAGAAAAAACTTTTTGAGAAACTCATCAGCGTTTCCGGCATAGGACCAAAAGCGGCAACAAACGTGCTTTCCAACATTTCAGTTCCGGAGCTTGTAAGATCCATAAAAAACGGAAACCTCGCGCAGAGAAAAATCCGCGGAATCGGCACCAAAACCGCTACCAAGATAGTAAACGAACTTAAAGACAAGCTTGATGATCTCGCTTTGGATGAAGAGTCCTCAATATCAAACACCATGTTAAACGATACGGTCTCCGCGCTGCTTAACCTGGGTTACACCAGGTCTGAGGTGGAGAAAAAAACCTCCGAGATCAAGAAAATCATCGAAGTCTCGGAATCCATTGAGGACATTCTCAAGGATTCTCTTAAGGTAATCAGAAACTAGATGTCGCAGAACACAAAAAAAACCGTTTCACCCGAATATACGGAAACAGATGAGTTTACGGACGTAAATCTTCGTCCTGCTTTTCTTCAGGATTTTATCGGGCAGCTCAGCATAAAGGAGCAGGTCACCATATTTATCGGCGCCGCCAAGGCAAGAGGCGAAGCCCTTGACCACGTGCTTCTCTCCGGTCCCCCCGGACTTGGAAAGACCACCCTCGCGCACATATTCGCAAACGAACTCGGCGTGGCTCTGCATCTCACCTCAGGTCCGGTCCTCGAAAGAACCGGAGATCTCGCCTCCATGCTTACCAACCTTGGTGAAAAAGACGTGCTTTTCATCGACGAGATACACAGGATAAACAGGGTCGTCGAGGAATATCTCTATTCCGCGATGGAGGATTTCAACATCGACCTCATGATAGGAGAAGGTCCTACGGCGAGGTCAGTGAAAATAAATCTGAACAGGTTTACGCTCATAGGAGCAACCACGAGAACGGGACTTCTAACCTCCCCGTTTCGCTCCCGGTTCGGAGTTGAACTCAGGCTTGATTACTACAGCACGGAAGAACTTTCAAGCATAGTGAAAAGGTCCTCCGGGATTCTGGGAGTCGAGGTAACGGACGAAGGCGCACTGGAAATGACCTCAAGAGCAAGGGGAACTCCCAGGATAGCCAACAGGCTTCTTAAGAGGGTAAGAGACTACTCCCAGATGAAATCGGACGGTCGTATAACCGAACCCGTGGTCAAGGCCGCGCTTTCGATGCTTGAGATCGACTCAATGGGCCTTGACAACCTTGACAGGGCGATACTAACCGCCATAATCGAAAAATTCGGAGGCGGTCCGGTAGGAATAGACACCATCTCAGCCGCGGTGAGCGAGGACAAAGACACAATAGAAAACGTTTATGAACCCTTCCTTATAAGGGAGGGACTCGTGGAGAAAACCCCCAGGGGAAGAAAGGCTACGCAGCTTGCCTACGGACACCTCGGACTCAGCCGAACCGAGAGTCAGCCGAAGCTTCTCTGATCCGCACAAAGAATCAGAAGACCATCAGTCAAGCGGGATTTCCCTTATGAACTCGTCCCAGTGATTCCCGGAAATGGCGTCTATTATTTTTCTCGGTTCCTTGTAGCCCTTTTCTCCGGGAAACATTTTCCTGTATACCTCGTCTCTTATCTCAAGCCACTTGTCTATAGCCGCGTAGTTTTTGAATTTAACTACAGTCTTGTAGGTCCAAAGCGGCTTTATGGTATGTATTCTCTGTGAATACAGCCTGTAATCGTCAACGGTGATACCCATCTTTTTCATTTCCTGCCAGAAAGGAAAAAGGCGTGTTCTGTATACCCTGAGAAACTCGTCACGGTTCTCGGGCGCCACGGTATAGAAACTTTCTTCCACTACTACCGTGTATCTGTCCTCCTCCGCACGAACCACAGCAGCGGTTGCAAGAAAGAAAACCAAAATAAAGACAGCCAAGACACAATGTTTTGCTGACATCTTGATTCCTCTATTAAGCGCGGTATTGATGGATGTTGCGAAATCAACCCGGTTTTTCAATTGTACCTGACCGTGAAGGGAATAACATGCAATGCTAGCCAAGATTTCCGGGATCTTCAGACAACGAGAAGGAAAAAACATAACACCTTTCTGGTAACAGTAAATTCAAACTAGAAAAGCATCGGGATAAATCATCCGGATAAATCGCTACTCTTGTTCTTTTTTATCGACGGTTTTCCACGAAACTGCCAAAAACATGGCTGATAAGATCAAGAATAGGTTAAATATCTTGCTCTGAGGTGTTGCAGAGTCCACATTCAAGGCAACGGCGCATCCTCCACCTCCAGAGGATGGCTCTGGGTCCACAGGATCTACAGGGTCCACAGGATCTACAGGTGGTGGCGGCGGTGGGTCGACAGGACACGTTTCCTGAAAGTCCTGAAAGTCAATTGTAAGTAACCACATCTTAAAAATTTCATCACCAGGCACACTGTACAGCGAGGTAGTGCTCGGAATTTTTCGCAAATTCAAGTTTTCGGCATTTCTTCAGTTTTAGAATCAAAGACTCATGAGTCTTTGATTCTGAAAATCCGGTTGTTCAATTACCCTACCTCAACTTCCTCCTTTCTGTCCATTTCTCTCAGTAAGTCCATATCAAGATATCTTCTGCTCCCCCACTTCGTCCCCGATATATGCCTTAGCCTGGCCGCACACAACATCAACGCACTCTGCCCATCAGGAAAAGCTCCCACTACACGGGACCTCCTCCTTATCTCCCTGATTATCCTCTCCATCGGATTGTTAGTCCGGATCCTCCGCCAGTGTGACGACGGAAACCCGTAGTACGTAAGCGTCTCCTCCACACACCTCTCTACCCACCTCGCCGCGGAACCCAACCTCATCTCTTTCAGCTTCTTTATAACTTCCTTTGCTTTTGCCCTCGCAGCTTCCTTGTTCTCAGAAGCGTGGATAGCCTTCAGCATCAAACTCACCTCCTCCATCTTCCCCCGAGGCACGTAACTGAACACGTTCCTATAGAAATGAACAACGCAGCGCTGCCACAGAGCTTCCGGATAAAAATCTCCCAAACTCTCCACCAAACCCAGACACGCGTCGCTTATGAACATCTGTACCCCACCAAGCCCCCGGGACTTGAGATGACGCAAAAAACCGCTCCACCCAGCCTTGTCTTCTTTAGCCCCTTCCACCACCCCCAGAACGCGACGATGGCCGTCTGTCCCCACCCCTATGGCTATTAATACCGACACGTTGCCCACTTCCCCTCCCCATCTGCGCTTAAGACTCACCCCGTCAAGATATACATACGGAAACTCTCCTTCTATGGGCCTGCTCCGCCACTTCTCTATATGCTCGTACACACTGTGATTGAGCTTCGAAATGGTTGATGAACTCACCCGCGTGTCCCAAAGCGCCTCGGTGATATCTGCCACCCGACGAGTCGACACTCCCGCAAGATACATCTCCACCAAAGCTTCCTCTATTGATGACTCCCGTCGCCTGTAACGCTCTATAATGGCCGTCTGAAACGTCTGCTCCCGAAGCTTGGGTATGCTCAACGTCACTTCCCCTGCCTTGGTATGGAGCTTCCTTGTGTAGCTCCCGGAACGATAATCCTGGCGATCGGCGCTTCGTTCGTATCGAGCCGCCCCGACCATCTCGTCCGCTTCCGCGTCGAGAACCTGGTTCAGAACTTCCTGTACTGTATCCGTGACAAGGGAGCTTAGGTGTTGCTGCAACTCCTTCTCGTTTATCTGAATTACCTTTTTAGGGCCCTTCGCTGTATAATTACTCATGGCGGTGTTTCCTCCTGTTAAATAGATTTAGAACACTATTTATCTAACCAGATTTACTAGGAAATGCCGCCTTCCTTTTTTAATTTGCGAAAGATTTAAGACGTTATCAAGTGATGTTTAATTTCCCAAAACGGGTATGTTAGTAGGGTTAAGGTTTCCTGTCTGATTTCTATCAGCGGTTATCTCTTCGCTCGGCATTGGGTTATCCGACTGCGTGCCACCCGCGGCATGACTTGAAATTTACCGACGGAACTGGAGTTTTCGAATTTCACTTAAGCGCTCCTTATGAATCTGTTCACGGAAGGAACGAACAACATATTAATGTTGCTTGTAAGCACCGGACCTGTGGTAAAGGTCGTGCTTTTGGTTTTAATTTTTATGTCCATCTTTTCCTGGGCAATTATCTACTCGAAATTTCGTCTTCTAAGAAGTTCTTCCAAGAAATCAGCCGCGTTTCTCAATCTTTATCATTCAAACGAAGACATGAGAGCGCTTCTTTCCTTCTCGGAGAAAGTCGGCGGTCCGGTTGCCGAACTGTTCAGGGCGGGTTACGCGGAAGTGGTGAAAACAGACAAGAAAAAAAGCCGAGGCGAACCCGACCTTCAGCCCAATGGAGACACTTCTCGTGCCGAATCCGTAGACCTGGTGGAAAGGGCGCTTAACAGGGCAATGACCGCAGAGTCTTCAAAGCTTGAGAAGTCTCTGGTTTTTCTTGCCACCACCGGCAGTTCAGCCCCGTTTATAGGGCTGTTTGGAACCGTGTGGGGTATCATGAACTCCTTCATAGGACTTGCGGGAAGCAAGGGGGTTCCATCGCTTGAGGTTGTGGCTCCGGGAATTGCGGAGGCGCTTATAGCGACCGCCATCGGTCTCGCGGCCGCCATCCCCGCCACAGTGGCCTACAACTACTTTGTCAACCGGGTAAGAGCGATGGAAGTGGAGATGGAGAATTTCTGCGCCGGATTTTTAAACACGGCGGAGAGGTATCTAAACAGGTAACGGAGAATTTCGCTTCATGGCAGCGGGAAAATTCAATACAGGCCAGCACAGGTCAATCCTCTCGGAGATAAACGTCACTCCCTTTGTTGACGTAATGCTGGTTCTCCTGGTTATCTTCATGGTCACCACACCCATACTCTACCAGGGAATCAAGGTGAGCCTTCCGCAAACGACGTCTTCTAAAATCCCGGTAAAAAACCAGAAAAGGATAACCGTGACCCTGACGGGGTCCGGAAAGATATTTCTCGAAGACACCAGCTACCCGCTTCCAGAAATCGCCACCGCTCTCGGCAACATCATGAAAGCGGAGGGAACAACACCCGAGAGTGGGCGGGTTTTTCTCAGAGCTGACAAATCGGTCAGGTACGAATTCGTGGTAAAAGTAATAGACGAGATCAAAAGAGCTGGCGTTGAGAAGCTAAATCTCGTCACGGAGTCAAAGAACATAAAGGACATAAAAGCGAACATGTAAAGAGATGAAGGGAGAAGAGAATCTATTTCGCAAAGGGCTTTTTGTTTCTCTGGGTCTTCATCTGCTTGTTGTTTGCCTGCTTTCTCTGGGAGTGGGGGAACACGGGGAGGTTCCCCCTGAAAATTCAATAGAAGTGTCGCTTTCGACCCATGCTCCGGGCGCCGACAAGAAAAAATCAGATGTAAAGTCGCCCAGCCGTTCCCAGAAGCCGAAAAAAAGTGCGGAAAAGAAAGTTAAAAAAACTCCGTCGGCACAGGTAAAAACCCCGGATGCGGAAAAACAGGAACTCCCCAAAGCCTCCCCGGCGGAAACAAAACCCCCCGAGGAGCGAAAAGGTCCTGCAGTAAAGCGCAAGGAGACAGACGCAGAAAAACCCGCGCAGAGCACGAAGCCCGAAACTGAGAAGGAGGAAGCTGCTGCCGAGGAAAATCCTCTTGACTCCGGAAAGAGAGAAGTTATCAGGGACATCAAAAAGGAATCCGTTTTGAGGAGTATCGAGAAAGCAGGGGAAGCGGCGTCAGCCCAGCCTGCATCCAAGAAGGTCGGCCCGGGGCTCATCTCGCTTGTGCTTGACGTTTATTATAGAACAATATCGAAACGGATACAGAGAAACCTTATCCTGCCCCTTAACATAGATTCCAGCGTTTTTCTCGCGGCCCAAGTGAATTTTCATATGAGAGAGGACGGAGAGGTGTACGACATAGGTATAGAAACAAGTTCCGGAAACAGAAGTTTCGATTCTTACTGCATAAAGGCCGTAGACGCAGCTTCACCGCTGCCCCCTCCCCCAAACGAGCTTAGGGACAGGATAAAATCGGAATTTTTCATCATTTCATGTGAAAGCAAAAAGTGATTCGTATGCGCCTGATATTCGTAAGACACGGAAAAACGGACTGGAACGAAATCGGAAGATGCCAGGGAGTAAGCGATGTTCCGCTCAACAAGGGCGGAATTGAGCAGGCGGAAAAAGTGGCTTTCTCTCTTAAGGACGAGAGGATCGACCGCATATATTCAAGCGATCTCATAAGGGCAAAGGCTACGGCGGAGAAAATCGCCGCGTATCACTCCCTTGACCTTAATATCAGGGGTGATCTCCGGGAGATGGACCAGGGAGTTTTTGAAGGGTTTGATTTCTCCTACATAAGGGAGAAATATTCTGACGTACTTGAGCACTGGCGCACAGACCCGGAGACCCTGCAGCTGCCCGGGGGAGAGACCCTAAGCGGCGTTCAGCAAAGGGCGCTTGATGCCGTCGCGGATATCAGAAGCCGCTTCGGGTCGCAGAACATAGTGATCGTAAGTCACAATCTGGTTATAGGGGCCCTGCTTTGCAGATTTGCCGGAAGTTCGCTCAAGGAATTCCGCGATTACATGGTTGATGAAGCCTCAAAAAGCGTTGTTGAGATATGTGACGACAGATTCATTATAATATCCTTTAACGATATTGATCACCTGCACTCCCCCGGCGAGTAAGTCGGGCCGCGAAAATTCATGAAGGACGAAATACTGAAAGTAATAAAAGAGTCCGTAGATTCGCTTGCGTTTCCCGGAATCCCGGTGGGGGACAAGGCGGAGTTTGAGGTGTCGGTTCCGAAAAAAAAGGAATTCGGCGATTTCTCCACAAACGCGGCGCTTGTTATAGGAAGCATGACGGGCGCGAGTCCGCGCGAAGTCGCGCAAAGCATAGTAGAGGCCATAGAGCAGCGCCAGTGCGACTTCATAGAAAGGCTTGATATCGCCGGGCCGGGATTTATCAATTTTTTCGTTAACGAGACTCTGTTCGGATCCGGACTTCGGGAAATTCTTCGTCTGGGCGACCGATACGGAGCTTCCCGCGGGGGTCCCGGACAGAAGGTAATGGTTGAGTTCGTAAGCGCCAATCCTACGGGTTACCTTCATTTCGGTCACGCGCGAAACGCCGTTGTCGGAGACTCGGTGTCCAGAATGCTTTCCTTTTGCGGATATGATGTGACCAGGGAATTTTACGTAAACGATGAGGGCAGGCAGATGAACATGCTCGGCGAGTCCGTATACTCGGCCCTCGCACACTTGTACGGACTCACAAAAGAGCTCCCGGAAGACGGGTATCACGGAGAATACATCTCTGAACTCGCCGGGGAAATAAAGAAATCGGAGAAATGTCCACAAGTGCCCGGGGATGAGTCAGCCGCTATCGAGTTTTGCAAAGAGTTTGCCTACTCAGAACTGCTTGAGGAAATAAAAACTGACCTTCGGGACCTGAGGGTGGATTTTGACAACTGGTACAGCGAGAGAACCGAAATACACGGTCGCGACTCAGGAGAAGAAAAAATTACCGAAACTCTCGCCAGACTTGAAAATCTTGACGCAGTTGAGAAAAAAGAGCAGGCGCTTTGGTTCAAGGCCTCTCTGTACGGGGACGGCAAAGACTGGGTAATAATAAAAAAAGACGGCACCCCGACTTACTTTCTCTCAGACATAGCTTACCACGTGGATAAATACTCAAGGGGCTTTTCCAGGCTGATAAACGTCTGGGGGGCCGACCACCACAGTCACGTCTCGCGCCTTAAGTCGTCAATGAAGGCCCTTGGCCTGGATGAATCTTCTCTGCAGGTACTTCTTATACAGTTCGTAAGGCTCGTAAGGGACGGAGTGGAAGTCCCGATGTCGAAAAGAACGGGAGATTACGTCACGCTTCGCGAAGTGCTGCGCGAAGTCGGATGTGACGCCGCGAGATTCTTTCTGCTGATGAGAAGCTCGGACAGTCACCTTGATTTCGATCTTTCCCTGGCGAAAAAAGAGTCAAGCGAAAATCCCGTTTACTACGTTCAGTACGCAAACGCGAGGATTTCAAGCCTGCTGAGAAACTCGGCGGAAGCGGGAGTGAGCGCTTCGGAAAAACATCTTGACCTGCTCTCAGAGGATGAGGAACGAAGCATAGTGAAAAGACTTCTCAGATTCCCTGATATCGTCCTCTCCGCGGCCGAGTCGCTTTCTCCGCATAAGGTAGTCTATTATCTTCAGGAATTGGCGGCCGAGTTTCATTCTTATTACAACAAGACAAGGATACTGGACTCAGAGAACGCCGAGACGGCCTCCGCAAGACTTTACCTGGCCCGCTGCGTACAGGTAGTTATAGAAAACGGTCTCGGACTTCTCGGAATAACCGCTCCCCGGAGCATGTAAAAATGACTGAAGAAAGAAAAGGAAAAAATCTCCGGGTGCTGCGTCTGTCCCTGGTTTTTCTCGTTGTTTTCACAATGGTGTTTTCCCTGGGAGTTGTAGTGGGGAAGAAATTCATACCCGCAGACGAGCCCGCTTCGGCGGAGAAATCTCCCGGTCTGCTGGAAAAACTGTTTTCGTTTGTACCGCGAGGGGAATCCCCAAGCGGCGAAGCAGAGAAACCGGCCGCATCCACGGACGAATCTTCTTCGGGTAGAATAGCCACTCGTGACAAGTACCTGTCGGCGATGATCAACCCCGATCACAAATACACCATTCAGGTCAGTTCCTTCCTTAGCAAGAAAGTCGCCAACCGCACGGTAAGGTTTTACAAAGACAAGGGATATCCGGCTTTTATAAAAGAGTACTCACCTTCTGAAATCACCACTTTCTACAGGGTGAGGATAGGAACCTTTCAATCCAAGGAGCGGGCGCAGGAATACGGAAGCGAGATAAAGGAAAAAGAAAGAGACTTCAAGTTTTACATAACTCTCAATGACTGATCGGCGGAGGGCGGGCATATACCGTCTGCCCAAAGATAGACTACAGGGGAGATTACAGGTTATTATTTGTTCCCATGGAAAACGAGCAGATATCCGCTAACTCCGAAGAAACTGACGAGAGATCAAAGACCGGAAGAAAACCGGACTCTTCCAAGCTTCTCTCGGGCGGGATCAAGTCCTGGTGGGTCTTTCTCATGAGCCCCATAGAGGACTTTCTCATAGACAGGAAGTTCCGCCCCAACGTACTTACTATTACCACGCTGCTGGTTTCCGCGCTCGCCGGCTACTTTTTCCATCTGGGCATGATCTTCATAGCAGGGGTGCTGCTGCTGGCCGGCTCAACTTTTGACATTTTCGACGGCAGGGTGGCACGCGCACAAGGTCTCAATTCACCCAAGGGAGCTTTTTTCGACTCCTGCGTGGACAGATATTCGGAAGTTCTTATCTACATGGGTCTTCTGAGCTTCTTCAGAGACACTTTCTTCGTTTACATAATTTTCCTGATAGTCAGCTGTTCCATGATGGTCAGCTACACAAAAGCCAGGGCCGAGGGGCTTGGAATTGAGTGCGATGTAGGAATAATGCAGAGGACCGAGAGGGTAGTCTACCTCGGGGTTCTCGCGGCGTTTAACTTCCTAGGCAACATAATTACTTTCTTTCTCGGGATCGGAAACAGGGATTACCTTCTGAAACTCTCGGTCATCATTCTGTTTCTCTTCTCCTTTTACACATCAATCCAGAGAATGGCTCATGTGATGAAGAAAATAGACGAAGCTGGAAACGGTGGAACAGACGGAACCGCGGACTAGGAACTTCTCTCCCTTATCCTGCTGGCTTTCTTTGAAAGGCCTCTTAGGTAGTAAAGCTTGGCCCTTCTCACGCGGCCTTTTCTTTTTACCTCTATTTCCCCTATAAGCGGGGAGTGTACGGGGAAGATTCTCTCGACGCCGATACCGTAGGAAACCTTTCTTACCGTGAAAGTTTCCCTGAAACCCGAGCCTTTTCTGGCTATCACAGTGCCTTCAAAAACCTGGATCCTTCTCCTTTCGCCTTCCTTAATGTTGTAGTGGACCGATATCGTATCCCCGGCCCGAAATTCCGGCAGGTCGGTTCTTAGGTGTTTTTTTTCAATTTCTGCTATAATTCCCATTTTTTTCAACCTTCCTTTTCGCGGGATGTTGAATATACAGAACCCCCGCGGTGTTGTCAAAATATTAAAAGAGCTTTTTTTCAGCCGCTCCCGGAGATTTTCCGAAGCGTCCATCCTACCTAGTCAGGCTCCGCAGGAAAGCAGCCTGTCAAGCACTATGGCGGCCGCGCTTCTTACTGAAAGATGATTGAATCCAGTGTAACCGCTTATGGGTTTAAGAACGTAGTCGGCCGCTTCTATCGTTTCGCGCGCGAGTCCCGACCCCGTACCGAAAAGAATCAGAAAGGGCTCCGTGTTTTCGAATATTTTTTCCCGAAGCACCCTGTAGCCAGTCATGTCGTCTGAAAAGCGGGCGTCTGTAACCACCATCTTCGGCTTTTTTCCCTCAATTTTCTCTATATGCCCCACGGTCTCCTCGATTGTGCTCATTATGCTTATAATGCCGAAGGCCTTGCTTTTGGTCTCGTTAAAATTCTTTCCCGCTCCCTCGATCCAGTGATCAACAAGTCTCCCCGCTAGGCGGCGCTGTTCCTCCACGGGATTTATCAGATAGAACTTTCTAACTCCGTACGTAGTGGCGTCTCTGGATACATCGTGTGCGTCTATGCTCTTAAATGCAGTGGAGACGACTTCAAGGCGGCTGTTGTAGACCGGATAATGAACCAACGCTATATAAACCTTAAAACCGAGAGGGTTCTCAGCTTTAAGCTCCTTCAGAAAGGCCTCCTCCTCCCCTGAGAGCTGCGCGTCGTCAAGAAAAGCCGGGTTCTGGATGAAAGTGCTTTTTATGCTCTCCCGTCTCCTCCATTTCTTTATCTCTCCATGGTCTCCCGAAAGAAGTACCTCGGGAACCTTCTTTTCCATGTAAGTTCGCGGCTTTGTGTACTGAGGATACTCAAGAAGCCCGTTTTTAAGAGATTCAGAAGCGAGAGACTCCGTGTTTCCGAGAACCCCGGGAAGGTATCTCGATACGGCGTCCACTATAAGCGAGCAGGCGTATTCTCCTCCGGAATTTATGTATTTCCCGGTTGATATCTCCATGTCGACGTAAAGTTCGTTCACCCTGTCGTCCACCCCTTCGTACCGACCGCAGAGGATTATCAGCTGTTCAAACCCGCAGAGCTCCTGCGCTTTACGGTCGTCAAATTCCTCTCCCTTGGGGGTCGTGAGAATTACGGCGGAGCGAAGTCCTTTTTCCCTTATCAAGCTGATGGCGTTTCCTATAGGTTCCGGGGTCATAAGCATTCCGCTTCCCCCGCCGTATGGGGTGTCATCCGTTTTCCCGTGCTTCGCGCCTGAATAGCTTCTAAGATCGTGGACGTTTATCTCCACCGTCTTGTTCTCAACGGCCCTGCTTATCACTCCGAACGAAAAAATGGAATCAAAGAAATCAGGGAAGATTGTTACTATATCAAACTTCATCACAGCATCACGAGGCTAATCGAGGAGCCCTTCTACCGGTTCCACGGTAATCATTGAACCGTCAAGATCCACCGCGGTCACGAATTTTTTGACAAACGGTACCAGGAATTCCCGCCTCGTGCTTTTTATCACGAGAATATCGTGTCCACCCGAATCGATAAGGTCCTTTACCTCTCCGACATTGTCTCCGCAGGTGGTACGGACCTGAAGCCCGATGAGATCAGACCAGAAATACTCATCTTCTCCCGGGGACTGCAAATTGTTTCTTTCAATCAGTACGTGGAGATCTCTCAGTCCGTCGGCGGCCTCGGGGGTATCAATGCCCTCTAATTTTAAAATCGCGGTTTTTTTCTGGAATTTTATCCGGGACAGGTCAAATCTTCGGGGTTCTGCCCGGTCGGGAACTTCTATATAGACTTCCTTTACCCCGGAGAGGTTTTCTGGGCGTCCGCCGAAGGCGAACATCTTCACTTCACCATAGAGGCCGTGTCTTTTTGTTATCTTTCCGTAGAGGACAAGACTTTGTTTCACGTTTTCCGGCAATGCTACTCAAGGATCTCCAAAACGGCGCGCTTTTTCATCTTCGCGGCCACGGCATTCAGTATGCTGCGAATCGCCTTTGCCGTTCTTCCCTGTTTTCCGATTACCTTGCCCAAGTCCTCAGTGGCCACTCTAAGCTCAATAACCGTAGTTTTCTCACCCGCGACTTCCCTCACCTTAACCTCTTCAGGATTATCGACAATGGATTTGGCTATGAAACCGACGAACTCTCCGAGTTGACTCATAAGGAGCATGCCTCCTGAAACTAAAATCTTTCTGCCTAAATTCTCGCGTGGAAGAAAATGTGCTACGTAACCTGCGACATGAGCTTGCTCACCCTGTTGGTTGCCTTGGCGCCGTTATCCATCCATGCTTTTACTCTCTCTATGTCTATCTTAAGTTCGTGGGGTTTTTTTCTCGGGTCGTAATGTCCCAGTATTTCAAGAAACTTCCCATCGCGCGGGGAACGAACATCCGCGGCGACTATTCTGTAAAACGGCCTATTCTTGGATCCGATCCTGCTCAATCTTATCTTAACCAAACTGCTACTACCTCCTGAATTCGGGATTAAAGATATGCTCCCGCTATCTGAACTTCATCATCCTCTTTGCTAGCTTACCCGTTTTTCCCATGTTTTTCATCATGCTTCTCATCTGTATGTAGTTTTTTACCATGCGGTTCACGTCAGGCACCGTAGTCCCGCTTCCCTTCGCTATTCTCTTCCTGCGGCTGCCGTTTAGGATAGTGTGGTTTTTTCTTTCGGGCGAGGTCATGGAGTTGATTATTGCGAGGCTTTTTTTTATCTCCTCCTCGGCCTTTACCATAGCTTCCGGATTATCGGTGATTTTTTTCATACCCGGAACCATGTGCGCTATGCTTTCTATCGAGCCGAGTTTGCTCATGGCTACTATGGATTCCCTGTAGTCTTCAAGGGAGAACTGTTTTTTGGATATCCTTTCGGCAAGTTTTCTCGTTCGGTCTTCCTCGAAAGCGTCTTCCGCCTTCTCTATCAGGCTTAGGACGTCCCCCATGCCCAGGATTCTCGAGGCTATCCTCTCGGGATGAAAAACCTCAAGCGCGTCGGCTTTCTCTCCCGTTCCGAAGAACTTGATCGGTTTGCCAGTGGTAGCTTTTATCGAAAGTGCCGCCCCTCCCCTAGCGTCCGCGTCCATCTTGGTGAGAATCACGCCGTCGAGGTCAACGGCTTCATCGAAACTCTGCGAAACGTTCACAGCATCCTGTCCCGTCATCGAGTCGGCGATCAGGAGGATTTCATGGGGATTTATCTTCTTCTTTATGTTCCCAAGCTCATCCATAAGCTCGCGGTCGAGGTGGAGACGTCCCGCAGTGTCTATGATCACCGCGTCCGCCCCTTGTTTTGCCGAGCCTGAAACCGCATCCGCGCACACATCCACGGGGTCCGTCCCGGCAACTGTATCGTAGACGGCTACGTCTATTTTCCCCCCGAGCACTTTTAACTGCTCTATCGCGGCGGGGCGGTAGATGTCCGCGGGAACAAGCAGGGGAGTTTTTCCATGGCGTTCCTTAAGAAACTTGGCAAGTTTTGACGCCGTGGTGGTTTTTCCCGAACCCTGAAGCCCGACCAGCATTATTATCACGGGAGGAGAAACGTTAAGATTCAGAGGTTCGTTTTCCCGCCCCAGAATTCCGGTAAGCTCCTCTTTTACTATTTTTATGAACTGCTGTCCTGGATTAAGGCTCCTTTCGACTTCCTGACCCAGCGCTCTTTCCTTGACAAGTTCGATGAACTGGCGGACCACTCTGAAATTGACATCGGCTTCAAGAAGGCTCAGGCGCACTTCGCGAAGGGCGTCTTCTATGTTTTTTTCGCTTAGCTTTCCGTAGCCCCCTATTGTTTTGAGGGTGGAGCCGAGTTTTTTCGAGATTCCTTCAAACATCAGTGCGCTGCCTGCCGGTTCTAAGCCCATGAGGGCCGTGATTACGATTTATATAATACCGGAATTACGAAATACAATCCTTCCCCGGCCGAGGCACGGAAAAACCTGACGACCCGCGTTTGAGAAGCGGTCATATGGACAAAACACTCAAGGCTATTATAATTAGCTTGATTTGCATTTTATTCGGAGGCACCGTTGAAACTCGGAGTATACGGTTACATAAAGCAGTTCATGAGATATCCGAAGAGCACGGGTTCCATAACACCTTCAAACGAAGAACTGTCAGAACTTGTCACCGAGACCGCCCGGCTCAGCGAAATGGGGACCGTGGTAGAACTTGGCCCGGGAACCGGGGTTTTTACCGAGAAAATCCTGGAGAAGAAAAACCCTGAAGCGCTGTTTTTCGCAATAGAGATCAACCCCGAGTTCTGCGAAGCTACCAAGTCCCGATGTCCCTCCGCGACAGTCTACATGGACTCCGCAGAGAATATGAAAAAATATCTTGAGCGGCACGGAAAAGATTCCTGCGACTGTATTATTTCAAGTCTTCCGTGGGCAGTGTTTGACCACGGAACCCAGGATAGACTGCTTAACGCTATCTGGGACGTGCTGAGGCCCGGAGGCAAGATGATTACCTTCAGTTACTCAATCAGCATGATGGTTCCAAACGCCAGGAGATTCCGCTCGATTCTGCGAAGCAAGTTCACAAGTGTCGTCAAGTCGAAAACTGTCTGGTCCAATTTTCCTCCCGCGTTTGTGTACAGCGCGGAAAAATAATCTCATCTCCCTCAATTCGGCCCCGGCCAAGACCGGATCGGCAACCCGGATTCCCCAGCGCAAGAACTGTTGGGTATAATTGAAGGATAACGCGTAAGCGGTCTTCTTTATGTCCCAGCATCCCCTCTATCTGATTGACGGCAGTTCATATATATTCAGGGCGTATTACGGTGTAAGGGCCGATCTTTCCACATCAGATGGGCTGCCCACCAACGCCGTCTACGGATTTGCCAACATGCTTCTTAAGTTTCTCAGGGAGTACGAACCGGAATACCTGGGAATAGTGTTTGATTCCAAGGGAGAAGTGTTCAGAAACGAAATATACCCCGAGTACAAGGCCAACAGGGATGAGGCTCCCGAGAGTCTGAAGCTTCAGTTTCCGAAGATTTTCGAGCTGGTCCGGGCCTTTTCGGTCCCGATGCTGGCAATGGAAGGATACGAGGCTGACGACATCATGGGAACCATAGCCAGGGCACAGGGAGAATCAAAGGTCGTTCTGATTACCGGAGACAAGGACTTCTGCCAGCTGGTGTCCGAGAACGTGACTCTGATCGACACGATGAGAGATCGGGTGACCGGGGTGCGGGAAGTACGGCAGAAATACGGAATCGGGCCTGAACAGATGATTGACTTCTTCGCTCTTGTGGGAGATAGGGTCGATAACGTGCCGGGAGTCGCAGGCGTTGGGGAGAAAACCGCCTCGACCCTTATATCCGAGTGCGGAGATCTTGACGGCGTATACAGGAACCTCGACGCGCTTCGCCCGAGCGTCGCCCAGAAACTCAGAGAGCATAAAGATAATGCGTACCTGAGCCGCGAACTCGTTACCATAAAAACGGACGTCGAGGTAGGAACCGGAATTGAGGATTTCAGATACGGGGGATACGCGGCCGAAAATCTTCAGAAAATATTCTCAGAACTTGAGTTTGAAAAACTTCTTGATGAGATCGGCGGCACCTCCCTCGCGCCAAGCGAAGGCAAAGCGGTAAGATACGATTCCTACGAAACTGTTTTCGAGGAGAAATCGCTCGGTCGGGTCATAAGCATGATAGAGGAAGCGGGAGAACTCTCAATAGATCTCGAAACCGACTCAAAGCTGCCGATGAACGCAGGGATAGTGGGCTTTTCGCTCTGCTCCGCTCCAGGGCAGGCTTTTTACGTTCCCGTCGGGCACATCGGAACCATTGAGACCGAAAGACAGATGAAACTCGACACTGCACTTTTTATGCTGAAACCCGTTTTAGAATCCGAGGACGTAAGGAAAGTAGGTCAGAACATAAAATACGAGATGCTAGTGCTGAGAAACCACGGCGTCACGCTCAGGGGGATTTATTTCGACACTATGCTAGCCGCGCACCTGCTCGACGCTTCCCGAGGGAGCCACAAGCTTGATGAACTCTCAAGAACGGAGCTGGGTCACAGGATGATTTCCTACGATGACGTTACGGGAAAAGGGAAGTTCAAAAAGAGTTTCACCGAAGTGGACATCGAGACGGCGACAAGATACTCCTGCGAAGATTCGGACGTGACTCTTATTCTTTCAAGGAAATTTCTTGAGACTCTCAAACAAGAAAGTCTCTGGGATCTCTACACAGAAAATGTCCTCGGTCTTCTTCCGGTTCTCTGCGACATGGAATTTGCGGGAGTGAGTGTTGACACCGCGATTCTCGGGGAGATGTCCGAGGAGTTTGAAAAAGACCTAGATTCCATTGAGAGCGAAATATATGAAAAAACCGGAAAAAAATTCAATATAAACTCAACAAAGCAGCTTTCCAAAATGCTTTTCGAAGAACTCGGGCTTCCCGCCAGAAAGAAAACCGCGAAAGGCGCTTTCTCCACCGATTCCGAGGTGCTGAGGGATCTTTCCACAATCCACGAGGTGCCACGTCTCATACTGAGACACAGGGTTCTTTCCAAACTGAAATCCACCTACATTGATCAGCTCCCAAGGCTCATCAACCCGGCCACGGGAAGAATCCACACCTCTTTTAATCCCGCCGGCACTTCAACCGGGAGACTGAGTTCAAGCGACCCGAATCTTCAGAACATCCCGATAAAAACCGAGGACGGAAAAAGAGTAAGAAAATCGTTTGTAGCGAAGGACAGCTGCATTATACTGTCGGCCGATTATTCCCAGATAGAACTTCGCCTGCTCGCCCATTTCTCGGAAGACCCCACACTGCTTGAGGCGCTTCGAAACGACAAGGACGTACACGTCGCAACGGCCTGCGAAATCTTTAACGCGACCGAGGACCAGGTCACTTCCGAGATGCGGAATCTCGCCAAGACCATAAACTTCGGGATAATATATGGGATAAGCGCTTTCGGGCTCTCAAAACAGCTCGGCACTACGATCTCGGTCTCAAGAAACTATATAAACCGGTATTTCAACAGGTACTCGGAGGTAAAAACCTATATGCAGTCATCTGTTGAAGAAGCGAGGAGCAGGGGTTACACCGAGACGCTTGTCGGGAGAAGAAGGCCGATACCGGAGCTTATGTCGGGAAACAGAGTGGAGAGGAGCAGAGGAGAGCGTGAAGCCATAAATACTCCGATACAGGGGTCCGCGGCGGATATAATAAATCTGGCCATGATCCGGATATTCAGAAGACTTGAAGAAGGGGGATTTCGCTCCAAGATGATTCTTCAGGTTCATGACGAGCTTCTTTTCGAGGTGCATGAAACGGAACTCGAAGAACTGCAACTTCATATAAAAAACGATATGGAAAACGCCTGGAAGCTTCGTGTGCCGCTTAGAGTGGAGATCCACGCCGCAAAAAACTGGGCCGAAGCTCACTGACCTCGAAGAATACAGCAATGACGAATTCCAGAAGAAAAACCTTGATTCTGCGCGCACTGGTTTTATTTTTCGCTTTTCTGCCTGCAGCATCTTCCTACGCTGAAGTAAACCAGAAGAAGATCCTCTCCTTTATTTCAAAAAACGCCTCGTCGCGGGGGAAAATCGGGATCATGGTCCGCTCCGCCGATACCGGCAAAACGGTTTTCCGCTACAACAGCAAAAAGGAATTCATTCCCGCCTCCAACAACAAGATACTTTCCTCAGTCGCGGCGCTTTCGCTTCTCGGGAAGGATTTTCGCTTCAAAACGGATTTCTATCTGGGCGGAGGAATACACTCGGGAGTCGGCTACGGCGGTCTTTACGTAAAAGGATTCGGAGATCCCTCTATAGACATCGAGAAGATTCGGGAGATCGCGGGGCGAATTAAAGCCCTCGGGATAACGGGAATCGAGGGTGGGATTTACCTCGACGGTTCGTATTTTGACGATATCCATTACGGAGAGGGCTGGGACCCTGAGTGGTTCGGCAAAAGCTTCTGCCCTCCCGTGACGGCGATTTCGTTTAATTACAACTCGGCCAAGATAAGGATTTCCGCTTCCGGGGTGCAGGGGGCACCCGCGACAGTGAGAACGGAGCCCGCAGAGTTTCCCTTTCCGATTAGAAACAGGGTTTCCACGTCGCTAAAAAAATCGGGCGTGAGAGCGCAATACAACGAACGAAATGAGCTCAGGATCTCCGGATACGTCTCCTCCCGGAAAAAAGCTGAAACCCTGGAGCTTTCGGTACCCGACCCGTTTTTTTACTTCGGGTCGGTACTCAAGCAAGTTCTTGAAGAAAATGGAATCGAGGTAAACGGAAATATAGACCGCAGGAGAGTACCCCGGTGGACCGGAAAAATATTCACCCATTACTCAGAACCTCTGGGCGCCATTATCCGTGAGTACAACAAAGAAAGCGTCAATATAATCGGAGAAAGCATAGTCAAGGTGATCGGAGCCAAGTATTTCAGTGCCCCAGGTTCATGGAAATCCGGTACGTACGTAATTGAAAATCATCTGAGGAAAATCGGTCTTAACGGAAACTTCTCCATGGCCGACGGCTCCGGTCTTTCAAGGCTGAACAGGGTCTCCCCGGAAGATATAACCCAGGCACTCGCCAAGGTATACGAAGATCCGGATATTTCCGATGAGTTTATCGCATCCCTTCCGATCGCCGGGGTTGACGGAACTCTTAAGAAGAGGTTTCGCAATCTCAAGGGCAAGGTCTACGCGAAGACCGGATATCTTGAAGGAGCCAGATCCCTATCCGGTTACGCCTTCGGGAAAAACGGGCGGGTTTACGTTTTTTCCATCATATCAAACGGCATGGGGGCGAGGGTAAAAAAACTTCAGAACCTGCTTCTGCGCGAACTTGTCTACTGATTTATTTCGTGGAAACTGTCCGCCAATCTCGCGAATTCCTCAACTGAAAGCGATTCAGCCCTTCTTCCCTGATCGATACGCGAATCGGAAAGTGCCCGCTCAACTGTCTCCCTCTCAAAGAAATTACCGAGCGAATTCCTTATGGTTTTTCTCCGCGAGGAAAACGCATGCCTTGTAACGGCCCTGAATATCTTCTCTCTTGATACCGAAAACACGGGTTCTTTCAGCGGATCAAGGATCACCACCGCCGAATCCACATCGGGAACCGGATAAAACGCGCGGCGCGAAACTTTGAAGGCAAGCTTTATACTGAAACAACTCTGAAGAAGCACAGACAGGGAACCGTAACTTTTTCGTCCCCTTGGAGAGGATATTCTCTGCGCCACTTCTTTTTGCAGCATGACGACTATTTTCGAGAAAAGCTCTCTTTCATCAAGAAGCTTCAGCAGAATCCGGGTGGATATATTATAGGGAAGATTGGATACGAGCTTCATTTCTCCTCCAGCGGAAAAACGACTGAAACTGACTTTAAGGGCGTCTTCGTAAACAAACCTGACGGTTTCGGATTCTCCGAATTTTTCATCAAGAAAGATTTTGAGTCTACTGTCTTTTTCAATCGCCGTGACTCTGCCGGCACCAAGCGTGAGATGTTCGGTGAGGCTGCCTTTGCCGGGACCGATTTCAATCACATGGTCTTCTTCCCGGAGTTCTGCGGCAGCGCTGATTTTACGCAGTATGTTTGGGTCGTTCAGAAAATTCTGTCCGAGCCTTTTAGTATGGCGAAATGTTTCTTCCTGCTCCATATTATCCACTCGCGAAAACCGGTATCGATCCCGACCCCGCGGGAAAATACAACCGTAAAACTATACTCTGATTCTATATTTTCGGAGATTACGCGGGATCACCCGCCAGTGAAGCAAACGGATACTACTTTAGAGCAACTCTTGAGTACGAAAACAAAATAATGAAGCCCGCAAAGTTATTCTTCCTTGAACCTGAATATCTTTTCTTTATCTTTTATCATCCCCAGCTCTTCTCTCAGTATTTTCTCAAGGTATCTTTGGTCTTGCTTTATGGCGTCTATTTCCTTTCTGTAAGCGCTGTTCTGCGCCTTTAAGTCCTCTATTCTCTTCTCTATCCTCTTGTTTTCGTTTTTGAGAAAATAGACCTTGGAAATCTCGTTGAAAAACACCAAGGCCACCACCACGGCGATTACCGAATACAGAGCCAGCCTGATGAATTTCCCCGGTTTCATATGTCTTTACAGCGCAAAAGTTCCAATAAGAAAAGGGTTGGTGCTTTTTTCAATCCCCACGGTCGTTCGGGGACCGTGGCCTGGATGGATTTCATAGTGGTCGGGATATTTAAGAATCTCGGAGCGGATTGACCCGACAAGTTCCGCCATTGTTGTTCCCCCAGTAAGATCCACTCTGCCGACGCTCCCCGCGAAAACCGTGTCACCCGCTATTATGGATTCTTCGAAAACAAAACATATGTGCCCCCAGGTGTGTCCCGGGACAAGCAGAATCTCTCCCCTGAGATTCCCGACTGAAAGCGTATCTCCTTCTTTCACGTAGCCGTCTACCTCGGGGACCTCGACAAAGTCAAATCCGGGAAACCTCATCTTCGCCTCGGGAAGCACGTCAAGCACGGGCTGTTCTTTTTGGTGTATGTAAAAGGGTATGCCGAGCTTCTCTTTAAAAGCCTCAACACCGGCCACATGATCCAGATGCGCGTGGGTGTTGACTATTTTTTTTACCTCGAGTCCCGATCTTTCAATTTCCGCGGATATCTCCTCTATCTGCTCTCCTGGGTCAACGAGCATCGCCTCGTTGGTCTCTTCATCCCCTATGATATAGCAATTCTCAATGAATATCCCGCCCGGGACGCATTTTATTATCAATCTGATCTCCTCTGAGTCTTGTTTATGCGAAAACCGATGAATCCTCCCTCCGGGGGCAGCAAATTGAATTCAACCGATTCCACTTTCGCGCGGGGCGGGCCCTCTCCGCACCACTCGATCAGTTTCTTGAGGTTCTCGGTCGTTCCTTCGGCGACTATTCTCACGTTACCGTCCGCAAGGTTTTCCACGTGTCCCCTGATGCAAAGCTTAGCCGCCGTCTGCGCCGCTGAGACTCTGAAATAAACTCCCTGTACCCTTCCCTTCACGAGGATAAGCGCTCTTTGTTCCATCCGACTCTCCCAGATTACCGAAAGCCTATCTTGGTGTCAATGAATGTGGGGATTGGGGGGGCTTCCGGACAGCCCCAAAGAAAGAGAGAAGTGACTCAGTGCTACGGATAACGAAGCTTTCTTGCTGCTCTCCTGGACAGCAAGCACTGCCACTCCGTCTAGACCGCGGATGAAGAGACGTACAACATAATATCAGGGTAGCTACTCTCACAGGCTACCCTGATATTATGTTAGTTAGCTCGGCGCACTGCGCATAAATTCAAGCACTACCAGCTATTTTCAAACTGAACGTCTTTTTAATGATATGGACAAAAGCAATACTGACAGGGTTAAAAAGAAACTCAACAAACCGTTTTGAATGGTATCCACAGCAACGCGTCCATCAGAAAATACAACCGCAAGAACACATAGAAATACCACCAGTCTTAATGATCTGTTCATATTCATCTTAACTCCCAAGTTTTATTGAAATGGTTTAAGGGGAAGTACAAATAACCCCGGCAGTTTCCTGTGCAGCGCAATCGTGCATGTTACGACCGGCATGCTCACAGTCAATCACCCTGTCTTCCGTACCATCGCAGTCTACATCGTCCAGCAAGAAGGTTTCTGCGATGCTAAGGGATGCACCCTGTTCGCTTGTCGCAGTGCCCCCAGAGAAGCCTAACTGGCTGCACGCAACCTCCGCGTTCGTATTATCCCATTCGTCATCGCATATTCTCTCCCACTGCCCAGTACCGTCGTTATCGGGGTCATCAAATATGCCTAATTTTCCACTCGTTCCATCAGAAGGTAAGCTGAGACTTCCGTCAAGATATTTGGTGGTTATGCTGACACTGATTTCCTGACCGTCAGTCCAGTCATATGTCTGGCCTGTCCAGTCGCGTCGCACCCCTCGCCATGTGGTTGCTGTATCCGAATCCTCATCTCTGAAATCAAGCGATGTGGAATCCCCGATATTCAGATAAAAAGTTCTGTTCTTGTGGCTCCCTGCCGTTCTAAAAGCTGGATTATAAAATTCAAGTCTCACCCTATCGCCGACTCTCACAATGGCCTTAACTTTATAAGTAACACCTTCATAAGAGAAATTGTAATCGCTGATACTGCCTATACGCGTGGCACCGTCATATCCAGAGTAAAACGTACCTTCATCGCCAAATATACCGTTATTGTCAGTAAAACTTCCTACAGTAAAGGTTGTCGTCCACAGAGTTTGTACAGAATTAGCTTGCGCTAAGACATTCCCGGAACCAGAAAGAAAAAACACGACCATAATCAGAACTGCCTTTCCAATACATCTTACCGCTTTCACATCAGCACCTCCTGAACAGTTACAAATCCCCGCCGCCTGACCCTTTCCGCCGAAACCTCGTAACAACCGATAAATAGCAAACGACTAGTTAGTTCTATTATATAAGGGAGGTCAACTCAAAGTCAAATTTGAATGGTACGCCATCTCATACCGTGAATTATTATCTGGCAAGGCGGCTTAGCATCTCAAAATGGCTATCCCCCCGTGGCCAAAGACGGCCTGAAACAGGCCAAGATGTCCTCCAATCCAGCTTCCTTGAGACATATCTTCGCCCAGCTCATCCCCGAAGAAACTACCTTCTCCGAATACTTTCTCAGCCCAGTTGGCTTGGATGATCCTATGATTAAAATGTAGCGAGAATACGATCGCGACGGCGTCCCAAATCCGGGTCCTTCGGTAACAGTTTGCGGGTAAGCGCCATTATAGTCTCTTCGTTCAGAACTTTCCCAGCGGGTGCAGTGGCAAACATGTTTTTTCTTGGGCGCTACGGCTACTTAAGAACATAAACCCTTCCACACTGACCCCCTGAAAAAGAGATGGAGAACTTGGCGGATGATCTACAAGGCGTTGACAGAAAAAAGGGGAATGTACCTTGTTAGCTTGATGAGTGAGTACCGAGCCCATTTCAGATGCATCGACGAGAATTGCTCTGAAACCTATCCCCTTGATGAAATCATCTACAGATGCAGGAAGTGCAACAACCTTCTCGACGTTCAGCACGACATGGAAACTCTCGGGCAAAAAACGCCCGAGCAGTGGAGAGAGCTTTTCGACAGCAGATACAGAAAGCAGTCCTGGCCTTTTGGAAGCGGAGTCTGGGGGAAAAAGGAGTGGGTACTGCCCTCTATTGAAAACGAAACCATAGTTTCAATGTACGAGGGATGTACGAATCTTTTCTGGGCCGAGAGGCTGGGAAAACATGTCGGCGCCGAGGCTCTGAAATAAACTCCCTGTACCCTTCCCTTCACGAGGATAAGCGCTCTTTGTTCCATCCGACTCTCCCAGATTACCGAAATCCTCTTTCGGTGTCAGGGGACTTCCTACCTTTCATCAAGTGTTAAATTTATATATATAGCGGATTCAGTTTTTTTGAGGCGCCTCCTCGTTTTTTCTATTGGGAAGCCTGTTGGCAATCGCTATCAGGCGGCTTCCTTTTGCAGTTCCTTGAAGTCTTTGCGGAACATTTCTCCTTTTTTGAGCAGGGTGCAGGCAACATAGAGAAGACGGTCGCCGACGGTGCGAAGAGACCTGGAATGGCGCAGTCCCCGTGCCCGTAGCGAGGCGTAGCGGGCTTTGCTTACGGGATCGTGCAGAACCGCTACCCCTGCCCAGTGGTAGATCGCTGTCTGAAGTCTGCGAGACGATGTTCGGCGCCGCATGACATACTTGCTCTTGCCCGACTGTTTTGTCACCGGAGCTGTGCCGACAACGCACCGAAGCGCCTTGTAGTCGCGTCGTCGTATCAGATCATAAGCCTCGGAGACCAGCGTGGCGGCAGTGACAAAGCCGATTCCCGGCATGGACAGGAGGATTTCGACATCGCTTGGTTTTCCTGTCCCCGCGTTTTCAGTTTTCTCCCGAGAGATGATTGAATGGAGCATCTCCTTGATACGGGTCTCGATTTCCTTGAGCTGTCTGTTGACGATATCGAGGAACTCAATAATGCTCTTCACACGCCAAACGCAGCTTGAAACTGTTGCCTGCATGAGGTTTATTTCTTTTGAGCGAATAATCCCAAGCACTTGCTGCGCGTCGATACGTCGTATTCTGTGGCGCTTGAGTATCTTCTGCACAGAGGACACTCTGATTCGCCTTGCGGCATCAGGTGTTTGAGCAAGTCTCCATAATTCAATAATCCAGGGGCGGACAGTGTCGTCGCCCACCACTTCTTTGAACTGGGGATAGTAAGTCCACCACTGGTCGCTCAGTCGATTAGTCCAGCGATTGCGTTCAAACACAAGTTCCTCTCTTCTGCGCGAGAGGCTGCGCAGGATCGTGATATCCTCGTACTGGGGTTCCAGAGAGCGGAAGTGACGTCTGTCGGTACGAAGAGCCGAGGCGAGCACCATGGCATCTCTGCGGTCGTCCTTCGCTCCGGCGGCGGAGAATCTGTCGCGGAATCGGTCCAGTTGTTTTGGGTTGATGGAGTGAAGATCAAAGCCGCGAGCCATGAGGCTTTCCACGACGGGACCGCGAGTGACTTCAATTCCTACGGCGACATTCTCCGGGATTGAGCCTGTCTCTTCAATTAACCAGTCACCCATATTCCAAAGGCCTTCGCCGCTGTGCCTGAAGGAGTTTTCCTTGAGAATGGAACCGTTTTGGTCAATGAGGCAGACGTAGTGGGATTGGGATCCCCAGTCGACGCCTGCAAAAAATAATGATTTATCATTGTTCATGATATAGTAATACCTCCTAGTCATTAAATCGGGTTTGCCGTGATGTGTGTGTCTGCTCCGATACGGAGGTGCTCAGAGGCACGAACTTCCAGTACCATTCCTTCGGTTTTTTTCTCAGCGAAATTAAGGTTTAAATAGAAACACGGGTCATTCGGTCGAGAGCTGCCTTGTAACTTCCCGCACCAAGAGTGCCTCGGTAGGACATGCGCCTCGACCGAATACCGTGATTTTATTCCCGGTAGAAAGTCTGTGCCCTGGAGCACCCGTACTGGAATAGGAAGTAATCACGGCCGACCCGATTTAATGACTAGGAGGTATTAACTTATCATGCAATCCGTTAATTATAAATTCCTCGCGGGCATTGACTGGGGTTCCCAATCCCACCAAGTCTGCGTTATTGACCAGAGCGGTTCCATCCTGGGAGAGCGTTCTTTCCCCCACGGGGGAAAAGGCCTCGGCGAGATGGTTCAATGGATAGTGGATGTCTGCGAGTCCGGACCGCAGCAAGTCGCCGCGGCTATCGAGGTGCCTCACGGTCCCGTTGTGGAAAGCCTTATGGCTCGCGGCTTCTGTGTCCATTCCATCAATCCCAAGCAGCTGGATCGGTTCAGGGACCGGTTCTCTCCCTCGGGAGCGAAGGACGACCGCCGCGACGCGCATGTGCTTGCTTCGGCGCTTGGCACGGATATACGTCACTTCCGCAGACTCACGGCGCCGGAACCGATCATCATAGAACTTCGGGAACTCTCCCGCATGAGAGAAGAGCTTGTAGGGGAGCGCACTCGCCTGGCGGCTCGCATGCGCGCGCAATTGTGGAAGTATTATCCCCAGTTCAATGAACTGATTGGCGAGCGCTTTCATCCATGGCTCCTCGAGTTATGGCAACGCGTGCCCACCCCGCAGGCCGCAAGGCGCGCAAGACCTCGGACGATTGAAAAACTGTTAAAGCGCCATGGTATCCGCCGCATTGACGCCAAAGGAGTTTTGGAGATCCTGAGATCAAAGGAGATGAACATCTTCCCGGCAACCGCAAGCGGCTGCGTTATGCGCGTTCAAAGCATTGTGGAGCGCATGATAGCAGTACTGAGGCAGCTTAAGGATGCCGAGAAGCTGATTGACTCTCGGATCATATCTGTCGGCGGCAGCGGCCGAGGGGAAGCGGAATTCGACGATGTCGAGATTCTACTGTCAATTCCCGGGGTGGGAAAGATTGTGCTCGCCGCAATGCTCGGTGAAGCCTGTGAACTGTTTCGGCGTCGCGATTACAAATCGCTTCGCAGCCTAAGCGGCGTGGCTCCGGTAACCAGGCAGTCGGGAAAGAGCAAGCGCGTTACGCAAAGAAGAGCCTCGCATAAAAGACTTGTCAACGCAATTTATCACTGGGCTCGAACGGCAATTCAGGGCGACCCTGCAAGCAGGGCTAAATACAACGCGCTTCGCGGGAGGGGACACGGTCATTACAGGGCCTTGCGCTCGGTGGGAGACCGTCTTCTTTACGTGGCGTGCACACTGCTTGAAAAGGGAGTGCTGTTTGAGAAGAACTTTGCAACGTCATAAGGAGGACTTATAGAAACATAGATCGACTGATAACTGCCTGGACTTGCCAACGAGACGAAGGAGAGGTTAAAGGCAAATGCCGCGAATATCCCATGTAAGTCTGTAGATCAAGCGGGATTGCAGCCACACCCGATTCTTTAATTTTTATTGTTTTTTGATTTGATTAATGGTAGAAAGTCCTACTGGACATCATTCATCACGGCACTCGACCGAGGCACAAGTCCCCAGTAGGCGCTCAGAGGCGCAGGGGGGGCAGGTAGCTCTCGATCGAGTGGCCCGTGAATTTCAACTTAACTTGGTTTTAAAATTTCCGCTAAATCAAGCTTGATAAAGGGTATCGGGGGGGGTCCAGACAGCCCCAAAGAAAGAGAGAAGTGACTCAGTGCTACGGATACGAAGTTTTCTTGCTGCTCGCTTGGACAGCAAGCACTGCCACTCCGTCTAGACCGCGGATGAAGAGACGCACAACATAATATCAGGGCAGTTACTCTCACAGGCTACCCTGATATTATGTCAGCTAGCTTGACGCACCGTTTTAAATCTTTCGCAAATTCAAGCACTACCAGCTATTTTCAAACTGAACGTCTTTTTAATGAAACTGCCAAAAGCAACGCAGATAGGATTAAGAACAAACTCAACAAACCGTTTTGAATGGTATCCTCAGCACCGGCGATCACACAACCTTCACCACTGGACTGCCCATCCTGTTCTCCAAAATAAATTCCCGAACCAAAAATGTAGACACGGCTTGAATTTCTCTTCGTCTCGCCCTCTTCCTCAACCGGAACAGGGATCCTTATCGTGTAGCCCAGCTTGGGTGAATCGCCTCCAGGACCAGCGCCTTCACCGTCTCCTTCCACAGCCGGATTCTCCCAATTATATTCCACAGTCTCACCCGTCCCCGCAGTGGCAATAAGTTCCTGAATGAATTTATCCCCGTTGTTGTCCTCGTTGTTCCATAAATCCATCTGCTCAATGTCTCTATTCGCACCGTTAAATATCACCCTGCCCGTATCATCCATAATATAAATGTAAGTGGAGACATGTTTCCACGGCCCATCAAGCCTGAATATCCTGCGCAATAGCACGGGATCAATTTGCGGGGCTACCAAGGCCGCTGTAAAAAAATGCCTTGCCTCATCCACAAACACCTTCAGGTCATCAAGGGTGCTCACATCTCTGGCACCCACAGTTGGACACAGCCCCTGCTGCAAACCATAAGAAGCAAAAAACTCCCCGCAAGAAACTTCCGCTCCTCCAAAATCTTCGGGCTCAGGCTCGTAATCAAAACCCCCGACCAGCACGAACTTAGGTTCATCCGGGTTCGCAAAAGGAATATGGGGAGCAGAAAACGGAAATGCGTAACTCACTCTGGAACTCTGATCTCCTTCTCCGTAATACTCAACAGAACCGCCCTGCAGGAACTTCTGCCCGACATCTTCCCCCGTTGCGTCCTGAAGATCAGACCAGTCCTGATCTTCAAGCTCCCTGTTCCTCCCGTGAAGGTACACTCCCCCATTTCTTGAGAGAAGAATCAGGTACGTGGAATCTTCATTCCAGTCTCCCCCGACCTTCCTGAAATCGTATAGCAGATTTAACGCATCCGCAAAGCTGGCAGAGTCCTGAAGACGTCCCGCCGCGTATTCAACGAAGTTTTTCATCAGGCTCTCATCATCCGTAACTTCCCCGGCCGTTATACGCCCGGGAACGTCACTGGCCACAGCAATGCGTCCATCAGAGAATACAACCGCAAGAACACATAGAAATACCGCCAGTCTTAATAATCTGTTCATATTCATCTTAACTCCCAAGTTTTATTGAAATGGTTTAAGGGGAAGTACAAGTAACCCCGGCAATTTCCCACGCAGCGCAATCGTGCACGCCACGGCCGTCATGAGGACAGTCAATTACCCTGTCTTCCGTGCCATCGCATATTACCTCGTCCAGCAAGAAGGTTTCTGCGGTGGTCATGGATGCATTCCGTATTCCGATTGTCGCAGTGCCCCCAGAGAGGCCTAACTGGCTGCACGCAACCTCCGCGTCCGTATCACCCCAATTGTCATCGCATATTCTCTCCCACTGCCCAGTACCATCGTTATTGGGGTCATCAAATATGCCTAATTCCCCGCTTGTTCCATTGCCATCGGGAGGCAGCCTGAGACCTCCGTCAAGAGCTTTGGTGGTTATGCTTACACTGACTTGCTGACCTTCGCTCCAGTTATATCTCTGGTTTAACCAGTTGCGCCGTATCTCACTCTCGTGCAAAAAATAGTCTTCATCGTCTTCCTCGGTAGGGATGACCCGGTCCCTGAAATCAAGTTCCACGGAATTCCCGATATTCAGATAAAAAGTTTTGTTCTTTTCAATCGATTCCGTCTTTAAAATTTCATAACCAGCACCACCACCAGACCGAAAACCCAACACTACGATATTACCGATCTTATCGATCTCGTAAACCTTGTATTCATCACCGTTGTAACTGAAAGTGTCGCTGGTGAGAGCGCCAGCGGCTGGGGTGTTACCACCGTAATATCCGTAGAGATCCCTACCCTCCTTAGTGGAATAGTGTTTGCCTACCGTCATAGTTGCCGACCACAGAGTCTGAACGGTATTCTCCTCTGCCGCCGAGACATTCCCGGAACCAAAAAGAAAAAACACGGCCATAATCAGAACTGCCTTTCCAATACATTTTACTCCTTTCATCATTAAGACCTCCTTCAATAGTTACAAACCCCCGCCGATTGATCTTCCCGCTCTTGCAATGATCAGTAAGTAACAACCAACCGTTTGTTCCTATTCTAAACTCAAAATCGGCTCAGAGTCAAGGTTTTTTAGGGAATCTTATGATTGACGATGTGCCGAGAATACGGCCGCGACAGCGTCCCGAAATCTGTTTCCATCGGCAACAGCACGTGGACATATCCACCAAATGCTTTCGCTTCACTCCACCCTTTTTTCTCGGGAGTGCCAAAAATTTAGGTTCTTTCTTGCTCAGCGCTACAGCTAATTAAAAACACAAACCCTTAAACCTCAAAGCGATGGAAAATTTGGCGTAGGGTCTACAAGGCGTTGACAGAAAAAAAGGCAAAATGTACCTTGTTAGCTTGATGAGTGAATACCGAGCCCATTTCAGATGCATCGACGAGAATTGCTCTGAGACCTATCCCCTTGATGAGATCATCTACAGATGCAGGAAGTGCAACAACCTTCTCGACGTTCAGCACGACATGGAAACTCTCGGGCAAAAAACGCCCGAGCAGTGGAGAGAGCTTTTCGACAGCAGATACAGAAAGCAGTCCTGGCCTTTTGGAAGCGGAGTCTGGGGGAAAAAGGAGTGGGTACTGCCCTCTATTGAAAACGAAAACATAGTTTCAATGTACGAGGGATGCACGAATCTTTTCTGGGCCGAGAGGCTGGGAAAACACGTCGGCGTTGAGGATCTCTGGATAAAGATGTGCGGCAACAGCCACACGGGATCCTTTAAGGATCTGGGGATGACCGTGCTTGTTTCGGCCGTAAACCAGATGATAAGCGACAATATGAGCATCCCGGCGGTCGCCTGCGCCTCAACAGGGGACACCTCGGCTGCCTTGGCCGCCTACTGCGCGTCAGCAGGCATTCCCTCAATAGTTTTTCTTCCCAAAGACAAGGTATCCATTGCTCAGCTGATTCAGCCCATCTCGAACGGGTCCCTGGTTCTTTCCCTGGACACCGATTTTGACGGCTGCATGGAGATGGTCCAGAGAATCACGAGCGAGCATAATATCTATCTCGCAAATTCCATTAACTCCCTGCGCATAGAGGGGCAGAAAACGATAAGCATAGAACTTTGCCAGCAGTTTAACTGGGAAGTTCCGGACTGGGTGATAATTCCGGGCGGCAACCTCGGCAACGTGTCCGCGCTCGGAAAGGGATTTTTGATGATGTATGACCTCGGTCTCATAAAAAAACTTCCGAGAATAGTTTGCGCGCAGGCGCAGAACGCAAACCCTCTTTACCTGAGCTTCCTTAAGGGCTTCAGCGAATTTGTCCCGGTAAGAGCGAAAAAAACCCTCGCAAACGCCATACAGATCGGAAACCCCGTAAGCATCAACAAAGCGATTTCGATTCTCAGGCGATTCGACGGAGTCGTTGAACAGGCATCGGAAGACGAACTCTCCCACGCCTCGGCAATGGCGGACAGAACGGGCACCTTTAACTGTCCCCATACCGGAGTCGCGCTCGCGGTGTTTTTGAAACTTCTTAAGAAAAAGGTTCTTTCCCCGAAGGAAAAAATAGTGGTCGTTTCCACCGCTCACGGACTGAAGTTCGTGGAGTTCAAAGCCGGCTACCATAAGTCAGTCCTTGAGGGGATATCGTCTGAGCTGAGAAACGCTCCGGTGGAACTTCCAAACGATTACAAGACCGTAAGAGACGCCATACAAAGCAGAATTTCGGTCCAGTAACAAACCCCTGTTCCCCCGCAACCCGGACGGTTCGCGCTCTCAGCCTCCCTCAGCGGTACCCGCATAGGCAGCCGAGACTTTTTTCGAAGACCGGAACCTCCACCATTCCCAGGCAAGCAACGCCCATACGGGCGCAAACTCTATCCATACCACCGCGTTTCCGAATATTCCAGCTTCCCCGGCAGGAGAAGGAAAATAATACTGGAGATAATAAAGCGGAAGCAACGCAGTGAGGGCAAGGAAACCCGGGCTCGGAGCTATGCAGAGAAACGGAAGAAGCCACGTGTAGTACCAGGGGAACTGCGCCGGGCTCAGCAGAAACGCGCCTCCGATTATGAGAAGGGCTTTTCTGTGGATGCCAAAAGACCCGCTTGCAAAAGCCACGTAGAACTTCCAGCCAAAAAGAAGCATGATTATGCTGGCTCTTGAGTGCATCTGCGCGTGTCCGGGGTGAATGCCAAGCGCCTCCAGAACGAATTCCCATCCCGAAAGAATCGTCGTGAAGAACGGACTGTTGTTCTGCCAGCTCTTTCCATACGCCACGATCCCGGAAGCCGGATCCAGTTTAAACGCAAACGTGGGAAGAAGTATGATTAAAAGCGCGGCGGCGAAAACAAGGGTCTGCAAAAGCGTTTCACGCTTCTCCCGAATGGGTTTTAAAAACATTCCGAAAAGAAGCGCAGGCCAGAGCTTAACTCCCACCGCAAGCGAGAGTGCAAGCATCCAGAGCCTTTTCCTTCCGCAAAGAAAAAGAAGTATCGCTCCCAGTACGAACGGAAGCGCCAGGACGTCCATGTGCACGGAGTTGAATATTTCCTTTGCCAGAAGCGGGTTCCACCAGTAGATAAGGGAACTTTGAAGGGGAATGTTAAGTTTTTTCAGGCTCGCAAACAAAAGCGCGAGCGTGGCCAGATCAAACACTATAAGCATAATTCTCCACCCGGTAAGACTCATGGAGGATATTTTGTAGGATACGGCGAAGAAGAATTCCGCAACCGGCGGATAAATGGTTTTCACGTGCGGGTGGTTTATTTTTTCAAGCGTATCGCCGTAGAGGCGCTTTAGTTCTTTGAGTTTTTCGCTCCCTCCATCCTCCACCGCTTCCTTTGGCGAGTGCTCGTAGGGATTCATCCCGTTTGCAAGAACGGCGCCGTCCCAGAAGTAGCGGTGAAAATCGTTTTCAAGTATCGGGGTCGAAAACAGAAACAGAACCCGGAACCCGAGACCGAAAAGAACTATGAGAAGAAGCGAGCATGCGCGGTTTTTTCTGAAACTTCCCACCGCCACGAAGTAAATGACCGAGGCGACAACCAGAAGCGATATGAAAACTGGTATCAGATCTTTTTCAAAAGCCTCTGAGGAGAGTTGCGGGGAGATTTTCGCAATAGCCCCAAGCAGGAGAAAAACGGCGGTTCCGCACAGGAGAAGGAGTCGGTTCGGTTTATTGATTTTTTGCATCAATGGGTACAATTACAAGAATAAAGTTTCATTCGGCTCGGAACTCCGGAAGATGAACAAGAGCAGGGAAAAATTAAAACTAATTCTAAGGAGCAAATCAATCCTGCTCGGAAATTTCACTTTGGCATCAGGAAAGCAGAGTTCCTATTACATTGACGCCAGGCTCACGACTCTGAATCCCGAAGGCGCGAATTTGATATCAGAAATATTTCTGGGTGATATCGCCGCACAGGGCGGCGTAACGGCCGTAGGAGGACCATCCTCGGGTGCCGATCCCATGGTGGGCGCGATTATCTCCAGAAGTTTTGCGGAGGACATGCCGCTTCGCGGGTTCATAGTAAGAAAGAAGGAGAAGGAACACGGTACCGGAAACATGATAGAGGGCGGACTCTCTCAGGGAGACAGGGTAGCCATAGTAGAGGACGTGATTACGACCGGCGGTTCCGTGCTAAGAGCTATTGATCTTGCCGAGTCCACGGGAGCCAGCGTCTGCAGGGTTCTTTGCGTCGTTGACAGGGGAGAGGAAACGGAAAAAACTTTCCTTGAGCGGGGCTGTAGCTTTTTTTCCATATTCAGGGTTTCGGAACTTCTCTAGAGAACACCTCGCAAAACCCTTTTGTTTTTCGCACAAACCGGAATGTTATTCAGTTTTTACGTAATTATTGCCGCTGACATTTTAGGCGTGGAGACAGCTCATTGAGCACTTTGCTGGTTGTAATACTCGTACTTTCGGGATTTTTGGCCCTTAACATAGGAGCCAACAATTCCGCGGCGTCCATGGCGACTTCATACGGCGCCGGGGTAAGATCGAAGAGACAGGCCGTATGGCTCATAGCGATCTTCGCCCTTCTCGGGGCACTTACGGCCGGAGCTCCAGTGGTCGAAACCGTGGGCAAGGGAATAGTGCCCGCCGAAACTCTCTCCTCCGACATAGGCTTCATATTTATAATCCTGCTTCTGGGAATAGGTTTCATCACCTGGGCGAACGTGGTGCGCACACCCATCTCCACTACACACGCCATAGTATGCGCCATAGTCGGGATCGGTCTTTATACCCAGACGCTTGATTCCGGCAGTTTCCTCCGGGTGCTCAAATGGTGGATCGTGGCGCCCATAGTAGCATGGGTAATAAATTTCGCCGTGGCAAAGTTTTTTTACTTCAAGATAGTCCTCTATCTCGCAAATAACTTCTCGGAAAAAAAAGTTAACTTTATCCTGACCATTCTCATCACCATATCCGGAACGTTTATTGCATTTTCGGGAGGTGCGAACAATTCCGCAAACGCCATCGGTCCCATAGTGAGTCTGGGGCTTATAGATTCTTATCCGGGCGCGATTCTTGCCGGCGTTGCGATGGGAGTGGGCGCGATTCTCCTCGGAGGCAGGGTTCTTGAGACGCTTGGAAAAAAGATAACGGAGATATGCATCATAAGGGCTATCTCGGTTGAGCTTACGGCCGCCGTGATAATACTGCTTGCCTCGTTGCACGGAGTTCCCGTTTCGATCGTCGAAATAGTCACGGCCGGAGTGGTTGGGTTCTCGTGCGCGCAGCATGGATTCGCCGAGACTTCCAAGAACAGTCATGTTGTCAAAATCGGTTTCTTCTGGTTTGTTGTTCCTGTGGTAACGGTTGGGGTAAGTTATTACGTATCCCTCATATACGTAAAGTACGGTTTGTCGTCGTATCTAAGTTTTCTCGGTTAGATGAAATTCTCAGAAGAAGATGTAAAAAGCCTTAATCGCGAGTTTGAGCGAAGTTCTCCCCAGGATATCCTCGCCTGGGCTTCGGAGAACCTCGATTCCTCGGTGGCGCTTGCGACCAGTTTTCAGGTTCAGGGGATGGTGCTTGTTGACATGTTCGCAAAAACAGACCCCAAAGCGAGAGTCTTCACTCTTGATACCGGAAGGCTTCATTCGCATACATACGATGCCATGGAAAAAACAAGAGAGAAGTACAACATCAATATCGAGGTGCTTTTCCCCGGCGCGGCCGAAGTAGAGGAAATGGTAACCAGCCACGGGGTGAATCTTTTTTACAAAAGCGTTGAGAACAGAAGGCTCTGCTGCCAGGTGAGAAAAACCAACCCGCTAAACGGATTTTTAAAAACCCTTGACGCTTGGATTACATCTATACGGGCAGACCAGACGCAGCAGCGGGCTGACTCAAGCAAGTTTGAAATTGACTATCTGCACGGAAGAATGCTCAAGATAAACCCGATTCTCGACTGGACTACTGATGAGGTATGGGATTACGTAAGGAAAAACGACGTCCCTTATAACAAGCTTCACGACATGGGATATACAAGCATAGGATGCGCTCCCTGCACGAGAGCGATCGAGGAGGGGGAAGATCCAAGGGCAGGAAGGTGGTGGTGGGAGCAGGACTCGGACAAAGAATGCGGAATCCACTTCAGTCACGAACCGCAATCCTAGAAAGCAGGGAGTGGATTTCAGGTCCCCTGCAGCAGATTCTCTTTCACAATCGGAATAACTTCTTCTCTGAGCAGACTCATTGATTTTTGCCACTTCTCCTTCGGCTTCCACTCGTGTCCCATGACCAGAAGCACTCCGAATCCTCCGACAAATTCATGAAGCTCGATTATTTTCCGGGCAACCTCCTGGGGACTTCCGACAAGCCACATGTTTTCGATCATGTAATCCATAGTCACCTCTTGGTCAGACATTGACTTGTCAACCTTGAACAGATTCAGGTTGTTTCTTATCAGGGGAATTATCTTGAAAAAGTAATCCCGGAAATCTCTTGCGAGCGTGCCCTCTATCACCTCTTTTCTCGCTTCCTCCGTGGTCTCCGCAACGTAGACGTCCCTTGCGATTCTCCATTTCCCCCTCTCCGCCATTCTGCCGACGGCATCTGCCCCCTGCTCGTATCCCGCCCAGTGAGATTTCAGCACGTCGCGGGTAACGAAATTTATGCTCATGGGTATCCAGTCCCGCTCCCCGGCGGTTCTCAGGCTCGCGGAATTCTCCGAGATTCCAGCGACCGCTATAGGAGGATGGGGTTTCTGGTACGGTTTCGTGTGCACTCCAAGACCGATTTTCTCCACGGGATCGGGAACGGTGAAGCTCCACCGAGAGTTGCCGTAAGCGCCCGGGCGGGGATTGTTCCATAGATTCAGTATCATCTCAAGAGACTCGTTCATAAGCTGTCTCTGTTCCCCCGTTTTGGGGTTTATGCCGAACGCCTCAAAGTCTCCGATGAAACTCCCGGCTCCTACTCCCCAGTAGAATCTTCCCTTAAGCAGGTGATCGAGAACCGCAATTCTGTGCGCAAGCATGAAAGGGTCATGCTGAGGCAGGCATGAAACTCCCGTACCGAAGATTATCCGTTCCGTAAGTGCGGCGGCTTTGGCTATAAAAAGATCGGGAGCCGGTATGTTCTCCCAGCCCGCTGTGAAGTGTTCCCCTATCCAAGCTTCCCTGAAACCGATTTCGTCAAGAAAAACCACCTGCTCCATATCCGCTTCGAGCGTCTCGGAAAGTGAGGAGCCGGCCGGATGAAGGGGCATAGTGAAGTATCCAAGTTCCATTTCTGAAACATTATACTTCTTTGAACATAAAAGGAGAATAATTCACGCGGAGCGGGTCCTGCACGTACGATTTGGCAAATAATGGATGTATATAGTAATATGATACGGAATTTTTGAATTTAGAGCGTTTAAGTTAAGGAGGAGGCAGTACAATGTCAGAGAATCTTCCGGGCATACAAGAGACCCGAGAACTTCTTAAGAAGAAAAAAGTGGTTATCGCCGGAGTGGGCGAAACGGAACAGGGTAAAATCCCTAATAAAAGCTCCTTTCATTTCCTGAGCGAAGCTTCAAAGCTCGCTATTGAGGACGCTGGACTAAAAAAAGACGACGTCGACGGTCTTGTGACGGCGTTCTCCCTGGTGGAGCACACTTTTATGCACTGCACCACCTTTGCCGACTACTTCGGGATGAACCCAAGGTTCTTCTCCTCGGTGGCGGTAGGGGGAGCGACAGCTGTGTGGATGGTGGCGAGGCCGCCATGGCCATAACTTCGGGACAGGCTGAAGTTGTTCTTTGCGTAAGAGGGGACAACACACTTTCGGGGATATCCTCTTCAGGGATGCTTGCCCTTATAAGGGAGATGTGCCACGCGGAGTTTGAGTTCCCCTACGGACTCACTACTCCCGGGGGATACGCGCTTGCGGCGCAGAGATACCTCCATGACTGGGGTAGCCGCAGAGAGCATCTCGCAGCGGTAGCGGTAACAATGAGAAAGCACGCCGCCGATAAAGAAAACGCCATGAACAAGGATCCTCTCTCAATAGAGGACGTACTTGAGTCAAGAATTATAGCGGAGCCTCTTACCAAGTATGACTGCTCCGTTATCTCAGACGGAGGAGCGGCTTTTATAGTCACTACAGAGGACAAGGCGAAGGAGCTTGGAATAACAAACGATCTTGCGTACCTCTGGGGAATGGGACAGGGATACTCCCATCAGTACCTTACGTCGCTTAATAACCTTGACCAGATATACAACGCTGTTGAGCGCTCGGGGCAGAAGGCTTTCGGCACTGCGGGGATAGAGCCAAGGGACGTTGACATAGCGTTTCTTTATGACTGCTTCACCATAACCGTGCTGCTTGAACTTGAGGGACTAGGGTTTGTTCCCAAGGGAGAGGGGGGACCGTTTGCTCTTGAGGGAAGAATGGAGATAGGGAAGGATCTTCCCGTTAACACCCACGGGGGACTGCTCTCGCAGGCTCACCTGGGGGCTATGCATCACGTGATTGAAGCTACTTTACAACTTCGTGGAGATGCTGGTAAGAGGCAGGTAGAGAACCCCGAGGTGGCGGTAGTGCATGGAAACGGCGGCATAGTGTCTGCTCACAGTACTGTGGTTTTGGGCAACCAGCCGCTTAATTAACACAAACAAGGAGAATAAGAAGATGTCTGAAGAGAAAAAAGCGTACAACAAGCCCTTGCCTGAGTTCCGCCCGGAGACAAAGCCTTTCTGGGATGCGGCTAAGGAGCACAGGCTGGTTATCCCCAGATCAAGGACGACCGGAGAGTTTTTCTTTTACCCAAGAGCTCTTTCCCCCGGAGGGGACATGAGTGATGACATAGAGTGGGTTGAGAGTGAGGGACGGGGGAAGGTATGGACCTTCTCCATACATCACATGGGACCATCCAAGGCCTACAAGGGGGAACCCCCTTACGTGGTTGCGTTAATTGAGATGGAAGAAGGGGTTAAGATGATGTCTAACGTCGTTGACGTCGATCCCCATGAAGTGTCCATCGGTATGGATGTTCAGGTCGTGTTCGATGACGTCACAGATGAGGTCACACTCCCCAAATTCAAACCCGCGGGTTAATAGAAAGGCAGGGATAGTCAGTCATCGAGTTTTATGAGTATGTCGTCCCCGTCAATTTTTACCGGGTAGGTCTCGAGAGGTTCAACCGCCGGAAGACAGAGCACCTCGCCCGTTCTGACGTTGAACTCGGCCCCGTGGTAACAGCAGGTGATACGTTCCCCGTCAAGATCTCCGTCTGAGAGAGGAAAACACTGGTGAGTGCACTCATCCCGAAAAGCGTAGAAATCTCCGTCAACCCTGCATATGGCAACCGTTTCAGTGCCGACGAAAAAAGATTCCACTTCTCCTTCCGCCACGTCTGAAACCTTCGCCACTTTCTCGAAATCAGACACAAGCTTACCTACCGTTGCCGGTTTCAAGCCTTCGCTCAAACCAGTCCATAACCTTGCTCTCAAGAGCCTCCCTCACGGAATCGATCGACATATGCTCAAAGGTTTCGTTAGTAAAGGCGCGGAGCATTATGATCTTTGCCTTTCTCATGGGAATCCCCCTTGAGCATAGGTAAAAAAGGGCTTCTTCATCCATCTGTCCGATCGTGGCGCCATGAGTGCACTTTACGTCATCGTTGTATATCTCAAGTTGAGGCTTCGTGTCTATCTGGGCTGTATCAGAGAGAAGAAGATTTCTGTTGGTCTGCTTTGCGTCCGTTTTCCCGGCGCCTTCGTGAACCAGTATTCTTCCGTGAAAAACTCCCTTTGAGCGACCGTCAAGCACGCCATTATAGAACTGGCGGCTGTCGCAATGAGGGCTCGCGTGCTCAACGCGCATGAAGTTATCCATGTGCTGGCGTCCCTCGGATATGAAAAGGCCGTAAATATCGGAGTTACATCCTTCTCCCGCTAAAACGGGATGAACGTTATTCCTTACTATGGCCCCTCCGCAGAGAATGGAGTGAGAAGTGATGTTACTGTTTTTCTGCTGATTTACCCTCAGAGTAGAGAAATTAAACGCCTTCTGGCTTTCAAACTCAAGCCTGTAATGCTCAAGGTTCGCGTTTTCCCCGCAGACAACTTCCGTCACCACGTTTGAAAAATAAACACTTTGGGAAAGCGATACGTAATGCTCGATAACCTTGGCGGCGGAGCTTTGCCCGACTATGATGAGATTTCTCGGGTTTATAAATAAAGGACGGCCTTCATCCGTTGCTACGTGAAGAACATGCACGGGTTTCTCAGAGATGGTACCGTCGGGAACATAAACAAATACTCCGTCCTCAAAATAGGATGTATTAAGGGAGATAAAAGCGTCTTTTTCATAATCGGCGTATTTCGCCAAGTGATCCCTTACAAGATCGCCGTCCTCCCGGATCGCCTCCGATAGACTTTTCACCAGGATCCCATCCCCGGCATCCCCAGCGTCTGAAAGCGAAGAGGCGAAACGACCGTTTACAAAAACAAGCCGCAGGCAATCAAGTCCCGAGAACCCGTAAGAATCCACGGTTTTCTTAGAAACCTCGGATATTCCATTCTCGGCAATTGAAAAGGAACCTCTGCGAAGCGCTTCAAGGTTGGTAAATCTCCACTCTTCATCGCGAAGCGTCGGAAATCCGAGCTTCCCAAATCCCGAAATCGCATCCCGGCGAAGGTCGGTTACCCAACCGGGGGCATCTCTCCTCCCGCTATCGAGAAACTCAGAGAGTCTCTCGACGTAACTTTCGCGCGTACCGTCAAAAACAATAGCCATCTTATTATGCTCCTTGCCGGTTACCCGGTGCCTTAAAAATCCGTGTAACCTTTTTCCTCAAGCTCCTGGGCAAGCTCCTTTCCTCCCGATTTTACGATTCTTCCATCGACCATCACGTGGACAAAATCGGGAACTATATAGTTAAGAAGTCTCTGGTAATGGGTTATAATTATAAAAGAGCGCTCGGAGTTTCTCATCGAATTCACCCCGTTTGCCACTATCTTGAGCGCGTCTATGTCAAGACCTGAATCCGTCTCGTCAAGCACCGCCAACGAGGGTTCAAGTATCTGCATCTGGAATATCTCGTTTCTTTTCTTCTCCCCACCCGAGAACCCGGCGTTTACGGACCTTCTAAGAAGATCTTCGCCAATACCGAGCGATTTCATTTTCTCCCTGGCAAGCTTCGCAAACTCAATGTGTTTAAGGGGTTTTTCGTCCCGATATTCCCTTTTCGCGTTAAGGGCTTCGCGAAGAAGATAGGTGTTCGCAACTCCTGGGATCTCAACGGGGTACTGAAAAGCGAGGAATATCCCCTCGCATGCCCTCTCCTCGGGCTCGAGATCAAGAAGATCCTTACCCTGAAAAGTTATTTCTCCTTCGGTAACCTCGTATGTTTCCTTGCCCGCAAGAACCTGGGAAAGAGTGCTTTTCCCGGAACCGTTGGGACCCATTATCGAGTGAACTTCCCCAGATGCTACCGTGATATTCACCCCTTTCAGTATTTCTTTATCACCCACCTGCACATGCAGGTTTCTCACCTCGAGCATGTTTTGCTCCTCCTAAAAATCTTTTTTTTTTTCAGAATTCGGCAGAACCCTTATTAACCCACGCTTCCCTCAAGACTTACGCTCAGCAGTTTCTCAGCTTCAACCGCAAATTCAAACGGAAGTTCCTTGAAAACCTCCTTGCAGAAACCGTTCACTATGAGCGAAACCGCGTCTTCGGCGGAAAGCCCTCTCTGGCGACAGTAAAACAGCTGGTCCTCGCCTATTTTAGAGGTAGAAGCTTCGTGCTCCATATGAGCCGTGGAATTTCTGACCTCTATGTATGGAAAAGTATGTGCTCCGCAGCGATCCCCTATAAGCATCGAGTCGCACTGCGTGTAATTTCTCGCCTTCTCGGCGTTTTTACCAATCTCAACAAGTCCTCTGTACACATTCTGTCCCTCGCCCGCGGAAATACCCTTGGAGATAATCGTGCTGCTCGTGTTTTTCCCCACGTGAATCATCTTGGTTCCGGTGTCGGCCTGCTGAAGCCTGTTTGTAAGGGCGACGGAGTAAAACTCACCGACCGAATTATCTCCTTCAAGAATACAGCTCGGATACTTCCACGTGATCGCGGAACCGGTCTCAACCTGCGTCCAGGAAATTCTGGAACTCCTGCCCGCGCATCTTCCCCGCTTGGTGACGAAATTGTATATTCCGCCCTTGCCCTGCTTGTCTCCCGGGTACCAGTTCTGTATTGTCGAATACTTTATGGTGGCGTCATCGTGGGCTATGAGTTCAACCACCGCGGCGTGGAGTTGGCTGTTATCCCTTTTCGGAGCCGTGCAGCCTTCAAGGTAACTGACGTAACTGCCCTCATCGGCAATTATAAGCGTTCTTTCGAACTGTCCCGTGTTCTCCGCGTTTATGCGGAAATAGGTAGAAAGTTCCATGGGGCATCTTAACCCCTTGGGAACGTAGACGAAAGAACCGTCTGTAAAGACCGCGGAATTCAAAGCCGCATAGAAATTATCCCCTCGGGGAACGACCGAACCCAGATACTTGCGCACGAGATCGGGATGTTCCTCCACGGCCTCGGATATTGAGCAGAATATAACTCCTTCCTCGGCAAGCTTTTCCTTAAAAGTCGTAAAAACCGAGACGCTGTCGAAAACAGCGTCGACCGCAACGCCCGCCAGCATCTTCTGCTCTTCAAGGGGAATCCCGAGCTTATCGTAAGTCTCCTTTATCTCCGGGTCAATTTCATCAAGGCTTTTTGGTCTTGGGTTGCTTTTCGGCGCCGCATAATAACTCATGTCGTCAAAATCTATGTCCGGATACCTTAGAAAGGCCCACCGGGGCTCCTTCATCTTCTTCCAGCGCTCATACGCCCCTAGGCGCCATTCTAGAAGCCACTCAGGTTCATTTTTCTTCGAGGAGATCATCCTGATGACATCTTCGTTGAGGCCCTTGGGGGCAATCTCCTGCTCAACGTCGGTTACGAACCCGTATTTGTACTCCTCTTGCGCGAGTTTTTCCAGATCAACGCTCATTAAGAAAATATCCTCCTGCTAATGTCTTTTGCCGCTCCGAGTCTCTTCCACCATATCCCCGATAGTGGTATCTTCAAGAATCCTTATCATGGACACTTTGAGCTTATCCCAGAGAGGAAGCTGCCCGCAGTTCTCATAGAGAGCGCAGGGTCCATCGTCGTCCATGCAGTCCACTATCCTTATCTCTCCCTCTATGGCTTCGTATACCTCTCTTAGGCTGAGTTCATGTGGGGATTTGCGAAGCATGTATCCACCCTCGGGCCCCACTTTCGACCTGAGGATGCCGCGATTAACAAGCCTTCTCATTACCTTGGCCAAGTAGTTCTGCGGAATGTGCTGGGTTTCGGATATCTGCTTCATGCCGAACTTAAACCCCGGCTGACCTCCCATGTGGATAAGGCATCTGACGGCGTAATCAAGAGTTCTACTTACCTGCATAACTTTAAGTATTGTAAACTTTGTACATCCATAAAACAACTATACTAATTGGTAACCTTTACCATTATTCGGACAAAGTCAACTCGAGGAAAAAAACACTTTTTAAATGACTTAAACATTTCCTTAGACTAAAACCATCAATGATGCGTATCCGAATATTTATCCTTAAGCTCCTTATATTCCGCTTCGGATAAATCCCTCGATTTATCAAGAAATATGGCGATCGCCCAGATTATCTCGTCTTCGTGCGTGGGTCCATAAGCGGGCATTCCCGTCATTTTGACCCCGTTTTTTGTGACCCAAAAAATATCTTTCAGAGAATATTCAGACAGCTTTTCTTCAGGAAATCTGGGAGGTTTTGGAAAAAGACCCTTCCCGGTTGAAGACGGCTCGACACCGGGAGCCCCATGACACTGAACGCACATCTCTTCGTATTCCTTAAAACCCTTCACGTACATGTTCTTGTCATTGATATCGTAGGGAACTGTGAGACTCGCGGAGTTTCTTTGTATCGACCTCTCGGCAATACCGTGAAGAATCTTGTTTACAATCGCTGGATGCGGCTTCGTCGCCGAGACATCATAACGCCCAAGTAGAAAATAGAGCATGAATACAGCAATTAAAACCGCTACCAGCAGTCTTTTCCTTCTCAACAGTTTTTCAATCAGTTCAGCCAAAATACCTCCATCAGTAAATTCATCCAGACATAAGATTGCGGTGTACTTATCATTCGGGAAAAAAGGTCCTAATCAGGAACCCATGGAACTGTAGATGAAAAGAAGGACGATTATTACGACAACCCCGCCGACCATCGCCGCCGCGTAATATCTGAGCAGACCGGACTGAAGGGCGCTAAGCCGTCTTGAGAGGTCCCTTAGGAAATCACTCAGTCCGTTAAGCGCACCATCGATTACCGAGAGATCAAAATCGGAAAACAGTCCCGAGACATAATTAAACGGAGATACAAAAACCGCATCATAGATTTCGTCCACGTACCACTTATTGTAAGACCCTCTTTGGACCGTGGCGGCCGCTTCTCCTGGGATTACGGCGGTTTCCCTCAGCCCGCGGTAATAAACCGCAACACCGGCGGCTATTCCCGCAAAGGCGGCAAGCACCGAAAATCCTACAAGAGTCCAGTGACCAAAATGGTGAGAAGAGGCATGTTCCGCACCGTGGTGGACCACTACGGAAGAGGAAAGGAATTTCTCAATAAGTCCCGTGTAATGAAAACCCACACTTTCGCCGATAAACTCCGGCACACCCAGAAGACCTCCCAGAACCGACAGAACGGCAAGAGCCACAAGAGGTACCGTCATTACGGCCGGGGATTCGTGCACGCGGCTTTTGGTCTTATAATCCATCCTCGCCGCCCCCTCAAAGGTAAGCACGTAGAGCCTTGTCATGTAAAAAGCGGTCAGTACCGCAGTCATAAGCCCCACAACCCAGAAAAACGTATGGCCGCCGTTATAAAGCGAGGCCAGTATCTCATCCTTGCTGAAAAATCCCGAGAGCAGAGGAACCCCGGAAATCGCAAGCGTCGCCACAAGAAACGTAACTGCCGTTACGGGAATCATTCCGCGAAGCCCACCCATCTTTCTTATATCTTGCTCTCCGGCCATGGCGTGTATAACGCTTCCCGCCCCGAGGAAAAGAAGCGCCTTGAAAAAAGCATGGGTAACCAGATGAAATATCGAAAACACATATGCCCCCGCTCCCGCAGCCATCAGCATGTAACCCAGCTGACTCACGGTCGAGTAAGCAAGCACCTTTTTTATGTCGTTCTGAGTTATGGCTATCGTGGCGGCGAAAAACGCGGTGAACGCTGCAACGATCAAAACGACGTTTGAAGCCACGGGACTCAGGTCAAAAAGCGCCGAGCAGCGGCTTACCATGTAAACCCCGGCGGTAACCATGGTCGCAGCGTGAATAAGGGCGCTCACCGCAGTCGGACCCGCCATAGCGTCCGGAAGCCAGACGTGAAGGGGAAACTGCGCCGATTTCCCGACGGCGCCCACAAACAGAAGAAGCGCCATCGCTGTTATAAGCGACTGTGAAATCCCGGAAACGAAAGCCGGGTCACCAAGCTGGGAGAAAACATCCTGGTAGTTAAGCGAACCAAACACTGTAAAAATAAGGAAGATACCGAGAATAAATCCGAAGTCCCCTATCCTGTTGACCACAAAAGCCTTTCTTCCCGCGTACACCCTAAACGAGTCTTCATACCAGAACCCTATAAGCAGATAGGAGGCAAGACCCACTCCCTCCCATCCAATAAACATCATTGGGAAGTTGTTGCCCAGGATCAGAACGAGCATGAAGAAGACGAAAATGTTGAGGTAAGTGAAATAACGCGCGTAACAGCGATCGTGGTGCATGTAGCCGATCGAGTAAACATGGATTAAAAATCCTATCCACGTCACGACAAGGGCCATTACGGCGGATAGAGAATCAAACAAAAACTCGAAACTTACGTTAAGAGTGCCCGAGAGAATCCAGGTGAAAAGCCCAGCCGTAATCGGCTCGGTTCCGGCTGGGCTCTGAGAAAGAAGGTCAAGGAAAAGACGCGTGGACAGAAGGGCTGAAACCAAAACTGCCGCGCACGCCACCGTCCCAACAATCCTGTCACTTGTATGTCTTCCGGCTCCGGTAAGCTTTCCGCAAAGACCGGTGGCAAAGAAAAGCCCGTTGAAAATCGCTCCCGCAAGCGGCGCAAGAACTATTAAAGCCAGCACTCAGGAAAACCTCCGAAAAATAAATTAACCCCTAAGCAGTTTCAGCAGATCAATATCAAGACTCTCTTTCTGCCTGTATATCGAGACGACAAACGCGAGGCCGACCGCGACCTCAGCCGCCGCCACCGTCACCGACATCAAAACGAACACGTGTCCCGTGGCGCCTTCATGCAGCCTTGAGAAAACGACGAAAAGCAGATTGCAGGAGTTAAGCATCAGCTCAAGGCACATAAGAACTACAAGTATGTTTTTTCTGGTAATTACCCCGTAAACCCCTGTAGCGAAGAGAACGGAAGCCAGGACTACGTAGTGAGTGACCGTGATTTCCATCTTATGACTCCTTCCCCTTCGCTATGACCAGAACACCCACCATTGCTATAACGACAAGAACCGAGGTAAGTTCAAACGCGAGCAGGTAGTCACTGAAGAGAGACCTCCCCACCTCGGCCACTGTACCAAAATTCTCAGGGTCTCTGAGTTCCGAAAAAACTACCGGAGAAGATGAAAAAAGCTTCGAGGCAAAAAATCCGACAACGACAAGAAAAAGGAAAAGAAACGTCATCCTCTTCGGTATGTTCATACTGTCAAACCGCAGATCGCTATCCCTTATATTGAGAAACATGACGGTAAAGAGAAACAGCACCATTATCGCTCCAGCGTAAATCAGTATCTGTATCGCCGCAATGAAATGGGCGTGGAGAAGAACGAAAAGCACAGCGGTTGAAAAAAGGGTAAGAACAAGCGAAATAGCGCTTGAGACAGGGTTTTTATGGCTGACGACCATAATGGCCCCTAGGACGGCAAGCGTAGAAAAAATATAAAAAAGGACAGTATGAGACAATGGGGTTTTCCGGAAAAAGGTTTGGCAATGAATTATAGTTACAATGCGGGCAGAGTCAAACCCGGCGAGGGGCTCTATCTGCTTCTCGAAACTCCCGTCCTCGGGCAATAACCACTTACGGGACAACGGCTGCAAATAGGAGAGAGTGGTCTGCATATCTGCTGCCCCAGAGCCACCAGAAGAGAGTTATACTCTATCCAGTATCTGCGCGGCAGTTTTTCCCGAAGAGCCATCTCGGTTTCATAAGGGTTTCTGGTATCCACGTAGCCCCACCTGTTCGAGATCCTGTGCACGTGAATATCAACGCAGATGGCGGGTTTTCCGTATCCAAGAGAAAGAACCAGGTTAGCCGTTTTTCTCCCGACACCGCGGAATTTTAAAAGCTCGTCGATACTGTCCGGAACCCGGCCGTCATGTTCGTCTATCAGTTTCTCACATATCCCAATGATGTTCTGCGCCTTTACCCTGTAAAAACCGACGGGATATATAAGTTCCCTTACCTTTTTTTCTCCCAGTTCCAGCACGGCGCGCGGGGTGGAAGCCTCGCTGAAAAGTCTCGCTGAAGCCCCGGCTGTGGTCTCATCCTTGGTTCTCAGGCTGAGCACCGTGGAAATAAGAACCCTGAAAGGACTTTTTGAGGAAACTGCTGTAAGCGTAACCACCGGAACGTTCCATCCGGCGGCTTCTCTTCTCAGTATTCCCAGAATCCTTCCGATGTTTTTTCTCTCAAGTTTGGCGGTCATATCACTCGGGGGCGGACCCTTACTGGATTTGGGAATCTTCGGTGCCACCGGCGCACTTTGTTGCTATATCCTCCCATTTCTGAAAAAACACCTTAAGCGCAAGCTCCGCTTCAGCAAAGTCCGACAAGGAGATAAATTCCAGAATTCTTACGACTTCCGTTACGCTGTTTTCATTTTTCAGGGTGTAGGGATGTATGTAATTGCAGATGTCGCCGTAGTTAAGCACCAGATGGCTTTGTGTGTCAAACTGCACAAGCCATTTTTTAAGGTCTTCGAGACTCCGGTCAAGATTGCGGAGAAAAATTTTAAGAGGGTTTACGGATTCTCCAGACATCGTCTCCCCGATTCTTTCCCGCGAGGAAGTCAGTCTTTTTTTCGATTGCTCAAGTGTCGAATTGTAATGGATCGAGTTAAAGCCCCAGTGCGTATAGAAATTCTTCCTTCCCTCCTCGGAAAAAAGGAGGAACCACTCAAGCGGAATAACGTTTTCGGATGAAAAGCAGTTGAGGGAATCCGAAGTCGGCGCAACGAAATAGTTGCCACTTTCATCCCTCATGAAAAGACAGTCGGGCAGGTCTTCATGGGGCAGGTTAAGATGGTCGGATAACGCCTGGCGAAACGCACTGTAATCATTGCCGAACCATATTCCGAAAGGAGAAGTGGGACCACCCCAGTAAAGCTCATAAAACTTAAGATATTTGCTCCAGTATTCAGATTTCTCTCTGAAAGAATCCAAAGGTTCGTACACTATGAGAGTACTGGAAGGCATCGCTTCGTATTAGTTTACGGAAAAATCAATCCAGGCACAAAAAAAGGGGGGAAGGATAACCGTTTCCGGCTTCCCTCCCCCCTTCAACTATCACAAGCTTACTCCTACTGAGATAAGCTCATCTTTTTGTCATTAGCCCTGGCTATACTGTGGCAGCAGGAACCTGTGACGCATCGTGTACACAAACGGCGTGGAGTAGACCACATGACCAAAGTCTTCAGTCGTCCTCTCTACCGTCCTTGTCCAGATCGTCGCCGCCGGCGGTATGATCAGGTTGAACGTGAAGCTTATCAACCCTACTACCTCCATTGCTGGTATCTGTCCGCCCATATAGTCAAACGGTGTGCCTGACAGGAACCACGAACGTACATCCTCTGTTACCGCGGTCCTTACACTCTCAGGATTCAGCTGGAACCTGTGCCCAGTCCCAAATCCCGGAGGAAGATCCGAAGGAAGATACGTTACTTCGTGGATACTGGTCGTTACATCCGGCCTCGTTGTTATCCTGTAGTTCATACGTCCCCAATCGGTCTTGCCATAAAATGTTGGCCTCGCCGACAGCGGCCTGTCAGAATAACGCCCGTTCGCTGTGTGCAGTATATAACCTCTGCGCTCCATCAGATGATTGAAGTAGTTGTTGTTGGTACCATGCTCATACCCGGCAATGTAAGCAGCCTTCTTCGGAAATCCAAAGGGCTCTTTACCCGCAAATATCGGAGAGTCGTTTGACAGATACATGTACGGATAGTATCCCGCCCTGTATATATGACCACTCCCGTCATCCACTGTTGCCGAGAACGTTACGCCCATCTCCATGTATGGACCTAACATCGTGTTCTTGTGTATTACGTACCAAAACTCTATTACATCATCCTGAACCTCGATCGGCTCCGGTACCACCGCTTTCATAGCATTGATGTCTGCCTTTATTACATAGGCCATCCACCTGCTGTCTGTATACGTCAGCGGTATGATATCGTAGTCGAACACCGGGTCCGCTACGCCCTGACTGATGATATGGATCCTGTCCCTGTCCAATGGTAATGGTGGAACTTCTCCTTCATCCAACCAAGGATAACTGTACTCATTTGCTTGTAATCCCATTATGGTTTTACCTCCTTAACTTTACTTTTCTTATGAACCCTGACTGATCGGGAACTGCTGCCTCAATCCATACTTGTATGGTGTGGCATAACCCCTGTAACTCGCTGGCCTCTCATACGTCTCCGTCCAGAGTACCACCGCCGGCGGTATTACGAGATCGAATACAAACGATATCATTCCCGTTACCTCCTGGATCTTCAGCTCCGCTCCCATGTTGTCAAACGGTGTCGCCTGCATAAACCAGTTTATGGCGTCTCCACTTGCTGTCCTGGTGTGCTCAGGCTTGATCTTGAACCTGTGCCCCTGGATCATTGCGTCAAACGGAGGCGGCAACGCTGATGGCAGATATGTTAACTGCCACTCCGAACTCGATACGTCCGGCCGCGTTATTACCTTCATGTTGAACTTGCCCCAGTCTGTCTTACCATAGAAATACGGAGGTGTTACCTGCTTGTCGTCAAACTGCCCTGTTGCGCTATGCATCAGATAACCGTTACGACTCATCGCATACCCAAAAAAGTCAGTGCCTTTCTCTCCACCGTGTACCGTACATCTGATGTACGACATCTTCTTTGGAAATCCAAGCACACGACCCGCGTCCACCGGCGCGTCTCCCGTCAAATACATATACGGATAGTATCCCGCTTTCCATACATTGCCCTCTGGGTCACTGTACGTCGCCGAGATCGTTACGCCAAACTCAAGATATGGACCTAACATCGTGTTCACATGCTCAACATACCAAAACTCTACCAGATCTGCATTCTCTCCGTCCCACACCTGTAACGGGGGAGTCGGGCACAGACGTGTCCTCGTCGCCTCATCACATCTTACTATGAACGCTGACCACCTGCTGTCCGTATAAGTCAGCGGCAGCACGTCTATGTCCCAAAGCGGATCCGACGGATTCGCTATGATCCATGACTTGATATCCCGCTCTATCGGAGGGGGCGGTACCTCTTTCGTCAACTCCCAGTACTTCGTTGGGACGTTTAAATGACTATGGCTCATATTTAAAGCCTCCTTACTATAGATTTAGGGCCAAAACTCCTAAACACTCTCCATACCTCACACTCCCCATAGCCCCTTGTTGATAAAGTGTTTACAGCCTTGCTGGATGCGAATAGACGCAACCTCACCCGATTCTCATTAAACCAAACACAACCCCCTTTGTCAAGTACTTTCTTGCTACCTAAACCATTGTTTTGGGTTCTTAGCGGTAACAACCCGTAAATTCATGGATTTTTCAAGGTGTTTTCGACTGGAATCAGTTGGAAAAATGGTTTAAAAGAACCAGGAAGGATGCTCTTTCAGTCCTTTCATTACCCTGATCCGAAGCTCGTTTTCGTCTGGAATATTTTTTCTGTCGAAATTTACGTTCTTGAGACAGCTGAGCATCGCTCGCATAATGCTGTTCTTTGTTATTCTCTCTTTTTTGTTTTCCTTGGAACGGTTCTTCATTATCTCTCTTTCAAGGTTGTGAAGAAATTCAAAGTCTTCATTGCTTATTCGTAACGTAAGTACTTCAAATGTCTTGTATTTTGGTTGCGTCTTAGGTTGCGAACTCAGAGTCGTACCCACAATACCGCCCTTGTCGGTTCTTTCCTCAGGCGGCCTTATCCAGATATTCGGGTTTACCCCACCACTCGTTTTCTCATTCGCCATAGCGCTTCTCCTATGCAAATATGCAAAAGCAATTTTACAGGATGATTATACCATAAAAAACTGTAAGTTAAGAACTTCGTTATTTAATTTTACCGAGAATTTAACAGGAAAGAATCACTCTTCAGATCTAGCTGATCGCCACTTTTTACCAACCTTATAAAGCCGGATTAAGGCTGGCATGGGTTTCTTGGAAAAGCCTGTCCCTAGGGATCAATCAAGTCACAGAGACATAAGATAACCAACTAGGTTTTAAGGCAAAAAGGCAGTTCAGCAAACGTCAATGGACACAGACTATGGCGAAAAGGGCAGGAATTGGGTTAACTTACGATGATAAGAAGTTAGTTACTTCATAAGTTGAATGCCACATGCCGAGATCCTACTCAATAAAAATTATGCTTGACATTGAAGATCCATCTGTGATACAAGCTTAATGAGCCCCGATATGTGGGCTAGAAACGTTTATGATTTCATAAGGAGGTATGGTTAATTATGGTTCCAATAGAAGCTTTATTAGGTTACGTGTTGCTACTTGTAGGATTTGTGTTCTTTGCAAACGGTATGACTCTTCTGGGTAAAACCGGTGCTAAGGAAGTGGGTGTTCTTAATCTGGGTGTCGGCGTGCTTATAGCGATTGCCGCCTGGAAACTGCACACTCTTGGTCTTACGGCAGCGACCGCGCTTGTGTCGGTATTTGCTTTGATATACCTGCTAGTCTATGCGGTATTCGTACACGGACATGACGCGAAGGGGCTTGGAGTATTCTGTCTTTTCGCAACGGTAGTGTTTGTATGGTACGGAGCTCATTTCCAGGCACTTGGGCTGGCGTACTTTGCGTATTTCTGCTGGGCATGGGCTTTGCTGGTGCTTCTTTGCTTCTTTGCGTTCTCGCAGGGCAAGGATCTGAGTAAGCCGATAGCCTATCTGTTCGTAATAGAGTCGATAGTAACTCTGTTGATCCCGGGAATGCTTCTGCTTACAGAAAAGTGGAATCCTCTCGGTGGAGTACCAGGCTAAGATTTTTGTTGCTTAGCTGACTTACAACGGACAGGGAAGAATCATAATGAATTCTCCCTGTCCGTTGTTTTTTGTTTTTCTTCCAAATAACTCTAGTTCTTTTTTTGCGTCTAAACGCAAAGCTAATGCGTATTCTCGCGGCATCTAAGGCAAGATAACCGCCCCTGTTTCCCTCTTTACTTTGTATCGGCCGTCCCGCGAAAAAGCAGTTTGATATAATATTCGATATGGTTGATAATACAGTTTCCGGGACGGTGATCTTATTTGTCTGAAAAAATTCCAAGTTTTCTCAGAAACAGATACTTAGCCCTTGCCTTGGGAGTTGTTATTGCCCTTTCTTTTTTTCTTGTCGCCGAGCCGGTCAGTCTTGATCGCAAATACAACAATCAGAGCATGAAAATTGCCGAAGAGGCCCTTAAGCACGTAAACAAATTTTATCTGGACAAAAGCAAGATCGATTATGCGGAAATGCTTGAAAAAGGGGTCTCCAGCCTTGAAACCTTTCTTGACGACGTGCTGGTGGAATTTCCACAAGACCGGGGCGGAAGCTTCACCGTTCAGGTAAAGGAAAAAACAAAGAGATTCAAAGAAAAAGAGTTGCCGTCCTCAAACGACGTTGCAAGCACTCTGGGCCAGGTTGTGTCTTTTGTCCTTTCTAACACAGGGGCCGAAGAGCGTGCTGTCAAGAACATAGAATATTCCATATCGGACAGCATGCTGAAGGTCCTCGACCCCCACTCCGCGATGATTCCACCGGATGTCTACAAGGAGTTTCTCATAGACACCGAGGGAAGTTTCGGCGGGCTTGGGATAGTGGTCGGCATAAGAGACGGTCAGTTGACTGTAATCTCCCCCATAGAGGGTACTCCCGCTTACAGATCAGGGATAAAAACCAAAGACCGGATCGTGCAGATAGAAAACGAGTCGACCATAAGCATGCCGCTTCTCGAAGCCGTTGGGAAACTCAGGGGGAAGAAAGGAACTGAAGTGAATCTTCTTATATCCAGGAAAAACTTTGCCAGACCGCGGAAATTTTCAATAGTGAGGGATACCATAAAGATAGAAAGTGTTGAAGGGTTTGATCTTGCAAACAACATTCTTTACCTGAGAATAAGAAATTTCCAGAAAAACACATCCTCCGACCTAAAAAAAGAGATAAGAAGCCGCTCTTATGCAACCAAAGGAATAATCCTTGATCTCAGAGGAAACCCTGGGGGTCTTCTCTCAGAAGCGGAGAAAGTAGCCGATCTCTTCCTTTCCTCGGGAACGATAATGACGACAAAAGCAAGAGACTATTCGAAAACCTACAGGGCGACGGCAAAACAGCCTGAGTACAGAGGAAAAGTAATAGTGCTTGCGAATCAGGGAAGCGCGAGTGCGTCAGAAATAGTGGCAGGAGCGCTGAAAAACAACAAAAGAGCACTTGTGATAGGAAAAAGATCCTTCGGCAAGGGATCGGTCCAGAAGGTCTTTGAGTTTGAAGACGGCGCGGCATTGAAACTCACCATAGCGAAATATCTGACCCCGGGCGATATATCCATACAGGACAGCGGCATAACTCCTGACATTCTTCTTCAGGGATCCGTGATAACCGGAGAGAAAGTCGTCTATAACCCTCTGCCCGAGAAAAGAGAGAACTCAGAGGAAGGACAACTGGCAACCCCTGAACTCACGATCAAGTATATTGACAAAAGCTTGGCGCCGCAGGAAGAAGACGATGATGAAACCCAGCCGGATGAATCGCTTACAAAAGCGCAGAAACTTGAAAAGCTGGGAAATGATTTTTACGTGAAACTCTCAAGCAGACTTCTTCTAGCAAAGACCCCGGAACAGATACATGCCACAGCCGCCGATTTCTCCAACGCCCAGCTTGAAGAAATCAGAACCCAGATCGAAGATACTGGAATCGACTGGTCAGCCGGTGAAACGAAAAAACCCGCCGTATCGGTTGAAACGGTTCCATCGAAGACCGTTTTCCGGGCCGGTGAAGAAAGTTCTCTCGAGATAAAGGTGACAAACTCCGGCCCCGACCCGATATACAGGCTCAGTGCCGTTACTGACTGTGAAAACCGCGTTTACAGTGATGGAGAACTTCTGTTCGGAAAACTACTCCCCGGTCAGAGCAAGACCTCGAAAGTCAAATTTTCCGTACCCAGGTGGATGACTACCAGAGAGGATAATCTCAAACTTGCTTTCACAAGTTCGGGGAACAAAACCTTTACGGAGAAAAATCTGCTCGTAAAAACCGTGGCGGACAAGCACCCCGTCTACTCCCATAACCACGAAATAGTGGACAACGGAAAATTTGAGAGCAGAGGTAACGGAAACGGTCGCGCGGAGCTCGAAGAAACGGTAGTACTCAACGTAAAACTGAAAAACATCGGGGATGGAGTATCGGAAAAGACGGTCGCGACTCTAAAGAATCTTTCGGGCGACAACGTGTTTCTTGAAAAAGGAAGAGTTGAGATTGAAAATTTTCGTCCGGGGGAAATCCGCTACGCACCGTTTCGTTTCAGGCAAAATGGCGAAGGCGGTGAAACGAAATTTGAGCTTTTTGTAATGGATGAAGACTTCCGGGAAGTAAAAGCACAGAAAATAACCCTGCCGGTCTTTGCGCAGGAAAGACCGTTTTCTCCGGCTTCGGCAAAGAAAACCGCTGTGTTCAAAGACACAAGCTCCATACTTGGTGGAACTTTCCCCGGAGCCTCCGTAACGGCTCTTGCAAAGAAAAATTCCATGGTAAAAGTTCTCGGCACATCTGGGCAATGGATCCGTGTTGAGGGAAAAAACTCAGTGGCGGGCTGGATTGAGGGGGAAACCGTCAGGGTTAATCGTGCCGACTACGACAATTCGTCCGGAGCGTCGGAAAAAAACGGAACAGACAGCACCGCACAGGAGATCTCACTTCTTGAAGAAACATTCGAAAAACCTCCTTTGATCCTGATTTCGGATTTTCCGATGTCCACAGAAGCTTCCAAGATAACAGTAGAGGGATCGGTTAAGGACACCGACCGCATAGAGAGCGTGTCGGTGTGGAAAAAAAACGACAAGATAAAGCTTTTTACACCGGGGAGAGACAATGTTCCCCTGCTTTTCCCCTTAGCTCTTGAGGAAGGAATGAATCTTTTCACCATAGTGGCCAAAGACGAAAAAGGAATGACGTCGAAAAAAACCCTGGCCATAAGAAAAGACCTTTCCTGAGCTTCGGACATATAGCGAGCAAGCACTGAGAACAGCGGATGAAGTCCCGGTAACGAAGTAATGCTTAAATTCCTTTTCTTTAGAATACTGACCGGAGCAGTTGTGATCCTCGCGGTCGCGAGCATAACCTTCTTTCTCCTCAGGGTGCTTCCCGGAGGTCCTTTCGACACGGAGAAAAGCATCCCCCCGCACATACTCGAGAATATCGAGAAGAAATATCACATGGACAAGCCGCTGCACAAACAATACTTCATCTACATGGGAAATCTGGCTCGCGGGGACTTCGGACCTTCCTACAAATACAACGACAGAGCAGTTACTGACATAATCAAAAAAACCCTGCCGGTTTCAATGGGGCTCGGTTTCGTTTCCCTGCTGTTCGCGTTTTTCATGGGAACTGTGGTCGGTATGATCTCCTCGCTGTTCCCAAGAAGCATCCACGACATCGCTTCTGTGCTGATCTCCACTTCCCTGGTATCGGTTCCAAGCTTCGTCGTGGGAGCGGCGCTCATATATTTTTTCTCTGTTAAATGGGGAGTTCTGCCAGCGGCCCTCTGGGGAGAACCCAAACACATAGTTCTTCCCGCGTTGACCCTGAGCTTAGCTCCGTTCGCTTATATATCAAGGCTTGTCCGCTCCAATATGCTTGACGTGTCGGGACAGCTTTTCGTAAGAACCGCCAGAGCAAAGGGGCTTGGAAGAACAAAGATATTCACAAAGCACATACTGAGAAACGCCATGGTACCGGTCGTAACTGTTCTCGGCCCCCTGACTGCCTATCTGGTAACAGGATCGTTTGTCGTCGAGCATATATTCGCGATACCGGGAATGGGAAGGTTTTTCGTCTTCGCCGTGGCGAACAGGGATTACTCCGTTGTGCTCGGAATAACCATCATCTACGCGCTTCTGCTCGTAATAGCGAATCTCATTGTCGACCTTCTCTACGCCATTCTTGATCCAAGGATAGAGCTTAAGAAACAGGAACCGGTCGCCTGATCAAACGCAGACAAAAAATGAAAAACGTAAAGATAATTGTCGAGTATGACGGCACGGATTACCACGGCTGGCAATGCCAGGGGAATCTTCCCACCGTACAGAAGACTATAGAAGACGCCATCCGCCAAATCACCAAAGAGAATGTGAAAATAGCAGGTTCGGGCAGAACGGACGCGGGCGTGCACGCCCTGGGCCAGGTGGCCAGTTTTTTTACCGAAACCCAAATGGATACCGAGACCCTGAGAAAAGCGTTAAATTCCACCCTTCCCCGGGACATATCCATCATAAAAGCCCGAGAGGTCCCCGAGGGTTTTCATGCACAGTTCAGCTCCCGGAGCAAGGCATACGAATACAGGATTTTCAACAGGCTACACCCCCCCGCCCTGCAGAGAAACAGGGTATGGCATATCCCGGGGAAGCTTGATACGGGGAAAATGAAAGAAGCCGCCGCCTATCTTGAGGGAACACATGATTTTTCCGTTTTCGCCACGGCCGATATAACGGTGAAAAGCACAGTGCGCACCGTAAAACGGGTTCACATTAAAAAAACCCGCGAAGGAATAATCCTGGTTGAAATAGAGGCGGAAGGGTTTTTGAAAAGAATGGCGAGAATGATAACCGGAACCCTGGTGGAAACGGGAAAGGGAAAACTCACCCCGGAGGGATTCGGGCAGATACTCGCCGAAGGACGGAAGACGAAAAACGTTTTCACCGCTCCTCCCCAGGGACTTTTTCTTAAAAAAGTCGTCTACTGAGTTCGTGGCCGAGTAAATCTTACCGGTAGAGAGGGACAGGGAGTTTTTGGTTTCGGAATATGTCATGTTTTTAGAAGTAAAAACTTGCATATTTTAAAGAGTTCTGTAGTTTTAATACCAAGGAGACACACATGAGCATTGCGAGGGCGGTACGGAAAAGCATTGAAGAAATGCCCGCCGGGCGGATATTCAGCTATCGAGAACTGCCGGATTATTTAAAATCTCCGGGCGCAGTTATCAAGGCAGTAAACAGAATGGTTTCAGACGGAGAAATTGAACGTTTTTCCAAGGGACATTTCTATGTATCTAAAAAGGGACTTCTGGGCCCCATGAGACCTTCAGACGGAGAGATTATTCGTTCAATGTTATATAAGGACGGCCGTCTGTGCGGCTATGTCACCGGCCCGTATCTCTATAACTGGTTAGGGCTTACTACCCAGATGTCCCGCGTAGTCACCGTTGCCTGCAAAGGCAGTCACCAGAAAAAGGAATTCGGCACAATCCGAATTGATACCGTGGTGAGCCGTATCCCTGTAAAGGAAAAGGATGTGCCGCTTCTGCAATATCTGGACGCTCTGAAAGACATAAGGAAGATACAGGACTCGGACATAGATATCTCTCTGGAGATCATACGTCGCCGCATATCAGAATTATCCAGTCTCGAGCGGTTGCGGCTCGCGTCTTTAGCAAAAGATTACTACCCTCCTAGAGTCAGGGCTCTGATTTGTCTGCTTTTTTCAAGTTTGCAACTATCAGTGCCAGACAGCCTGGCACTCTCCCTAAATCCCTTAACAACTTATAAGCTGAAACTGGATCAGTCTCGGTGGCTGGAGTCCAGAGAGTGGAACATTAGGTAATGAATCTGCACAAAGACGAAGAAATCTTCAATGAACTGATAAAGACCACAGGGGAATCCGCTGGGATACCGGATGCCTATATCGAAAAAGGTTATTGGATAACAATGTCCCTTAAATTTCTATCTGAATCTCCGTACAGAGAAAGTGTGGTCTTTAAAGGAGGAACATCTCTGTCCAAAGCATAATAGATTAATAGGTCGCTTTTCCGAAGATATTGACTTGGCTGTGTCTTGCAGCAGTAAAAAAGGAGACAGTCAAAGAAAAAAGTTGCTAAAGAATGTGGAAAACATCGTTACCCAGAACCTCATTTCTCTTAAGGGTGACGAACGAGAATCCAAGGGTTCAAAATTCCGTAGGACGGTCTACAAATATCCTTGCAGAATTGATAACGATGGTTTTGAGCAGGTCCCCCGGGAACTGCTAATTGAAATCAATGCATTTGCCAACCCCGAACCATTTGAAATACGAAAAATAAGAACTCTTATTGCGGAGCACCTGATTAGAAAAAAGAGGGTTGATTTAATCGCTCGGTTCGGGCTAGAAAATTTTTCGATTAAGGTACTGTCCCAAAAACGTACGCTGGTTGAGAAAATGCTTGGAATTATCAAGGATAGTTACAGCGATGATCCCATTGCCAGACTATCGAACCGTATTCGCCATCTTTATGATATCTGCCTGGTCTTACGGCTTGACGAATATCAGAATTTTATCGCAAGCAATGAGTTTAAGTCGTTGTGTGACAGGTGTATTGAAGATGAAAAAGCAGGGGGATTTGAACATTCCGATTGCTTTGAAGAACCACTAGTAAATACACCTCTATTTTCTAATTTTGAAACTTGGAGCAACTCTTTGAACGTGGTGTATACAGGCGTGTTCTCTAATCTGGTCCATGGCGATTTGCCGGATATGAGTGAGATCTCGGATGCACTTGACCTTCTGCAAAAGCACCTGAAATAGATATTATTTCGTATTTATTCCACGCATGGTAATTCAAGATATGGGTTGCAGTCTTGTAACTTTTTCTTCAGTTGATTTTGGTTTCCACACCATTTATGTATCCTGCTTGGCAATTAGTATTTATTCCAATATGAAATGAAGTCTCGTCAAGTTTTTTACATAAGTCTGGATTTAAGCAAAACACGATGAAATTTCTCAGGTTCAAAAACGCAGAAGAAAAACCGGTATTCGGGAAATATCTCGACGGATCAGTTTTTGAGATAAAAGGGGATATCTTCGGCGGATACTCGGTAACGGACACAAGATACGATTACGCGAACATAGCACCGCTTGCTCCATGCCTCCCGACAAAAATCATAGCCGTCGGACTCAATTACGAGGACCACGCCAGGGAAATGAAAAGAACTCCCCCCAAAGACCCCATGCTGTTTATGAAACCCTCAACAGCGGTCATCGCACACCAAGAAGAAATAAAATACCCTGCACACATGTCGAGCAGAGTCGATTACGAAGGAGAGCTCGGGGTCGTAATAGGAAAGAAGGCCCACATGGTGGAGAGGGAGCAGGCCCTTGAATATGTTTTCGGATATACCTGCATAAACGACGTGACCGCAAGAGACCTTCAGGCAAAGGACATACAGTTCACAAGGGGCAAGGGGTTTGACACGTTCGCCCCGATCGGACCTTTCATAGAAACGGAGGGCGACCCCGCGGACCTTCGCTTAAAAACTTTTCTAAACGGCGAAGTAAAACAGAACTCAAGCACGAAAAACCTGATTTTCAGCGTTCCGGAGCTTGTAAGCTTCATATCAAAGGTTATGACGCTTCTCCCCGGAGACATAATAGCGACCGGAACTCCTTCCGGGATAAGCCCCATGAGCCCGGGGGACTTAGTGGAAGTGGAGATCGAAGGGATTGGAAAGCTCGTAAACCGCGTGGCCCGGTAGAGGGGTACAGGTTCCCATGCGCTTGCTGCGCAGCAACGGGGCTTCGGAATTAACAATCATTCAGGTAGGTTAATGCCCTGAAAAAATCAGAAATACAGAGGAAAACTGAAATTGCCTAAAGTACTAGTAATCCCGGGAGACGGGATAGGAGTTGAAGTAACCGAAGTCAGCGTGTCCATACTAAAGGTCGTGGGCGAGAGAAACGGGGTCGAGTTCACGCTTGAGAGTGATCTTCTCGGAGGATGCGCAATAGACGCGCACGGGGTTCCCGTAACCGAAGAAACAATAGAAAAGGCAAAACAAAGCGACGCGGTGCTCCTCGGAGCCGTTGGCGGCCCGAAATGGGAAAATATCGAGCATCACCTGAAACCCGAAAGAGGGCTTCTCGAACTCAGAAAGCAGCTAGACACCTTCGCGAATCTGAGGCCCGCGATCGTCTATGCTGCCCTTGCCAACGCATCCACGCTTAAAAGGGAAGTAGTGGAAGGGGTCGATATAATGGTCGTGAGGGAGCTTACAAGCGGAATATATTTCGGACATCCGAGAGGAACCGAACAGCTCGGTGAACAAGAGTATAAGGCGTTTAACACCCTCCATTACACCACTTCCGAGATAGAAAGGGTAGCGAAAATGGCGTTTGAAATCGCCAGAAAAAGAAAAAACAAGGTCACCTCGATAGACAAATCAAACGTACTTGAATCAATGGTGCTTTGGAGAAACACGGTCACGGAGCTTCACGACCGCGAGTTCCCCGACGTGACGCTTGAGCATCTGTATGTGGACAACGCCGCGATGCAGCTTATAAGAAGGCCCGCCGACTTCGACGTGATGCTGGCAGGAAACATGTTCGGCGACATAATAAGCGACGAGGCCGCTCAGCTCACAGGCTCCCTCGGCATGCTGCCCTCGGCAAGCGTCGGTAACGAAGGAGCTATATACGAGCCGGTTCACGGAAGCGCCCCGGACATCGCCGGGAAAGGCGTGGCGAATCCCATAGCCTCAGTTCTCTCGATGGCCATGATGCTGCGTTATTCCTTTGATATGGACGGAGCCGCCGCGCAGGTTGAACAAGCGGTAAGAAAGGTTCTTGACAACGGCTACCGCACATCCGACATATACGAGGAAGGAAAAACAAGGGTAGGCACAGAGGAGATGGGATCTCTCATACTCGGCGAACTGTGAGAAGAAATGATTCCAGTCCCAGAGAGTGAACGATAAAAACCCAACAATTGAACTTTCATCCCACCTGAAAAACCCCCTGGTGGAGAAGTTCTTTGCGTACCCGCCTGAAAAACCGACGGACCTTGCCGGTCTTTACGGAAATTCACCCTATTTTCTTCTGGCGCTTCTCTCCGAAGTGCCCGGCAAAAGGGTGCTGCACGTCTGCGAGCAAAGAGAGCAGTGCGCCGCTGCGGCGCGGAGCATCTCTTCTTTGAAGGGAATGGAAACCCCTGTTCTTCTCTCAAGAGGGATGGAAAAAAACCGCTCCCTTTTCGAAAAAAAGGAAATCACCGAACCCGAGAGGCTCCACTCTCTTTTCAGATGGAAGCAAACGGGAGTGCTCTGTGCAGACGCGGCATCCCTCGTCGAGATACTGGCTCCGCCCCGCGCCTTCGAAGCCGAAAGCTTCACCTTAGAGAAAGGAATGCGGCTCGAGCGGGATGAGCTTACGGAAAGATTATTAGGAATCGGTTACAGCGAAGCGGATTTCACTGAAAAAAGAGGAGAAATGAGCATCCGGGGCTCGATAGTGGATCTGTTCTCGCCAGGCTCTCGGAATCCTCTGAGAGTGGAGTTTTTCGCAGACCGGGTGAATTCACTTAGGGAGTTTTTTCCTTCAACCCAGAAATCCATCGGAAAAACGCAAAAAGCCGTGGTCAATCCGGCTTCCTTCACCATTTACCACCAAAGAGACAAAAACGCTCTGGTCGAACAGATACTCACCGGAGCTGACAAGAAGGGACTTACGTCAAGCGAGGTGGAACCTCTGGTCGAAGCGTTTGAAAACGGCTCGTATTTCAGGGGAATCGAATGGTTCACACCCTTTTTCTGGGACTCGCGGCAATGCGTGCTCGATTACCCGCAGGAAGATCTCATCGTAAGCCTTCCCCGCGGGTTCGACGAGAATACGCTGCTGTTAAAACTTGAGGGAAAATTCAAAGCCAGAAGAAAATCCTTGGGGAAACTCGAAAAATCACTGCCCTCGTTTAAAAGACTTTATCTCAGGGGAAAAGAACTTACTGAAAGACTCAGGCAATCAAGGCTCGTATACCTGGACGCGATTGGGATAGGCACCGAAGAAGAAAACAGCCTTAAATTCAGCACCGAAGAAATATCGTTTTCAAAACCTTCGCTCAAGGTCTTTATCGACAAAGCGGAGGAACTCATCGAAGACAGTTACGGGGTATTCGTATTTTTCACTTCGCAGGCCGAGAGGGAGAAATTCCTCAAGTTAACGCAGAACCGCCCGGACAAGGGGATGGTACATGTAATCGGAGAGCTTTTCGAAAGCACCGTTCTTCACGATTTCAAAATCGCCCTTTTCACGGAAAAAACCCTGGTTGAGAAAACGCAAAGCCGAGGCGTCCCGTTTGGAGGAAGCGATATCCCCTCTGCGTTTCTTACCTCGTTCAGCCAGCTAAAATCTGGAGAATACATAGTTCACAAGGAATTCGGAATAGGAATTTTTAAGGGGCTTAAAAGACTTTCTTTTGAGAACCGCCAAGGTGATTTTATCGAGTGCGAATACAAGGGCGGGGACAAGGTATTTGTCCCGGTGGAAAAATCCAGACTGGTTCAGAAATACATGGGAGACGGACGGGAACCGAAGATTGAAAAACTGGGAAGCGCGAACTGGAAAAAAACTGTCGGCAGGGTTAAAAGGGCCGTAGAGGAAATCGCGACCGAGCTTGTCGAGCTCTGCGCGGAAAGGAAAGTTGAAAAAGGTTTTCGGTTCTCCCCAAGGGATCAGATGTTCAATGAATTCGAGATGGGGTTTCCCTGGAGCGAGACCCCGGATCAGTCGGCTGCGATAGAGGACGTAATGTCCGATATGGAATCCGAAAAAGCCATGGACAGGCTTATCTGCGGAGACGTCGGGTTCGGAAAAACCGAGGTGGCCCTGCGTGCCGCTTTTAAAGCATGCCTTGATGGAAAACAGGTCATGGTGATCACCCCCACCACTCTTCTCGCCAGCCAGCACTACCGAACCGCGACCTCGAGGTTCGCAGACTACCCAGTAAGAATCGAGATGCTGTCGCGATTCACAGCGGCCAAGAAAGAAAAAGAGATTTTAAAGAGGCTCGGAGACGGGTCCCTCGACCTCATAATCGGAACGCACAAGCTTCTCGGGAAAAAAATAAAGCTGAAGAACCTGGGGCTCGCTGTCATAGACGAAGAACAAAAATTCGGTGTGAACCACAAAAAATCCATAAGATCGATGAAAAACGCCCTTGACGTGCTCACGCTTTCCGCAACTCCCATCCCGAGAACTCTGCAGCTTTCCCTAGCCGACGTAAGAGATATAAGCGTAATAAACACTCCTCCCGAGGGTCGCCAGCCGGTGGAGGTGTATATTCAGCAGTTCAATGCCGAAGTTATAAAAAAAGCCGTGGAAAAAGAGATCGAAAGGAACGGCACGGTCTTTTTCATACACAACAGGATAGAAGACATATTCGAGAAGGCGAATTTTCTGCAGGAACTCATGCCGGAACTGTCAATAGGGATAACGCACGGACGCATGAACGAAACTCGGCTCTCAAGGACCATAGAACAGTTTGCCAACGGGGAAATAGACCTGCTAGTGACGACGGCTATAGTGGAATCCGGACTCGACATACCGAAAGCCAACACGATGATAGTAAACAACGCGCATGCGATGGGGCTTGCCGACCTCTATCAGCTAAAAGGCAGGGTCGGAAGATCAGACAAAAAAGCCTACGCCTATTTCCTCATACCATCTGTGCACTCCCTCACGGAAGAAGCCAGAAAAAGGCTTGAAGTTCTCTCCCGCCTCACCGACCTTGGAAGCGGTTTCAAACTCGCCACTGCCGACCTTCAGATAAGGGGAGCCGGCACTCTCTTCGGAGAAAAGCAGTCAGGACACATAGCTGACATCGGTCTTGAGTTTTATCTCGAACTGCTAAGAGACACGATCGAGAGCAAAAGAAGCGGCGAGGGCCGCGTTCGTGAAATCAGACCGGAAATAAAAACAAGGGACGACGCGTTTATTCCCGAGCACTACATCCAAAGCGGCTCCGAGAGGCTTTTTTACTACAAAAAAATATCATCGGAAAGGAACCGCAAGGGATTAAGAGAAATTGCCGGGGAGATCGAAGACAGGTTCGGGGCTATGCCCGATCCGCTGAAACAACTGATTCTCATCGCGGAGCTCAGAATCGCGCTCGGGGAAAGGCTAATAAGAAAAGCCGAAATAGGAGAAACCACGGCGACCCTTAGCCTTGTGGACGTGGAAAACCTTGGCCGGGAAAAGAAACTCAGTATTCCCCTCCCGCCCAAGCGCAGGTACGAAACGCTCATAAGCGCTGTGGAAAAGGTGGGAAAACCGGCCCAAGCCCATGTATAGTATAGTCCGCGGGGTTGAGGCAGGAGAGAAAAAACGGTTTGCAAGGAGATTTAAGATGAAAAAACCATGGTGGCTTACGGTCTTGGCGTTTTTCGCGGTTTTTACACTGATGCCCGCCCACGCAGCGCAAGCGGCAACAGCGGAAAAAGTGGTGGCTGTGGTAAACAACAGAATAATAACGCTTAGCGAACTGCATCAGGAGATAAAAGACGTAAGAACTAATCCGGAAGCGGAAATCACCAGCCGCGAAGTGCTTGACGCCATGATAGATCGTATCCTGCTCGATCAGCAGGCGGCAGCGAGGAAGATATCGGTAAGCGACGAAGAGGTAAAGGCGATAGTAAAAAGCCAGCAGGAAGCGATGGGACTCGATGAAGAAGCCATAGCCAAGGAGCTTAAAAAACAGAACATGACGGAGGAACTTTTCCACCGCCAGTGGAAATACCAGATACTCTCAAGAAGGCTTCTTGACTCGGTCACGCAGGGAAGCATAGCGGTAACGGACGAGGAAATAGAGGAATATCACAAAAAACATTATGGAGAAGAAGACACCGACGGTTACGAAAAGCAGACAAAGATAGCTCACATACTGATCAATCAGGAAACGGAGAACGCCCTTTCGAAAGCTGAAGAAGTTCTGGAGCTTGCAAAATCCGGGCACCCATTCGCGCAACTTGCCAGAACATATTCGATGGATGAATCATCGGCGCAAAACGGCGGTTTGCTGGGATATTTCGTCAAGGGAGACCTGGTAACCGAAATGGAAAGCGCAGTGGAGCAGACCGAAATAAACGGTATCGCAGGGCCGGTTAAGACATCCCGCGGCTACCACATAGTAAAGGTTCTTGAAAGAATCGAAGACGGGGAATCATCGGTCTCCCGGTACGGAGACCGAATAAAGCACCAGCTCTACATGGAAAAAGCCGAGCGGTTCATAACCTCCTGGCTTGAGGACATCAAGAAAAAATCTTACATAGAGATAAAAATCTGACTTCCCCGTATTCACTCATCCGTCATCACGTAAGCTTCGGGGGGAAGGCACGTGCACACCAGATTCCTGTCGCCGTAGGCGTTATCTATTCTTGATACCGAAGGCCAGAACTTGTTTGTTCTAAGATGCGGAAGCGGGAAAAACGCCTGCCGGCGGGAGTATGGATGTTCCCAATCGGAAGACACAAGATCCAGGACCGTGTGGGGGGAATTTCTAAGCACGTTGTCTGAAGGGTCCGCGCTGCCGTCGATGATATCCTGAATTTCCCCGCGGATTTTTATCATCGCATCGCAGAACCTGTCCATTTCCTCCATGGATTCGCTCTCCGTGGGTTCCACCATCAGGGTTCCCGTAACCGGCCACGACATCGTCGGCGCGTGAAACCCGTAATCCATCAGTCTTTTGGCCACATCTTCCACGGTTATTCCGGCGCTTTTTCCAAGCTCCCGAAGGTCGAGTACGAATTCATGGGCGACTCTTCCGTTTTCCCCTTCGTACAAAATGTCGTAATGCTGTTCAAGCCGGGTCTTAAGGTAATTGGCGTTTAGTATCGCGTATCGGGAGGCCTCGCTCATACCGCCCTTTCCAAGAAGCCTTATATATCCGTAGGATATCAGCAGTATGCTCGCGCTTCCCCACGGAGCCGCGGATATGGTTCCGCAGGACTTTTCGCCCCCTACCCATTCCACAACAGGATGTCCGGGAAGATGCGCGGCAAGGTGAGACGCGACGCATATGGGACCCATTCCCGGTCCTCCGCCTCCATGGGGAATACTGAAAGTCTTGTGCAGGTTTATGTGGCATACGTCAACACCGATGAGCGAAGGGAAGCAAAGACCCACCTGCGCGTTAAGATTCGCTCCGTCCATGTATACCTGCGCGCCGTTTGAGTGAATTATGTCGCATATCTCCCTTATTCCAGACTCAAAAACCCCGTGAGTCGAAGGATAGGTAATCATCAGGCATGCCACTTTCCCCTCATTTTTCCGGCAGCATTTACGAAGGTCGTCTATGTCCACGTCCCCGTTTTTCCGGCATTTTACCACCACGACATCCATCCCTGCCATCCGGGCGCTTGCCGGATTGGTTCCATGCGCCGAAGAAGGAATCAGCACCACTTGCTTTTCGTTTTCTCTTTTCTCCTTGAAGTAACTGCGTATTACCATAAGTCCTGCGTACTCTCCCTGAGCTCCAGAATTGGGCTGAAGTGAGCAGGCATGAAGCCCGGTTATTTCGCAGAGATATTTCTCGAGTTCGCCGATCACCCGCGCGTACCCTGCTGTTTGGTCCGGGGGAGCGAAAGGATGGATTTTCGAGAATTCTCCCCAGCTTATCGGTATCATTTCCGTCGTACCGTTGAGCTTCATCGTGCAGGAACCGAGAGGGATCATGGAATGGGCCAGGGAAAGATCCCTTCCCTCTAGGTTCTTTATGTACCTTAGCATCAGAGTTTCTGAGTGGTAGCGGCTAAACACCGGCTGGGTGAGAAAGTCCCCCTTCCTCAGAAGGTTCTCGGGCACAGACGCAGAGACGGAAGCCCGGCCTACAGTGACAGAGACCTTCTCGCCCAGTCCCAGAGAGTCTGAAAAAAGCGAAAGCATCTGCGCAATATCTTCCTCGGTAACGGTTTCGTCAAGGGATATGCAGACTTTTTCGTCCGGAAGGTATCTGAAGTTGATCCTTTCTTTAAGGGCGTTTGCGCGAAGCGTCTCGCAGGATCCTTCTCCCCAAGGTAAAAGATCCATAAGCAGGGTATCGAAAAACGCCCCGTTTAGCTGAGCTACTCCCAGTTCTTTAAAACCCAGGTCAAGCATTTTCGTGAGTGTGTTTATCCTGCCGGAGATGCGCCGCAGTCCCGCCGGACCATGGTAAACCGCGTACATCGAGGCCATTACAGCGAGTAGAGACTGCGCAGTGCATATATTGGAAGTGGCCCTCTCTCTTCTTATGTGCTGTTCCCTGGTCTGAAGAGCCATTCTGTAGGCAGGGGTCTTATCCCTGTCAAAAGACACCCCTATTATTCTTCCGGGAACCTGTCTTCTGAACTCGTCTCTTGTAGCGAAATAGGCTGCGTGGGGACCGCCGTATCCGACCGGAACCCCGAATCTCTGCGAAGTTCCCACAACGGCATCGGCACCGAAACGTCCTGGAGGTGTAAGCAGCACGAGGCTCATAAGATCGGCCGCAACCGCGACCATGACACCGTGGGAGTGAGCGCTTTTAACAAATCCTGAGTAATCTCTGACTTCTCCGAAGGTGTCTGGATACTGCAGAAGCGCGCCGAAGAAACTCCCGTCAAGAGAAGCCTCTTCCTCTTCCCCCTCTACGATCCTTATTCCAAGGGGCTCGGCCCGGGTCTTTAAGACATCAATGGTCTGTGGAAAACACCTTCGGGAAACGAAAAACCCGTCGGCGTCCGCCTTCTCCCGCTTTGCGCCGCTTAGCCTGTGAAACATGGCCATAGCCTCGGCAGCCGCCGTCGCTTCATCAAGCAGCGAGGCGTTTGAAAGCTCCATCCCGGTAAGTTCCGAGATCACGGTCTGGAAGTTAAGAAGGGCTTCGAGGCGTCCCTGTGATATCTCCGCCTGGTAAGGAGTATACTGAGTGTACCAGCTTGGGTTCTCAAGAATGTTCCTTGATATGACCGTCGGGGTCACGCAGTCGTAATAACCCATGCCTATGTACGACCTAAATGTCGCGTTTTCACGCGCTATACCCCTTATGTGGTCAAGATAGGAACTCTCAGTCATGGCGGCGGGAACAGCCATCTGAGTTCCCGAAAGCAGGTCAGCGGGGATGGTTTCCCGCACCAGTTCCTCAAGGCTCCGCGCCCCGATGCGCGAAAGCATGTGGCGCGTTTCCTCCGGCGTGGGACCTATATGCCTCGCTGAGAAAAAATCCTCTTCTTCATAAATGCCGTTTTTTCTTTGCAATCAGAACTCTCCGGAAAAACTCAGGCAGACCGCCTTGTCCTTCAGGCACTTAAACCGCCTGGACATATCAGTTATCTTTCTCTTCTTCTATCAGTTCTTCGTAATCTGAAGAATCAAGAAGTTTTTCGATCTCGTTTTCGTCAAGCTCTCCGATATGGATTTTTATAATCCATCCATCACCGTAAGGGTCGGCGTTTATAAGTTCCGGGGAGTCCACGAGAAGATCGTTTACCTCGACAATTTCCCCGGAAACCGGGGCGAAAAGTTCCGAGACCGCCTTTGTCGACTCCGCTCCACCAAAGGAATCCCCCTGAAACAGCTCATCCCCTTCAACAGGCAATTCGACATAAACTATCTCCCCGAGGGCTTCCTGCGCGTAATCGGTTATTCCTATCACGGCCCTGTCTTGCTCAAACCTCACCCACTCGTGCTCTTCGGTATATTTCAAGTCTTTCGGTACACTCATAACCTCAAATACTCCTTTATATTTCTGCTCTCAATCTTTATGAAGTGGAAATTCAGAAGAAACCGCCTCTCTCACATGTCCCCGGATCTCAATCCCTATTTCATCTCCGCACTCAATTTCACCCGAGGACACCGAAGCGATACCAACGCCCATATCAAGAACCGGAGACATGGTACCGCTTGTGACCTCCCCTATCTTCTTTCCATTTTTCATTACCCCGTAGCCGTGTCTGGGAACCCCCCTCTCAAGCATCTTAAAACCGATGGTTTTTCTTGCTGTTCCGTTTTCCACCTGTTCCAAAAGCGCATCTCTTCCGATAAAATCGCCTTTGTCCATCTTCACATACCTCTCCAGGCCGGCCTCAATCGGGGTCGTTTTTTCATCCAGCTCGTTTCCATAAAGAGGGTATCCGGCTTCTATTCTAAGCGTATCGCGCGCTCCGAGACCGCAAAGAGCAATCCCGAAGTCACTCCCGCTTTCGCGAAGCCTCTCCCAGACCCAAACAGCGTCCCCCGCGGGCACGAACAACTCAAAGCCGTCTTCACCCGTGTAACCTGTTCTCGCAGCTATCACTCCGGCTGCCTCACCTCCAAGGATTCTGAAAGAAAACCTAGGGAAATCCCGCATGTTCTCCTCACCAAGCGTTTTCCCCACAACGGATGCCGCTTGAGGCCCCTGAACGGCTATCTGCGCGTAAGCAGGACTTGAGTCGGTCACTTCCACGTCAAGCCCCCCGCAGTTATTCCCAATCCAGCGATAGACTTTATCAATGTTAGACGCGTTTACGCAGACAAGGAAATGTTCCGCCGAGAACCTGTAGGTTATAAGATCGTCAACTGCCCCGCCGTCTGGGTAACAGAAAAGACCATACCGGGCCCGTCCATCACGAAGCTTCGCCATGTCATTTGTGTTGAGTTTCTGGCAGAGAGTTTCAGCCTGAGGCCCCCTGATTTCTATTTCACCCATGTGACTTACGTCAAAAAGACCACAGGCCTGCCTGACAGCCATGTGTTCCTGCCTTATGCCATCAAACTGAAGAGGGAGTTCCCACCCTGCAAAATCAATCATCCGCGCCCCGAAACTCTTGTGCGTTTCGTACAAAGGGGTGTAAGCCATAATCCTAAAGATTAAACATTCAAAAGAGTGGACTGTCAAAACAATGTCCGGGAATCACCCGAAATCACCCTGTCCAAGCGAGACAGGCAATGCGCGGGGTTTTGTCTGCGGCAGCTTTTTCATTATAATCGATAGGTTAATTGCAGCTTCGCCGTTGGCTTTTACAGTTCTGCGAAACCCCGGGATAAGACATGAAAAACCTGAGAAACCTCTTTTCCCCCACGGGCGCCCAGCCTCTTTTTTCGTTCTCCGACGCTGAGGGCTTTTTCGGTCTTATGGTGGACAACCTTGTCCAGTACATCTTGATCGTGATACTGCTTACCAGTCTTGTGGGTCTGCAAAGGGAGTTTGTCATTTCGTCCGTTCTCCCGGCCGTAGCCATATCGCTTATTATCGGCAATCTCTACTACGCCTGGCTCGCGCAACGCCTGTCGGCAGCTACGGGAAGAAAAGATGTGACGGCGCTTCCCTACGGAATCAACACGATTTCCGTTTTCGCCTTTATCTTCCTGGTAATGATTCCCGCGAAGCTCCTAGCCCAGAGCCAGGGAGCCACGCCGCAGGAAGCCGCCCTCGTAGCGTGGCGCGTCGGGGTGGCAGCGTGCTTCCTCTCGGGAATCATTGAACTCTTGGGGTCTTTTGTGGCCGAAAAGATAAGAAAAGCGACTCCGCGCGCCGCACTTCTCACTTCGCTTGCGGGAATAGCCGTAGCGTTTCTGTGCATGGACTTTGCCGCGAGATGCTTCGCCTATCCTCTGGTCGCCCTGCTCCCTCTGGGAGTGTTGCTGTTCACCCTGCTCTCAAGGACAAAGCTTCCGCTTGGAATTCCCGGGGTGGGTCTTGCGCTTGCCCTCGGAATGTTTGCCGCGTGGCTTCTCTTCGCAGCGGGATTCGGAGGGGAAACATCAGTGTCGGGGCCCGCGGTGGGCAAAGCGCTCGGCGACGTGGGCTTCTACCTGCCCGTTCCCGTTGTGGGCGATCTCGTTGCGGGGCTTTCGGATCCCCTGATGCGTTCGGTACTGATTCCCGTCGTACTTCCAATGGGACTTTACAACATCCTCGGGTCTCTTCAGAACATAGAGTCCGCCGAGGCCGCGGGAGATCCCTATCCCACGGGACCGTGTCTCGCGGTTAACGGAGCAGGATCAATAGCTGCGTCTCTTTTCGGGTCGTGTTTCCCTACGACCATATACATAGGCCACCCGGGGTGGAAGGGAATGGGGGCGAGAGGAGGCTACTCGGTGATAAACGGAGCTTTCTACGCCGTAGTGTCGCTTGTCGGCCTGAGTTCTCTCGTCGTAGCCATGGTGCCAGTTGAGGCCGCCGGAGTAATACTTATATGGATAGGTCTCGTGATGACATCCCAGGCATTTCAGACCACTCCCCGCTCCCACGCCCCCGCCGTGGCCCTGGGGTTGATACCCGCGCTTGCGGCGTGGGGAACCGTGGTGGTTTCCCAGACTGTCGGAGCGGTGGGAGCGGCAATGTCGGACGGCTCAATTGCTCACCGCGCGTTTGAGAATCTGGATGTGTTCGTTTCGTACGGGCTTCAGCTTCCCGGGCTTGTGGCGCTTTCTCAGGGATTCATGCTTTCCTCCGTAGTCTGGGCCGCAACTGCCGTGTGTCTTGTGGAACGCCGTCTTGGCCAGGCGGCGGCATGGATGGGCGTGGGGGCTGTGATGGCGTTTTTCGGCTTCATACACGCGGGGGAGATTTCGGTCGAAGGAGTCCTGTATTCCCTCGGCTTCGCGACGGGAGCGAAATGGGCGGCTGGATACGCGCTTACGGCCGTCTTTTTCATGATCGTCTCCCACGTGAATCGCAAAAGGAGTTCGGGTCAGACACGTTGAGTGATATTAAAGGTTCTAAAAGAATACGGAATTTTTACTCCGTCCTTTACGAAAGATACGGACCGCAGAACTGGTGGCCCGCGCAGACTAGGCTTGAGTGCGCCACAGGAGCAATACTCACGCAGAACACATCCTGGAAAAACGTGGAGAAAGCCATAGCGACGCTCAGGGGAAATTCCATGCTCTCGGCGGAAAAACTCAGATCGGTATCATATGGGCAGCTAGCGGCCCTGATCCGCCCCTGCGGATATCACAACCTAAAAGCCAAGAGACTTAAGAATTTTATTGATTTTCTATTCGCCGATTACGGAGGTGAAATGGAAAACATGCTCGGAGAGGACACGGACAAACTCAGGGAGAAACTGCTTTCGGTAAACGGCATCGGCGAAGAGACGGCCGATTCAATACTGCTCTACGCGCTTGGGGAACCCGTGTTCGTGGTCGATAACTACTCGCGAAGAATTCTCCGCCGCCACCGCCTGATCCCCGAACGCGCGAGTTACGAGAAGATACAGAAACTTTTCACGCAAAGTCTTTCGGTCGACACGGAAGTTTTCGGAGAATACCACGCGCTCATAGTAAAAACGGGGAAACTTCACTGCGCAAAGACCCCCCGCTGCGACGGCTGCCCGCTTGAGAATGATCCGCACGATCCCCAGATAAACCCGTTTTAAGAGAAAGTAGGAATAAAACCTAAGATTCAGTCGGAGGCCTACCCCTTTTTCGAGGTCGCGAACTCCACCACGGCCTTGAAACTCTCGGGGTCTCGTATGGCAAGTTCCGAGAGGCTTTTGCGGTCAAGCTCGATGTCCGATTTTTTCAGCGCGTCGATAAACCTGCTGTAGGAAAGTCCAAAAGGCCTCACCCCGGCGTTTATCCTCATAATCCAAAGCGCCCTGAAATCCCTTTTTCTGCGGCGCCGGTCCCTGTAGGCATAGGCAAGCGCCCTGAGTATGGTTTCTTTTGCTCTTCTGAAATTGTTCTTTCTTCTTCCCCAGTATCCCTTGGCAAGCTTAAGAACTCTTTTTTTCCGTTTTCTGGAAGTAACTCCTCTTTTTATGCGCATCTGTATTCTCCGTCTGTATCAGCTCACAGGTAAGGAACATAGGTCTTGATCCTCTTGGCGGCGGAACCTTCTATGAAATCCGGTTCCAGGAGCCTCCGCATCCTCTTTGAGCTTTTCTTTATGTTTGTATGGCTTTTACCGCCCTTGTTTCTTCTTATTTTTCCGCTTCCCGTAGCGGAGAACCTCTTGGCCGCGCTGCGGTTTGTTTTCATCTTAGGCATCTTGCAAATCCCTCACTGTTTTTTTACCGGCGTAAGAATCATTATCAGGTTCTTACCCTCTATTTTGGGCGGCATGTCCACGGAGGAGATATCGGCCAGTCTTTCGCAGACATTCTGGGCGAGTTTGCGACCGAGGTCTGAGTGAACTATTTCCCTGCCCCTGAAAAATATCCTTATCCTGGTTTTGTGACCCGCTTCAAGAAAGCCCCTCATTCGGTTCACTTTGACTTCAAGGTCGTGGTCCCCTATGTTGGGACGAAATTTTGTCTCCTTTACCGTCTGATCTTTCTGTTTTTTAGCGCTTTGCTGCTTTTTCAGTTCGTACTTGAACTTCCCGTAGTCCATCAACTTGCATACGGGCGGGGTAGCCTTTGACGCAATCTCAACCAAGTCGACTTCCTTTTCCTCGGAGATCCGCAAAGCGTCTTCAATGCTTACGACTCCGAGTGGCTCCCCCTCAACATCTATGAGCCTGACCTCCTTAGCCGCGATCCTTTTGTTAATGCGGGTCTCCGGAACACGGACCCTGGAATTATGACTTCTCCTTCTAGCTATACCGTTACCTCCATCCAACTATAGGGATCATTCTCTCCCGTGACGATCTCGATAAAATCCTTTACCGGCAACGCCGCCATGGCATCTCCACCGTATTTCCTGGGAGCAACCGTTCCCGTTTCAACCTCCTTGTCTCCTACAACCAGCAGATAGGGAATTTTCATCACCTGCGCTTCCCTAACCTTATACCCTAGCTTCTCGTTTCGCAAATCGCTGCTGACCCTGATTCCCCGGCGCCGAAGCTCGGCGCAGACTTCCTCGCAATACTCGGCCTGACTCTGTCCCACTGACGCCACCCTCACCTGTTCCGGGCTGAGCCAGAGCGGAAACGCTCCCCCGTAATGCTCTATCAGGATTCCGAAGAATCGCTCAATGGAGCCGAATATGGCCCTGTGTATCATTATCGGGGTATGTCTTCTGTTATCCTCACCCACAAATTCCATATCAAACCGTTCGGGCAGGTTGAAATCTACTTGAATAGTTGAGCACTGCCAAGCCCTGCCTATCACATCCTTTATCTTGAGATCTATCTTTGGGCCGTAAAATGCCCCCCCGCCACTGTCCACTCCGTACGGAAGCCCTACATCTGAAAGAGCCTGCTCAATGGCCTCTATCGACCTCTCCCAGTTCTCTTCGCTTCCGACGAACTTGTCCGGGCGCGTCGAAAGAAAAATCTCGTAATTATCAAACCCAAAAGTCTTAAGAAAATCCAGAGTGAGGCGAAGTACGCCGGAGACCTCCTCGCGGATCTGGTCGGGTCGGCAGAATATGTGGGCGTCATCCTGGGAAAAACCCCTAACCCTTAGAAGACCGTGGAGAACTCCTGAGCGCTCGTACCTGTACACGGTTCCTATCTCGGCCCACCTGATCGGCAGGTCTCTGTAGCTTCTCGTCTTTGTTTTGTATACCAGTATGTGGAAGGGACAATTCATGGGCTTTATCTGGTAATCGGAATTTTCAACTTCCATGCATGAGAACATATTCTGCGAGTAAAAGTCTACGTGGCCGCTCGTGCGCCAGAGATCAAGCTTGGCCATGTGCGGCGTGTAGAGCAACTCGTAGCCCCGGGAGATGTGTTCCCGCTTCCAGAAATCCTCTATTACGCTTCTTACCTTCGCCCCTCTCGGATGCCAGAGAATAAGACCGGGTCCTATCTCTTCATTTACGCTGAAGAGGTCAAGTTCCCTTCCAAGCTTGCGGTGATCCCTTTTTTTCGCCTCTTCAAGGTCGCGCAGATGCTTGCGCAGATCTTTTTTGTCCCAGAAAGCCGTTCCATAAATTCTCTGGAGCATCGGGTTGTTCTCGTTGCCTCTCCAGTAAGCCCCGGCGGAACTTGTGAGTGTAAAAGCCTTTATGAGGCCCGTTGAGGGAAGATGGGGACCTCTGCAGAGATCATACCAGTCCGTCTGATCGTATATGGTTATCTCCTCCCCTTCGGGAAGGTCGTTTATTATTTCCACCTTGTAGTTCTCCTTTATGCCGGAGAAAGTGGCGATGGCCTCTTCCCTCGTGACCGATCTTCTTACAAGAGGCCGGTTCTTCTTTATTATCTCGAGCATCTTTGATTCGATAATCTCAAGATCCTCGGGGGTAAAGCCCCTTTCGAAATCAAAATCGTAGAAAAACCCGTTTTCTATCACGGGACCTATGGTCACCTGCGCTTCGGGGAAAAGAGACTGGACGGCTTCGGCAAGAACGTGGGCAGTCGTATGACGCAGGAGTCCGAGACCTGCTTCTGTATTGCTTTTTACGGGCAAGAGGTCGCAGTCGCCCTCAAGACGGTGCCAGAAATCAACCATCTGGCCGTCTATCACGGCGCCTATGGTACGTTTATCCCCGTCAAGCTCCGCGAGCGCATCTCCCACGGTGGTTCCCGAAGAAAACCTGCCCCTCTTCCCGTCGATAATTACCTCTATTTCCAACCGATTCATCCTCTGTAACGCATGGTGAGCACGGCAGGAATTGAACCTGCGACCCCTTGCACGTCAAGCAAGTGCTCTGCCCCTGAGCTACGTGCTCAAAAACTCGATATTGTCTTTTAATTATAGCGTATTGTCAAGAACGGCGGGGACGCTTGTAGGGAGTCAATTAAGTTGACCGGTTTTTGAGTTAATTGGTTGTCCGGTTTTGCTTTCTTCAAATCAGCCTGGAAGGGCGAGCCCGAAGAGGCTGATTTGAAATCGTCTCCTTACCCTGACGCCACTCTCCTTTTCTGCTCCACCTCTTCCACTAAATTCCCCTCCCTGTCATAGAATCCCAGCCTGCGCTTCCCTTCGTGAACTACTGCCATGCTCCCGTCCCCATACTCATGCACAACCACCTTCGCCCTTACGAAGTGAGCACGATCCTCAACCGGGGGAATCTGCAGACTCATCCCCTTGTACTTAACGCAGTTGTCGTTGCCCACTACCCTCTGGTGCTTCAAACACAGTATGTCTTCCAACCCCACACCGAGCAGCGGCACAAACGCGCTGCCCTCCTCAGCCGCCGCTACCGCGAAACGTCTGTTGAAATCATCCACAAAACTCTCACTCAGATATCTGTTTGCTTCCCCCATCTCCACTATCCCCTGTTCCTCCAACTCCGCGGGCAAACGCCCCTGTAACGTCTTGAACATCCGCTCGCTGCGCCCTCTGGCCTCTGGGGAGTAACCCGGAATCATTACAATGCCCAACTCCTTCATCGCCCTGCCGAACTGCGTCAGGTTCTCCTTGTCCACCCGACCCCCCGCCCGAGGAGTGCTCCAGTAGTGAGAACCTCTGTCACTGTAAAAACTTGTGAATATACCCTTACTCTCCAACACATCCCTTACACCCCTCATGCTGCTCTCTGTGCCCTCCTGCTCAACGAAAAAAGCACTGTATATCCGCCCCGTGGCGTCATCCATCGTTACAACCAGATCCCACGTCTTCCCGCAAATCCATCTGTGCGTGCTTGCGTCCTGGTGTATCATCTCCCCCTCCTGCCTCTTGCGCTCCCTGAGCTCCCGGTGCGGCCCCCGACGCCTGCCCCTCGGAACCGCCCCCGCATCCTGCAAACACCTCTTCACCCAGCTGTAGCCGCGAGTTCCCCCGTGGCGCTCCTCGTAAACTTCGTAGAAATGCCTTATGTTGCGATTCGGATAACAATCCCTGTACAGTGCCACCAAGCTCGAAACCTCCTGCCGTGAAGCACGCCGAGGCGAGGGCTTGCCCAGGCGCCTGTCCCCAAGCCCTTGCTTGCCTTCCTCTTCGTAACGAACCACGTAACGACGGAAGGTCCTCTCGCTCATCTCAAGCCGCTCCCCAGCCCCCGCCTGAGTAAGCTTCCTCTCCTTCCACCTCTTGTATACCAACTCAAACCGGTTTGTCCTCACCATCTGCAGATACCTTGGCTGATTCATCTCCATCTCCTCCTTCTCCAGAGGAGATAAATCTAGTCAACCTCTATCTCGACAAACCGGACAACTCGTGTGCTTAAAAACCGGTCATATAACGTACTCTCTACAGAACGGCGGGGACGCTGTTACTAATAAACTAATTGAGCCTATGAAGATATTATTGAATCTTATATTGTTTGGCGAAACACTTGGACTTAACAGGGCATTACGAGATCATTTAGTCCTCCCGTGTCTGGATTCCTGAAGCGGCACAATTATCTTTGCATTTCAGGCAGTTAGATATTGATTCCCTCCTTTCTCAAGGTATAATTACATCATCCGTTGTTAAAGGAGATACAAAGGTGGAACACAGAATGAACCAGCGCAGATACAAGCCCACCCTTGAGCGCACACAGAGACTGCTTCTGCCCGAGAGGGTGGAGGATTACGTGGGAGTAAATGCATAATGGCGAGAAAAAACCGAGCAGTGGCGGATCGGCAGAAGTCCCTGCAACCGGTCGCCCTGGAGGCGCACTTTACGCTAGCCGGAGTGCGATCAATGTACACAGGCGCAGGAATCAAGGAGTTTTGTTGCACAATCAGTGGGTATTGTCGAACACAAATTTTCGAATTCCCACGAATCGACTTCCGTCCGAACGGCGATGAACCTCATCACTCCATTTATGACTCTCCGTCGGTTCAAGCGTGTGTCACCTCAAATCTCGTCGGTTACTTCGCTAACTCAATGCATGGTAGGCATTACGCCATCAGCCCTTGCTTGCAACATGTAGTTGCTGAGACCGATAAGAAGGTCAGATCCCAACAAAAGGACCACGTACCGGTGTTTTTGGTGATCGAGGAGAATAACGACTTGACGCCCGTCGAGATGATCAAAGGTGAATGCAGCATATCGGACGAAGTACTCATGCGAGATGGTGAAAAGATACCTGCGTTGATTGGCGGTAGAGAGAATGAGAAGTTCATAACCGCTTGGGCTACCGTTGACGGAGCGTGGCCGAAGCTACCCAGCAATCAACAGTTGGTAAATATGATACTCGCGGGCGTCCGGGTCGCCCAGCAGACGCCGGATCCGATACGCAAATACGTGGATCAGAGCTGCCTCGTGACGGACGACGGCCGCTTCGTGGTGATGGTACGATCTACAGTGTCGGCAAGGATGGGAACAGCGACGAGGATGGATGCCAAGATGTACAGAAACCGGGCAGAAGAGATTCGGAAAGCCATTGCTGCTATGGAACTGCACATTGAGACTCCACACATGGCACTGCTAATCAATTCTATGTACAGCGATGAGCACAAGGACGACTCCTACCAGCGACTTCAGTACTTGCGGTTGTGGCAATCGTTGGTAGAGGCGGGACAGACATGTCTGAGCTATCAGGGGAATGTCAAGGAGGACAACGTAGTTGTGGCTGGTAAGAAAACCCTGCGGGAGCTAACTGAATACAGGAATGACATTGCACATTGGTGGACGGACACCATTGATGAAAACTTCTTGGTAGATCTTCAGCGAACAATAAACGAACTGATTCGCCGCAGGTATTTCTAAGTAATCAGCCAGCGGGGAGATTACAGATTACTGCATCATATTTAGCTAAGAAAATCGAGAGGACAACTCATCCCGCTGACCCACCGCTCTCTTCCTTCGTTCGCTTTGTCCCAACGCCCCCGCCGCGGCAGAGCGAGCACTCAGCGAGGACGCTTGAGAATAGCGGTGGTTTCGGGTAGTTTCACCTTTCAGTCAAAGCGTCCCGGGAAAAACGGGAATCAAGTGGCGGAACCATTCGCAAAACCATACTCAACACGGATTTCATCGGACTCACAGAACCCAGAAGGGGAAAGGTGAGGGATATCTATGACCTCGGCGAGAGCATCTTGATGATAGCCACCGACCGTATCTCAGCTTTCGACGTGATACTCCCAAACGGAATACCCGCAAAGGGCGAGGTGCTGAACCGGATCTCCGAGTTCTGGTTTCGAAAAACAGAACATATCATCCCGAACCACATGATCTCAACAGACCCCGGGGATTTCCCTGAACCCTTCGGGGACCATGCCGAGACACTCGCCGGCCGTTCCATGCTCGTCGAAAAAACCGACCCCCTTCCCGTAGAGTGCGTCGTGAGAGGCTACATAAGCGGTTCCGGCTGGGAAGAGTACAAAAAAACCGGCTCCGTGTGCGCCATACCCCTTGGAGAAGGTCTCCTTGAGTCCCAGAAGCTTCCAGAACCCATTTTCACTCCGTCAACAAAGGCCGAGCAGGGAACCCACGACGAGAACATAACGTTCGGGATGGTATGCGAGATGATAGGTGAGGAACTCGCGCGCAGGATAAGGGACATAAGCATCGAGATTTACGTCGCCGCCGCCAGTATCGCCGAAGAAAAAGGCATAATAATAGCCGATACAAAATTTGAATTCGGGATAAGCCGGGACACTGAAGAGCTTATCCTCATAGACGAGGCTCTGACGCCGGATTCATCAAGATTCTGGCCTCTGGAACACTATACCCCAGGGGGACCGCAGATAAGTTTCGACAAGCAGTTCGTAAGGGACTACCTGAAGCAGACGGGCTGGGACAGAAACCCTCCGGCCCCGGAACTCCCGCCCGACATAGTCGGGAAAACCAGCGAAAAATACCTTGATATGCTCAGGCTGTTTTGCGGAGGATAGGGCTTTGGAAAAAATCAGTTCTCCCTGTAACGGCATATGCATAATGGACGAGGACACGGAACTTTGCGTCGGATGTCTTCGCACGAGCGACGAGATAGCGAACTGGGCGGAATACTCAGAGGGGCGGAGGGCAGAAATTCTACGTGAAATAACGCGCCGGGAGGCTGAGCAGAACCAGTGAGGACGGTGAGCATTCTGGGCTGCGGCTGGCTCGGAGAGCCGCTTGCGACCTCCCTAAAAGAAGCGGGTTTTTCGGTCAGAGGGTCCGCAAGGGATCCCGAGAAACTCCCCGCCCTTTCGGAAAAGGGTATAGAACCTTACCTAATAGACATCGCCCCCGAGGTAATCGGCGCGGGCACAGAAGAATTTTTCTCCTCGGACGTTCTTTTCATTAACTTTCCCCCCGAGCGAAGAGACGATATCGAAACTTATCATGAAAAACAGATCGGAAATCTTATCAAGGCGATATCGAACCCCAAAGGGAAAATGGTTGTTTTCGCCAGCTCAACCTCCGTTTATCCGAACACAAACGGGGTCGTAAGGGAAGAGGATTCCCTTAACCCGGACAAACCGTCGGGAAAGGCGCTTGTTCGCGTGGAGAGGCTTTTAATGGACCAGCCGGGAATCGATACGACCGTGATACGTTTTTCAGGACTTATAGGTTACGACAGGGCTCCCATAAAATCGATCAGAAGAAAAAAACTCGTACTGAACCCTGACTGCCCTCTTAACCTCATACACCGCGATGACTGCATAGGAATCGTCAGAAGCATCATAGATCTTGACGTAAGAAATACCATACTGAACGCCACCTGCGACGAACATCCCACCAGAAGGGAGTACTACTCGCGCGAAGCCCTAAAATACGGAATCGAACCGCCGCTTTTCGAAACGGAAAAACCCCCCGAGTACAAGATAGTCTCAAATGAAAGACTTAAAAAAACGCTCACTTATGAATTCATTTATCCAGATCCGCTCAGGATAAACGACTGATGTGATACTACCAAGCTCAGAATTGCTTGATCAGCACTAGGGAAGCTTTTAACGTACTGGCGTCAATTCCGGCCGGCACGCGAAGCCCAAGCTGCTCAGGGTCAGGAAGAGTAACCCAGTCCTGCTCTCCGTAACCCACATAGCGGAGTTCGCCACGCACCGAAAAAGACCCGAATGACTGTTCAATACCGGCACCTGCGGCTACACCGGTAAGGGTCTCTTCCCTCTTGGACATATCGGAGGTAAACTCCTCGGCAGCGGAACAGAGCCTGTCTCTTAACTGGCAACCGGTATAGTCGAACCCGAGTCCGAGTTTCATGCGCCTCACTCCCGCAAGGGCGTAAATACTGGTTCCTCCACCCATTAATGAGCTCAGGAAATTCGGAGTAAAACCAACCAGAAGGGTAAATCCGTACTCCCTGTCTTTATCAATAGACCAGACATCAGGCCAGCTTTCACCATACTGATTGCGACCCGGGGATTCTCCGATCCCTTGAAGTCTTCCATCCGCCTCACTGGAGCCGAAAACGGCATCTATCTCTGCCGCAATCCAGAAGAGTCCTTTGCCGAAAGATACTCTGTAGCCACCAAGAACTCCGTAAGCGAATCCGGTTTCCGCAGAAGAGTCCCGGTCGTTGTAAATATTGCCTCCAAGCTGCGGAAGACCTGCCGGAGGAGAAATGTCCGTAGTATCAGTCGTCTTGGCGTAAGAGGCATCAAAACGCTCTAGCGAAGCTGAAAGACCGATGTAAAAATCGCCACCCACTGCAGGCTGCTCGGCAAAAGCCGAACTTGTGAAACCGCATAGAAGCGCATATGACAGAAAAAACACCGAAATTACAAAAGCAGAAAAACCCAGACGTTCCATACCTTCCTCCCGAGTGTTTTGCGGATTCTGTTTTCAGACTGAATTATATTTTTCCTTAAGGTAATTTTTATAAAAATACAAGACCGAAGAAATAAAACAACTTTGATTCCTTGTTGGAAATCCAGACGAAACGCTTAGCTTAAAGGCCTGTCATAATGATTTATTCGAAGATGCATTCAAAATCTGTGGAAACCCACATTAGAGAACCAAAAAATCTGTGGACAACAGACAAGATTTTTTCTAGTGGACGGAAAGGGGGTTCAACGCTGTTGAGAAAAAGCCAAAAAGAAGTAAAAATTAAGTAGAGAGATAAACGCCAAGCGTCGCGAAACTGTTTTTCGGTAAGAATGAGAAACCACGTAAATTCTAAACGCGAAGCATAATTTTTTCCGCGCGCGACAGCCTAAGTGCCTATGGACGGAATCAGGGAACTTGAACTTGAGAACATAGAAGCGGTAAAAGTCCTCTACGGGGAACTTAACTCAAATCTCAAGGAAATAGAAAACGAATTCGACATAAGCATCCACACCCGGGGCAACAAGATCACTCTCAAGGGAAACGAGGAGAGAACCGCGGAAGCGGGCATGCTCATGGGGCAGATGTATTCGCTGATAGAGAAGGGTTATGTTCTTCAGCCTTCCGACATAAAAATAGCGAAGAGGCTTCTCAGCCAGAAAGACGCCTCACTTGAAGAAATATTCCTCGACACGGTCTGCATATCCGTTCGGAAAAAGATAATAAGCCCAAAATCTATAAATCAGAAACTCTATATCGACGCCATAAGAAGAAACGACATGGTGTTCGGCATAGGACCCGCGGGGACGGGAAAAACCTACCTGGCGATGGCGATGGCCATTTCGGCGTTTACGAACAAGAAGGTAAACAGAATAGTGCTCGCGCGGCCCGCTGTGGAGGCGGGAGAAAAACTGGGATTTCTCCCCGGTGATCTTCAGGAAAAGGTGAATCCGTACCTAAGACCCCTTTTCGACGCTCTTTACGACATGATGGAATTCGAGAAAGCTAACAGGCTGCTTGAGAAAAACATGATCGAAATCGTTCCGATAGCCTACATGAGAGGAAGAACGCTGAACGACGCATTCATAATTCTCGATGAAGCGCAGAACACGACGGCGATACAGATGAAGATGTTTCTTACCAGGCTCGGGTTCGGCTCAAGAACGGTCATAACCGGAGACATAACCCAGATAGACCTAGCCAGGGAACAGAACTCAGGACTGATCGAAGCCATGAACATCCTCTCTGGAATAAAGGGAATAGAGTTCGTTAACTTCTCGAAAACCGACGTTATAAGGCATCCGCTCGTCATGGAGATAATAGACGCGTACGAGAAAATTAAGCATAATGTCAGTAACCGTACCCCGTAATCGGAGAAAACAAATGAAAACACTCGCCGTCTTCTTTCTCGCAGCCATGTTGCTCGCTCCCTCGTGCGCAAAATGGGAGGACCCGACAACTTCCATAGTGTCGTCCGACAAGTCAGTAGCGGTTCTTCTGCTTAATCCAGCGGTATACACGATGCAGGAAGTGCACGTCAGGGGAAAGGTATGGGAAATCGAAACGATGGAGGAACCGGCAAAACCAACGACTTTCAGGCTAGCTGACAATGACGGAAACTACATAACGGTCATCTGGGAAAAAGAACTTTCTTTTGCGGAGGGTGACATAGTGGAAGCGGCAGGTCTTTTTGACAGCAATTTCATCTCTTCTGAGAACAGGTTTGACCCCACGCTTACGGCGCAGAAGATTAAGGTTCTGAAAGGGAACTGACTACCCGGAGAGCACGCAGTCGCTTAACTCAAAATACATGTCGCGTTGCGGTCCCACAGAAACTATCCAGACCGGAACTCCGGTCAGCTCCTCAATCCTTTCTATGAAACGCAGTGCGTTTGCGGGCAGTTGTTCAGCGCTTTTTATCTCGGCCAGATCCTCATCCCATCCATCCATCTCTTCGTATGAAGGCTCACAGTCCTCAAGAACGGAAAGGCTCGCAGGAAACTCTTTAGTGATCGACCCGTTATATCCGTAGCCCGTGCATATCTTTACTTTTTCAAAACCCGAAAGCACGTCAAGCTTCGTAAGAGCTATTGCGGTTACCCCGTTTGTCTTAAGCGCGTAGTTAAGCGCGACGGCGTCAAGCCACCCGCACCTTCTGCTTCTCCCCGTGGTGGCCCCGTACTCCTCCCCTTCCCTTCTAAGAGCCTCCTGTATCTCACCTGACTCCTCCGTGGGAAATGGACCTTCTCCAACCCTGGTGGTATAGGCCTTTGCGACTCCCACTATGGAACCTATAAGTCTAGGAACCGCCCCAGTTCCGGAGAATACGCCCCCGAGACCCGCGTTTGACGAAGTGACGTAGGGATAAGTGCCGAAATCAATATCGAGAAGCGATCCCTGAGCCCCTTCAAAAAGAATCCTTTTGCCCTCTTCGCCGCTTTTGTGGATAATCGCGGAGACATCCGAAATAAAGGGTCCCAGAACCTCGCCGTACCCGACATACTCTTCATACACGCTCTCAGGATCCAGGGGTTCTGCGCCAAGGACCTTTTCGATATAGGCGTTTCTCTCGGCCATAACCGACCGGAGTCTTTGGAGAAATGCCTGCGGCTCCGTTAGATCAAGCATCCTTATGCCCCGTCTTGCGTACTTGTCTTCGTAAACGGGACCTATGCCCCTGCCTGTAGTGCCTATTTTTTTTCCGCTTGCACACCGCTTCTCCCTCAGCAGGTCTATTTCCCTGTGATAGGGCATTATCACGTGAGCCCTCTCACTCACCAGAAAATTTGAAGGGTTTACCGGATATCCCGCGCTTCTGAGCGCGTCCATCTCCGCAACCAGCACCTTGGGATCCACGACCACCCCATTCCCGATGAGCGACAGGCTGTTTTCCCTGAGTATGCCCGAGGGCACGTGGTGGAGTATAATTTTCTTTCCGTCCGCTACGATAGTGTGGCCCGCGTTGTTTCCACCCTGGTATCTTACTACCAGGTCAGTTCTTTCGGCTATCAGGTCAACTATCCTTCCCTTGCCCTCATCCCCCCATTGCGTACCCAGGACCACTATGCTCGCCAAGATTAGAGCCCTCCTCCGGTAAGAAGTTCCTCGAGATTGGAGAATTCCCTGATCGACCCGGTCCGGGATTCGATCAGCTTGATCTCGGAAGGAGATTCAAGCTTTATTACCCCGTATGTCGCGAACGAGCCGTCCCCGTCGAAAAAGTCCTGGGAATCTATCATGTCCGCGTAACTTCCGTTTAAGTCAAGGATAACCTTGAAGCTGCTTGAACGCAGCCAATCGGCAAGCCTTATGGCGTCTTTTCTTAGCTCCGGGGTTTTGGGCACTATTATGAAATGGACCTGGTTCTCACCATCGCTGCTTTTAGTGCTCTGCATAAGCGCCTCGGCGTCTATAGCGAAACCCGCGGCGGGGACGTTTCGCCCGTAGCGGCTGACGAGTCCGTTGTATCTGCCGCCCGTCGCTAAAGAGGCGGGGGCCGCGGAGGATATTATCTCGAAAGTAACTCCCGTGTAGTATTCAAATCCCTTGACCTCCACCAGATCAATCGATATGTCGCACTCAACCTTGTATTCCTCAAGCACGGTGATGACGGAGATGATTTCCTCGACATAGGGCCTGAATCTTTCGTTCTGGACAGCCCTGCGAAGAATATCGGCTTCTCCGTAATAGTCGGAAAGACAGAAAAGAACATCCTTTACGTCTGTTGGAATCGCGGAAGGTCCTACTATCCTTCTTATCTCCTCCTGATCTTTTTTTACAAGGGCGTGGAGAAGCTCGTTCCTTATTTCCCCGGCATCTTCAAGAATCGCGTCCAGAATGCCCGTATGCCCGAGATTAAGTGTTATTTTTTTAAGGCCAAGGTGATTTAGGGATTTTAAGGCGAGAGCGATTATCTCGGAATCCCCCTCCGTCGAGTCAAGTCCCAGAAGCTCGCAGCCGAGCTGAAAAACCTCCCTTTCCTTGCCGCTGCCTTTCTCCTCATACCTCACTACCCTTCCAGAATAGCAAAGCCTGAGGGGGTAGCGGTGGTCGCTGAGCTGGGTGGCTACCATGCGTCCGATCTGGGGAGTAATGTCGGGGCGCAGCACCACCACTTCGGCAGTGTGCGGGTCGACGAACTTCATCAGCCTGTGCTTGAAGTCATCCCCGATACCTACGGACATGGTATCAAGATACTCAAAGAGAGGAGTTATAACCCTCCTGTAGCCCCAGTAGGAAAATTCCTCAAGGAGCCCGGTTTCTATCCGCTTGAGGTTCTCTGCCTTCACGGGACCGAAATCCTTCACTCCCTGTGGCAGTGTTAGAAACTTATTCATCTGAAAAACTGACTTGTGTCACCGAGATAATATTCTCTATGACGGAAATTTCCCTGATCACCTGCTCGCTTACCCTGGTATCGACGTTTGTAAACACTATCGCTTCCCCGCCCACGGATTTTCTCCCAAGATGCATCCGGCCGATATTGACATCATTTTTCCCTAGAACAGAACACATGGAACCTATGAAGCCCGGGCGGTCGTAGTTGTGGCTTACCAGCAGAAATCCCTCGGGAACGATGTCGATCTCAACCCCGTTCACCTTGACTATCCTTCCGTGGTTACCGCTGAAGACGCTTCCCGAAATTTCCCTGGTCTCATCACGGGTCGTCACCGCTACCGTGATGAGGTTGGTGTACTGGCTCTTGGCCGCGGACTTTGACTCCACCACCTTTATCTTTCTCTCTTCGGCTATCGACGGAGCGTTCACGTAAGTTACGGAGATGTCCATTATGTGCGCGAGGAAACCCTTTAGCACGGAAACCGTAAGGTACCCCGTATCCACCTCGGTCGCCTCGCCTTCGTAAGTCACCTCTATCGTGCGGACCGCGCCCTTGCAGATCTGCCCGTGAAGACTGCCTATCTTCTCGCAGATGGACAGATACGGTGCCATGACGGCAAGCTGCTCCATCGTGAGCGACGGCATGTTAACCGCGTTTCTCACAACCCCTTTCTGCGCGAAATCTATTAGCTGCTGCGCCATGGTGGTTCCGACCTTTATCTGCGCCTCCTCCGTGGAAGCGCCAAGATGCGGTGTAAGCACTATGTTCTCCTCAATGGACAGAAGTGGGTTGTCGGGGTCGACCGGTTCAGAGGTGTACACATCAAACGCCGCTCCCCCGACTTTGCCTTCGCGAAGCGCCTCGGCCATGTCCGCCTCGTTAACTATTCCCCCCCGGGCGCAGTTAATCACTATCACCCCTTCTTTCATTTTCGTAAAAGATTCCGAGTTTATAATACCCCTTGTCTCGTCCGTAAGCGGGGTGTGTACGGTTATCACGTCTGAGCGGCGGAAAAGCTCATCAAGAGAGACAAGCTCGATGCTGAGCTTCTTCGCGGCTTCCTGACTCAGGTACGGATCGTAGGCAATCGCCTTCATCCTAAGACCCATCGCCCGCTCGGCGACCAGCTTTCCTATGTTTCCAAGGCCCACAAGGCCAATCGTCTTTCCGTAGACCTCGACTCCCTTGTACTTGTTTCTCTCCCACTTGCCGGATTTTATCGAGGAGTGGGCCTGGGGGATCCTTCTCGCAAGCGATAGCAGAAGGGTAATTGTGTGCTCGGCCGTGGTTATGGAATTTGACTCGGGGGTGTTCATCACAGCCACCCCGTTTCTGGTCGCGGCGTCAAGGTCTATGTTGTCTATTCCTATGCCGGCGCGGCCTATTATCCGAAGCATCCCTCCGGAAGCCTCTATGACTTCCTTTGTAACCTTCGTGGCGCTTCTTACCACCAAGCCCTCGTAGTCCTTTATGATATCGGTAAGCTCGTCTGGGGAGATGCCTTTTCTCTCGTCTACCTCGATTCCCTCGGCGGCCCTCAGAAGTTCAAGACCCTGCTTCGCAAGTCCGTCAGTTATAAGTATTTTCAAGAGGTTCCTCCGGGAAGGCGGGATAAAAATCACTAAGATAATAGTTAAACGAAAGACAATGTCAATCAGTCGGGCGAGGTTTCGGAAACGGGCACAGAGAACCTCCGGCGGACGCCGAAATTGTTAAAAATCGCGATTTGGGTTACCCTAACCTGCGGCAATGAAAGAAGAAACCGGTATGAATTTTCTCGAGCACGCCGAAGAACTCAGAAAAAGAGTCATATATTCAGTAATTCCGATACTCGTTTTCTTCGTTCCCTGCTACCTTTTCTCAAAGCAACTCTTCGACCTGCTCATGAGACCCATAATACTGAGCCTGCCCGAGGGAAGCTCCCTCATATTCACCCGACCGGCCGAGGGGTTTTTAACCTACCTCAAGGTATCGCTGTTTTTCTCCTTCTTCCTTTCGGTTCCGTTTATTCTCTATAACGCTTGGCACTTCGTTTCCCCGGCGCTCTACAAAAGGGAAAAAAGAGTGGTTATTCCGCTCGTTACGTTCGGAACTCTGTTTTTTATTCTGGGAGCGCTTTTCTGCTACTTCGTCGCCGCACCGCAGGGACTGCGCTTCCTGCTCGGCGAATACACAACCGAGCATGTAAAGGCGTTTCCGAGCATAAAAGAGGCGCTTTCCTTTCTCTCGGCGCTTATGATCGGTTTCGGGGTGGTGTTTGAGTTCCCGCTCATAATCTTCATCCTCTCAAGACTGGGTCTTGTGACGGGGGAGTTTCTGGCGAGGCAGAGAAAATACGCGCTTTTGATAAACGCCGTAGTGGCCGCTTTCATCACCCCGACCACAGACGCCGTATCAATGATGTTCATGCTCATTCCGCTTTTCATTTTCTATGAAGTGGGAATAGTTATCGCCAGAATATTCGGTAAGAAAAAACCTGAAGAAGAAACGGCTGGAGAAGATTTAGATTAAGAAAAGACCTGACCCTTAACTGGTAATCTCAGCCGCGACAGGGAAAAGGAGGAAAGAATGGCAACAAAAAAACCGAAAGACCTCATGCATCCCGTCACCTACAAGCGTGAGAACGGAAAATTCGACGTCAACTGGTACATGAAGGAAGACAGGGCAAACTGGGTGCTTCCCAAGGTGCTCAGGGAACAGGCGCAAAAGCTGGGTAAAAAGCCTTTCCTTCAGTTCGGCTACAAAAAGCCTCTAAGTTTCTACCAGACAAACCGCCTGGCAAACCGCGTGGCAAACGCCCTCGGTTCTCTCGGGGTAGCGAAGGCGGAAAAGGTAGCCGTGTACATGCCGAACTCCGATGACTACGTCATAATCTGGTTCGGAATCCTGAAAGCGGGGGCGGTCATGGTCCCGGTAAATACGGCCTACAAGATGGATTTTCTTGAATACATAATCGAAAGCTCAGACGCCGAGGTGCTTTTCATAGCGGAAGAGTACCTTGACAGAATGCCTCCCATAGCAAAGAACCTCTCCAAGCTTCGCCAGGTCATAGTCTGGACAAGAAGCGGTGGCGAGAAGTTTAAAAAACACGGATACAGGTTCCGTAAAATGATCTCCTACTCCGAGTTTATAAACTCGGGCTCGGGCAAAGAGCCCGGCACCGAGGTCACATTCATGGACTACGCAAGGCTTATGTATACCTCGGGCACCACTGGGAGATCAAAAGGGGTCATGAGACCCTCTGCCGCCGATTACAGCAGCGCCAGGAACTACGCCGAGATAATGGATGTCGGCCCGAACGACACTTGCTTCACCTGCCTTCCGCTTTTTCATTCAAACGCCATGGTGATGACCGTCTACCCGGCGCTCATAAAGGGAGCCAAAGTGGTAGTCGAGGAGAAATACAGCTCAAGCCGATTCTGGAAATGGATGGTCGACCACGGGGTAACCAAGCTCAACACCGTGGGAACCATGTCGTATTTTCTCTGGAACACTCCGCCGGTACCCGAAGAGGGGCAGCACAAGATAAAGCTCGTTCTGGGCTCCCCCGCCCCGCACGACATGATAGAGGAGTTCATGGACCGGTTCAACATAAAACTCATGGAGGGCTACGGGCTCACAGAGATAGGCCAGTGCACGTGGATGAGACCGGGAGAGCCCTTCCGAGTGGGATCCTGCGGGAAGGAAGCTCCCAACTACGAGATAAAGATCTCCAATCCGGAAACGGACGAAGAGGTGCCCAGGGGAAGCATAGGAGAAATCATAGTGCGCCCAAGGATACCGAACGTGATGCTTCACTACTATCACAAGATGCCCGAGAAGACCGTCGAGGATTTCAGGAACTTCTGGTTCCACACAGGCGACGCGGGAAGAATGGACAAAGACGGCTACATATACTTTGTCGACAGGGTGAAGGACTACATAAGAAGAAGGGGCGAGAACATAAGCTCTTTCGAGGTGGAGAAGATCGTTAACTCTTACCCAAACATTGAGGAATCGGCCGCGATAGGCATAAAATCAGAAGCCGGAAAATACGCAGAAGACGAGCTCATGATACTCGTGATCCCCAAAGAAGGGAAAAAGGTAGATCCCGCGGAACTCATGGACTACCTCCAGCCCAGGATGCCCTACTTCATGATCCCGAGGTTCATAAGGTTCGTCGATTCCTTCCCCAAAACGGGCACGCAGAGAACCCAGAAAAACAAGCTTCGCGAACAGGGAGTGACGAAAGACACCTGGGACATGGTAAAAGCCGGCTACACGCTAAAGAGATAAAGAAACAGTATCTTGAAAAGAAAAAACCGGTTTTTTCCGCTTACAGCCGCTCTCATCACCGTTCTTTTTGCCTCCTCGGCTTTTGCGCACGGAGGAGGTCTTGACGCAAAAGGCTGCCACACCGAGAAAAGAACCGGGGAATATCACTGCCACAGAGCCCAAGAAGCGCAAAAACGGGGAAAGTCTTACGCGGGTTCAGCATATAACCGAAAACAATGGCACCCGCGGTGGGAAGATGCCGACGGGGACTGTCAGAACACAAGACATGAAGTTCTGGCGGAAGAATCCCGGGTCCCCGTTACTCTTTCCCCAGATAGATGCAGGGTTATCGCCGGGCGGTGGCTCGATCCGTACTCGGGAAAAATCTTCACGGATCCCCAGAACTTGGACATAGATCATCTGGTTCCGCTAAAAGAAGCTCATATAAGCGATGGAAGCGCCTGGAGTCCGGAGAAAAAACGAAGGTACGCGAACGATCTCTCTTCCCCGGCTACTCTAATTGCCGTATCAAGACGGGAAAACCGCTCGAAGGGAGCAAGAGATCCGGCTAGGTGGCTTCCCTCCAACCATGCCTATCACTGCGAGTACGTCCGCTTGTGGAAAGAGGTCAAGGCGAGATGGGGGCTTGGAAGCGACGCAACTGAGAACAAAAGCATTGAAGATATCGAGAGAAGATGCCGGTAAGCAGCACTGCGGAAACCGCAATGACAAGAAGAAACATCTCTTCACGCGATTTCAAACGTTATTCGCTCTCGTTTCAATATCGGCGCACCGTCCCATGATATTCTCAAACGGTTCCGGGTCATTGAAAAGCATGTCGGCCCTGACCATAGCTTCGTAGTCGTCCGCGAGCAGAGCGTAAGCCTCTCCGGTCGGAACCAGCTGCATCCCTCCACTCACGCACACCTCGAAATCGATTCGGTTTCCGTCGGCATCCTTTTCTGGAAAAAATTTAGACTTGTGGCGGGCGACCGAAAGCGCGAGGTTGCGGTCGGCAAACGCCTTTTCTCCGTATCCCGCGTCATCCAGCCTGACCAGATCATGCCAGTGCCTTGAGAGGCGGTTTCCGCGACCGCGTTTGCGCCGACAGAATACGTGCATGGAAGTAGCTTTTTCCCAGAAAGTACGCTCGGCCACCATAACAGATAGATGGGCCGAGGGAAAAACGATTCCCGGTACAAGGTCGGCCGCGTCGCATCTGACCTGTCGTTCCACGTAAGGTTCACCGGTTGAGCGAGCGCCGAATTCCACCTTCACTTCCGGTTTGATGAAACCAGGGTATTCAAACAGCGGTTCGTAGGCAATGTAAATCTGATCATTCTCGGTGCGAAACCCAGCAGCATGAAAACCGGCACGGACAAGACCCTCTTCTATAAACGCACGCGCCTCTTTCTGTGTCCACTCCTCAAGGCGTCTGCGGATCGTCTTCGTCCAGCGCTTCTCCTGACTGCGGTTGGGCGGAAGCGCTTCCTCGGAGCCGGCTACGATATCGGGCGCGAAGGCACGGATATCGTAGGTAATGTCAAGGTCCTCGGAAAAACGCCGAATCGTGTTATACGCTTTTGAGAGAGACGTTCCTCCCTTGAAAACCAAATCCTTTCCGAACGGCGCGTCAAAGAGGATTTTAAGTATCTGGACAACCCAGATATCTTTTTCGAACACAAAAGGTCGATACCCGCTGTGTTCTGCGGCTACCCTCAGAGTATAGGATTTTTCATCAACCGATAGAGACTGGAAAAAAGTTTGACTAGCCATGATTTACAAAAGATCCCAGAGGTTCTGCAATCCATTGCGGAAGGATCGCGCGCGCAGCTACCAGTTCAGCGATATCCGCATCCGAAAACCGGGACACAACCTTGCCCAAGGCCTCTTCCACTTCGTCGGGGTGGAGAAAAATCAGCGCCCGAATGAGAATGCCAGCAGGGCGGTTTTCCCCAGCCAGCTGCCAGCGCGGAGCATGACGCAATCCCACCTCCAGCGCGCGGAAGCGGAGTCGCCGATTAGGTCCAGACGTAAAATAAGTTTCGCGCATGGGAACTTGCGTGGTAAGACCGAGAAAATTCGCCGAACTGCCAGCTGAGTAAACAATTGTCTCTCCCCACAATTTGGAAAGCGCTTCAATTACTTTCCCGATCTTGGGACCACATATGCCGAAACGGGTCCTGATGGTTTTTACATAAACACCCTGAAATATCCGCATGAGCCTATCCTGACGGGTAAGGCGAGACAACGCCTGATAAACAGCCGGACGGCTGCCGAGATGCAGAAAGTCGTTCGGGCATAGCGGTGAACCTTCAGGCAAGGCCTCGGTGTATTCCATTATTTGGTCAGATAAACTGCGCATTATCGTCTAATCCTCTCAGTTTGTCAGAACTATAATAGAAAATCTGACAAATTTCAAGCAAAAATTGATCTTCTTTTGTAAAAAACGTCCAATTTATTGCACTGACAGATTTTCAATGTACTTGTGCAATTTAGACTGCCTCACCTAAAGCCTACCCCTTTTTCCATAACACCAACGGAGAGATCCAATCAGCATCTTTTTACAATCTGCCATGCATACGAACAATAAAGAAAATAGACTATCGCCTCGCATTCTCCATATAGAAAGAAATCCCATGCTATCATTTTTTAACAGCAGTGCCCGCAATTGATAAAAATTGGTTAATTTATCTTTGTATATACAGCGTTAAGACTGAAGCTAACGAAAAAACAACGAAGAGAAGAACTCCTAATGATTTTTCTTGATTACCAATCTACATCTCCATTAGACCCTAGGGTTGTTGAAAAAATGGAGCCGTACATGATGCAGTGGTTTGGAAATCCACATTCCGAACACATTTTTGGCTGGAAATCTGCGGAAGCAATTGACAAAGCACAGGAGTTAATTGCCTCACTCATAGGAGCAGAACCATCAGAAATACTTTTTACATCAGGAGCTACCGAATCAAACAATTTGGCGATTCAAGGGATTCTACGCAATAACAAATCTAAATCAAAACATCTGGTTACAACTTCCATCGAGCACAAGTGCGTGCTGAATACCGCACTCGCTATGAGAAAATACGGGTGTCTAGTTGATATTGTTCCCGTGGAAAAAAACGGGATCATTGACGCTGGAAAAATAGAATCTGCTCTTACTAAAGACACAGTCATGGTTTCCGTTATGCTCGTCAACAACGAAATCGGAACCATTCAGCCGGTCAGAGAAATCGGTGACCTATGTAGTAAGAAGGGTATTGCGTTTCACGTAGATGCGGCGCAGGCAATAGGGAAGGTTCCAATAAACGTTGAAGAAATGAAGATTGACCTACTCAGCATATCCGGCCACAAGGTTTATGCCCCAAATGGTATAGGTGCGCTGTACGTATCTCACTGCTATTCCTCAAAAATCGAACCAATTATTTTCGGAGGGGCACAGCAGAATAATTTACGTGCCGGCACTGTACCCGCATTTCTCTGCGCGGGATTAGGCGAAGCCTGCAAAATCGCTGAAGAGGAAATGGAGGAAGATCGAGAACACAGCTTGTTGCTTCAAAACACCCTGATTGAGAAACTAAGCTCTCATTTCCCCGATCTAGTAATTAATGGAGACCTGCTGAAAAGAATTCCCGGAAACCTTAACATACAACTTCCCGGCGTTGATTCAGATGCACTCGTTACCGCACTCCAAGATAAAGTTGCTTTCTCAACAGGAGCCGCGTGTAACGCCGGTATCGTCGAGCCTTCCTATGTGCTCACCGCTTTGGGGCTTAGTATAGATGAGATAAACAGCTCTATTCGTCTCGGGTTCGGCAGATTTACCTCACTTGAAGAAGTTAATAGCGCCATAGACCTGATTTCTGAAAAAGCTATCCAAATTAGAAATTATGCCACTTCCTCTAATTTTTAAAGTCTTGAGTTTCTGTTGCACAAAATGTAGGATATAAACTGGATGCTCTATCCAGTCAGGCTAATTTTGTGTACCAAGGACCCTTAGCAGACGAAAACATCAAAGGACACTTCACAGGTCACGAGACCTTTCCGCTTAGATATCTTTGGTTATATAAGGCTTATGAGAAAGTTGCCGGTCTCAGCGAAGAAAACCAAAAGAAAAACCCGTTCTCGGATCCCGATGCCATAGTGACCTTTGGGGTAGGAAAGAACATGGTGAATTCAATTCGCCATTGGGCCCTTGCCTGTAGAATCATAAAACATCGAGAAGACGGATCATTTGGACTAGGCAATATTGGCGACTTTCTTTTTAAACCAGAATCCGGTTGCGACCCTTTTATGGAAAAGGAAGCAACCTTGTGGCTAATACATTGGATGGTAGCCGGACAATGGGGAAGAACTTCAACTTGGTATTACGCCTTTAACTATTTTTCTGAAAGGAAATTTGAACGTGAAGACATCGTCAAATCCATACAAAATCTATGCAAAAACCGGAAGTGGAAACGTACATCCGAGACAACCATCAAAAGAGATGTTGACTGTTTTCTCAGAAGCTATGTGCATCAAGGAAATGAAGGGTTTTCGGAAGACTCCATAGAATCCGTTCTGTCGGAATTGGAACTAATCAGCGCAGTCGGATCTCACATGTACGAATTTAACTACGGACCAAAGCCAAACCTGCCTGAAGGTGTCTTTCTCTATTCCCTAAATGAATTTTGGCAGTCTGAGATACCTAACCAGAATTCTGCTTCGGTAGAAATTCTAACCTATGCACCAGGTTCGCCCGGACGAGTATTCAAGCTTGACGAACAATCCTTGGTTGAACGACTTGTAAGAATAAGAGAAAGTTCGGATGGAAGCTTTCAGTGGACCGATACTTCGGGAATAAGAAACGTAACTAGGGTAAAAGAAAATGTAGAATCAATGGATCTCCTTGATCTTGCGTATACTGACAATTGATTAGAGTAAAATGCTGCTTTCCGAAAAAATTAAGATAGCCAAGACCTTTCAGCAGTCCGCACGCATTGATACTGACTTGGAAACTACTGAAGCTCTTGACGGCTTTGTCTTTCACGACTCAGCTAAATATGCCCTGCAAAGAATGGCACAAATGATTGTGGAATCCAACCGCCGAGCGTTTACCTGCACGGGACCCTACGGCGCAGGTAAATCAAGCCTAGCATTGGTTCTATGCGCTTCCGTCACCAAAAACCCCCTTAGCTGCCAAGCTAAGAAATTAACAAAAGAGCTTCCTTACTTTGAGGAAGCTTTCCCCTCAGATGAATCGGGCTGGCTCGTCATCCCGTTAGTCGGACACAGAGGTGATTTAGTAAAAGATCTTAGAAAAAATCTCTTTCAGACAAGAGAACAAAACCAGACTGAGAAATCAGCAAGAGATGTAATAAAAGTTCTTCGGGAAAAAGCTGAAGAGCGCCCCGGCAACGGAGTCCTGTTGGTAATAGACGAGATGGGTAAATACCTTGAAGGAGCTACCGAGCTAGGAGGAGATATTCACTTCTTCCAAGAACTCGCCGAGTCAGCAAGTCGCACCAAAGGACATCTTGTAGTATTGGGAATTCTTCATCAGTCATTTGAACAATACGCTTCCCGCCTTGGGGAAAAAGCACGTAAGGAGTGGGCCAAGGTACAGGGACGTTACGTGGATATCCCCCTTGTTACGGCCGTTGAAGAAGTTGTCGACTTAATAGGTAAAGCGATAGACACGGAGTTGGAACACCCTGAAAGTTTTACAACAGCGGAGGTCGTAGCAACCTCAATAAGAAACAGACGAATTGGTGTTCCATCAGGTTTCGCCACTTGCCTTGACTCCTGTTGGCCCATTCATCCTGCAACAGCCGTATTGCTTGGTCCCCTGTCGCGACAGCGATTCGGACAGAATGAAAGAAGTGTATTCGGTTTTCTCGGATCAAGTGAGCCCGAAGGTTTTCAGGATTTCCTGATATCAACTGAAATCAGTAGGGTCACATATGAACCATGGCGCTTGTGGAATTACTTGAGAGTCAACCTTGAGTCGGCAATTATGGCATCTACGGACAGTCACAGGTGGGCTCAAGCTGTAGAGTCAGTGGCACTTTGTGAAGCTAGAGGCACACCACTACACGTAAAACTTGCTAAAACCATCGCGGTTATCGAGATGTTCCGGCACGGATCCGGTCTAATGTCGGAAAACAAAGTCTTAAAAGCTTGCGTTGCGGGAGTTAAAGAGAGCGATATAGAAAAAGCGCTTAAGGACATAGAAAAATGGTCAGCCGTAATATTCAGAAAACACTTCAATTCATGGGCAATATATGCGGGCAGTGACTTCGACATTGAAGGCTCGCTCCAAAAAGAACTTGTAGCAAGAGAATTGGATATAGAGCAACTTGGTAATCTGGTTCAAATGCGTCCCATTATAGCCAAAAAACATTACCACGAAACCGGTACTCTCAGGTGGTTCAAAGTAGAAATCGTATCGGCCGGAAAAGTGTCCGATTTAGCAATAAATTTTCGCCCGACTGATGGAATGGCGGGGGTATTTTTTCTAGTCGTTCTGACCGAGAATAATTATAGTACAGAAGACATAAAGGCCATTTGCAGAGAAGCGTCTAAGTCAGTTGTTAGTGGTTATCCGGTTGCCGTAGGATTCAGCCCTAGCTATAAGAGCATAAACGATTTAGGTAAAGAACTAAGTGCCTTGCACGATATCAAAAGAAACAATCCCGAGCTTGAAGGTGACTCTGTGGCGAGGCGAGAGATTGAAGCAAGAATCACCGTCGTAAAAGACCAACTGCAAACCATTTTAAAAATTTCTCTTAACGAAACCAGATGGTTTATCAGAGGACGCCTGCAACCCAGCAAGAAAACATCTTCTTTATCGGTCTTTGCTTCAAACTTAGCGGATAAAACATTTCCACACGCACCAAATATTCGTACGGAGTTAGTTAACCGAGAAAAACCCTCGGGGAATGGGAAAGCAGCAATACGGAAATTGCTTTACAGTATGGTGAATCATCCTGACCAAGAAAATCTTGGCATACAGGGTTTTCCCTCAGAACTGGGAATATACAAAAGTATTCTTGAGGCTCTAGATCTTCACGGCAAGACGAAAAACGGTACTTACGGGTTTCTTAAGCCTACATCGCGAAACAAAGAGAACAAACAAATTTTCCAGCTTTGGAAAGAGACCGAAAAGATTCTTAAAGAAAACCAGATTGTTCCTGTCTCGAAAATATATGAACACTGGACATCCCCGCCGTTTGGTATACGTCGTGGGGTTCTATCCGTTCTCACAATGGCCTTCGTAATGACTAATCGGACATCGGTCGCGGTCTATAACGAGAGTATGTTCCAGACTGAAATAAACGAATTGATAGCAGACCTTCTGCTGCAAAAAAACAGCACAATTCAACTCCGCTGGGTTGAGCTAGGAGAGCGCAATGAAAAATTACTTGAGTCTCTCTGGAATGCAGCTAATCAAATCAGTGATAATCCAGTTCTCAAAAAACCGCTTGAGGTTGCAAGGACTTTAGTGCGGTTCGCATTCAAACTTCCTACCTGGACAAAAAGAACATCTTCAATTTCTGATGAAGCCCAAAAGGTGCGCGGCATACTGTTATCAGCCAGCGATCCCCTTCAGGCACTGTTTGTGGATCTGCCAATCATATTTGAAGCCGATAAGCTTCAGGGAAATCCGCTTCATAATAAACAATCCTATGAGCACTTCGGCGGATTCATTAAAGACATACTGAAAGAACTCGAAGACGCATATCCGAAAATGATGACGGAGCTACGCAAAAACATGCTTGAAGCACTAGGACAAAAAACCCCAAATCTGGAAAGTTTGCACCTAAGGGCAAAAATCGTTCATGGTATAACTGGAAACTTTCGTCTTGATGCATTTGCGGGAAGACTTGAAGAGTTTTCTGATGCTCCAGAGGATATGGAATCAATTGCAGGATTGGCAATCAACAAACCAGTTCGTGAATGGTCTGATAACGACCCTAAAGCTGCTATGCTTGAAATCGCAGACTTTGCACTTAAGTTCCGTCAGGCGGAAATACTGGCACAGTTAAAAAAGCGAAATCCGACCTCCGAGGTTTTAGCCTTAATGCTTGGTACAGGAGAAAACGGCTATACTATGATTGAAACTTTTGATGTCACCGAAGATGAAAAAGAAGAAATCTTAATGCTGGCGCAAGATATAGAATCTGTTCTGAATAAAAACGGTATTAATAACAAACAAAAGCTAGCCGCTTTAGCGGAAACTTTAAAGCATATATCAATCAAAGCATAAATACTTAGGGAAGATACACCGTGAAAGAAAAACATGTTTTAGGTTTGTCGGGCGGTCGTGACAGTGCAGCCCTAGCCGTGTTTATGCGACAACATTACCCCGATCTTAATATTCATTACTTTTTTACTGATACGGGCAAGGAATTACCGGAGGTTTATGAATTTCTCGGCCACCTTGAGGGATTCTTGGGAAAACCTATAGAGAGACTCAACCCAGATCGGGATTTTGATTTCTGGCTTCATCAATACGGCAACTTTCTTCCCTCTGCACGCTCTCGATGGTGCACGCGTCAACTCAAGCTGAGACCATTTGAACAATGGATCAAGAATGATCTGGAATCTGGGGTAAGGATATTCAGCTATATTGCTATCAGAGCCGATGAACCGGAACGACTAGGCATGCAAACTACCCATGCTAATCTTAAGATCAAATTCCCTTTCAGAGAAAAGGGTATTGATAAGGCCGGGGTAATTAACCTGCTTGAATCCTCAGGGCTTGGACTTCCCAGCTATTACCGTTGGCGATCCCGCAGTGGTTGCACATTTTGTTTCTTCCAGCAGAAAATTGAATGGGTAAGACTAAAACATGAGCATCCAGAGGCCTTTGAAGAAGCAAAACGCTATGAAAAAACTGCTTTAGAGCACGGTTCACCTTTTACGTGGAGTGAGAACGAATCTCTTGCGGAACTTGAGCACCCAAAACGAATAGAAGAGATTAAAGAAGACTACAAAGAGCGGGTTGAGAAAGAAAAAAGACGCAAGCAAAACAATCCTCTACATGAAGGGCTTGAGTGTATAGAAATTGATGAAATATACGGAATCCCGGAAGTTGCCGCATCGTGTATTGTTTGTCACAAGTAACTACACAATAACCAGAAAAGTTTTTATCATTTTCAGCACACCTTTGTACTCTAAAACTGACAGGTCTAACCATTAAATTCAACCTATAAAGAGGAATACCGGCATGAATGTTGAGCAACTTTTTTGGGATCTTTACAAAGCATCGGATGAAGAGAAAGTCTATGATGTTTTGGTCCGTTATGATCTCATCCAAAACCCTTCGAATTGGAAACCATATGGAGGAATGGAAAACAACTTCGGCGTGGTTGAAAACCAGCAAGCCTCGCCAGTCCCCGCATTGATTGAGAAAATCACCAATGGTATTGACGCTATTTTGATGCGTGCGTGCCTCGAGAAAAGCATTGATCCTCGGTCAGATAAAGCACCTAGGTCAATTGAGGATGCAGTGCAGCAGTTCTTCCCCGACCACAAGAACTGGGACCTAAGAACAGCATGTCGTAATCAAGCAGAACGACTACAAATTCTCGCCGATGGTCCAAGGAAACAACCGTCGCTTATCATTTACGATGACGGCGAGGGCCAAGAACCCAAGGATTTTGAAGAGACTTTCATGTCGCTTTTGCGCGGCAACAAAAACGATATTCACTTTGTCCAAGGGAAGTACAACATGGGTGGCACCGGTGCGATCGCATTCTGTGGTAAGCAACGTTATCAGCTGATAGCATCCAAGCGATTTGATAAAGTTGAACCGTTTGGTTTTACCTTGGTTCGCCGCCATCCCCTTACCGCCGAAGAAAGGAAGAAAAAGAAAGCCACCTGGTATGAATGTCTTTTTGTTAACGGCGAAATCCCATCTTTCTCTTGCGGAAATATTGATCTCGGGCTCTATAATCGTCGCTTTACTACGGGAACCATCATTAAACTCTATTCCTATCATTTGCCCGAAGGGTCCAGATCGGTCATATCGCGAGATCTAAACCAGAGTATAAACGAATACCTGTTCCAACCAGCTCTCCCAGTGTTCACAATTGAAACAGCCGAGCGCTATCCCAAAGACCGCAATCGGCAACGCGAATTATATGGCTTAAAACGGCGTCTTGAAAAAGAAGACAGCAAGTATGTAGATCTGTTTTTCTCAGAAGATGTCCACGACTACGAAATCGGCCATATCAAAATCACATGTTATGTCTTTAAGCCTCGGGTTGACGGACGAACTGCAAAGGAAACCCGAGAGACCATTCAGCGGGAATTCTTCAAGAACAACATGTCGGTTCTGTTTTCAGTCAATGGGCAGGTCCACGGGCACTATACATCGGAGTTTATTACAAAGTCTCTCAAGTTCCAACTTCTGAGAGACTATCTACTGGTTCATGTTAATTGCACCGATATTCACATGGAATTCCGCAATGAACTGTTTATGGCGTCTCGCGACCGCTTGAAGGGCGGTGAAGAGTCAAGAAAGCTTCGCCGCAAGCTGGTCGAACTCTTGGCAAAAAGCCGCTTAAAAGATATTCATAAAGACCGAAAGTCTTCCATCACAGTTGAAAACAAGGACGCAGAAGAACTTGTACGTAATGTTATGCGCAATCTCCCGATCCGAAACGAACTAGCCGAACTCTTGAGCCAAACCTTCAAACTCAATGACCCACGAGGAGGTCAGCGAAGTAAAAAGACTCGTGAAACCCAAAATAATAAACTGAACAACAAGCCTACATTTTTGCCTAAGAGATATCCAAGTTTCTTTAAAATCGATTTAGAGACACATGACGATAAAAAGGTTCCGATGGTACAAGTTCCCATTGGTGGCGAGCGGACGATCAGATTTTCAACCGACGTTGAGGACCAGTACTTTGATCGTATCGACGAGCCCGGAGAGTTACGGATTGGGTTACTGTCCTTAGCCTCAAACGAGGCGGATGGTGGGGATGTTTCTGGCCTTCCTAAAAATCTTGATAGGATATTAGATGTCATTAAATCCAGTCCGAGCAATGGAACTATTCGAGTGGTGGTAAAACCAACAGAGAAAATTAGAGTGGGAGACTCTATCAAGCTCCAAGCATCCCTTTCAAGCCCTGGAGAACAATTTGAGCAGATATTCATGGTAAGAATTTCAGACCCGGAAAGAAAGCCCAAAAATCCAAACAAAGGCAAAGAACTGGACACTCAGCTTGGACTGCCCAAGCTTGTAAGGGTATACAAAGATCCAAACCGTGATGGGATAACATGGGACACGTTAGAAAAAGAGGGCATCTCAATGAATCACAATGTCATCGTCCACCCATATGCGGAAGGCGAATCATTAAATACGGTTTATATCAATATGGACAGCAATACTCTACTGTCGTACCGATCAAAGCTTAATAAAGAGGAGACGCTCATCATCGCCGAGAAACGTTACTTCTCGGCCGTGTATTTCCACACTCTTTTTCTTTACACGATTACAAAGAACCGTAAATACGGAATCGTAAAACAAAATGCTAATGAAAAAGAAGACCCCATTGAAGTCACCGAATATATCTCCGATCTCTTTAATACATTTTATGCTAAATTTCTACTTAATTTTGACACGCAGGAACTAATTGACGCATTAGAGACATAACCACGACCTCTTATCAACTCCGAAGTGCAACACCTTCAGCAAAAGGTGATGTTCCCCGTTTAGGGAAAAGATTATATTCCCCGGCACCGGATTATCAAGACATCTGGATGGCGCTTGCCGAAGGGAGGGCGTAGCCCGACCGAAGGCAAACGCCATGGCGCCCCCGGACTCCTCTCCGACCCCTCTCTCCCTGTTCTTCCGGATCAACCCCCGAGGGCCAAGGCCTCTTTGAAAACCTCCTCCGGCGTCCGGTACCCCAGAACCTTCCGAGGCCTCCCGTTGAGCAGCCCCTCGACCCTCCTTACCTCATCTCCCCGAACCTCCCGAAAATCCGTCCCCTTCGCAAAGTACTGACGAACCAGCCCGTTTGTATGTTCATTGAGCCCCCTCTCCCACGAGTGATAAGGGGTAGCGAAGAAAAACCCCGCCCCCAGCGCTTCGGTTATCTCCCCGTGACCCGTAAACTCCTTTCCGTTATCAGAAGTAATCGTATGTACAATCTCTACGTAGGGCATAAGCCTCTCCATCATGGCCTCTCCCACTTCCCCCGCGCTCCTTGAACTCACGGGATGAAGAACCGTGAACTTGGACGCCCGATCCACCACGGACACCAAAGCGCCTCTATGTCCAGCGCCGACGATCGTATCGGCCTCCCAGTCCCCGACACGCCTTTTGTCCTCAACTATCTGTGGACGCTCCGTTATGTCCACCCTGCCCGGTATATGCCCCCTGCCCGAATACCCCGACCCTCGGCTGTTGCGCTTCTTCCCCCGGCGCCGCAGATGCTTGTAAAGCTTCCCTCCGCTACGCTTGTCCTCCCACACGTGACGGTATATCCACTCCGCACTCACCGAAACCACTGCTGAAAGCTTGAGCCGTCCCGATATCTGATCGGGACTCCACTGCAGACCAAGCTTGCTCTCCACGATGAACCACATCCGCTCGGTCATCTTGCGGGGCACGGAGGACGCCGCAGTGCCCCGCTGCCTGGCCTTGCGCTGCGCCTGGGCGAAACGGTAACCCCTCCCGCCGCTGTTGCGCTTTACCTCCCGCGATATGGTTGATGGAGAACGACTGAGATCCTCAGCAATCTTCCGAAGCGAAAATCCCTGCTTGCGCAGAAAGTAAATCCGCTGACGCTCGAGAATGTCCAACTGCTTGTAACTCCTGGTCATGTCAACCTCCTGTTCTCGTCTCGGAGATTGTCACCTTTGCTTAACTGTTTTTACAGTGTGTTTGAGAAATTATAAAATTCCCCAAACTAGATCCTTAACCAAGGTGTTGCACTTCAGAGTTGAATGGGCGCTATAAAAAACAACAATATTACGTAATATATATTCAACATTAATTAAAACCTCCTCATTTTCTATTTTTATTTATCTTTTGGCTAGTTAAAGGGGTAATTACCTAAATTTAAGTAACCTATCCAACGGTTCTTTGTCCTCTCCCCCTCCCGCAATGGTCTCGTATTCGCATCCGATAGCCTTGGCTAACGCTCCCAGTCGCCTGCCCACCGTTTCCGGATGCGGTATCTGATTGGGCATACGCAAAGTGAGTCTTTCTCCGGTCCTCTCAAGCTTAGTACTCTCAAGAATCCGCGCCACTCCCCCCGAAACCGTGTAGGCAAGGCGAAGAGCAAGCCCTATAACCCTGGCTTCCTGAACGTCGCTTTCGGAAAGAAATTCAGAAACTTCCCAGCGACGGATCAGATTTCCGATCGCCGCATGCCTTGAGGCCACGGAAAGAGCTACCCTTACTCTTTCGGGATGGGTGATTCCCACAAGCGGCATCCGCAGTATCCTCAAGAACACCTGCTCGGCCCGGTACTCCGGATGTTCAGAGATACCTATGTCGGAGAGATGGCAGGCGGCAAGCCTTAACCTCGGGTTCCCGGAGTGCTCATCCGGCATCGCTGAGGTTATCCAGTTGCAAAAAGCCTTGCCGTCCTCAAGGGACCTGCCCATCTTAAGAGCAATCTCCTCGCACATGACAATGAGAGGGTCCAAAGAGCGCTGCTCCGGGGAAAGATCGTCATATAGGCACCCCTCCCGGAGTCCGTAGGTGCAGAACGTAAGATCCCTTACTCCAGTTTTTTTAAGAAGGCTTTTCATAAGCACCACGGCGTACGGAGCGGACTCCGCCCTGTTTCGCCCGAGAACCCATAAACCCCGAAGTGAGTCCGGAGATATTTCGGTTACCCCGCGGGCCATCTCAAGTGCCCGGGACCTTGAGAGGCTGTAGCCGTGAACTATGCGAAGCGGGTAGTCCTCAGCCTCTATATGTTTTTTTGCGAGAGCACGCCACGAGCCCCCGACGGCGTAGAAGGTTTTCTTTTTCGCATCCTCAAGCCAGGGAAGTTCTTCAAGGAGGGGATCTATAAGCTTTTTGCGGGCTTTTTCGGGACTCATGCCGCTTTCAAGAAGCGGGATCGTACCCAAGGGCAAAGTAGCGTGGTTTCCTATTTTTCCCTCGCGAATCTCAACCAGTTCAAGACTTCCGCCCCCTATGTCTCCCATTACGCCGTCCGCATCCGGGATGGCGCAGAGGGTTCCAAGCGCCGAAAGCCTCGCCTCCTCCATGCCTGAGAGCACCCGAAGCGAAATCCCGCATCGCCGCTCGACAGCATTTTTGAAATCGGGGCCGTTTGGGGCGTTTCTGACTGCGGCGGTGGCGACAGCCTTTATGCCGGAGACTCTCATTGAGCGCGCGATATCCACGAAGCGGCTTACGGTCCGAAGCGCAAGATCCATGCTTTGCGGCGACATCATGCCTTCTCTGTCCATACCGCGCCCGAGGCCGCAAGAGACTTTATCATCAAGTATCGGAAGCGGAGCGCGTCTCGGTCCCTTGTAGACAACGAGACGTATGGAGTTTGACCCTACATCGATTACCGCCACGGTTCCGGTTTTACCAAACGGCGCGGCGGAAGGAGAAATTTCTGCCATAAAGTTATTCCTGCACAAACTCAGCCGGCATTACCGGCCGGGATTCGTCAAGCGCCTTGCCTCTTCCCGAAAGACTGGGATTGGTCATAAAGTATTTGTGAGCCGAAAAACTGTCCCCATCGCTTTTAAGCTTGCGGAAAGTGCCGTCGGGGCGCATCTCCCAGCTGCCCGTAACGTCATTTAAGTTAGCGATCATAACCTGCTCCACGAGCTGTTTTTTCACCGTGGCGTTTTCGATCGGAATCAAAGATTCCACCCTGCGGTCTAGATTACGGGGCATCCAGTCGGCAGACGAAATGAAGACCTTGCAGGCGTCTGAGGGGAGGCCCTCTCCCGCGCCGAAGCAGATGACCCTGCTGTGCTCAAGGAAACGTCCCACCATGCTCCTTACCCCGATGTTCTCGGAGAGCCCCGGCACTCCAGGCCGCAGGCAGCATATCCCCCTTACGAAAAGTTCGATCCTCACCCCCGTGGAACTCGCGGCGTAAAGCGCCTTTATAACCTTGCTGTCCACAAGGGCGTTCATTTTGGCCCATATAACCGCGGGCCGGCCGGCCTTGGCGTGTTCCATCTCCTCCTTTATAAGTTCAAGCACCTTGGAGCGAAGCGTGACTGGGGCGTATAATATCTTCTCCATCCTCTTCGGAGTCGCGTAACCGGTCATGTAGTTAAAAAGCTTGGCGGCATCGCGGCCAAGCGCCTCATCGGCAGTAAAGTAGCTCAGATCGGTATATATCTTGGCGTTTATAGGATGATAGTTGCCGGTACCGAAATGGGTGTAGGTGCGGATATCGGAACCTTCCCTTCTCACCACCAGGGAGACCTTGGCGTGGGTTTTGAGTCCGATGAATCCGTATACAACCTGTACTCCAGCGTCTTCCAGGTCATGCGCCCAGCGAATATTCGCCGCTTCGTCAAAACGCGCCTTGAGTTCCACAAGTGCCGTAACGGATTTTCCGGCCTCGGCAGCCTCTATCAATCTTTTCACTATCGGAGAATCTTCCGAGGTGCGGTAGAGCGTCTGTTTGATCGCAACGACCGCCGGGTCTTCGGCAGCCTGCTTTAGAAACTCAACGACAACATCAAAACTTTCGTACGGGTGGTGAACGACGAAATCCTTCTGCCTTATCGCCGCTATCACATCGCCGCCGAATTCCCTCACCCTCTCGGGGTAGCGGATATTCATGCGCTTGTAGAGAAGGTCGCTTCGTTCATCGAGTATTATCTGGCTCACGTTGGCAAGTCCGAGCATTCCCTTGATTCTGAAAAAATGCGCGTCATGCGCTTCAAGCCTGTCCATTATGAAGTCCGCGATCTCATCGGGCATGTCCGCGTTAACGTCAACCCTGATCACGGACCCTCCCCTGCGGCGCTTAAGCGCCGTCTCAAACGTCTCGACGAGATCTTCTGCGTCCTCGTCTATTTCCAGAAGGCTGTCGCGAGTGATCTGGAAAATTCCATGGGACTCGACTTCAAAACCGGGGAAAAGGGATTTCGTTTTGTGGGCGACGACTTTCTCGATGGGAACGAACTGGATTTTTTCTCCCGGGATCCTTATGAAGCGCTCGACCTGTGAAGGCAGCAGTATGAGGCCCTTCATCCTCTTGCCGTCCTCGGCACGGTTAAGCTGCGCGGCGCACACCAGACTTCCGTTCTGTATAAAGGGAAACGGATGTGCAGGGTCTATCGCAAGCGGGGTTAAAACGGGAAAAAGCTTCTTCGAGAACCACTCCGAAAGCCATTTTGCGCCCGCACGGTCAAGGCTTTGGGGAGTCACGATCTTGATCCCCGCCTTCTTGCAGAGGGAAAACAGTTTCTTTTCGCATTCGTGCTGGCGGTCAAGCAGGGAACGTACCTTGTCCCCTATGGCTTCTAGCTGCTGGGAGGGTCTAAGACCGTCTTTGGTTCGGTCAGTCACTCCTTCCATCACCTGTGCCGCGAGGCCCGCTACCCTGACCATGTAGAACTCATCAAGGTTGCTCGCGGAGATGGAGAGAAACCGTATCCTCTCAAGAAGGGGAATCCGCTTGCTAGCCGCCGTCTCAAGAACCCGCAGGTTAAAATCAAGCCAGGAAAGCTCCCTGTTAAGATACCGCGCTGAAGAGCGAAGCGAGATTCTTTTGCTTGAGATGTCGGTTATAGAAGAAGCCACTTAGAACCTCCCAAGGTCATAATATGCCGCGTACAAGCGCCCTCACACCCAATTTCTGAGTTTACATAATTACCCGTCATGTGAAAAGCTGGGATCACTGTTCATTTCTCCCAGAACGGCTCAAGTTTCCCAAGACGCCTCCATTGCGGCTGCGCCGTGCGAAGGCACTTCGCAACCCGGGACTGCGACCATTCCTGCACAAGATGGATTACAGAGGGATCAAGCCTCCCGGGCTTAACCGCCGCCAGGATGTGCCGCGCGACTATAGCGTCGTTTGTCTTTCCGAGGCGGTCCTGAAAACGCGCCATGAGTTCCATGAAGGGCTCAACTTCGGAACCGCTCCACAGCGAACTGAAAAACTGCGTAGCGTAGCGGGCCTTTTTCCCGCGTTTTCTTGTTTCGTGAAGATCCTCGTCCGGAAGACGCGAAAGAGGTCTCGTCTCCTCGAGAAAATAGCGCCATGTCCTTCGAAGCACGTCTGTGGCAAACGGCTTTACGGGCTCGCCGAAAGTCTTTGAGCCGACTTCCTTCTCCACAGACGCGATCCAGCGTTCAAACTGAAGCAGCAGACGGGCGTAGCGGCGGCTCTCAAGATAAGCGGCCGCGTCCCCAACGGCGCGGCGGCGCTCGGTGCGCGCGATACGCCTGAGGCGGTTTATCACTTCTTCCTGCTCGGGCGCACTTGCGGATATCTTTGGAAGCGTCTCGCTCAAAAGCACCTGCCAGTCGCGGGCCGGAGCCAGGCGCTGCTGGAACCAGCGGAACTCTCCGTTAAACGCCTTTCGCTTGTCATAAGGAAGTATTTTCTTAAAAGCCCGAAGCGCGGCGCGTACCCGCCTCATCGCCACTCTTGTCTGGTGAACCCCTTCAGCCTTTCCATCAAGGGTCGGAATCTCGTTTGCGAACATGTGCTCAAGGGCGCCCCCGACAATGAAATTAAACGTCTCACCCACGCTCATCTCTTCTGTAAGCGCAACCTTCGGGGCCTTAAGGGGTCTGGGCCGAAGCGCGGGCCTGGCAAGTGCGTAGCCCCTCTGCGCCTTGGTAAGATGGCCGAGTCGTATGTCGTAAGCTTCGCAGAGTTCAAGTGCTATATCGAACATCCGCGCGGGATCACCGGAGAGCAGTTCGAATTCCGCTTCGCAGATACGCTCCTCAACGCGTCCCTCTCGCGTCTCCGCGTGAATAACTCCCTGATCAACGGCGAGCTCGAACTCCGTTCCACGGATCCTGATATGAATCGCTTCGCGCTCAAAATCCGTGGTGAATACGGAGCGAAGACGCTTTTCGTAGTGCCGACGGGAAAGATCGCGAGCGAGCACGGGGTCGTCCACGGCGCAGAGACTCGGACAGTCGCCGTTTGCGGGCACGGTCCATTCGCGGAAATTCTGAAGGCCCGGGGGGCCCCGGAACGGCACCTTTACAGTCTGCTCCCTGCCCTTGCCGTTATCACGTACCCGAAGCACTATGTCTGATTTTCTAAGGGCGTGGCGGGGAGTATCGAAATAGGTGCTGACAAGATGGCGTTTCACGCGTCGGCCCTTGCGGAGGAGTCTAAGCCCTTTGTAACGCAGAATCCGACTCGCCACGGCGGGCGAGAGGGACAGCTTGAACTCCGTTTCCTCGTACATGATGTAAAGACTTAACCACCCGTTTTGTCCGAAACCCGACTTTCTAATTTACTTGATTAAAACTCGGCTGTCATTTTCCGCCGCCACTGGATGAAACCGAAGGAAAATGTATAATTCAATAACCCGCGATGGCAGACTCCTTCGTTCACCTACATCTACATTCGCAGTACTCGCTTCTTGACGGCTCGATAAAGTTCGACGAACTGGTCGAGAGGGCGGAGAAGCACTCCATGCCCGCCGTTGCCTGTACCGACCACGGAAACCTCTTCGGCGCCTACGAGTTTTTCGAAAAAGCGAAGGCCCGCGGAGTAAAACCCATAATAGGATGCGAGCTCTACGTAACCCCAACTCTTAAGCTTGAAAAGCCGTCTGACGGGAAAAACTACCACCTCACAGTACTCTGCATGAACGAGCGGGGTTACAGGAACCTCTCAAGGCTCGTAACGAGAGGGTATTTCGAGGGTTTTTACCGCCGCCCGCGCGTGGACCACGAAATGCTCTCGGAGCACAATGAAGGACTCATAGTCCTCTCCGGGTGCATGAGCAGCGAACTCTCCCAGGCCATTTTCAAAAAAGACATAAAGGAGCAGGCAAGAATCGCGTCGATCTACAAGGAAATATTCGGGGACCGCTACTACCTTGAAGTGCAGGCCATCGGACTTGAGGAACAGCGCAGGGTTAACAGAGGGCTTCGCAAAATCGGCGAGCGCCTCGGCATAAAGCTCGCGGCAACCAACGACTGCCATTTTCTCACCAGGGAAGACCACAGATCGCACGACACCCTTTTATGCATCCAGACCGGAAGCATGGTGGCGGACCAGAAAAGAATGAGGTTCCAAAGTGACGACTTCTACGTGAAAACAAGGGAGGAAATGGCCCGGGACATGAAGGGGTTTGAGGGCGCGCTTGAAGAAGCGGTGAGAATTTCTGAGCGCTGCAATTTTGAATTTGAAACCGACGGGTACAGGTTCCCCGAATACGTTGCTCCCGAGGGAAAGTCACTTGACGAATTCATCCGGGAGATCTCAGGCAAAAATCTCGAGGGAATACTCCGCAAAAACGAAATACCCGAAGAGGCACACGAGATTTACCGGCAGCGGCTTCACTCGGAGCTTGACACCATCTGCAAGATGGGGTTCTCCGCGTATTTCCTCGTGGTCTCCGACTTTATATTGCATGCGAAGAAAAACGATATTCCCGTGGGGCCGGGACGGGGAAGCGCCGCGGGAAGCCTGGTCGCCTACGCCCTCGGCATAACTGCCGTAGACCCCATAAGGCACAAGCTTATCTTCGAGAGGTTCCTTAACCCGGAGAGAGTAAGCATGCCCGACATAGACGTTGACTTCTGCGCGGAGCACCGGGACGAGATAATAAGATACGTGACGGAGAAATACGGCGCAGACAAGGTGGCCCAGATAGGCACCTTCGGGACCATGTCCTCAAAAGCCGTGATAAAGGACGTGGGAAGAGTCCTTGGCCTTCCGTACTCAGAAGTCGACCGGCTCTCAAAAATGATCCCCTCTTTCCGGGGAAAGGTTTTCAGCATAGAAGAAGCCGTAAACAAGGTAAAGGAAATAAAAGAACGTCTTTCCGAGAACAAGCAGCTTGCTGAAGTGGTGGAACTTGCGAAATCGCTTGAGAACATGGTGCGTCATTCCTCGACCCACGCCGCGGGCATCGTGATATCAAACGAACCGATCGCCGATTACATACCCCTTTACAAGGGAAGCAAAGACGAGATCGTAACCCAGTTCGACATGAGCTCCATCGAGAAGCTGGGTTACGTGAAATTCGATTTCCTCGGCCTTAAAACCCTTACGATAATCGACAAGGCTGTGAAGTACGTCCGAGAAAACCAGGGAAAGGACGAAAAGGAATTCAACCTGGACAAAATTCCTCTTGATGACCCGAAGGTCTACACTCTGCTCTGCGAAGGCGCGACCATGGGGATATTCCAGGTTGAATCCGCGGGGATGAAAGACCTTCTAACGAGACTGCGGCCCTCGGAATTCGAGGACATAACAGCCGCCCTTGCGCTTTACCGCCCGGGTCCTCTTGACAGCGGCATGGCGGAGGAATTCATCCTGAGAAAAAAGGGGAGCAAGGTTGATTTTCCCCATCCGGCGCTTCAGGAGATACTGGGGGAGACCTACGGCCTTTTCGTTTACCAGGAGCAGATAATGCAGACGGCAAGCGAGCTTGCGGGTTTTACCATGGGAGAGGCAGACCTTCTCCGAAGGGCGATGGGCAAAAAGAAATCAAGCGAAATGAGGGCCCAGCGCAAAAGGTTTCTCACGGGAGCGGAAAAAAAAGGCATAGAACGCAAAAAAGCCGAAGAGCTTTTCAACACTATGGAAAAGTTCGCCGAATACTCCTTTAACAAAAGCCACAGCGCCGCCTACGCCATAATTACCTACCAGACGGCCTACCTCAAGTCACACTACCCGGCGGAATTCATGGCAGCCTTCATGTCCGTCGAGGCACATAACATGGACAAGGTGATCTCCGGCATAACCGAGTGCAGGAAGCTCGGAATCGACGTGCTGCAGCCTGACATAAACCGCAGCTGCTCGGGGTTTACGGTTTCGGACGGGAAAATACTGTTCGGGTTCACGGCGATCAAGTACGTCGGCGACAGCCTGACCGAGGAAATAGTCAGAACCAGGGAAAAAGACGGGGTGTTCGAATCCGTTACCGACTTCTGCGCCAGGGTGGATTCGAGAAAGCTTAACAAAAAAGCGTTTGAAAGCCTGGTGATGGGGGGGGCTTACGATTCCCTCGAACCGAGCAGGGCGCGGTTGTTTGCTTCCCGCGAGTCTCTGCTCGACTATAACTCCATAAAACATCACACGCCGACAAACGGGCAGGGAATGCTGTTTGACCTTCCAAATTCAGTGACCGCCCCGACGCTTGAGGAAAGTGAGCCATGGGACGACCGCATCAAGCTTGAGAACGAACTTGAGGTACTCGGGTTTTTTATATCATCCCACCCGCTTCGAAAGTACTCTTTGGAGCTTGAAAAATACAGCCCCCTTCACGACACCGAATCCATAAAGCGTGCGAAAGACGGTTCTGAGGTGAGAATCGCCGGGGTGGTGAGATCAATCGAAATCAAAAACACCAGAAAAGGAACCAGCTTTATCGGTTATCTGACCCTCGAAGATCTAAACGGATTCACCGAAGCAATCGTTTTTAACGATGTCCTGCAGAGATCACGAGTGCTCCTAGAACAGAAGGTCGAGCCGGTAATAGTGAAAGGAAGGGTCGAGATCTCGGATGAAAAAGTACGTCTTCTCGCAAGCGACATCTCTTCACTCAGGGAAACCAGAACGAATTCCGCGGTCTGTATCAGTATCGCTTGTGAAGCCGCAAACGAGCAGAACATAGTAAGCCTGAGAGAAATCCTCGAGAAGTTCCCGGGAGACTCAACCGTGATAATAGACATGAAAACCAACCGCTCAGAGGCCGTTTTGAGGGTCGGAAGCTGCAAGGTGGACTTCAGGGATGAGCTCATACAAAAGGTGGAGGGGTTGCTCGGAGAAGGCGCGGTGACCCTCAGGGAAAGCTCATTTGCCTGAGAGTTCTATAACCGTTTTGAGTTCCTCGGGGTTCTTCGTGATAATGAACACCTCCTGCACCGAAGTGCCGCTTCTCGCTATGAGCTTGGCCCCGCTTCGGGTGTTGTACTTGTAGCTTACCGCGAGGTTCTCCCCCGTGGCGCGACCGACCTTTATCTCACCGGGAATGATTCCCGTCACGTGGTCAAGGCCCGAGATGTTGTCCTCAAGAAAACGGCGGAGTCCCTTTATTATCGAATGTTCGATTTTTATCTTGTTTTTTCTGTATTTCATACTCTCTCCAGGAAACATTATACTTCTTTATCAGTCTGCCGTGTACCCGCGCCCGGCTTCGGGAATTTTTTCCAGCTCACTGTCTTCCGCTAATATAATCCTGTAACGAATCGGCAGCGGATGTCCTGAAATGAAGAAAATAACAAACCTTCGCTTTGAAAACGCCTACGCGGAACTACCGCCCGGGTTCTACCAGAAAAAAGACCCCGTTTCGTTTGAGAACCCTCATATGGTGGCGTTCAACGATAATCTGGCGGCACAGCTCGGCATAGACCCCGGCGAGAAACAAAACCCCCTTCTGGCCGAGTACCTATGCGGAAAAAGGCCCCTTGCTGGCTCAGACCCCCTGGCGATGTACTACGCCGGATGGCAGTTCGGGGTCTATAACCCGCACCTTGGAGACGGAAGAGCGCTTCTGCTCGGGCAGATAATTGATGAGCAAGACCGCAGGTGGGATCTCCATCTCAAGGGATGCGGAACGACCAGATTCTCAAGAGGATTTGACGGAAGGGCCACGCTCAGATCTTCCATAAGGGAATATCTCGGGAGCGAAGCTCTCTACCATCTGGGGATTCCGTCCACAAGGGCGCTTTGCGTAGTGGGGAGCACAGAAAAAATCGAGAGGAAAACCAAAGAACCCGCCGCGATGATGCTTCGGGTCGCGGAGACCCACGTGCGCTTCGGCTCGTTTGAAGGCTTTTATCACCTGGGGCAAGAGGAAAACGTCCGGACGCTTGCGGATTACGTAATCGCCCGCCACTACCCCGAGATTTCCCGCCAGACAAAAGAGAGCTACGGGCTTTTTCTGCGCGCAACGGCCGAAAAAACAGCATCCACGGTAGCCAAGTGGCAGGCTTTCGGTTTCACCCACGGAGTGATGAATACCGACAACATGTCCGTAACGGGTCTCACCCTTGATTACGGACCGTACGGATTTTTTGAGACATTCGACAGGAATCACGTTCCAAATCACTCGGATCACTTCGGCAGGTACAGCTACGGAAACCAGCCCGCGATCGCGCGGTGGAACCTTGAGAGATTCGTAAAATGCCTGGAAGGTCTCGTGGACGAAAAACATGCGCGGGAGGTGATTGAGAGTTACAACAAAATGTTCTCCGCAACCTACAGAGAACTAATGCTGCGCAAGTTCGGTTTTGAAAAGGAAAAAAAGGAATCCCTGCGGTTCATCGAAAACACTCTCGGGAGGCTCGCCGAATACAAAACGGACTACCATATCTTCCTTCGAAACATCTCTGACGTAAGGTGCGACGGTTCATTCGAGGAAAACCCGTGGCTCGTAGAACTCTCCGAAGCTTCAGAGCAGTGGAGGCAATGGCTCTCAGAGTACGCCGGGGAACTTCGGGGGAATTCGCTGCCCGATCACGAAAGAAAAGAGCTCATGGACTCCGTTAATCCTAAGTACATCTTGAGAAACCATATAATGGAGACCGCGATAAGGGAGGCTTTGGAGCGGGAAAATTATTCGGAAATAGAAAAAGTAAGAAGAATCTTCGAGAACCCCTTCTCTGATCAGCCGGAACATGAAAGTTATGCGGCTTCTTCCCCGGAGTGGGCAAAGAACCTAGTAGCAAGCTGCCTCTCCTAGACGGTAAGATAACTCGCCAGGATCTTTTTTATGCCGGAGCCGAAAAAAGCCACCGTGACCACTGCATCCTTCCCCTTACCGTCAACCTAGTTAACGACCCCGGGACCAAAGATGTGGCGGGTAATCCTCTGGCCGGGTCTTAAGCTTTGACCTTCGTCCCAAGACTCGCGCGGTGTTTTTGAGGACGAATCCGCAGGAAGGTCAGAATCTCGGCTGGAAAAACCCCTCTTGCGGGATTCGTAGACGACGTGTTCCGGCGGGAGATCTTCCAGAAAAACCGATCTGGGTGCCCTCGTCGACCTCACGCACCTGTCGCTTCGCAACAAAAATCTAAATCCCTCAAGAGCTTGCAAATCTCGAGGATATAAGAGTGCTGGATCTCTCGATGAACAGTTTAAGCGGGATAATTCCTGCCGAACTGGCTGAATTATCCAGCCTGACGGATCTGGACCTCTACGGAAATCGGTTAAGCGGGACCATCCCTTCGGAACTCGGAGCACTCACCAATCTGGAATACTTGGATCTCCTTGGAAATCAGCTAAGCGGAACTATCCCTCAGAACTTGCGGCACTTACCAACCTGAAGCAACTGGGGCTAAGCGACAACCAGATGAGCGGGACCATCCCGGACCTCAGCACCCTTACAGAGCTGCTTCAACTGTTTCTCGATAGCAACCAGCTAAGTGGGAGTATTCCCTCCGAATTTAACGGCCTAGCCCGGATTTCTCACAAGGAGGTATAGAAAGAGGCCGTTGTATGTGTTATAATACAGTTATTACAGTAACTTAAAACACAGGAGAACAACGGCCTCATGAGTACACAGTGTAACACGGAACAAATCGAATTTCTACCCTTCAAAACTCTCGAAACATCCACAAACAGCCCCGGTTCTAAAAGAACCCGCAAAGTAATTGCTAAATTCGACTCTGACAAAGTAAGTTCCGACGGCGGCATTGCCCTGCTTCGCGAAGCCGAACACCGTTTTGGAGTCATCAGGAGGTTCGCCGAGTGCTTCATTGATCATCGAAACCCCAGTTACATCACCCACCCCGTATTCTCCATAGTGGCCCAGCGGGTGCTGGCAATCTGCTTGGGTTACGAAGACGTGAACGACCATGACAGGTTCCGAGGGGATCCCATAGCATCCATGTTCTGCGGTACCTCTGCTCCCCTTGCGGGCAAGAGCACGGTAAACCGCATGGAGCTTACCACCGGGGGGACGGATCGCTACAAGAAGATAGAGGCTGACTTTGGGGCGATTGACAAACTGCTTGTGGATATGTTCATCAGGTTCCACAAAAAAAGGCCGAAGAAGATAGTGATCGATATAGACATCACGGACGATCCCCTGCACGGAAATCAGGAGGGCAGGTTTTATCACGGTTATTACGGGGGGTACTGCTACACCCCCTCTTACATATTCTGCGGGCGCCATCTGCTTGGGTGCCGGCTCCGCGAAGCCAACCAGGATTCTGCGGCGGGAGCAGAGGAAGAACTGAAGAGGATTATCTCCGGGATTCGAGGGAAGTGGAAAGACACTGGGATTATCATACGAGGGGACACGGGGTTCTGCCGGGACGAGCTTATGAGGTGGTGTGAGCAAAACGGGGTTGATTACGTGTTGGGCATGGCAAGAAACTCCCGGTTGATGAAAAGGGTTAAGAAGCAGGTTCGCGGAGCTCACATAGAGTATGTGGAAACCAAAAGACCATCGAGGAGGTTTGTAAGCTTTATGTACAGTACCATGAAAAGCTGGTCTCGAAGCCGCAGGGTGGTATGCAAGGCTGAGCATCTTGAGAAAGGGGCCAACACCCGGTTCATAGTAACGTCTGTCAAACACGAAGAATATGACGCCAAGACTCTTTACGAGAAGGTTTACTGCGCTCGGGGGGAGATGGAGAACCGTATCAAGTCTCAGCAGCTTGAGTTGTTCTCGGACCGCACCTCAACTCACTACATGAGGTCAAACCAGTTGAGGATGTACTTCTCCGCCTTTGCCTACGTGCTGCTTGAGCGTTTGAGACACAGCGGGCTTAAGGGAACCCGCTACGCGATGGCGCAGTGCGATACCATACGCCTGAAGCTGCTTAAGATTGGTACGCTGATAACAATGAGCGCCAGGAGAATTGTGCTGTCGTTCTCGGAGTTCTATCCGTACGCGGACTTGTTCAAGCATGTGCTGAGCAGGCTGCGGGCGATTCCGTTGAATCAATAGGGAACAAGGGATTGCGGATATGCTTGCCTGAGACCGCAGGGGGACATCTGCGTCTGATATCGCTTCGCAAGGTAAGAACATACGGAAATAACCTGTAAATCGCTGCCGCCTACCCGAAAAAGAAACTCGCTCCCTGTCAGTTCAGCCAAAATCCAGATCCAACCCCAAAAAATTTACTTCTTACACCCCTTTGTGAGAAATGCAGGCTAGTAAGTGTCGGAGTGATAGAGATGGGCAACAACCGGTTAAGCCGCGATATTCCGGACCTGAGTTCCCTTACACAACTAATTGCTCTTGAGTTTCAAAACAACCATCAGTTAGGCGGAACGCTTTCAGAAAACCTGATTGACAGCTGGGAAGAATCGGGTTTCTTGACATAAGTTGTACTAGCATCCAGACTCCAGACACCATGGAATTTCGGGATTGCTGGATGGAATTTTTGGCTTCCGAAGAGGCTGTATGGACACGGTTCAGGCAACCTGTCCTTCTTCTTCACCTCCCGCCCCGGGAAATCCGGTTGATCCGGCGCAACTGGGCGGAGGATGTGCGATTGCTCCGAATGCGGAAGCGGAACATATACATAAAAGCGTCATACTCAATCTGCTTTTGGTTATGTCTGTGCTGCTTGCGATTCTATGGAGGAATCACTCGGGAGCAAAAAGATGCGACATCCCGGCCGAAACGACCTGCCAGCAACGTCTTATGAGCAGGTAATCACGCCGCGCGTGAGCTTGAGTTTCCCCGGTGCAAGCACACAAAGTTTTTTGAACATCTCTAGACACCACAACGATCACGGCATGTCCTTTATAACCGAATGACCAGATCAATATTCAACCGGCTTCGAGTTAAGTGCGATTGAATATTGATATGGTGCCTATCCCGACAAAAATGAATAGATTTGCCTTCCTGAACGGTAAAAACATGAACGATACAACAAAAAGCAAATTTAAAAAGGTTTTTGCGGACATATTGTCCGCTGTCTTTTGTGAAATCATCGCGCATCCCCCTCCAGTTTCGCCGGCAGGAGAATCACCAGGAACAACTTGATCTGGTAGTTCCGGTATACCCTTGACTTCCAATGGCAGTTGCCCGTCGTCGCCAACTGACTTCGTTGCTATCACCCTTACCGTGTATTCCGTGCCGGCGGTGAGTCCCGTGATCGTGTAGCTTGTGGTGCTCCCGCCCGTGACCGTTCGCTGGCGGTCGGTTGCGTTAAATTGCTGCCCGCCTGACTTCCACTGGACCTTGTACCCGTCGGCATTCGTCACCTCTTCCCACGATACCGACAGTTCCCCGACTTGCGGCGTCACGCTGATCCCAGTTACCTGTCCTAGGGGGGGAGGCGACGGAGGTGTGATCAGCGGCGGAGGTGTGATCGGTGTCGCAGAATCCTCCTGTGAAGGCTGGCCGTCATCGGCGTTGGACCTGGTGGCTATCACCCTCACCGTGTATTCCGTGCTGCCGGCGAGTCCCGTGATCACGTAGCTTACAGTGCTCCTGCCCGCGACCGTTCGCTGGCGGCTGGTTGCGTTAAATTGCTGCCCGCCCGACTTCCACTGGGCCTTGTACCCGTCGGCATTCGTCACCTCTTCCCATGATACCGACAGCCCCCCGACTTGCGGAGTCACGCCTACCCCCGTTACCCGTCCCGGAGCCGGAAACCTAGGAATTCCCTTAGCCTCGACTCGAGCAAAGCCTTTATCGGCATTTGACTTTGTTGCTATCACCCTTACCGTGTATTCCGTGCCGGCGGTGAGTCCCGTGATCACGTAGCTTGTGGTGCTCCCACCCGTGACCGTTCGCTGGCGGTTGGTTTCGTTAAATTGCTGCCCGCCCGACTTCCACTGGATATTGTACCCGTCGGCATCCGTCGACTCTTCCCACGATACCGACAGTCCCCCGACTTGCGGAGTCACGGTCATCATCCTTACCGGCACTGCCGGCGGAACGGAACAAGCGTCACCCATTTGGGTATCGATCAAGGTAATCGTTTGAAGCCATGACTGAAAATCCATGTCGGTTGGCTTGGTGATCCCTGTGCACCTTATATTCAACTCTGTAAGACTGCTTATATCCATCAATCTCGGGGAAAGCTCCCCAGTCAGCATTCCATTATAGGAGAGATCAAGTCTTGTAATATCTTTTAACGCTTCAAGAGCGTTTGGAATATCTTCTTTCAGGTCATTGTAGCGGAGATTGAGTATTTCTACTCGACCGTCGCTGTTGGTTTCAACCCCGTACCAATTAGAAAGGCTACTGCCGGCAAGCCAGCCGCTATTGTTCTTCCACTCAGCGCCGTCGTTATCCAGGTAAATGGCCCACAATGCGGCCCAGTCAATCGTCCTGCCCAGATCGCTGTTGGTTTGCTTTGCCGCGTCGGTCAGATCGTCGCTGCCCCAGAGGCCAGACCCCTTTAAACTGCCCTCCGTCGTTGCAAGAGTCTCCATATCTTCAATCATGGCGGTTCCTGGGGTTATCATGGTGTTTTGGATGAACAGGCGCTGTAGTCTGATCATATCTTCCAGTTCAATACCAGACCCGCTTAGCTGGTTTTCATAGAGATACAGTCGCTCTAGTTTGGTCAGGTTTCCCAGCTCCGGCGGTATTGTCCCGCTTAACTGGTTTACGCGGAGAATCAACTGTTTTAGGTTGGTCAGGCTTCCCAGCTCCGCCGGTATTGTTCCGCTTAACTGGTTATTTTCGTTGAGAAGCAGGTATCTTAGGTTGGTCAGGGTTCCCAGCTCCGGCGGTATTGTCCCGCTTAACTGTTATTGTTGAGTTGACTTTGGTCACCCAGATCCGGCGGTATTGTCCCGTTTAAGTTGTCGGTATTAAGATAGAACACACTAGGTTGGGCAGGTTTCCCAGCTCCGCCGGTATTGTTCCGCTTAACTGGTTTACGTAGAAAACCAGATGCCTTAGTTCGGCCAGGTTTCCCAGCTCCGTCGGTATTGTTCCGCTTAACTGGTTTTCTTCGAGACGCAGCTCTTCTAGTTTGGTCAGGTTTCCCAACTCGGTCGGTATTGTCCCGCTTAAGTTGTTTTTGTTGAGATAGAACCACACTAGGTTGGTCAGGTTTCCCAGCTCCGCCGGTATTGTTCCGCTTAAGTTGTTTACGTAGAAAACCAGATGCCTTAGTTCGGCCAGGTTTCCCAGCTCCGTCGGTATAGTCCCGCTTAACTGGTTTCTTTCGAGACGCAGCTCTTTTAGTTTGGTCAGGTTTCCCAGCTCCGTCGGCATTGCCCCGCTTAACTTGTTATTGTTTAAGTACAGTTTAGTGACTCTGGAATTAAAGGTGTTAACTCCCCACCATTGGTTAATATTTTTGTTACTAAGCCATTTAGTTTTCTTTTCCCATCCATCGCCGTTGGTAGAACAATAAAGAGTTATCAGTACATCCTTGTCCGTTGGCGGGTCAGACGATGTGTGCGGACAGCTTAGTGTTTGTGCTTGCGCCTGCGCAACTCCCGTCAAGGCGAAAAGCGCCGCCACCAAGCAGACAGAAAAGCACTTAAGAGCAGAGAGAAGAAAGCTGCTCCCGCTCCGCGGTGCGGTTAGCGAGCAATTTCCGCGTTTTGGAGAAAAACGATCAGGGGAGGAGCAGTTCAGAATCCCACGATTTTTTACGTAGGAGCACTCCGGTTGATCATCAGGAGACCTGTTTAATGCCGCCAGTTGCGCCAGCCTTCGTGTTCCTCGCATTCCAAGACAACAATAACGAAGGGTCCTATCTGTTGTCAAGCTCCTTGATTGCGGATCATTCTGATTACGGTCCTGCGGAGATTAGGCAGAGCGAAAAGTCAGTTCTTCTGCCCGGTTCACCGGATTTTGTTGAACTGTCAGGGGGTAAGTGCCGTGAAGCCGAGCCAGAGTAAACGGACTACCATATCTTTCTTAGAAACATCTCTGACGTAAGGTGTGACTGCTCATTCGGGGAAAACCCGTGGCTTAAAGAACTCTCAGAAGCTTCGGAGCAATGGCGACAGTGGTTCTCCGAATACGCCGGGGAGCTTCAGGGAAATTCTCTGCCCGACCACAAGAGAAAAAAGCTTGTGGGCTCCGTTAATCCCAGGTATGTCTTGAGAAACCATATAATGGAGACTGCGATAAAAGAAGCTTTGGAACAGGAAAACTACCCTGAGATAGAGAAAGTAAAAAAGATCTTCGAAAACCCCTTCTTGGATCAACCGGAGCACAAAAGCTACGCGGCCCCCTCTCCCGATTGGGCCAAAAGCCTCGTCGTAAGCTGCCTTTTCTAGCCGAGAAGAAAATTCCTGTTTCTGGCCTGCTTGCCCCCGGCATTACTGCGTGGGCGAGATTTCCGGTTCGGCAGGAGCTTCGCAAGAGACACCCGCATACTCCCAGGCAACACAGTCGTTCACGCCGCGTCTCGCATGGTCGCAATCAAGCAAAGTTTCTTCCGTACCTTCACAATCCACCTCATCAAGCAGAAAAAGCAGCGACGGCCACCCCGACCTGATTATCCCTGTCTTCGGAGTATTGCCCGAGAAGCCCAGCTGACTGCATGCGACCTGGGCCTCTTCCGTGCCCCAACCGTCATCACATACTCCCTTCCATCGCTTCTTTGGTTTATCGAATATTTCCAGCAGACCCGTGTAATCATCCGACGAATCGCTTGTAGGCTTTAACCGAAGTGTGCCGTCGGGAACATCGGGATAGACAGGGCCTTCCGCAAAGCTTGAGATTTCCTCTGAATTGTTCGCATTGTCAGTAAAACTCAGCTTCACCTTGATCCAGTGATCCTCATCCGCTGACTGGAGAACATAGGTGGAACTCGTCGCTTCGGAAATCTCGGTCTCGCTGTAGTCGTAATAACCTACCCTGATCCACTGGTAGCTAAACGAACTTTCCTCAGACGGTTTACCATCTCCGTCAGTCACCCCGGAGTGATCCGCTGTCATAGTTTGCCCGGTCTCCGTCGTGCCCGAGATTGTGAGCCTTCCGGTGGCGGTACTGTTCGAGGATGCAGTAGTAGCTTCACAAGTCACACCGAAAGCCTCGATGCTGAAGCAGTTGTTCTCCCCGCGCGGGCGGTGTCTGCACTTACCCTGGCCGAGCAGCCTAGTTTCCGAGCCCGTGCATTCAAGCTCATCGAGCAAGTAATAGTCCGAGGAGTATACGCTCTGCGGTACGGTCAGTCTGGTCATCGGAGTACCCCCCGAGAGGCCCAGCTGGCGACACGCAACCTGCGCTTCTTCCGTGCCCCGCTGCACACCGTTTACCGGTTCCATGAAATCGTCACATATCCCCCTCCACTCGCCGGTTCCGTTGCCGTCATCATCATCGAATATCTCAAGTCTGCCCGAAGGCTGCGTAACGGCCGTCGTGTCCACTACCGTGCCATCAGTCGTATCCACTAACCGAAGGTCGCCGTCAGCATTCGTATTCTGAGCACTCGTGGACCCGCCCAGCAGCAAAAATACCGCCGCAACCAGGAAAATGTGCCGGACTTCCAAAACTCTAATCATTTCTCCCGCTCCACATAGAATTTAGGCTATTAGGAATAAATGGTTGTGTCAAGACCAAAGGGGCCTTAAGGAGCATCACGCGGAAACGCGAATTGTACGCCCCCGGGCCGACTGCGACATGAAAACTGCCCGGACCAAGTGAGCGGAAAACCTCGCCGCTAGGTGACAAGATAGCCCGCAAGAATCTTTTTCACCCCGTAGCTGGAAAAAGCGACAGTAACCACCATCCCGTCCCCTTTTCCCTCAACCCTGTTTACAACCCCGGGACCGAAAACCGGGTGGTTAACCGTCTGCCCACGTCTTAGCTTCCGACCGGTATTCGAAGATTCGCGGTGTACCTCCCTCTTCAAATCTGGTCTTGAGGAAACGTCCAAGTCCCGATCAGAAAGATTTCTCTTGCGGGATTCGTAGACAACATGCTCAGGCGGGAGGTCATCCAGAAAAACCGATTTTCCTGTGCTATGCATGGGACCCGAAGCACCTTTTGAGGAAGCGTAACTGAGGTAGAGAAGCCGCTTGGCGCGGGTAACCGCGACATAGAAAAGTCTTCTCTCTTCCTCAAGCCCCTCCAGGGTGGCTGCGGATCTTTGGTGCGGAAGCAGACCCTCGTTTACCCCGACCACGAATACCACGGGAAACTCAAGCCCCTTGGCCGCGTGAATCGTCATGAGAGAAACTTCATCCTCTCCAGAATTCTCCCTGTCCTCGTCTGTAGAGAGCAGCACGCGGTCAAGAAAATCAGAGAGGGTCATCTCCCCTAAGCCCTCAGCCGCGTTTAAAAGCTCTTTAAGGTTCTCCACCCTGTGATGCTCTTCTCCGAGGTAATCCAGATAACCGGTACGCTCAAGAAGCCTCTTGATAACGCTTGCAACCGGCTGGTCTTGCGCCGCCGAGCTAAATTCCTTTATGATGTCAAGAAACCGGGAGAGCGCGCGAAGCGCCTGCCCGGGCAGAAGGTTTTGCTCCCGGCAGTATTCAATAGCGTCCAGAAGAGCGAATCCTCCGGCTTCTGAGATCTCGCGCAGCTTTCGCAGCGTGACTCCTCCTATTTTTCTCGGCGGAACGTTAACTATTCTCTCAAAGCTCACGTTGTCCCTCGGATTCTGAATCAGCCGCAGGTAAGCGACTACATCCTTTATCTCGGCCCTTTGATAAAAGCCGACTCCAGACACCATCCTGTAGGGGATTCTCCCGGCCCTGAGCCCTTCCTCAACCAGCCTCGACTGAAAGTTCGCTCTGTAGAAAACCGCCACGTCACCCAGAGTAAAATCCTCGGATTCAATCAGAAGCGAAATTCGCTCCGCAACAAACTGAGCCTCATCTGCGCCGTCGCCAGCCTTGAAGACAACGGCTTTTTCTCCCGCAGGGTTTTCGGTCCATAGGTTCTTTTCCTTTCTCCTGAGGTTTTTACTTGCCACCGAGTTAGCAATAGCAAGTATGGTAGACGTTGAGCGGTAATTACGCTCGAGTTTTATTACACCCGCCCCGGGAAAGTCCTTTTCAAAGTTAAGGATGTTGTTTATGTCGGCACCTCTCCACCCGTAAATCGACTGGCTGTCGTCGCCCACAACGAAGAGGTTGCGGTGTCGCTGTGAGAGGGTTCTTACGAAGCGGGACTGAACAACATTTGTATCCTGATACTCATCAACAAGCACGTGAGAAAATCTGTCCTGGTAGCGGGCGCAGATTTCCTCGTTTTCCGAAAGAAGCCTGTTTGCAAGGCGCAGCAGGTCATTAAAGGTCATGGCGTTTCGTTTCACGAGCTCGTTTTTGTAGAAATCATAAAGCTCTCTCAGTGCGCGACCGTAAAAATCGTCCCTGAAAAACACCTCCGCCCTGTTCTCAACCCCATCAAATTCGGAAAGCACGCCCTTGGGGGAGAAAAGGCTTTCTCCGTAATCAAGCTCCTTCATGCAGCTTTTTAGGAGGTTCAGCTGATCGTTCTGGTCGTAGACGACGAAATCCCTCGTGTAGCCCTCAACAGAATCCACCTCTCTTTTAAGAATCCGGAGGCAAACTGAGTGAAAAGTGCCGATCCAGATGCGGCTTGTCCGCTCACTGGCCAGTTCCTCTGCTCTTTTTTTCATCTCCGCGGCCGCCTTGTTGGTAAAGGTTACGGCCAAGATGTTTCCGGGGGGAATCGAAAAGTCGTTTATCAGGTAAGCGATCCGATGGACTATAACCCTGGTTTTCCCCGAGCCCGGGCCCGCGAGAACGAGCAGGGGACCTTCTCCATGGCTTACGGCATCGATCTGGGAAGAGTTAAGTCCTTTAAGGGAATTCTTTGGCACGGGCGCTTGAACCATCTTTTTTGGCTGGGGCGGGAGGACTTGAACCCCCACTACCGGGACCAAAACCCGGTGTCCTGCCGTTAGACGACGCCCCAGTCGGGAAGAAGTTTTATGTTACCACATTAGCACGACTGTTAAAGCAAAAAACAAAACCGCAGACGCTATCTGGCAAAAGGGAATTGCTTACTTCACCGAAGCTAGGGTAGGACAACCGGAGAGAAGCGCAAATCGGCTAAGAAAAACCCGGGCTCAACAGTGGGTGCAGAAAGCGGTGAGTGTTTGAGGCGGATACTGCAGCGGTTTTATATAAATCCGTCAATCAAGCGGTGTTGTGGGCAGACGCGGTTTCTTAGATTTTTATTTGTTTTTTATCTCCCGGTTTCTTCCTTCGACTGCCCCAGGAACTCCGGATTGTAAAGCCCGGAACCAAAGACATAGACTGGGGACATAGGATCGCTCTTATCGATCCGAACGGCTTTCGCATAGCCAAGCTTGGGCGAAGAACCGCCGGCACCACCACCAGGCGGGTCGTCATTCGGATCCTCCGGATCATTCCAGTTGTACTCGACAAAATCTCCGCCCGGCATATTCGCCGCGGCGATTATCCTCTGAATAACTTTGTCTCCATCGTCGTCCACGAATTCCCACAGATTCGTCTGCTCAATGTTTCTGTTGGCCCCGTTGAATACAACATTGCCCCTGTCGTCCATTATATACATGTAGGTGGAACCGTATCTCCAGGGGCCATTATCAAGCCTGAATAACCTTCGCAGCAGCACGACATCAATATCACCAGCAACGTCCCCTGCCAGCGAATGACCGGAACCACCCCGCGCCAAGGATCCCGTAAACAAGAGAATCGCCTCTTCCACAAACCGCTTCAGTTCCTCCCGGGTATCCACAGATCTGGCTTCCGGAGTGGGGCTGAACTGGCGCAAATTATAAGAGTCGGAGAGTTGCTCATAGGAAGCTTTCTCGTTAACTTCCGGCGGCTCATGATCAAAACCGCCGACCAGAACAAGCTCTTGTCCTTCAGGTGCAAGTGGATTGGTAAGCGGAACAGAGGTAGCGGTGAACGGAAATGCGTAACTCACCCGGGGATTCCCATCTTCTCCATCATACCTTACAAAATCCCCTTCTTCCCTGAGAAACTGTTCTCCCACATTCTTGTCACTTGCGTCCTTAAGATCAGACCAGTCCTGATCCTCAAGCTTTCTGTTTTTCGCATGGATATACACACCGCCACCCTTGGTAAGAAGAATCAGGTACGTGGAACCATCATTCCAATCTCCCCCGACCTCCCTGAACTCGTTTATGAGCTGCATCGCTTCTTCAAAACTGACCGAGCCTTGTAGGCGCCCCGCCGCGTATTCCACGAATTCTCTCAAGGTAGCATCGTCAGTAACTTCTCTGACGGTTATGCCTCCATCAGAACTTTTTTCAGAACCGTCTCCACAGGCAAGCCCCAACATACAACAGAAAAGAAGCAGAAATTTTACAGTTTTCATGATGTTTTCGGTCATTTTATTTCCCATCCGAGATAATCAGATTGTTACCAAAGCGCGGGGGATCCGCCGGCTCAGCTTGGAAGTTCCCTAAGCCTAGTTGCCGTCATCAGGATCGTCACAAAAAACACCTGCGTATTCCGTGGAGGTGCAATCGTGAGTTCCACGTTCGGCATGGTCACAATCAAGCAGCTTAGCCTCCGTCCCGTCACACACTACCTCATCAAGCAGATAGTAGATTGGCGGATAAGTGGTCCCATTTATCTGGGTTATCGGGGTGCCCCCCGCAAACTCCAGCTGGCGACATACAACTTCCGCTTCTTCTGTACCCCACCCCTGGTTTTCATTCCCCGCCCCATCATCACATACCCCCTTCCATTTCTTGCTCGGCTCATCATATATCTCGACCATGCCCGTGAATTCATCCGAGTCCACGGTGATCGTAATACCACCAATATCATAACTAAGCCTAAGGGGCCTTAATCGAAGGGAGCCGTCGGGCTTATCGGTATAAACAGGCCCTTCTTCAAAGCTGAAAACCTCCTCCGCATTCCCCGCATCGTCCGTGAAAGTCAACTTCACCTTGATCCAGTTCTCCTCATCGGCATCCTGAAGAACATAGGTGGAAGACGTCGCGCCGGAAATCTCGGTTTCATTCCAGTAATTATCAACCCTGATCCACTGATAGCTAAAAGAAGTCTCCGCAGTCGGCTTGCCGTCTTCATCGGTAATACCGGTGTGATCCGCGGTAAGCGTCTGCCTCAACTGAGTTGTGCCCGTGATCGCAAGGCTGCCTACGGCATCGTTGTTCGTGGTGGCAGCCGAACAGGTTACGCCAAAAGCCTCTTCGCTTTCGCAATCATGTTCTCCACGCCCTGAGTGTCTGCACTTGCCCTCTCCGAGAATTCTTGCTTCCGAACCCGCGCATTCAAGATTGTCAAGCAGGTAATCCGAATCATCCGGCAACGTCAACTGGGTTATCAGAGTGCCTCCCGAGAAGCCCAGCTGGCGGCACGCTACCTCGGCCTCCTGCCTTCCGATCACTCGAACGTTTCCTTCTTTTGTCGTTCCCAGCACTCCAAGGTAATCATCGCATATTCCCTTCCATTCCCCGGTACCGTCGCCATCCTCATCATCAAATATCTCAAGTCTGCCCGAAGGCGCCGTAGCCGTACTGAGGTCAATTACCGTATCGGCTGTCGTGTCCACCAGCCGAAGGTCGCCGTCGGAGTTGGTTTCCTGGGTGCTGACCTCTGCGGGACCGCCCAGCAGCAAAAATCCGAGCAAGAGGACAGCCGTCACGATAAAAACGCGTGAAACGTCCAAGGATTTGGCAACTCTTTTTCCAACCCGCACTACATAATTGCCATTGTTCACAATGTGGTTTCTAAGTTTTCCCAGGCACGTCACTCTCATCTTCGGATCTCCTTTTTTATATGCAACGACATTTCTATATTACTGATTTTGGGATTACTTGTCATCCCTTATTTATTTGTTAAGCGGAAATGGGAACCGCAGACAGACAGCAGGTCTCAAACCGTTCAGTCCGTAAGGAAATGCCAGCCGCTTATCCCCTGGGCCAGAAAAACGTCAAATTCAGCGGAGGTTTCCAAGTACTCGTAGATTTCCTCCGCTTTCTGCCGTTCCCGGAAAACGGAAAAAACGGATGACCCGCTTCCCGAGACGAGCACGAACCGTGCTCCGAGCGACCGGAATATCTCCCCGAAGGAAAGTATATCGGGGAAAATCCCGAAGACCGCTTCCTCAAGACCGTTTTCAAGCGGAAAGTCTCCGCCGCGGAACCGCTCCGCAAGAGAAGCGGGATCGGCTCTTTCGGGCAACCGGTCGGGGTGTTCCCACCTGGCATAGATTTCCCGGGTCGAGAGGTTTTTGCCGGGGAAGAGGATAACGTAGTGAAAAAGCGGAAAATCTGAAAGCACAGTCACTCTCTCCCCCACTCCCTCGACAAACGAAGCGGTGCATCTTATAAAGAACGGGACGTCGGCTCCTAGAGATGCGGCCATCCGGAGCAGGTCCCGGTCGGTAAATTTCCCAAGAACTTTGTTAAGACCCACAAGAACCGCCGCGGCGTTTGAGCTTCCGCCGCCGAGTCCAGCGCCTAGGGGAATATTCTTTTTTATTCCTATCGAAACCTTCTCTCGCACCTCGGCCGCCTCAAGATAAAGGTTGCAGGCGGCCACGGCAAGATTGTCCCTTCCCGAGGGCATCTCCCTTCCCGAGCACAAAAGATTGACCCCCTCTCCCGGTTCGACCGAAAGGCTTATTTCGTCAAAAAGGCTTACGGGCTGAACGAGAGACTGGAGCTCGTGGTACCCGTCGGGGCGCTTTCGGAGAATCCTGAGAAACAGGTTTACTTTCGCCGGGGAGAGAAGCTTTACAGAACTCACCTTCGTGCCACGCCCGGCTCGAAATTCATCGTAAGCCTCACGCTTCTAAGCGGAAGCACCAGCCTCTTGAGCTTGGTCGTTTTTTCGTCAAAGCTCAGCAGAAGCCTGAACATTATGTATTTTCCCTCCGGGGTTTTTTCCCGCAGTCTGTATTTGTAGACAAAAACACTGCCGCCTTCACCTTTTAGCCTTGCGTACGGACGGCCGAGAATCTCAATCACTTCGGAGAGGCTTGGGATTTCCTTGTCTTCAAGAGACTTTACAGCCGCGGTGCTGGTTTTCTTAAGCTTTTTCACTTCGGCGCCGCCCACAGAACCCATTATCTTGCCGAGAACCTCCTTGTTTATATACTTTGTGAGGCGATCGGGGAAGACGACTTCGCAGAGTTTTCCGTTACAAAGCTTCATCCCCATGGCCAGATCAAAATTTCCGCTTTCAGTTTTTCTGCCCAGGTATTTTTTCACCAGATGATAGGTCCAAAGTTCCGTGTCCTGCGAAACGCGGGTTTTCACCGGCGGGGAGTAGACCATAAGCCACGCAATGTCTTCTGCAAGCAGCGCCGGTTTTTTGAAAGAGAGGCGTAGACCGTCGTGGTCGCTCACGCTGAAATTTTCGCTGAAATTCCCAAGCTGACCCTTTACCTCAAGGAACCTGAAAAGCCGGCATCCCCCCACCCCCAGACATAAAATGAGTAAAAACGATATGAGAATCTTTCTTCGTGAAGGCAGTTTTCCCATCGGCAATTCGGCATTTCTCCCCAGATGTATTATTATACCGTACAGATAGCCGGGATTATCTCCGATAACTTCAAATGTTCGCAAGACTTTTAATTCTGTTCACCGCGGTTCCGCTCGTTGAGCTGGTACTGCTCATAAAGCTCGGAAACGTAATAGGGCTCTGGCCGACCATATTCATAGTCATAGCGACGGGAGTGCTGGGAGCGACGCTCGCCAGAAGCCAGGGCACGCGTACCGTCGGCGCTATAAGAGCGGAACTCGCCCAGGGCAAAGCGCCTACGGAAAGCCTTCTAAACGGCCTTCTCATACTCGTGGGAGGGGTGGTGCTTCTGACCCCGGGACTGCTTACGGATCTTCTGGGCTTCTCCCTTCTTATTCCCTTAACCAGAAACTGGTTCAAAAAAGAACTTCAAAACAGGCTCAGAAAATACGCGGAGAAAAACTCCGGCTCCGCGACCATAATAATTCGTTGAAGGACAAAACGGCCGCCGGTTACGGCTGAAACGGCTCGTGGCTGATTTTATGTATTATCGGCATGGAGAAGCTCACCGATTCCATGAGCTTCTGTCCGTACTCAATCACCCACTGCTCGGGAGCCAGGGCGTAGAAGTCCCCAAGAGTCATCCACTCCCCTCCCCTCACTATCTCCCCGTAGTCGGCGCTTACCAGAAAAACTGTCATGTCTCCGCCGTCCATGGCATTCAGCACGGAACACTCAACATAGGAATGGATATCCCTCAAGACGGGACAGCCATTTTTTCCCTCAAAATGGTCTATGCCGGGAAACTTCTGCCTGTCCCTGCCCGAATAAAAGCCAAAGTTTCGCACAAGGGCTATCTGATCTTTTTTCAGAAGGTGGACCACTAGATTCCTGCTTTTCATTATGAATCCGTGAGTGTGGTTCCCCTTCCATATCCCGATAAGGAGTCTCGGGACTGTATGGACTACGGAGGAGGTAACAAGCGTTACGGCCACTTGGCCATTTATATCATCTTCCCGCCTGCTGGTTATGACTACGACCGGGGAATTATGCCAGAAAACCCCCGAAACCGAAGATGCGTCGTTCACTAGAAAACTCCTTTTTTATACCGAGCAAAAAATGCTGCGGGAGAATTGAAAAAACATCCCCCTTGTGCTATAGTAACCCGATCTTTTAAGTTTACCCGCAACAACGCGTCGGCGCCTTTTAAACAAACTGAAACCCTATTATGAAAAAAATAATCCCGGCGGTCGCTTTTCTCTTCTTGGTCGTTGGTGTTCTGCACATCTCTGGGTGCTCAAAGAAGATTCCCCCGCCTCCCCCGCCTGAAGAACCCTCAACAGAAGTTGAGGACAGGGTTCTGGCAGTTTCAAAAAAACTTGAAGAAGCCCGCACAGAAAACGCCGAAGACACATGGGAATATCAGGAGGCGGAAAAACTTTTCGAGCTGGCCAAAGATCTGATCAGCAAAGGAGAACTTGAGGAAGCCGAAGAGGTTCTTTCTCAGGCGGAACTCAGAGCCACCCAAGCGGTTGGAGCTACCAGGGAAGATACCTACATGGAAAGCTTTGACGAAGAGGCCCAGGAAATACGAAAATCCCTGCTCCGTGACTCCTTTTCCAAGGAAAACCTCATTAACCTTCCCACTTCGGACATGTTCTTTGAATTCGACAGAACGGAGATATCAAAAGAGGCAATAGAGATAATCGACCGCAACATAAGCGTCTTTGAAAAAAATGAGGACAAGATCAAATTCATTCTTGTCTTCGGTTTCTGCGACACCCGAGGAACCGAGGAATACAACCTGTCCCTCGGAAAAAAAAGAGCGGATGGAATCAAGAAATACATGATCGGACGGGGAGTGTCTCCTGACATGCTGCACTCCATCAGCAAGGGAGAGACGGAAATATGGCAGGAGGGGATGTCCGAAGAGGCCTACAGCCGCAACAGGCGTGGGCACTTCATGGCTCTCTCAAACAATAATTCTTCAGACAACCAATGAGAAAAAAATATCTGGCCGTCGCCGCAATATCGTTTTGCTCCATGTTCATGTACGGGTGCGTAGCATCGGAAGGAGACATGGATTTTCTTTACTCAAGACAAAGGGAAATTGAAACGACCTTAAAGAAAACGCAGAAGGATATCGATTGGCTAAAGGCGGAAGTCAAGAAAGAAGAGAACATCCTGGATCTGAACGAAAAGACCTTCGAACTCGAAAACAAGCTCTTGGAACTGGAACAGATAATAGGCGAAATGCACACGCAGAATGAAGAGCGCTTCAAGACAATAGAGGGCAAATTGTCGGTGAGCGAAAGCTCTGGATCCCAAGATACAGTCCCCGAACCAGAAACACAGCCCGCAACGGATTCCCCGAAGACTCAGGAAAGTTCAACCGCGGCCCCCGAAATGAAATCTTCTCCCGCGGAAGCGGAAAAGGATCCCAAGGAGAATTACGACTTGGGACTAAAGGAGTTTGCCGACGGTAATTACGAAGCCGCAAGAGCGGAGCTGAGAAAATACCTGGCCGACGCCCCCAGGAGCGATGAGGCATCGGATGCGATGTTCTTTATCGCGGATTCCTATTTCAGGGAAAAGTTTTATGAAGAAGCCATACTCGAATACCAGAACATAATCGAAACCTGGCCTGCCAGCCCCAAAATCCCTCTTTGCCAGCTCAACCAGGGACTCGCTCTTATGGAGATAGAAAAACCGAACGAGGCAAGTCTTTTTTTCGAATCCCTGATTGAGGCATACCCGGAATCGCCCGAAGCCGCCGAGGCAAAAGAACACCTGAAAAGCCTGTCGGCATCGGAAGAATAAAAACTCCGATTGTGGTAGTCTCCTAACCGTTTCTTATGAATACCGATAATTCAGAAAGGCTTTTTCGCAGGGCGAAAAACGTTCTCGTGGGCGGGGTAAACAGTCCCGTGAGGTCTTTTGCGGCCGTAGGAGGTTCCCCCCTTTTCATATCAAGGGCCGAAGGTTCTTACGTATATGACGCGGACGGCAACAGGTTCATTGACTACGTGGCCTCGTGGGGTCCCCTGATACTGGGCCACTCACACCCCTCGGTCGTAAGCGCCGTTGAGAAAAGACTTCCGCTGGGAACCAGTTACGGCGCCCCGTGCGAACTGGAAACGGACCTTGCCACGCTTATAGCCAGAAGCTTTCCCTCGATTGAAAAGGTTCGCCTTACTAACTCCGGAACCGAAGCAACGATGAGCGCCATAAGGCTCGCAAGAGCGGTCACCGAGAGGGAATACATAATCAAGTTCGAGGGATGCTACCACGGGCACTCGGATTTTCTGCTCGTGAAATCCGGTTCCGGAGCCACGACTTTCGGCAATCCGAGCAGCGCCGGGGTTCCGAAATCGTTTGTGAACAGAACGCTGCTTGCGCGGTATAACGACATAGGTTCCATCAAAAGGCTTTTCGTGAAGTACCCCCGGAAAATCGCCGGAGTGATAATCGAACCCGTGGCTGGGAACATGGGAGTGGTAACCCCGGGGAGAAACTTCCTCGAGCAACTGCGTTCGATATGCGAAAAACACGGGGCGGTTCTCATCTTTGACGAAGTCATAACGGGGTTTCGCCTCGCCAGAGGGGGCGCCCAGGCGCTGTTCGGCGTAACCCCGGACATTACGTGTCTCGGGAAAATAATAGGAGGAGGTCTTCCGGTGGGAGCATACGGGTCTAGCGGGGAAATAATGCGGATGGTCTCCCCAGAAGGTCCCATGTACCAGGCGGGAACCCTCTCGGGAAACCCGCTTGCCATGGCGGCGGGACTTGCGACCATAAAAGAGCTTAACGCAAGAACATACAAACGCCTGGAGGGCTTAACCAACTCTCTGGTATCGGGAATAGAGGAGACAATAGCCGAGCTTGGCATTTCCGCCACCGTAAATTCGGTGGGTTCCATGTTCACCGTGTTTTTCACCGCAGAGAGAGTCACGGATTACGCCGGGGCGCTTGGATGCGATACCGAAAAGTACGCAAGATTCTTCAGAAATCTTCTTCGAAACGGGGTCATGTTTCCGCCGTCCCAGTTCGAAAGCGTATTTGTTTCAACCGCGCACACGAAAAAGCAGATAGACCAGACGCTTCTGGCCATACGCACATCGCTTGAGGAAATTTCCTGAGGAGAGAAAAATCAGAAATCCTAACTGGCTTTTTTTCACGGTAATCGGCATTGAATTCAGTTTTTCCGTTATAGCGGGACTCTTCCTCGGCGACTATATCGACGGAAAGTTTGACACTGCCTTCCCCTTCTTTACCCTGCTAGGTCTTGTGTGCGGAGTAATAGCGGGACTGACCCTGCTTTTGCGGACCCTGAAACTGAAACAAGAGAAAGAAGACGGCAACGATGAAAAATCTTAATCTCGGCGTTGAGAAACTGTCTTTGGCCGTAACGGCGCTTCTTTTCGCCGTGAATATCGCCATCGGGGAAAGGGAAGTAGCGGTTGCCATAGCGGTCGGGGGAGTGCTTTTCCTGCTGGATTACGTGGCCATAAGATTCGTCGTAAAAACGCTTGCGGAAAACAGGTATTCACTCGCGTTTTCCATGTTCATACTGGTTATAAAAATGCTCGCGCTGCTTGCGATAATAGCGGTTTTACTCCTATTTGCAAAACTAAATATATATGGTTTAATGATAGGCTTAACTTCCGTGGTGATAATAATAATAGGTAAGGGTTTGAAGGGCTAAACATGGAACATTTCAGCTGGTTTTCCTTGGCCGGCCTCATAGAATACGACCATATTCTGGGCGGAGTGCTCGTACTCTTATTCATACTGTTTACGGGCTTGAGGATAAAAAATCATTACTCGAAAGAAGAATCCGTAATCCCAGAAGAGAAGCCGTCGATGAACGTTTTCTACGAGCTCATTGGGCTTGAGTTTCTTTTCACCACAATTGAAAACGTATTCGGATCCCGCGAGAAGGCCAAAAAATACTTCCCGCTTCTGGCCGGGTCGTTTTTCTTCATACTGTTTGCTAACCTGCTTGGAATGGTTCCGGGTTTTCTTCCGCCGACGGGAAATCTAAACACCACGGTCGCGTGTTCGCTCCTCATATTCGTCATGTACAACTACTACGGAGTAAGGGAGCACGGGTTCGGTTACCTGAAACATTTTCTGGGCCCGGTAATTTTCCTTGCGCCACTTATGGTGATCATTGAGGTGATAAGCCATCTCGTAAGGCCCCTATCGCTCTCCCTCAGACTTTTCATGAACATAACGGGCGACCACATGGTGCTTGGGGTATTTACCAACCTCACACATATACTGATCCCTATGGCTTTTGTGGGACTCGGTATTTTCGTATCTTTTCTGCAGGCTTTTATATTCACTATACTTTCGACCATATATATCGCGCTTGCCGAAGCGCATGAACACTGACATAAATCTAGGAGGTAAAAAATGAAAAGGTTATTTTCTTTTATAGGTCTGACAGCACTTGCTTCGCTTGGCGCTTTCGTTCCTGACGCATTTGCCGCAACTGAGGGGGGCTTAGGAGAAATGGCCAAGATGGGACTTGGCATCGGTGCCGGAATAGGAATAGGCATAGCCGCCGGCGTCGCGGGAATAGGTCAGGGGCTAGCCACGGCTTCCGCTCTTGACGGCATAGCCAGAAACCCCGGCGCTTCCGCAAAGATTCAGACACCGATGATTATCGGTCTCGCCCTGATCGAGTCTCTGGTAATCTACGCCCTGCTGATAGCGTTTCTGCTCCAGGGAAAAATCTGACGCATATACAATAAAGACGGAGGATGCTGCATAAAAACCATTCTCCGTCTTTTACTACCTCTTTCCCCGGCACGGGGCTCGTACGCAAGAAAAAGCTCTGCAGCGACAGATTTCCGCCTCTTATATCAGTTATTCACCCAAGATATTACGAAAATCTTTTTGTGCCCAAAATAGTTGCAGTTCAGTGTAAAGCGGGCAATCATGGATTTAGGGCAAAAGTTCTAGATTCTAGCGTTCCCTCAACACTCTATAGACCCTTTATGCGTTTTGTCGCTCATATGTTGGACACAAACGCATTAGATGTTTATAATTTACCAAGGATGAGCGACAAACTCAGAAAAATGTTGCAATATGAACCTGTATTTCTCAGTATTGATACACTTGTTGTACTTAAAAGTTGAATCCATCTTAATATAGTATTCTGCGTCGCAAGGAATCATTATGAAACCCTACACTCCCGATGAATTACCATTAAACAATCTTGACTACCAGTTTCTGTTTAGTTCGGTAGGTGATGCAAATGCTGAATTGGCGCGTTACGATGGTTTGTTGCAAGGTATTCCAAATCCTGGCGTGCTTCTTTCACCATTGATCAAACAAGAAGCAGTTCTTTCATCCAAGATTGAAGGCACCCAAGCAACTGTAGACGAAGTGTTGGAGCAGGAAGCGGGCCTTATCAAAGAAGGTGAAAAATACAAGGATATTCAGGAAATTTCCAATTATAGCACTGCTTTACTCAATGCCATAAACTATTTGAGAGATTATCCAATTCGCCTTGGCTTTATCTGTGAGTTGCATCGAGTATTACTTAATAGTGTCAGAGGACAGGGAAAAAAACCTGGAGAGTTCAGACTCGACCAGAACTGGATTGGAAAAACAGGATGTAGCATTGAAGAAGCAACTTTTGTTCCCCCTGACCCATTGCGCCTCCGTGACCATCTAGAGACCTGGGAACGTTATCTGGAATATGACGATAAAGATTTCCTGATGCAAACTGCGGTTGTTCACGCACAGTTTGAACTAATACATCCATTTAAAGATGGCAATGGTCGTATTGGTCGTATATTGATTCCTCTATTTATGTACCAGAAAAAGCTTTTGTCACAACCTATGTTTTACATCAGTGAATATCTGGAATCAAACCGGGATGAGTATTATGAAAGTTTAAATACAATATCTTCTCAGGGAAATTGGAACACTTGGATTGCCTTTTTCTTCAAAGCAGTTTCTGTTCAGGCAAAGCAAACCAGCCAGCGTGTACGAGCGATTATGAAACTGTATGATGAAATGAAGACAAGAATCCATGAATTGACCCATTCCCAATATACCTTACACACAGTGGATTGGTTGTTTTCACAACCCGTATTTCAGAATGTCAAATTTATAAATGAAGCCAAAGTACCTAGACCAACAGCTCAACGAATTATCAAAATATTGAAAGACAACAAAATTTTGTATGAGCTTCGACCTGCTCAAGGACGACGGTCATCGATTCTGGCATTTCCCCAACTTATCACCATCGTACAAACCCCTTCCGCACTTTGACGCTCATACGTTAGGCACAAACGCATTAGACGCTCATAATTAAGCAGAAATGAGCGGCAAAAAGACTTGTCTCCATCGAATTAACGGCAAATTCAGCAAGTATGCCGCCCCACATATCCCCACTTTGAGGACAATCTGGATTGTCAACGAGGCTTAGACAATAACCACTAACCGCGGTTGCCGGGATAATTCTTCAGGACAAAATCTATAGCTTCTTCCTTTGAGGAAAGCCTGTTTTCAAGCTGTAGTTCTTCGACCTGTCCTAGTATTTCGGAAAAAACGGGGCCGGGAGAATAACCGAGGTCTATAAGATCCCCTCCGGCGAGCAGAGGGAGAGGCCTTATTTCCTCCCGTCCATATTCTTCCATCTTTTCCCTGATGAAATCGTAGGCGTCTGTTTTCCCGTGACTGGCCATGCAATCGGCAAGATGCATTTGCATATGTTCTTCAAAATAGGGAAGTGAAAGAAATTTCTTCAGGGTGCTTTCTCTCATGTTGAAAACATCCTTGAACTTAAGATGCTCGAGGATAAGCTCCGAAATTCTCTTTATCTGCTTTTTGGAAAACCTGAGTCTCCTGCATATATGCTCCGACATCTTGGCCCCCACCCTGTCATGTCCGTTGAACCTTATCCTGTCGGATTCGCTGTAAGTAGGCGGCTTGCCCACATCATGGAGAAGCGCGGCAACCGCAAGTTCCTCGGAGTAGCGGCCGGCGGTGTTACCATGGAGTTTCTCCATTACAATACAGGTATGGTCAAACACATCACCTTCGGGATGAAACTGAGGAGGTTGCTGCACTCCATGCATGCATTCGACTTCCGGGAGAAAATGTTCAAGAAGACCGCAGGAACTCAGAAGACTGAGTCCGCCACCAGGATTTTGGCGGGTAAGTATCTTAACGAGTTCTTCCCGTATTCTCTCTCCGCTTACAACAGATATGCCCGAAGCCGCCTCACGTATGGCTGAGAGCGCCGCCCCGTCAAGCTCAAAACCGAGACATGATGTAAAGCGCACCGCCCTCATCATTCTCAACCTGTCCTCATCAAATCTTTTCTCAGGGTCTCCTATGGTCCTAACAAGTCCACGCTCAAGATCTCCGAGGCCTTCCACGTAATCGTAAAGCTCCCCCGAAACCGGGTCGTACAGCATGCCGTTTATCGTAAAATCCCTTCTCCGGACATCTTCTTCCGGGCTTTTCGTGTAGTCGACGCATTCGGGATGTCTTCCGTCACCATATCTTGATTCCCTCCTGAAAGTGGCAACCTCAAACTTCATGTCTCCTTTTATCACGAGCACAACGCCGAAGCTCTCCCCCACGGCCACGGTCTTCTTAAACGCTTGCTGCACCTGCTCCGGAGTCGCGCTTGTGGCTATATCGATCTCGTCGCACGCAACACCAAGCAGGGCATCTCGCACGCAGCCACCCACGAAAAAAGCTTCGTGCCCCTTTTCCCCGAGGGTCTTTATGATCTCAAGTGCCCCCGTGAAATTTTTCTTCTCAAAATCAAGTTCCCTTTTCATAAATTCGTCACCATGGTGTGCAAACCGGTTAAATTATAGTTTCTAATTTTACCCGAATCACAACCCGTATAGGCGGTTCGAAAAAGAATGGACGAGAGGAATTTCCATAATTTTCTTGCGCGAAAGACAAAGGAAAACGGCTCAAGGCTTCTGTTTCAGAAAAAAGACGGGTGGAGCTGGAAACAGATCACCTGGCCCGACCTTTCAACGGAGGTTGAAAGCATAGCCTGTTTTCTTCTGAACTCGGGGTTCTCAACCGGAAGCAGGATCATTGTTTTCTCTCCTAACACTCTGGAGTGTCTTTTCTTCGAACTGGCGGTATTAACGCTTGGAGGAATCTCCCTGCCGGCAAGGAGCATGAAGGAAGCAAGAGAGATCCTTCTGAACTCGGCTGAGAACTGCTTTTTTCTTTCCGCAAGCGCTGATGACGCGCGGGAACTCGTTAAAGACCCCGTGCTCGCAGAGAAAATAGAAAAAGCCTTCCTTAGCGTGAATGAAAGGATTCCCGTGGAGGAAAAAACAGTCAGTTACTCAAGCGTCGTAAAATTCGGCTTTCTCGCAAGGAAAAAACTTAAGGACGAAATAAGCGCGCTTGGAAGTTCAGTAAAAGAAGACTCAGCAGCCGTAATATTCAACGCGGGAGCCGCCCCGGCCGAGAGTAAAAGCTTTTCCCATGGAGACATACTTGATCTACTGCGCCTCTCGGAACAGGATCTGGGAGCGGTTTCGATCGAGGATCAGACGTTTTCCTACCTTCCCCATAGCAGCTCTTTTTCGAAATTCGCCAATCTGCTTAACCTGCAGACCGCAACCAGAGGGGCCATCGCGAAAAACGCCGAGGATTTTTTTGCAGATGTTCCCGAGATAATGCCGGTTATGGTTTTTCTTCCAGGCGCGGAGATCGAAAACGTAGTTAACAAGCTTTGCGGTGAAAACGGTTCGGCGGAGAATCTCAGGAGCGGCCTCGGCGGAAGAACAAGACTGATACTTACGGATGTCTCCCCACATGAGAAAACAATAGCCCGACTCCTCGCAGAGAACATATCCGTCGTCGAGCTTAAGAGTCTTTCGGTCGTCTCCTGAAGATCAGGTCTGCGGTTCGTTCTCCGTCCCCTCAACGCTGCAAAATGCCCTGCCTCTGCTGAGTCTTAAAACGAGTTTTTCCTTAGGTTCAAGCGTCTGGGAGTCCTGCACTATCTCGCCGCTTTCTTCCTTTAAAACTATGGCGTACCCCCTCTTGAGAACGCCGAAAGGGTTAAGGGAAGTGAGTTTTCCCGAATAATTTTCGATGCGGCGTTCAAGATTCTCAACTCGCGAGGTCATGTGATGTTTGAAGCTGTTTGCGAGTCCGTCAAGCTGCATGGAGAACATATCGATGCGGCTTGTGAGAGAAAAATCCAGTCTGCGGCGAAACTGCTCGAGATCCTCGAGAATCTCCCTTTTTTCCCTTACGGCAAGCTCGGCTGCCATTGAAGGGGTGGCCGCCCTCACGTCGGATACGAGATCCGCTATCGTTACATCCACTTCGTGACCCACTGCAGAGATCACGGGAAAAGGAGAAGCGGCAATTTTTCTCGCAACCCGTTCGTCGTTAAAAGCCCTGAGGTCCTCTTTTGACCCACCTCCCCTGGTCACGATCACAATATCCAGATCCGCTATGCCATAGAGCCTGTCCAAGGCTTCGATTATCTCTGGCGGGGCGCCATCTCCCTGAACGCTAGCGGGAGAAATAATCACCTCAACATTGGGAGACCTTCTGTATACGACTTTGATAACGTCCCTGACGGCGGCCCCGGAGGGGGAAGTAACTACCCCTATCCTCCGGGAGAGAAACGGAAGAGGCCGTTTTTTCGAGACGTCGAAGAGCCCTTCTTCCAAGAGCTTCTGCTTGAGTTTTTCAAGCGCGAGAGCATCGGCGCCGACACCCTTCGGTTCAATGGCGCTTACGTATAACTGGTAAACGCCGTTTTTCTCGTAAACCCCAACGCGCGCAGCGCATATAACTTCCATTCCGTTCTCCGGAACGAATTTTATCTGCTGGTTATCCCTTTTGAAGCAGGCCGCGGAGATCTGGCTTTGCTCATCCTTCAGGGAAAAATACCAGTGGCCGCTTGCGTAATGCCCCTTAAAACCAGAGATCTCTCCGGCAACCCATATTGTCTGCCCGCCGAACTCAAGCTCAATCGCCCCTTTTATCGAGGAATTGAGCTCTGCTACGCTGTAGATTTTTCTGCTCATTCTTAAACGTAAATTAATCGGTCAGCTGGCCGTTGGCAAGGGCGCGGAACCGCTTAGATATTAAGAGAGTACGGGTAAAGTTTCAAAAAGAACTTTCCTGCACGGAGAACTCACTCAAACAGATGCGGAGACTGGCTTTTTACCTTCTCCAGAATTTGGTCCGAAACCTTGAGATTCCGAAGATCCTTGAGACGAAAAAGCTGAGAAGCCCGTAATTTTTTCGCACCTGTAAAATCGGCATCCTTCAGGACCGCCCCGTCGAAATTCGCAAGCTTGAGATTAGCTCCCGCGAAATCGGCTCCCGTAAGATCGGCACCCAGCATGTGGGCCCCTTCTAGATTCGCTTCCCTGAACACCGCGCCGCGAAGATCGCACCCCTCTAGATTTACTCCGCGCATGCTCGCCCCGGAGAAATCCGCGCCCACGAAACTGCAACCCTTACAGAAAGCAAGCTTAAGAACCGATTTTGCAAATACCACACCGTCAAGATTAAGCCCGTTAAGGTTCGCCCAGCCAAGGTCCGGCATAACATCGGGCTCCTCTTCCCGCCAACGGTTCCACGCGGCCGCTCCCTGCTTTATTTTTGAGACGTGATCTGAATCAGCCACAACATCCTACCATCAGTGAAAATCCGAAAACCTTAAACGTGGACAGAAGGATATAAATCGCGATCGCTATAAATATTACGCTTCGAAGAAGTCCCCTCACCCCACCTTTTATCTTGCCTCGAATACTCTCCCCGCAAGCAAGACAGACATCAGTTTTCGCGGTGCTTTCATAACCACACTCTTCACATCTTCTGACAGGTTGCAGCGGCATCGGATTATCTTTTTTTCCTCACTCGACTCTCCGCAGAGCCGAACGGACAAAGACCGGATGAACCTCTTTAATGCTCTGCGCAAGCTGCCCAACGACATTTCTTATATCCCACTGTGCCGAGGCAGACATTCTGAGGTTCGTCAGGTGATAAAACTCCCATAGATCGAAACTGCCCGAAACCCTCCTGTTATGAGCATTGGTGACAGCATAGCTTGCGACATCATGAAAACCGGCGTCAACGAGTTTTTCGTAGAACCACTCGCTTCGTCCGACGGCCTCGAGCAGAAGTTCCTCCGTTCCTGATTCCGCAACGTGCGGGGGAATAGTCACACCTTGCTCGACAGAAGGCTCCTTCGCGGTCCAGTTGACTTTCCTGTGCCTGAGCAGCTGATGCCACGCCGCCTCGCTCAGGACAAACTCCGCGTTGTAATTAACCGATTTGAATATCCCGGCCGGGTTATCGTGCCTTCCGAGTGCCTCAACGGCAATTGAGAAAATCCCCTCAAGTTCAGATGTGTTTTCGGAAAGATGTCTTTCTATATCACCGGCTGAAAGTCCCGAGAATTCGAAAAGAAGCCCCCTAGCGATCTCCTTTAACGCCTCGACCTGGGGACGTTCCTTTCCCTTTCCTGTGTAGTCAAACAGGGTCACAGAGGATCCGTTTTCGGGTTTGCTTTTTTCCGAACCGCCAAGACCGCGGGAAAATTCCGCAAGCGCCTCGCGCGTTTTGACTATGTAAGGGTTTTCATCGGCGTATTTTACAAGCGTCGGAACGGAGAATCTGACCTCGCTTTTTATTTCCTCTGCCCTTTTTCTCGCCTCCGTGTAGCAGCTTGAAAGAAGCGCGGAGATAGTCTGCTCTATGGCTCTTGCGTTTGCCGTCATACCCAGATTCGTAAGGGTGGAGAGATTAAGAGCGTACCTTGCGTCTTCAAACGCTATTTTCTCAAGCGCCCTGAAGTGGGGTTTTTCCTCCTTGCCTTCGGGAACGGGAAATTTTCTTTTCAGAAAATCAAAAAGTTCCCCGTTAAGCCTCGAGTAAACCTCGTACTGAAAATCGCAAAGCGACTCGAACTCTCTTTTAAGAACCGGATGTGAGTCAAGCTCTTCGGGAATGTAATTGTCGCCTTTGCGCGGTCTCTGGTATCTCTGGGAATATTCTGTGAACGAGAGAAATTCGTTTGCGCACTCAAGCAGGGAAGAGAAAAGTCTTGAAACCCTCTCAACACCTATGTGCACGGTCGCGTGCTCGGCAACAGAGGCGTGACCGTAGTTAAGAACCCATTTCTCATGGAACTTCTCCGCCCTGTCCCTCCCCATCTCCTGCTCCCTTATTACGGTATCTATGTTTTCCCTGAAACTTTTCGGACTTCTGCTTACATAGGCGAAGATAACAGCAACGACTTCTTCGGGAATATTGCTTATGGTATAAATGTCCCTGTCGAGATTCGAAACGTAACGTTCCATTTCTCGGGCGACGCTTTTATCATCCAGTGCCATTTTCACCTCGAAAGACAAATCTGCTCCCCGGTCCCCAGCCCATGGCCTTAGCGGTTCAGGAAAGCGTTTGCGTTTCCTTGAGTTTATCGACTATGTAAGGCATCACCTTGCTGGGGCTTCCGTATATGACGGCGCTTACGTGATCGTCAGCTGAAGTTTTTCTCTCGCCGATAATAACGACCCTGTTTCCCTTGTTCATGACCTGAAAGGGGAAAGACGCCACGGGTTCGATTTCCAGGTTCGCCCCGACGATTATGAAAAGATCGCAGTGCTGAAGCCTCATCCAAGATTCTCTTATCTCCCAGTGAGGAAGCGGCTGGCCCGGAAAGGACAGCGGAGGCTTCATCTGGTCGCTTTGACAGTCCCTGCACTTCGGAATACCGGTTTTACTGCCTTCAAGAGAAAGCAAAATCCCGTCAGTCCGGTAATCGTTTCCGCACTCGTGGCAGTGAACCCAGTTTATCGTCGAGTATATCTCTATTATCTTTTCGCTGCCGGTTTTGTTGTGAAGCCCGTCGGCCGCCTGGGTCAAAACGCAGTCGACGTTGCAGAGAAACTCCATCTCGTAAATCGCTTCGTGGGCGGGAGAAGGCCGGGCCTCTGAAATTCTGGGATAAAAATCCTTTATTTTTTCCCAGTACTCCCTTCTGACCTCCGGGCGATTCTTGAATTTTCCTATGTCAGGATTGAAGCTGATATCCGAAACATCCGGCAGCCCAACCTCAAGGGAAAGCTCGACTCCAGTAAGAAAAACTACTTGGGAGGACTCCCGGATCCAGTTGACTGTAGCCGAAAGCGCGTCCTGTTCCTGCTCGCTCATTTCAGGTTTTGATTATAACCGCTTGCGTCAACTGTCCGCAAATTGATTGCAGTTTACCAACAGCAAATGAATTCAGACCGCGAAAAACACCGGATCAGTTGTTCTTCGGAACTGATCCACCCGCTACGTTTAGCACTTGAAACCACGCTGAATAAAAGCAGTCGGCAAGTTGAAATTGTACTTGGACCTTATGCGTCAACATGCATATAGTGATAAGTTCGGGGAAATCACGGAAATGCGTTCCGCTGCCGCAACTACGTACTCGCATCGCGGCATTTTGACAACGAATTACAGCAAGATATTATCTTTGAATTAAAAATCAGCAACGAAACGTCCAACCTTAAAATAGAGTAATGCTGTTTCCATGGCAGAAAAAACAATTACTCCGAAAAACATATGTCTGATTGGAGCGCCGGTTGACAGCGGAAAACGCCAGAAAGGCTGTCGGATGGGGCCGGACGCGCTGCATGTAGCCGGTATGGTGAAGGCTCTTGAGGATCTGGAGCACAACGTGCGTGACATAGGTTCCATTATCCCATCCGAAATTCTTTCCTCGCCCATTCATGTTCCGGTACCCGATCCGATGCTTGACGACGCTATGCTTGATGACCCGATGTTTGACGAGCCTATCATTCAGGAGCCCGAGCAGACCGTCAATTGGATTGAAGCCCTCCAGAAGGTCGGAGAAGATCTCGGCGATGAAGAATTACCGATTTTTCTTGGAGGCGATCACTCGCTTTCCATGGGTTCTGTCTCCGCAATGGCCATGCGGGCCGCTAAGATGGGCCGCAAGCTCTTTTTACTCTGGATTGATGCGCATAGCGATTTTAATACACCCATGACAAGCGAAAGCGGACATACCCACGGCATGTCCGTTGCCTGGCTGACCGGACAACCGGGCTTTGAGGTTGAAGGATTCCCATCTCCGCCTTGTCCGCTCCCAGGGGAAAGAGTAGCGCTAGTCGGCCTGCGTTCCGTTGACCGGATCGAACGCATCGGGCTTAAATCAAGCGGCATCGAGCTTATCAACATACGATCCGTAAGCGAAGGAGGCGTCCGCGCACCACTCTTGTTGGACTATCTCAACTGGGTGCGTGAGGAAGAAGGTCTTCTGCATGTCTCTTTTGATGCCGACTCGCTAGATCCGTCGCTGGCTCCGGGCACAGGCACTCCGGTCTCCGGGGGACTGGGACTGCGGGAAGCTTGCCTTATTATGGAGATGATCCACGAGAGCGGGCTTTTGTCATCAATTGATCTCGTGGAGTTAAACCCGTTTCTCGACAACAGGGGACAGACGGCAAAACTCCTGGTTGACCTGACCGCGGTTATATTCGGAGAGCAGGTTTTCGCCGGCACTAGAGATTAAGTTCCGCGGAAAATTCCTTCCATAGATTTTATCCTGTTAAAAGCTCTCAAGAAGAAACTCTTCATAACATAGTGAGGCTGGTTTAGATCGATTGCGCTTCAACGGACAGGTAGAATATTGTGTTATGGGCGTAAAACCTAAGGAAATAAACGAATTTACTGAAAAGGCTCTTCAGATCATCTGGGATGACGGAGAAGAAGACATATTCTTTTACGACGAACTCAGGGAAATCTGTCCCTGCGCCACCTGCAGGAGGCTCAGAAAGAAAAGCAGGACGGGAAAACTTCCGTTTAAAAAACGTATTCCCCTTGGAAAAAGCGGCTTGGCGCCGGAGAGGATAGAGTACGTCGGGAATTACGCTATAAGGTTTATAGGAGAGACCTGGTGCGAAACCGGGTTCTACACATTCGATTTTCTCAGAAAGAACTGTGTGCCGGGCAAATAACGTCCCCGCAACGGAAAATTACGCCCGCGCGCTTATAGAAAGCCAGTTCCTGGTCACGAAGTGGTCGCCGTCTTCATTCACTTCCCCGTGGATAAGGATAGCGGGTCCAACCGCGTTTTTCATGGCATCTGACGCAACCTCATCCGGATAGCCATGAAGAGCCCCTGAGGCGTACTGCTGGAAAGAACTTATATGTTCCCACGCTTCTTTCGTAAGATCAGCGGCAAATTCCTGTGCATCAATAAGATCAAATCCAACCTTGCCCACGAGTTCTTCGTAATAAGAACGTGGGTGAAACTTCGCGGCCTCGGCTTTTTTCTCGATCCTAACTCTCTTCACTCCCTGTTTTTTCAGGAACTGGACGGCGTTTTTCACCTGAGCCCTGTAGAAAGGTATGGTCTCCGCGGGCCTTGCCTCCTCGTAAAAAGACGTATTGAAAAAGAACCAGCCTCCAGGCTTTAGGGCTTTTTTGATCGCCTTAAGGCTCAGAATCTGTTCCTCCTCGTCAAGATAGTGAATGCCGTTACCCCATATCGCCACGTCAAGGCTTTTCGGAGGCAGATCAAGATCCTGTATGGATGAATTTATAAGAGTCAGCTTGTCAACCTCTTTCTCAAGCCTGCGTTTGGCAAGCTTAAGCGCGCCGGCCGACTGGTCAAGGCAGAACACCGCGGACTCCTTGAGGTTCGAAGGAAGCATATCGAAAAAAAGCTGGGCCATGGTGCCCGCTCCGGTAGCGATGTCAAGAAACCTGTCAAGACTCTCCATTCCCCTGTCGACCATTATCTGTATCCAGTTTCTTGTTATATCGCCGTTTACCTTTCTGTACTCTTCTGTATCGGCAAAAGGCTCATAATTGTAATCTTCAGCATGCTTTTCCATCGTGTATCTCTCCTCGGCTTTTAACCCGCCCGCACAACGTACCTTTTATACCCTGAATTCTAACACAATAGCAATAAAAGCGTTAAAAAAAATAAACGCAATACTGAAGTCTCCGAAATAATGCAAAGAGGCTAAACCCCCCTTTTTTCTCCCCAGAATATTTTGTGAAGCTGGGGAAGCACTCTCACGTTTCCCAGACCATCACGGAGAATTCTCTCGGCTATCCAGTCTGCCTGTGTCCCGTAAACGGGCTGGAATATGATCGAAGCCCTGATATTATGCTCCGCTATGACACCCCTTGCGTATTCGTAATCCGCTTCGTCCGCTATTACGAACTTAAGCTGGTCCTTTTTCTCCAAGGCATCGTAAAGCGAAAAATCCATCCTGGAATCCATGCCCGAACCGGGACATTTGCAGTCCATGCTCACAATCGAATTCGGGTGGGAAAAAATCTCAGGCGGTTTCTTGTTTCCGCTTGTTTCAAGCACGACCGCAAAATCCCTTTCGAGCAGGAATTCCGCTACCTCCTCCACGGCCTCCCGCTGGATAAGCGGCTCACCGCCGGTTATGCAGAGGCGGGAACAGCCGTACTCAAGAATCCTGCTCAGCACTTCCCCGGCTTCCATATCCCGGAAGTCAGTTCCCTCAACGGCGTACATGCTATCGCACCAGCTGCATCTTAGATCACAGGCAAAAAGCCTGAGAAAAACCGTCGGCAGCCCGATATGAACTCCCTCCCCCTGTATTGAAAAGAAAATCTCGTTTACCTTCATCGCAATTACGCTTCGTATTCAGTCGGATCGGCCACGCCCGCTTCGATAAAAGCCCTTTTTCTCTCCCTGCACGAACTGCAGGTGCCGCAGTGCACCCGGGAACCCACGTAGCATGACCATGTGTCTTTGAAAGGAACCCCGAGACTCGCGCCGAGCTTGATTATCTCTGACTTATCCATATCCGCAAACGGGGCGACTATGGTGAGCCGTTCGTTATCCGTCGCGAGTCTCTCCGCTTCCTCAAAAGCGCGAACAAACTCAGGACGGCAGTCAGGATACACCCCCCTGTCGGAATGATGCGCGCCATAGAACACCGTGTCGCAGCCGATGCTCTGCGAATACGCGACTGCCAGGGAAAGGAAAATGGCGTTTCGGTTCGGAACGACCGTAGAGGAGAGAGTCTCGTAATTGCGCGCGGATGCGGAAACCCTTGGAATCTCGATGTCCCGGTCGGTAAGCGCGCAGGCGCCGAAAAGAGTCCTTATCGAAGAAAGATCAACTACGTTCGGCCGAAGCCCCAGATGACGGCATATGTTCTCCGAGGAGCAAATTTCCTTTCCGTGCTTCTGTCCGTAGATAAAGGTAAGAGTATGGACATTGTAACCCTCCCGTACTGCTTTGTAGCAGAGAGTAGAACTGTCCACTCCCCCCGAAACCATGACAACCGCTTTTCTGGGCATTCGTTTAATATTAAAGTCGAAAAAAGCAAATAACAATTCCCGGAACTGCTCCGGCACCACGGCGACGGGCAGGAAAAATTGAAATTCAAACGGTTTCAGCATGTTGGCAGAAGCAAATCAGAATTATATACTTATTTACTCAGGAATCGGGGGGAGATGAGCGCAGAGAAATTCTATGAGCAAAGAGATGAAAAAACATGGGCAGACCCTTCTTTTCGATGACTTTCCAAACGTATCGAAAGAGAGCTGGAAAAAAGAGGCTGAAAAAAGGATCGCAAACCCGGGAACCTACGAAGATCTTGTATGGCAGACTGAAGACGGCATAGAGATTGAACCTTTCTACACCGAAGAGGAAGCCAAGGATTTTTTGTTCAGGGACAACCTGCTTCCGGGAGAATTCCCGTTTGTCCGCGGTACCCGCAACAAAGATAACAGCTGGCTTCTTACAGAAGACATAAGACTCGCCACTCCAGGAGACGCGGTGCGTGACGCGCTTGCGGCGATAAAAGGCGGAGCGGATTCTCTCACTTTCTTTCCGGAAATGAAAATGAACCGTGAGGTCATCGAGACTCTTATAAAAGATATAGATCCCTTGCGCGTCAGTATCAATTTTGCTTTGAGAGAAGATCCGGAAAAAGTCTGCGCGCTTTTTATTTCCTGCTGCAGGAAGAAAGGAATCAACACCCAGGAACTGAGCGGGGCATTTTTTTTCGATCCTCTTTCACAGTTGCTCGCCCACGGGTCTCTGGCGACGACACTCGACAAACACGTGGAGAAAATCGCAAGAACTATTGGATATCTCTCCGATGCCGCACCCGGTTATTCGGCGTTTTCAGTAAAAAGCTCAGCGTTTAAAAACTCAGGGGCAACAATAACTCAGGAACTCGCTTTCACAATCGCCGCGGCCGTCGAGTATCTGGTCATGCTCCGCCAAAGGGACGTTGATGCGGACTGCGCCTGCCGTCATCTCGTTTTTTCCTTTTCCACCGGCTCAAGCTACTTTGCGGAAATCGCCAAGCTTCGCGCCGCAAGAGCGCTCTGGGGAAACATCGCGGAGAAATTCGCCCCCGCCTCCGCTGAGTCTATAAAAATGAAAATTCATTGCCGCACAGCGACCTTCAACAAAACCGTTTACGACTCGCATGTAAACATACCGCGGGCAACACTTGAAGCCATGGCGTCGGTAATCGGAGGGACGGATTCTCTGACCGTGGAGCCCTTTGACGCCACCCATAGGAAACCCGACGAGTTTTCAAGGAGAGTGGCGAGGAACATCCAGCTTCTGATAAAAAACGAATCTCATCTCGACATAGTGACCGACCCCGGGGGCGGCTCCTATCACATAGAGAAACTGACGCAGTCCCTATCACAAAAATCCCTTGAGCTGTTCCAGGAAATAGAAAGAAAAGGCGGTTACCTTGAGTGCCTGAAAAACGGGTTCATACAGAACGCGGTTGAAACCAGCAGAAAAAAAACGCTCCGCGACATTTCCCGAAGAAAGAAAACGCTCATCGGAACAAATGAGTTTCCCAATCCACTGGAAAAGATGACAGTAAATATACGGAAAACCGCGTCCGCTGAAAAAGAGATGAGTAGCGCAGCTCCGAAAATGACACCTCTTGGAGAATCAAGAGAGGCGCAGCGTTTTGAAAAAATAAGGCTTCTAAGCGAAGAACACGCGGAGAAAACAGGCGAGGCGCCGAAAGTTTTCCTGCTTCACCTGAGCGATTCTCCGCAGACGGTCGCAAGATCGGTTTTCTCGATGAATTTTTTCGGATGCGGGGGGTTCGCGGTAGTTGACGGAGTCAAAAATCTGGGGATGGATGAAGGAATCGCAGCGGCTCTCCGCGAGAATCCGCTTGCGGTGGTGATCTGCGGTTCTGACAAAGATTACGAGCAGTTCGCGGAGGAAGCGGTAAGAAGACTAAAAAACAAAAGAGAGGAAATAAAAGTGGTTATTTCCGGGGGTGCCAAGAACACTCGTGAGAATCTGGCGCAGGCCGGAGCCGATGACTTTATCAGCGCGGATTCGGATGTTTGCGATATCCTTGAAAAATACCAGCAGTCGCTTTTCTCAGACGAGGTCGTGACATGAGACCTGATTTTTCGAAAATAAAACTTGGCGTCGGTTCAAGCGGTAGCGACAACACTAGAGCGACCGGAGATATAATACGGGAATCACCGGAGAAAATAGACATAAAGACACTTTATGTCCGCGACGATCTCAGCGACACAGAACATCTGGGATTCGTCTCCGGAGTACCTCCTTACCTTCGCGGACCTTACCCGACAATGTACGTGACAAGACCCTGGACCATCAGGCAGTACGCGGGTTTTTCTACTGCTGAGGAGTCAAACGCGTTTTACAGGAGAAATCTAGCCGCGGGACAGAAGGGACTTTCCATAGCCTTTGATCTTCCAACTCACAGGGGATATGACTCAGATCACCCCAGAGTTTCGGGAGACGTCGGAAAAGCAGGTGTAGCAATAGATTCGACTCTCGACATGGAAATTCTTTTCGACCAAATACCTCTTGATCAAATTTCGGTTTCTATGACTATGAACGGCGCGGTCTTGCCGATTATGGCTTTCTACATAGTAGTCGCGGAGCGACAGGGTGTGGGACCGGAAAAGCTGAGCGGCACGATCCAAAACGACATTCTCAAGGAGTTCATGGTAAGGAACACCTACATTTATCCGCCCGAATTCTCGATGAAGATAGTCTCGGACATTTTCGAATATACGTCGAAGAATATGCCGAAGTTCAACTCAATAAGCGTAAGCGGCTACCACATGGAGGAAGCGGGCGCCACGTCGGACATAGAACTTGCCTACACGCTTGCGGACGGCCTTGAGTATTTAAGAGCGGGCGTTGAAGCGGGACTCAACATTGACGATTTCGCTCCCAGAATTTCCTTTTTCTGGGGGATAGGCATGGATCATTTCATGGAAATCGCAAAAATGAGGGCCGCAAGAATGCTGTGGGCCAAAATCGTCAAGCAGTTCAACCCTAAAAACCCGGGGTCGCTGATGCTCAGGACCCACTGCCAAACTTCCGGATGGAGCCTTACAGAACAAGACCCGTTTAACAACGTGACAAGAACCTGCGTTGAAGCCCTAAGCGCAGTGCTCGGCGGCACCCAGTCGCTTCACACAAATGCCCTTGATGAAGCCATCGCCCTTCCCACAGACTTTTCCGCCAGGATAGCGAGAAATACTCAGCTCTATCTTCAGAAAGAAGCAGATATATGCAGGCTGATTGATCCTTGGGCAGGATCCTACTATGTTGAGTATCTGACCCACAATCTGGCGAGAAAGGCCTGGGAACTCATAATGGAAATAGAAGAGCTTGGCGGAATGTCCAAAGCCATAGAAACCGGCATACCGAAAATGAAAATCGAGGAAGCGGCAGCCCGGAAGCAGGCGAGAATAGACTCGGGAAGAGACGTGATAGTAGGAGTTAACAAATACAACTCGGACGCAGAGGAAGAATTCGATATACTGGAAGTGGATAACCGTAAAGTGAGACAAAACCAGATCGAAAGACTAGAGAAACTTAGAGAAAAAAGGGATTCGGGGGCAGTGGAGCGCGCCCTCGGGAAAATCACCGAATGTGCCAGAACGGGGGAAGGGAACCTTCTTTCACTTGCAGTTGAGGCTGCGAGGGAAAACGCCACGCTCGGAGAGATATCGGACGCGTGCGAGGAAGTATGGGGAAGGTATCAGCCCGGATGGCGCACTATCTCGGGAGTATATTCCTCGGAAATTTCGAAGGACGCCGGATTCGCCAAGGCAAGAGAGCTTGCCGACCGTTTCGCCACACTGGAAGGAAGAAGGCCTAGGATACTGGTTGCGAAAATGGGACAGGACGGCCATGACCGCGGGGCAAAGATAATAGCGACGGGGTTTGCCGACCTCGGTTTCGACGTAGATATAGGCCCGCTTTTTCAGACCCCTGAAGAGGCGGCAAGGCAGGCGGTTGAAAACGATGTCCACATAATCGGAATATCAAGCTTGGCCGCCGGTCACAAAACTCTTATTCCCGAACTGATAAAGAAGCTCGGAGAAGTGGGGGCAGAAGACATAATGGTAGTGGCCGGGGGAGTTATCCCGAAACGCGATTACGATTACCTAAGGGACACCGGAGTCTCGCAGATATTCGGTCCGGGAACCGTGCTGTCCGAAGCGGCTGAAGCTATACTCCTGTCTCTGATGGAAACCCGAATATGACGCCGCGCAGAAAAACAGAAGCGGAAACCTACCGCCAGGGTATAGCAAAAGGAGAGATATCCGTCCTGAGCAGAGCAATAACCCTTGCGGAAAGCACCCTGCCTGAGCACAAAAAGCTCGCACGGGAAATAATCACGTGGTGTCTGCCACGGTCCGGAAAATCCATAAGGGTAGGAATTACAGGCATACCGGGAGTTGGAAAAAGCAGTTTCATAGAATCTTTGGGCCTCTACCTCGCGCGCGAGTGCGAAAAAAAAATAGCCGTGCTCGCAATTGACCCCACAAGCAGCGAAACGGGAGGAAGTGTTCTCGGCGACAAACTCAGAATGCAAGAACTTTCCAGACACGAAAACGTCTATATACGGCCTTCTCCGTCGGCCGGCTCCCTCGGAGGAGTCTCAAAAAAGACAAGCGACGCGGTGATTCTCTGCGAAGCGGCGGGATTCGACACGATTCTCATAGAAACAGTGGGAGTCGGACAGTCTGAAATCACCTGCCACTCCATGGTCGATTTTTTCATGCTGCTCATGATTACCGGGGCGGGAGATGACATTCAGGGGATAAAGAAGGGGATAATTGAACGCGCAGATGCCGTATTGATAGCTAAAGCGGACGGGAGGAACAAAAAGAAGGCGGAGATTACGAGACAGGGAATGGAAGAAGCGCTCAGATTTCATAAACCGCCTGAATCCGGGTGGGTTCCCAAGTCTTACGCCTGCTCCTCCGTTACGGGCTACGGAATAAGGGAAATCTGGGAATGCGTCGTTGAGTATGAAAAGCTCTGCAGAGAAAACGGATACTTTATGGAAAAAAGGAAAAAACAGGCGAAATACCGTTTGCACGAAGCGCTGACCCAGAACCTTGAAGACAGCTTTTACGAAAACCTTCTGGTCAAAAAAACGCTCGGCGAAATGGAAAAAGAAGTGATGGAAGGAAAAACGGATCCGTACACGGGAGCCGCGAACCTGCTTGACCTCTATTTTGAAAAGCTTCGCTTGTCCCCGTCGGCACGAGAATAATGATTATCAAAACTGTTTCACCCGAACACATTGACGAGATCGCGAAAATCGAAGACGACTCCTTCATCACCCCGTGGCCGAAACAGATACTCGCCGATTACATAAAAAAACCGGGGTTTTTCTGCAACATCGCGATAAGCGGAAGCGACAAGAATGTTGCGGGCTACTCCATATCCACCCTTATTTACGATGAAATTCACGTATTTAAGATCGCCGTGTCACGCTGCCACAGGAGAAAGGGAGTAGCGATTGAACTGCTTTCCGACACGTTTAATTTTTACGAAAAGATGGGGGCTCTCTCCGTGATTCTTGAGGTAAGAACAACAAACACCCATGCGATCGCTCTTTACAAAAAACTCGGGTTCGAAATTGTAAGGACACGTAAAAACTACTACGGCAGGGACAAGGGAGACGCTTTTGTCATGGGCCTTGCGCTTGACGACCTATACTATCAGAAGTTTCTCTCAGCCACGTAATCGGCAAGGCAGCCGAGGGATTCTTTATAATCGCTCTTGGCTATCCCATCCAGAGACTTTTTTGCGTCGACAACAAATTCTTTTGCACGTTGCCTGGTCAGGTCGACTCCCCGGTAGTGGCTTACGATCTCCGTTATTTCCGCTATCTCGGAACTATCAAGTTCATGTTCCTTGTCAAGCGTTTCGATCACTTTGCGTCTTATGTCTTCCGGGGCGTTTTCAATTGAATAGTAAAGCGGGAGGGTCATCTTGCGTTCAGCCAGGTCCTGGCCGGTCTTTTTTCCGAACTTGTTTTCCTCCGAACAGTAATCAAGCGCATCGTCTATAAGCTGAAACGCTATTCCTATGTTGTGGCCGTAGCATGAAAGAGCTTTAACCGCTCCATTTGAAGTGTTCGCCAAAAGCGCTCCGGTCTCAGTCGAGCACTCAATCAGCGCCGCCGTTTTGTGATCAATTACGGAAAAACAGAAATCCTCTGAAATTTCAATCATCTTTCTTTCGCTCATGATCTCAAGTACATGACCCTCGGCTAGGCGTGATGAGGCCCTGGAAACCACCCTCAGAAGTTCAAGACTGCCACAGCTGTATATGAGCTCAAGGCCTCGTGCAAGCATAAAGTCCCCTACAAGCACGGTGGGTTTGTTTCCCCATACCATATTGGAAGAGGCGTTTCCTCTTCTGAATTCCGCCTGATCAACCACATCATCGTGAAAAAGGGTGCCTGCGTGGAAAAGTTCAATACCAGCGGCGGCCGCAATCCGGTTCTCCCCTTCGGTAAGCCCGCAGGCCGCACTTGAGAGAAGAACGAGAGAAGGCCTGATTCTTTTTCCCCCTCCACCAAGCAGATACCCGGCTATTTCGTAAACCAGCGGAATATCGGATTTTATGAATTCATCGATTTTCCTCTCCGTTTCCGCAAGGCTGGGGTGAATTATCTCAACTATCTCCGAGAATTCCATCGGACGGTTAGACTATATGAACGGACCCGACAAGTCAAAGACTGGACACCACCATGAACCTGATGTAAGTTTCCTTTTTCAAATGAAATTTTGCGTAAGATAGTTTACAAAAACGTAACGGTAAACCGATTTGAACTATTTCGATATCTTGCTTTTATGCATGATTCTGATCTGTTTCGCAGCGGGACTCAGATCAGGTCTTATAAAGCAGGTTTTCTCCCTCTCAGCCATAATAGGGGGAATCGTGCTGGGCTTTTTTTTTCACGAATCTCTCGGAACTGTCTTACTTGAAAACAATATCATCGCCGAACCAAAAATCGCAGACATTCTGGGATTTCTGATCGTAGCCTGCCTTGCGTACATGCTCATACATTATCTCTCGCATTTCCTGACAGACCTGGTGGAAAAGATCAACATGGGGTGGCTTAACCACCTTCTCGGCGGAGCAATGGGTTTTATAATTGGTCTGCTGCTCTGTTATCTCGTGGTAGCAGGAGTAAAGCAGTTTGTGGATGAGGATGCTCCTTTCGTTAAAAATTCCGTTCTGGCACCCAAAGTCATCATCGGATACAACATTATAAGAGAGCAGGCTCCGGATAACCTTGACGAAAGCTTGGAAAAACTCCGAGAACTAAGGGAAGGAAAACGAAAGTCAGACTTTGAATGAGCGGGGATGAACCACTGGATTCTCATAACTGCCTTCTCCACAATACTACTTTGAGGACCCTGGAAACCTGTGTGGCTTGTGAAGCTGAAACATTTTTTCTCCAATCATTATTAATCGATGCTCCCTTAATTAACTCTGCCGATTCAGTTAAACTTCTATAGGAAAAACGTTTTGTCCGCGGTTTTTCTCTAGAACAACTCACAATATGGTTTCGATAACTACTCTCGACGAATTTATCATAAGGAATCAGTATGAATTTCCCTATTCCACCGGGGAGCTTTCCAGGCTGCTTCGGGATATAGGGTTCGCGGCGAAAATAGTTCACAGGGAAGTGAACAAGGCCGGTTTGGTCGCGGAGATCCTGGGCAAAACAGGCCAGATAAACATTCAGGGAGAGGAAGTAAGAAAGCTAGATTCCTACGCGAACGAAAGATTTCTTACCGCACTTGAACATGGCGGAGAATGCGCCGGGGTAGCCTCTGAGGAAAACGAGGAGTTCATAGCCTTTTCAGACGAGAAATCAAAAACCTCAAAATACGTCATAGCGATGGATCCTCTTGACGGATCCTCGAACATAGACGTAAACGTGTCGGTGGGAACCATATTTTCGATATACAGAAGAACATCAAAGATGTTCTCCCCCTGCCTCAAGGAGGATTTCCTGCAGGCGGGAAAAGCCCAGACGGCTGCCGGATACATAATATACGGTTCTTCGACCATGCTGGTGTACACGACCGGCCATGGAGTAAACGGGTTTACCCTTGACCCGTCGATAGGAGAGTTCTGCCTCTCCCATACGAACATAAAGATCCCGAGCCACGGCGATATCTTCTCGGTTAACTACTATAATTATCCGAAATTCCCGGAGAGGATAAGGAAATATCTCGATCATTCCAAGAACGGAGAAGACAATCCCAATCTTTCGCTCAGGTACGTCGGGTCCATGGTCGCCGACATTCACAGGAATCTGCTCAAAGGAGGAATATTCCTTTATCCAGAGACCTCGGATTCTCCGAACGGAAAACTCAGACTTCTCTACGAGTGCAATCCTATGGCCTTTATCGTTGAACAGGCCGGAGGAGCAGCATCGAGCGGGACGGAGAGAACGCTTGACATTCAGCCGACGGAACTTCACCAGAGAACCCCGATATATATCGGTTCCTATAATATGGTAAGCAAACTCCTGAACTTCTTAAAAGACACTAAAGAATCTGAGGGGGAGTAAAAATGGGCGAAAAAATCAGTTTCGGGCTTACCGCGCCCCTTCCGGGCAAACCCGTTACCGAGCTCGTGGATTTCGCCGTCCGCTGCGAGGCTGCCGGTTTCGATGCCGTATGGTTTCCCGACCACATACTGTTTATGGCGAAAAAACTGACCCCAGAAGTGTGGTCAATAATCACGGCGGCTGCGGTAAAAACAGACAGAATCCGCCTCGGAGCCATCGGGGACCCTCACAGATCCCATCCCGCAATATTTGCCCACAGACTCGCAACCATAGATAACCTCTCTCAGGGAAGAGCGTTCAGCTGCCTCGGATACGGGGAAAAGATGAATCTTGATTACTACGGCATAAACTGGAACAGGCCTCTTGCGCGTCTGCGGGAAGCGGTACCGCTTATGAGGCGGCTGTGGGCGGGGGAAGCGGTGACCTTCCAGGGGGAGTTCTACTCCCTTAGTGAAGCCGAAGTAAGGATAAGCCCTGTTAACGGAAAAGAAGTTCCGCTATACATAGCCGCGACCGGTCCTAAAGCTCTCGGGGCCGCCGGTGCGCTTGGAAACGGCTGGGTAACAAACGCGATGCCAACCTGGGTTTTCTCAAACAAACTCAGTGAAGTGGAGAAAGCCATGAATGAGAACCCCGTCGCCCAGGAGAACTTTGAGAAGTGCATATACATTTTTGTGTCCATCGCCAGGGATAAAGACACCGCCTACCAGACTCTGGACAGAATAAAACACGCTATAATCTGGCCCGATGTCATAGAGGAAGCCGGATACGATCTCAAAATAGACCCGCAGTACAAGGGGCTTTCCTACACAAGCATAATGCCAAACGATCAGGATATGCTAACCAGATTCAGACAGATGGGAGAAAAGTACTATACCCGAGAGATACTGTCCGATTTCGTGATTTACGGAACGGCCCGCGACGCTATAAAAAGGTTTGAGGAATACATAGAAGCCGGAGTCACCCACTTCATAATCAGGGATTTCAGTCCCGACCTAGAATATTCCTTTGACGTGCTTGCAGGGGAAGTAACCGGTCACTTCAAGTGATTACCGCCGTTTAGGCAACCGTGATTTCCCGCTCCAGGTAGACATTCTGAATGGTTTTCAGAAGCGCAACTCCTTCGTTCATGGGTTTCTGGAAAGATTTTCTTCCGCTTATGAGCCCCATTCCTCCGGCTCTTTTGTTTATAATGGCAGTTCTCACCGCGTCTCCAAGATCGTCTGAACCCGAAGCACCCCCCGAATTTATTAGCCCTATTCTTCCCATGTAGCAGTTCGCGAGCTGATAGCGGGTGAGATCTACAGGGTGATCGGAAGTCAGTTTTGAATAAACGCGCTCGTGGGTCTTTCCGAAGGAAAGGGCCGTGAAGCCGCCGTTGTTTTCCGGAAGCTTCTGCTTGACTATATCGGCGCCTACACTCACCGAAAGGTGGTTTGCCTGCCCCGTGAGATCAGCTGAGACATGGTAGTCGACATCATCCTGCTTGAAAGCCGGGTTTCTCAGATAAGCCCAAAGTATGGTCGCAAGACCTAAGGAATGGGCATGGCTGAAAACCTCGGATATTTCCTGAATCTGACGAGGACTTTCCTCGGAACCGAAATATATCGTCGCGCCGACCGCTACTGCTCCCATCTGAAAAGCCTGGTCGACGTTTCCGAAAAAAACCTGGTCGAAAGTATTGGGATAACTAAGCAGCTCATTGTGGTTGATCTTGGCTATGAAAGGAATTTTATGCGCGTATTTTCTTGAAACTGAACCCAGTACCCCCACGGTCGAGGCCACGGCGTTACAGCCCCCTTCAATTGCGAGCTTCACTATGTTCTCTGGATCGAAATAGATAGGATTCACCGCAAAAGAAGCTCCCGCCGAGTGCTCAATCCCCTGGTCCACCGGAAGAATGGATACGTATCCAGTTCCTCCGAGACGTCCGTGGTTAAGGATGGTCTGCAGGTTTCTGATTACCGCGGGCGAGCGGTCGTTCTGGACGAATACCTTGTCTATGTAATCCGGGCCGGGGAGATAAAGGCTTTTTTTGCTTATAGTAGAGCACTTGTGGCCGAGCAGGTATTCCGAATCCTCTCCCAGCACCGCCTGTATCTTGTCGATCCCCTTAAGTTCTTTTATTGCCATGAGTTCACCCCTGAAAATCTCAAATTCTACCGAAATAAATACCTGATCGAGCTCTAACTGTCACTGAGAATCGATATTCCCGGAAGATCGGATCTTCCGAGGAATTCAAAACAGGCCCCACCCCCGGTTGACACGTGGGTTACTTCGGAGAAATTAACCCCAGATTTTTTAAGCGCCGCAACGCTGTCTCCTCCTCCAAGAACCGTAGTAGCCCCTCTCCAAGTGGCAAGGGCAAACGATCTGGCGATGGAGCTTGTGCCGTTTGAAAAATCATCCATCTCGAAAAATCCCATGGGACCGTTCCAGAAAACCGTGCCCTCCCCCTTTATATAGGAAGTGAATTTCTCGACCGTCTTCGGCCCTATGTCAAAAGCCGTCATGTCGTCGGGAATCTCTGCTGAAGTAATCACGAGTGTTTTTTTGCCGCTGGTGGCCTCAGCCATTACGTGGTCGATGGGCAGAAGGATTTTTTCCTTGTAGGTTTCAAGAGCCTCCCGGGCCCAGTAAAACATTTCCTTCTCCACGGAGCATTTCCCAACGCTCACCCCGGACGCCGCCAGAAAAGTATAAGCTACCCCGCCACCCACAAGAACCCTATCCGCCTTTTTGATTATATTCTTGAGAGCTCCTATCTTGTCTTTTATCTTCATCCCCCCGACAATCACCACGTAGGGGGTTTTGGGTTTTCTTATGAGACGGCTCAAAAACTTCATTTCGTTTCCCACCATGAGGCCCGCGAGCTTTTTCTCGAAGTGGGCAGTCATTCCGTAAGTGGAGGCGTGAGCTCTGTGCGATGTGCCGAAAGCTTCGTTCACGTAGATATCAGCCAAAGAGGCGAGTTTCTTCGAAAAATCCGCGTCGTTTTCCGTTTCCTCATTGTGATACCTGAGGTTCTCAAGGAGCATTACCTCACCGTTTTTGAGTCTTTTCGAGGCGTTTTCAACCTTCTTGCCCACAACGGCACCCGGAAAACGGATCTTGGCTCCCAAAAACTCGCTAAGCCTCGCCGCCACCGGAGCCATTGAAAGATCTTCTACCCTGCGTCCCTTGGGTCTTCCCATGTGGGAAGCAAGTATTACCCTGGCCCCGCACTTGGTAAGGTGATCGATTGTAGGGATAGTGCGTCTTATCCTGTAATCTTCGGTTATTTTCCCACCGTTTACAGGAACGTTGAAATCAACCCTTACGAAAACTCTTTTCCCTTCGTACTGCGAACCGGGAAGATCGGTCACAAGAAGCTTTTTCTTCAAAGCTCTCCCCCGACAAGTTCTATAAGATCAACTACCCTGGAAGCGTATCCATACTCGTTGTCGTACCAGGCGATGACCTTGACCAGACTATCCTCTACCACCGAAGTCAGCAGGGAGTCAAAAGAACAGGAATGGGCATCTCCCACCAGATCGGAAGAAACGATTTCGTCCTCGACGTATGCTAGGTAACCGCCGAGGTTTCCTTCAGCCGCCTCCTTAAATTTCGCGTTTACTTCATCAGTGGAAGTTCCTTTCTCCACTTCGCAGGTAAAATCCACAAGCGACACGTTGGGCGTAGGCACTCTTACGGCGACTGCGGAGAGTTTTCCCTTGAGTTCAGGGAAGATGATCTGTATTGCATTTGCCGCCCCGGTGCTTGTAGGGATAAGGGAAAGAGCGGCAGCTCTTGCCCTTCTTTTATCCTTATGAGGGGTATCAAGTATTCTCTGATCGTTCGTATAGGAATGTATGGTGGTCATCTCCCCCCGCCTTATTGCGAAATTTTCGTGGAGAACCTTGACCAGCATACCGAAACAGTTGGTCGTGCAGGACGCGTTTGAGATCACGTCGTGACTTTCGGGCTCGTATTGATGGTCGTTTATACCCATTACCGTAGTGAAATCCACCTTGCCACTTGCGGGTGCGGTAATTATGACCTTTTTCACGGTCTCGCCCATGTGCGCCGCGGCAGCCTCGCGGGTTCTGAAAATACCACTTGCCTCCGCCACGACCTGCGCTCCCGTGTCTGTCCACGGAATATTCGCAGGGTTTCTCTCAGAAAACACCTTTATGGATTTTCCGTCAACGGTTATTCCCTCTCCGTCGCACTTTACCTCTCCCGGGTAGCGACCGAACACCGAATCATACTTGAAAAGATGGGCCAGGGTTTCTGTATCGGTAATATCGTTTATGCCCACGAACTCAAGATCTTCTCTACCAAGACCAATTCTAAGTACGTGCCTTCCTATCCTCCCGAACCCATTTATTCCAACCCTGATAGACATCGTAGAACCTCCGAAACTTGACTTTGAATTTCGCAAAAACTATACACTTGTCCGCGGTTAGTCAAATAGGATAATGAATTTGAGAATAATCACAGTGTTTCGCCCCGTGACCGCGCCACTTCACACAGCCATACGAATGGTAAAGCATCGTGATTTTAGTTGATTCTTTCCACCCGGCTTCCAGTTAACTAAGCCCCTCGAAACACCTTTTGTAATTGTACCGGATGATTAGCCAGTTTGCAGGGAACCTCCCGCACTTGGTCCGAATGTTTTCGCACGGGTTAAATATCGTAACCGCTTGGTAATATCGTCAAGAGCCAGATAAAGACAAGGTACCAGATAAAGTATAACAAAGGTCGAGAAAACAAGTCCGAATCCAATGGAAGTGGCCATAGGAGCGAGAATGCCTGCTTGGCCCTTATAGGCTAACATCAGGGAGAAAAGTCCACAGAAAGTCGTAAGCGTGGTAAGAACGATGGGCCGAAAGCGATACCTTGCGGAAAACATGACAGCTATCGCTTTGCTCGGCATTTTTCCCGCCCTTCGGTTGATGAAATTCATCAGCAGCAGGCTGTCGTTCACAACTATGCCCAGAAGCGCAACCATTCCTATTATGGCGGGGAGCGTCATGGGCTCTCCACGCAGCAGAATCCCCACGAGTACTCCCGTAATGCAAAGAGGCAGAACGCTCATTATGATAAGCGGCTGAAAGCCGGAGCGCAGTATGCTCGCGAGAATGAGATAAATGAGAAGCAGGGCAACAAGCGACGCCTTTTTTATGTCGCTTATCGCTTGGGTGTACTGCTCCTCCTCCCCCGCGAATCGAAATGAGTAGCTCGAGTAGTTCTCTAGAAGGCTGTCGAGATACCGCGAAAGATTCGCGTTTACCTCCCTTGAGGTAGTCGTTTGGATGTCCACTTCAGCTGTTACGGTTACCGTTCTGCGAAGGTTCTCCCTTCTTATCTCAAGCGGTGTCTTAGAGTCCTTTATCTCCGCCACCGTGCCGATAGGAACCCTCCGCCCGAGAGGAGTCAGAATCTGGTGCGATTTTACCGAGAGGACACTGGACTCCCCCGTATGGTATCGCAGGCTTATCACAGCCTCTTCTTCCCCCACTCTTGTCTTGGCAACCGTGAGACCGTCTCCGAGAGCCTTGATTTCCCGCGCCACGTTCCACTTGTCAAGACCGAACACCCCGGCTTTTCTCCCGTCCACTTCGACTGTGGCCTCAGGCTTTCCGTAAACAAGATTGCTTGCCGCAGCGCTCACCCCCGGCTGACGACTCAGAAACTCTCGGGTCTGAGAAGCTATGTCCATCAACACCGGGATATCATCTCCGCTTATTTTGACGTCTACCGGTTTTCCAGTGGGAACACCCGTTGTCGTGATGAAATCAACTTGTTTAGGTCCCGTAACTGTTTCCTCTACATTTTTTTCTGCGATTTTGGAGAGTTCAATCGCATTTTCTTTCCTAGCGGAATAATCCTCGTATTCAATCAGGACCGTTGCCACGTGGTCTCCCATAAAAAACAGGTCGTCAGGATCAGACATATCCATGCCTACCATGGATAAAGTGTTCTTCAGAACATGAGAGGGAACGCTACTGCGTACGGCTTCTTCCACCTGGGCTACGGAAGCGACCGTATACTCCAAGCTGGATGAGGGAGGATTCTCAACCCTTACCAGTATCTCCTCGGTATCATGAAGATAGAACATGACGTTGGGAATCCGGACAAATATAAAAACCGAAAAAAGAAAAATGACCGAGAAACAGCCTATTACCACGTAACGATTTCTAAGCGCAAATAGAAGTCCTCGCAGATAAAGGCCTCTTACGCGTAGAAGCGCAGCGTTTCCGCGAGGGGGTCTCCCTACGCCATTTGCCGGAAGCCAGTTGGCGCAGTGAGATGGCATAATCACCAAGGCTTCGAAAAGGGAAAAGCAGAGCGCAAAGATCGCGACCTTGGGAATGATGGAGAGGAACTGTCCTATGAGCCCGGTCGCGAGAAGAAGGGGGGTAAACGCGGCGATATTGGTCAGCACCGTCGCAACCACAGGCCAAGCGACCTCTTTTGTCCCTATTACCGCCGCCCTCAGCGGTTCCACTCCCCTTAATATATGCCTCTGCACATTCTCAACGACGATTATTGCGTCATCCACGACCATGCCCAGCATCATTATAAGACCGAACATGGAAAGGACGCTTAGCGTCGTTCCGGTCATCTTCATTAATATCGCGGCTCCCAGAAAAGAAACGGGAATTCCCAGGGCGGCGATGAAGGCCGCCTTGCGGTCAAGAAAAAGACTAAGAAGGATCACTACCAGAACAAGCCCCAGTCCACCGCTTTTAAGCATGGTACCAAGACGACTTTTCACCCAGTCTGACCTGTCAAATGCCAGGGTTATCTCCACATCTTTTGGCAGTTCTCTTTCGTATTTTTCGGTAAGCTGCTTTACGCGGTCGACTGTATCCAAGATATCGACGTTTTTCTGCTTTTCCACCCAGAAGGTAATCGCGGGGCGACCGTTTATCCTTGACCTCAAATCCTCTTGCTGCTCGCCGATAGTGACCGTCGCCACGTCGCGGAGCATAACATGTTTGCCCTCCACGTTTTTAGCGACCGGAATATCGAGAAGGTCTTCGGGAGATCTTATCTTTCCCTCGGTTCTCAACAGAAAATCAGCATTGCTCCGCGTAAAGTTCGCTCCGGGAACATCCACATTCCTTCTGTTGATGGCATCTGAAATCTCTTCAATGCCCAGTCCGAACTGCACCATCTTCGGATAATCGAGATACACCCACAGGGCCGGGTCGGGCAGCCCTACGGAAGTTACGTTGTCAATACCGTCTAAAAGCGCAAGTTCATCCCGCAATTTTTTGGCGCTAGGATAGAGAACAGCTATTGGCATATCCCCTGAAATAGAAACGCTCACAAGCGGAAAACTCGCCTCTTTCTCCTCGGTCACAGGATCCTCGGCGCCCGCGGGAAGATCATCCGCTATCAGGTTGATTTTGGAATCGATCTCCCAAGAGATTCTTCGGGTATCTTCACCTGGATAAACCTCAGCCGTAACACGTGAGAAGCCTTCGGAAGAAACGGATTTTACGATCTTGACGCCGGAGACGTTTTTTATCTGCTGCTCGATAGGAATAGTTACAAGATTCTCGACGTCTTCGGCTGAAGAACCCGGAAAAGACGTGGTTACCGTCACCATCTCGAGTTTAACGGAAGGGAACAGCTCAAGAGGAAGAGAAAATGCAAACAGAAGCCCTATAAATATTATGGCTCCCATCAACAGGTTCACGAAAAAGGAATTTCTTACTGAAAAATCGGCGATATGCATAGAAAATCAGTCGATAATACTTACTGTGCACTCTATTATAATCCCCGGAGTCTGCGGGAAACCGATCAAGCTGCATGTCTCTTCGGTATCGGCAGATTTCCCCCTAGGATTAGAAACCGTATCTTGCCTTGTCAAACAGAATTTCCACCCGATCTACAGTCAGTCATGACTTCAAAACGCCTTCGGTAATTGTACCGGATAATAGAACACCGCCTAATTCTCGGAAGAAGCACAGGAACTTCCAGAAAGAAGTATCAGCAACGTAAAATTCCTTCCGCAGTCTCTCGGACAAATGTCCGGATTGCGAATATGGATTGAGTTTTCCCAATTCCCGTAGTATCGTTTCACGGTTATGAAAGAGCTTAGAGTATGTATTCTGGGAGCAAGCGGCTACACGGGAGCGGAACTCATAAGACTGCTTCAGGGACATCCCCAAGCGAGCATTTCGCATTTAACCGCGTCAAGGCACGCCGGGCGTGCATTGGCAGAAGTTTTTCCGCACCTCGGCGGAATAACCGATCTTGAACTTTCCAATTCGGACCCTTCGCTGATTCCGGATGATACCGACGTGGTATTCGCCGCACTTCCACACGGCGCATCAGCCGAACTCATAGAAAAAATTTACGGAAGAGACATAAGAATAATTGATCTCGGGGCAGATTTCCGCCTCAAGGAAGGCACCTACAAAGAGTGGTACGGAGATCATCCATGCGCCCATCTTCTCGAAAACGCCGTTTACGGAATCCCCGAACTGCATGCGGAGCAGATATCGGAGGCAAAGCTGGTGGCAAACCCGGGATGCTACCCCACCTCTTCAATCCTTCCGCTCGCCCCGCTTCTCGAGAACGGCATGGTGGAAACGGAAGGGGTAATTATCGATTCGAAATCGGGCGCCTCGGGTGCCGGAAGGAATCCTTCACTTGATCTTCATTTCTGCGAGATCTCTGAAGGGATGAAAGCCTACAAAGTCGGCGAACACCGTCATACCCCTGAAATAGAGCAGGGTCTTTCGGATTTTCTCGGTGGCAAAATAGAAGTCGTTTTCACACCACACCTGATACCGATAAACAGGGGAATCCTCTCGACAATATACGTAAACCTCTCAGGCAAGCATACAACCCGCGAACTTCTGGACGCTCTCGGGCAATTCTACGAGAACTCGCCTTTCCTGAGAATTCTTCCGGAGGGAACATTCCCGAACACTTCCTGCGTCAGGGGCTCGAATTTCTGCGACATAGGTGTAAGGGCAAATTCTGACAAAAAAACCGCAGTCCTAGTGTGCGCTATAGACAACCTTGTAAAGGGAGCCTCCGGCCAAGCGATACAGAACATGAACATTATGCTTGACCTCCCCGAGAGTCTCGGACTTGACTCCCTCCCGCTTTATCCCTAACTTTGCTTGGGGAACTATATATTGAAACGCCCATTCAACTCTGAAGTGCAACACCTTGGTTAAGGATCTAGTTTGGGGAATTTTATAATTTCTCAAACACACTGTAAAAACAGTTATGCAGAGGTGACAATCTCCGAGACGAGAACAGGAGGTTGACATGACCAGGAGTTACAAGCAGTTGGACATTCTCGAGCGTCAGCGGATTTACTTTCTGCGCAAGCAGGGATTTTCGCTTCGGAAGATTGCTGAGGATCTCAGTCGTTCTCCATCAACCATATCGCGGGAGGTAAAGCGCAACAGCGGCGGGAGGGGTTACCGTTTCGCCCAGGCGCAGCGCAAGGCCAGGCAGCGGGGCACCGCGGCGTCCTCCGTGCCCCCCAAGATGACCGAGCAGATGTGGTTCATCGTGGAGAGCAAGCTTGGTCTGCAGTGGAGTCCCGATCAGATATCGGGACGGCTCAAGCTTTCAGCAGTGGTTTCGGTGAGTGCGGAGTGGATATACCGTCACGTGTGGGAGGACAAGCGCAGCGGAGGGAAGCTTTACAAGCATCTGCGGCGCCGGGGGAAGAAGCGCAACAGCCGAGGGTCGGGGTATTCGGGCAGGGGGCATATACCGGGCAGGGTGGACATAACGGAGCGTCCACAGATAGTTGAGGACAAAAGGCGTGTCGGGGACTGGGAGGCCGATACAATCGTCGGCGCTGGACATAGAGGCGCTTTGGTGTCCGTGGTGGATCGGGCGTCTAAGTTCACGGTTCTTCATCCCGTGAGTTCAAGGAGCGCGGGGGAAGTGGGAGAGGCCATGATGGAGAGGCTTATGCCCTACGTAGAGATTGTACATACGATTACTTCTGATAACGGAAAGGAGTTTGCGGGTCACGGGGAGATAACCGAAGCGCTGGGGGCGGGGTTTTTCTTCGCTACCCCTTATCACTCGTGGGAGAGGGGGCTCAATGAACATACAAACGGGCTGGTTCGTCAGTACTTTCCCAAGGCGACTGATTTCCATGAGGTTTTGGGGGAGGATGTGAGGAGGGTCGAGGGGCTGCTCAACGGGAGGCCTCGGAAGGTTCTGGGGTACCGGACGCCGGAGGAGGTTTTCAAAGAGGCCTTGGCCCTCGGGGGTTGATCCGGAAGAACAGGGAGAGAGGGGTCGGAGAGGAGTCCGGGGGCGCCATGGCGTTTGCCTTCGGTCGGGCTACGCCCTCCCTTCGGCAACCGCCATCCAGATGTCTTGATAATCCGGTGCCGGGGAATATAATCTTTTCCCTAAACGGAGAGCATCATCTTTTGCTGAAAGTGTTGCACTTCAGAGTTGATAAGAGGAAACCAATAAAGCCTAACAATTGTAAGGAATTACGTTATCGGGAAATACCGCCATTCTGAGAAAAGCCTCACGTTCTCTTTTAGCGTGTGGTTCATATAGTCTAAACATTTCCTCAAACTCGATATCCAGCAGTTCTCTATTAAGGTTAATTGTTTTGGAATGGGAATCTATGTAGTCGTCTGGGGATAGTGAATAAGTTGGGGTTGGTTTCTCTGTTGTTTCCGAAACTACCTGTGTTTTTGCTTCTTTACTGTGAAGCACAACATTGCCTAGTAAATCCAATGTTAATTTTAAGCTATTAGACATGGGAATTACTGCAAGTACAACAATGAGCAGCAACTCCAAAACAAACCCTTTCATAATAGTAGTATAACCACTATATATAGAATATCAAGAAAACGGATGTTACAAGATAGGGTATACGAGAATCTATCTTATGCCCATTGTTGTTGGTTAAGTAACACCTGCCTTATTGTATTATCAATAATTCATTTTGTAACACAAGCTGACGAAAAAATACTCCTAGGTTTCTAATTGCTTCGTCGGTTGCTTCTAGTTGAGTTGGCATCCGCTTCCTTCAAACGTGCCCGAGAACCCTGCCAAATCATTGAACCTGCCTGTTAGAACACCAGTTTCTCGATCTAGCGTTCCAGTAATCCTTGTCCCATCGCTTGTAGTAACTGATATGTTGGTTCCCGAAAGTGAGCCATTCAGGTTTCCAGATATATCATAAGCAATGTTATATGCGAATCCTGTTATCCTGCCCGAATCATTAATATCAAAAGTGAAGACTCCATACTCGTCAAAACTATCAGTTCGCCAAGTTCCGGTAGCACGGTATGCTGCATATTGATCACCACCGATTCTCCTGCCGGAGAAACTGCCACCGATACTTGGGTCAAGTGGATACCCCCATCGGCCTTGAACCGTGTTCACGGAAGTAAACTGGCCATTGAATTCTGTTCCTTCATCTGTATCTCCGCTTGCGAATGCGGCATTCTGATCATAGCTGATGGATCTTGTACCTGTAAGTGTGATATAATCATCATATTCAGTACTGTAAGCAATACCGGACGCATTTCCACTACGTGCGTCAACCAAAATCCCAAAATTACCTTGGTCAGTGCCTCCGTATGTTCCAGCGTATGCACCCGAATAGGAACACCGAAGAGTACTTTCCAAATGGTTCCTTGCGGTCGTATTTCCTGGAATTTCATACGATTCATATCTACTAAATCTTTCCCGTAAATCGGACCTCATTCTCTCTAGTTGTTGCTCGAAATCTAAGCTATCGGAAAGAATCTGTATAAAAGTCCATTGTAGTGCTAGCTCACGAACCTCTTCAGGAATACTTACGCCGTTGGAAAGGTCATTGTCTTCGTCCAGAGATATGAGAAATCGTACAGTGTTCAGCACAGGTTCAGAACTGGAACTGCCTTGCTCAACCAGATCCACCGGGCTAACAACCGACTTGCCTTCGGTTTCTCCTAATGTTACACCTCCGACTGAGAACATAACGGTTTCTCCAACTTCGTAGGTAAATCTTCCCTCTGAATCGGTAACCCCACTCTCCCCTCCTGAGACATAGCTCAGCCCCGCAACGTTGGCATCTTTAAATTGACCCTCTGCAGTTCGGGTTGTGGGCTGTCGATCACTTGAAGTTTCGTTTCCACCGCCACCACCGCAACCAATAACAAAAAGCAAAACTACGGAAAAAAACAGAACAACTCTCATAATGTCCTCCTAAGCTTTCTGATCTCCGGCGCACGCAGGCGTCGGGCTCTGCTAGCAGTCAGAATAGTTTCAGACGCTCCGCCTATTCCCCAGAAGGGTGTTTTATTTAACGGAAAGCCCGACAAGCGGACTGTTCCAACTGCTAGCGATTGAGATTATAACAGGAAAGTAAGGTGTAAGACAATCTGTTCTTGGGTCTACTTCTTTGACTTTGTTCAAATACTATTGATATAGTATTGATTAGGAAAAAGAGCCATGGCCAAGCTAAAAGAGGAAATTGCTGCTTACGAAAAAATGTGTAGTGACTTGGAAATTGATCACTTTGGAAAGTGGGTCATTGTTTACAACAAGAAACTTGCTGGAACATACGACTCTTTTGAGTTGGCAGCTGAAGACGCTGTAAAGCGTTTTGGTCGAGGTCCTTACCTTATGCGGAAAGTTGGTGCATCACCAATGACGCTTCCCGCTTCCGTGCTATATCACACAGATAATGTCGTCGGTTGATTGCGGATTCAAAGAACAAAATCTTTTGGTGCAATTTGGTCCCACTTTAGGAGTGAGAATCGGTTTCGATCCAAACTACTCTCCAAACGGTGTGTCTCCACCCAATTTACCAGAAAAACTCTGGCCCGCCCTAGTGGATACTGGTGCAAGTGAGAGCTGTATTGATTCAACTCTCGCTGATGAGTTGCAACTCCCTATTTTCGACCGAGTAAGTATATCTGGAGTTCATGGAAAGCAGGAGCTTAACTTGTATCTTGCCCAGATTTATGTTCCCTCTTTGCAATTTACTACTTATGGTAGGTTCGCTGGCGTTCACTTAATTTCAGGAGGACAGCGACATTACGCTCTTATAGGTAGAAGTTTTCTGCGGAACTTCAACATGGTTTATAATGGCGAAACAGGATCCGTTACTTTATCACGCTTGTTTAGATAAAAGCCTGTCAACTTTCCTATATAAGTCCCCTAATTTGGGCGACATTTAGATGTTGCCTGCCGATATACGCAACTCGGCAATCGGTTCCCGAATACCCCGTCAGAAATCCCGAAACTTCCTTATTCTCTCCACTATAGCGGGGAGAAGCTCTATTACCCTGTCGACTTCCTCCTCCCGTGTAAAACGACCGAAACTGAACCTGACCGAGCAGAGCGCCTCCTGTTCCCCGAGTCCCATGTCGATTAACACGTGGGAAGGATCAACATTTCCCTCGGAGCAGGCTGAACCCGTTGAAACTGCCACACCGTCCGTATCAAGATTCATCACTACCGAGTCGCCTGGGGTTCCGGAAAAACCCACGTTAAGAGTATTGCAGACCCTCTCATCGGGATGTCCGTTCAGATAAACATCCTTTATTCTCCGGGAAAGCTCTTCGAAAAGACGGTCTCGCAGTTTTTGCAGTCTTTCGTTTTCCGTCTCTAACTCCGTGCGTAGAAGCTCGCACGCAAAACCGAATCCGCAGACGGCCGCCACGTTTTCGGTTCCCGACCTCTTTCCCCTCTCCTGTCCTCCGCCGTGAACAAAAGATTCCAGCCCGACTCCCTTTCTTACGTAAAGAGCCCCGGCTCCTTTCGGACCGCAGATCTTGTGGGCGGAAAAAGACGCCATATCCACCGGCAGGTCCGCAAAGTCTATTTCCACTTTTCCTAGAGCCTGTACCGCGTCCGTGTGAAAAACCACACCCCTCTCACGGGCAATCTCTCCTATCTTGCGAATCGGGCTTATAACCCCGGTTTCGTTGTTAACGTACATGCAGGATACAAGAATCGTTCGCTCGGTAATCGCTTCTTGGAACTGCTCAGGGTAAACCAGCCCGAAGGAATCCACCGGAAGGTAAGTGACTTCGAAACCGGTGCGCTCAAGAAACTTGAACGTTTCAAGACACGAGGCGTGCTCGACAGCGGTCGTAACCAGATGGTTTCCCCTGTCCGAAAGAGCGCAGGCGAGACCCTTCACGGCAAAATTGTTGCTTTCACTCCCCCCTGAGGTAAAAACTATTTCTCCTAGCCTAGCCCCCAGGCAACTCGATACTCTCTCCCGAGCGCAGTCAAGCGCCGCGCGCGCCGCGCTTCCGGGAGAGTGAATGCTGGAAGGGTTCCCGTAATTTTCCGCAAGATAGGGAATCATCTCTTCCAGAACGCGCGGGTCAAGGGGCGTGGTCGCGTTATAGTCGAGATATATGTAATGTCCGGGATCGGGCGACATTTTTTCACCATCGGTCAAACAGCATATCCGATACCGAATACTAACCGATCAACCGCGCAAATCACGGCAACGCACAGTACCGGAAGCAACCTGGAGTCAAGTTATTTCAGCAGGTTAACGCCGCGGGGGTAAAATCGGGCGTGGCGGCAAACGGGTTTCAAAGCAGGTCGGGCTTGTCGGTAATCAGCCCGTCAAGCCCAATCCCGGCCAGTTTTTCACCTCGCTTTGGGTCATTGACCGTCCAGCAGCACACAAAAAGACCGTTTCTTCGCGCTTTCGAGGCAAGCCGGCGCGTCATGAAACGGCAATTCGTAGCAACTATCCGGCAACCGAGCGAAAGAGCCTTATTAACGCATCCGAAGCCGAAAACCGTAATAAGTCCCGTTGTAATTGAGCGATCAAGCTCCCTTACCGCACGGATACAGTCCTCGCGGAAAGAAACCACCGCGACATCCTTTGCAAGACCATGCTTCTTTATAAGCGAAACCGTTTTCTCTTCCGTGCCTTTTTCCTTGAGCTCGACTACAAGTCCGCAACGCCCCCCGAAATTCTCCAATACCTCCTCAAAAGTCGGTATCCGTTCCCCACAGCCGGCATCAAGAGATCGAAGTTCGTCAAGAGTTTTTCCCGAAACCGCTCCCTTACCGTCCGTGGTCCTGTCAACCGTCCCGTCGTGAATGACTACCAGACGGCCCTCAAGACTTTTTCTTACGTCAAATTCTATCGCACTGGATCCCATGTCCAGAGCTCTGCGGAAAGATCGAAGCGTGTTCTCCGGTTCGTAATGACTAGCGCCCCGATGAGAAATGAGAAGAAAATCTTTTTCGAAAAAACCTTTCATGAAATCCGTGGAAACTATCTAAACAGATCATGAGCCGGATCTCTGATCAGTTCACACGAGCCTCCCTCTCCCCGAATGTAGTCAACCCCGCGCACTACCACCACAGGGGTCGCTGCGGTTTTCTCCATTAGCATTCCAGCAGCACACGCCACTTGATCAGCGGTCGCCATCTCAGTCGCGGTAAGCACAAACCCCTTGGCGTCGGTCTCCCCCCTGCGATCAGAAAGCGCCCTCATGCCACTACAGCCAATCGCAATGTCTGTAAGACCTTCCCGCCAGGGACGTCCGACAGTGTCGGTTATTATAACGGCAACATCTCTGCCAGTTTCTCCTTTTATATGTTCTCTTATAACCCCGGCGGAGCGGTCGGAATCAAGCGGCAGAAGTGTGACATCTTCTCCTCCAGAAACGTTTGAGGCGTCCACGCCAGCATTTGCCAGTATAAGCCCCCCAGCGGTCTCAACTATAAGTCTCCCCTTGCCGCTTTCCCTCTGGTCCATTCTTACGATCCTTCTAGTCTCCCCGAGAATTACCTCTACGAGCCTAGGATCCTTTGAAACCTCCCGCGAAACCGTAACTGCAAAACCAGAAGGCTTGACCCGGGAAAGATTAACGACCCTGCCTTCAGCTTTCGAGACCACCTTCTGCGCAACCACCAAGACATCTGCGTCGAGAAACAAAAAACCCTCCCGGGCGGCGGCGCGAAGGATCATCTCCCCGAGATTGTCTCCCTTTTTCACTTCCGGAATTCCCCCGAGGGAAACAAGTCTTATTTCTCCAGTTTTGCTCATCTAAAATCTCTCCCGCTTCCACGACCGCATTTTGTATATCCCGGCTAAACTATCTAGTATATATTACCGATATTACCGGAGAGAAAAATGGAAAGGTTCTGCATGGAAAGAGAAGTGGACCTCGAACTGGAAAAACAGTTCGAGGTATCTGAGGTGGCGAGAGAATCAGGCCTCATGATCCGCATATTCGTGACCTCTCTGCTGAAAAAGGAAATAATGGAGCCTGACTCCGAGGCCACAGCCCGCGGCGAGGATGAGAACACGAGGCTAAAGGAGATACTTTCTCCGCTTGTTTCATCAATAAGGGCGACTAGAAAGGCAAAGAAAACAAACCTGATCAATTTCACCGCTTCAGTTACCAAAGACGGAAAAGGTCAGGAATTTCAGGTCCTTTCCTATCTAGGGCCGGTAATGAAAGACTCCGAGGAACCTTGCATAACCCTTCTTCTGCCAGAAGACCTGCCGCAAGAAACACCTTAGCCGCAAAATCATGTATTATTAGCTTCATAATGGGGTGTATAGAGGAAATTTCCGGCGAAATCTACTTTGACAACAATGCAACCACAAGGCCCCTTCCGGAGGTGTCGGAGGCCGTGTGCGAAGCCATGGGGGAGCAATTCGGCAATCCTTCAAGTGCCCACTCGGCGGGCGAGAGGGCGAGGCACCGCATGGAGCTTGCGCGCAAACGTACCTCCGGTCTTCTGGGATGTTCCCCAGAAGACCTTATATTCACAAGCTCCGGCACGGAATCAAATAACATGGTTTTTTATTCCTGCACAAGGAAGAAGAAAAAACCCCGAATCGTCACAACGGGAATTGAGCATTCCTCGATAATGAAGATGTGCAGTTTTCTCGAACTGAACGGTGTCCATGTGGAAATACTCAAGGTGGACAAACAAGGGATTCTTGATGTCCGCAGGCTGGAAGACGCGCTTTGCGAAAAAACCGATCTTGTTTCTGTTCAGTGGGTTAACAACGAAACTGGAGTGATACAGGACATGGAACGTATTTCCGAACTTTGCAGGGAGAATGGGGTTCCTTTTCACACCGACGCCGCCCAAGCCGTAGGAAAACTCAGGGTGGACCTGGAGAAGCTTCACGTGGATTTCCTTTCCTTCACAGCTCATAAAATCAACGGGCCTCAGGGCACCGCAGTTCTATACGCAAAAGACAGACTGCTTGTGAATCCTTTTCTTTTCGGAGGATTCCAAGAAGAAGGGTTTCGTCCCGGAACCGAGAATCTTCCGGGTATAGCGGGCCTCGGGGCTGCATGCGAGATAAGACGCGTAAATTTTGAGAAAGTCGTCGGGAAAATGAAAGACCTTCGCGATCAGTTTGAGAAAACAATCATCAAATCCATACCGCAGACCTCAATTAACGGACTTGCCGGAAAAAGAGCATGTAATACCACGAATATTCATTTCGGGGGAATTAACGGAACAAAACTGGTTTCTCTCCTTGATGAATCGGGAATAAGGTGTTCGCAGAGTTCCGCCTGCACAAATTTCGAGGTTGCGCCCTCCTACGTGCTAACCGCCATGGGACTCAGCGAACAGCACGCTTATTCAAGCGTAAGATTCAGTTTCTGCCCAGAAAACAGTTTCGATGAGGTAGGAACGGCGACGGAAATCATCAGGCAGAAATGCGAATTTCTCAGGAACCACCCGCACTGAACCCGAGTGCCTTTGTGGGGACAGAACGTCTCCATCGCCTCTCGCCAATATCGTCAAGAGCCAAATAAAGGCAGGGAACCAGATAAAGTACCACAAAAGTTGAAAAATCGGCGATATGCATGGAAAATCAGTCGATAATCCTTACTAGTTGACCAGGAAGCAGACCGAAGTTTCCCTCGGTTATAATTCTGGAATCTGGTGGAAGTGAATTAAAAGATATGTAAGCCGAGTTATCGTCAATCCAGGTGGGTGTCACTTTAACTTTGGAAACTTCTCCATTTTTCTCGACCAGCACGAAAGAAAAAGCTTCCTTATTGTCGAATAAAACGGCTGTTTTAGGAATCTTGACGACATTATCAAGTCTCTGCATCAATATTTTCACGGAAACTATTTCCCCGGGCCACCATTTTACCGAGGGATCGGATATGGCAATCTCGATATCGTAGGTACCCGAGAAATCATCAGAATCTGGACTTACGCCCTCAACTTCGCCCTTGACGGTTTCCACAATGCCATCTCTTGAGAGAACCACCTCCAGAACATCCCCCCGCTTGACGCCTCTAGCAACCAACACGTCCACACCAGCTATTACTTTTCTGCCACTTAGGTTAACGACCCTCGCTACTACGTCCCCGTTTCTTATTTCCTGTCCGATGTCGGGAACGATTTCAACAACCTGACCCTGGATAGGGGAACGGATTTTGAGGTTGTCGTAATTCCACTTGGCCCTGTTGTAAGAAGCTTCAAGTGCTTTCACACTTGCCGAAGCGGTTTCAAACAGGTTGCGCGACGCTTCGGTCTCATCCTCAGATACTATTCCCTTCTCAAAAAGAGCCGTGTTCCTTCGGTATACTCTGTTGGCCTCGGCAAGCTTTCCCCTAACGGATTCAAGATTGTACTTCGCCTCGTCAAGCCGCGTTTCCACGCGGTAATCGTAGAGTTCCAGAATGATTCCGTCCTTCTCAATTTCTTGGCCCCGGCCGGAATCTATCCGCCTTACCCATCCCGAGACGGTCGTGCGGACCAAGACAGTCTGCTTGCCACGGACCCTTCCGAGAACTTCGGTGTAAGTTGAACCTGAAGATGAAACAGGCGTCATTACCTTTATGGGCCTGTAGGTGCTCTCTTCTGAATGATAGTGCGCATTCGACTCCCTTTCGTAAAGAAACTTCGCATACAGAAAAACCAGAACTAGAAGAAAACCAAAAAATATTAAAAACAAGACTAACCAGTTCTTCTTTTTCTTTTCCCTGAACCAAGATCTCATCTAGCTTTCCACCCAAAAATTCAAATAAAGCAGGATATTTATACAGTATCAAGAGTCCTAAGGTTTGGCAACAACGGATAAAATGATTGACTTTTAACCAAAATACTCCGATAATTTACTAAGAAATCCTTAAGGAGGATGTTAGTGAACGAAAAACCATTAACAAAATCCCAGCTTTCAAGCAGCCTAGCAGAGAAGGCGGGAATAACGAAGGCAACAGCCAAAACCGTTATTGACTCTATAGCGTCAATTGCATGTGAAGAAGTAAAAGCAAAAGGAGAATTTACAATTCCCGGAGTCGGCAAACTGGTTATTAGCAATCGTAGCGCTAGAATGGGAAGAAATCCCGCTACCGGTGAAGCAATCAACATACCGGCTAGAAAGGTACTGAAGTTCAGGGTGGCAAAAGCCTGCAAGGACTCTGTGCTGGGTTAAAAGCGTCTCCTGACTTTGCTTAACTGATACCGCCTTTGAGCGACCAGTTGATGATTTCGACGGGATGTACAATCTTAGTTCCAGAGTCTGAGCCGAGTAACCCCTTGCGGATCTGTATCATGCATCCAGGGTTCCCGACAGCCAGATAATCGGCACCGGTTTTTTGTATTTCCCGCACCTTCCCAGAAAGAAGCTTGGCGGACATCTCCGGTTGTATCATATTATATATTCCGGCACTTCCGCAGCAGTGATCCGATCTTTGCATCTCAGTAAGCTTGAGCTCCGGGACGCTTTTCAGAAGTTCCCTTGGAGCAGATTTTATCCCTTGGCCGTGAACGATATGACACGCGTCCTGATAAGTAACCCTTATATCAAGAGGGTGCAGTTGCGCCCCGATTTCCATATCCGAAAGAAATTCCATGACATCTACGGTTTTCTCTGAGAGCCGCGCTGCAGCTTCGAAGTAAACCGGATCCCCCCGCAGAATCTCGACGTACTCCTTCATGGTCGAACCGCATCCAGCGGAATTAACAACTATGGCATCTACATCCACGGCGGCGAAAAGATCCACGAGTCTTCTTGCGAACCTCCTTCCCTCCTCAAGCCTTCCAGAGTGAATGGAAAGGGCTCCGCAGCACCCCTGATTCCGTGGAACAAGAACTTCGCAACCGCCTGCGCTAAGCACTTCGGCCGTAGCCCTGTTTATTTCGGGAAAAAAAATCCCCTGAACGCAGCCGCTCAGAAGAGCGACTCTCTTTTTTCTCTCTCCAAGTGCCGGATAAAAAGCCGTAAGAGTTTCCCCGAAAGCAGAGTTGACCTCGGGGAGCATGTGAAACATGGAAGAAGCTGAGAGACTTACCCTGTCAAGAAGCCACGGCGGGAAAATTTTCTTAAGGCCAAGTGCTTTTACTAGGTAGACAACCGGCAGAAGAACCCTTAGCCTTCGCGGATAGGGAAAAATGCTGAAGATAAAAGCCCTTAGCATTTTCTCCCGCAGCCCCCTCTTGAATCTCCTTTCAATCTGACCCCTCGACATTTCTATCAGGCTTCGATACTTGACTCCTGAGGGACACGCGGTTTCACAGGCAAGGCACCCAAGACACAGGTCAAGATGTTTTACAAGCGAGGAACCCATCGGGATTCTCCCCTCTTCCGCGGCTTTTATCAGATGGATTCTTCCCCTGGGAGAGTCGAGTTCGTTTCCGGTTTCAAGATAGGTGGGGCAGGATGAAAGACAGAACCCGCAGTGAACACAATCCTGTATTATCTTCCCACTCGGGCGGTCTGTATCGTCAAAAGCGGTCTCAAGCGACATTCTTTCCCTCCACTCGCGAAGAAATCGAAAGATCGAAGGTTTCACCGCCCGCGTGGCAAAACGCTTCTTCAAGTTCCGATGTCGCGCCAAACGATTTTTTCTCAAGTTTCCTGCTCGATATGTTAAAACGAAGTAAGTCCCGTGAAAAAGGATTGGGGAAAACTGTATAGTTAAGCCCGTCTTCTGATAGCAGGGTTACTTCCGTCGTGTCTCCGAGGTAATTAATCGGAACATCAGGAATCGTGACTGATTTTGTTCCGTGACAAAAAGCAAGCGATATTATGTCACCTACCTGAAGAAACCTGACATTGGTCCGGACATCGGCAGGAAGGTATCCATTCAGGCTTCCTTCTCCAGTTTTGATCCCAAGGCTTTGGCGCAGAAGTTCCCTGGTTTTCTTTCTAAGCGAAACGGCCGCTTCGTTGGCCGGATCTCTGTATATGGTTCTGTCGTTAAGTTCGGAGAAGTGAAGCGCTATAAGCGCGCAGGCGTATGGATGTTCGCCGAGATGTCTCTCGAAACACTCGGACCAGATCTCAAACTGGCTCTCGGCCCGCATCTCCATGAAGTTTCTTGGATAGCCGTTTTCCGGGTTGAGTTCAGCCATGGTATCCGTTTTCTCCCATCCGCAGTCATGTTCTCTTATTGCCAGCATCACCTCATCTCTGGGAGTGATGCTTTCAAAATCCTCATTGCCCCAGAAATTCATTATTCTAGAAGAAAGAAAAGCATGGCTTGGCTGCGTTATGAGTGTCCATCCCTCGCCAGATTCTCTTCTTATCATAATCAGTATCCCCAGTCCGCGTCGAGTATTTTTTCGCCGGGCAGTATGTCCCCGGGATCAAAACGCCGTTTAATGTTTTTCATAAGCAAGAGCGCCTCTCCGAAATCTCCCCACGCTTTTACCCTCTCCCTGAGTTCGTGGCGGATTCCTGAAAACATGATACGGCCCCCGAGCGAATCGGCAAAATTTTCGAGAGAACGCGCGGCGGCGACCGCCCTGTCACTCTCGCCGCTTACAGAAACAAGCGCAACCCCTCTGGCAGGCCTTGAAAGACATCGCACCGTGACTCCCGAGAGCGCCGGATTACTCTCAATATCAGAAAGAACCTCTATTGAGCCCGTGACGGGAAGAGTGAGTTTGGAGGAAAAACTCGCCTCGGGCGAAAACGGAAACTCCCTTACCGCATCCCATAAGTTCTGCGAATGCTCATCGTCCATTTCAACAAAGGCAGCAGACTCACCTGAGGTTATTTCCCCTACCTGTTTTATTTGGTCGACTACGGCATCTTCGAAACTGTCGAACCGAAGCAGGATGCTCCTTTTCGCCCCCTGTGCCACTTCAAGCTCAGAAGAGAGTTTTTCATCCAGTATTTCAAAGCATGTGGGAACAATATCCGCAGCAAGTATCACTCGGGCAGCCGCGGAACAGGAGACATGGTCGTCAAAACTCAGGACAACAGTCCTAGAGAATGGCTGTCGGGGATAGAGCCTGAAAGTCGCTTCTACCAAAACGCACAGGGTTCCGAGCGAACCTACCATAAGTTTAGGAATATCGTAGCCCGCTACGTTTTTAACTACTTTTCCTCCCAAATTTATGATCTCACCGTCAGCCCTTACGGCTTTGATTCCAAGGATAAGTTCCCTGCAGGTACCGTATCTGGTGCTCAGTGGACCGCAAAGATTTGTTGACACCAGCCCTCCTACAGTCGCCCCGGAGGTAAGACGGGGCGGGTCCACGGGAAAAAGCTGATTCTCGCACCCGACAACCTTCTGAAACTCCCTGACCTCCATGCCGCACTCAACCGTGGAAACCATATCGGAAGGTTCGTGAAACAAAACCCTGCAAAGACGCCTGAGCGAAAGCGCCACTCCGACCGTCCCAACAGGATTACCGAGAAAAAGCTTAGTGCCTCCCGCAAAAGGAAAAACACGGATGCTCCTTTGCGAAGCAAACCTCAGGATCCGGGATATCTCCTCGACGGTTTCAGGATAGAGAATTATTTCGGGAGTGAACCCGAATTCCGGAACGCTTCGATCCGCGTCTCCAGAACCTGGAACATAGAAACTTGAAACCATCTTGGAAAATTCTGCTACGTAAGACATCTTTTTAACGAACGGGCCATGAAACCGAGAACACGGCCCTAGCACAATTAGAAAAGCTCCCCCATTTCCTTTGTTGGAGGAGCTTGGGAGTCCTGTTTTCGCATCCCGGGCTCAACACACGTTCTCGGCGTCGGAAATACTTTGCCGGGATTGCAGAGCCCCTCCTCGTCAAAAGCGCACCGCACGAAATTCATTGTATCTATTTCCTGTTCGCTGAACATAAGCGGAAGGAATCTCTTTTTGTCAAACCCGACGCCGTGCTCTCCGGTAATGCTCCCGCCGGCGTCAACGCATACCCTGAGAATTTCTCCGGAAAGCTCCTCGGCTTTCTCTGATTCTCCCTCAACTTCGGGATCATAGAGCACAAGCGGATGCAGATTCCCGTCTCCCGCGTGAAAGACGTTCGCGACTCGAAGACCGTACCGTTTACCCAGTTCCCCTATCTCTCCAAGTACCCTGGCCAAGCTGCTCCTAGGTATTACGCCATCCTGAACATAGTATCCAGGACTTATTTTCCCCATTGCGGCAAACGCGCTTTTACGCCCCTTCCAGAAAAGCTGGCGCTCGCTTTCATCCGCCGCCAGCTTTATTTCAATCGCGCCGTTTTCTCGAAGTATCCCGTTTACAGCAGGAACCTGAGCGTTAACTTCTACCCCGGGCCCGTCAAGCTCCACGAGAAGAATCGCCCCGGCGTCCCTTGGGTATCCAGCGCCCACGGTGGATTCGACAGCGTTTATGCTGAGATTGTCCATGATCTCCATTCCCGCGGGAATCACCCCGGAAGAAATAATCGCAGAGACCGACGCTCCGGCATCTTCGATTCTCTCAAACGAGGCTAAAAGAGTTTTAACCACTTGGGGTTTTTTGATTATCCTCAAAAAGACCTTGGTGACAATCCCCAAAAGTCCCTCGCTTCCAACCACGAGCGCGAGAAGGTCGTACCCGAGATTCTCCGGGGTCATGCCCCCGAGCGTAATCACATCACCGTCGGGAAGAACCATCTCCACTCCGAGCACATGGTTGGTCGTGACTCCGTACTTAAGACAATGCACTCCTCCCGAGTTTTCCGCAACGTTGCCTCCTATGGTGCACACGATCTGGCTTGAAGGATCGGGGGCGTAATAAAACCCCTCGGCGCTTACAGCCTCGGTCACAGAAATATTCACCACTCCGGGCTCGACCACTACGACGCGGTTAGGGATATCCACGTCGAGAATCTTGTTCATTCTTGAAAGCGCTATCACTATTCCCTCACGGTTCGGAAGAGCGCCTCCGGAGAGCCCGGTTCCCGCTCCTCTGGGCACGAAAGGGATTTTCTCCCGACTGCAAAGCTTTACTACCCGGGAAACCTCCTCTGTGCTTGAAGGCAGAACGACGAAAACAGGCTTTACCCTGTATCCAGTAAGCCCGTCGCTTTCATAGGCAATCAGTTCATCCTCGGCGGAGATAACGGCTTCTGTGCCCAGTATTGCTACGAGTTCCGAAGCGATACGGGATTTCCATCTTCTGGTTCTTTTTGCGGCTTGCAAACTCATCGTTAAACTTATAGTATATCGCAATCTGGCAAACGCTAAAAATTGACTGAGATTATAAAAGAAAACGATCCGCTCGTATTCGACAAAATATCCGAGTGCCTTACAGGCGGAGGGGTGATCATATACCCGACCGAGACGCTCTACGGGATAGGATGTCTTGCGTTTAACCAAGAGGCCTGCCGGAGAATAGTAAAGATAAAACGAAGATCCGAAGAGAAGGGGCTTATAGTTCTCGTAAGTGATAAAGAGATGCTGGACCGCCACTTCCATGTTCCAGCCGAGCTGCTCGAAAGATACTCCCGAAGCCAAAAACCCCTCACGCTTATACTGCATTCGAAATCCGCCTTCCCCGAAGAGGTCTCAGGAGGCAGAAATTCCGTCGCAGTGAGAATCTCCACATCCCCCTTCGTAAAAGAGGTTCTTCGTCGCGTGGGTGAACCTATAACATCTACGAGCGCTAACATAAGCGGCAGGGGCAACTCCAATCGATTCATCGATATTCGCAGGGATTTCCCAAGCGGAATTGATGTTGTCGTGGATTCTGGTACTCTTCCATCCTCAACGGGTTCCGCAATAGTGAATCTAACAACCTTGTCACCCGAGATTATCAGAGAAGGTGACCTTTCCGTAACCGAGATAGAGAAGATTCTTTATGGCTGAGATAGAACCTCTTAGAGGTATAAGATATAACGAAGAAGCGGTCGAGGATTTCGCAAAAGTCATTGCTCCTCCCTATGACGTCATAAGTCCGCGGCAACGCGAGGAACTCTACGCAAAAAGTCCTTTTAACACCGTGAGGATTGAGTTGCCCGACGGAGAGGGCAAACAGCGTTACATAAACGCGAAAGAAACCTATTCGAAGTGGCTCCAGGACAAGGTACTTATAAGGGACGACGAGCCGTCAATCTATCCTTATTATCAGGATTTCGAGTTTGAAGGACAGCGCTACACAAGAAAAGGGTTTATAGCGAACCTGAAAGTTGAAGACTTCGACAAAAAAATTGTCCTGCCTCATGAACAGACTTTCAGAAAACACAAGGAAGACCGCCTGGCACTCACAATCGCCTGTAACTCTAACCTGAGCCAGATTTTCTGCGTTTACCCAGACGCTTCAGGAGAGATCGAGGAAAACATAGACGAGAATATCGGGGAACCCCTTGTGGACGTTACGTTCGAAGAGGGAATAAGAAACACTCTTTGGAAGATATCCGACCCGAAAATCATACAACACATAAAAAGCCACCTAGCAGACAAGTCTATCCTGATCGCAGACGGTCACCACCGTTATGAAACCTCGATAAACTTCAGAAACCTTAAGAGAAAGGAGACTGGGAAAAATTCAGGACCGATGCCTTGGGACTACGTAATGACCTATCTCTCGCGGGGAGAAGGCCAGGGACTGGTAATCAACCCCACCCACAGAATGGCAAGAAACGTCGGAGGAAACCTGATTGATAATCTGCGGGAAGATTTCGAACTCGAGAGAATTTCGCTTGAGCATTCACTTGATCTTGGCCCGGACCAGATATCCGTTGTAACCAAAGATCCCGGGAGAACTTTCAGGGTTACCCCCAAGACAAAACGTGAAAAAGACTACAAGAACCTCGCCGTGATAATTCTTCACAATCAGGTATTCGGAAAACTGATAGAAGAAAACAATGCGGGCGTACGATACTCCAAGTTCCCGGAAGAAGTATTCGAGAACGTGCACAACGGTGAGTTTGAGGCCGGATTTCTTCTTCCTAAACTAAAATCAGAAGACATCTTCAAAGTGGTTCTCGACGGAACCAAGATGCCTCACAAGACCACTTACTTCTATCCGAAAATTCTCTCTGGACTCGTATTCAACCCTCTCTGGCGTTAAAGATTTAGAAAAAGGGCCGTATATCTTCAGAGTCACGCACTTCCTTAAGACCACGCCTCGCGACATCGCGCTTACGCTTCGCTAATCCTTCGCCACCACTAAGGCTGAATAGAAAACTCTCTCCTCCCAGCTGACCAGGCACAAAAAAAGGGGGGAAGGATAACCGTTTCCGGCTTCCCTCCCCCCTTCAACTATCACAAGCTTACTCCTACTGAGATAAGCTCATCTTTTTGTCATTAGCCCTGGCTATACTGTGGCAGCAGGAACCTGTGACGCATCGTGTACACAAACGGCGTGGAGTAGACCACATGACCAAAGTCTTCAGTCGTCCTCTCTACCGTCCTTGTCCAGATCGTCGCCGCCGGCGGTATGATCAGGTTGAACGTGAAGCTTATCAACCCTACTACCTCCATTGCTGGTATCTGTCCGCCCATATAGTCAAACGGTGTGCCTGACAGGAACCACGAACGTACATCCTCTGTTACCGCGGTCCTTACACTCTCAGGATTCAGCTGGAACCTGTGCCCAGTCCCAAATCCCGGAGGAAGATCCGAAGGAAGATACGTTACTTCGTGGATACTGGTCGTTACATCCGGCCTCGTTGTTATCCTGTAGTTCATACGTCCCCAATCGGTCTTGCCATAAAATGTTGGCCTCGCCGACAGCGGCCTGTCAGAATAACGCCCGTTCGCTGTGTGCAGTATATAACCTCTGCGCTCCATCAGATGATTGAAGTAGTTGTTGTTGGTACCATGCTCATACCCGGCAATGTAAGCAGCCTTCTTCGGAAATCCAAAGGGCTCTTTACCCGCAAATATCGGAGAGTCGTTTGACAGATACATGTACGGATAGTATCCCGCCCTGTATATATGACCACTCCCGTCATCCACTGTTGCCGAGAACGTTACGCCCATCTCCATGTATGGACCTAACATCGTGTTCTTGTGTATTACGTACCAAAACTCTATTACATCATCCTGAACCTCGATCGGCTCCGGTACCACCGCTTTCATAGCATTGATGTCTGCCTTTATTACATAGGCCATCCACCTGCTGTCTGTATACGTCAGCGGTATGATATCGTAGTCGAACACCGGGTCCGCTACGCCCTGACTGATGATATGGATCCTGTCCCTGTCCAATGGTAATGGTGGAACTTCTCCTTCATCCAACCAAGGATAACTGTACTCATTTGCTTGTAATCCCATTATGGTTTTACCTCCTTAACTTTACTTTTCTTATGAACCCTGACTGATCGGGAACTGCTGCCTCAATCCATACTTGTATGGTGTGGCATAACCCCTGTAACTCGCTGGCCTCTCATACGTCTCCGTCCAGAGTACCACCGCCGGCGGTATTACGAGATCAAATACAAACGATATCATTCCCGTTACCTCCTGGATCTTCAGCTCCGCTCCCATGTTGTCAAACGGTGTCGCCTGCATAAACCAGTTTATGGCGTCTCCACTTGCTGTCCTGGTGTGCTCAGGCTTGATCTTGAACCTGTGCCCCTGGATCATTGCGTCAAACGGAGGCGGCAACGCTGATGGCAGATATGTTAACTGCCACTCCGAACTCGATACGTCCGGACGCGTTATTACCTTCATGTTGAACTTGCCCCAGTCTGTCTTACCATAGAAATACGGAGGTGTTACCTGCTTGTCGTCAAACTGCCCTGTTGCGCTATGCATCAGATAACCGTTACGACTCATCGCATACCCAAAAAAGTCAGTGCCTTTCTCTCCACCGTGTACCGTACATCTGATGTACGACATCTTCTTTGGAAATCCAAGCACACGACCCGCGTCCACCGGCGCGTCTCCCGTCAAATACATATACGGATAGTATCCCGCTTTCCATACATTGCCCTCTGGGTCACTGTACGTCGCCGAGATCGTTACGCCAAACTCAAGATATGGACCTAACATCGTGTTCACATGCTCAACATACCAAAACTCTACCAGATCTGCATTCTCTCCGTCCCACACCTGTAACGGGGGAGTCGGGCACAGACGTGTCCTCGTCGCCTCATCACATCTTACTATGAACGCTGACCACCTGCTGTCCGTATAAGTCAGCGGCAGCACGTCTATGTCCCAAAGCGGATCCGACGGATTCGCTATGATCCATGACTTGATATCCCGCTCTATCGGAGGGGGCGGTACCTCTTTCGTCAACTCCCAGTACTTCGTTGGGACGTTTAAATGACTATGGCTCATATTTAAAGCCTCCTTACTATAGATTTAGGGCCAAAACTCCTAAACACTCTCCATACCTCACACTCCCCATAGCCCCTTGTTGATAAAGTGTTTACAGCCTTGCTGGATGCGAATAGACGCAACCTCACCCGATTCTCATTAAACCAAACACAACCCCCTTTGTCAAGTACTTTCTTGCTACCTAAACCATTGTTTTGGGTTCTGGGGTCCTGAAGAGTATCTGCCCGCTCAGCATTCCTTGGGAAGACTAATGTCATGTGAGGAGAACCGGGGGATTCTGTGTCTGCGACATAACCCGGGCTTATCGGGAATCAGGCAAAAAAAGCCGCCGAAGCCACTTGATCCCGTGAGGGAAAAAACGGCTACGGCGGCAACCGGAAGGTGGAACATTTCATATAGTACTCTCTATTTAGCAGGAATGTCAACAAAGTTTTTAGGGCAAATCCAAAGTTCCTTTGCCAGAGCGGCCTAAAACGGCTATACTGCCTTCCCGAAAAACTTTCTCGCTATAATGATGATTAGCACAGGGAGGACGCCAAATTGCCTATTGATTTCGAATTCACGGACGAACAACGCATGTTTCGTGAAATGATAGTGAATTTTGCCCAGAACGAAATAGAGCCATTGGTTGAAGAAGCGGAAGCCACCCAGACCTTCCCCAAGCAGCTGTTTCCCATGCTCGGGGAGATCGGCCTGCTCGGAATCTCTTTTCCGGAAGAATACGGAGGAGTCGCTCAGGACAAGATAATGGACTGCATATTTTCCGAGGAGATGGGAAAAGTTAACGCCGGCATAGCGATGTGCGTTAACGCTCACACCAGCCTGTCCATGTTCCCCATATACAAATTCGGCTCCGAGGAGCAGAAACAGAAATATCTCATCCCCGGAATCGAAGGCAAAATAATAGGCTCCCTAGGAATCACCGAGCCCAACGCCGGTTCCGACGCGCGAAGCATAAGGGCCCAGGCGGAGAAAAAGGGAGACCACTACGTGCTTAACGGCACAAAAACCTGGATAACAAACGGCACGATGTGCGATTACGCGGTGGTGGCCGCCTACACCGACAAAACGAAAAAGGGCCACGGAATAAGCATATTCATAGTAGACAAAGGCACCCCGGGATTCTCCGTCAGCGGAAAGATGCACAAGCTAGGGCATCGCTCCGCGGACACCTCGGAACTTATATTTGAGGGCTGCGAGGTTCCCGAGGAAAACTTGCTCGTGGGAGAAGGGGGTTTTGCGGGAGCGATGCAGACCCTGCTTGGAGCACGCATAACCCACGCCGCGAAAAGCGTCGGAATAGCGCAGGCCGCTTTCGAGTACGCCCTTCAGTATTCAAAGGAGAGAGAGGCGTTCGGAAGACCCATATCGAAGTTTCAAGCCATAAGTTTCAAGCTCGCCGACATGGCGGTCAAAATAGAAACCGCGAGACTCATGGTCTACAAGGCCGCATGGCTCTACAGCACCGGGAAAAAATGTCTGAAGGAAGCTTCAATGGCCAAACTGTACTCAGCCGAAATAGTCCAATGGGTAGCCACTGAGGCCCTGCAGGTGCTCGGAGGCTACGGTTACAGCGTCGAGTACAACGCGGAGAGATACTACCGCGACGCAAGGCTCGCTTCCATAACCGAAGGCACTTCAGAAATACAACGTATCGTTATTTCGCGCGAACTTGGAATTTAGGTTTGGCAAATGCGGTTGGTATACAGTAATATGATACGGAATTTTTGAATTTAGAGCGTTTAAGTTAAGGAGGAGGCAGTACAATGTCAGAGAATCTTCCGGGCATACAAGAGACCCGAGAACTTCTTAAGAAGAAAAAAGTGGTTATCGCCGGAGTAGGCGAAACGGAACAGGGTAAAATCCCTAATAAAAGCTCCTTTCATTTCCTGAGCGAAGCTTCCAAGCTCGCTATTGAGGACGCTGGGCTAAAGAAAGACGACGTCGACGGTCTTGTGACGGCGTTCTCCCTGGTGGAGCACACTTTTATGCACTGCACCACCTTTGCCGACTACTTCGGGATGAACCCAAGGTTCTTCTCCTCGGTGGCGGTAGGGGGAGCGACAGCTGTGTGGATGGTGGCAGAGGCCGCCATGGCCATAACTTCGGGACAGGCTGAAGTTGTTCTTTGCGTAAGAGGGGACAACACACTTTCGGGGATATCCTCTTCAGGGATGCTTGCCCTTATAAGGGAGATGTGCCATGCGGAGTTTGAGTTCCCCTACGGACTCACTACTCCCGGGGGATACGCGCTTGCGGCACAGAGATACCTCCATGACTGGGGTAGCCGCAGAGAGCATCTCGCAGCGGTAGCGGTAACAATGAGAAAGCACGCCGCCGATAAGGAAAACGCCATGAACAAGGATCCTCTCTCAATAGAGGACGTACTTGAGTCAAGAATTATAGCGGAGCCTCTTACCAAGTATGACTGCTCCGTTATCTCAGACGGAGGAGCGGCTTTTATAGTCACTACAGAGGACAAGGCGAAGGAGCTTGGAATAACAAACGATCTTGCGTACCTCTGGGGAATGGGACAGGGATACTCCCATCAGTACCTTACGTCGCTTAATAACCTTGACCAGATATACAACGCTGTTGAGCGCTCGGGGCAGAAGGCTTTCGGCACTGCGGGGATAGAGCCAAGGGACGTTGACATAGCGTTTCTTTATGACTGCTTCACCATAACCGTGCTGCTTGAACTTGAGGGACTAGGGTTTGTTCCCAAGGGAGAGGGGGGACCGTTTGCTCTTGAGGGAAGAATGGAGATAGGGAAGGATCTTCCCGTTAACACCCACGGGGGACTGCTCTCGCAGGCTCACCTGGGGGCTATGCATCACGTGATTGAAGCTACTTTACAACTTCGTGGAGATGCTGGTAAGAGGCAGGTAGAGAACCCCGAGGTGGCGGTAGTGCATGGAAACGGCGGCATAGTGTCTGCTCACAGTACTGTGGTTTTGGGCAACCAGCCGCTTAATTAACACAAACAAGGAGAATAAGAAGATGTCTGAAGAGAAAAAAGCGTACAACAAGCCCTTGCCTGAGTTCCGCCCGGAGACAAAGCCTTTCTGGGATGCGGCTAAGGAGCACAGGCTGGTTATCCCCAGATCAAGGACGACCGGAGAGTTTTTCTTTTACCCAAGAGCTCTTTCCCCCGGAGGGGACATGAGTGATGACATAGAGTGGGTTGAGAGTGAGGGACGGGGGAAGGTATGGACCTTCTCCATACATCACATGGGACCATCCAAGGCCTACAAGGGGGAACCCCCTTACGTGGTTGCGTTAATTGAGATGGAAGAAGGGGTTAAGATGATGTCTAACGTCGTTGACGTCGATCCCCATGAAGTGTCCATCGGTATGGATGTCCAGGTGGTGTTCGATGACGTCACAGATGAAGTCACACTCCCCAAATTCAAACCCGCGGGTTAATAGAAAGGAGAACGAAAATGCCAAGGCTTTTTTACGAAGACCTAAACGAGGGAGACGAGCATAAAAGCTCAGGCAGAACAATTACTGAAACTGATATCGTCAACTTCGCCGGACTTTCCGCAGATTACAACAATATGCACATAGACGAGGAGTTCGCCAAAAAAACCGTGTTCAAGACAAGAGTAGCTCACGGCATGCTGGTCACTTCCATAGCCACAGGCCTATGGTTCACCATGCCTAGACTCGCGACTGTCGCCTTCATGGGGCTTGAGGACTGGAGATTCTCGGGAGCGGTATTCCCGGGTGATACGATTCACATAACGAGAAAGCTCGTTGAAAAAAGGGAACACAAGCGTCCGAACATGGGATTTTTTATTTTTGAGGTAAACGTATTTACCCACAAGGATGCTGAAAAACCCGTCCAGAAAGGAAAATGGGTAATTCTCGTCCAGAGAAAAGAGGAAGGATAAAAACTCCGGAATCTACTGACTTAGGCTGATATACAAAACTCAAACCCGACCGAAGTCAGAAAACCTGTAAAGCGATAAAAACAAAAAAAGGGGCGACTCGAAAGTCTCCCCTTTTTTTACCACCTGCAAACCGGCTCTCCCTTATCTCAAAGACAAGGAATTATTCGCTCGGCAACCGCCGCACCAAAAACCATTTGAAGCCACGGTCGCCTCGCAAACTTTTGTAAAGTTTCGGATTGCCTAGCCGAAACAAAACAGATTCTCAAAATCCAATGCTTCCCGATGCTCGCCCTGACGCTTTAAGCCGGGCTTTTTTCAGGAGGCATTACCCAACAAAAATCTTAGCCTGGTACTCCACCGAGAGGATTCCACTTTTCTGTAAGCAGAAGCATTCCCGGGATCAACAGGGTTACTATCGACTCTACTATGAACAGATAGGCTATCGGCTTACTCAGATCCTTGCCCTGCGAGAACGCAAAGAAGCAAAGAAGCACCAGCAAAGCCCATGCCCAGCAGAAATACGCAAAGTACGCCAGCCCAAGTGCCTGGAAATGAGCTCCGTACCATACAAACACTACCGTTGCGAAAAGACAGAATACTCCAAGCCCCTTCGCGTCATGTCCGTGTACGAATACCGCATAGACTAGCAGGTATATCAAAGCAAATACCGACACAAGCGCGGTCGCTGCCGTAAGACCAAGAGTGTGCAGTTTCCAGGCGGCAATCGCTATAAGCACGCCGACACCCAGATTAAGAACACCCACTTCCTTAGCACCGGTTTTACCCAGAAGAGTCATACCGTTTGCAAAGAACACAAATCCTACAAGCAGTAACACGTAACCTAATAAAGCTTCTATTGGAACCATAATTAACCATACCTCCTTATGAAATCATAAACGTTTCTGGTCCCAAGACAGGGACCACTCATTATGCTTGTATCACAGATGTATCTTCAATGTCAAGCATAAATTACGGCCATGGCCCACAGCAAAAGGGTGTCACTGCGAGGGAACAAAATCCAAAGCAACCGAGTTTATGCAGTACCGAAGTCCGGTCGGAGGGGGCCCGTCCCTGAAAATATGTCCCAAGTGTTCCCCGCACTCGCTTGATACCACTTCAAAGCGTCTGAGTCCGAAGAAATTATCGGGAACTATCCTCACAGCGTCCTCGCTTATGGGCTTCCAGAAACTTGGCCATCCGGTTTTTGAATCGTATTTATGCTCGGAGGAAAAAACAGGCTGCCCGCAGCCGGCGGTCACGTAGATTCCTTTTTCCTTGTTGTAAAGCAGATCTCCCGAAAAAGGGGTTTCTGTCCCTTTTCTCCAGAGTACTTTGTACTCAAGAGGCGAAAGCCTCTTTCCCCACTGTTCCTTGGTAAGTCCCATTACCCCCTCGGGTGGTTCTTCTTTTGTCTGTTCACCGACCGCGGGTGAAAACGGCAAAAGAACAAGCGCCGCAAACGCAAAAAGAATTAAGATTATCATGCGCATAATCATGGAAATGACCTCTACTTCTCAATATAAACACCCGCTGCTTGTATGTAAAGTATTGTAAAATCAGGTATCTAAAAAACAAAAAGCCCGCGCGAAGGGCTGTGGAGGTAACAAGCATGCCGAAAACACTAGAGGTCCTAGGAGCCTACGACGAAAAACTCATAAGAAAAATTCCCGTGACCGGCAAAAAAGAAATGGAAAAAGCGCTTTCCGAAGCGAGAGCTCTTGCAGACGACCCGTCAAAAAAAATTCCTCTCCCACAAAGAATAGAGATCCTTGAGAGAACGAGGCTGTTTGTCGAAAAAAACTACGACCGTATCGTAACGGATGCCGCCGCAGAGGGCGGAAAGCCCCTCGTTGACACGAGGGCAGAGATCACAAGAGCCATAAACGGAATAAAGGTGGCAATAGAATCCCTTTCGAGCCTGGGAGGAGAGGAAATACCTATGGGCAGCAATACGGCTTCTCTTAACAGGATAGCTTTTACTCTCAGGGAACCAATAGGTGTGGTTGTAGCAATCTCGGCCTTCAATCATCCTTTTAACCTCGCCGTTCATCAGGTGATACCCGCGGTGGCTGTCGGCTGCCCGGTAATCATCAAACCCGCGCTTAACACGCCCCTTTCCTGCCTTAATCTGCTCGAAGCTCTCTACAAAAGCGGTCTCCCGGAACAATGGGCCCGTGCGGTTATCGTGGATGATACACTCGCGGAGGCACTGGCCACCGACAAAAGGGTCAATTACCTTACGTTCATCGGCTCCGCGGAAGTGGGATGGCATCTGAGGTCAAAACTCGCCCCGGGAACCAGATGCGCTCTTGAGCACGGGGGCGCAGCTCCGGTGATAGTTGAACGCGACGCCGACATCGACGACATGCTTCCTCTTCTGGCAAAAGGCGGCTTCTACCATGCGGGGCAGGTTTGTGTTTCCGTGCAGAGGGTTTTCGCGAGAAGCTCGATAGTTAAAAAGGTCGCAGAAGGACTTAAAAAACTCGCCCTTGAGGCAAGAGTCGGAGACCCGATGAGCGAAGAAACGCAGATAGGACCCCTTATAAGTCCGGGTGAGGTTTCGAGAGTCCATACCTGGGTAAAAGAGGCTTTGAGGAAGGACGGGAAACTTCTCTGCGGAGGCAGAAGAATCGGAAAAACCTGCTATGAACCTACGGTGATCCTTAACCCGTCGCAGAACTGCAGGCTCTCGCGCAAGGAGATTTTCGGACCTGTTATAGCCGTTTACCCGTACGAAACAATGGATGAGGCGATAGAACTCGCAAACAGTCTTCCCTACTCGTTTCAGGCGTCGGTGTTCACCAAGAACATCGATACCGCCCTGGGGGCCGTAAGAAAGCTAAAAGCGGCGTCGGTGCTCGTAAACGATCACACTGCGTTTCGGGTCGACTGGATGCCTTTTCGGGGAGCCGGGCACTCGGGAATCGGAACGGGAGGAATTCCGTACACGATGCGCGAGATGACGCACGAAAAGCTTATGGTAATAAGATCATCCGCGATATGAGAAGAACTGGAAAAGCTCCTGCCGGGATGTAGTCTCTCCCGGCAGGAAAACATCGTCGCATTGAAGCGGGCTCAGAAGCTGTACTCGTAAGCTAGGTAGTAATAGCCGCCGTTAAACCCGAAAGGCACCGACCGCCTGGAGTAAGTGAAAACTCCGGGAGAATCAACTACAAGAGTATCGTCATGATCGTATATGGTGCCGTCCCTTGCCTGGCCGATCTCGTTTTTATCGGGCTTTACGTCAAAAAGGTTGTTAGCTCCGATTTTAAACGTGCCAACCTTGCCAACATCCACGCTGAGACTCGCGTCGGTCAGGTACTTCGCACCGTAAGTCTGTCTTTCTCCATCGTCAAGGACCGTATACTCTCCGTAGCGGTGAACCGCGAGCAGAAGAGACGCCGGACCTCTTGAATAAGTACCCGAGAGGGAGAAACGGTCTTTAGGCTGCCATTCTTCAACTATCGAACGGTCCTGGTCGGTAAAAAGCGACCCCGGCAGATCCGAGGGAAGATTTACGTCCGTGATCTCGGTTTCGTTTACGGTTCCGGCTAAAACAAGCCTTAAAGTGGAACTGTCGGCAAAGGAGTGATCCAGTCTCGCCACTATATCAACTCCCTTGGTAGTGGTATCCGCGGCGTTCATGAAGAACTGTCCCTGAGCATCATTTGCCCTTAATGCCATCCTTACGACATCTGGAATACCTTCTTCGTCTTCAATTCTTCCGCTCAGAATAACACGGTCATCAATCGTTATGTAATAAAAATCCGTCGTGAGCGTAAGGGCGGGAATCGGGTTAAAAACAAAGCCGGCGCTGAAATTCCTCGATGTCTCCTCTTTAAGCTCAGGAATCCCTATCACTTTCGCCAGATCGCTGTCATTACGGTAAGTTCCCACCGTCCTAAGTACACCGTCGTTTAACTGCGTCGAGGTGTTGTTAAAATATATCTGCTGCATGGAAGGAGCCCTAAAGCCAGTGCTTGCGGAACCCCTGAGGGCAAGCGAATCGGCAAGCTGAGCGCGGGCAGAGAGCTTTCCGTTAAAGGTATTTCCGAAGTCGCTGTAGTTCTCGTAACGCACGGCGGGACTTAAAAGCAGCATCTCTCCCACGTCAAACTCCGCGTCAGCATAAGCGGAAAAAGCATCCCTTGTTTCCGAAACCTCGTTGCTGGGTTTAAAACCGGGAAACACCTGTATTCCACCGGACGAACCTCCGGGCATATCATAATCTTCATATGAATATTTTTCACCAGCTGCTATTTCATATTTCTCCTTTCTGTACTCACCTCCCCAGGCGAGATTTCCGAATGTGAACGGGGAAGTAAAATCAAGGTTAACAGTGTGCTGAAAAAGCTTAAGTTCTCCAGCGTCGGCAGATGTCTGGGCATTACCTGTGTAATCCACTCCTTCTATACACCCACTTTGATTCTCTTTTTCCCGGCACGCAACCCATGAAGCATTCTGGGAATCGTTTATTTCAAAGGCAAAAGTGTTTCCACCCACGACATAACTTAAATCCATCTTAACGCTGTCTGTAAGGTCTCCCTCAAAACCCGCCCCGAACGCGTAATCGCTCACACGGGTGTTTATAAGGGGAAGGAAACCGTCCGGATAATCAGACCCGGCAGGATTGCCACTATTACTGTTCTGCCTGTAAAAACCTCCGCCCTCGTTTTCTCTCACAGACAGATCAAAGAAACTGTAAACCTCGCCATCCATAAAATCTACCGGGCCTCTCATATTTGCAACGAAACTTACTTGCGTCGACTCCGCGTCGCCTACCCTGAACACGTCTCTGTCAATGTCGCGCTCGGGATCGTTCACCGAATCATCCGTAAGAGTACGCGGACTTTTTGCTTCACGTGTGTAAGTTTCCGTCTCCTTATCATACTTTCCATTACCATTCAGATCATCATATTCCCATGCACTTTTAAGACATCCAATCGGGCTATTGTCAATATTGTCCTGACACATGCTATTTCGATACTGAATATCTCCCATAAGCCCCGCTCGGTTGGAACTTTGCCTGTCCCTTACCTCAAGGGTTACGTTAACGACGCTTTCTCCGCCAAGCGAAAAACCCTTGTTTATGCTTGCAACCAGAGTTTCTCCGTCTCCTTCGTAAAGCTGTCCAGCAGACGCCGTTATCTTGCCGTCGTAGCCGTCCTTAAGGACTATGTTTATAACGCCGGAGATAGCGTCTGAACCGTACTGCGCTGAAGCGCCGTCTCTAAGTACCTCGATTCTCTTTATCGCGCTTACCGGAATAGTGTTCATGTCAACGCCTGCGGTTCCCCGACCCACGGAAGTGTTCACGTGTACAAGGGCGCTTTTGTGGCGGCGCTTTCCGTTAACCAGAACCAGAACCTGATCAGGCCCAAGACCCCGAAGCGTGGCGGGACGAAGAGCATCCGTTCCGTCGCTTATGGTCGAGCTCGAGAAGTTAAAAGACGGTACGAGTTCCTGAATAACCCTACCTACCTCTGTCTGTCCCGTAGCGGCGATCTCTTCTTCAGTTATGACGTCCACGGGAACCGGCGAATCCGAGACGCTACGCTCCTGAAAACGGCTGCCGACCACCACGAGCTTTTCAAGTTCGAAAGCCTGTGCCAAGGGACTTAGCAAAGCCACCATAAGCAGTGTGGCAAGCCCCGTAATGATTCCTTTCTTCATCTTAGTTCTCCTTAGTTCCAAAATAATGCGGATTCTCGATTATAACACAGAACACGGTATAGTTTAAGTTTTAATCTTTACCGGGAAACAAAAAGTTTGAAACGGTCGCCGTTTCTCTCGAACCCTTACGAAAAACCGTTGCGGAGCAGGCATTTACGATCCGGCTTCGTTCAGACACAAGGCGCATTCGCAGCGCTTGAAACATAAGGACATTGCTTTATACTTCCAGCCTGATCATGGAAACAGACCTCATTCGGAACTTCTCCATAATAGCCCACGTCGACCACGGCAAATCAACCCTCGCCGACAGGCTTCTTGAATTCACCGGCACCCTGAGCGAACGCGACAAAACCGAGCAGTTCCTCGACAACATGGAAATAGAAAAGGAGAGAGGAATAACCATAAAGGCCCAGGCGGTAAGGCTCAAGTACAAGGCCGATGACGGCAGGACCTACGAATTCAACCTTATAGACACCCCCGGGCACGTTGATTTCAGCTACGAGGTTTCGCGAAGCCTGATAGCGTGCGAGGGAGCCCTCCTGGTCGTTGACGCTTCCCAGGGAGTTGAGGCCCAGACGCTCGCCCACGCATATCTGGCCGCCGATTCCGGGCTTGAGCTGATACCGGTTATAAACAAAATAGATTTGCCTTCCGCCGACCCCGACAGGGTAAAAAAAGAGATAGAGGACATAGTCGGAATCTCTACTGAACACGCAGTTTTGGCAAGCGCCAAGGACGGCACTGGCACGAAGGAAATACTGGAATCGATCGTGGCACTCGTACCGCCGCCGAGAAACCCCGAGGGCTCGAGGCTTAAGGCACTCATATTCGACAGCTGGTTCGATTCATATCAGGGCGTCGTGATGCTGGTAAGAGTATACGAGGGAATGGTAAGACTCGGCATGAGCATCAAGCTCATGGCGACCGGCAAAAAATACGAGGTTAGGAAAATAGGCACGTTTGCTCCGCAAGCCACGGAACTTAAGGAACTCGGAACGGGGCAGGTCGGATTCATGACCGCCTCGATAAAGGAAATCGGGGAAGCGGGGGTTGGAGATACGATAACCGAAGCCTCAGACCCCACCAAAAATCCTCTCAAGGGATTCAAAGTGATAAAGCCGATGGTTTTCAGCGGCCTCTATCCCATCGACACCGGAGATTACGACAGGCTCAAGGAAGGGCTTGAGAAACTCAAGCTTAATGATTCGTCGCTTGTTTACGAACCGGAGACGTCGCTTGCGCTCGGGTTCGGATTCCGCTGCGGATTCCTCGGTCTACTCCACATGGAAATCGTGCGGGAGAGGGTCGAGAGGGAATTCGATGTGAATCTCATAACGACCGCCCCTACCGTTATTTACAAGGCTATCTACCCGGGAGGGAGGGAAGTGCACGTCGATAACCCGAGCGAACTTCCGACGGGCGACCGCTCCGCCCGGCTCCAGGAACCGTACGTGCTCGTGTCCGTTCACACGCCTTCGGATTATCTGGGCCAGATATTCGAGCTTTGCGAAAAAAGAAGGGGAATACGGAAAAACCTAAACTACGTGACCGAAAACAGGGCCATAATCGAATATGAACTTCCTCTCGCGGAAATAGTCTACGACTTCTATGACATCCTAAAATCCGTTACCAAGGGATATGCATCCATGGACTACGAACCCGTGGGATACAAGGATTCAAACCTTATAAAGCTAGATATTCTGGTTAACGGAAACCCGGTCGACGCGCTCTCTATAATCTCCCACAAGGACAATGCATATGAAAGGGGAAGGGAGCTTATAGCGAAGCTTCGGTCACTTATCCCCCGCCAGCTCTACGAGGTGGCTATACAGGCTGCGATCGGAAGCCGAGTGATAGCCCGCGAATCAGTGAAGGCAATGAGAAAAGACGTTACCTCAAAGTGCTACGGGGGAGACGTCACCAGAAAAAGAAAGCTTCTTGAGAAACAGAAAGAAGGCAAAAAGAGAATGAAGCAGGTAGGCAGGGTGGAGATACCGCAGGAAGCTTTCCTCGCTGTGCTCAAAAACGACTGACGGCGAAGCCCCGCCACCAGGGAACTTCAGTCCATCGCCTTCATCATCATCTCTGTGATCACCCGCGTGGCACCGCTCACCGCGTCAGGGTCCGTCTTCACGTTAAGCACCGCCGGAAGACCTGAAGAAAAAGCCCTCTCCAGCCCTGGGGTCAGGTCTTTTATGTCTTCTATCTTCTCTCCGTATCCACCCATGGCCTTTACTATTTCGTGAAAATCGATGAAACCAAGATCTACCCCCTGGGTCGTCCCCGCTTCCGGGTAGGTTATCTCTATCTGGTGCTTCGTCATTCCCCACGTGGAATCGTTGCAGACTACCACTACAAACGGCACGGAGTGTCTTACCGCGGTTTCCATCTCCATGAAATTCATGGCCACCGCCCCGTCCCCGGTCACGAGGACCACGGGCTTTTCCGGGAAGGCGACTTTGGCCCCGAGGGCAAAAGGCACCCCGACTCCCATGCAGCCGAGCGGGCCTCCCTTAAGGTAATGCCCCGGTTTTCTCACTTCACACGAAAGATCGGTCCATGACTGGCAGTCCCCTCCGTCAACCGCGATTATCCCCTCTCCCCCGAGGTAATCCGAAACCGTTTTTGCTACCGCTGCCGGGTGGATTCCCTTGGATCTGGAGACGGCCCGGCGAAACGCCGTGCGGGCGCGGGACCTTGAAGACCGGGCTTGTTTCATCCATGAACTGAATTTAAAACTGACCTTGGTTTCCCGCGCGTAAAGATTCGCTTTTACAAGAAAAGAATCGAGGTCGCAGACAACCCCGAGATCCGCCGGGCGGTTTCTTCCGATTTCCTCCGGGTGAATATCCACCTGGACGGTTTTGGCTTCGGGGTTTATGGTGTTTCCGAATCCCGTGTAGATGCTGAGCCTTATGCCGAGGAGGATGACAAGATCCGCGTTCGCACTTATTTCCCTGAATCCCCCGGGGCTTGCCGGGGACGCCGCCCCGAAGCAGCATTTATGGTTATCGGGCAGAATTCCTCTTCCCATGTTAAGCGTGAAAAAAGGCGCTCCCAGTGTTTCTGCGAACTCCAAAAGACTTTCCTCGGCGCCCGAGTACCACCCGCCGCTTCCGACAATCACTATGGGTCTTTTCGACGCCGAGAGCATACGGAAGAACTCCGAGATCTTCTGATCAGGCGGTTCGCAGTCAGTATCCGGAACGGGCGCTCTCGCAGGTGAGATTTCCTTTTCATCGCAGCTTGGATAGAGCACCTCGTAGGACATTCCCAGATACGCGGGCCCCGGTCTGGCAGAGACAGCCGCCCCGTAGGCGGCCGAGACGTACTCTTCGAGTCTTGCAATCTCGTAAACAGTCCTAGCCCACTTGGTAACGGGTCTTACGATCGCCTCCTGATCTATTTCCTGAAGGGACATCCTGTCGTTCTCCTCGATTCCCGAGCGGCCCGATATCAGTATCATGGGAGAATTGGCAAGGTAGGAGCCCGAGATACCGGTAAGGGCGTTTGTAAGGCCGGGACCCGCGGTAACAAGACACACGCCGGGAGTTTTCCTGAGCCTCCCGTAAGCGTCCGCCGCCATCGCGGCTCCCTGCTCATGGTGCGTGTCAACAAGCCTTATGCCAAGATCGGTGCAGGCCCTGTAAACAGGATTTATATGTCCCCCTCCAAGGGTGAAGATATCCCTCACTCCGAGGTCATAAAGGGCTTTTGAAACCAGATATCCGCCTTGTCGTCTCGCCATGACTGTTTCTCCAATAATCAAACAAACCATGATTTCACGGTAAATACAACCCGGGGAGAACAAAAAAAATCCTTGAGTCCCGCAGGACGATGATTAATATGGAACTGCGGAAGGGGCAACGGGGATAAAAATTCATTTACTGGAGGTAAAGACAATGAAATACGCAGTAAACCTGTGGGAGCCGGCAAACGTCTTTCGTAATTTCGCAAGCGCTTTTCCCGGGGTTTTCGATCCCGAGGCAGCGGAGGCAAGCCGGAGCCCTAAAGTTGATATTTTCGATGACGGAGACAATTTCGTCTTATCGGCGGAACTGCCAGGGGTAAGCAAAGAAGACCTCGATATAGACGTAAAGGACAACCGGCTTACCATAAAGGGAGAAAAAAAACTTGAGGACAAAACCGAAAAGGAAGGATATCTCAGGATCGAGAGATCCTACGGAGTGTTCGAGAGAACTTTTTTCCTTGACGAAAACGTAGACAGGGAGAACATAAAAGCCGGGTACAAAGACGGCGTCCTGCGTCTCACTCTGCCGAGAAAGCAGGAGGAAGCTTCAAAGAAAATAGAAGTGAACTGACCGAAAGAAGCAAAAAGGGGAAACGCTTCTTGGCGTTTCCCCTTTTTGCTTCTCGTTGCTAAAGCTAGAACTGCCTGAGGCCTAAACGGGAAAACAAGAACCCGCCCAGAGACCTATTCCCCAAGCGACACCTCTGGTAAGAAAAAAATCTCTGAAACCAGTCCCTAATACTATGCGCGTACGCGTTTTCCGAACGATACCGCAAGAAACAGCGCGAATACCATCAAGAACAGGTTGATCACGGTACCTTGAGGCGTATCGCCTGCTCCCGAGACCGTGCACCCTCCCTCATCGGCAGTATCCGCTACCATGTCCGCCGGACCCGTCGGTTCTTCTGTACCCGCGCGAGAGAACTCGCACCCGGACAGCAGATCCCCTTCTCCTTCCTTGGGATAAATACCGGAACCGAAGATATATTTCGGGGAATTCGGGAGACTTGGTAATCCCATATAGTCAAGCGCGTCTATGACGTAACTTAGCTTGTACGATTTGCCCGGAGCTTTACCCGGGATGGGGTTCCCGTCTGCGTCACGTACCTCGTCTCCTTCGTAGTCAGGATCATCCCAGCAATATTCAACAAAAACTCCTTCGCCTTTGGTAGCACCCCTAACTGCACCGATAATCAGTTTCCCGACATCTCTTTCGTCCTCGTCAAAAAGTTTTAGGTCCTTGTCCTCAAGTTCCACGTCAAGTCCGTTAAAAAGCACTCTTTGCACATCAATGTCATCATCCATAGCAAAAACGTAAACGGAACCGGATTTCCAAGGTCCCTCTTCTGACCTCATCACAGATCGGTATAACGCGGCTTTAAGAAAATTGCAAACACTCAACGGGTTAAATCCCTGTCCCCCAGTAGCTGAGGACACGATTAGGGGAATATTGTCTTTTATTTGATCCCTAGACAATGAAGCCAAATCAACACTTCCGAGACTTGCCACCATACTGAAGTCACAAGATCCTTTGAAGAGAAAATCTATATAGTAGGCGTCAATAGCCGAGTGCACAAAACTTTTTAAGGCCTCTTTCTGTGCTTCCAAATCACCCGCAGTCTCTACCTGGTCAGCCGAAGAATCCAATAGAACTTCACTACCGGGAAGGTCTTGAAATTCAAGCTTCCTAAGATCCGTTCCACGAACATCATAGCCGACAACTATAGCAGTGTCCCCGGTTGACAAAAATTGACCGGCTTCCAGGAGCGCACAACTCGTCCTGGTTTCACCATCCTTCATATACTCCCTACAGACCCCCTTCCGGACTGAGCAATCTTCTGTCTTCAACGCTTTTATCGGCTCCATGTATAATCACCTGTCCGTCTGTCGGAAGCAACGCAATCATGTAGAAGGAACCGGACCTAAAAACTCCTCCATCTTCACTTAAAGCCGAACGGAATTCTGAGATTGTCAGATAGCCATAGTCAGGGCCCGTCATATGCGCCCTCACATGTTGCAGGAAATTTTTCATGTCGTCCGCATCTCCGGCGGCCGCATCGCTCGCCGTTGTATCGGGACCGTCGTGGGGACCGGTTATGGCATCATGGGCAAAAGCCGGAATACCGGAAAAAACACTCACAAGCGCAAATACGCACGAAAAAACGCCCGCAAGCATCAAAGTCTTAAAGACTGTCTTTTCTATTGATATTTTCATCAGTTCCTCCTTGTGATTCAGCCAGTTTAAACCTGAAAGAAAACAGAGTTTTTACACTCACCACTCGGTCCTGTTAAATCAAAAAAACAAGAGTGCCGTCAAGCACTTTTCAGACGAGATCGAATGTAATCCCCTTTATTTGCATGAGAAGTGAACGGCTGCTATAACCTGACCAGCGAGAACCACGTAGCACAAAAAGCTTTCCCTTTAAGAATCTTAGGTGTCGGTGACTTGGGAATCCGGCGATTCAAGTCGTTTTTTCGCCCCAAGACGCCGCTTTTCAGCCGATCCAATCCGCGGGCGGATATTTTATCAGCCACCGTTAGACAATTCACAGAGGGAGTCGCCAAAGTCAGGTCGGATCGCTTGTTATAGATGGAAAATTAAAGTAAATTTCATTTCGTATGCTGGAGATCAATTCTAGCTCTGAAATAAAGCTTTCCGGCGCCGATATATACTTTGATTCGAAACGTGCCGTGCCACTTTCTTTTGTATCAAGCGCGAACGTCGACAGGCTTCCCAAAAGCAAAAAGATCATAGCAACACCCCAGACGGTAAAGCTTCTCGGGGGGAAAATTAAAGGTTTGGCGGTTCTTTCGTCCCCGTACGGAAAACCCTTCACCCTGGGCAGCTACTCAATTGAGCTTATTCCCTCGGGACAGATGCTTGGAGCGGCGCAGGTAGTTGTTGAAAAAGACGGAAGAAGGATCGTTTACGCGGGCGGCTTTAAGCTGAGGCACACCGCCACGGCGGGCTACGCCGAACTCAGAAGATGCGACACGCTCATAGTAGACTGTGCTTACGGAGCGCCAAAGTTTGTTTTCCCGCCGCCCGAAGCTGTAATGGAATCCATATTCGAGTTCATAAACAGAACACTTTTTGAGGACAATATCCCCGTAATCCTGATAAATCCCATGGGAAAGGCGCAGGATCTGATAATTTTTCTCGGCGAGAGGGACGTTGAGATGAGCCTTCACCCCGCAATGGTGAAAACGCTGCGGCTCTACGAGGAGCTCGGCGTAAGGATTCCTCCCTACGGGGGCATAAAAAGAAAGCATTTTAAAAACAAGGTCCTGATAGCTCCTCTTTCCTACAGAAACTCGGCAGTCGTCGAGAACCTTCCGAGAAAAAAGGTGGCGGTGGTTAGCGGGCGTTCAATGGAAAACGGGGCGTTTATGAGATCTTCCCTTCGGGCCGAAGTGGCGTTTCCCCTGAGCAATCACTGGGGATATGATGAGATTTCAGAGTACCTTGACGTTTCAAGACCCGAGAACGTGATCATCAGGGGAAATTTCAGCGACAGTCTTACCGAAGGGCTTAAAAAAGACGGATGGAACGTAACGGCGCTTAAAAAACCGCGCCAGCTCGCGCTTTTCTGAGGACAGAATGCCGGTTGAAACAAAATCATTCACGATAAGCACCCAGGGCGACTGCGACATACTGGACATAACCCCTCACGTAAGCCGCGAACTCGGTCGGGCGGACATATCTTCCGGCACGGCCACTGTCTTTGTCGCCGGCTCGACCTGCGCGGTCACGACTATAGAGTTCGAAAGAGGTGTGCTCTCCGACCTGAAAGACGCGTTTGAAAGAATGGCGCCCGAGGCCATGCGCTACGCGCATAACGCCAGATGGGGCGACGGAAACGGCCACTCGCACGTTAGGGCATCTGTGCTCGGCCCCTCCCTTACGATTCCGTTCTCAGAGAGCAGTCCAATTCTCGGGACCTGGCAGCAGATAGTACTCGTTGATTTTGACAACCGCCCCAGGACGAGAAAGGTAATTGTCCAGATTATCGGAGAATGACTGTCCTCAGACAAACTTGACCGAAAAATGCGTGGGCTTGTATCTTACGTTCAGATTCACGATAAGGGGCGTCAACGACTCTATCATCGAGGAGACCTCCAGCGAACCCGCGTCAAGAACCCTAAGGTTCTTCATTTCTTCGGTAAGATTCTTGACGACCTCTTTTGACCCCTCGTCATCTCCGCATATGACCACGTCGTAATCAAGGTCTTCATCTATGTTGGCAAGCTCTTTTGCGGGAAGGTTGTGATAGGCGGATACTAGCCTTGCCGTCTCGGGAAGCGCCTCCTTTATCTCAAGAGCCGAAGAGCCCTGGGTGGGAGGGTCGAAGAGAAAAGTCTTGCCTTCCCTTTTCATCGAAACAACGGGAGTTACGACTATCTGATCAGTAATACTGTCGCCGCACCCCGTTACGGTGGCAGCCGCGTACTCGGGCGGAATGCTTATTATTATTATCTCGGAAGCCGCCGCGGCATCCGCGTTCGCCATGCCGTGTATGTTCGATTCTATGCCGAGTCCCTTAAGCGTTTCCGCGTGACCTCCGGCTATGCCAAGCGCTTTTTCCTCGCTTCTCGAACCTATGTATATCTCGTGCCCCGCTCTTGACCACCGCAGAACCAGCCCCTCAGCTATGTCTCCCGTTCCACCTAAAAGTGAAATTTTCATTTTTGACGTCTCCTCGCAGCAAATTTTTCCAGAACATCTATCGTATATGCCCGCGGAGCGTTTTTCAAGCGTGCCCAAGAGGAACAGCTTCACACCAAATTCAGAAAACTCGACACGCTTTAAAGCAGTAAATCCGACTTACGAAATTTTTTAGAAAACTAATTCATCATAGCTTCCCTAAAGCTTCTTCCAAGCCAGCCACGGGCTTGAAAAACCACGATCTCTTATACTTCCTGCTCTCAAAAAGACCCATTTCCGCCAGCTCAAGCAGGTCCGTTCGGGCTGTCTGATACGTAACATTATGAACGGTCTGGTGACTTTTAACCGTATAGTCACGGTTTGGATGCCTGAGGGCACTGCCGATCAAGTCTCTTTGCCTGTGATTAAGCAAGGCCAAAGACTTAAGCTGCGATTCAAGCTCTCTTGATTCACCGGTTCTTCTGTCTATGTAATCGTGCAGGGCACTTATTGCTCTTCGTATCACCTCGAGATGGTAGAAGATAAAATAATTGAGATCGTTTCCATCGGTTTCCGTATACAAAAACGCCTTAACGTATTGGGCTTTGCCCTTAAGGATTATTTGGGATATAGATGTGAACTCGAACAGCCAGTACCCATGGTGAAGCATGGACCAGTAAAACAAGGCCCGGGCCGTTCTGCCGTTGCCGTCAAAAAACGGATGGTCATACGCCAGCCAGAAATGAAGAATGATAGACCGGATTACGGGATGTATAAATCCCATATCGTCCTGGGCATTGGCGAATTCACACATTTTTCTCATTCTCAAGGGCAATTCCAACGCGGGCGGAGGCACATGCGCCAAGGTGTCCTCGGTTCCGCCTGAATAAACCTTTATATCCTCGGACTCCTTGCGAAACCGCCCGGCCGCTGTCGGTTCATCGAGAGTTCCTCTGGTTATAATCTCATGGAGATTGAACACGAGTTGCTGAGTCAGCGGCTCATTCTTTAATTCCCTGATTGACTTCATAGCTCTATAGTTGTTAAGAATCATCTCTTCACTTCTGTCTTTCGGCTTCCGTCCCGTCCGTATCAGGTTCTTAGCCACCAAGCGAGTCGTCGACGCACCCTCGATCTGGCTGGACGTAATGGCCTCCTCCATTAGCGAGCGGATAATGTAACGGTCCCTGGTTTGAGGATCTATGTTTTTATCTTCTATTCGAATTGAACCTCCGGATTTCATGTCGATCCCATGCAACTCTTCTGATATTGACTCGGTTATGTTGTAATTAAAGGGATTTCCTTGCTTGTCCTGAAGCGTAATTTCTTTTGAAGCAGCTACCCTTTGAGCTTTTATAAAATGCCACCATTGCCTCAGGTTAAGACCATCGGGAACCTGCCGGTGCCTCAACTGATCCCAGTGCAGATATTTCTTAGGGGCATTCCCGTAAAAACGCTTTGAAAGTTCCAAATACTTGCCACTTTGAATCAGTTCCGCGAACAGTTCTTCAAACGGTGGCGGTTTAAGCGGCAGCTTCATGCTAATTTTTCCTCCTGAAACAAGTCTAAAGCATACTAAAAGAAATACTAATCTTATTAAATTTAGTATAACTACTGGTGAGGTTTTAACAATTAATAGACAGAGAAAGAATAAATATCAAATAATATAAATGGGATAGAAATACTAATATTGTACTAATTTTGTTAAATTTAGTACAACACTCGGTGGGATTCCAATAAAAACTCTTCCCAGCTTTGTCACTTGCGTTTTGCAGACAATTCTAAATACAGAAGAGGTTCGGCAAAAATGGATGGGTTGGACTCCCTCAATCTTCCTGCGTTATTACAAACCGACCGCGATCTGGAAAAGAGAGTTAACGACGGCGCGTTTTATAAAAACTATCAGAAGCAGAACCACTATGGGACTCAGATCTATCGAACCCCCGAGGGAAGGAATGTATCTTCTGGCAAAACCCAGAACCGGCTCCGTGGCCGAGTAAAGAAACTTCACTATGGGATTATACGGGTCAGGATTTACCCATGAAAGTATCGCCCGTCCCACTATGAGCCATATATAGACGCTAAGAAGTATGTCGACCACCTCCGCGATGGCCCTTAAGAAGTTGCCCCCTAGTATTTCCATGTCAATCCTCCTCTCCTGAAAGTTCCGCGGAACGTCTGGCCGCCGACTCAACGGCGGATATTACAGCGGCCCGAAAACCGCCCTGCTCAAGCGAATGAATTCCGCTTGCCGTGGTTCCCCCGGGCGATGTGACCATGTCTTTTATCTCAGCAGGATGCCTGGCGCTCTCCTGAATCATCTTCGAGGTGCCAAAAACGGTCTGCACGGCAAGGTCCGTGGCAAGCTTCCTTGAAAGCCCCATTTTAACCGCACCGTCGCAAAGCGCCTCAATGAAAATCGATACAAACGCCGGACCGCTTCCGGAAAGAGCAGTAACGGCGTCCATAACTCCCTCGCTCTCGACCCGGAAGGCTTTTCCCAAAGACCCGAGAATACTGAGAACCAGATCTTCCTCCTCACCGGAGAAACCCTCCCCGAAATAAACGCAGGAAGCACCCTCAAGCACGAGGCTCGGAGCGTTGGGCATAACACGTGCCAGTTTTATCTCCCTGGCGATAAGCGTTTTTATAAAAGAGTACTTCACCCCGGCCGCAATTGACACGTAGAGCTTGTCGGTGGTGGCGACGCTTCGCACTTCCCCGCAGACCGCGGGGATTACCTGAGGCTTTACGGAGAAAATCACTAGGTCGGATGTCTTTACCACTTCCCTGTTGTCAGAGGTGGTTCTAACTCCATACTGCGATGAGATGTAAGAGAGCCTCTCGGTGTTTACATCTGAGAGCGTTATGTTTTTTTTCTTAAAGCTCCCAGAGGCAAGAAGTCCCTTTACCATCGCCTCGGCCATGTTTCCGGCCCCTATGAAACCCGCTTTTTTCATTTTTAAACTCACTCTGGTCTTGGACCGAAAAGCGCCGAACCGACCCTGAGAATCGTTGCCCCCTCTTCGACCGCTACATCAAAATCGTTGCTCATGCCCATTGAAAGCTCCTGCACCTCGGGAAATTCCCCCGCTATCTGATCTCTCATCTCCCTCAGTCCCGAAAACCACGGTCTGCTCATCTCGGGGTCCTCAAAGTAAGGAGGCATTATCATGAGTCCCTTAAGCGAAACGTTTTGGAACCGGGAAGCGCTCTCGAGAAACTCCCGAAGATCGCCTGAACGAATCCCGTTTTTGCTCTCCTCCCCGCCATTTATCTCCACAAGCGCCCGGACACTGATTCCGGCGGCTGCGCCCCTTTTATCAAGTTCCGCCACAAGGGCTATGTTGTCAACCGCATGTACAAGATCCGCCTTGCCCACAACATACTTCACCTTGTTTCTCTGCAAAGCCCCGACGAAGTGCCAGCGAAGCGCCCCGCCCGCTCCGTTCCCGGCATCCCTATGCTTGTCGCGAAGCTCTTGGGCGTAATTCTCTCCGAAATCCTGTAGCCCTAGGCGGCTAGCCTCGAGGATCACGGCAAGGGGAAACTTCTTCGAGATCGCCACCAGCCGGACCTCGTCGCGGCTCCTTCCGGATCTTCGGCACGCTTCCCCGATTTTCTCTTCTACCCCGTCTATTCTATCCCGCAAATTCATCCGGATTCCACGACACCTATATCCGAGAGTACGGAAACCAGTTCAAAAAGAGGAAGCCCGATGACCCCCGTGTAGGAACCTCTTATCCACTCGATAAGACACGACCCAGCCCCCTGAATGGCGTATGCGCCGGCCTTGTCCATGGATTCTCCGGTTTTAATGTACCGACGCATCCCTTCGCTATCAAGAGACTTCATCCGCACCTCGGTACGGGTGGCCCCCAAGTGAAGAACCTCGCCGGGAGATCTCGCCACGCAAAAGCCGGTTATAACCTCATGAATCCTTCCAGAAAGTTTTTGCAGCATCGAAAACGCGTCCTCTTCATTGCTGGGCTTGCCGAGAATATCTCCCGAAACGGAAACGACCGTGTCGCTGCCCACGACGATTCGCCCTCGTTGCACACCCCCGCAAACGCTGAGCGCCTTTTCCCTCGCCATGCGCTTTGCGAAATCAAGCGGCTCTTCTCCCTCCCGGGCACTCTCGCGCACACGCGGCTCAATCACTTCGAAACAAAGACCCACCCTCGCAAGCAGTTCCCGTCTTCTCGGGGAAGAGGACGCAAGTATGAAGTTTTTGTTCTTAAGCATTCAAGGAAAACCCCTCTGGGGCGGGATCTGAAACTTGAAAACGCGTCTTCTGCGTATACACTCATCGTTTCAAACTCAAATGGAAATTAAAGAACTTTACCTGAAAGGCAGAGAAAGCTTTGAGCAAAACGGTTTCGAGTGCCCGGGCATCGAAACAAGAGCGATACTCGCAAGAAGTCTGGATACAGATCCGCTGGAACTCTACGCGCATCCTGAAAGACGCGTGGATCCCGAGAGGACGGAAGCGTTTGAAAAACTCCTTTGCCGACGCCTCGCGGGAGAACCTCTCGCGTACGTGACCGGCGAGCGGGAATTCTATTCAAGGACTTTTGTCGTAACCCCGGATGTTCTGATACCGAGACCGGAAACCGAAACGCTTGCGGAGCTTGCGATAGAAACCGCGGGGCAGATAAAAAATCCCCGCATCCTGGACTTGGGTACGGGAAGCGGGTGTCTCGCCGTAACCGTCTTTCTCGAAGCGCGCGGCTGCGAGGTCCTCGCCTCAGACGTATCCGCTTCGGCACTCGCGGTAGCGGAAAGAAACGCTCAGGAACACGGCGCACGCATGCGATTCGTAAACTCAGATCTTCTGGGTTGCTTTGCAAAATCGTCATTTGACATGATAATTTCCAACCCGCCTTACGTGTCGGAGGCAGAATACGCGGAGCTTTCCGCGCAGATAAGGTGCCACGAGCCCAAAACGGCGCTACTCGGCGGAGAGGACGGGCTTGCGTACATAAAAAAAATAGCGGCCGCGGCAGGGGACACGCTTCGTGAGGGAGGTTTTCTGCTTCTTGAAATCGGAGCCGGGCAGGCGAAAAGCGTGGAGAGGATAGTCCGTGAAAACGGTTTTTCAGACATACACTTCGAAACTGATATCGGCGGCGTAAAAAGGGTAGTGAAAGCAACTTGGAAAAAATAGTAATAGAAGGAAAAAACAGACTTTCTGGAGAGATAGCGGTCGGCGGAGCGAAAAACGCCGTGCTTCCCATGATGGCCGCCTGCATACTCAACGATGGGGAGAACACCATCTCGAACGTTCCGGATCTGGCGGATGTCCGGACGATGATGGAGCTCCTTGAGACTCTGGGCGCAAGATGCGAATACGCAGACGGAGAACTGCTCGTTAACTCAAAGACCATTAACCGCTACAAGGCTCCTTACGATCTTGTAAAGACAATGAGGGCTTCCGTTCTGGTTCTTGGGCCGCTTGTGGCCAGGTTCAAAAAAGCAGAGGTCTCGCTTCCCGGTGGATGCGCCATAGGGGAGAGACCCATAGATCAGCACATAAAAGGGCTTCGTATTCTGGGGGCATCGGTGCAGCTTGAAGATGGTTATGTGAGCGCTACGGCGAAAAAACTCACGGGAAACACCGTGCCCTTTGATCTCTCGACAGTTACGGGAACCGAAAACATAATGCTGCTCGCCAGCATGTCCGAGGGAGAAACCGTCATCCTAAACGCCGCCTGCGAACCCGAAGTGGTTGATCTCGCAAACGCGCTCAATCTCATGGGAGCGAAAATAGGGGGAGCCGGGACGGATATAATAACGATAACAGGGGTAGAATCACTTGGTCCGTTAAGAGGCTACAGTGTAATGCCCGACAGGATAGAGGCGGGAACCCTGATGATAGCCGGCGCTCTTAACGAAAGCGACCTAGTGATAAGGAACTGCAGGTTCGAGCACCTGGGGGCGCTTACGGGAAAACTGCTTCAGACGGGAACGGAAATAGAGAAAAACGGGAACTCCATCAGGGTACGGGGCACGGGGGAGATAAAAAGCATAGATTTCTCCACCCTTCCCTACCCCGGATTTCCAACCGACATGCAGGCCCAGATGATGATACTTATGTGCGTTGCCGACGGAATGAGCGTGATAACGGAGAACATATTTCCGCAGAGATTCATGCACACATCCGAACTGCGGAGGATGGGCGCTGACATCAAGCTTGTCGGAAACAGCGCCGTGGTAAGGGGGGTGGCGAAGATGAGGGGTGCCCCCATAATGGCAAGCGATCTTCGGGCGAGCGCCTCGCTGGTGCTGGCCGGGCTTTGCGGCGAGGGGAGGACGGAAGTATCTAGAATCTATCATCTTGACCGCGGATATGAAAAACTTGATGAAAAGCTTCGCTCCGTCGGAGCCAGCATCTGGAGGGAAAAAGAGTGATAACGATAGCGACGCCCAGAGGAAGACTGCTTGAGGAAACCGTCGAGCTTTTCCAGAAAGCTTCGATAGACATAACGGAAATAATCGAGGATTCAAGAAAGCTCATATTCGAGTTCGAAGAGGCGGGGATCAAGCTGCTTATAGTTAGACCCACCGACGTCGTCTCCTACGTCGAGTACGGCGCCGCGGACTGCGGAATAGTCGGCAAGGACACCCTAATGGAACAGGACTGCAATCTTTATGAGCCTCTTGACCTCGGAATAGGAAAATGCAAAATGGTGGTCGCCGCTCCGAAAGGTTTTGAAAAATCGAGCAAAACCTCTTTGCGGATCGCGAGCAAGTATCCGAAAATCGCTAGCGATTTCTACAACAAAAAAGGCATAACCACGGAAGTTATAAAACTCTACGGCTCAGTTGAACTGGCACCCATAGTAGGCCTTTGCGACGCCATAGTGGATCTGACGGCTTCGGGAGAAACTCTTAAGAAAAACGACCTTGAGATAGTGGAAGTGGTAGCGGAAATAAGCGCGAAGTTCGTCGTTAACAAGGTGAGTTTGAAAATAAAGTCAAAGGAAATAAAGGAACTTCTGGCTAATCTTGAAAAGGTAAGATAGACCCATCTCTGTTTTTTCATGGCAACGCATCAAAAAAGCTCAAGCTGAGCGGCGCCATTCCTCCTGAAACGGGAGACGTCAAGAGGCGCCTTTCTCCCCGAAAAACCGAATTTCCCGTAAGCAACGCGAAAAATCCTTTCTGTCTGCTCAGCGAAAATCCCCTTCCCCTTCATCCGGACACGGTACTCAGAGGAGTTAAGAGATCCGTCTCTCATTGATTCAATTCGCCCGAGGATCTTTTTCTTTCTGCCGGGGTAGTGGCGCTCAAGCCACGTAGAGAATATGTCGGCCACGCCGTAGGGAAGCCTTAGCATCACGTAACCCGCATCAACTGCCCCATGGGCTAAAGCTGCTTTCATTATGGCCGGAATCTCATGATCGGTGAGCCCCGGAATCACCGGAGCTATGAGCACGGTCACCGGAATGCCGGCATCCGCAAGCCTAGCTATGGCCTTGAGCCTGTATTCTGGCTGCGACGCTCTGGGTTCCATTTTCCTTGAGAGTTCGCCGTCAAGCGTTGTGACGGAGACTATCACTCTCGCGCAGCCGATTTCGGCCATGTCAGAGAGGATATCAAGATCGCGGGTCACAAGATAACTTTTGGTCACTATCCCCACAGGGTTTCTGAATTCGCGCAGGACCTCGAGACACTTTCTTGTTACCAGGAAGTGTTTTTCCGCCGGCTGATAGCAGTCTGTAATCCCGCTTATCGCTATCGGTTTCGGAACCCATCTGGCCGACCGAAGCTCCTTTCTCAAAAGCTCAGGGGCGTTTTGCTTGACGAAGATTTTCGTTTCGAAATCAAGCCCCGCCGAAAGCCCAAGGTATTCGTGCGTGGGCCTCGCGTAGCAGTAAACGCATCCGTGTTCGCATCCCCGGTAAGGATTGATGCTCGCGTCAAAAGAAACATCGGGACTCTGGTTGTAGGAGATTATGGTTTTCGTCCGGTCCTTGTAGTAAACGGTCTTGGGGGCACCGTCAGCAGAGGGCGCATCCTCATCCGCAACAAAATCAATCCGCTCGAACCTTCCAGACGGATTCTCCGGGGATCCCCTTCCTTTTATGGCAGGTTTCACTTTCTGAGTCTCCCTTAAACCAAAAAGCCCCAAAGCGGCAGTGACCGCCTCGGGGCTTTAAAAACACTAAACGACTCTTTGCTCTCAGTTTATGTTCTTCGGCACCGGGTCATCCGCCAAGGCATAATCGGGTTTCGGAACGACAAAGTTTTTGAGCACAGGCTCATCTGAGAGAATTACCTTCTCAATCACCTCGTCCATATGTTCAACGGTGGTTACTTTCACCTCTTTTCTAATGTTCTCCGGTATGTCCTCAATGTCTTTTTTGTTATCCACGGGAATCAGCACTTCCTTCACCCTGCCCCTGTGGGCCGCAAGGATTTTCTCCTTGAGTCCTCCAATGGTAAGCACCCTTCCCCGAAGCGTGATCTCTCCCGTCATGGCGATTTCCCTGTTTATAGGCTTTCCAGTAATGGCACTTGTTATGGCGCTCGCTATCGCTATGCCGGCACTCGGTCCGTCTTTGGGAGTAGCCCCCTCGGGAACGTGAATGTGTATATCCACGTTCTGATAGAAAAGCCTTTCAAGCCCCAGGCGCTGCGCTCTGCTTCTTACGTAGCTCATCGCCGCGCGCGCGGATTCCTGCATTACTTCCCCGAGCTTGCCGGTAACGGTGAAATTCCCCTTGCCGGGGACGATGGAGACCTCTATCGTCAGAAGCTCTCCTCCAAGCTCAGTCCACGCAAGCCCCGTCGCGGCTCCCACCTGATCGGTCTGCTCGATCTCTCCGTACTCATACTTGGGAGTACCTAGATACTTGCCAACGCTCTTGGCGGTAATGTTAATCCCTTTGGTTTTTTTCTTCTCGACAATCTCCCTTGCCACTTTCCTGCAGAGCGACGCTATTTCCCTCTCAAGGTTCCTTACCCCGCTTTCCTTCGTGTACCTTCTTATGATCTGCTGAAGCGCCTCGTTCTTTATAGACACATTGTAATCCTTGAGACCGTGGTTTTCCGTCTGCTTCTCTATAAGGAATTCTCTGGCTATCTGAAGCTTTTCCTGCTCCGTGTAGCCCGGAAGACGGATTATCTCCATTCGGTCCTGAAGCGCCCAGGGAATCGTGTGGAGAACATTCGCCGTCATTATGAACATTACCTTCGAGAGGTCATAGTCGGCCTCGATGTAATGATCGTTAAAATTTGAGTTCTGCTCGGGGTCAAGTGCTTCTAGAAGCGCGGAAGCCGGGTCTCCCCTGAAATCCATTCCCAGTTTGTCGATCTCGTCAAGGAGAAAAACCGGGTTTACGGTTCCGGCTTTTTTCATTCCCTGTATTATCTTGCCTGGAAGGGCTCCTATGTAGGTCCTTCTGTGTCCCCTTATCTCGGCCTCATCCCTTACTCCGCCGAGAGACGTCCTGACGAACTTGCGGCCCATGGCGCGAGCTATCGACTTCGCCAAAGAGGTCTTTCCGACCCCGGGAGGTCCAACGAAGCAGATTATCGGGCCCTTGAGCTTTTCGGCCAGAATGCGCACCGCCAAGTATTCAAGTATTCTTTCCTTGGGTTTTTCAAGGCCGTAGTGATCCTCGTCGAGAATCGCCGCGGCTTTCTTGAGATCGAGACGGTCCTCGGTTTTTTCCTTTATCCACGGCAGATCCAGAAGCCAGTCGATATAATTTCTTACGACCGTCGCCTCGGCCGACATGGAGGACATCATGCGAAGCTTGTTTATCTCCCTTTTGACCCTCTGCTCCACATCCTCGGGAAGTTCCTTCTCCTTGAGCTTTTCCTCAAACTCGTCTATTTCGCTTTTAAGGTCATCCCCCGTGCCGAGCTCCTTCTGGATAGCCTTCATCTGCTCGTTGAGATAGTACTCCCTCTGGGCCTTTTCCATCTGCTTTTTGACCCTCTTCCCTATACGCTTTTCCATCTGAAGTATCTCAAGCTCCGACTGCATTTTCTCGCAGAGCTTCTCAAGCCTCTCAAGAGGATCGATCACCTCCAGAATCTCCTGCTTGTCCGAAAGCTTCATGTTAAGATGCGAAGCGATCGTGTCGCCGAGCTTGCCCGGCTCGTCAATGGACATGAAAGTCACGAGAGTCTCCGAGGGGATCTTGGTGTTCAGCTTCACGTAATCCTCGAAAAGCTTGGTCGCCGAGCGCATCAGCGCTTCAACCTCGACGCTTTCTCCCGAAGGCTCCTCTATCTCTCTTACCTCTACGACGAACATGTCCTTCTGGGGAACGAAACCCGTTATGGATGCCCTTTTCTTGCCTTCGACAAGCACTTTCACCGTGCCGTCGGGAAGCCGGAGCATCTGAACTATCGTTCCGACGGTCCCGATTTTGTACATGTCCTCGTTTCCGGGTTCATTTACCTTGGCGTCTTTCTGCGCCGAAAGAAATATTTCTTTGTTGCCCTTCGCCGCCTCTTCAAGAGCCTTGATGGATTTTTCCCTGCCCACGAAAAGCGGAGCCAGCATGTAGGGGTAGATAACTACGTCGCGAAGCGGAAGGAGTGGAAGAACTTTCTCGTTAACATTTACGGAATCTGACATTTTCTCCTCCTCTAATACACATAATACACAAGCCTATTTAGAGTATATAATACAGATCCTTATATTTACAACCCTGCTATTATACAGCATGTTCAGAGTTAGGCATAATCCAGAGGAAAAGCACTTGTTGGAAATTATTACCATTTAGTAGTAATTTTTAATAAACTGGTTATTTTTATAATCCAAAACACAAAACCAAGGAGGAATCAAAATGATTGACAGCGACATACAGGACGCCATAAATACGCAAATAAGAAACGAGTACTATTCATCCTATCTCTATCTTTCAATGTCTGCCTACTGCGAATCCAAAAACTTTTCCGGTTTTGCAAGTTGGCTTCGCAATCAGAGCGAAGAGGAGCTTGTGCACGCGATGAAGTTCTTTGATTACCTGATCGACAGGGGTGGCAGGGTAGTTCTGGAATCGATAGAGCAGCCCCCTTCTGAATTCGGAGCCTTTCTTGAGATGTTCGAGGAAGTGCTCGAACATGAAAGGGAGGTGACGGGGATGATAAGCAATGTTTACGATCTGGCCACCTCGAAAAACGATCAGGCGACTTTAGTAATGCTTCACTGGTTCATAGAAGAGCAGGTTGAGGAGGAAAAAAACGCCGAGGCAGCCGTTGAGCAACTGAAACTCGCCGAGGACAACCCGGCCGCGCTTCTGATTCTCGACAGAGAGCTCGCCACGAGAGAGGGCGAATAATGAAAAGCGAACAGGTCTCCCTTGCCCGGCATTTGTGGTCAGGGGAGACCTGTCTCGACATCTTCGGGTCTGCTGTATCAAGCTTTTCCCGCAGCAGGAAGTAAAGAAGAGCAGGCTTCCCCGGTTTCTCAAGCAAAAACTTCAAGAATCTTTACTTTCAATCCCCGGTATGTATTTTAGTCCGGTTATAGATTAAAACGTTCTCCTATAGTCAGGAAGAAGGAAGCAGCCAGTTGGGAATAAAGTACAACCGGCCTGAAGTAAACAGGCAGATTACAAAACAGCTCATAAACGACTACGGGGCGATCGTTTCGACCTTGATCAAGGCCTTCGGCCGCGAAAGCCTCGAGCACGTCCAGAGATCGTGCGGTAACTCTTTTGAGAAAATGAGGACGAAATGGGGGGAAGAAGGTATCCCCGATGATCCCCAAGGCGCTGTATGGACCGATATAACGGAGAACTCAAGCAAGCTTTTCTGCAGAAAGATAAACTACCTCTCCAAGGCAAACGGGGGAGAAAAAAGAATTGACGTATCGGGGTTTCGCCTTCCCTTTCCGCAAAAAGAGGAAGTGGAGAAAAATCTGGTCGAACTGCTTTTCGCTTTATGCGATCCCCGGATAGAAAACCGCTTTCAGAAATACCTGATACTGAACGTGCTCTGCGGATTCTCCTGTTCCTCCCTTGCGAGGATACTGCAGAGAAACGAAAAAGCTTTAGAAGAGCAGCTCGCTTCGGAAAAAAAGAAAATAACCCAAGGAACCGTTCGGCTGACCCGGGCGGAAGCGGAGAAAAATCTCGGGGCTGTGACAAAAAACATTTCCGAGATTTTCAGTCTCGGGCAAAACGGTATCCGAAAAGAAATGCCTCCCATAGCCTCTTTGTGCCTCTCCGCGATAAGACTGGGCGAGGCGCTGCTTGATTTTCCTGCGACCAAAAAACCTGGGGTTCACGCTCTTTTATCATTCATGCTGCTGAACGCCTCAAGACTTCGCACCATGAACGACGACGCCGGAAGGCCGCTTGGGATAAAGAAGCAGAACAGGGAACTTTGGGACAGGAACATGATCAAAAGGGGATTCGAGCACCTTGCTCTTTCAACTGAGGAAGGAGGAGAGGTTACGGAAATTCACTTAAAGGCCGGCGTTGACGCCGTGCACTCCCTAGCGAAAAAATACGGGGATACAAACTGGGACCGGATCATCTCGCTTTACGACAAATATCTGGCTTGCAACTACTGTCCACTTGTCGAGCTTCAAAAAGCGATCGCTATCTCGAAAACCCGCGGACCGCAAGAAGGTCTTCAGGCAATAAGTGGTATACAGAGGGTTGAGGAACTGTCATCACACGATCTTCTGTATTCGACTCTGGGTAATCTTCATTTCCAGCTTCACAAGTACGAAGACGCTATATCAAATTTCAACCGCGCGATCGGTCTTACCGAAGAAACTTTCGAAAAAGCGTTTTACTCCAAAAAGATAAAGATTTGCGAAGACAGAATGAATATGTCAAAGCGCTACAGATATGGAGTTTCCTTTTAAACGCCCCACGGCCACTCAAGATGCCCGCGGACTCAATCCTTAAACACGCCGTCACATTCTTACTAGTTTTATCCGTCTTGGTCATGTCCGCTTGTGCGGAACCTGCATCTTTAAGCGAAAATACGACGGAACATGTGTCTTTTCGAAACGGCATGGTCGTATCCCAAGAGCAGACCGTGACTCTCGTCGGCCTTTCCGTACTCAAAAAAGGCGGAAACGCCATTGACGCCGCCGTCGCAATGGGATTTGCGCTCGCCGTCACTTACCCGAGAGCTGGGAATCTCGGGGGCGGCGGATTCATGCTGGTTCACCTGGGCGAAACAGGGCAGACCGTCGCCATAGACTACAGGGAAAAAGCTCCACTTAAAGCCACGCGCGACATGTTTCTCAATAAGAACGGAGAGGTCGACGTGGAACGGGCGAGACACAGCATCTATTCCTGCGGAGTTCCGGGAACAGTCGCGGGGCTTTCGCTGGCACTTGAAAAATACGGAACCATGTCGCTTAAAGAAACACTTGCACCCGCGATAAAACTCGCGGAGGATGGATTTATAGTTTCGGCGGAGCTTAGAAAATCGCTTCTCGAAGCAAAAGAGCGAATGAAAAAATCGCCCGAGAGCATGGGTGTTTTTTTCAAAAACAACGGAGAACCGCCCCGGGAAGGAGAAATTCTCAGGCAGAAAAACCTCGCATGGAGTCTAAAGGAGATAAGCAAAAACGGCTCAGAGGCGTTTTACAGGGGAGCTATAGCGAAAAAAATCACAGCTTACATGAAACATAAAGGAGGTCTCTTAACCAAACGGGACCTTGCGTCATACGAAGCCGTGACAAGAGAACCGGTGACCGGGGACTACAGAGGCTACCAGATTTACTCAATGCCGCCTCCAAGCTCAGGCGGGGTCCACCTCATCGAGATGCTCAACATTCTTGAGCGCTATCCCCTCTCGCAATACGGGCATAATTCCGCCCGATATGTCCACGTTCTCTCAGAAACCATGAAGCTTGCCTACGCGGACAGGTCAAAATATCTGGGTGACCCGGATTTTTCCCCGGTTCCCGCAAAACAGCTCATCTCAAAACAGTACGCAAAACGCCTCGCAGATCGGATCAATCCTGAAAAAGCGACCCCTAGCAGATACGTAAAGCCGGGCTCTCCAATCCACCCTCAAGGCACTGAGACCACTCACTTCACGGTCGCCGACAGGTTCGGGAACGTGGTTTCAAACACATACACGCTTAACTTCGCCTACGGCTCAGGGCTCGCCGTGGCGGGAACCGGGATTCTGCTCAATAACGAAATGGACGATTTCTCGGCAAAACCCGGAACTCCTAACGCATACGGACTTATCGGCGGTGAAAAAAACTCCATTGCTCCCGGCAAAAGAATGCTGAGTTCCATGACCCCGACGATAGTGCTTAAGGACGGAAATCTTTTTCTCGCGACGGGAAGCCCGGGGGGAAGCAGAATAATAACGTCCGTGCTCCAGGTCATCCTAAACGTAATTGACCACAAAATGAACATACGGGAAGCGGCGGCGGCCCCAAGGATACATCACCAGTGGCTTCCTGACACCTTGTACGTGGAAAAAGGAGCGGGGGAAAACCTGGTGGCGCAGTTGCGGAAAAAAGGATACGAAGTGAAAAGAACCGGCCCAATTGGAAGCACGCAGAGCATAATTAGAGTCAGCGGGGTTTTTCACGGAGCTACCGACCCCAGACATCCGGGAGGACTGGCGCAAGGATACTGATTTATCCGTTGCACTCGGCACCCGGAAACCATGTTTTTTGTGGCAGGGGTAGTATGTGGATGATAGAATTGCTTCTGGAAATACAATCCTGAGGAGGTTTCTTAATGTTCCGATATCTGAATTTTGTCCTTGTGATCGCAATCCTGTTCAGCCTTGCCACCGGCGTCCGGGCCCAGACGTTTAATTCCGTTGTCGTGTTCGGCGACAGCTTAAGCGACTCCGGAAACATCGCCCAGTCTTATACACCTATCGCCCGGTCTTACGGATTTGAAATTCCAGCCGGCACAAGCTTCACCACGAATCCAGACCCGGTCTGGGCCGAAATTGTGGCCCAAATTTTCGGATCCTCAGCAATCAATTCGCTCGCCGGCGGAACAAACTATTCCTGGGGCGGCGCCTGCGTAAACCCTAATGGTCCGTGCGAGAACCCGGTGCCTGTGCCTACAACGGAGCAGCAGATTAACCAGCATTTCTCTGGAGGAAGTGCCGACCCGGATACGCTCTATATGATCTGGGGAGGAGTAAACGATATAAGTGCCGTCGCCAAGGACAATTCGTCCGATCCCCAAGGTGCTCTTGACGGTACCCGGGAAGCGGCAGGAGCATACGTGGATCAGGTCCGAAGTCTTCAGGATGCCGGCGCACGTTATGTCGTGGTGTTAAATTTGCCCGACATCGGCGCAACCATAAACTCTCAACGCGCCGGAACTACGAATCCAGACATTCCCGCCGCACTTTCCGCTCTAACCCGCGCCTATAACGAAACGCTGGACACAGGCCTCAGCTCCCTGGAACACGGAATAATTCCCGTAAATACCTTTGCCCTTATGGATGAAATAATTAAAGACCCTCAAGACTACGGGTTCACCAATACCGATGGAATAGCCTGTACCCCCGGTTCGAATCCCCTGCGCCCGAACGGAGGACTGGAATCACTTGTCTGCGGTCCGACCGAATCCGGCTATCGCTCACCCCCCGACACCGATGAAAATTACCTTTTTGCGGACGGCTCCCATCCAAGCGGAGCTGTTCATGCGGCGGTTGCAAGTACGGTAATTTCCACTCTCACGGCTCCGGTTCAGGTATCCCTTGGAGGGGAAGGGGGAGTAGAAGTTGCGAGGGCACACCGTGACGCCGTTTTTACGGAGCGGATGCTTGGTCTCGGGTCCGGCCGCTCAGCCGGAAAATGGCGCAGTTACCTGAGTGGGCAAACAGGTAAACAAGATCTCAACGCCCTCTCTCCCCTGGGTAAAACGCAAACCGAAATGCAGGTGCTCACTCTGGGTACCGACTACCGCGCCGGGGACAGACTTTACTTGGGGGCGGCATTTAGCCTTGGAAACCACACCACCGACGTCTCGGGTGCAAGCATCGACAGCACCGTGGTGACTGGCTCGCTGCACGGCACCTTTATTTCTGATGTTTTTTACCTGAGCGGCGCTTTTAACGCGGGAAGGACATCGATTGATATCAACCGCTCGATCCGGCTCGGATCAGCGCTGCGCACGGAAGAGGGTTCCACAAGCTCCCACCAGTTCGGAACCGATGTCGAACTCGGCTGGGTTTTAAGTACGTCAGAAGAATACAAATACAATCTGTTTTTGGGACTCGGGTGGCTCAACCAGAAAATCGACGGGTACAGTGAAAACGGCAGCACTTCTACCTCGATGAACTTCTCTGACTTCAAACGCGACTCCCTGATCGCACGTGCGGGTTATCAGTTCAAAGGAAACTTTGGTCTAAGCGAAACAGTGCTCCCATACATCCGTATCGCCTATGAAAGAGAACTGAACGACGATCCCGTTTCAGTCACCGCAGGCTCAAACACCATGCCCGGACGCTTCACTCTCTCGGGTTTTGAGCCACCGAGCCAATGGGTAAACACCGCTGCCGGTCTTACCGTCGGCATTGGCAGCCGAGCAAAAACTTTTGCCGGCTACTCAGGACGCTTCGGAAGCGACTCGAGACGTGACCACGAGTTTAGCCTTGGAGTGCGCATGGCATTTTAGAAAGCAGGGATTTCAGCCGACAAACAAGCAGCACTTCGAAACACTGTCTGCGGGTTGCTATTGGGCCGAGATGTAAAGCATTCTGTCTATTGATTTTTTAGCCTTCCGCGCAATGTCTTCGGGAACCTTGACCTCGTACACATCTTCTCTAAGAGAATTGAGCACCTTGTCAACCGTTATCATCTTCATGTACTCGCAGATCGCGTCGGCCTTGGCGGGATAAAACTTTTTTTCCGGGCTTTGTTTTCTAAGCGTATGGAGAATTCCGGTCTCAGTAGCGACCACGAACTCGGGAGTGTTGGAATTCCGAGTGTAGTCAATCATCTTTCCGGTCGAGAAAAACTTTATCTCCTTTGCCAGTTCGTCGTCCCCGGCGGTGGCATGAAGAAAAGACGTTGTGCAGCCGCACTCGGGGTGAACTATCATTTCCGCATTAGGGTAGGATTCTTTTATCTTCCTTATATCCCCCGGTCGTATTCCAGCGTGCACGTGGCATTCCCCGGGCCAGATGTAAATTTTTCTTCCGGTAACCTTGGAGACGAAGGCGCCCAGAAACATATCGGGCAGAAAAAGTATTTCCCTGTCCTTGGGGATGGATTCCACTATCTTGACGGCGTTTGAGGAAGTAACGCAGTAGTCGGTCTCTGACTTGACTGCGGCCGAGGTGTTCACGTAGGAAACCACAAGAGCGTCAGGGTGCTCCGATTTCCATTTCTTGAGCTGCTCCAGGTTTATGGTCTCGGCAAGGGAGCAGCCCGCCTCTGGGTCGGGAATAAGTACTTTTTTGTCAGGAGAGATAATGGACGCGGTTTCGGCCATGAAGTGAACTCCGCAGAAGATAATGATTTCCGCGTCGGTCTCGGAAGCCTTCTGCGAGAGGCCTAGGGAATCTCCTGTATAGTCGGCAAGGTCCTGGATTTCGGGTATCTGGTAGTTATGAGCCAGAATTACCGCGTTTTTCTCCTTTCTCAGTCTGTCTATTTCTTCTGAAATACCATGTAGGATTGCCATTGTAACAGGGGGCCATTAACCGTATAGCCCGCCCCAGCTATTCTAACACATCAAAAGAAATATCTAAACACGGAGCCGAGTGGGTAAGAGCGCCGACCGATATGAAATCGACTCCGCTTCGAGCTATCTCTCCCACGTTCTCAAGAGTAACTCCACCGGACGCCTCGGCAAGCGCGCGACCGTCTATTAAGCTCACGGCCTCCCTGATTTTCCGAATATCCATATTATCAAGCATTATGACGTCAGCACCGCAGGAAACCGCTTCTTTTACCTGCTCCATGGTCTTCGTCTCGACCTCTATGGAGAAATCCTCTCCGACGCTTTGCCTCGCCTTATGAACAGCGGTCTCTATGCCTCCGGCGGCTTTTATATGATTGTCTTTTATGAGCACTCCGTCGTAAAGTCCGGCGCGGTGATTATGTCCCCCGCCGACCGCCACAGCGTATTTGCTGATCCACCTAAGTCCCGGAAGGGTCTTTCTCGTGTCCTTTATCTTCGCCCCGGAACCAGCTACGGCCTCGACGAAAAAAGAAGTTAGGGTCGAGATACCGCTCATTTTCTGAAGGATGTTAAGAGCTGTCCGCTCCGCCGAAAGAATCGCCCTGCTCCTGCCCGTAACGCAAGCGACCGTGTCTCCAGGCGATACCCTGTCTCCGTCGCAAACCATCTCTTCCCACTCACAGTGCGGGTCAAGTTTCCGAAAAACCGCGCGAGAAAGCCCGATTCCCGAAATCACACCGGCCCCCTTCGCACGCATCTCTCCCTTTAAAACGGCATCTTCGGGAACTGTGCTCTCGGTCGTAATATCTCCGCTTCCTATATCTTCCCGAAGTGCGAGCTCCAAAACTGCATCCACGTCCTGTGGGTAACTTTGGCTGATTTTCATCAATCGTCTCCGTAAACTTCTAAACCCTTTCTGAAAACCAGGTGCTTTTCAAAATCCGAGTCCTCTTCCGGATAATCGGATCTCATATGAACTCCACGCGACTCCTTCCTCAAAAGAGCAGCTCTCGCCACTAGGGAACAAACGTCAAGCATCGTCTCAAGCTTAAAGCCGAACCATCCGGTGACACCCTCGCTTGCCGAGGAAATCTCCTCAAGCCGCGCGACGAATTTCTCTATTCCCTCCTGTTCTCTCACTATACCGAGATGCGTACTCGTTCCCCCGATTATCTTGTCCCTGGCCTCGTTGAAAAACTCAGCGTCAGACTCCCTAGTGTCAGCAAGCATAAAACCCTCAAAATCCCCGTCAATGCCTCCCGGACGCCGACTGCGCGTCGCGCCGTCCACGCACCTTTTGGCAAACACCATGCACTCTAGAAGCGAATTGCTCGCAAGGCGGTTAGCACCATGCACTCCGGTGTTTGAAACCTCACCACAGGCGTAAAACCCTTCTATGTTAGTTTCTCCCATGAGACCTGTTTTTACTCCCCCTATGGTGTAATGGGCAGCAGGAGCTACGGGGATGCGGTCTTTGGCAAGGTCAAAACCCAAGTCCCTGCAAAGCTTTTCTATGTTAGAGAACCTCTTTCTGACGAATTCCTGATCCATGTGGGAAAGTTCAAGGTAAACGTAGTCTTTGCCGCAGGATCTCATTTCGTTGTGAATCGCCTTTGAAACCACGTCTCTTGGCGCAAGTTCAAGAAGGGGGCTGTAGCGTTCCATGAATCTTGTCCCCCGGGCGTTCAGGAGATAGGCACCCTCTCCCCTTATTGCCTCGGTCAGAAGAAAGGCTTCACCTTCTGAACCGCTGAAAACCGTGGGATGGAACTGCACGAACTCCATGTCGGAGATCTCCGCTCCAGCTCTCCAGGCAAGCGATATGCCCTCCCCCGAGGCTCCTTCCGGATTGGTGGTCCTTCTGTAAAGAGCGCTCGCGCCGCCGGTGGCGAGGATTGTGGAGAGAGAAGAGATTCTCACGTAGCTTTCCCTTCCCTCGTCATAGCCCCACACCCCATAGCATCTTTCCCCGTCCGAGATTATGTCTGTAACGGTGACAAGTTCCAGAATGGTTATCGATTCGCTTGATCTCACAAAAGAGATAAGAAACTCGATCATCTCCTTTCCCGTGGAGTCTCCTCCCGCGTGAAGAACTCTTCTTTTCGAATGACCGCCCTCAAGTCCTAGCAGGAGACCGCTGTCATCGGAGTCAAATTTCATGCCGAGATTTATAAGGTCCGCGACTCTCTCCCTTCCCTCTTCAACCAGGACATGTACGGCGCGGGCATCACAAAGCCCTCTTCCCGCGGCGACGGTGTCCTCTTGGTGAAAGACCGGTGAATCCTCGGGATCAACCGCGGCCGCGATTCCTCCCTGGGCCCAGTAGGAATTGCTCTGCACCAAGGTCTGCTTGGTCACCACCACGCACCTGCCAAGAGACGACGCGCACACCGCGGCGTAAAGACCCGCAAGGCCCCCGCCCACAACGAGAAAATCGCACTCAACGTCAATAATTTCTGCGTTCATCGAAACCGCCTGTCTTTTTCCCTTAACTCACTGCGGATATAAGAGATTCTTCTATCTTTCCTAGTCTCTTGGCACCGCTTATCTTGCGTCCTCTCGAATCACGCACGTAAAACGTATCGACAACCTGATCCGCCTTGGTCGAGATCTTGGCGTAGTCAATCGAGAGACCCAGTTCGGCAATCGCTTTCGTGATGCCGTAGAGAAGTCCTTCGCTGTCGTGGGCGTAGACCTCCATCACGGTCGCCTTATCGGAAGACTCGTTGTCAAACACGATCTCCGGAGGATACTCTGGAACCTTTCTTCCGTAGGAGGAATAATTTCTCTTCCTCTTCTCAATTAGCTCGTCAACCTCAATTTCCCCCCCAAGCGCTTTCCTTAGATTTTTCTCCACTTTTTTCCACACCTCGTCGTGCTCCTCTTCGGTTAGGTGGTCAACCCTGTCCACGTAGAAGACGTCAAGCGCTTTTTTATCAAGCGTGGTTACGATCCTTGCCCCCAAGATATTGAGCCCGTTTGCGCTCAGAACCCCGCAGAATACCGAAAATATTCCCTTTTTGTCCGGGGCGCAAACAGTAAACTCGTCGTATTCCCCGTAGCGGATGACCTCTGTCGCAAATTTCCCCTCAATGGAATCAAGCAACCTCACGTGGCGGAGAATGTTCTGTCTTGAGAACTGGCCGAAGTAAGAAACCGGCATCTTCTTCAGTATCTTTCGCACCCTGCGCTCGGGAATCTCCCCGTCGGCATCGGCCACTATGTCCGAGGTCATCTTATCCATCCATTCCTCGTCGGTTTTGCGCCGGTACGTGCCCGCCGACATCTGCCGAAGGGTCTTCACGTAGAGTTCCTGGAGCAGCATTCCCGTCCAGTCCTTCCACACGTCGGGACCGACCGATCTTATGTCCGCGAAAGTAAGCATGTAGAGAAGGGAGAGGGTTTCTTGGTCTGGAATGGACTTGGCAAGCCGTTTGAGCACCACCGCGTCGTCAAGATCCCTTCTCTGCGAGAAATGAACCATGGTAAGGTGATGTCTCACCAGGAATTCAAGCTGCTCCGCGTCGGAGGCGCCAAGACCCAGCCTCTCGGCTACCTTCGGAATCATGGCTGCTCCTTTCTGCGAGTGGCTTCCCCCCTGGCCCTTTCCCATGTCGTGGAAAAGGCACGCAAGGAAAAGAACATGCCTTTTCACCAGACTCTCGGCAACTTTGGTGAGAAAACGGAATTTCTTTTCGTATTCGTAATTTATAAGCCTTTCGATTTCCTTGACCATGAATATGGAGTGTATGTCGACCGTATAAACGTGGTAGGAATCGAACTGCACCATGCAGACTATCTTTCCGAACTCCGGTATCAGGCGGCCCAGAAGGCGTATCTCGTTCATCTTGAGCAGCATTTTTGAGACATCCTTTCCGAAACGCAGAAGCTTCACGAATATCCTGTTGAACTCCGGGTCGTTTCTTACCTTCTCGTCTACACGGAAGACCTGTTCGCTCATGAGAATTTCAAGGTATTCGCTGAATTCAACCGAGTAGCGGTCGGCGTACTCAAATGCGCGCAGGAAGTTGCAGAAATCCTCGCTGAAAACGTTTCTACTCGTCACGGAGAGATATTTACCCTGTATCGTAAACCCGTGGTCAAGATGAACAGCCTTTCTGGTAAGCCTTCTTCGCGCGTAGGCCCTCGTGCATTTTTCCGTAAGCCTGCGAGACTGCTGCACCACCACCGCGGCGCGAAGGTAGTAGATTCTCATGAATTTCTCTACCGCGCGGAGATTCCCGTCACTGTAGCCAAAAGATTTCGCCGCCTGGGACTGAAATTCGAAGCTCAGGTTGTCCTCTCTTCTTTTCGCCTGGTAATGCAACTGCGCGCGTACGAGCAGAAGGAAGTTAAGGCATTTGCGCATCACCCTGTATTCCTTTTCCGAAACGAAGCCTCTCTGGAGCACTTCCTCGAAACTTTTCGCCTTGTAGCTTGTCTGGGCTATCCACATTGCCGTCTGAAATTCCCTGAGTCCTCCCCTTCCCTCCTTCACGTTCGGCTCGAGGATGTAGAGGGTCTTTCCGTACTTCTCTCCCCTCCTGTCCCTCTCTTCCACTTTTCTCTTTATGAAATCATGCGAAATCTTGGGGAGCACCTCACCGTAAATTTCGTTTTCAAGCTCGTCGTAAAGCTCCCTGTCCCCGCAGATAAACCTTGAGTCAAGAAGAGAACTCAGGATGGTGGTGTCGTTTCTGTCCATTGAGAGTTCCCTGCACTCCTCAACGCTTCTCGTGCAGTTCCCTATATCCATCTTGGTATCCCAAAGAAGGTAAAGGAGCCGTTCCACAATCTCCTCCGCGAGGCCCTTCGAACCTTTTTTGTGAAGAAAAAGAAGGTCTATGTCGGAGTACGGGGATAGCTCCATCCTGCCGTACCCCCCGAGAGCGACTATGGAGACGCCTTTGAGTTCCGGGTAACCGTAATGCGAAAGAGCCTGCTTAATGAAGCTGTCCACAACCACGGTTCTCTCGCGGGCAAGCTCAAAGCCTATGAGGGCCCTGTTTCTTCTCCTCCTCGCGTAATGGCGCCTGCGTATATGCTCGTAGGACTCTGTGAAAAAAGTCACAAGCTCCTTTTCTGTGGTTTCAGGCTTTCTCACTGAGAATCATATATCCGTTAAATTCTGACGCTAAGCGCCACCCCGTCGCGAAGGGGAACCACCGTGGAGAAAAATTCCGGGTCCGAGAACAAAAGCCGGTTAAACTCCAAAACCCCCTCCGTGCTCTCAGAACCTCCGCCGCTTAAAACCCTTCCACCCCAAAGCACGTTATCGGTAATGAGCATCCCTCCTGGATTAAGCTTTGCCCTCGCAAGCTCTATAACCCGCGGGTAGTTCTCCTTGTCTATGTCATTGAATATCATATCAAATTTACGGTCCGAATTCGCCAGTATATCAAGGGCGTCTCCGCAGACAAAGCGGAGCTTGTGAATTTCTCCGGCCCGTGTGAAGTACTCGCGCGCCGCCGCCCCGTTTTCCTCAAGCCAGTCCGTGCAAGTTATCACGTCTTCGCTGCCCAGGGAAAGAGAGAACCAAAGGGCCGAGTACCCGAACCCGGAGCCCATCTCAAAAATGCTTCGCGGCTTGTGCAAAAGACATATCTGGGAAAAGAACCTTCCCACAAGGGGCCCCACTATTTTCACGTCGCTTCCCTCGGCCCGCTTCTCCATTTCGTAAAAAACCTCATGGACGCGGGGGTAAAGAGACTGAATGTAATCCTCAATCCCGGGGTTCGTTATGTACGTGCCTTCGTCCATCACCCGTCCTCGCTCCGCCCGAAATCGACGAAAATCTCCTCCGTTCCCGCCGTTTTGTTCTCGACTCTGGCAAGAACGAAAAGAAGATCCGAGAGGCGGTTGAGGTAAACCAGAACCTCTTTTCCCTCTTTGGAGTCCTCGAAAAGCGCTTCAACGCTTCTCTCGGCCCTCCTGCACACCGCGCGGGCAAAGTGAATGTAAGCGGCACCCTCCGCCCCTCCCGGCAGAACAAACTCCCGAAGCTCCCCAACCTCGGGGGAAAACTCGTCTATCCGACCCTCAAGCTCTTCCGCCATACGCGCAGTCACCCGAGGAGCGGAGAAAGTCGAATCCCGCGGGGTCGCGAGATCGCTTCCCACGGTAAAAAGGGCGTTCTGTATTCCCCGAAGAAGCTCTTTAATTCTGGAATCGCTCGCTTTTGCGCAGACAACTCCCAGAACCGAATTAAGCTCGTCCACGTCTCCGTACGCCCCCACTCTCAAGGATGACTTTCTCACTCTCTTCCCACCAAGAAGCGAGGTTTTCCCGTCATCTCCAAGACCCGTGTAAACAGTGGTTATTCTTTTTTTCGGCACGCGAAAAATTTTAACCGCCCTCTCGTGGGCTTCAATTGCGATTTAAGACTCTGTATCCCAAGCGGATACATGACAGACCGTGAAAATATCAAACCTGAAGGAGATATCAGCTTCCATTGATACGAAGGGGCAGGCGAGAAAACTTAACCATCGAGTTATTCTTCATCTCGATTGACGTTCCATAGAAATACGTTTTACCTTGATCTTTTGTTCCAGATCCCGCGATTGGGCAAGATCAAAGGCCAGTTGCATACCAAGCCAGGTTCTTGGAGCCGAACCGAAGGCCTTTGACAACCGGTAGGCCATTTCAATGGAAACAGATACTTTTTCGTTGACAAGATTGGAAAGCGTCTGACGCGCGACGCCGAGCAGCTGCGCGCACTCGGTAACCGACAGGTTCAACGGTCTCATGCAATCCTCGCGCACGATGACGCCCGGATGCACCGGGTTTTTCATTGCCATAATTTCTCTCCTCTGATCATATATTGACCATTAATGATAATCCAAATAATTGACATCCACTGCATCACCATCTTTGAACCGGAACGTTACCCGCCAGTTGCCTGAGACTGAAACAGCGTAATGACCTTTCAACGAATCCTTGAGTCGGTGCAGCCCGAAGCCTGGCAGGTTCATATCTTCAGGCCCGCTGCTTTGATCCAGTACAGTCAGTATGCGGTTAAGCTTTGCAATGTGCTCGGGCGCGATTTTAGCCGAATGTTCACCTCTATATAGAGCCTTTAGACCACGATGACGAAACGATCTAATCACTCAGGAAGTGTAAAGTGTCAAGCGACAAGTGTCAATTGCTTAAAGCACCGAGCTGTCCACGATCTCAATGAAGAAAGTAGACCCCCACCAAGCCGCCTACTTACCTTGCCCGCCGTGGTAAATCATGTTAGCTTTTAATTTCCGGTTTTAAGCCACAAGGAGGTTCGGAGTGCCTTTTCCCCCAAAGCTCAAAGATAAAATACAGGAAATAACGGATGACCACGAAACCAGGCTTTCGGCGCTTATTCCCGTCCTGCGGGAAGTGCAGAACGAATTCGGCTGGCTTTCCACAGAATCCATGGAGGAAGTCGCCGAGGCTCTTGATATCCCGCCCTCTTCAGTTCAGAATGTCGCGTCATTTTACACCATGTTTTTTACAGAACCCGTGGGAACTCACGTCATGTGGCTCTGCAGAACTCTTTCCTGCGCGCTTCGCGGAGCCGAAAACCTGGAGCATCACCTCTGCAAGCGTCTCGGGGTAAAAACCGGTGAGACGACAGCCGACGGAAAAATAACCCTTCTCGAAGCGGAATGTCTCGCCTCCTGTGGAACGGCTCCCGCCATGCTTGTAGACGACACTCTTTACGAAAACCTTAACGAATCTGAAGTCAACAGAATAGTTGATGAGATTAGAAAAAGCGGATGAGCGAAAAACTGAGGAAAGACGCAAGGGAACTTTTTGATCAGGCGATCAAGGAAGCTGACCCGAGAAAATGCGTTCTTGAGCACCTTGACCTGAAGGGCGAGAGGCTCAGAGTGGGGGGGGAGAGCTTCAATCTCTCCGATTTTGAGTCGGTGTACGTCGTGGCCTTCGGAAAGGCTGCGTCCGCAATGGCCGCAGCGCTTGAGGAACTTCTCGGTGAGCGGATAACCGAGGGAATTGTAGTATCGAACGTCCGCTCCGGGCGGGCTTTTCGGAAAATGGATTTTCATCTCTCCTCTCACCCGGTACCGGATGAAAAAAGCGTTGAGGCGGCGAAGAAGGTCGTTTCCCTTCTCGAAAAATCTGGGGAGAAAGACCTTGTTATCTTCCTGATATCGGGAGGCGGAAGTTCGATACTCGCGATGCCGAGCAAAGGACTCACCATAGAAGATAAAAGAGCGGCAACCCAGAGGCTCATGCTCTGCGGGGTCGACACCTACGGCCTTAACACCGTAAGAAAAAAGATGTCGCAGATAAAAGGAGGCGGACTGCTCAAAAAAGCCCTTCCCTCGCAGGTTATCACGCTGATCCTCTCAGACGTCGTGGGCGACCGGCTCGAATTCATAGCTTCGGGGCCTACGGTCCCCGACACTACCACCTACCAAGACGCATGGCGCGTCATAGAGGCGCTTGAGCTTGAACACAAGATTCCCCCCAGAGTGGTGGTACATCTTGAAAAGGGAAGAAAAAAAAGCGTTTCTCCTACGATGGACCGCGAGCAGTACGAACGAAGCGGGGCCACCACGATCGTCGTCGGAAACAATCACAAGGCCATAGTCTCGATGGAGAAGATGGCGGAAAAAATGGGGTACAACACGCTTTTTCTTTCCTCCCAGATATCTGGAGAGGCAAGAGAAGTGGCCAAGGTGCTCGCAGGAATCTCCTTTGACATAAAAAGGTTCGGGAGGCCCGTAAAGAAACCCGCCTGCATACTTTTCGGAGGAGAAACAACTGTGAACGTGATGGGCAGGGGGCGAGGCGGGCGAAATACAGAGACCGCCCTTTCTTTCTGTTTTGAGATAACGGGAAGTAAGGGGATCGTGGGTCTCTTCGCCGGGACCGACGGGATAGACGGCCCCACCGACGCCGCCGGAGCGATATGCGACGGGCAGTCGCGCCTGGTAGCGAGATCAATGGGTATAAGCGCGAGAGACCATCTCGCCGATAATGATTCGTACTCTTTCTTTGGAACTTTGGGTGATCTTATAAAAACCGGGAACACCGGGACAAACGTCATGGATGTTGGAGTGGTTCTGATAGCGGAATGAAAAATCATCGAACAGGTGGAACATAGAGGTAACCTCGAACGATGGAGAATATGACGAAATCCCCCCTTCCGAGCAACGAGGAGGCGGAACGCGCAGTACTGGGTTCCATCCTCATTGAAAACAGCTCAATAAACCAGGTTCTTGAAATCCTGATAGCAGAGGATTTTTATAATCAGAACCACTCCAAGATAATGAACTGCATGATAGACCTTGACAGGGATGGCACCGCCATTGACGTCCTTACCCTGTATGAATGGATGAGCTCGAAGGGGATCGTAGAGGAAGTCGGGGGAGCCGCCTACCTCACCTATCTCGTCTCGACTGTTCCAACGGCGGAAAACGTCACTTATTACGCCAAGATAGTTAAGGACAAGTCCATTTTGAGAAAACTGGTGCTCACCGCGACCGACATAGCGCACCGGGGCTACGGACCCGACATCGAGGTTGACGAGTTCATTGACAGGGCAGAGCAGTCGATTCTCGATATCGCGCAGAACAAGATAAAGCCAAGCTTCTGGCGCTCAAGAGACCTCGCGCCGATAGCGATAGAAAACATAGAGCGGCTCCATGAGAAAAAGGAGCTTATAACGGGCATAAGAACCGGCTTTGAAAGACTTGACCACCTGACCTCGGGCCTTCAGAAATCTGATCTCGTTATAATCGCCGCGCGCCCGGGCGCCGGAAAAACATCGCTTTCGCTTAACATAATAAGCAACGCCGCTGTAAACGAAGATCTTTCCGTCGCAATGTTCTCCCTAGAGATGACCAAGGAGCAACTGATGCTTAGGCTACTCTCCATAAACTCAAAAGTCAGTTTTTCGGCGATGAGAAGCGGATATATAAAGGATGACGATCTTCAGAGACTGTTTGATTCCGCCGAAAGGTACGCAAACGCGGACATATTCATAGACGACACCCCCGCGCTCACGGTTCTTGAGATAAGGGCGAAAGCGAGGCGGCTTAAAAAAGACAACCGCCTTGACCTGGTTGTGGTCGACTACCTTCAGCTTATGAGAGGCAGTTCAAGAAACGAAACCCGGGAAAGAGAGATAGCAGAGATATCGGGTGCCCTTAAGACACTCGCAAAGGAACTCGACGTGCCGGTAATAGGGATCTCACAGCTAAGCCGTCAGACAGAAGCCAGAACCGACCGCCGCCCTCAACTCTCAGACCTCAGGGAAAGCGGCGCGATAGAGCAGGACGCAGACGTTGTGCTTTTCATTCACCGCCAGGACATATACAGAAAAAATCCCGAGGAAAAAGACGGCATGGCGGAACTTGTAATCGGAAAACAGAGAAACGGGCCCACGGGCACGGTGAAGCTGGTGTTCCTTGAGCAAAACGGGGTTCCGAGTTTTGAGAACCCTTCTGACGAATTCGAAGAGGGGTTTGTCTAAACTATAAAGGGCTTTACGACCGCCTTGGACTTTGACTCTTCGAGGTAAAGGGCGGGGGAACGCTGCCAGGCGACAAATTTTTCGTAGATTTCCCTGAATCCTCGCCTGACTGAAGTCCAGTGAAAATCCCAGTCGTAGTTTTTCGGCCTGTCTGAAAAAAACATTTCGGAAAAGATAGCGCTCTGCTCGGCAAGCCCTTTTTCCGCTATCCAGCCCGTTCTCACGTTCGCGTAACCGCTTGCAAATCCCATCGCCAGGGTTCCCTCAAATCCGAGTCTCATTGCGGCGGCGTTTACAAGCTCGACGTAAACATAAAGAGCTTCTGTTGTGCGGTAGTTTTTCTCCGGAAACTTTTTCCTGAACTCGCGCAGGTTCTTTACAAAATACATCGGGTAGTAAGTCGGGGAATAAAGCGAAACGGATTTCGTCGGACTTCCGAGCGGCTCGCGCGTTATCGTTTCCTCGGAAATTGTTCCGAGCATAAAATCATCCCCGTGGAAATCGCCCGTATCCCCGCAAAGAGCTAGGGAAACCCTTATCTTTTCCCATTCTTCCCGGGCTATCTCGCTCGCGCGGACTATTTCGTCAGCGGTTTTACTTGCTAAAACAAGTTCTTCAAGTGAAGGCATCTGAAACGAAAATTCTCCTCCGCTTCAATATACATATACGGGGGAATTTATCAAAAAAGCACACTAGGGCAAAAATCTTTCTCTCCCGTTTACGTAAGCTCCCTTATCAAGGTTTCGTGCTGGGGAAACCTGAGCAGCAGACTCTCTTGCGCGCCAAGTTCGAAATCCTCAAACTCAAAACCAGGAGCCGTTGTAGTTCCCATAAAAGCGTATCCGTAGTCCCCCTCCACCACCATGGCCCCCTGCCATGTCCCCTTGGGGACGATTAGCTGGGGTTTCTGACCTGAGGGCATGTTGTCGCCCATGAACACTACCCTCGACTCTCCGGTCGGATACAGAAGAAGAATCTGGACAGGATCGCCGAAGTAAAAATGGAAAATCTCATCCGAACTCACCCTGTGCATTTTGCAATTCGCCTCGAAAGTTATCAGGTAGTAGATAGCGGTTGATAAACTGCGGTCGTCTCCAGCCATCTCGTCGCTTCTGTAAGTCTCTTTGTAGTATCCTCCCTCACCGGGAAGCTTCTTTAGCCCGAGTCTCTGTATAAGGTGGTCAGCTTTCATGGTTTTCCTCCAGCAAGATTATTAAAAAACCAAAGTAGCAATATAATATAATACGGTAGGATTATTTAACCACCTCTTATCAACTCTGAAGTGCAACACTTTCAGCAAAAGATGATGCTCTCCGTTTAGGGAAAAGATTATATTCCCCGGCACCGGATTATCAAGACATCTGGATGGCGGTTGCCGAAGGGAGGGCGTAGCCCGACCGAAGGCAACCGCCATCACATCTTCCAAAAACCCCCAACCACCCCCACTCAATCATCCCATCTCAATCCCTCAGCACGAAGCCTCATTGAAAACCTCAGCCGGAGTCCTGTAGTTCAAAACCTTCCGAGGCCTCCCGTTGAGCAGCTCTTCAACCCTCCTCACATCCTCCCCCAAAACCTCATGGAAATCAGTCGCCTTGGGAAAGTACTGACGAACCAGCCCGTTTGTATGTTCATTGAGCCCCCTCTCCCACGAGTGATAAGGGGTAGCGAAGAAAAACCCCGCCCCCAGCGCTTCGGTTATCTCCCCGTGACCCGTAAACTCCTTTCCGTTATCAGAAGTAATCGTATGTACAATCTCTACGTAGGGCATAAGCCTCTCCATCATGGCCTCTCCCACTTCCCCCGCGCTCCTTGAACTCACGGGATGAAGAACCGTGAACTTAGACGCCCGATCCACCACGGACACCAAAGCGCCTCTATGTCCAGCGCCGACGATTGTATCGGCCTCCCAGTCCCCGACACGCCTTTTGTCCTCAACTATCTGTGGACGCTCCGTTATGTCCACCCTGCCCGGTATATGCCCCCTGCCCGAATACCCCGACCCTCGGCTGTTGCGCTTCTTCCCCCGGCGCCGCAGATGCTTGTAAAGCTTCCCTCCGCTGCGCTTGTCCTCCCACACGTGACGGTATATCCACTCCGCACTCACCGAAACCACTGCTGAAAGCTTGAGCCGTCCCGATATCTGATCGGGACTCCACTGCAGACCAAGCTTGCTCTCCACGATGAACCACATCTGCTCGGTCATCTTGGGGGGCACGGAGGACGCCGCGGTGCCCCGCTGCCTGGCCTTGCGCTGCGCCTGGGCGAAACGGTAACCCCTCCCGCCGCTGTTGCGCTTTACCTCCCGCGATATGGTTGATGGAGAACGACTGAGATCCTCAGCAATCTTCCGAAGCGAAAATCCCTGCTTGCGCAGAAAGTAAATCCGCTGACGCTCGAGAATGTCCAACTGCTTGTAACTCCTGGTCATGTCAACCTCCTGTTCTCGTCTCGGAGATTGTCACCTCTGCATAACTGTTTTTACAGTGTGTTTGAGAAATTATAAAATTCCCCAAACTAGATCCTTAACCAGGGTGTTGCACTTCAGAGTTGAATGGGCGTAACGGGAGAAATTTAAACGTCAGAAGAAGATACAAACCCTCAAGAAGAAACAAAACCGGAAGAGGCGGTCGCGGATAATTTCATGAACTCCATAAACATGGCTTTTAACCTCGGAGTAGCGGCCCATCAGTCGTCAGGTCAGTCAAAAAGCGTCGTAGAGATAGCGACCGAACTCGGCAACCAGATATACCAGAATTTCGCGCAGGCATACGGCGGCGAGATAAACAAGTCTTTTCTCAAGGCAAATACTGAATATTTTCTTCAGATAGCTCTTCTGGGATAGATAATCCCGGGGGTGTGCACTTTTGACAACGATTTCAAGCAGAGACTCTTTGATCTTGTCTACGCTAGGGCCAAGCAGAATCAGCAGAGGCAATCGGGGTCGGGACTCCGAGACCAAGCGTCCCGTGCTGCTGGCGGTGGGTTCGACAGACCGGGGTCAGGCGACGTTCATGAAGGCACAGGCGGTGGACCACGTGGATCACGATGCGGTGGAGGCCTTCGACGACGGTATCGACACGCAAGCCGAGATCCACGCGGACGGTTTTGCCAAGGTGTAATAAGGTCATAGGCATGTATGATTTTAACGTTTCGATTTTGGACAATGGCATGATTGCATCAACCGTGTTACAAGAAATAGCAAACGTATAATGCTTTAATTTAATCATTGGTTCGCTCGTAGCAGTCCACTACGAGCGATGAGATCAGTTTCGCTTAGAGGTATGCCATGCGAAAATTCGCAATCCGTCTTCTCGCCTTGTTTCGACAGACATCTCTTTTCATCTGGAAGTTGCGTGGCAAAACGGAAGCCGACGTAGCCGCTCAACGGGTAGTTAGTGGAAAGTCCTGGGATGAGTTCTGCGACACTTTAAAAGCTGCGGGGGCATCTTTAAATTTTCCAAAGGCACCTCAAGACGCATTCAATCAGGCAGAAGGATATCGGTACTTAAGCCGCATCGCCCGGGCCGGATTGATCGCATTTATCGAGCATGCCGACCCGAAAGCACCTGTACTTCATCGCGTCGTCAACGAAACAACCAAGATAGGTGCGGACAATCCTGATAACTTCTACCAGACAGCAACCCTGAGCGGCGAGTATGAATACAAAATTACAGGGTGGCGCAACAATATTGCGTACTTAAGCTTTGGCGCTCAATCTGGTAACTATGGGCAAGGACGAGGGCTGCCTCCCACCGGGTATATAGAGTCTGACCAAATAGAAACCGACGAAGATGGGTACTTTGAGCTTGTACTTAGTTGCAAACCTCAAAGTAAGAACTGGCTTCCTATGACACCAGAAACTGGCACATTAGTGGTACGTCAGACTTTCCTTGATCGCAAAACAGAAACTCCAGCAGACTTGCGAATAGAACGGATCAATTGTTCCGAAGATGAATGCCACCCTTCTCCATTGACGCCGAAACAGCTCGACGAAGGATTGAAAGCGGCAGGAACGCTCGTGGCAGGCGCACCATTACTGTTTGCCAAGTGGGCTCGTGATTTTCAAAAGCACACCAACGAACTGCCAATGTTTGATCCGGAAGTATCGCTGGCTGCCGGGGGTGATCCCAATATCGCTTACTACCACAGTCATTGGACAGTAGCGGCAGGCGAAGCACTTCTGATAGAAGTAATGCCGCCAGAATGCGAATATTGGAACTTCCAGTTAAACAACTATTGGATGGAATCGCTGGACTACCGCTATCACACGATACACACTAACAAACATCTTGCCCACTATGAAAATGACGGTTCTGTGCGCCTAGTAGTAGCTCACGAAAATCCCGGTCATCCCAATTGGCTTGAAACAGCTGGCCATTCTTCCGGCACGATGTGCTTTAGATGGGTGCGCGCGAAGGAGCATCCTCAACCGCAGACCAGATTGATCAAGTTAACTGACCTTAAGCAGTTGTTGAATTGAAGAAATCGCGATGGCCAAAAAGAATCTAAAGACTTCTACAGACTATGAAAATCCCTACCGTCCTCTTCCAGTTAAGATTTTCAATTCCATCGGGAAACTAAGTGAGAACCTCGGGTTGTCGAGTTCTTTGAATATTGAAACGCTCACTGCTAGCGCGATTCGAAAAACGAGGCTTGAGGATTTTGGTGACGACGGTCACTTTGACGCGTTGGAAGTTCTCATAAATTCGATTAATAACGAAGCCGAGCTAACCCCAACTGGCAGGCTGATACAAAAATCTCGACTTACAAGCGCATTAGTTCATCGCTTGCGAATTGAAGAACTACTAAAACAACGCCCTGAAATACATGACATCAATTTGGGGAAGATTATCCTGATCACGGGATTGCAGCGTACTGGAACAACAATATTGCATAGGCTACTGAATTCTCATCCGAATATTCGAGGTGTGTCAGGGGTGGAAGCACTCAACCCGTTACCACCAGGCAACAAAGCCAAAGAAATGACCACTCGAAATGTGCATGCAGTCCTCGCACAACGACTGATTGCGTATTTGTCACCGCAGTTCATGGCAGTTCACCCTCTTGACCATAATGAGCCGGAAGAAGATGTAATGCTTCTTGATCTGAACTTTATGAGCCAGGCACCAGAAGCCACAATGCATGTGCCGAGCTACTCCCGGTGGTTGGAGGAACAGGACCATACACAGACCTACGAATATTTCCATAAGGTGCTGAAGATTCTGTGCTGGCACCGCCCCAGCAATAATTGGGTACTCAAAACGCCGCATCATATGGAATATCTGGATGTATTTCTTAAAGTTTTCCCCGCTGCGATAGTCGTGCAAACCCACCGTGACCCTCGAAAAACCATGCCTTCTTTCTGCAGTATGGTTGCTCACAACCGCGGCATATTCAGCGATCATGTGGACCCAGAGGAAATCGCCAGACACTGGTCCAGAAAGGCTCGCAGGATGATCGAGCTAACAATCCAATCTCGAGCTAAGGCAGATACCGATCGATTTGTCGACGTTTCGTACTACGACTTGATGAAGGATCCGATTGCTCAGCTTCACCGGATTTATCTAAAGGCGGAGGTTGATTTTGATGCCGAAGCGGTGCAGCAAGCCAAGACTTTTATGAAAATAAATCCGCAGAATCGCTTTGGTAGGCACGTCTACCATTTAAGTGATTTCGGATTGAGCGAGAAAATTATTGAAGATTATTTCTCCTTTTATCGGGAGAAATATGAAATTCCTTTCGAATAGTTTATGCAAATTCAAGCAACTACAAAGAACCGAAAAACAATGCAGAGAAACTCACCATGAAGCGAAAAACAAACCAAATGGGTGATGGTTCTTCCATAAACGCTATAACCATCGCAATTCGAGATTTGGCGCAACCCAAGGTATCGGAAGTAAATCCTGTTCCAAAGCACGTATGTATCGATGGCAAAACTTGTCTAATAACCGGAGCGAACAGCGGGCTGGGGAAAGCCGCTGCCACCGAACTTGCAAGGCGTGGCGCAAACATGATTTTAGCTTGTCGACCTGGTCATACGAAAACATGCGACGAAATAAAGACACTGTCTGGTTCTCAGAATGTAGAAATGATGGAAGTAGACCTCTCAGATCTTCGGTCGGTACACTGTCTTTGCGATGGTCTGAGTAACCGCAACATCAAAATTGATATTGCGGTTTTGAACGCAGGCTTAGCGCCCAAAAAGGCAACTAAGACACCGCAAGGATACGAAACAATGTTCGCGGTTCATTTCTTATCGAATCGTATCATGATTGACCGGTGGTTGAAAGACGGCGTGATTTGTCCATCCAGCCAAGCTGGAAAGACACCGCGAATTATCTTCGTTTCATCTGAGGCTCATAGGTCCTCTCATACTATCGATTTCGACCACCTCGGGAAATTTACCGACTATGGACTCAGGGATGGCTTCAAATATTACGGTATCAGTAAACTTATTTTGTGTATGTTTGCAACTGAACTCTCACGCCGTTTGAACACAGGCAGCAAAACTGAAGTTGCAGTTCACTCAATGTGTCCTGGAGGCGTTGCTACGAACCTTTCACGAGAAACACCGTCGATTTTGAAACCTATAGTTAACCCATTGCTAAGATATTTTTTTCAATCTCCGGAAGAAGCTATTGGGCCGGTAATTTACTTATGCTGTGCAGAAGAAGCTGGTACCGACACAGGCATCTACTTACATTTAATGCAGCGAAAGTCCGTGTCTCCTACGGCATTGGATGAGGAAAACGGAACTAAGTTGTGGGAAGCAAGTGAGCCCTTAGTCGCTAATTCCCGAGAGTAAGCCCTATAACTGGCATAGCAGCTGGCCGCGCAGGTACCAGATGCGCATTTGTGTTATATAAAGATTTAGTTGTACGGGAGACCACACCTTATACATAAGGTTGTTCCAGCATGCCTAACACGTTCTCAAAATCCGTAAATCATATCTTGCGTTTGTTTACGAGTAAGCCGATGGCGAAAGAAGTTGATATGTCGAGTCGGAACGTCATTGTGACAGGTGCTTCTCCTCGTTCAATTGGTTACGAAACGGCTAAGATCCTTGCAAGTTGGGGGGCTGCAGTTGTTGTCACCAGTACTCACTATATTGAATTGATGGAAAGTTCTTTAAAGAGAGACTTGCGAATCATTGGCGCTGACGAAAAGAAGATTACAGCCCATACGTTAGATCTGTGTGATGCTGATAGTGTTAATAATTTCACAACGTGGTACCGAAAAAATTACAACGACCAACTGCATGTACTTGTCAATAACGCAGGGATTCACAAGAATATTCTTAGTCCAAGAAAAACGCCGCCCATGACAAAAGATGGTTTCGAAATTCATTGGCGAACCAATTTCCTTGGAACTTTTCACCTGACGAGTTTGTTGCTTCCAATTCTTAAGCAGAGTGGTTTAGAAAGCGGAGATGCACGAGTCGTCAACGTGACTTCCCACTTGCATGACAGAGTGAAAAACAAGAGCATGTTTAACGATGACGGAGACTACCACTCCTGGGACGCTTACGCGCTGTCAAAATTAGCACTAATTCACTTTACTTTCGAGATCCAGAGACGGTTTGCCAAAAAGTACAACCTCCAATCGGTAGCAGTACACCCTGGGTCTGTTAAGACTAATCTTACGCAGATTGAAGAGTTCGAAGGAAAGATCGGGTATTTTCTAAACCAAATCTGTTCCACACTCGCATCTCTTGTCTTGATACGCCCAATATTGGGCGCACAAACTTCCGTGATGTGCGCTAGTAAATACCCACTTCAAGGTGGAAGTTATTACGCACGCTGCGAAATAGCGGAATCATCCGGCGATACAAAAGACCAAGATGTGTCGAAACTTCTATGGGACAACTCAGATGCATGGGTTAAAACTCTAGTTAAGGCCAGCAGAGATGGGCATAAGCAGCTTTAGTGTACGTACCGACCGCATTCAGATCGACGCACCCATTGACTTCGTTTGGGAGGTCCTGACTGACGTTGAAAAATATGGTGAGTGGAATCCATTCACACCTCAAGCCAGAACCGATTTTAAAATTGGATCGCCCGCCCGTCTATTGGTAAGAATGGGACCGATGAAATTCAGAATAACCGAACGTATATGTGCATTTGAGAAACCACTCCTTATTTCTTGGAGCAAGAAGTTCGGAACTTTCTGGCTCTTATTTGCGGTGCGAGAGCAGCATCTAGAACCTATGAGTGATACCAGCTGCAGCTACCATAATGTCGACCTATTGAGCGGTGTACTTTCACCAATCGTCTCACTACTCTTCGGCAGTTATATGCGCCGCGGTTTTAGCGATGTAGGTGTGGCATTAAAACTTCGTGTAGAAACTCTGTATCGGGAGACGAAAAACCAAAGCTAACCTAATCCCCCGAAGTACCGTGTTCCGTCTCGGTATGTAGGATCTTTGGCGGATACCGAAGTAGTCGACGAATCGGAATCGGTGTTCATTTTTATCGGAATAAGCAGCACTCTAGGGCAAAAACCTTTCCCTCTCCTCGGGAGACGGTAATCGACAAGTTCCTCTCTTTCCGAAAAGGCGGTAGCGGTTCCTTGACATGATCCCGTAAAAATAATCCTTTACCGGCAGGGGAATATATACGAAAAGCGCGGGAAGCCTCCACAGTCCCCCAAGCCTTCTGAGAACTAGCAAAACGGCGTCGGCGCCCTCGTAAACCCCCTCTTCGTCAACGTAGGCGATCCTCCACTCGCGCGGGGGCTCGTTCTGGTAAAGGGAAAACTCAGCGGCAGTCTCGCCCTGCACCGGGGAGAAGCATATTTCCGCGCGACTGTCCGCCCACATGACGAAATCGACGAACATGTTGCAGCCGCCGCACACGCCGTCAAAAAAAATCACCGGTTTTTCTGAACCTGGAATCTCTCTCTCCCGTTTACGTAAGCTCCCTTATCAAGGTTTCGTGCTGGGGAAACCTGAGCAGCAGACTCTCTTGCGCGCCAAGTTCGAAATCCTCAAACTCAAACCCAGGAGCCATTGTAGTTCCCATAAAGTAGTATCCTCCCTCGCCGGGAAGCTTCTTTAGCCCGAGTCTCTGTATAAGGTGGTCCGCTTTCATGGTTTTCCTCCAGAGCAATTGTTAAAATCAAAGTAGCAATATAATATAATACGGCAGTATGATTTAACCATATAAAAGTAAAGGGAGAGATAAAATGTCAGAAGAAGACACAAAGCCGGAAGAGGGAACAGCGGATAACTTCATGAACTCCATAAACATGGCTTTTAACCTCGGAGTAGCGGCCCATCAGTCGTCAGGTCAGTCAAAAAGCGTCGTAGAGATCGCAACCGAACTCGGCAACCAGATATACCAGAATTTCGCGCAGGCATACGGTGGCGAGGTAAACGAGTCGTTTCTCAAGGCAAATACCGAATACTTTCTCCAGATAGCGCTTATGGGATACATAATCCCGGGGGTGTGCGCTTTTGACAACGACTTCAAGGAGAAGCTTTTCGATCTTGTCTACGCAAGAGCCAAGCAGAACCAGCAGAAGCAAGGCGGAGAGGACCCTCAGGGCGGAAGCAGGATAATAATCTGAGCCGTTCGCGGCCAAAAACTCATGAAGAAAGTCCTAGGCGGTAGGGAAAAAGTAAAAGTCGCGGTTGCCCAGACGGCTCCCGTGTTCATGGACAAGGAGCGGACACTTGAAAAGGCCTGCCGCGTGATAAAGGAGGCGGGGGATAACGGGGCGGAACTCGTTGCTTTCCCCGAGGCCTTCATACCCGGCTACCCGGCCTACTACACAGTCGGTTACGAAACCTCGCCGCACGACTGGACTGACTTCATGATCGCGCTTCAGGACAACTCCATAGTGATTCCCGGTGACGACACCGAGATGCTCGCAGAAGCCGCCCGCGCGGCTGACACTCACGTGGTGATAGGCTGCAACGAGCTTGACGACCGCAAGGGAAGCCGCACCGTTTACAACTCCCTTCTTTTCATATCGCGCGAAGGAAAGGTGCTCGGCAAACACAGAAAGCTCATGCCCACCTACACAGAGAGGATCTACTGGGGTCAGGGGGACGGAAGCGACATAGCCACATATGACACTGACATAGGAAGAATAGGAGGACTTGTTTGCTGGGAGAATCACATGGTGCTCGTAAGGGCCGCGATGGTTTACAGCGGGCAGGATTTTCACGTGGCGGTGTGGCCCGGGAACTGGAAGAGAGGGGATGAAAAACTGCTTGCAGCAGAAACCGAGGACCCCGCAGCGGGTTCCACCCTTCAATCGCTCATAAGAGTTCACGCGTTTGAATCAGGGGCGTTTGTACTAAGCGCCTGCGGTTACCTTGACGATGATGATTTTCCCGAAAGATGGCACTATGTGCGTGACGGGGACCACATGAACTACGACTGGGCACGCGGGGGAAGCTCTATCGTCAACCCCGCCGGCAGATACCTGTTCCCTCCCCATTTCGAAAAAGACGCCATACTCTACGCCGACTGCTACGCGAACCAGATAAAAGCGGTAAAGGCGGTTTTCGATTCCCTGGGACACTACTCAAGGTGGGACGTGGCGAAACTTCTCATTGACAGGGAAAAACGGGAACCCGTAACGGAAAAAACCGTGGGACCACGGATATCCTCTAGGGTGATAAAAAGAATTTCCGAGGACTACGGAGTTTCCGAGGAAAAACTGGAAGCGATCGCTGAAGAGATCAGAAAGCTCGTTAACTGAACGGCGAATCCTTAAGAAAAAAGCGCTATAGACCGAACTTCATTTAACAAAACTGCGTATTGCTCAATTTTCTTCGGGTTCTATCCGCAGGCTCTCTGGATAGTCTCCATTCCAAAGCCTGTAGAATGCTCTTAATCCATCTCGGTCGAGAGGTCCAAATACTTCCATCGCCTGTATTCTTTCTTGAAGGGGAAATATTTTTTCACGTTCCAGTCATAATGTTGCGTGAAAGTTCGAAAACCTGCTTTTCCGCGTGATAGGAACTTCTCACAAGAGGCCCGGCTTCCACATGCGGGATGCCGACTATCTTTTCCCCGTAGCTTTTAAGAGATTCAAACTCAACGGGATGATAGAACCTTGATACGGGTATATGGTCAACCGTGGGCTGAAGATACTGTCCTATGGTGACTATGTCGCACCCTGCACGCTTAAGATCGCCAAGCGTTTCGACGATCTCCTCATAGCTCTCCCCAAGACCGACCATGATGCCTGATTTTGTAAGCATTGCGGGATTTCCCCTGCTCGCGGACATCGAAAGAAGTTCTAGAGATCTTCGGTAAACCGCCTGAGGCCTTACGGATCTTGTTCTTCCCGACTGGGTTTTCTGGGGCAGGGAGTAAAGTCTCGGGACGGTTTCAATATTGTGATTAAGAACATCGGGAGCCGATTCTATCACTTTTTCAATCGCCTCGCCCTCCCCCTTGAAATCCGGGATAAGAACCTCAATCTTTATGCACGGAACCTTATTCCTCACTTCATTAACTGTCTGCGCGAATATACATGCGCTTTCATAATTCCTGTCATCCCTGTTTACTGAAGTTATGACCACATGGGTCACCCGCGCATTGTTTTTCTGAAGCTCTTCAACTGCCTTCGCCACCTTGGCAGGCTCTTCCCAGTCAAGCTCACCGCCTTTTCCAGTTTTAACATGGCAAAAACCGCAGCTTCTCGTGCAGACATCCCCCAGAATCATGAAGGTAAGCGTACCGGCCCCCCAACACTCGCCTATGTTAGGGCACTTCGCCTCCTCGCACACAGTGTGAAGACCAAGTTCGCGCACAAGGCCCCTGAGCTTGGTGTAATTCGGACCGCTCGGGATTTTTGCCTTTATCCATTCGGGTTTTTTGCGAATGCCCGTCCGCCCAGGCGCCTGGGTTTCAGTAATGACAGATCTCATTTCGGCGCCCTGAACACCTCACGGGGAGAAGACTGCTCTTGGTAGCCGGCAGACTTGTTCTGGAGAAGCTCCACCTCAAGCTTCCCGACTTTTTCCTCTAGGTTCTTTACGGTTTCCCTGCTCCGTTTCAATTCAGATTTTCTGGAATGGCCTCTGGAAAAACTCAGCAGGAAAAAAACAAACGCGCCCAGAAAAAACGAAACCCCTAGTATCCCGGCATTGTAAATTACCCAAGTGTACTTATAGGAGAAAAAACCAAGCTCGATCCTGAATACATGCGTGGCTGTTTCGAGGTTCTGGATGAAGAAAACGGCTCCGAAACAGCATATGACCAAGAGAAAGAATCTTTTTACGTGTTTCATCGGTTGTTTGAAAAACGGTTTCGCTACACCAGCGCAACCCGCCTAGCGACAATAACACTGTAGAATATCGGTTTTTCGAGAAAATACCAGTTACATTGCGCAGTGTTGACCAGAGTAGTTTCATTTTTAAGCCGTCCCGGGGTGAACAGCGTCAATGTCTTGACCGTCGTATCCTGAACCGGGAAACCTTGCGGGAGCAGGCCGACGGACGCGTGGCAGAGGCAGTGCAACAAAAATGGAACCACGGAGGATACGAGAATCAGGCTTGAGTCGTTATACCCGATAATACAAGGATGACGCTGTACTAGTAAATCACGTCGGCTATGTAGTAGAGACCGAACCCGGTTCTCACAGGAGAGGCAAAAATCGTACGCTCGGCCAGAGTTTCCGGGAAAACGAAATCAAGCAGTGTCTTTTTCTTTATGGGATATTCCCTGATCCACGAATCCTCATCGAGACCCGAAAGCTTCCTCGCCTCAGCGATTGCCGTCTCAAGAGTCCCGATCCTGTCAATCAGGCCGAGTTCCTTCGCGCGACTTCCAGTAAATATCTTCCCGTCAGAAAGCGAAGCGACTTTCGCCGGAGGCAGATTCCTTCTTTCGGAAACCGTATCTTTGAACTGGGAGTGGACGCTGTCTATAAGCGTCTGCAGATAGGCCCTTTCCGCCTCAGGCATCTTGCGAAGCGGCGAGCCGAGATCCTTGAACTCTCCGCTCTTTATCACCTCGACTTCCACCTTAGCCCACTTTAGCAGTTGCTCGTAACTCGCAAACTGCGCTATCACGCCGATGCTACCGGTTATGGTACCGGGATTCGCGTAAATAGTAGCAGCCGCACAGGCAATATAGTAACCTCCCGAGGCGGCAACAGTTCCCATGCTGGCTATAACCGGGACCGTCTCGCCTAGGCTTTTTAGCTCCTCGTATACCTCCTGGGAAGTGGCGACGGCTCCTCCCGGGGAATTTATCCTCACGACCACGGCCTTCACGGAATCGCTTTCGCGTATTTCCCTTATGCTTTTAATATATGGGTCAGAGTCGATTATTATGCCGTTGACGTTTATTACCGCCACGCCGTCCCCACGGGGGCGCTGATCCTGATCGGAGATAAGCACTCCTATCAGGATTCCCGCGAGACCGATGAGAAAGATGACCAGAAGGGAGAGGAAAGTCTTTAGAAAGAAATTCAGGTCGGGGACTCTCACTTCATCACCCGTCAGTCAAGGGCCTTGAGTTTTTCATTCAGGATATCCCCGAGCTTGGAGGAACTTTCCCGCTGGGACGACGCGAAGTTTCTCATTGTGTCTTTCTCCTGCTTTTTGTCAAGCCTTCTGCGGCTGAGGTTCACCTGATGCTTGGGCTTGTTAAAACCCGTGACGAGACCGCTTATCTCATCGCCGACCTTAAGAGATTCCCGGCTCATCTCATCGTCCTGAAATTCGCGCATTGCGTAAAATCCTCTCACGTTGTCGGCAAGAGTCACTGTAACGCCGCTGTCGAAAATTTCCTCTATCTTGGAAATCACCACAGTCTCATTCACCTTGTAGTCCCTAAGCACCTTGTTCCAGGGGTCCGGGGTAAGCTGCTTTATTCCAAGCCCGATTTTTCTTTGCCTGGGGATAACGTTCAGTATCACAAGCTCTATTTCCTTTCCCACATCGGCGCTTGAGAAAACCTCAAGGGGGCTAACCTCCCCCTGCCACTTGAGATTTTCGGGACGCGCAAGCCCAACCATGTCCGGGGCAACCTCTACGAAAACCCCAAGTTCCGTGACGTTTCTTATGGTTCCGGTCACCCTGGTGTTCGGAGGGTTGTTCCGCTTGAACTCATCCCACGGGTTTTCCTGTATCTGCTTGAGGCTAAGCGAAATTCTTCTTTCTCTGGGTTTTACTCCAAGAACCGCGACCTCTATTTCGCTTCCTATAGAAACGACTTCGCTTGGGTGGCGGAAATTTTTAACCCACGAGAGTTCGCTTACATGCACAAGTCCCTCTATTCCCGGCTCAAGCTCGACAAACACGCCGAATTCAGCTGCGAAAACCACTTTCCCCGTGACTCTGCCACCGACATCGTATCTTTGCTGTATGGTTTCCCACGGATCTTCAGTGGTCTGCTTCACTCCGAGGGTTATTTTCCCGTTTTCAATTTCAAGCTTAAGAATCTTGACCTGTACGTCCCGGCCTTCTTTGAGAACGTCTCCCGGGTGCCTCACCCTTCCCCAGGAAAGCTCCCCTATCGGGACAAAACCCTCTATGCCCCCTATGTCCACGAAAGCGCCGGCGTCAATTATCTTCACGACGTTTCCTGAAATGGTCTGGCCTTCTGAGATATTCGCAATAGTCTCCTTTTTTTGTTCCTCTCTTTGCTCTTCGAGAATCGCCCTTCTCGATACGACTATGCCGTTATCGTTGTTCTGGATAATGCGGGTTTCAATCGTCTGGCCGACCATCTCGTCAAAATCCGCAATCGGCCGCAGAGCGACCTGTGAACCGGGAAGAAAAACCTTAAAAGGGCTGCCCCGCCCTATATCGCAGTTAAAACCGCCCTTTACCCTGTTGAGAATCTTTGTGGAGACAGGTTCTTTGTTTTTGAACTTCTCCTCGATCGCCCTTTTTTCCCTGAGCTGATCCGCTTTCTGTTTAGAGGCTCTGACAGTGTTCGGGTTCGGTCTTTCGACCAGCACTTCTATCTCCGAGCCTACCGAGACTTCATATTCGCCGTCTTTGTTTACAAACTGGTTTATGGGAACTATGCACTCGAACTTAAACCCAAGGTCTATGAAAACAGCGTCAGAATCAACCCTTATGACCCTTCCTTTCGCTATTTCCCCGTTCTCGGGCTCGCTCAAGCGCGATTCCATGCTTTCATCAAGTAATTCCTCAAAGCTTTTTTCATTTGAATCCGTAATACCATTATCCTGAATCATTTTGTTTAGCCGCCTTCGCTGTCATTTGTTAATAGAGGCAAGGTTACACGAAAACTGCCGAAAATAAAAAGAGACTTCCGAAGAAAAGTTGTTCTCAGCCGTCAACAAGAGATATGTCTTTTGCGAGGAGCACTATGCTGGAGATAACCTGCTCGGCGCTCATTTGGGTGGTGTCTATTATCACGGCGTCAGGAGCCGGGTGAAGCGGGTTCTCCACGCGAAGCGTGTCGCGGCGGTCCCTTCTTCGAAGTTCACTTTCAACATCCGAAAGGGAGGTCTCAAAATCCCCTCGCCCACTTTGAAGAAACCTTCTTTTCGCTCTCTCGGCGACCGTGGCGTCAAGGTAGAACTTGTACTTCGCCCCGGGAAAAACGTACGTTCCCATATCCCTTCCCTCGGCGACTAAGTTTCCTCTCTGCCCTATTTCTCTCTGGATTCCGATGAGAAACTCCCTCGCTTCGCGAAGTTCCGCAAGCCGGGACGAAAGAGAGGATATCTCTTCCGTTCTTATAAGTTCTGAGACATCGCGCCCGTCAAGAAGAACGTGTCCCGTCGAGGAAAATCCCACAGCCGTTTTGGAAAGCAGCTTCGAGAGCGCAATGGGATCGCACAAATCAACCGCCGCTTCACTTGTCTTAAGGGCCACGGCCCTGTACATGGCGCCAGTGTCAAGACACGAAAAACCGAGACGCTCGGCAACCCGCTTGGCGACGGTGCTTTTCCCCACTCCAGAAGGTCCGTCTATGGTAACGATATTGTCTCCGTTTCGCTTCATTTCAGTTTCCCAAGCGCATCGAAAAGCGAGAAGAATTCTGGAAACGAGATGGAAACGCATCCGGCGTCCCCGATGACCGTCTCCCCGAGGGTCCGAGTGGCCGCGACGGCAAGAGACATGGCGACGCGGTGGTCACCGCGGCTCTCGCAGCGGGCACCAGAAAGTCGCGCTACGCCGTTTATAACCATGCCGTCCTGTGTTTCCCGTATATCCGCACCGAGCTTTGAAAGCTCCCCCGCCATTGCGCTTATCCTGTCGGTTTCCTTCACCCGAAGTTCCCCTGCTCCGCTTATCACCGTTTCGCCCTCGGCAAAACACGCGGCAACGCAGATAACGGGAAGCTCGTCTATGGCCCGGGACACAGACTCTCCCTCTATCCGGACGCCGCTTAGAACACAGTGGCGGGCGATTATGTCCCCTACCGGCTCCCCGCACCGCTCGCGGCGGTTCTCAACCGAGATGTCGGCCCCCATTTCCCGCAGAACATCGAGCGCTCCCGTTCTAAGCGGGTTAAGCCCCACGTTTCTTACAATGATTTCCGACCCCGGGTTTATAAGGGCGGCAACAATAAAAAAAGCCGCCGAGGAAATATCTGAGGGGATTTCAAGCTCGGTTCCCGAAAACTCGATACCCGGGCTTACCGAAACTCGAGTTCCGCTTGCCTCCACGGGGACCCCGAAGTAGCGAAGCATTCTTTCCGTGTGGTCCCGGGTTCTTTCGGGTTCCGTTACACTGGTCCCTCCCGCGGCGTAGAGTCCTGCAAGCAGAAGCGCCGATTTTACCTGCGCGCTTGCCACCGGAGACTTATAGTCTATTCCCCGAAGTTCCGAGCCCGTTATGTGAAGGGGAAGGGTTTCCCCGTTTCCCGAGATCCCGGCTCCCATCTCGCGAAGCGGGATGGTCACCCGGGACATGGGACGGCGGCGCAGGGAGGAATCCCCGGTGATGGTCGAGGGGAAGCTCTGGGCGCTCAGGACTCCCGCAAGCAGCCTGGCCGTTGTTCCCGAATTCTCGGCGTCTATTATCTCCCTAGGCGGTGCGAGACCGAAAAGCCCCTTTCCCGAGACCTTCACCACGCCCCCAGCGCTTACGTCCACCTCGATCCCCATGTTTCTAAACGCGTTTGCGGTAGCAAGGGTGTCCCTGGAAGCCAGAAACCCGGTCGCTCTGGTTTTTCCGCGCGCGAGCGAACCCAGGATAACCGCCCTGTGGGAAATGGATTTATCTCCCGGAGGGGTTATCTCTCCTGAAAATGCACGGGGTTTTTCCTTCAGTATGAAATCGGCCATCTTCTGAGTGAGAATTATATACTTAACCCAGTAAAACAATATATAATATTTCTGTAAGGCGTAGCCCGCCGGGGTGCCTTTTACCAAATACACGCGATGAAAACGGAAGAGAAAAACATATTCGGCGAGGATCTAAAAGAATGCAGCACGGATCCGATGACCGGGTTTTTCAGGGACGGCTGCTGCAGGGCGGCGGTTGAGGACGTGGGACTTCATCTGGTATGCGCGGAGATGACCGAGGAGTTCCTTGCGTTCTCAATATCCAGGGGAAACGATCTTACGACCCCCCGACCCGAGTTTGGCTTCACGGGGCTAAAACCCGGAGACAGGTGGTGTCTTTGCGCGCTTCGCTGGAAAGAGGCTCTTGACAGCGGAGTGGCTCCCCCGGTTTTTCTGCAGTCAACCCACGAATCGGTGCTCAGGATCATTGATCTCTCCGATCTTAAAAAACACGCAGTCGACGTATCCTGATCCTTGATTCCCGGGAATTTGCGTATACCATCTTCGTGCTGTGAAATACCTGATACTACAAGGCGACGGCATGCCCGATCACAAGCTCCCCGAGCTTGGGGGCAGGACTCCGCTTGAAGTCGCCGACACCCCTAATCTTGATGAGATCGCGAAGCGGGCAGAGATTTTCGGAGCCGCGAAGACCATTCCGGATCCGCTCCCGCCGGGAAGCGATGTGGGAAATCTCGCGGTGCTGGGCTATGATCCGAGGAAATACTACACGGGAAGATCCCCTCTTGAAGCCGCGAGCATAGGCGTTTCGCTCGGGGAAACGGACGTCACGGTCCGCTGCAATCTGGTAACCCTCGCAGAAAAAAACGGGCAGACGTTCATGGAGGACTACAGCGCCGGGCATATAACGGACGATGACGCCGCCTGTATAATCGAGGATCTAAAAAGGGAGATCGACGGGGAAGAGTTCTCGCTCAGCCAGGGAGTGAGCTACAGACATCTTCTGCTCTGGCGCGGAGGAAACAGCGATATCCGCACTACTCCGCCCCACGATATTTCAGGAAAGGAAATCGGTCCCTGGCTTCCCTACGGAGAGGGGACGGAAAAACTCCTCAGCCTCATGGAAAAATCCAGAGAGATACTGAAAGATCACCCCGTTAACAAAAGAAGAAAAGCCGAGGGGAAAAATACCGCCGACTCCATATGGCTCTGGGGCGAGGGGACAAGACCCGATATGCCCTCTCTTTTCGAGCTTTACGGAATCACCGGATCCATAGTATCTGCGGTTGACCTGGTAAAGGGGATAGGCATATTTGCCGAGATGGAGGTAATCGAGGTTCCGGGAGCGACCGGATACCTCGACACCAACTACGCCGGAAAGGTAAGCGGCGCGCTTGACTCGCTGCAACGGGTCGACCTGGCGATGATCCACATAGAAGCGACGGACGAAACGGGACACGTAGGAGACGCCCGCCTCAAGGTACAGGCGATCGAGGACTTTGACCGAAAGGTAGTGGGACCAGCCCTCGCCGGGATGGAGAAGTTCGGCGAATACAGGGTGCTCGTACTTTCCGACCATCCCACCCCCATAGACCTTAGAACTCACACGAACGAGCCCGTTCCCTTCGCCATACTAGATTCCAAGAACCTCTCGGCAAGGGATAACTCGCTTGTTTACACCGAGGACTGCGCCGCGGCAAGCGGAACCTTCGTGGAAGAAGGCTGGAAGCTCATGGGAACGCTTGTCGCAAAGCAAGGCCGGAAGCGGTTCAGAGATAATACTTAAGCCCAACCGTGACGGTCCAGTTGTCTTGGTCTTGCGCTTCTAAATCGGACGTAAACGGCGTGACGCCGTCTGCGCGCACGGGTCTGTGGTTTCTGACTTCCGTCCAGAGTACGTCGTCACGGTCAAAACCGCCAAAGCGCGTCCAGCGGACCTTGGCACCAATTGAAAAATCTTCGCCAAGCGCGTAATCAACGCCTCCTATCACCTGAAAGCCGAAGCGGTTCTTTTTCAGCTCCGTGTCTATGTAACTGAGCGTGCCTGCCGCGGCCCTCTGCCACGGTTCCGTTCCCAGATCGTCTTTGCGCAGGAATCTCGCCGAGTAGCGCATTTGCGTCGAGCCCATACCTATGCCGCCTCGATATAGGGCGTAAAAGGCGAGTCATTGCGCAGATCGTAGTAGACATTCAGGAAAAAATGATGGGCGCTGGAATCGTATACCCGCTCGGAAGGAGGGTCGTTCTCATTCCATTCGCTCCTTTTCAGATCAAGGGGGTCATCACTGCTTGAGCCGAGGCCTACGAGCCTCCTGTCCGAGCCCTGACGGCGGTTAAGATACTCCGCTTCAAAACGCAGTCCGTTGCCAAGCGCGTAACCCAGAGTCGCGCCGCTTGCAAAGCCTGTACCGAGAGTAAACTCGTTCTTAATGGTAGAAACTTTACCGGGTCCACAATCTGCGGGAGCCGTCCCGGAGGGATAAAGAAGCGAATCGCACCGGGTCACGTTATTGACGACCGCAAGGGAAACGCCAAGGTCCCCCGACTTTGAAAAACCCGCTTCAAGCCCGATATAAAACCTGTCCGAAGCCGTCGCCGATGATCCGAACATGAAAAGCGCCGCCACGAGCCAGAAACACGCATTTACCACCACATATCTCATAATTATTTCCTCCCTTATCTCTTAATCAGTTTTGACCCTGTTAAACAACACCTGAAATCTATGTCTTTTTTACCTCTTCCCAGATCTCGTCCATCTGCTCCATGGAAAGAGCGTTTATCTCTTTTTTCTCGGCATGGGCTTTTTCCTCGAGGCGGGAGAATCTCTCCATAAACTTCGCGACAGCCCCGTGAGACGTGGTCTCGGCGTCAATGTCAAGATGCCTTGCGAGGTTCACAACGGAAAAAACGAGGTCTCCCCACTCCTCCCGGGATCTATCTTTCTCGCCCGCTTCCATCTCCCGCTCAAGTTCAAGCAGTTCCTCTTTTACCTTAAGGAGAACCGAAGAAGCGTCGCTCCAGTCAAACCCGGCGCGAGCCGCCTTTTCCCCTACCCTCTGAGCTCTCATCAAAGAGGGCATGGCCCTCGGTATTTCCTCAAGAGAGGTCTTCCCTTTTTTTTCCTTGAGCTTTTCGGCGTTCCAGCTCCTTACGGCTTCGGCGGCGTCTTTGGCCTTTTTCTCCCCGAACACGTGAGGATGTCTTCTTATGAGCTTGTCATGGAGCCTTTGCGTAACGTCGCTTACGTCGAACTTTCCCTCTTCGCTTGCTATCTGGGAGATGAAAACGACCTGGAAGAGAAAATCCCCAAGCTCTTCGATAAGATCATCTGTGTCTCCAAGCTCTATTGCCTGTATTACCTCGTAAGCCTCCTCAAGAACGTACGCCCGAAGCGAGCCGAGTGTCTGTTCCCTGTCCCAGGGACAGCCGTCGGGAGCCCGAAGACGCCTTGCGAGCGAGACTATATCTTCAAAAGTTTTTTTTTCTTCCATATGCTTTAGCGCGACCTCAGACCCGAAATCTCTTGGAACATCTGGTCAGGTTCTCGTTTCCGTCCCGTGTGACCAGAACCACGTCCTCTATCCTTACTCCCCCGAGGCGCTCGTAATAAAGACCGGGCTCGACCGTAACGACGTTTCCTTCCCTTAAAATCTCTTTCCCGGGACCAATGCGCGGCGGCTCATGGATGTCAAGCCCGAGACCGTGTCCCGTGGAATGAATGAAGCCCTCCGGTTTTCCCGAGGGAGAAACGGAGGTTTCAAACCCGCGTTTTGCGAAAAAATCCATTATCGCGCCGTGCACGTCCTTTGACCTTACGTCGTCTTTTATCATGGAAAACGCAATTTTCTGACCCCGAAGAACCGTATCGTACATTCTTGAAAGCTCCCTTGAAGGCTCCCCCTTAACAACTGTTCTGGTCATATCGCCGAAATAGCCGTTCTCCTGGGATCTAGGAAAGATGTCGATCACCACCGGCCATCCGGCCGCAAGAGGACCCGAGCCCGTCTCGTGGGGCATGGAGCCCTGAACCCCTCCCGCCACTATGGTGTTAGAAGCCAGGTATCCCCGCGAGGCAAGATGAGAATTTGCCACGGAGCGCACGATCTCAGAGGTAAGGGGCCTGCCCTCATGGTAAAGCACGGAGTCTTTCGCCACGGAGTCCGAGATAAGGGAAACTGCAAGTCTCATGGCCTCGGCCGTGACTGAAAGCGCTTTTTTTATGAGCGAGACTTCCGCGGGGGATTTTCTAAGGCGCCCTGGGAAAAGGAAATCGGTTTTCGCGGTCCTGACGAAAAAACCCGCCCCCCGAAGGGCGTCAGCGTAGAAGACCGGGAAGCCCCTCTGGACAACCAGGCTTTTTATTCCTCTTTCCCTGAGGAGGGCTGCGGCCACATCCGCGATACCGGGTCTTTTTCTCCCGCCGCCGCCAATCCTGGCAGCACACTCCCTTAGGGAAACGACACGCTCCACCTTGGCATCTTTTTCCCCCCGCTCAAGCTCAAGATCGCTCAGAACGAGGGTTCCTTCCCCGTCGTGCTCGAAAAAAATAACGGGATCCGGAACGAAAAACCCGGTTCTGTGGTAAAGATCCGAGTTGCGCTCGCTCGAATCGATTATAAGGTAGGCGGTTCTGCTCACGCGAAAAACTATACAGGAAATCGAGGCGGCCGGGCAAGCCGGAAAAAACAACGCAGGACTAAGCAAGCGATCCTTTTCCCGAATTGCGCGCTTTAATAGTTTCCGTGGTTTGCCTTATTGATAAGGATTATCCTTAAATACTTGTTCAAGCTTTTGCGTAGCTTCTTTGCGCTTGCCCGCATCCATCCTATTCAGATTAACCTGCTTCCAGCGAACCGCTGGCAGATTTTTCGCGCCGGGAAAAGGAAGCAGATTCCAGTCCGGTTCTCCTCTGTTGAAACCTGTAAGAAAAGTTCTGTGGCGTTCCGTCAAAGCGTCTAAAATTTTTCCCGGCAGCAAGGTCTGCATTTCGCACAGGCGTTCTATACTTATCTCCGTCTTCGCCATCCCTGCGAAATGATCATCGTAAGTTCTCCTTATGTCTTTGGTTCTGGGATTCAAGATTTCATGGATCGGTTTACGGTCGCTGATCAAATAAACCACAAAAGCATCAACAGTCCCCCCGGTTAATTCGCCACCCCGCTCAAAGAATAACAAAGTGTCAAACATGTCTCGCGGATGCTGCCTTTTCAGTGCCGCACAGAATTTGCCCGCATACAACTCCTCCTTGGCAACGCAATTTACTCTCATGGACATAGCGAATTCTTCTTTCAAAGACGAGCATAAAGACATCCTGACCGGCGGCAACAAGGTTCCCCGTACTACATAATTGATTTCGAGTTTAACCAAGATGTTGCCGTTTCTTACCCAAACTTTACCGGTTCCCTGATCAATGCTTACTTTTGTTCCGGACAAATTCTTTTCAACCTTCGACTTAATGATTTCCATGTTCCGGCTGATATCCCGCAACGCCTCTTCGCGTTCATTTAACAGTAAGTAGTGAAGGTCAATGTCGACAGAAACTCTAGGATAATCAAGAAAGAAAAAATTGATGGCGGTGCCTCCCTTCAAGGCAAACACTTCCGCCTTAGAAACAATGTGCAACACCTCCAACAGTAAACTGATTACTGCCTGATATCTTCTGCTCATAAATCCATCCAGATTTCAGGAACCGTTATTTTAAATCGCGAGTTCCAGAGTCCATCGTCGGCAAGATGGCGACCTCCTTCTCCAAGGTCAACGGATTCCAAATTTAACTCGCCGTACCATTCGTGACCAACTATACTGGCCAGCGCGAGAAACGATCGTTTGGCCTTTACCGATCTGCATGCATGCAATGCGCTTAGTACGAACTCGGGACGCAATGTCGCCAGACCTTGCATGAGTCGTCCAGCCTCTTCAAAATCCGCACGGTTAGGCAGTAAATAACAATACTCCAGCATGGCGCGTTCGGGAGAACTGATTTCGATCGAAAACCCTTCCGTGCGCAAATCGGTCAGACTCGCGGGTACCGGATTGAACAATGCACCGGCGTTGAATGTGCGCAGGTTCCCGGCAAACGGCTGCCGGGTAAACCAGAGGGGAAGTTTTCTGTTCGGCCCGATACCGAGTTGCAGGACGGGGTTGGCTCCGAGGGGCAGATAATGTAGGCGCCCCTGAAGATCTAACGCCGTTCGCGCTGCTGGGTAAACGTTTCCTGACCACTGTCGCTGCAGAGCATAGACGGACCCCGCCAAGGTGGGTTTTGTACCGGCTCGTATCCAAGCTCCTCTGCCCAGAGGTTCCAGCCAGCCGGTGTTTTTATAGCTTTGCAGCAATTGAGGTGAAACGTGTTGCGACGCAAGCCAGTCGCTGGTCATCGGTACGCCCGCGGGGCTCTGGGCAAGTATGAGGTTAATTCTGGTTGCCCGTGTTCTTTTATCGCGTATCCGCATGGAGTTTTTTCAATGCTCTCGGCTTATACTTTTCGATCCGATCGTTTTACTTTATAATTTTAAATTTAAATAAATAATAGATTTATCTAAAAATAGCTATAAATGCAATACCGTGGAGATATTTAATTTTTTATTTCCAGCTAAAGATATAATTTAGCTGCCTGCCAAAACTTTCAGGCAAGAAAAGATGGTCCCTTTCTGAAAACCAGCTGGCTTTTAGGAACAAAAAAGCGGCTCGTCGCCGGAAAGGAGGCAATTGACCCGTGAATGCAGCGCTGATCCACGTGTTGTGCTCGGTAGTTTACACGACAGGTAAAACCGCATTTTTGCGTTGTGCGCTTTGACAATTGCAATTGGCGGTTGTATTTTGTTACGTGGAGTGGTAAAAAACTTACATTGCGAGGAGGCAGAGAAAATATGTTTTCCGTAACTTCCAAAGCTGCAAATGAAATAAAGAAGCTTCTTGCCGAAGACGATATCAAGAACGCGTTTCTCCGGGTGAGGGTAGTACCCGGCGGCTGTTCCGGTTTTTCCTACGAGATGGGATTTGACGACGAGACCGAAGAAGGAGACAACATGATCGAATCCGACGGCATAAAAGTCGCCGTTGACGAGATTAGCTATACCTACCTCGACGGATCGGTTCTGGATTTCAAGGATGGTCTTAACGGAACGGGCTTTGCGATCGAAAATCCGAACGCGACCGGTTCCTGCGGTTGCGGACAGTCTTTCACGGCGTAAAAAGCAAAAATCCGGAGTATTCAGATTCCCCCCACAAAACCGTTTCAAATCCCGCAGCAGACCTGCGCGGTTCAGTTGAACGAGAACGGGTCCTGGGGCGCGGGAGTCGGATGTGCGGGCATCTCCCGCGGGAATCCCGCGGGAGATGAAAGGCGGCTTCCGGAAAAACACATTCCTTTTCGCGTAAACAAATTTAACTTATATACTTATACACCTAGCGGATTCGCGAAGCAGTCGCGCAGAGTGCACCATGGCATCAATAGCAAAAATACTTCAGGCCCACGAGGAGGCAAAGAGCTACGACAGGATCAAGTCAAAGCACCTGATCGGGACCCTCTTTACCGACTTTACTCCCTGGAACAAGCTCTACGGGTTCAGAAACTTTCTCCATGGCCCTTCGGGCAAGAAGATCGAGTTCGTTAACGACCCCGCCGTAATAGTAGGCACCGCAGTGTTCAAGGGCACCGGAGAGGAAGTTGCCGTAATAGCCCAGCAGACCCCTTCGAGCGAAAAAGAAAGAACGAAACTTAACTACGGAATGGTAAAGGCCGACGGTTACGGACTCTCTTTGTGCATGATGGCATACGCCGAACAGCACCGCCTCAAGCTCTACACGTTCATCGACACCATCGGCGGAGATCCCTACGAGTACTCTGCCGAAAAACTTCAGTCCTGGCTGATCTCCTACTGCCAGTCGAAAATGATTTCCATAAAAACGAAAACGATAACCACCGTACTCGGGCTCGGGGGAAGCGGCGGCGCGATCGCGATACAGCTAGGACACAGAAGGTTGATGCTCTCGCGTGCCGAATATTCCGTAATAACGGCCGAGGGATGCTCCGCGATTCTTTTCAGAAGCGCGGACAAGGTCGCAGAAGCACTTGAGGTGCTGCAGCCTACAGCGACTCACATGAAGAGGTACGGAATAATAGACGAAGTGGTAAAAGAAGCCCCTCTAGGAAAAAGCAATTATATCCCCTCGACCCTCAAGAACCTGCAGGCGTCGCTTACCGCCGCCTCGAAGGAACTTGACCGCTTCGACGTAAGGCACCTGCGCGAGGAACTGCGAAGGAAAATCGAAAAATGCGGAAGGGTGAAAAAACAACAGAGAATCTACGGGGGAATTTCAAAGAAAATAAGAGCCTGGCTCCCTTACTACTTCAGCGGAAAAAAAGAGAATCCAGACATCTCAGAAATGCAGATAGCCATCTACGGATCGGAACCTCATTTCTGCAACGACGAAAAGGACGGCCAGGGAAAAATCATACGCCCGGGCTGCAAAAAACAGCTGACGAAAAAAGAGCTCCATGCGCACCACTCCTCGTGTCCTTACTGCAACAGGCCCGAAGCGCTGAGTTCCGATGATTATCTGGACTTTCTCCTCGACGAGGCGTCTTTCCACGAAATAGAACCCACCCTCTCCTTAGAAGATGTAGACCCGGTCTTCAAGTTTTTCAATTACTCGTCTTCAAGGCAGAAACTCGCCGGGAAAACCGACTCGAAAGATTCCCTCGTAACTGGCTACGGTACCATGTTCGGCATACCCGTGGCGGTGGCGGTCTGCGATTTCCGGTTCATGGGCGGATCGATGAGCTCCGTTTTCGGCGAGAAGATGAACATAGTAGTGAGCTACGCCATAGAAAACAGGCTTCCCCTGATAACGGTAACGGTAAGCGGAGGCGCCCGGATGCAGGAAGGAACCGTGGCGCTTTATCAGATGGCGAAAACCATATCCGCGATCATGAGACTGAAAGAACATGGGCTTCCGAACATCTCCATACTCGCTCACCCGACAACGGGAGGGGCTCTTGCGAGCTACGCGGTGCAGGGAGATTTCCTGATAGCGGAGAAAAAAGCGGTTATCGCCTTTGCCGGGGACCGTGTCGTGAAACTCACAAGCGGCGGTCGCGGGGTTGACCCAAGAATAATGTCCTCTGAGTTCTACGAGGAAAACGGCGGGGTTCACCTCGTGGTCGAAAGAAGCCAGATAAAACCCGCAATCTCGGGGCTGCTTCAGTTCCGGGGTTTTAAAAACAGCCTGGACACGGAAGATTTTCACAACCGTCCCGCCGGTATGTCTGAAGACGACTGGCTCTAGCCTTCGTAAAGACGCAGATCCTTACCTGAAGTTCTTTTTGTGAAGAAGGGAACTGATCGGCACTCCAAACGCCCCTGCGCAACCAATCAGAAGTTAAGCTTTCCTCTCAGCATAATTCCATGCTCAGGCTTTGTCGTATCGCTCTGCCTGCGATCGGTCTCAAGACTCAGGCTCGCCGAGCGCCCGAGATCAAGACGACTACCGAGACGGTACTGCCGCCACCCGTCCCCTCCAACCCTGAGTCCGCTGTAAGGCGTAAAGAGTCCGTCTCCACCGAGAGCCGAGAGTCCATATCCGAATTCCGCATCAAGATGCATGTCGTTGGCCCCGCCATCCTCTGACGACAGTCCTTCCACACCCCGCTCCCAAAGACTGTCAACGCCGCTTGAGGTGTCCCCCCATTCAGGAGACACACTGAACAGCGCGCCCTGCTTGTCCGCTCCGGTATCAAAGATCACGGCTCCTCCAACTCCCCACTGGCTAAATTCCTGCGAGCTGTGCGCCGCAAGCCAGCGACCTCTGCCCGAGACGCTAAGACCAAGGTTCGGGTCCTCGTAGAGGAAGCCCCCTCCGAGTTCGACTCCCGTACCCGTCTCCCCGTCTCCTCCGTCGTGGCGAAGCGCAACCTCAACCAGCGGATTGAACCAGGTTCCGGACGCAAACCTGTACTCGTAGCTTCCCTCCATGCTGAGGCGCAGCTGGTGCACGCCTACAGACATCTCGTCGATCAGGTAATCATCGCCTTCCACATCCATCCAAACCTTAAACGCTTCGCTCTTAAGTGAGAACGTCGTGTCTCCCACGTCAAACAGCCTGCCGCTTCCTCCCGCTGCCACCGACTTATAGCTCAGGTCGCTTGTGGCAACGCTCTGTACCTGTTCATCATCTATGTCTACCTGCCCGCGACCGTAGCCAATCGCGCCCCAGATGTAAGAGTCATCGGAGAGGAACCAGGAGACATACGGAGACACGCTCAGCATTTTGACGTAGTAATCGCCTCTTCCCCCTTCTCCCGGCGTCGTGTCCGTATAATCGAAATCTCCCTTCGTCAAGGACACGGAAAGTCCCGTCAGCACCTGCTCGTTAAGCCACCTGTCAACCCCCATGTAGCCGCTCACAATCCGCCCGTCCCAAGCAAACCATTCATCGCTTGAGACCGAAAGATTGTTGTAGTCCGCCTTCCCCCAGAATCCGATGCCGCCTCTTCTCTCGGCAATCATGGGCTTTTGATCCTCGCCAATCCACATGTTCTTATCCGCGGAATCTTCCTCTGGATACTCTCTTATCTGTTCCCTCGAGTCTTCTTCTGTATATCCTTTGTATTCCTTCGGAGCTTCTTTTGGATGCTCCTTCGGTTTTTTGAGCATCACTCCGGCTTCTATTATGAACGAAGACCCGTAAAGCAGTTCCTCGAGGCTGAGATCTTCCCACTGGTCCGGATCATCCCATATATTATCTCCAAGGACTTCGTGAAGGCCCGCGTGCTGATCCATAAGCCTGAACATCCCCGTCCGCTCAAAAGATCCCGAAAGTACGCTGTCAAGACGCCAGGTAAGCGCGTCAACAGAATTCCTAAGCATGGTCCGCCCGAACGTCGGAAGAATATTCAGGCTCGCGCGTCTTGCGCGCCGGAAAGAGGGAGTGTTCACCTCGGCCGTGGCTTCGGCTGAGGGATCTCCCGGACCTAGCGCGTTCACCGCGCGCACCATGAAGGAATATATGGTGCCGTTTTTAAGGCCCGTGACCGCGTAGCTTGTCTCGTTTGCCTCACCGGGAGCGCTGTTATCTATGGCGGTCCAATTGCCAAACGACCCGTCTTCTTCCTTCTGGATGTACTCGTAGCCCGTGATCGGAAGACCGCCGTTATCCACCGGGCGCTCCCATATGAGCATCATATATTGGCTGCCCGACGTCAGGGTAAGATTCCGGGGGGCGCCCGGCACGGTGGCGGGCGTGGCTCTTGCCGGCTTGGATTCCGCGCCGGGGCCGACGCTGTTTACGGCCCGCACCCTGAACCTGTAGGTCTCTCCATTCGTAAGCCCGGTAACGGTGTAAGAGGTGGATTTTCCTCTGGTAGAGATCCATGCGCCGCCGTCAACATTGTATTCGTAGTACTTGATGGCGCTACCGCCGTTATTTGGCGCTCTCCAGTTAAGAGCTACCTCGCCGTCGCCCCGTGTAGCCATCAGATTCGAAGGCGCATGCGGAGCCGCCGCTGGTGTGGATCTCGTCACCCCGGAATTGGGCGTTTTCGTGTTTGAAGGCGGAGATACAGATTCAGTCACGTCCCGCACGTTGATGGTCACCACGATAGTATCATACAAACCGGAAGGATCCGTTGCCTTAACCGTAACCGAGTAAGAATTTGGTGGGGTCTCGTAGTCAAGCGGGGCCTTGGTTTTTATCTGCCCTGAAGTCGGGTCGGCAAGGGCAAAAGAAGCCGCGTCCGGGTCCTCGAGCGAATAGGTAAGCGTATCATTAGTATCCGGGTCCTCGAGCGAATAGGTAAGCGTATCATTAGTATCCGGGTCCTCGAGCGAATAGGTAAGCGTATCATTAGTATCCGGGTCCGTAGCAGTAACCGGCGCACCGACGTTCCTTCCGGACGGCGTGTTCTCATCCACGGAACGCGTGGCCGTGGCCGCGGAGAACTCGGGAGCGCTGTTTGCGGGCGGCTCGACACGTACCACAAGGTCAGAAACTACGTACGCCATTTTCCCAGAACCGTGCCCATCCGTATAGGTCACCTTGACCCGCAGGTAATTGTCCACGTCGCCCGCAACCGGCGTGTAGCTCGCGCTCGTTTCGCCGCTTATAGTGCTCCAGCCGTTTGTCCGGCTGGTTGACTTCTCCCAAGTCCACATTTCGCCCGATACGGAACCATCGGGGTCGGTTAAAGTCGCTTCAAGCAGCGTATCCACCTGCGGCTGCACGGAAGATAGGGTTAGCTCTCCCGGGTCATCCTCGTTGGTTACGTTAATCGTCACGGTAATCGTATCACTCTGAACTTCCGGGTCGTCCACGGGCCTGTCCCGGGCGGTAACCGTGACCGAGTAAGAATCCTTAGTCTCATAGTCAAGCGGGGCCTTGGTCTTTATCTGTCCGGGAGGGGTAGAACTGTCAATATCAAACGAGGCGCCATCTGTATCATCAAGCGAATAGGTAAGCGGGTCCATCTCCTGGTCCGTGGCCGTAACCGGCGTCCCGATCTCAACTCCGGCCGCGGAGTTCTCAGGTACAGAAAAAGTGGGTGGGGAAATTCCAAACTCGGGTGGCCAGTTCAGATTCGGCACCTTGGTAGAAACCGCCTGCGCAGTTTTGCCGGAACCGAAAACGGCATCGGTATAGGTCGCCGTTGCCCTCAGGTAATTGTCTTCGTCACCCACAACCACCGTGTAGCTCGCGCTTGTGGCACCCGGGATTACAGTCCAACCGCTGTTCTGGTTGAGGGATCTCTCCCAAATCCATGTTTCGCCCGATACGGGACCGTCAGGATCACTCAAAGTCGCGGTCAACACTTCATTTACCTGAAACGGCGCCGGATAAGAAAAGGTTACCGTTCCCGATTCATCCACGTTGGTTACGCTGATGGTCACCGTAATAGTATCGCTCGCATTGGACGGGTCCGTGGCCTTAACCGTGACCGAGTAAGAACTTTTGGTCTCGTAGTTAGGCACCACCTTGGTCTTCAGTTGCCCAGAAGAACTAACAATATCAAACGAGGCCGCGTCTAGGCCCTCGAGCGAATAGCTAAGCGTGTCGTTATCCGGGTCCGTAGCAGTGACCGGAACCCCGATGTTCACTCCGGCCAGAGTATTCTCAGCCACGGAACGCGTGGCCGAGGCAGCGGAGAACCCGGGCGCCCTGTTGCCGACCGGGCCGGGGATTGTGGCGTCTGCTATATTTGAAGGATCGCTTGTGCCCTCGGTGTTAATAGCCGAGACCCGGTAATGCCGCGTGTCTCCGGGAGAGAGACCGCTATGGGTATATGTCGTGTCTGTATTCCTAGTGTCGTCTTCAAGATCCGCCCAGTTATTGCCGCCGTCCTCTGAGACCTCGATTTTGTAGCCTTCTACGTAGGAGTTGGGAGCGCGCCAAGTAAGCACTATCATGCTCTGCCCTCCAGGCTCCGCTTCCAGGTCCCAAGGTGGATCCGGGGCGGTGATGGAACAGATAACGCCCACATGTTCAGAGCTTCTGCAGTTATGCTCACCAAAATCATTACCGTTTCTAGGACAGTCAATCAGCTTATCTTCCTTACCCGCGCAGAGAAGGTCGTCCAGCCAGAACTTATTATTAGTCTTGCGGTCGCTCATGGAAGGGTCGATCAAGGAAGGGCCGTCAAGCTTTAGCAGTGTCTTCGCGAATTCCGGATTATCGTAAGTTAGCTGCCTGCATGCGACTTCTGCATCGTCATCCGTGAAATAGTCATCGCACACTCCTCTCCACTCCCCGTCATAGTGAACTTCAAGCCTGCCTATGTCAGTCGTAACCGTACAGCTATCCGTCACCGTGATATCGCACAATTGAAGATCCCCGTCGGCCGCCTGCGCGGTTACAGAGAAAAGCACTAGCCCGGATTTCTCACAAGGAGGTATAGAAAGAGGCCGTTGTATGTGTTATAATACAGTTATTACAGTAACTTAAAACACAGGAGAACAACGGCCTCATGAGTACACAGTGTAACACGGAACAAATCGAATTTCTACCCTTCAAAACTCTCGAAACATCCACAAACAGCCCCGGTTCTAAAAGAACCCGCAAAGTAATTGCTAAATTCGACTCTGACAAAGTAAGTTCCGACGGCGGCATTGCCCTGCTTCGCGAAGCCGAACACCGTTTTGGAGTCATCAGGAGGTTCGCCGAGTGCTTCATTGATCATCGAAACCCCAGTTACATCACCCACCCCGTATTCTCCATAGTGGCCCAGCGGGTGCTGGCAATCTGCTTGGGTTACGAAGACGTGAACGACCATGACAGGTTCCGAGGGGATCCCATAGCATCCATGTTCTGCGGTACCTCTGCTCCCCTTGCGGGCAAGAGCACGGTAAACCGCATGGAGCTTACCACCGGGGGGACGGATCGCTACAAGAAGATAGAGGCTGACTTTGGGGCGATTGACAAACTGCTTGTGGATATGTTCATCAGGTTCCACAAAAAAAGGCCGAAGAAGATAGTGATCGATATAGACATCACGGACGATCCCCTGCACGGAAATCAGGAGGGCAGGTTTTATCACGGTTATTACGGGGGGTACTGCTACACCCCCTCTTACATATTCTGCGGGCGCCATCTGCTTGGGTGCCGGCTCCGCGAAGCCAACCAGGATTCTGCGGCGGGAGCAGAGGAAGAACTGAAGAGGATTATCTCCGGGATTCGAGGGAAGTGGAAAGACACTGGGATTATCATACGAGGGGACACGGGGTTCTGCCGGGACGAGCTTATGAGGTGGTGTGAGCAAAACGGGGTTGATTACGTGTTGGGCATGGCAAGAAACTCCCGGTTGATGAAAAGGGTTAAGAAGCAGGTTCGCGGAGCTCACATAGAGTATGTGGAAACCAAAAGACCATCGAGGAGGTTTGTAAGCTTTATGTACAGTACCATGAAAAGCTGGTCTCGAAGCCGCAGGGTGGTATGCAAGGCTGAGCATCTTGAGAAAGGGGCCAACACCCGGTTCATAGTAACGTCTGTCAAACACGAAGAATATGACGCCAAGACTCTTTACGAGAAGGTTTACTGCGCTCGGGGGGAGATGGAGAACCGTATCAAGTCTCAGCAGCTTGAGTTGTTCTCGGACCGCACCTCAACTCACTACATGAGGTCAAACCAGTTGAGGATGTACTTCTCCGCCTTTGCCTACGTGCTGCTTGAGCGTTTGAGACACAGCGGGCTTAAGGGAACCCGCTACGCGATGGCGCAGTGCGATACCATACGCCTGAAGCTGCTTAAGATTGGTACGCTGATAACAATGAGCGCCAGGAGAATTGTGCTGTCGTTCTCGGAGTTCTATCCGTACGCGGACTTGTTCAAGCATGTGCTGAGCAGGCTGCGGGCGATTCCGTTGAATCAATAGGGAACAAGGGATTGCGGATATGCTTGCCTGAGACCGCAGGGGGACATCTGCGTCTGATATCGCTTCGCAAGGTAAGAACATACGGAAATAACCTGTAAATCGCTGCCGCCTACCCGAAAAAGAAACTCGCTCCCTGTCAGTTCAGCCAAAATCCAGATCCAACCCCAAAAAATTTACTTCTTACACCCCTTTGTGAGAAATGCAGGCTAACGGCAAAAGCACCGCCAAGAGGACGCAGATCCTGTTTTTCAGATTTACTTTTTTCTTAGCAGTGAGAAAGGACGGGGGACATACCGTACGTAATCCCCTTAGGCAAAAGAGGACCAATAAGACTCCAAGAACCCTGATCTGGGAACTTGCCCGGTTCGGGATCGGCTCAACTATTCTCTCATCCCGATGCGAGGACGAGAGAGATTTCCGCTGACGCTTTACCCGAGAGACAAGCCGCTTATGTTCCACCATATTAGCCGGTCTTACGTGAAGAAGCTCAGGAAACCAGAAAAAAGATAACCTGACTCTTCTTCAAATTATGATCTAAAACCCCGATCTCACGGTACGCATATACACATACCCAAGACCAGAAAATCCTTCCGATTTAATCTCTTCAGGCGGAAAACGAGCTAGCCGCCTGTTCCTACACAACATATTGTAGTTGAATGAACTAGTAATGTCAAGATGTTCATGTAAATTCGAATCTTTACGTCGCGAAATGGGCAAAAATACCGCCAAAAATACACGATTTCCGCATCTGGCGGGAGATTTCCTTAAAGAAAGCGTACGATAATCGAACGAAAATACGGCTGATCAGGGCTGTGCGCTTGAGGTGTCACGTGGCTGCCGGCGGGTCGGACTTCTCGGAGTAAGTGCCGTCCATCCCCATTATTCTTGAAATTTCCTCGGGAGAATCGAGTATCTCCCCCTTGTGCATCTTGTAAAGAAAATTCGCGTTGTCCCTCGGGGCGTCGCTTTTTACGTTAGGGTCAAAGAAAACCTCTTTGGTATGAACAAGGCCTGCGCGGTTATAGGAGGACAATTCGTACTTCATTCCCATTCTGAGCGCGTCGCATGGGCAGGCCTCAACGCAGAAGCCGCAGAAAACGCAGCGCATGAAATCTATGTTGTAGACCTTGGGCCTTCTCTCGATGCCGTAATCGTCGGCGGGTTCTGAAACTATGGAGATAGCCTGGGTGGGACACGCGATCTCGCAGAGCTTGCATGCGACGCATCTTATTTCCCCGTCGTCATCGCCAGGCATCACGTGAAGTCCCCGATAGTTCTCTGGAAGAGCTTTTACCTCCTCTGGGTATTTCACGGTTATCGGCTGAAAATGCGTGATGTGCCTCAGGGTAATCATAAGACCCCTCAGCACCTGGGGAAAGTAAAGTTTCTCCCAGAAAGAAAGCTGTGGCCGTTCCAGCACTTTTACGTTAATCGCCATAACAACCATCTATATACCACAGAAAAGGGAAATACCGAAACCGCTAGCGGAAAAAACTGCCGCGGCGGCGCAGAATAAGAGCAAACGCAATCGCCGAGGCTAAAAGAAGCCAGAGCGCAGTCGCGCCGTCTCCCAAAACGAGCTTCCCCGTCCCGATCATAAGACAGAGCAGAAAAGACACGACAAGGGACCAGTTAAGAAGAACCGAGGAGAAGGCTCCCCATCCCCGCGCCACCCCAAGCCTTTTGCGAACCGGTGACCAGAAACCCGGGGGTCTCACCCTCTCATAGAAGTCCGAAAGTTTTTCCCATGACTCGGGAACGGTAACGAAAGTGGCTGTGACCCAGCAGGCTATCGAGATGGGAACGACCAGTATCTGGTGTTTTAGTTCAAGCGGAATGCCCTTCGCCCCGGTGTAGAGAATGAGAACCAGTATGGTAACAAGCGAGGAGGCAAGCGCTACTATCTCGCTCCAAGCGTTTATCCTCCACCAGAACCACCTGAGTATCAGGACGAGCCCCACTCCCGAACTCATGGCCCAGAGAAATATCCAGGCGTCCCCTATGTTTTTTATCTGAAGCGCAACCACACCCGCTATAACGGCAAGCGCCACGGTCGCGATCCTCGAGACCCGCACGTAATGGCGCTGCGGGGCACTTGGGCGTAGGAATCTTCTGTAGAGGTCGTTAACAATGTATGATGCGCCCCAGTTAAGGTGTGTTGAGACCGTGGACATAAACGCCGCGAGAAAGGAAACCAGCAAAAGACCCCGAAGACCTGGCGGGAGAAAATCTCTTATCATTATCAGGTAAACCGACTCATCGTCTCCGCCGGCTACACTCGCAGCCTCCGGAAAGATTATCACCGAAGCAAGAGCGATGAGCACCCACGGCCACAGACGAAGCACGTAATGGTTAACCGCGAACCACGCAGTGCCGGCAAGCGCGTGTCTCTCGTTTTTCGCGGAAGAGAGGCGCTGTATGAAATACCCTCCCCCGTCGGCGTTGTGGGAGGACCACCAAACAACGGTCATAAAGACAAGGAAGGTGAAAAAATCGGAGGAGAAAAACTCTTCGCCCCCTGTGGGTTGCGTGATGAACATGGACGTCTGCTCAATGGGGAGTTCGGAGATTTTGCTTATAAACTGGCTGTACCCTCCGACAGCATCGGAGTTTATCACCACGACCGCGAGCACAATGGTTCCTCCGAGCGCTATTATGTACTGTACGAAATCGGTTATCACCACTCCCCAGAGCCCCGAGAAAACAGTATAGACAAGCACGATTCCGACGCAGAGCGAAACGGCGTATATCTGCCCCACTCCGAAAAAGACCTCAAAAACCTTGGTCATCGCGGTAATCACCCAGCCCATGACTATGAAATTGAAAATCGTCGAGAAATAAAACGCCTTGAATCCCCGCAGGAACGCGGCGGGCCGGCCCCCGTAGCGAAGCTCTACGAGTTCGTTGTCGGTTATTACCTCCGCCCTTCTCCAGAGCCTCGAGAAAACCACTATTACGAGAGCGTGGCTGAAGATGTAGTTCCACCAGAACCAGTTCTTCCATATCCCTTCGGTTCTTATCCATCCGGTTATGGCAAGGGGGGTGTCGGCGGCAAAAGTAGTGGCGACCATAGAGGTTCCGAGAAGCCACCAGGGAAGCCCGCGCCCCGAGACGAAATAGTCTGAAAGGCTCCCCGACGCTCTTCTTGAAAAATAAAAGCCCACGCCCAGGGAAAAAGCCAGGTAGCAGCCAACTAGTATCCAATCTACCGCGTAAAGTTTCATCGCCTTATTTTCACCGGAAGCCTAGCGGTGGCCGTCCGCTTCGCCGTAAGAATTTCCGCGGCCGCGCGGCCCGCAACGCGCGAGGAATCGAAAAGCGAGACTACAGTATCGAAAAAGGAAAACTCGGAGGCGGGGTACGGGGAACCGAAGGTAAGCAGAATTTTTTCACCCGGAAAAGAGGAGAAACCGTTTACGTACTCGGTTACCGCGGGGGGAACAAGACTGTTCTCCGTCCATGCAGCGGGACCTGCAGACAAAACGCAGAGAAGCGAAGAGCCGTCGCGAAGCGGCGACATCTCAGGCCAGCCAAAGCATTTCTCCACCTCTACTTCCCCCTCAGAGAGCCCTTCTGTAAGCCCGCGCAGAAGTTCTTCATCGGATTCAGTGCCGAAATGGAAAACCGAGACTTTCCTGCCGCAAAGAGCGCCTCCTCTCAAAACGCAGGCAGAGCGGCGGGAAATTTCCTCGGCCTCATCGGCGTTTTTCTCAAAATCAGGCGCGGGGGCTTTTTCCCCGCCTGAGGCGAAAAGCTTTTTCGCGTAAAATATCCTGCTAAGAGACTCTCCCCGCGCGGGATCCTGAAAAAAGTCTTCCTCTCCGTGTCTTGCGAGAAACCCCTCGGGGTCCCTGGGATCCAAAACGATATCCACCCCGCTTGCAAGCGCCGCAAGTATGTTTTCCTCTTCACGCTCCTCTCCTCCCAAGGCATCCATCATAAAAGAGTCCGAGACTACCAGGCCGCTGAATCCGAGTTTTTCCCGTAAAAGACCGCGTAGAATCGGCTCTGAGAGGGTGGCCGGGAGTTCGAGCGGGTCAAGTGCGGGAAAGCTGACATGCGCCGGCATCACGCAATGAAGCCTTTTTGCAATCGCTTCCCGAAAAGGCGCAATATCGGATTCCATAAGCTGCTTAAGGGGTTTTTCGACGCGGGGGAGAGAAGCGTGGGAATCCTCGAGGGTTGCGCCGTGACCGGGAAAATGCTTCGCGCAGGCAAGCACCCCTTCTTTCTGCATGGTTTCCGCGAAGACCCCTCCAAGTCTTGAAACGAGAGCGGGATCATCGGAGAATGCCCTTATGTTTATTATCGGGTTAAGCGGCTCTGTATTGACGTCAAGAACCGGCGCGAAGGCAAGATTAAGTCCGCAGTACTTCATCTCACAGGCCGTTATAACGGCCTGGCGTCTCAGAAGCTCCTCGTCGTCTATCGCTCCCTGGGCCATCGCGAAAGGAAAAAGGGTCGCTCCTGAAACCCGCTGACCAAGACCTCTTTCAACGTCGCATCCGAAAAAAAGCGGGAGTTCGGATAAAGACGCGAGTCTGCGCGTGGCTTCCCTTACCTGCTCAGCTTCCCCGTTGAATATTATAAAACCGCAGACGCAGAAATCCCGCGCGAGGCACTCCGCCCGCTTGACGGAGCCGGGGTCGGAAAAATCGATTCTCGGCATAAGAAACTGCGCCGCGCGCCGGGGTGCGGAGAGATCTTTTGATGAAAATACGGCCGGATTCTCATACATCGTTATAAGATGTTCTTCCCGATTGAAATTTTTCCGAGAACCGTAGAGTCACGGGCTCCCGTGACTCCAGGCACATTTGCCCGGTTTCCGCACACTGTTTCATTTGCGAGCACCGCAAATCCCACAGCCTCCTTTGCATCTAAAGGAATTCCGTAATCATCCGAGAGACAAAGCCGCACCGGAGCGAGTTTTTCGCGAAGCCTTGAGACCATGACGAGGTTTCGGGCGCCGCCCCCGCTCAGTATTACCTCCTCTATGTCAGCACAGGGGTAAACGAATCTTTCGTATGCGGAGACTATGGAGCAGACGGTAAATTCGACAAGAGTGCGGAGAAGATCGGGCAGGGATAGGTGCTTTTTTTCGATAAGCGAAAAAAGCCTTGCGATCATTTCCTCTCCGAAAAGCTCCCTGCCGGTCGATTTAGGAGGTTCTATATCAAAGTAAGGGTTTTTCATCAGCCTGCGCAGAAGATCCTTCTTAACCGAACCCTCTTCAGCTATCGCCCCGTCCTCATCGAAACTCTTCTCGCCCCCCGAGGCAAGACGTGCCACCGAGTCAATCAGGGAATTGCCGGGACCCGTATCAAACGCCAGAAGCTCCTCGAGTTTCCCCGTAACCAGAGTGCAGTTGGAAATCCCCCCTATGTTCTGGGCGATTACGTTTTTCCCCGTTTTGGAGAACAGCAGATGGTCCACATAGGGGATGAGGGGGGCGCCTTCTCCACCCGCCGCTACGTCCCTAGTTCTGAAATCCCCCACGGTAGTGATTCCCGTGGTCTCGCAGATAACATCCGCTTCGCCGAGCTGAAGGGTCGAGGAAATGTTTCCTCCAAGAGAGGGAGGATTGTGAAAAACTGTCTGGCCGTGGGTGCCCACCAAATCCACGTCAGTCGTTTTCAGGGCGGCTTTTTTGAGAAGATCGAAGACCGCGGCTGAAAACTCCTGGCCGAGCAGGAAATTGAGATCGGAGACCAGCTCCACATTGAGAGAACCGGGTGAGAGAAGAAGCTTCCTTGCGGCGTCTGAGTATTCGCGGCAGATAAATTCCTCAATCCGCACCTCGGTATCCTCTCCCGAGCCGCAGACTCTTACCAGCGCCGCGTCAATACCGTCCATCGAAGTCCCGGAAATGAGACCGACAGCCAGTTTTTCCTTTTTCGAAATTATCGGACGAAGCCAGTTCACACGGAAAAAGCTACCTGATCGGGAAGCGGTTTAGCAGGCAACCTCCTCAACTACCTACACTATCGCTCCCAGATCTCTTTAAGCGGCATGGCGAGAATCCGCCCATCCTTGAAATTAAAAATATCCGATCCCGCATAAAACAAGATTCCGCGCACGAAATCCGCTCCGCAACGATCCGCAAGCCTTCTAAGCCCGCGTCCGTCCCTTGAGGAAATCCCGCTTGACGCCTTGATCTCAATCCCCCAAGTTTTCCTGCCGAGCGTAATAACCAGATCCACCTCTACCTTGTCCTTATCGCGATAGTGCCAGAAACGCAGGTCGGGGTCCGTCCATGTCGCCTGAGCGACAAGCTGCTGCAAAACGAAAGTCTCAAGCAGGTGGCCCATGCGGCCTCTGTCAGATAACAAGTCGGAAACCCCAAGGTTCGTAAGCATTGCGGCAAGCCCGCTGTCAAGCAAATGCACCTTCGGCGATTTGATCAGGCGTTTTGAGGTATTGGAGTGCCAAGCGGGTAGACGACGCAACAGAAAAAGCCGCTCAAGAACGGCTAGCCAGTTCTCGACCGACTCCCTGTGTACTCCAAGATTGTTGGCTAAGTTGCTGACGCTGAGCAACTCCGCACCTCGCAGGGAAACCAGTTCCAGCAAGCGGAACAGTTGTTCGGTATCTCTTAAATTTAAAATATCACGAGCATCACGTTCAATAACACTTGACAGATACTGCCTGTACCACTGTCTCGCACGACCGGGGGTTCTGGTTAACGGTTCAGGGTAACCTCCCCTGATTATCCGTTCCTCCAACGCCGGCCCTGCAGATTCCCTTCGGGTCGCAATACTCGGTCTAAGATTGTCATCAAGCAGTTCTTTGAGGAAATGTCCCGGTCTGTGGTTTTTTTCCGCTTCTGTTAACGGATACAACCGGACAATTTCCATCCTTCCTGCCAAAGATTCCGTAACGGTCGGCAGAAGAAGAAGGTTAGCTGAACCGGTCACCAGAAAACGGCCGGGTCGACGATCCTCGTCTACGGACAGCTTAATGGAGTGGAGCAATTCCGGAACCCGCTGCACTTCATCAAGAGTTACGGCATCCGGAAGGCTCGCCACAAAACCGTCAGGGTCCTCGGTGGCGGCAATGTAATATTCGCGTTTTTCAAAGCTGATGAAAGGGCGTTCAGGAGCCAACTGCTTAACAAGAGTAGTCTTTCCGCTTTGCCGCGGACCCAAAAGACAAACAACGGGCGTATCCTCTAACGCAGTCTGGATAGCTGGAGCCAGCAATCTTGGAATAAATGACTGTATGGAAACCATAGAGAATTATTTTAGCGTCCAATCTACGGTTTTGCAAGCGTCCAATCTACGGTTTTATGAGCGTCCAAATTGCGGTTTTGCAAGCGTTCGCGCGTCTGCCGGAGATACTGATAAGTTAAAATTCCCCAATCCCCAAGTAAAAAGCACTCCGGCGAAAGAACTCTACTTAGCCTTCAGGCGTTAAAATTCCCTTTTGACAGTGCGAGGATTCATCCACAGCGCTAAACAAAGCGAGTCTTCTTCCTCCAAATTTCACCAAGTAACACCAAGCGGATTAAACGCCTTATAGCAATACTGACATGGTATGTTTTTCCGTGCGCCTATATTATGTATATTTATATATTGACATTTTAAGTTGAAATGTATATAAATAGCTATACGATTTAAATTTATCCGTATAAACATTGAGGATACATAATGAGCGTTAAGCCCGTTATCACAAGACAGTACCGCGAGAAGCTTAACCAGGCTGCATTGAAATTTCAGGGTTTTGCCCTGCCTCCCGAGGGCTGGATTCGCACGGCCAGAAAAGCCCTCGGCATGTCCGCGGCGCAACTGGCGCGACGTCTAGGCAGAACCCGGGCCCTTGTCTCCAATACGGAAAAGGCCGAACTTGATGGCGGAGTGACTCTAAGAACCATGCAATCCATGGCGGAGGCGGTAAATTGTCGTTTCGTTTATGCTTTTGTGCCGGAAGAAAATCCAGAAGCTCTTATCAAGCGGCGCGCAAGAGAAAAAGCCGAGCGGCACGTAATGGAAGCTGCCGGACACATGACACTTGAACAACAGATTCTTTCTCAAAGCCAGATCGAATCCGAAATAGAACGTCTCGCAGAGAATATTTTTAAGGAACAGCCAGGCAACTTGTGGAACGATTAGGCCAGATAACGATGAACCATCCCACAGAAGATACAACGCCACTTGATGCCGATGAAGCGCAAGGTCCCCCGTCCGTCGAGCTTATCGGGACTAGGGCCATGGTCTGATGATTACGGATTCCCCGTAGCGCGGGATATGTTCGCAAGAGTTTTCTTTAAGGATTCGCCGTTTTCTCTTAGCAAACTAACGGACCCTTCAAGCGAGAAACTCCCGAGTTTCATGACCACGGCGATCTTAAGGTTTCCGTTGGCTTCCTGGAAAAGGGAGGCGGCTTCTTGTTCCCCCACGTCGCATATATCCATTATGATTCTCTTGGCTCTGTCAACGAGCTTTGAGGATGTGGGCTTAAGATCCACCATCAGGTTTCCGTAAGTTTTCCCAAGAAGCACCATGGCAGTCGTCGTAATCATGTTAAGAACCATCTTGGTCGCGGTCGCAGCCTTCAGTCTTGTCGAGCCCACTATTACTTCCGGACCGACTAGCAGGGTTATGACTAGGTCGGCGGGGGCATTGTCCGGCTCGCTGCAGCTTATAAGTATGGTCGCGCAGCCGACTGTCCGAGCGTACTCAAGGGCCGATATCACAAACGGGGTTCCGGAGCTTGCCGCGATTCCCAAAAGCACGTCGTCCCCGGAGAGTTTTTTGCTACGAAGGGCTTCCACCGAAACCGTAGCGGAATCCTCAGCACCCTCGACCGAGTTCCATACTGCGTCTCGCCCTCCCGCCATAACCGCCTGCACCCTCTCGGGATCTGTTCCGAAAGTCGGCGGGCATTCGGCGGCTTCCATAACCCCGAGCCGCCCGCTTGTCCCCGCTCCTACAAAAAAAACCCTGCCGCCGCGCTCAAGCGATCGGAAAACCATGTCTGCCGCCCGGGAGATAGAATCTTTTTCCCTGGAGACGGCGTTAAAGGCCTCCCGGTCTTCCCCGCTTATAAGCTCAATGATTTCCGAACACGAAAGTTCATCTATATTGACCGTTCTCGGGTTTACTTTTTCTGTGAGCAGGTGTCCTGTCCGGCGAGTCTTGTCCACGAAAAACATTATATCTGAAACGCGCGGCGGTTATCTGGGGAACCGTTCGCATTCGCAGTGGCGGGTTTGATTTGTAAGCGATATCCATATAGAGTCCTTTGGATATTGCGGGTGTAGCTCAGCTGGCCAGAGCATTGGCTTCCCAAGCCAAGGGTCGCGGGTTCGAATCCCGTCGCCCGCTCTCATTTTCCACAGGCCATATCTCAATTCCGGCAACCACAATAATATCAAATCCGCCACCCTGTTGTCGTCAGTCCGAAAGAGAGGCTATCTTTTAGCTAGGGGGGAGGCTGAAAAAGCAAGGACAGTTAAACCCGCAAAGACTTCCGGGGATAGCTCAGTTGAGTTGCTGAAAAAACTAGAAGTACCTAATCATGTATTTCTCAATCAAAAAACATTCCGTTTTGTTTCGAAACCAAATTCCTTCGGGTAAAAACATTCCATGGATTGGATAAAAGTCAGGTTAGACGTGGATACTGGTCTTGTGAGTTCCTTTGTCATTGGCTACAGACTTACCGATGACAATAAGGGTAACGACAAATGGACAAATCGATTCAAAAGATTCAAGCGGGAGACAAAAGCGATGGTCTCTGGAGCAGAGATCTATGGAGCAGTCAACCTGATGAAGATCGCGGTCCCGGTGCTGATGAACCACCTTGGGCTTGACGAGTCAAGGACGACCTTTATACCCGCGCTTTCCTCAAGTGAAACCGTCGCGGCGGAAAGGGGGATTTTGTCAGTTATGGCTCGGGGCTGCGCTAAATCGGCGAACGCAAATTTTGTAGGAGATGCGATTACAAAGAAAGCACATCATCCATTGCATTTCTCCCGCGATGCAGAAAGAAGACGCGAAATACTTGACGAAGCCGATTACGAATCTGTTAGAATAGGAACTGGGAACATCTTGATTTTTGATGATTTTATAACAAGGGGAGAAACGCTTTCGCACATAGCCCAAGCGATTCACAAGGCAAACAGTGGCATCAGAGTGTACGGAGTCGGTCTTGGCAAGAACGAAAGCCGCTCTTACATGGAACAATACGGTACCGAAATCTCAAATGATCGTATCCCGAAAAAATGGGATGACCTCTGGGAAGAAGGAGAAAAACAGTATCGCCGCAAACAAGGGAAAGGTTAAGTCATGAAAACGGAAATTTCGCCGGCCGCAACCGCTCTTGTCGCTCTCATGAAGCTAAAAGGGCTTGGACGACGAGGGGCATTGAAAATCGTCGATAATACGATCCGTGATATTCCCTTCTCCGACCACTGTGAAGCCTTGAGTTTGTGGCTATCACATTATGATGCCAGTGTTTCAAAAAGTGAGTTTGCGGAAATTTGGGCGAAGAGCTTAGAACAACTCAACAAAAATCACAAGGCCGGGATCCAGGTATTTTCATTCCACGATGAAAGATATCCGAAACACCTGCGAAACATCCCCGATCCTCCTGCCGTGTTGTTCGTCAAAGGAAAAACCGAAGGGCTTCATTCTACTGAGAGCTTAGCCGTCATCGGCACCAGGAAACCAACCCAGTACGGCGAAAAGGTTGCACACAATTCCGCCCGCACCGCAGCCGAGGAAGGATTCGTCATCGTAAGCGGATTGGCTTATGGCTGTGACACTCATGCCCACGAGGGCTGCCTTGAAGCTGGCGGAGTGGGTATCGCCGTGCTCGCCCAAGGTTTAGACAAAGTCTCCCCAGCCGCAAATAGGGATTTGGCAAACCGCCTTGTTGAGCAAGGGGGTTGTCTGGTAAGCGAATATCCAGTCGGCTTGAGACCCGCGAGATCGGCATTTGTTGAACGCGACCGTATACAGAGCGGCCTTTCAGAAGCCGTTCTCGTCATTGAGACGGGGATTAAGGGAGGCACTATGCATACGGTTAGATTCGCTCGCAATCAGAAGCGACCGCTTGCCTGCATCGATTATACTGAACAGCCTTCCGCACAGAACAAGGCGAAGGGAAACAAAAAACTCATAAAGGATGGGGACGCTACCCCGATTCGGGACGGTAAAGCGCTCACGCAATTTCTGGATGAAATAAAGTCACTCAGAGCTAGTGAATCAGTGGTGGAAAAACCGGACAACGCCGTTGACCATCCACAACTTTCATTGGCGTTTCCAGAATGATCATTTTTGACTTTGATCTCACACTGGTAAGCAAACAATGGAACCCAGTTGCTATAGACCAAAATGATGGTGTGGACCAAAATGCAGGTTAATTCACATCAGTAATATCAGATCCGCCCTGTTCCATTGACGATTTCCCCGATCTGGAAAAAGTAGAAAGTTCCAAAAGTTGAGTTAGTAGAAAAGTGTTGAGAAACATCATAAAAGGGTAAATTGTCGACGAATCTCTCCAGTACCAACAAACTGAGAGAGCAGTCGGTAGTTTCCCTGCTCGTGGCGGACCCTGCCTGCCACTATTGCCGGATGGATATTTAAAACTCTTGCCAGATTCATAACGGCCACGGCTGTGGTTGGTTGGTTGCTTGCTTCACTGGTATCCCAAACTGCCTTTGGTATTAACGCTTCCATAACCCATTGATCCACCTGTTTTTCCATTTTATCTTGCAACACCGAGCTAACTCCACCCAGACTCAAATCATCAAAAAAAGCATCACCTTCGTTGTTATCCATATGGAGTCCTACATGCGCCAATTCATGCAAAAGACAGAACCAGAAATTATCAATCCGGTCATAACGCAGCGTAAGACCAATAACAGGCCTTCCGTCATCGCCCCGTAACGCCGCCCCGTCAAGATATGTCTTCGGCAAATGTCTGACGGTGACAAGGGAAATACCGTTATTCGCCAAGAATTCCACCGCAAGCCGCGGTCCTTCTTCCGACCAGCTTAGCTGTGCAAGCCGGTTTAGAAAATCCAATGTTACGGTTCCGGGTTCATAGTCCACTTCGGGGCGATTTTCGTTTGCCGTGGCTAGGACCTTCCAGCACCATGCCTTAAGTGCATACGAATCCGTTTTGGCATTTAAGCGGCGATGGTCATTCCTTCGGTAAAAAACAGCACAAGCTACATCCCAACCACCTGCACGCTCAATCAGTTCCCTAATAAATTCCTCGGCCCGCTCCTTCAAGTCAGAAACATCAGGAATCCATCCCAGCTTCGCCATCGTCTTGAGCGGAAGCCGGCTCCATTGAATATCGCCCACCGAATCCTCTAACCCCCCACCCGAGTTGCGAATCAGCACATCGGCCGGAATGCCAATATGTTCGTGCAGGGCCCGTGCCATAGGCATCGTTATAGGCCGTTTCCCGGAAAGCACCTCGGAAACTCTCGCGCGGCTTCCTATGAAAGGAATCAAGTCGCGCTGGTTCAAACCTGCCTGCTCCATGCGAAACTTGATTGCTTCAATGGGATCCGGATACCCCATTGGCACATGTTTGCTCTCATATAGTTCAACAAGGTCAACTAGAACATCGAACTCTTTGCCCTCGAGGCTGTCGAATTCAGCTTCAAAGATTTCGTCGATACGAGCTAAAGCGGCTTCATAGTCTGCCTCGGTACGAATTGGTTTTATGCTAACCATTTTTATACCTCCTCCGCATCTATAACATCATATTCCGCATGGGTTCCCACAAAACGTATATAAACCACGCGGTATTCATATTTAATCTTCACGGCTAATCTGTACTTATTGCCCTTTATGTTAAAAATCACCCGGTTGTTCCCCAGGATACTGGCATTGCGGTATTTCTCCTTTACCTTAGCGGGAGTATCCCAATCTTCTTTCTTAACCTCATGATACCAACTGAGAAGCGGTTCTTTTGCATCGTCATAACGCTCATAAAATTCCCGCAGCATTTTCTTGGCTATGATTCGCATGAAGCAACTTAGATCGCTCCCAATTTATTCTGAAGTACTTCAGTCCCAAACTGATACAATTCTAGCTTTTTTCATCTCAAGTGTCAAACAGTGAAATCTTGGAACGAAATACAGAACTGCTCACAGTGAAAGATAATGCAGTTAGGATTAAACACGGCTGGTTAAAACAACAGGCCAGACTGCCAAGTCTCGGGTCTCAAAAACACTCCTAGCTTACAGCTTATGATAAATGCAAATTAATTCACATCCAGCTGGTATTCAATTTGGGGAGTTCTAAATCCCGCTCTCTCGAAATATTCAATCCATAGTCTGATCAAAGTGGAGTCGAGGCTTCGGCTGGTTTCATAACGATTGTTTAAAAAAATGATTTTTATATCAACATCTTCATTGCTCGGAGAAGTTGAATTAATGTAATCTCTGGTTGAAGAATTACTCATCAATCGATCAAATGCCGGGCACAAATTTGGCTTCTTTGAATTTTTCGTTCTGCAGAAGTTGTAAAAAGATATTCTATTGGAGTGCTGCATCATGTCGGAAACAATGATTAAATTCCTTTTTCGATAATTGTTTCCAAAATCAAATTTAGGAATTTTAAAAGTGCTAACAACCGTCTCGTATATTAAGCTGTAATTAGACTTCAGTGGCTTTTCAAAAACCGACTGGAAAATTTTTTCTGATTCAACGATAAATCTTTTCCACTTTCTTTTAACGTAAAGTTCCGATTCTTTCTTAGTCGGAAGATCAAAGGAATCGAACTCTGTTTTTACCCCTGCTTTTGGTCTGCATTTTGAAAAAAGAGGTTGCTGCGATTGTGGGGTTTTTTCGTTTATTAATACGTACGAAAACTTCGTAAAGGGCTGATAACTTTTAAAGAACCCCTCGGAAAATACCATCTCTTTAATATAATCGACTTGGGCTTGCTTGAGTTCAGAAGTTAAATCCAGTATCACAACCGTGTGTTCGTAACGCCTGCCGTCTTTAGCGCAGAACTGCTCGTTCAATTCTTTAATGCTAGGGTATTTATCGGGTTCGTCGTTCAAACACCCCGATAAAACAGCTACAAGCACAATCCATAAAGATGTTTTAAATATTTTCATATTGCCCTTGAATTTCCCTGACCGACTTCAGAATTTTTTCCCTGAGTTCTGAAACTTGCGTTGTAAAAGTACTATAGTTTCCCTCAATATCTTTCTGTACCTTCTCTCTTTTTTGTCTCCTCTGTGCGTCTTCCATGTAAACATCGCTGGACACTTCAAAAACCCTAGAGGAATCTTTCTCGTCATCCTCGTACGAAAAAGGAGCTTTATTCTCGAACCTTTTTGGCAGGGGGTATTCAGTCAGTTCTCTTTTCCCCTTGTTGGCGATCATGTATTCCCTGAGCATATGATTTATATCCTTTTCGGCATTCAGAATTTTTTTCCTGTATGAATCAAATCTGGTTTGCAACAGGTTGGTCTCATTACTCCACGTGTTAAGAGTAAGAGCCAGCGTTTCTTTCATTTCCCTACCTTCTCTTTGTCCATCCGCAAAAACCCTCTGCACCCCTGAAACTAATCTTTTTAGTTCTGAAAGGATTTTTTCTCTGGATTTGTTCAAGATGCGGGCCTTTCTGCCGTAATCCGGGTAGATATCGTCAAACAAGTAACCGTCCAGCAAGGAAAAAACAGCAAACGCGAAACCCAGAACTGATATAACCAGGCTTTGAAAAGTCAGCGATACTTCCCACGGGGAAAGGGCTTTCTGCAGCGACAGAGATATCTTATCAAGTTCGAGAAGTTCAGGGCTGGCTGCAATCTCTTCTGCCACACCCCTAAACGCTCCGTACGCCCAATTCAGATAAAAAATCATGGCCATATAAATGGCAAAAATAAGCCATGCCGTACTTTTAGAGCCGGAATTTACATGATTAATATTTTTCAAAAAGTAATAACCTACGGCAAATGAAATAAGAACGTTTACGAACGCTACCCCAAAAGTAAGTCCCACTCCTTCCACTGTTCCACCTGGGAGAACACCGCTAACCAGCTTGGTATTCATCATAACTTCAACAGCAAACAGAACAGCAATAAATGCAACATAAAATCCGGATTTCAACCAAGTTCTGGGAGCAGGCATTCTATCCAGTTGATTTATTCTCCTGAACTGTTCGTACTCTCTCTTGTTTCTGTTATATTCGGTTGTCAGTTCCGATAATTTCAGTTTCTTGTTATCAATGCGGTTTTGTACTCTAGCCCTTAAACTACTTAAAATCGTTTTAAAATTCTCCTGATTCAAAAAATCGTTGTAGGAATTGATTCTGCTCTCAAGTTCCTCAAAATATTCACCGCCTCTATGGGACAATCCGTGCTGATATTCATGCGCATCAGCCAGAATTTCGTTTTCGGTATCAGACAAAGTTTCGCCTGAAGGAATGCCAAAGGATCCATCCCCGGCTCCCTGTTTCTTGATACGCCTATCTTTCTCCTTTCCGATCCTGTCGAAGTCTCCCCATTCAAGAACAGGCAAGCTCTCATTCTGCTTAACAGGATTAAACTCCTTGTCTTTATCGCTCATGATTCTAATTTTTTTCAAAAGATGGGTTCAAGTGCCAAATGCAATCTTTACATTTAACAATAAGGGTTTGGCGATTGTCAAGAAATTCTTCCAATCCTCTTATCAACTCTGAAGTGCAACACTTTCAGCAAAAGATGATGCTCTCCGTTTAGAGAAAAGATTATATTCCCCGGCACCGGATTATCAAGACATCTGGATGGCGGTTGCCGAAGGGAGGGCGTAGCCCGACCGAAGGCAAACGCCATCACATCTTCCAAAAACCCCCAACCACCCCCACTCAATCATCCCATCTCAATCCCTCAGCACGAAGCCTCATTGAAAACCTCAGCCGGAGTCCTGTAGTTCAAAACCTTCCGAGGCCTCCCGTTGAGCAGCCCCTCGACCCTCCTTACCTCATCTCCCCGAACCTCCCGAAAATCCGTCCCCTTCGCAAAGTACTGACGAACCAGCCCGTTTGTATGTTCATTGAGCCCCCTCTCCCACGAGTGATAAGGGGTAGCGAAGAAAAACCCCGCCCCCAGCGCTTCGGTTATCTCCCCGTGACCCGCAAACTCCTTTCCGTTATCAGAAGTAATCGTATGTACAATCTCTACGTAGGGCATAAGCCTCTCCATCATGGCCTCTCCCACTTCCCCCGCGCTCCTTGAACTCACGGGATGAAGAACCGTGAACTTAGACGCCCGATCCACCACGGACACCAAAGCGCCTCTATGTCCAGCGCCGACGATTGTATCGGCCTCCCAGTCCCCGACACGCCTTTTGTCCTCAACTATCTGTGGACGCTCCGTTATGTCCACCCTGCCCGGTATATGCCCCCTGCCCGAATACCCCGACCCTCGGCTGTTGCGCTTCTTCCCCCGGCGCCGCAGATGCTTGTAAAGCTTCCCTCCGCTGCGCTTGTCCTCCCACACGTGACGGTATATCCACTCCGCACTCACCGAAACCACTGCTGAAAGCTTGAGCCGTCCCGATATCTGATCGGGACTCCACTGCAGACCAAGCTTGCTCTCCACGATGAACCACATCTGCTCGGTCATCTTGGGGGGCACGGAGGACGCCGCGGTGCCCCGCTGCCTGGCCTTGCGCTGCGCCTGGGCGAAACGGTAACCCCTCCCGCCGCTGTTGCGCTTTACCTCCCGCGATATGGTTGATGGAGAACGACTGAGATCCTCAGCAATCTTCCGAAGCGAAAATCCCTGCTTGCGCAGAAAGTAAATCCGCTGACGCTCGAGAATGTCCAACTGCTTGTAACTCCTGGTCATGTCAACCTCCTGTTCTCGTCTCGGAGATTGTCACCTTTGCTTAACTGTTTTTACAGTGTGTTTGAGAAATTATAAAATTCCCCAAACTAGATCCTTAACCGGGGTGTTGCACTTCAGAGTTGAATGGGCGAATCAAAAAACCACGGTCAATCAATACTTTTTCTCAAAAACCAGATACTTAAGACCGAAAAAATTCCAGAAAAGCGTAAATATCAAAGACACCGCGGCTCCTATGTTCGCCCACAACGTGGACGAGATGGAACCCCCGGAGCCGCCGAACTCGGCGACCACGTACGAAGCGACCGTAACGTTTATCACGAGCCCCACGCCCACAACGGCGAAGAACCTTATGAACTGCTTGAGCCACCCCTCGACCTCCCTGCTGCGAAAGGTCCAGAACTTGTTCCACGCGTAGCCGTTAACGTTTGCCAGAAGAAAGGAGGCCGCCTTGAAAACCGAGTACAGAACCCCTTCTGCAACCCCGGAATAGTAAATAAGCAGGTTGAGTATTCCGAAGTCAATCACGAGGTTGGAAAAGCTTATGACGCAGAACTTTGCGAACTGGACCAGCGAAGACCACTTGGAGAAAAAGCGGAGAAAAAGAAAAGTGGCCACGGGACTCAGTATGAAGATCCCCCACTGCACCCCCACAAGCGAGGAGTGGACATCGGGCATCTCGGCGCGAAGCGTGAAGAAAAGAAGCAGTATGAAAAGCGCGTTTATCTCGCTTATTACGAATAAAATGGGGTAATCCGATCTGCTCATGGCCGGCTGTGGGAAAAAAAGGGTTGTATCCCGAAGCTGGGAACTTCGGGATACAACCCCTAAAGACTGTATTTACCTTACGTTCAGTTGACTATCTGGTACTGGGGATAGACGAAGCTTCCCTTGGTCCAGATCGCCCAGGTGGGATCCGCAAGCGGCTTAAGCTTGTTAAGCGGATGGCCCTTGGGAGCCTTGAACATTATTTTCGGGTTAGCAAGAGACACCGTCCCCCCGTTCCAGGGAATCGGGTACTTGACCACCTTTCCCTTCTCCTTCAGAAACCCGAAGTAGTTAAGGTGTCCTCCGCCGAATCCTCCGAGTTCGTTTCCAACCTCGGCCGTGGCTTCAATCATCGCCACCCCGCCGATTTCAAGCTTTGTCTTAAGCACTCCATCCTTTACCACCGTGGTAGTCATTCCCTCCTGTGCGGGAATGCCAGCTGCCTTTGTGAATTCCCTCATCTTGGGGGAACTGTTGTGGTAGTGGACGAAATACCTTCCCGGGTAGGTTATGTCGGCATCCATCACGTATGAGTCGTTTCCGTCAAGCTCGACCGTAAGATAGGTGAGCGTGTACGCACCGAGTCCCGAGGTCTGGTTCTTGTCCGGAACCGTGTACATGTTTATGACCACGTGATTGTTCGGATGGGGCTTGAGACCCGCCGGAAGCATCGATTTCAGAACCTCCGGGTCGGCCTTATAGGCCGCAATGAACATCCACGCGCCGGTTACGAGCTGCGGGCCCGGAAGCGAAGTGGAGCTGTCCCCTGCCTTGGTCGTGAGCGGAACGGCGCAGAAAACCAGAGCAATCAAAAAAACCATAAATTTTCTCGTTGACATTTCTATTACCTCCTTGAAACTTTCTGACTTGATATTCAGGCGCCGCCCGGAGCAAAATCCACGGGAACCCTAATTCTCCCCCGACGCCTTTTTCTCCTTTTCTTCAATCATATACCTGACCGCAGAGCGCACGAACCTGTTGCTCTCGGCCTCACCGAGCACGCCCTTTAAGGCATCGTGGACCGAGGGATCAACTATAAGCCCCCCAAGGGAGCCCTCTCCTTCCCTGATCATCCGGGAAACCTCGGCCAAGTTGGATGAGAAGCTTTTCATGTCGTCCGCGAACTGCTCGTCGTAGATGAGAGTATGCAGAAAACCCTCCTGTTTCTCAATGGCATGGATGGTATTGGATATCGTCTGGAAGCTCTCCTGCATTGCAAGCAGGGTGTTTCTCGCGTTTCCCGGATTGGTTTCGTCCGCAAACGCCGCCACTACCTTGTCGAGATTCTTGGAGATGGCCGTGAGGTTCGAGACGAACTCCTCTGACTGGCTTATTATCTCCTGCATCTCGGGCGACGTGTAGCCCCTGATCACGATCCCGTCGCGGGCCTTGCCTATGCTCTCTCCGTGGGCGGGAATAATCTCGACGAATTTCGCCCCCAAAAGCCCCTCGGTCTTGATCGTGGCTAAAGAGTCCTTGGTGATCCTGGCAAGCGCCCTCTTGTTGATTTTCATTACGACCTGCACCTTACCTAGGGAGGGATCGTCGGAGAAGCGGATTGAGGAAACCGACCCTACGCCCACGCCCGAGAGGCGCACGTAGGCACCCTCAAGAAGCCCGGCCGTGTTGTCAAAGTAGGTCTTCACGACGTACTCCTTCTCAAAGAGCTCCTCCTGACCGCTTATCGTAAAAACTCCGTAAACGAAAATAGCGATCGATACCAGGACGAAAATTCCTACCTTGAGCTGAGCGGACCTTTCTTTTTCCATCTGCGTTCCCCCGGCACGAGTGCCACGGTTTATCCCTGATATTGTACCGAAAAACGGGATTGTTTGTAAGCGGAGAATTGAAAATCCGCCCGGCTGTGATAGTTTTAATATTTTGATTCCGCCCGGGGCGAAAAAAGTCTCACCCGACCGGCGCGGCCCGCGCGGTCGCCTCCGCTTCCAAAAAGGAGTTTTCATTCGTGACAAAGATAAAAAGAGCGGTAATAAGCGTTTACGACAAAAAGGGGATAAACACGCTCGCAAAGGGCCTAGGGGAGCTGGGAGTGGAGATGCTCTCAACCGGGGGTACCTCCAGGAGGCTTCGAGACGGCGGCGCGAAGGTAACTGACATATCGGATTACACCGGGTTTCCCGAAATACTCGGAGGAAGGGTGAAGACGCTTCACCCAAGAATCCACGGGGGGCTTCTGGGGATAAGGGACGATAAGCGCCACTCAGAAGAGATGGAGGTAAATTCCATAGAGCCTATAGACATGCTCGTGGTCAACTTCTACCCGTTTGAGGAAGTTGTAGCAAAAGAGGAAACCACGTTTCGAGAAGCTATAGAGAACATAGACATAGGGGGGCCGGCCATGCTTCGGGCCGCAGCCAAAAACCACGCGTCTGTAACCGTGCTTACCGATCCCGCGGATTACGGGGCGGTGCTTCGGGAACTCAAAAAGAACAAGGGGGAAATCTCCCCCGAGACCAATTTCCGTCTCTCGGTAAAGGCCTTCTCGTATGTTTCGAGATACGACGCAGCGATATCCAATTATCTCTCATCTCTGGAACCGGACGGCGGAAGAAACCCGCTTCCCGCCACCTATACCCTTTACCTTGAAAAAAAGCTTGATCTTCGCTACGGGGAGAACCCCCACCAGAAGGGGGCTTTCTACACGGAAAGCGGCGTGGCCGACTCATGCTGCGTAGCAAACGCAAAGCAGCTCCAGGGAAAAGAGCTTTCACTTAACAACATATACGACACCGATTCCGCCTTTGAGCTCGTAAGGGAGTTTGAAGAGACCGCATGCGTAATAGTGAAGCATAACAACCCCTGCGGGGCGGCGCTTGGAAACACTCCCGCCGAGGCGTTCTCAAGGGCCAGGGAGTGCGACCCCGAAAGCGCTTTCGGCGGTATAATCGCCTTTAACAGGGAGGTTGACGAAACCGCTGCCGAAGAGATAGCCGGCATGTTCGCTGAGGTCGTAATAGCACCCGGTTTTTCAGAAAAGGCGCTCATGCTGCTATCGGCCAGAAAAAACCTCCGGGTGCTTCTCTCAGGCGGCATGGATATCGGCGGGGCGGGCTCCTACGACATAAAAAAGGTGACGGGCGGGGCGCTCATACAGCAAAGCGACAGGGGATGGGGAGATGATTTTGAAGACATAAAGATTCCGACCAAAAGAAAACCCACCGAGGAGGAGATGGCCGACCTTCGGTTTGCCTGGGCTGTCTGTCAGCACACCAAGTCAAACGCGATTGTCTACGCGAGGGACCTCAGGACGGTAGGAATAGGAGCTGGCCAGATGAGCAGGGTCGACTCCGTCAGGATAGCGGGGATGAAGGCACGAACGCCGACTGACGGCTCGGTGCTCGCTTCCGACGCGTTTTTCCCTTTCAGAGACGGCGTTGACGAAGCGGCGCAGGCAGGAATCAGGGCCATAGCGCAGCCCGGGGGATCGGTAAGGGACGCCGAAGTAATCGCCGCCGCGGACGAGCACTCGATTGCAATGGTCTTTACCGGAAAAAGACACTTTAAGCACTGAGCGCCGCCCGGCTAAGGAAAAGATTCGGGAATATCCTTTCCTTACGGAAACTCTAAAGTAAGGAAGCTTTCTTTAGAACTCTGCTTAAGAAAGGTTTTCGGGGTTTCCTTTCCTAAGAAAACCTTTAAAGCAAGAAAACTTTCTTTAAAACACACCTAAGGAAAAGATTCTGGGATATCCTTTCTTAAGAAAGTTTACTAAAAAAGTTTTTCCGGTTATCCTTTCTTAAGAAAAATTATAAAGAAAGGATGTTTAATAAAAATGGACTTCAAACCTGAACCGTCACGTTTGGGGAGTTTAGTAGAAACTCTGTTTCGCGAACAAAAAATCAAGACCTTCGTACCCCCGCCTCTTCCCCCCGTTCCGCCCGTGCGGGTTGACAGGTTCTACGGGCTCCTGGAAAAAGCGAACCAGAATCTGGGCCGCCTGGACGGAATCACATCAATACTGCCGGACCCTCATTTCTTCATCTACATGTACATCCGAAAGGAGGCACTGCTTTCATCGCAGATAGAGGGAACCCAGTCCTCCTTCTTCGACCTGCTGCTCTTTGAAAGCAAGGAGGAGCGGAACAGAACCCCAAGCCATGACGTTCTCGAAGTTTCAAACTACGTAAAGGCCATGAACCATGGTCTGGAGCAGATCAGGGAAAAAGGCTCTCCGATTTCTCTTAAGCTCATCTGTGACATTCACCGAATCCTGCTGTCTGGCGTGCGCGGCGGAGAAAAAAGCCCCGGGGAATTCCGCAACCGGCAGAACTGGGTTGGGGGTCCGCATCCCGCAACCGCCGTTTTCGTTCCACCACCGCAGGAGCGCGTGCGTAACTTAATGTCAGACCTTGAGAACTTCATTCACACCGACACGCCTGATATCCCAACGCTTATCAAGGTGGGACTTGTTCACGTGCAGTTTGAGACGATTCATCCGTTTTTAGACGGCAACGGCCGTCTCGGAAGGCTCTTGATAACTTTTCTGCTCTGCGCACGGGGCATTCTGTCGGAACCTCTCCTGTATCTCAGCTTATATTTCAAGACCCATCGTTACCTCTATTACAACTTGCTGCAGCATGTTCGCGAAACCGGCGACTGGGAATCTTGGCTCGAGTTTTTCCTAAACGCCATAGTGCACACCTCGCTACAGGCCTCTGAGACGGCTCACAAAATACTGGATCTCTCCAAACGCGACCACGGCCGGATCGAACATCTGGGCCGTCCGGCGTCATCGGTGTTTCAGGTCTACCGGTTCCTGCAGAAAATGCCCGTTATATCCGTCCCGGACGCACACAGGAGTCTCGAGCTTTCCCGGCCGACGATAAGGAAAGCTTTAAAGCATTTGCAGGCACTCGGCATTCTGAAGGAGGTCACCGGAAAAGGTCGCGGGCAGATATTCGTATATAAAGATTACCTGGACATACTCAGTGAAGGGACGGAACCCCTAGAGCATCAGTCGATATGATGCGACACTGGAAGTCGGGATAATCTGAACGGATTGCAATCCTCATCTTTTGTGAGAAGCTTTCCGAAAGCTAAAAATTCCTTGAACAATTGCTAAACCCAAGAAGCTTGGGTCTGAAGACCGAAGACCATGAGCATCGACACGCAATTTCTAAGACACCATACAGACGTTCTGGAATATGCTCTGGGAGAACTGAACCTCACCGGCCCGGACGAGGTCTCCCACGACATGTACGGCGCTGCCTGCTTAAAAGAGTTTGAAATTATCCTCCAACAAAGCGGCATGCTGCTGAGGAAGGTTTTAGGTGTTTATCTCGCTGACAACCGCCAAGCTGATCGCTTGGTTTTCAAGGATGTTTTCCGTCACGCCGCGAAGCACGGCTTGATTGATTCGGAGACATGTGAACGCTGGCTTTCATACCGCGACAACCTCAACGGTATCACGCACGACTGCGGAGAAGTTTTGGCCGAAAGCACACTTGAGTTCCTGCCAAGCTTTATCGCCGATGCAAGAACACTAGCAAGAGCGATACAAACAGAAGGCGCGCATTCGCCTTGACGTACATATGCGCATTAACTTAACCCGAAACAAGATAAATCTACTTTCGCAGATTGCCGGAAACAATAGCAACCACTCTGGGGACAAGCGACCTTAATTCCTGCAAACGGTTTTGAGGAGCACCTCTGAATTCAACTTAAAGGGATAATTCTCTAAAAATGCATTTCAAATCCGACCCCTCAACTTCGGAAATCCAGTGGAAACGCCGTTTTCCAGACAGAGTTCGCTGGGTCTATAAAACAACCCCCCGCACAACCAGAAATCAGCCACCCATCTGTGCAATACGCCGTGTCATCCACTCAACAAACTTCGTCCGCGTCATGCCACGGCGACGTGCCTCGCCGTCAATATAGGCCACAACTTCCTCATCAAGCGTAAGGTTAGCTCGTACGCTATGTCCTGAAAGACGGATAAGGGAGATTGAAACGAGTGCGCTGCCAGCAGGAGTCCGGATTTCCTCAATTAAACTTGGGGAAACAGGCTTATCTCCAGTTTTTTCCGTTTCAATCACGTAGTCCCGAAGCGCCTCTTCGGCGTTTAACAACGCCTCGTCCATCGTCACTCCCATTGCCACGACGCCGGGAATATCCGGAAACGAAACGCCGTAGGCTCCCTTCTCTCCATCAATCAATGCTGGATATCTAATCATAGCTACTTTCTCCTCAACCCATTTTCAGTCCGTCCACCCCGTTTTCTTCGCTATTGAGCGGGCGACACCTGAGGACACTTTTCTTGTATAAAGCGAAGCGGGGAACATTGTACAAAGATATTTTCATTGGTCCGGCGGGAACAAACTAAGTCGTCTTGCTCTGATAGCCGGTTCATTAAACTAGCTCTGCTCAGTTTTCCACCTGTAATGCACTTTTAATCCGTTAAGATAATTCATGGGTAGATATCCTTCGTGCTGCATCCGGCCGACTACAATACCAGGCGCCACGCCGATCTCGCCGGCAAATACTTCTACAGCTGATCTGGTAAGTGCGAGGTCGCAAAGAGTCTTGGCTTTATCTTTCGGAATCAGGAAGTTGGCGGCAAACTGATTGGCTTCCCATTCATGTTCATTTTCCATGCCCCCGTTAACTTCGAGAAACAACATTCTCTTCCCATGAGAAAGTATGTGCGCTGCTTCGTGGAAAAACCCGAACCACAGGTGATCGTTGCTTTTATACCGCAGGCTAAGCATTATCAGGGCCTTGTCCGGAGTAAGCCACCGCGTCGCTCCGGTTACGGGACATCCGGTGGGCGCAGGAGCAAAAACAACGACAACACCAACTTCTGCACATGCATTAATCAGTTGCGGGATAAATACATCCGGTTCGATTTCATTTGTAAGTTCGCGGAAGGTTAGCAGCTTCTCTATAAAGCCCTGCCTGTCGTATTTCTCACAGGGGCGCCGTTCCGCTATCTGCTCTCCCCTGCGAAGCCAGGCCGCCACGGCGCCGGGGTTCTTTTCATATTTTTCCGAAGATTTGAAAGCGGCCAGCTGCGAGGGCAGAGGATATTTTGAGCGCCAAGCCGATACAGAAGCGACACCGAAGTACTTAAGGCACTCTGAAACCTGTTCGATTTTTTCCGAACATTTCTTTACCCACCCGAACTTAATCATCTGTCGGAGCGGGAGTTCCTTAAGCCATTCGGTCTCGCTCTCAAGGCGTTTTCTTTCTTCCGCGCGCGCTATGGCCTCACGGTATTTCGCCTCTCTTGACAGCCAGAACTCAGCAGTGCTACCGAGCACTCGTTCCAGCCGAAGCGCGGTATCTTCCGTAATTGCCGCTTTGCCGCGTACAAGCTGGTTTACGTGTTTTGTCGTATAACCGGCGCGGTCGGCAAATTCAGACCGAGTCCAGTTCTTTTCTTCCAAAATATCCAGAATCGTATCTCCTGGCGGCGGCAATGGCCATTTCGGCTGAAACCGATCAAGATTTTCAGTCATGATAGTCTCCTATAAATACAATCCGTATTGACTTAACCTCTCCCCATTCTATATCTCCGTTCGCATCCACCGGTATCGGATCATCAAACGGTTCAAATACCAGATGTCGCCCGCTTTGCAGATCAAGAGCAAATTCTCCGATTCGATCGCCTTTCAAAGGGTGCGGGCGGCCTGCTGTTACATCACCAAGTCTCGGCGCCGCGTCAAGATCCGCTAATCGAATCCACAATTTCCTGGCCGAGGTGCTACCGAGCTTTCTGCTAGCATGTTTCGGGTCTTCGCATAGCTTTTTCAGGTTCCGGTTCAGAAAACTTATGTCCATTCATAGGAATCCAGATTCAGAGTGTCAATCAGCTTTTACTGATCGCCAAGCAATTTGCCTTTGATTTTATATACCAATGAGGTATATGAAAATGAAAGGCGAAGCAATAGGGAAAAAGTCGCGCGTCAATTAAGATTACACAGTAATGACACCTAGGCTATGGAAAAGCTGAAAAAAGCCATAGACGGATACAACAAAGATGTCCAAGCGAAAATAGGTGTAACCTTAATTGTTGCCTCAAAGCCGACTCGTTCGTATATGCCCCGTATCTTCAGCCACATCCAATAATTCGCAGTCGACTATGCCAAGCCACAAAAATCAGCATTTTGTTCCCCGCTCCTATTTCAAACCGTTTTCTCTCGATAATGAGGGGAAGGCGATAAATCTGTACAATATCAGCAGGTTCCAAGCCGTGAGAAAGGCTTCCGTAAAAGGGCAGTGCTCAAAGGATTATCTGTACGACGATGACGGTGAAATAGAACATCTGCTAAAAAAATATGAAGACGACTACGCGCGTGTTCTTCGTGTGCTTAACGACCAAAGAGAAAACCCAACCGAACAAGATTTGAGCATACTTCGCAAGTTCATGATTCTGCAATATTCTCGTACCGAAGCGGCGAGCAAAAGAATCAGATCAACGTTTCAGGGCATTCACAAGACAATCCGTGAGTCCTCCTCCGTAAATCCGCCTGAACTTGATCTGAGTGCCCGCTTCATGATGCTTGAGGCATTGAGTATGTATACCGGATTTCTGCAAACCATTGCCGACCTGAAGATTGCCATTGTCAAGAACAAGGCCTCATTGGACTTCGTTACATCAGATGATCCGGTATTCTTTACCAGCAGATTTCATGCGCAAGAGCTAAAGAAGAACACATTCGGGACATTGTCAGCCGGTGCTCTTTTTTTTCTACCCCTGTCACCACACCTTCTTTTGGTTCTCTACGATGCTGATGTATATAGAGCGATAGATAAACAAGGATGTTTTATCTCTATAAACAGTGAGAAGGACGTGTACGCGTGCAATGAGCTTCAATACCTCAATGCCGCGCAGAACCTCTATTTCTCCAATTGGAACCAAAAAAACCAGATTGAACGGCAATTCAAAATTGTCGCGCCACGTCGCCAAGACAACAGGGTGCAGTTTTCGAAGTTAGTTGAAGATGGACCGGTACCCGGCGGTAGACAGTATCGACAGTTTGAGGATAATGAAAAGATAACTGATGACAGCATGCTGATCCGAACAACAAACTTGCGCGTTTTTCCGAAAACTTGGATGTCCAAATTAGCGTTTCGCAAGAAGACCAGATACAGACACAATGGTTCTTTAGCAGGCTACCTCAGGGAATACACTTGGCAAAACAGGCATTGTTTTAAATAGCCAAGTCAGGTGTATGTCTCAGATGTTCCAGTTTGCCGGATGGTCCGGTAGCCGCTTTGAGTGGATTCCGGTTGGTATTTATTTTGCCAAATAGACCGCCGGTTTCCAGAATCCATTTATTCTTCCAGATAATATACAAGTTAAGTAGATGATCGAATATATGAGGACTTCCGTGTTGACCGGCATTATTAAAAAAGCTCAAGAGTAGCACAAGATTTTACTCAGTCTTTCTTATCCGAGAATCTTGCCTAAAGAGATATTTTCTCTTTTTTGTTGACTTTTAAATTTATTCGATGTATTTTAATAGTGTTTAATGAGCTAATATCGTATAAGGAGGCTTCAAATGATTATAAGCTTCTCAATAGAAAACTGGATGTCCTTTCGTGATTCGGTCTCTTTTTCAATGGTTGCCAGCCGCGAAAAACAACATGGAGACCGAGTTCCTAAGGTCGAAAAATACCAGACAAGAATTTTACCTGTTGCCGCAATCTATGGCGCCAATGCATCGGGTAAAACGAATTTTTTTAAAGCCCTGAGTTTTATCAAAAACCTGGTTGTCCGGGGAACAGAACCAGACAGTTTGATTCTAGTGGAACCGTATCAGCTTGACAGCAGGTGTTTGGAAAAACCCTCTCGATTCAAGCTGGAGTTGCTGATTGATGAAACAATCTACGAATTCAGTTTTGCCGCAACCGGAAAGACGGTAATTGAGGAAAAACTTGTTCAGATCACAAGCACAAGTGAAAAGACCCTCTATGACCGGCAAGGTGGCAATCTAAACTTTCACAGTTCGCTGGATAAAGACCCGTTTCTGCATTTCGCTTTTAAAGGGACAAGAGACAATCAGTTGTTTCTGACAAATTCGGTATCTCAGAATGTCAACGATTTCAAGCCAGTGTATGACTGGTTCAAAAACACCTTACATCTGATTGCTCCAGATTCAATCTTTGGAAGATTTGGGTATTTTCTTGATGAAGAGCATCCCTTGCACGACAAAATGAACGAATTGCTGCCACAGCTTGATACAGGCATTTCTCACCTGGGCGGCGAAGAAGTGCCATTTGACAGTATCCCTTTTAAAGAGAGTTTCAAAAACAAGCTACGGGAAGACATCAAAGAAGGCAAGCCTTTAGGGATTTTTGCACGCCCGACTAACGAACGTTTTATCTTTACCCGAAGTGCTGGAAAGCTTACGGCAAAAAAGTTGGTTGCGTTCCATTCTAAAGCTGATGGAACAGAGGCTAAATTTGAAATCCGCCAGGAATCAGACGGCTCTCAAAGGGTAATTGAGCTTCTACCCGCCTTTTTTGCGGAACATGCTGCCGGCTCAAAGACCATACATGTCATCGACGAAGTGGACCGAAGCCTGCACACATTGTTGACGAGAAAATTGCTTGAAACTTATCTAGCCAACTGCAGCCCAAAAAGCCGTGCGCAGTTGCTGATCACTACGCACGATGTTCTGCTGATGGATCAAGAACTGCTTCGGCGCGACGAAATGTGGGTCACCGAGAGAAACTCCGAGGGTAGTTCAGATATTTTTTCCTTCAACGACTATAAGGATATCAGATATGACAAAGACATTCGTAAAAGTTATCTGCAGGGTCGATTGGGCGGTGTTCCACGGATTCTTGTAGATAATATCTTGATGAATCGCGAGGATAATAACTAATGCCTCCAAAGAAAAGGAGAAAATTCCAACGCCCGTTAGGCAAACGTCGTTACAAAAAAATGTTCGTGCTTGCCGTTGAAGGCAGCAAAACAGAACCACAGTATTTTACGATTTTCAACAACCGAAACTTAGTTGTTCATATCAATTGCCTTAAAGGGAAGGGTGGCAGTGCGCCCCAGCAGGTTCTTGCAAAAATGAAAGATTATTTAAAAAAAGAAGATCTTAAAAGTTCAGATGAAGCGTGGCTGGTATAAAGACGAATGGACCGATGATCAGCTTTCACAGCTTAATGAATGGGCACAGGGGGCCGACAATTATGGTTTCGCCCTGAGCAATCCCAAATTTGAATTCTGGCTGCTTTTACATTTCGAAGATGGCAGTGGATCAGCAATTCGCAAACTTGTTCCAAAAAGCTGAAATTTCACCTGCCAGAGTATGACAAGGGTCACTGCTGTCCCAACGTTTTGCTTCAAGCGTTACGTAACTAACTGATTAGACATACCAAATCGGCAATAATAGGGTGTTACAGGCTTGAAGTGCAAAAACCAATTCCAGATGATATTTGTACCTATCAACACAACAGGAGGCAAATATCATGTATACAGGAAAACTGGTTTTCTCACAGGTGATGGATCACCTTCCCTGGCACACATTCCGCAGATGTGTAAACCGTTATAACGGCAACCACAAGGTCAAGTCCTTTTTCTGTTCAGAACAATATCGCTGTATGACTTTCGCCCAACTCACCTACAGAGAAAGTCTGCGCGACATTGAAACCTGTCTTCGAGCCCAAGCAAAAAGACTCCCCCACATGGGAATCCTAAGCGGCATATCACGCAACACCCTGGCTAACGCAAACAAGAATCGTGACTGGCGCATCCATGCGGATTTCGCACAGAGTCTCATCCGTAAAGCCAGAGACCTCTATCATGATGATGACTGCGGGCTTGATATCGAAAACACAGTCTATGCTCTGGATTCCTCTACCATAGACCTCTGTCTTAATTTATTTCCCTGGGCTCATTTCCGAAGAACAAAATCAGCCGTAAAACTCCATACCCTGCTTGACTTGCGTGGTTATATCCCTGCTTTCATTCACATTTCCGATGGCAAACTCCATGATGTCAATGTCCTTGACCTGCTTGTTCCACAACCCGGAGCCTTCTATGTTATGGATCGAGCCTACCTTGATTTTAAGCGCCTGCATGATCTTCATCAATCCCTGTGCTTCTTTGTTCTGAGAACCAAAACCAATACCAAATACCGCCGCATCTACTCCCACGAGGTTGATCGCTCAACCGGACTTGTCTGCGACCAGACGATTAAACTCACGGGAGTAACGGGTATCAGAGATTTCCCTGAACATCTTCGACGCGTAAAGTACCGGGACAAAAAACGAAACAAGACACTTACCTTCATTACGAACAATTTCTCGCTTCCGGCCATTACCATTGCCGAACTGTATCGGAGTCGCTGGCATGTTGAACTGTTCTTCAAATGGATCAAGCAACACCTGCGAATCAAGAGTTTTTACGGTTCATGGAAAACGCCGTAAAATCCCAGATATGGATTGCGGTCTCGGTAGTGCTTATTGCCATCATCAAGAAGCGGCTTGATCTTGAAGCAGGTTCTACACAATTTTGCAGACTTTAAGCCTTACCCTGTTTGAAAAAATCCCGTTAAATCAGCTGACAGGGCTGGATTTTTCTCCCGACCCCGCGTATCGTAACCAACTGAAATTATTTGATAAACGTGGGACAGTAGGGTATAAATGTAAGAAAAATATCCGATGATGGGATTACAGAGGCTATCAAGCGAGCAAAAAAACGGGACACTCCGGCTTGTCGCGATTGGCCGCGAAACACCGGAACAACTGTTTACAGGTTAGTTGAAAACATTCTGGAATCACGCAGCAGCCAAGAATAAATTGAGTATAGATGGAGGCAAAAGTTAATGGTACGCGAGTTCATGGGTACCCCCGGCAACCTTTCAAGAGGTAATCTTTTCGTTAAAAATCTTTCCTCGGACTCCACGGAGGTCTTCTATGTCCCGTCAAAGCAGAGATTTGTCCAATTAGGGTTGAATTCCAAAAAGGCTACGAATTATAGTGTGAAGCTGCTGCACATAAATAATCTGGACAAAGCTCTCACAATGTTTCCGACTAAGACCATGTCCAACTATAACTCCGGCTTTCTAAAGCCTAAGTACGAAAAGGTCGAACGTATAACACTTGCAGATGAAGGCTTAGTGAATCCAGTTTTGAATTCTGCGGAGCACATAACGGAAGATGATATCGTAGAACTGCTTGAGTATCTGCCACCCGGCTTCACAAAAGACTACGATTTCGGATTGGGCCTCGCAAATCAATATCGTTTCATCATAAAGGCGGTGGAGGAACTCTCGGACTGTACCGAGGTTGTCATTTCGGAATCATGTCCCACAGGCATCGGTGATGACAAAAAGATTTTCTTCATTAACGAAGCTGATTTCGAAAGAGCAAGAAAAGCTCTGAACAGCCGCACCGATCTTGGTCGAATCGCCGTGCGATCTGTTAATGAAGTGACCGCCTACAACATCTTGGCGGAGAGAGTTGGACTTCCTGAGAAATCAGTCAAAACCGGTTACCATCCGGTACGAAGATTTATCACTCAAGTTATCCAAGGCGAAGAACCACTGAGCGAGAATGATCAGGAAGAATTGCTCAATGTCTTCACCAACAACACAAAACCCATCGCTAAAGCGAAGCCTGAAAAGTTCGCAAAGTTCAAGAGTGATATAGAACTCGTCACTCTTGAGATTTTTATCGAGCGTTATGAAAATATGCTTGGTAAAAAGCTTAACGAAAGTCTCTGGCAGTCTTTCTTCAACGAAAATTTTTTCATCCTGAATCTGGCTTTTGGTTACCCAATCATAAAGGTCAAGGACCAAGCTTCGGTCGGCGGTCGCAAGCTATCTGGAACAGGGGAGAAGATTGCAGATTTCCTAGTCAAAAACACTTTGACCAACAACACAGCCATTTTTGAGATCAAGACGCCACAGACCAAACTGCTGAATAAAAAAACTTTCCGCAATGGTGTGCACACGCCCTCGGCAGAGTTCTGCGGATCAATTAATCAAGTGCTTGATCAGAAATATCAATTTCAACGTCACATAGCACAGATCAAGGACAACAGCGGAATCCACGACATTGAGTCGTACTCTGTTCACTGCTGCCTGATTATCGGGACTATGCCGTCCAAAAAGAATCAAGATTTACTGAAATCCTTTGAGCTTTTCCGGGGAAATTCCAAGGATGTCACAATTGTCACATTTGACGAACTTCTCGAGAAACTGAAACAACTGCGGGATTCTATAGCTTCTCAATAGACTGATTCAACTAAAACACAAAGATGCCGAGAACAAAGGACATAATGATCACATTGGGACTTATATACATAACTAGCCTGCATTTCTCACAAAGGGGTGTAAGAAGTAAATTTTTTGGGGTTGGATCTGGATTTTGGCTGAACTGACAGGGAGCGAGTTTCTTTTTCGGGTAGGCGGCAGCGATTTACAGGTTATTTCCGTATGTTCTTACCTTGCGAAGCGATATCAGACGCAGATGTCCCCCTGCGGTCTCAGGCAAGCATATCCGCAATCCCTTGTTCCCTATTGATTCAACGGAATCGCCCGCAGCCTGCTCAGCACATGCTTGAACAAGTCCGCGTACGGATAGAACTCCGAGAACGACAGCACAATTCTCCTGGCGCTCATTGTTATCAGCGTACCAATCTTAAGCAGCTTCAGGCGTATGGTATCGCACTGCGCCATCGCGTAGCGGGTTCCCTTAAGCCCGCTGTGTCTCAAACGCTCAAGCAGCACGTAGGCAAAGGCGGAGAAGTACATCCTCAACTGGTTTGACCTCATGTAGTGAGTTGAGGTGCGGTCCGAGAACAACTCAAGCTGCTGAGACTTGATACGGTTCTCCATCTCCCCCCGAGCGCAGTAAACCTTCTCGTAAAGAGTCTTGGCGTCATATTCTTCGTGTTTGACAGACGTTACTATGAACCGGGTGTTGGCCCCTTTCTCAAGATGCTCAGCCTTGCATACCACCCTGCGGCTTCGAGACCAGCTTTTCATGGTACTGTACATAAAGCTTACAAACCTCCTCGACGGTCTTTTGGTTTCCACATACTCTATGTGAGCTCCGCGAACCTGCTTCTTAACCCTTTTCATCAACCGGGAGTTTCTTGCCATGCCCAACACGTAATCAACCCCGTTTTGCTCACACCACCTCATAAGCTCGTCCCGGCAGAAACCCGTGTCCCCTCGTATGATAATCCCAGTGTCTTTCCACTTCCCTCGAATCCCGGAGATAATCCTCTTCAGTTCTTCCTCTGCTCCCGCCGCAGAATCCTGGTTGGCTTCGCGGAGCCGGCACCCAAGCAGATGGCGCCCGCAGAATATGTAAGAGGGGGTGTAGCAGTACCCCCCGTAATAACCGTGATAAAACCTGCCCTCCTGATTTCCGTGCAGGGGATCGTCCGTGATGTCTATATCGATCACTATCTTCTTCGGCCTTTTTTTGTGGAACCTGATGAACATATCCACAAGCAGTTTGTCAATCGCCCCAAAGTCAGCCTCTATCTTCTTGTAGCGATCCGTCCCCCCGGTGGTAAGCTCCATGCGGTTTACCGTGCTCTTGCCCGCAAGGGGAGCAGAGGTACCGCAGAACATGGATGCTATGGGATCCCCTCGGAACCTGTCATGGTCGTTCACGTCTTCGTAACCCAAGCAGATTGCCAGCACCCGCTGGGCCACTATGGAGAATACGGGGTGGGTGATGTAACTGGGGTTTCGATGATCAATGAAGCACTCGGCGAACCTCCTGATAACTCCAAAACGGTGTTCGGCTTCGCGAAGCAGGGCAATGCCGCCGTCGGAACTTACTTTGTCAGAGTCGAATTTAGCAATTACTTTGCGGGTTCTTTTAGAACCGGGGCTGTTTGTGGATGTTTCGAGAGTTTTGAAGGGTAGAAATTCGATTTGTTCCGTGTTACACTGTGTACTCATGAGGCCGTTGTTCTCCTGTGTTTTAAGTTACTGTAATTACTTATTATAACACATACAACGGCCTCTTTCTATACCTCCTTGTGAGAAATCCGGGCTAGACAGAATCTCGATCCGCTAAACGAGAAAAGTCTTTAGCAATGTATTTTTTAAACTGTGGTTTGTAATGTTCTTTATATTCCCCTGTCTTTTTGTTCTTCCGTGTTCCATTGAACCAGATGCCCCGTATTCCTATGTACTTTCCCGTTTTGGTTTGCACTGATTCCTTTATAAATTCTTCCGAGGTCATAATCCAGAACATATCAAGCCGTTCCGAATAAAAGACAAAATAGTAATTGTCTCTCTGCTCATGTCTAATTGCTGCAAACAAAGCAGCATTGCTCATTATGACGTCTTTAGAACGAGCCTTTACTTGAACTTCTATAAATGTTCCATCTTTTCGCCTGATAATGATGTCGATACCTTTATCGTCAACAAGGGGCATATATACATCAATACCCTCTTTAATCATCAAACCGGCAACCCAGTATTCCATACGCTTTCCGAACCCTGCTAAATTTCTGAATGATTTACCCATCTTTTTTCCTCCTCTTATCAACTCTGAAGTGCAACACTTTCAGCAAAAGATGATGCTCTCCGTTTAGAGAAAAGATTATATTCCCCGGCACCGGATTATCAAGACATCTGGATGGCGCTTGCCGAAGGGAGGGCGTAGCCCGACCGAAGGCAAACGCCATGGCGCCCCCGGACTCCTCTCCGACCCCTCTCTCCCTGTTCTTCCGGATCAACCCCCGAGGGCCAAGGCCTCATTGAAAACCTCAGCCGGAGTCCTGTAGTTCAAAACCTTCCGAGGCCTCCCGTTGAGCAGCCCCTCGACCCTCCTTACCTCATCTCCCCGAACCTCCCGAAAATCCGTCCCCTTCGCAAAGTACTGACGAACCAGCCCGTTTGTATGTTCATTGAGCCCCCTCTCCCACGAGTGATAAGGGGTAGCGAAGAAAAACCCCGCCCCCAGCGCTTCGGTTATCTCCCCGTGACCCGTAAACTCCTTTCCGTTATCAGAAGTAATCGTATGTACAATCTCTACGTAGGGCATAAGCCTCTCCATCATGGCCTCTCCCACTTCCCCCGCGCTCCTTGAACTCACGGGATGAAGAACCGTGAACTTAGACGCCCGATCCACCACGGACACCAAAGCGCCTCTATGTCCAGCGCCGACGATCGTATCGGCCTCCCAGTCCCCGACACGCCTTTTGTCCTCAACTATCTGTGGACGCTCCGTTATGTCCACCCTGCCCGGTATATGCCCCCTGCCCGAATACCCCGACCCTCGGCTGTTGCGCTTCTTCCCCCGGCGCCGCAGATGCTTGTAAAGCTTCCCTCCGCTGCGCTTGTCCTCCCACACGTGACGGTATATCCACTCCGCACTCACCGAAACCACTGCTGAAAGCTTGAGCCGTCCCGATATCTGATCGGGACTCCACTGCAGACCAAGCTTGCTCTCCACGATGAACCACATCCGCTCGGTCATCTTGGGGGGCACGGAGGACGCCGCGGTGCCCCGCTGCCTGGCCTTGCGCTGCGCCTGGGCGAAACGGTAACCCCTCCCGCCGCTGTTGCGCTTTACCTCCCGCGATATGGTTGATGGAGAACGACTGAGATCCTCAGCAATCTTCCGAAGCAAAAATCCCTGCTTGCGCAGAAAGTAAATCCGCTGACGCTCGAGAATGTCCAACTGCTTGTAACTCCTGGTCATGTCAACCTCCTGTTCTCGTCTCGGAGATTGTCACCTTTGCTTAACTGTTTTTACAGTGTGTTTGAGAAATTATAAAATTCCCCAAACTAGATCCTTAACCAAGGTGTTGCACTTCAGAGTTGAATGGGCGTCCTAAAATGAGCTGTTTTCAGCATGATTTGAGCATACACTGTTTCCAAACATACATGATTTCAGGATTGATTCAGATACGGTTGAATAAGAAACGCAATTCGTACATGGCATTGCCAGAAAATCACGTAATCCATCATAATGAACCTTCCCCGCCACTATTTGACACTCCTCGCAACCGCTACTACACGACAAAACGAGGTAGCGGTTTTAAATTGTTTGAAGAACCCTCGAGAAAAAGATAACTTTTTGCCATGGGAAAATACGGAGAAGCGACAGTAGAAGCCACAGAGCGCGTCCGACGACACGGAGGCTCTCCGAAAGACGCTTGGAAAGTGGCCGTCAGGCGCAAGTTTCCCACGCAGAAAGCATCTCAGGAAAAAAGTTGTCCACGCGTAGCTTACCTTGGCTTGTGCTCGGAAGGAATGGTCAGGGGAGTGCCACCCAGTAACTACACAAGACCGTCTTCATTGAACAGCCAATACGTCGTCGAAGCGGTTCGGCTGATTTGTTCGAATCCATCACTTGCAACCAATAAGAAAGAACTTTGGGGCAGAATCCAAAGGGGAAACAAGAAGACCGAGAACGGCCAGATGGATGTTGTGCTAAGCCTTTGGGAAAAAGACTTTATCGTCCCGTGAGCTAACCCAACGGGCAAATCAGTTAACCTCAAGATAAGGCGCGATATCCGAGTGGTTCTCAATGAGAAAGGAGTTGCTCTCTATCATGGTTCCCCTCGCCCGCTCAAGGTCGGCCAGGGCGATCCGATGGCTCGCAAAAGCATTTATGTAGTTGGCCTCAGCGCTTATGAGATCCCTTTGCGCTTCGAGGATTTCCCTCGTGGTGGAAAGGCCCGCCTTGAACTTCTCCTCTTCGTTTCGGAGCACTTCCTTAGCGAGGTCGGCAGAAAGCATGGTAGCTTCCATTCTCTTCTGGCTGCTTGCGATCTCTCTTATGGCGTTTCTAACGTCTAGGCGCACCGCGTCTTTCTGCTTCTGGTAGTTTATCACGCTTCGGTCATAGTCGGCGCGAGCCTTCGCGTAGGCTCCCCCGGCCTTTCTTCCGAAAATGGGAAAGCTGAGCTTCCCCGTAACGCTCCAGCTCGGAAAATCGCGATCGACGATGCTGTCATAGGCATTCGAGGAATCGCTAAAGCGCGGGGACACGCTGCCAAGCCCCCCGAAAACAAGCCTGTCGGGATTCTCTGAGCCTCCCAGGCCCAGGTACTCGAGTCTTCCCTCCACGGTGAGACGGGGAAGTCTCTGGCGTGAGCGGAAGGTCTTAAGCGCACTGGCTTTTTCCATTTCCCGCTCCGCCCGGCGCATCTCGGGGCGTTTCTCAAAGGCCTGCACCACGGCTTGTAGCTCCGCCACCGGTTCGTACACAGTCGGCATGGGATCGACTATCTCAAGCAGACTAACGCTCTCTTCCATGGGAATGGCAAGGAGGTTCTTAAGCGCGTCCACAGACGCCTCATAGGCGTTCTCAGAGTTTATCATCCTCACCTTCCTAGCGGCGCTCTCAGAGCGCGCCTGGGTGAGCGCCACCCTAGGCAGAACCCCCACTTCGACCTTTATGCCGGTTCTTCGCTCAAGGTCAAGGGCAAGATCGTAGGCTTTTTTCTCAAGGTCGCGGTCGTGGGCCGCGGCCACCACTCCCCAGTAGCTTCGCTCAAGATCGAAAAGCGTCTTTGACACCACACGTTCGAATTCGTAAACCGATATATCTCTGTCTTTTCTTGAGAGCACCACGGATACCCTGTTAGAGTCGATATCGAAGCCGCGAAGCAGTTCCTGTCCCACGCTGAAACCGAGGCTCGCGGCCCATGAAGGACTAAGACCCTCAAGCGGAGAATCGGTCTCGGTTTTCGATACCTCAAGATCGTAGAGCTTATAGAAGGTTCCCGTGGGAAGTCTCCCCGAGAGTTCGCTTCCGAAGGAGAAAACCTCCGCGTTTATCAGTCCGTCTTCTATAAGAGCGCTCGGGGTGGGGGTTTTCGTGTCCGCGTAAGAGGCCTTGAAGCTTATCTCGGGATCGTAGACGCCCGATCTGCTCTTGTGCTCCCCGCGGGCCGCGTCGACGCCCAGCATCCAGACCCTTATGTCGTGATTTTTCTCAAGGGCCATTATCTTGGCTTGCGTGAGGGTAAGGGCAGTAGCCCCACCTGAGGCAAAGAGAAAACATGCGGCGAAGACCATGAAAATCTTCAAGCGTTTTGACATCATAGATAACTCCGTTACCTGAAACGGGATCCTTTCGTTTCGATCCGGATTCTTCATCATCCTCCCCGAATCCGCGGTAAAACTTACTGAAAAAAGCGGAAAAAGCCTAATTTCGGGCCCCGCGCCGCTTTGCGAAACGAGAAGAAACGCCGGGCAGCCGTTTAACGACGACGGGACGTGGACGCGTTTTATGATTCCGGCTCCAGATCATTTCAGCCTGGTTGGAACCCGGCACCGGAAAACCCCTGGTTTCACCATGGGACGGACCCGCTTCAGCTTCGCCTCCGGCATCCAGCGTAGCACGGAGAAGATACGCGAGGCGGGCAATTCTTCCGCGTATAGGTCTCGTCTGACTTTCCCGGCATTCAATTCGGCGAACCTGCCGTTTCCTCGCGGCTCAACGCGAATTACACACCTTTTTGCCCATTGCCGGTACATCCTCGCGCGGCCGCGCCATTACCGGACACCGTATGTTCCTTTGACCTCGTCGTTTCACTATCTCAATGTTCTCCCCTTCTGCCCGTGTTGTACGCATCCCCGTCAGCCGTCCACCTGCGAACATGGTCGGAGAACCGCTCGCCCTCGGGTCGCTCGGTCCTGTACCCGTTGACCTTCCAGAATTTACAGAGCTTGCATCCCGCGCGACGGTTGCGCGCGCGGTTGCGCTTATGATTCATCAATGACCCCAAAAAAACATGGGTTGTAAGTTGCCGAGGACTATACCCGGTTGGCAGCAGTGTTCACATCCTTCGGGCAAACATCTGTAGGATACGGAGGCCTCCGAAAGGTTTTGAACTACAGTCCTCCGCCGGAGGTTTTCAACGATGCCTCGGTGTGAGGGTTTGATCCGGGAGGATTGAGCGGGACGAGGGGAAAGAGGTTTTTGAAGATGTGATGACGCCTGCCTTCGGTCGGGCCATGCCATCCCTTCGGCAAACGTCACAGGGCTCTTGCTAAAGATGTCCACGGGATTATACTGTGTTCCATACACGGAGAGCATCATCTTTTGCTGAAAGTGTCGCACTTTAAAGTTGATGTGAGATTACGAATAATGCCTACGACGAAGAGAATTGTTTGCTTGGCCAACTCGAGAAAGTTGCATGGCAGATGTATTGCCGGGCGGGAGATTGTTGCCAACCGTCCGACGGATTGGATTCGGCCAGTGAGCGGGCGAGAAAATCAGGAGGTTTCGGAGTACGAACGCCAGTATCAGGACGGTAGCGACCCGGTGCTTCTTGATGTTCTGGATATTCCGTTGCTGGAACACCACCCGAAGGATTACCAACGGGAAAACTGGTTGCTTGATCCTGAATTTTATTGGGAAAAAATTGGCAGATTATCATGGGAGGACCTGAAGCCTTTTTCTGAGCCGGGAGGAGGCCTGTGGCAAAACGGATTTCATACATCCAACGGTATTAACGATCAGATACCTCTAATTCAAGCGATGAAGGAAACGAGTTCACTGAAATTGATTCGCGTTGACGAAGTCCGCCTGCACATTTTTGCGCCTGGTCAGGCTTTCGGCAACTCAAAGAGGCGGGTTCAAGCCGGGTTCCGATTCGGCGATAACGATTATGCCTTGTGGGTCACCGATCCCGATATCGAGCGGCACTATCTTGCGCGCGAAGACGGTTATTATGACCTTGACGAGTGCTACTTGACCATCAGCTTGGGCGAACCGTTCAGGGAAAACTGTTATAAGCTGGTTGCTGCTGTGATGAGGAAACCATAATGACGGAATCCGTTAAAAAAGAAGCGATTTACACCATAGGCCACTCGACTCACGAAATTGAGAATTGGATTTCTCTTTTGAAACGGCACCGCATAGAAGCGGTCACGGATGTGAGATCAGTACCATATAGCCGCTGGCAACCTCAATTCAATCGCGAAAGCCTGATTGACTCCCTCAAAACGCACGGCATCGCGTATGTTTTTCTCGGCAAGGAACTTGGAGCGCGAACAGATGATCCCGAGTGTTATGAGGATGGCAGGGTGAAATACCGATTGCTTGCCAAGACCAAGCTGTTCAAGGAAGGAATAGAACGGGTTCGCAGTGGCAGTAGGCACAGGAATATTGTTTTAATGTGCGCGGAAAAAGATCCGCTTGATTGCCACAGAACGATTCTCGTCGCGCGTGAGCTGGTCAGAGCAGGATCGAATGTCGCGCACATTCTGCCTGATGGAAAAGTGGAGTCGCATGGTGCAGTGATGAAACGTTTGTTAGGGCAGGTGGGAGCGGACAGGCAGCCGGATCTGTTTTTTACCGAAAAGCAGTTGATGAATGAAGCTTACGCCGCGCGGGAACGGCTCATTGCTTATGCCAATGAAGAGTCAGCCGGTGAAGCGCGGGAGGGTTAACCATGAGAATTCTTACGATCGGTTTCACCAAAAAGAGCGCGCAGAGCTTTTTTGAAACCTTGCTCCGATCTGGTGCCAGACGCTTGGTGGACGTGCGTCTGAACAACGCGTCCCAGCTGGCGGGATTTTCCAAGAAGGACGATCTGGCATACTTTCTGGACCAGCTTTGCTCCATGGATTACATGCACCTTCCGATTCTCGCTCCAACAAAAGAAATGCTTGATGCTTACAAGAAAAGACACATCAGTTGGAAGGACTACGAGCGTCGCTTTGTTGACCTTATGGCGGAACGTCAGATTGAAGACAGGATCGATCCGGAAATCCTTGAAGACGCATGCTTGCTGTGCAGCGAGGATGAACCTGATTATTGCCACAGGCGCCTTGTGGCGGAATATCTGAAGGAACGCTGGGGCAATGTCAAGATAGAACACCTGGGATACAACCTGCGACCTTGAGAAGTCGTCCAAACCTGCGTATTCCGCGCTACTCACAGCAAGACCGCGTTTCAACAACCAGTACCGGTTTTCTGTTCAACAATTTAAATAAGTTGCTGAAGCATTGCGCAAGAAATTAAATCCATGAAAGATTTAACCACCCAGAGAGAAACCAGAATGGGCAAAACTTCAAGACATATAGATAACGTAAGACCATCGCGGGACGGGATAACGTCTTAAATCTTTCGCAAATTAAGGAATGAAGAAGGCGGCATTTCTTTAAATCCGGTTAAATAAAACGTGGATTTTCAAACTATTTAACAGGAGGAAACACCGCCATCCTCCCACACTCGTACTGATGCACAACCACCATCGCCCTCACAAAGTGCGCCCGGTCCCCAACCGGCGGAATCCCCTCTTAAAACTACTCTTCACTCGATAGTCAAGTTCGGGCAGATATTGTAAGGAGCGCGTAGCCGAAGGTTTCTCGAAAGAATCCGGCCAAGCGTCGCCGCGTCAGAATTTTCCGCTAGACCGCGGGGCGCTGAATCGTCGCGACAAACCCGTCAGCAACGGCAAACTCAGGTTCCGGCAGACCCGCCTCCGCGCATCGCCGAATCATGTCCAGCGTTCCCGTTCCCATCCGCTCAATATATTCGGCGAGGTAAAGAGGCTCGGCCAGCAGCGGATTCGCGGGCACAGAGCTGTGCGCTGTCCGCAGCTTCTCGAGGGTAAGAGGCGGCGGAAGCCTGCCGGGATTCCGGATCTCCAGGCGGTCCGCAAAGAGCATGACCTGAACGCTGGCATTGTCCGCGTAATCCCGGTGAACCACCGCGTTCACCACGGCCTCGCTCACGACCTCTTTCGGGATTTCATAGGTAGTGGGAGCCCTAACGCTTTCGGCCTGGGTGCCGATCGAGCGGTTGATCTTGCTTAGAACGAAGTCCACCGCCTGGTCGACCAGATCAAACGCCGTGCCCTTGTAAACCTGGTAGGAAGGAATCGGCTTGCCGACTTCGGTCCCGTGAAAGTGAGCGCACCTGACTTCAGAAGAGATCAGAAAGCGCTGCGGCGACTTTCCAACCAGCAAAACCGCCGCATTCGTTGGCCGCCCGCCGGAAAGCAGGTTCAGATGCTCAAGCAGTTCCTCCGGATAGACATCTTCTGTCAGCGGGAACTGCCTGGCCCTGCGGGCCGTACGGATAAACCGGAGCATTGTTCCGAAGTCCAGATCGTCCATGGTAGCCTTCGCGCGGGGTCCACGCATCCGGGTCCATGGAGATCCATCCCTGACATATAGAGGAACCGATTCTCCATCCAAGCGAGTAGTCCCTTGCGGTCTGTGAATGCGCGTAGTCCATATCGCCGACCGGGTCGAAGTGCTGATGTGCGGGGGACAGACACCATAGAGTACAAGAGCAACACCGCAAAGAACAAGTACCTTGACACAATATGACCGGTCATGAATACTAGTCACATGACGACGATCAACGCATCCGATTTCAAGGCGCGGTGCCTCGCCATCCTCGATCGCGTTCATGAGACCGGTGAACGGGTGGTGATACTGAAGCGAGGTAAGCCGGTTGCCGAGTTGTCACGTGTGGTCAGCGAGGGGAACCGGTATCCCCAGACTGAACTGGAGGGGACGGTCGTCATAACTGGCGATGTTGTGGAACCGGTGTTCCCTGAAGAGCACTGGGACAGTCTGAAGCGATGAATGCGTTACTCGACACACACATCCTGCTGTGGTGGCACGGGGACCGCGGCCGGCTATCGCAGGATCAGCAGGACGTTATCGCAGCCGCCGACGCGGACTCGCCGTTGCAGGTATCCGATATTTCGCTCTGGGAAGTGGCAATGCTTCACTGTCTGGGGCGTATTCGCCTGACGATTCCCCTGCGTGAGTGGCTGGAGAAGGCGGTCGCACCTCCGCTGGTGCGGCGACACGGCATCTCTCCAGCTGTAGCGAACGAGCTGGCTTCGTTGCCGGATTCCTTTCATCGCGACCCGGCAGACCGCATTCTCGTGGCAACCGCCCGTGTGCTCGGCGCGACACTTCTGACCCAGGACCACAGAATCACCGAAGCAAAACTGGTCAACACGCTGAGCTGATTTTAAGGTCTTGGTTGTTTTTCTCTTGAGGGAGGCTGGCAATTCAGTTATCCCAAACCCATAAATAATGGAGTTTCAATACCTGATATGTCGAATAAAGAGTTTCCAAGAGAAATAGCCGCGTCAGTCAGGCGCATGGCAAAGGCACTTTCCCGCCGTTGTCGTTACGGGTGCTCGTCAGACGGGCAAGACAACGCTGCTGACAAAACTGTTCGGGGATTATAACTACGTAAGCCTCGACCTTCCAGCAGAAGCACAGTTGGCTGAAGAGGATCCTCAATCTTTTCTGTCGCGTCATCCCGCGCCGCTGCTAGTGGATGAGGTTCAGTATGCGCCCAAGCTGTTTCGCTATCTGAAGGTTGAAATAGACAGGCACAGGGAGATAAACGGACGCTTCATTCTGACCGGGTCACAGAAGTTCAGCCTGATGCAGGGAGTATCGGAGTCTTTGGCGGGACGTTGCGGGATGCTGGAACTGGAAGGCCTTACGATTCAGGAACTGGGACCTGCATTTCCCCACCTGGAAGAGAGTGAAGGGATAACCGGGATTCTGGGTCGCGGGTTCATGCCGCAACTCTGGAAGGACCCGGCGATGAGACCCGCAGACTATTTCAGCAGCTATCAGGCGACTTATCTTGAGCGCGATGTGCGCCAGCTTTTAAATGTTTCGTCGTTGCGGGACTTTGACCGCTTCATGCGTGCCTTGGCTCTTCGCAGCGGACAGCCGCTTAACAAGTCAGAAGTTGCCAAGGAGACGGGAATAAACAGCAAAACCGCCGACAAGTGGCTGAATGTGCTTGTGGCTTCCAATCAGGTTACGCTGCTTGAACCCTGGTTTGCGAATCCGGGGAAACGTCTTGCAAAGACACCCAAGCTTTTTTTCAATGATGTCGGGTTGCTGTGCTTTCTCTTGGGACTTAACGGACAGGCGGTGACCGAAAGCTATCTGGTCGGTGACCGAAAGCTATCTGGTCGGAGCGATATGGGAGACTTTTATTTTTGGCGAACTGCGAAAATACTTGTCTCTGGCGGCGCCGCAAGCGACCATATGGCACTATCGGGACCAATCACGTGAAACGGATTTCATTATTGAGAAGGACGGCTGTCTGACTCTGGCGGAAGCGAAATGGAAGGAACTTCCGACACCGCGTGACTTTGCTCAAGCGCTCAAGGTTCACGAATTGCTCGGACGGCGGGCAAGATGGCCCGTCATGGTGCTGTGCCGCACCCGTCAGAGCTTTCCGGTTGCGGAAAAACTGCTTGCCGTAAACGCATTCAGACTTCGGGAACACTTGGCATGAAGTTTTGTTTCCGATTCCTTGTCCCGAGGGGTTTTAGAAGCGAATTCGGGTTAAACGGGCGCTTTGGAAAAGGAATGCTGGGAACAAACAGCGAGACTCGTTTTTGCGCCGCGAAGCGGAGTCTCTCTTTGCGAATCCCCATATTCCGACAGAAGCGGACCCACGTACACCGTCCTAATTCTTAGGACTTCCTGTCTTCGCGTTCTTTCTGATCTTACGCTACGCATTTTATGATATCCCACTTTTCGTCTGCTCTTTGGCAATAGTAGCAACCCCCATACCAAGTGCATCGAATGTAGTGTGTCCGATAAGGAGTACAGGTCTAAAAACTTGGGAGAAATGAGAGTTGTGAAATACAGAATCAGAAGGCTGAGAAGGGGACGCGATACTTATGTGAAAACCCGCGGCCAAAGAATCTAAAACGCTGAAGCCGCAATGGGCCAACCGCGACGGCTTCGAATGCTCCTTCTACGCATGGCAGATGAGACGGTATCTATATACTGTTTTTGTAGGAAAAAGTCCAGAAGGTGTTGCGGACGTGCCACCCCTTATAAATTTCTTGACAACAGTCAAAGTCCATTCCTCGACAGAATAATTCATAACTCTCACAGGCTCAAACCGGGGGAAGAACCCATGAGAAGAACCATGGCCGGTCCCACAGCCAAAAATGGCCTCCAAAACACCAGAGCGTCCTGAGTTTCAACGTTTTTGAGATGTTATCACGCTATGTCCAAGTCCCGTTTCTCTTAATCAGTTCAGCGAGAAATTCCGTAAAAGGCACAATGTTTCGCCCGACGCTTGCGCCCTCCAGCACCTCCATATAGCGACCGCGTCTTTCTACCGGTATCACAAGCCAGGGATAACCGCCCGCCGCCAGCATCACATTCATGAGAAACCGCGCCATCCGTCCGTTGCCGTCCACAAAGGGATGTATGTAAACAAAAACAAAATGTCCGAGAACCACCCTTACTTCGTGGCTTTCTTCATTTCGCAGCAGATCAAAGAAAGTCGGCATCAGCTCGCGCACTGATTCGTGACCGGGCGGCACATGCATTGATCCGCGTATATAAACCGGAACCCTTCGGTATCCCGCAAGCTCCGCCGCGCCGATAATCCCGGCCGCCACGCTTGGGCCGAACAGCTCCCGATACCATTTGCCGAAATCGTCTGCAACGGCCTCGCCGGGATTTTTTCCCTCGAGAACGTCAATTATGGTAAGTCTTACGGCCTGAAAAGCCTGCCAGTATCCGCGCGCGGCAAGAGCGTCGCGATCCTCCTTATCGGCTCCGTCCGGGTTCCACTTCCCTTTGCGCACGCGTTCTATAAGCTCGACACCGACTCGATATCCCTCGATCGACAGTGAATTGTATGCGTCTGCCGCGTAAATATCGTCTATTCGCCGAAGGTATGTCTTAATGTCAACGGCAAGCCGCGAAGCCTTCGGAAAATGCCTGATGACGTCCTCGCGGAATCCGGCCCACATCATGCGCACGCGATTTACGTGAGGCGAGACCTCGCGCGCTCCGAAGGAAACTCCCGTTTTCTCCTCGAAGGGATCAGATTCATATACCGTGTGCCCGGCGCTTCTCATCGTATCGATAATCGCGTCTGCGACCCCGCCGCGCCCGATATTCCGGAAAGCGCCAGCGAGGCGGCCCGCGACCGTGCTGCAGCCGTCTTCAAGCAGTCCAGGCAGAATGTCGGAGGCGTCGTTCATCATGGAGAGGGCCAGACGCAGTTCAAGCGGCCGCACGGCGAAAAGCGACGGCGCACAGGCGATTAACGCGGCGGGAAGAGTCATGATCCTGAGACCCTTGAACCCTTCTCCGCTTATCTCGGTTATGTCGTTCTCCTCGGGCAGCTTCAGACGAAGGTCAAGAACCGACGTGCCATGAATAAGCCCCGTCGGCTTGTTGGAGCCCCTCGGGGAACGCAGCACGAGCTGACGCGGCACTGTCCAGTTTCCGGTATGCAGACTGAGGGACTGCTCGGGAGACAGGCACCAGGAGCGCTTGAACCTGGAGTTCAGGTAGTCGGCGCAGAACCCCCAGAAGGAAATATGCCAGGATGTGCTTTCCCTCGGCGCTTCGTCGGGCCGGGCCGGGATATACCAGCCTTTCATTACCATCTGAATGAAACCGTTTTTAAGCAGCCGTTCCCGGTGAGTTCTGCTCATGTCGCTTGCGCGCAGGGCGATTTTTCCGCTGTCCCGGATTCCTTTCAAGACGAAAAGAGACCGGGCCAGCTTTTCAGAAGCGCTTGCCATAGGTTACCTTTAATTTACGTGATCTGGCCTTTGGATATTAAGCTTAATATGCTTAGGGTATTATGTCAAGGTATTTTTAGGTTATTGTGTTTAAAACTCACTTCTTGCGATCATGTCAGTGTGTGGGAAAATTGCAATCCTGAAAAACTGATTATCAAGAACATTCGTACCACAGCAGGGTGTTCTACGGATACAGTTGCCGGGTTTTGGCAATAAAGCGCTGGACAACAGGCCGATTCCGATGGTTAAGGAACTTAACGCATATACGCATCAACTTACCCTGAAACAAGATAGATTCGTTTTTGCAGATTGCCGGAAACAACAGTGATTACCTTGGGGACAAGCGGCCTTAATTCCGGCAAACGATTTTGATGTGCAACCATGATAATGACAGGAATTGTCAGATAGGCTTGATTCTGCTGATACTCAATACCCCTACCGTGACCAGAGCATCAAATCCATGGGCGGAGGCAAGGCGCAACAGATCGCCGTTGCTGCTGCCAGTCCATCCCATCTGCTGGACCGTGTGCACTTCAAATTCACCGGGAAAAAACGAGCCAAGCCTCTTTGGAACGGATTCGTCAAGCAGTAGCTTCATCAACTTTACCCACGAGCATCGCTTTTGCCCGTTCAAGCACGGCAACTGCCTGATCGCGCTTTACCGTAGGGTAATCTTCCAGGAACTCGTCAAGCCGGTCTCCCGCTTCCAGGTGTTCCATCAGGATACGTACAGGAACTCTTGTTCCGGAAAACACCGGAGTTCCGCCCAAGATGCCCGGATTTCTATCAATTAACTTGTCCGCCATAGCACTTTCCCTTAGTAAAACAGCATATCACGGAGAACCTGATTATCAATCCGAACGAGGCAAATAGCTCAAGATAATCCCACGCTAGAGAAATCTGCCACAACTCGGAAGGTCTCGATTGCGTTGCCTTTTGAAAACACGGTTGTCATAAAGCATTCATAGTTCTTCTTGAACTTCTATCTGCTGTGACAGCCGTTGTCTGACTTTTTCATATACAGAAATTTGGCTTTCTTCAGCGACCTCTAAAGTTACCGCCAAACCATAGGGGATTTTCTCCTCTAATTTTTCGGTCGCATCTTTTTTGCAGATAACCTGCAAAACAATTTCTTCATTCTGCCGAAACTGTCTCAATTCGCTTTTCACCTCCGCCGGACTTCCACCGCCTGCCGTGGCGTCAGTTAGCCCAACGCACCCGCAAATGCCTTGAAGCATGTTTTGCAAATCTGTCATTCCATGTTGTATTTGCAAAACATGGATTATATCCAACGCTATCTGACTCATACAATCCGCAAGGCTATGGTTTCTTTTCCAGCGGTGCTGGTTACCGGTGCCAGACAGACCGGCAAGACTACCTTGCTGCGTACCGAATTCGGCGCATCGCATGATTATGTATCGCTTGAACGCCCTGATATACGCAACAGGGCATTAGCGGACCCTGTCGGGTTTTTTGCGCAGACTTCAGGACCGCTGATTCTGGATGAAATTCAATACGCGCCAGAGCTGCTGCATTACATAAAGGAACTGATAGACGCACGGCGCAAACCCGGACAGTGGCTGCTTACAGGTTCTCAAAGCTTCTCGCTGATGCAGGGAGTGAGTCAGACGTTGGCCGGCCGCGTAGCTGTGTTGAACCTTGATCCCTTGTCCGCAAGAGAACTATCGCGACAACCACAGATCTCCCCCGAAGATATGCTTGAATGGATGTTCAGATCCGCTGAAAAACACATTCCCGCCAAGGCAAGCGGAATGTCTGACCCTGTTGATACGGCAGACGCAGAATCTTTCCGCAACGACAGCAAGCAAGTCGCTGGTCCCAGCTTTGAGGATTGGCTGTTGCGTGGCGGCTTCCCCGAACCTTGCCTGAATAAGCAGGTGGACCGGCAGTTGTGGTTTTCCGGTTATTTGCAAACTTATATACAACGCGACGTTCGGGATTTGACTCAGGTAAGCGATTTGGAAACTTTCTACAAGTTCCTGGTGCTGGTCGCCACCCGTACCGGACAACTCCTGAACATGACGGAGCTTGGAAACGAAATCGGCATTGCCGGACCTACGGTAAAGCGCTGGTTATCCGTGCTGAAGACCAGTCAGCTGATCTGTCTGCTGCCGCCTTATCACAAGAACTTCGGCAAACGGCTAAGGAAAAGTCCCAAGCTGTATCTGCTTGATCCCGGGCTTGCTGCTTTCATGCTGGGCCTGCATTCACGAAGCTCCATTCTGCAAGGTCCCTCCCTGGGAGCATTGACGGAAACCGCCGTGGCGGCAGAGTGGCTGAAGTTTTTTCGCCAGCATGGGGAGGAGCCGCAAATCTATTACTGGCAATCCAGCGGCGGCAAAGAAGTTGATCTGATCATCGAGCGCGCCGGCAAACTGTACGCACTGGAAGTCAAGGCAACGGCGACACCTCGGGCACAACATGGCAACAACCTTAAACAGTGGCTGAAACTGGCCGGCGCGAATGCGCATGGCGCACTGGCCTGCAACATTAACGAACCGCAAGCCTTACTGCCTGGCATCAGAGCCGTTCCCTGGCATCTGAACGCGTGCTCCGATTGAAACATCCCTCAACCAAAGAGCCAGAGTTCAGTCAGACGGTCGGCGGGGAACCTCCAGACAAGATTGAGAAAATGCCAATGCGCGAGGCGTTATCCCGGTAAAAGAGTCTTGATCAAAGCCCGGCCCAGATGGTTTTCGATGATCTTGAACGACGGCGTATTCATAAGCGTATGAATAAACGAGTGATGAACGGTAAGAACAAGTTCCTGCAGCCTTTGGTCAGATTCCAGGTCCAGTACTTTCAGCCCAAGGGCCTTGCATTCGTCAATATGAATATGTCTGGCATGGGATTTGTTGCCCGAGTAATCCGTTAGACCCCGAACAATCTTTTTGACAATCCCAACCTTGCCGGGATCATCCTTGAACATGGTTTTTTCCAAGCAGTTCTGCGCAACTTCGCTGCTGTGCTCAATCGCATTTTTACATTGGCTAAGAAAAGTCGGATGGTACTTGGAAAGAATCGGATTCCAGACATGCACCTTGCTGGGATCCTTTTTTATCTGGTCCGCGGCGGTGCGAAATTCCTCAATAACTCCATATGCCGGCACTCCCCGCAATTGCGGGTCAACCGGTCCCAAGTTTGAGTGGGCACCCATCAGGATCTCCTTGGCGGAACACGCGATAAGAGTACCCCCTGACATTGCTATCTGCGGCACTATAACGCGAATGTCATCGCCGAACATCTGGTGAAGGTAATGAATAATTGACTCCGTCGCATGAAGCTCCCCGCCCGGGGTATGCAGAATCAGATCAAGCCCGATTGAACGGTCAAGTTCGTGAACAGCCATCATGAAGCCGTTTTTATCTTCGTCGTTGATATGCACGCCCTCTATGCCGGGTTTCGACAGCCACCCGGAATAATAGGCAATCACATTGCGGCCGGTTAGCTCAAACAGGCTCTTGAGGTATTTGCGACGAACTCGGTCAGGCGCGGACTGGGATCTGAGATAGGCGTCCGCTTCTCCTATCTCATTCAGGACTTCGGACCAGTTGGGCATTATTCTTCAAACACAGCAGGAGAAACTTTCACGGGCACCGTGTGGGCGCCGCCGCGGCTGTCAATCTGCTTGAGGAACGAGGGCTGGGCAAGCGAACCGGCAGCGTCCCAATTCTTGCTGTCCGGGTGGCTGAACAGGCTGCGATGAAGGCGTTCAAACTCCCGATTGCCCGCGTCTTTTTTCTTATTTTCAGTCTTACTCTGTTTTCCGGCATTCATAATTTCTCCTCCTTCTTTCCGCATCGAAAAACATCTTGCCTTCTTATTGTACCATAATATGGCGCACAAAAGCACAAACCCGGAAGTCGCTCAGTTGCCAACTGATTCAGAAGAGACATAAGAAATTGTTTTGGACCAGCAGACCCAACGAAGCTTCTTCGGAATCTTACCTAAGCCGTAGCCGTATAAACACTTAACGTGTTGTCTGAATTTGAAGGTACACTTTTTTGAGTCAGCACTTGAGCTCTGAAGTACACCACTGACTCGGATAATTTTCTTTCAGGAACAGCGGGTCTGTGTTTTGTCCTTGCAGGTTCCTTGGAGCCATTGCATAGTGGTTTCCGAAAAGTGGTTCCTGCCCGCAAGCCACTTTTTATGCCATGGGGAAGTCAGCGGGTCCAAGTGTGGGATAGTGATGGGTGATTGACGGATCAGTCATAGTAATCCGATTTGAAAAGTTCCGCTTCCTTTTTACTGACAAAAGGCGGGAACTCCTCTATTTTCTCTTCATTGATAATTTCAATCTGCTTAAGACTCTTGCCCGGTTGCTTCCCCTTAAGCCAACTGAAATCCCAGATATCTCCGTTATCGGAACCGCTACGCGCCAGTTCCTTTTCTTCATACTGGCGTTCCCTCTCGAATTTGACCGTAATGCGCTGCAACCATATCTGCAGAACCCCGCTCGCAGCCCGTCCCGAAGAACCGCTCTCATTTTCCCGATCTGAGCATCTCCTTAATAATTGCCGCGCGCGAACTGCGAGCCACAAAAATTCCCAGAATTTCCGTGTCCGGATACCGCATTCGGAGCAAATGTTCGGCGGCTTTAAAATGCCTGCCCGTAGTGAGAAGATCATCAAACAAAGCAATGCTTGCCGGTTCGGGGAGAACAGCTTGTTCGTCAAAATAATAGTTATCAATCAAAGCTTCAAGAGACTGACGCTGGGCGGCCTTATGGTCCGCGTCGGTGCTTTCGCGTTGCAGAATTAGTTCGCGAACATCAAGACTGCTGCCGAGTTTACCGCTCAATCTCCTCAGCACGCGGAGCATGCGATCGTCATACCGCGGAGATCCTCTGACTTCTGATGGAGGAATCGGAACCAGCGCCACGCTCTTAAGCCACTCGGCTCTAAGTGATATCCGAAACGCTTCCGCTATTTCCTCTATTGCCTGTTCCTTGTACTGCCATTCGGGTCGGCCTTTTCTGTCCGGCGATTTTTTGAAATTCGAAATGAGATTGTTGGCTTCGCTGAATTTGTAGCCGCGGTTCGGGGTATATTCCCAAAGAAAGAAACATCTGTCGCCGGGCTCAAGAAAATGATGCTCCGGGCGGGAAAGATCATCGACCTCGGAAAGCTTAACAACCAAGGTGTCTCCTTATGTCTTCATAGTCGGCAACCCGCACGGCTCCTTTCCTCGCAAACTTCTCGGGCCAGGTAAGAGCAGCATTTCGAAAGCAGCTGTCCAGAATAAAGAGTTTTCTGCCCTGCTCGATAGCCGCCTCGGCCTGAAACCGCGTTCCCGACGTCTCGCCAGCCTCGACAATGACAGTCGCTTCGGCGAGTGCAGACATCGTCACGTTGCGTTGCGGAAAAAAGAACCGGTTGCCTCGAGGTCCCTGCTGAGAATAGCGCCATACCGGAATCTGGCTTATGAGCAGATGCTCTTTAGCGATACGTTTCTGAAGTTCCGCGTTTTCTTTGGGGTATGTCTCCGAAAGAGGAGTGCCTATCACCGCTATCGTCCATCCGCCATTTCTGATTGCCGCGGTGTGTGCGACCGTATCAATTCCCGACGCCAGCCCCGAAACTATGGTAAATCCATCTCTCACCAAGTTCTTGACGAGGCTGCGCGTCCGGGCCTTTCCCTTCGCGGACGGGTTGCGGGTACCCACGACGGAAACCGACCTCGTGTAAACCAAGTCCCACGATCCCTGAAAATAGAGCAGTTCAAGCGGATGAGCGGCATCGCGGAGCCCTTCGGGGTATTCCCATGTGCCGTAAACGCGGACTCCGAATTCATCAATTCCGGCGTCCGCAAGCAGACCGCGGACGCGACCGGCAAAACCATAGGCCATCGCCTCATCAACGAAATCGGACAGAACTGATTCCGGACCGCGACGCATTTCGGCAAGCCTCTTAAAAGACATGCCCTTCCCGCTCCAAAGCGCTTCGTAGGCGCCCATTTCCCTGAAAGGGGAAACTGACGACAGTCCCGGTTTTTCAAGTTCAAAGAGAAGTTTCTCGCTCATGGAAATCTCCCGGGTGGGCCGGATTCCCGATTTCCGTCCCGACACCCGCGTACCGGTACAACGGCAATCATCACGAGGGAATTCAGTTCCCGGCCAATTAGTTTACACGGTATTTCCGCAACCCTGAAGATTCCCGCCGACCTGCCCCGATCAAACCTGAGCTTCCCCGGGTCGATTTTCGAGACACTGCTTAATTATCGTGCGACAAACACCTTTAAGCATACCCCGACAGGCTTTTCTGGTGTTGCACCCGTTTTTCGAATATAGAAGTGGACCCCAAATTTTAGACAATGCGCTAAGTGTATTTTTTTCGGGTACAACGACTTGAGCCCGTTTCTCGCATCCTCCACCGAGAAACACCAATCCACAGTGTTTCCATTTTTGTTGCGTCGCCTCTACCACAGATTAACCTCTTTGCGGCAAAAAATGGCGAAATTCTGCGAAAAAACGACGTAAAAATAGACAAAAACAGCTTTTTTAAGGTAGCAGTTTTCAGAAATTACCATAATATCAGCAAGTTACGACATTTTAAAAGGATATTTTATTTTTTTGGTAATTAGGGGCGAAAAAATGGCGGAGCAACACTGGGGTCTGCCATCTAAGGAGGCGCATGAATATTCCCACTTACGTCGTCTTTGACGCCGATTTTGACCAAGAAAAATTATCAGGACAAACACAAGAAAGACAGGGACTTCTCCATAAACTGTGCTTCTCATTTCCGTTTATTTTTATTGAAGGGTTGGTTGGACAGAGTGGTCTTTATCATTTGTCCAATTAAGTGCAGTTTTTGGATTGCTTCGTAAATATAAAATTCAATTTCTTCAAGACATATATCTAATACAAATCATCGTTTCAAGTTTGAAACGCAACTTTTGATGTACCGTAATATGGCAGATAAAGACGGGAGAGGAGTTTTTCCACGGGTGTGAAGCCTTCATGCTGCAGATTTTCATGATGAACTTCCCCATCGCTTATCCAAGTCTGGAAATTCGGCGATTTCGTTGCTTGGCTCATACAAGACGGAAGTCCTTAATATTTCAACAGACCTGTTTATACACGCCCTGATTTTCCTCTCTTTTTCTCGATGGGAATAAGTCGTGCTTCTGTATGAGATGTTCCTGCTGTCCAGTGCCAAGAGCTTTATTACATCCAATACGTCAATACAGATATTGGGCAAGCCTCTAAGGTTTATGCCCCATACCTGATTGGGCTTGAAATGCTCGAAACTGTTTCTGAAATGACCATGCAGCCAGAGTATGGAGTTCTTCTGATTGCGAGTTAATTCAACCTCAAGAGAATTGGTATAACGTTTTACCCCGATACAAAGCTTCAGAGCGGTTACAATATCAACGACTCCGCCGTTTTTTCTCTGGACATTGCCCGGATTCGTCCCGGCCGCTACGGTAAGCGCAAAAGTATAAAGCGAATTCTGCAAGCAGATAATCACCCATTTCCAATGAAACGCGCTCCGGCAAGTTCCCCCATCCTGAACAGGCCCGGCACGCTTTTCGACCCTGAAAATATGTTCTTCGGCCCTGAGAAGAGAATCTATGGCATTCTCTTTGTTGTCGATTTCCAAGTATTCCATCTGACCCACCACCCTTGTTACAGTATATTATTCATAAAGGGTCAGAAAAAGAGAAATGGTCGGGGTCTTTTCTGCGTTGCGTCTTAAAAGAGGTCTTAAAATATCAAAAATGAGGATACTGATTGCCTCAGTCATGCTTCTGTCTTTACTGATTTCTCTTGAACCTGCTTTCTCGCATTCCGGAGGGACAGATGATTTTGGATGCCATGCGGGCAGCCAGCCTTATCATTGTCATGACGAAGATAACGACGATTTCGGGTGCACTATTGCGGGATTCGAGGAGACCCGCGGAAGCATCGTATTAAACCTGTTTTTCATCGGGCTCAATATCTTCGAGCGGGAGGATTGATTGTGTCCGGCAAAGAGTTCACAGAAGAAGTTAAGAAGCGCCCGTATCCTGTATGTCAAAAGAATATTCCGTTATCCTTCTTCTCACCCTGAGCAAAGAGGCGGCAAAATGCCCCGGAAAAGAATGCACATAAGAGTGATAAAGGAAATTCTGAGGCTGAGATTCTCCACGAATCTTTCAATCAGGCAGATCAGCCAGAGCGTGAACAGGAGCAGTCCATGCCGATTTACCGCATAAAAGACAACGAGATTCTGCCGCTGGAGAAAACAGACTTCGCGCGTCAAGGAATAAGGGAGAGGGAAGACTTGCAGAAGATGCTCAAAACCCAGATTGATATTGTCACGCCCGACACTTTTATCGTGGCGGAGGAATTCAGCTGCTGGGAAAACAGTCGCCGCCGCATTGACCTGCTCGGGATAGATAAAAACGCCAACTTGGTAGTGATTGAGCTTAAACGTAGCGAAGACGGCGGACACATGGAACTTCAGGCGCTTAGGTATGCCTCCATGGTTTCCACCCTCACGTTCGATAAACTTACGACAATTTACGAAGACTACCTGACCGAGAACAACATACGCCGGAACGCCGCGGAGAGTCTGCTGGAATTTTTGGGGTGGGAGGGGCCGGAGGAGGACCAGTTCGCGCAGGAAGTAAGGATTGTGCTCGTATCCGCCGAGTTCTCCAGAGAACTCACCACTTCCGTCATGTGGCTGAACGACTTCGGGCTTGATATCCGGTGCGTGAGAATGCGCCCGTACAGAAACGGCAGCGAGATCTTGCTTGACGTACACACGGTTATCCCCATTCCCGAGGCGGCCGATTACCAGGTCCAGATACGCGAGAAGAAGCAGAAAGAGAGAGCGGCCAGAACCGCCGCAAAAGATTTCACGAAATTTGACGTATTTGTCAATGGTCAGAAGATTCACCAAGCTCAAAACAAGCGCTGGATGATGTTCCATGTCATTTCTTATATACTGGAAAACGGCGGCACGCCGGAAAAAATTGCCGAAGCCATTCCTTGGAAAGGAAAGGCCCTGTTTAAAGTTTTTGAAGAGAAATTGAATACAGAGCAGGTTCGCGAAGCAATCATGAAAAATGACCCCGGCGGCAAAACACCCCGTGCCGAGCGATACTTCGTTGATAAAGATGAACTCTTTTATCTTGATGGCAAAACATATGCTCTTACCAATCAGTGGGGCACCGATGCTGTTAAATCCGTTAAATCTTTATCAGAGATGTTCTCCGGTCTAAAAATAGAGATAAGGAAAACTGAGCAGGGCAGTTGAAAATCTCGTAAAACATAGAGGCTGAAAAGTTCTGTCAGCAACTGTCCTTCTAACACGAAGCAAAAATTAACGGAACTATACCAATAACTAGATAAAAGTAAGGAGGGGTTTTATGACAAGTACAAACCGTTTTTTGATAATAGATACGATGGCTTCCCCAGAAGCTATTGAGAAATCAATAAAAGAACAGCTTGATAACTTTAAGGAACAACTGGAGAAAAATCCAGATCCAAATTCAAAGCCTGGGAAAGTTTTCGATAATCGTATAACTGGATAAAACCGCAATCCGCACAACAAAGAGCAACGACAATGTGTGAACCGGTTTGTCCCACCTGGTTTCCTGCGAGAATTGCTGTAAGGCCAAGAACTGGATCCATTATTTCATAATTTCTGTGGCCACATTGCTTTTCGAGATGGTCAGCTATTTTTTGTTTGTCCTTCTCGGAAAGTGAAAGAAAGTCTATCATCCAATTTTCTCCTTCGTATTTCTACGGTAAGTAAGACATTGTCAAACTACTATAGATAGGACCCGTTGTCAACCCAATCCTCTTCACTGTAAGGAGTCAATTAAGTTGACCGGTTTTTGAATAAATTAGTTGTCCAGAACCGCGAGGCACCTCCCGCTCAGTCACTAAGCGGGTTCAACTTTAAACTTCCTCTCTCCAGCAGGAAACATCCGAAATCGTGGTGGCTCTCCGTTAGGCCACGGAGCAAAACCGCATCTAATGAACCATTCACCGATCTCCTGTTTGATTAACTCCCGGCATGTATTATCCCAAAATGAGGATTTCGCAACATTGGCTTCCGCACCACCGTGTATGTCACCTGCCTCAAGATGCAGAACTACGGTTCTCCAGCTCTTCTTGAAAAACTTGTCACGGTCCTCAATCGGAATTTTCAGACCATATCCACCTCCGGTAGGGCTCCACCTGCCGTCGTTCCACGCTGTTGCAATAAAAAATTCCCGCTTCATAGACAGACCATACCTCCACAGTGCAAAAAGCAAGTTTTCGAATAAGGATACTGCTTGTTCCAATGAAAACAAACACCAATTCTCTTGTTGAAACCAACGACAAGCCTGGAAAATTCTTGACGTCATAATCAGGAATTGCGTTGCACAATTGCCTTGGCGACTTCATCAAGACTGGGAAAAAGCACTTCGCGCGTTATGTTTAGAAGCCGCAGCTCACGCAGAATTTTCTCTTTGTTTTCGCAAGGTACGGAAAGCCTGTAGTAATCGTACACAGGTATGTCTTTGTTGCCTTTGAGAATCTCGTCTCTTTCAAATCGTTCGTGGAATGCCGAAACGAGAAAAGCGCCAGACTGTACCCTGATTCTCTCAAACGACCGTTCCGGTTCCGCAACGAAAACGCGGAACAGGTCTCTTATGTTGATCCTTTTCTCGAAATACGGCTTTTCCTGCATGATAAAGTGATAAAGGCGACGCATTGTAACGGCGTAGGAAGGAGAGCCAATCATAAATCCCGTCGTTCGTTCTCCCATCAGTGTTTCCTGCTCGCGATGCGTGAGCTTTGCCAAGTTGGCTATGATGCTGATCGAGTCACTGTCAAATGTCCTTACAAGACTTTTCGGCACCGCGAAAACATGCAGTACTCCGTCAGTGCAGTCGGAATTGTCTTGGAGTGAAGAGGGTTCGCAGGCGTGAAACAGCGCTACAAGAGGGTTGCGCGTAATGTCGAGGAACCGGGTTATTAGTCCGTGGTGCTGGGCAAGAACCCACTGCGACAGGGCTGATGTAACCCCAACGAAATCTTCCGGCCTCTGCAACATAAGATCAAGCAGCATTTCACCTTCCTTGTAACGAAAACCTGCTTTCTCCGATAAGCTCGGGGGTCGCATTACCGAGGGACGCAAGTACCATGAATCGTTATGCTCTCCTCGGAAATAAAACAGGTAAGTGGTGCTGTCGGTATCATCGGAAAAAAGTCTCCGGAAAAATATTTGCGACTCATGATTAACGTAATGATCTTGGAGACGTTGGCATTCTTCCACCAGGTCTCCGACGCTTTCAATTTTTTTTGAAGAATTGAAGCGGGGGAACCCTGGAAGTGTATCGGCGAACAGGTAAGAATTTAAAGGTTGCGCGGCGGTAATATCTGAATCAGCTAGTACCGCAAACCTGAGGTCGGCACGTTTAAGATTCGCATATGAAAGATTCGCCTCAGCCAGATTGGCAAGCGAGAAATCCGCATTGCCGAGATCGGCAAATGTGAAATCCGCTCTCCAGAGGTTCGCGTTTCTGAAATTGACGAACTGAAGTGAAGCCTTATTGAACCTAGCGTTTTGCAGTTTGGCATTCTTGAGACTAATACCTCTCAAACTGGCCGCGTCAAGATTTCCGTCCTGCAGGTTAATACCGTCAAGAGAAGTGCCCGAAGATGAAAACATGAGTTCGGCACGAAGATCCGTCCCGCTGAAGTCCGGCAAAAAATAGCGCTGATTACGCAAAGCATTCCAGTAATCTACACCCTTACGAAGCCATTTTATGTGATCGGGATTAGCCATGTGTGGTTAATTCTGCCAATTGCCCTTATGGTCATTTCTAACCTGACGTTTTTTGATCCTGGTTCCGACGGAGGGCGTATTCCTCCGCCACCGTGGTGAACTCGTGCCCCATATTACCAAACAGTCTCTGTCTTGATACTTTCTTCATCGCATCAATACCCAAGTACTCAATCCCGACACATAAAGAATTTTTTGCGTATTCGTAACCCACTCCTAAGCATATTACTTATGCAGAAAGACTAGTCATTCTAAACGATTCTGGCAGGAAATACAGAACAATTGCTCATCTTCGGGAAACCGAGAGACTTCTTTACCGGCTAAGCCTGATATGTTGCTTTTTCAGGCTAAACTATAGGCGTGGTTAAAAAACAAGTTTCTCGTCTTAAAAGCCGGTACGCACCTTCTGTTTACCCAAACCACAAAGAGTCAGCAAAGAACCGATGCCTGAAAAAAAACTCTTTCTAATACCATGCTGCGCTTCCAAAAAACATAACGGTCATTCCCGGTCCGCCGTGCCCGAGCCTCTAAGCCGTTTAGTTTCGGAGGCGACTTACTCCGGCATTCTGGAAACCAGAAGGGAGGTTCTCTCGGGCATTCACCAAGACAAGAGATACCTGTCCGGAAAATACGAAAAGAACAGGAAACTGGAACCGGGACCGGACTTCGGCGGACAGAGCGCATCTGGACTTTACCTTCCAGCCGTACAAAGATATAAAGGTACGCTGTACTCAAACGTCCCCGCTCTTTCATCACGGAGCAATCGGGATGGCCAGATTCTCATCCTGTCGGCACTCTACGGACCGTTGCATCCCCTCAGCCGCATTCAGGACTACAACCTGCAGATGAGCGATAAACCTGCTTACAGAACATGGAAGAAACGCCTTCCGGGTTTTCTTCGGAACTATGCTCTTTCGAACGGGATTCAGGAGGTTCACCTCTTTTTTGGAAGCAGCACGTACTATCTGAAAGCGGCTCAAGCCGCCGTGGAACCCCTGTTAAAAGAGAAACTGATTAAAAAAGCGATTCAGTATCACGTCATTGGCGGTAGCACAAGGCTGACACCGCAGACACACGGCGAATTATTAGAAGACTTTCTGAAGCGGGGAAGTATCGACAAACTTCCTGGGAACGTTGAGGAGCGTGCTTTATGAGTGACGCATGCCGATTCATACATGATCTTGCTGGGAATTTTGATAGGCATAAATTTCCTTTCGAACCCAAACGAATTCCCGAAAGCGGAATCTATCTGCTCTTTGAGGCAGGGGAAACCGCCCACGGAACTGACCGAATCGTTCAGGTCGGAACGCACTCGGGAAAGCGGCGGCTCAGGTCAAGGCTCCGGGAACACGACAGTCCCAACAAGGACCGGAGCATATTGAGGAAGAATATCGGCATGGCTCTTTTGCGCGAAAGCAATGATCCCTTTCTGGAGAAATGGAAGCTTGACCTCACCTCAAGGGAAGCGAGACGGAAACATGGCCCTCTCGTCGACTTCAAACGACAGAGGGTAATTGAGGAGGCCGTGACGGACCGGATTCGGAGAACTTTTTCCTTTGTCGCATTCCCCGTAGAAGACAAGGATGCCCGGTTCGAACTCAAATCGAGGATTATATCCACCTTGTCACTATGCAACGGCTGTCGACCGTCGGAGCAATGGCTGGGCAGATGTTCTCCAAAAAGCAAAATTCGAGAAAGCGGCCTCTGGCTCACACAAGGGTTGCGCAAAGAACCGCTGTCAGAAGATGAAATTAGCTATTTGCGGGCAATGGTGCCGCGAACAGCGCGCGGCGACTAAGAGGCGATGGAACATTCCAGGTCGCCGGAATCCTCTTGTGAAGCTCGATGATCGGAAAATAAGCACCTCCCCAAAGAGTTGAACTTAGGCGTATCGCTTCTCCAACCTGTTCAGAATTATTCGGGTCAACCAGAAAAGCAAGCCTGATCGGACGCGTCTTTATTTCTACTGAAACGCTCACCGTTTTTTCTTTCTCTTGGGTTTATTGGGAACAATGACGAAAAACCCTAGTTTCGGTCCGGGGAAATTTCCTTCTTCCAGCAAAAGGGCAAAAAAAAAGCGGGCAACCTTTGTTAGGGAGCCCGCTTCATTCAAGCTTTGTGAGCTTTGATTTGTTTTTATTTCACGAACTGATCAATGTAAACCATCAGCCTCGTCTGGTACGCCCAGATCGTATCCGAGGGATCGATAGCGCCTTGCTGCTCAAGCAGGCCGGTAAGACCGTCTCCGGCAAGTACCACGCTTCCGATGAAGTCAAGGTTTACACCCGGATGAAGCGTCCAGCTGAGTGTTCCCTCAATCTCGGTTCCGAGATATTTTTCAACTTCGACAGTCCCATCATTCGCAATACCTGAACCGAAAGCTCCGCTGTCAAAAGCTGAAGTCGCAACGGTCTCGTCGTTCCAGGCAAACAGGACCTGAGGAGTGAACGCTAGGTTCTCAGAAAGCTGCATGTTCGCATACACCCTTGCATATATAGCGTTTATTACGCTTCCCTCTATGTTATAAATAGTCGGAATGACGTGCTTGAAGAGAAGGTTATCTACATTGTATGCCGGGCTGAACGGAAGGGCGTTACCTTCAACATCCGTAGTAGCACCGTCATCACCCTGCGCCCATCCGCCTTCAATACCTATGGTGCTTACCTGAGCCATCATCGAAGGATAGAACTCAAGGCGGCCTGCCATGTCGAAAGCGTATTCAAGCCCAAGCGGGAAATTTGCCATGTCCGCGCCTAGAGGAGTATCCAACTCTCCCCCTCCAAACATCTGAACTTCGTAAGTAAAGCTCCAGTTAGCAGCCTTAAGTACGAGAAGACCGGAGTAGAGCCCAGTACGTTCAACATCCCAGCCAGAAGCACCACCAGCACTGAATATGTTGTTCTGATGCAGGTAGGGGAATCCGTACGCTCCAACAGTCACGTTTACGTCTCCCATCTGCTGGTTGTAGATACCCGCCGCCGCAAGTATGTCATAACCTACGCCACTGTCTCCAGCAAACAGCGTAGAACCGTTGCTGAATACGTCAGATACGAGAACCAGTGTGAAGGTTCCAGCTCCAGCGGGGAAGGACTTTAACCAAAGAGCCCTGTCAACTACAAAACCAAGGTCGGAATGCGGATCGTGTCCGCCGTTTGCAAGGATTCCAAGACCCCAGTCAAAAGGCTGGCGACCTATCCTTACGAAACCAAGGTTGTTCGGAAGAACTATGTCTGCGTGAAGCATACGTACGTTGAAAAATCCAAAATTCTCGTCAACAGCGCTTTCATTACCAACTTTATCACCGGTCAAAACGGCGCCCCTGAAGCGATCGCTTGGTCTGTTGTCAGACAGAACTACACTGTCACCATTACCAAAAAAACCGCTGGTAACACCACCCCATACCATGTTGTTCGCAACATCAACTTGGGCCCTAACGGTAACCGCGTCGCTGAGCGATAACTGCGGGGTAATCCTGAGTGTCGTATCAACAAAGCTAATCCTCTCACCGTTATTCACGGCAGTGGCACTGTCAATGACACGGACTCTCGTTCTCATGTAGCTCGGGAATCCGCCAAGCGACCAGTCTAGGGCGAATGACGGAATCGACATACCAAGAACGGCAAAAAATATAATAAGCCATCTGGCTTGAATCATCTCTCCTTACCTCCTGTAAAATTTATATTCCAAAGTAAACGATCATGCCCTGATCCCCCTTAAACGGACGCAGAATATGATCAAATTCCCTATAAGCTTACTACAAAAGCAAGCCTAATTCAAGCGTTTTTTGTCCTTTATGAAAATCCTTCTACTTCCTTAATATGTCCTTAACAATAAAGTACGAAGGCGGATATGTCAAGATTTTTTTGATTGAAAAACCCAAACACCCAATAATCGCAAGGGTTTTTCTAAAGCATTACCGATTTATCTCCCCTCAGAACCGCAAGCGGCGCAAAAATCCCCCGCATTACCGCGTCTAGACCGCAACAGAGAAAAATCCCGGCCGAAACCCCGTTTCACTATCATCTCCGCCCGAAAAGCCGAAGCGTGACAAAGGGAATCAGGCCAAGCACGGGCGAGAAGATAAGCTGCGTAGCGGCGCTTTTCCTAAGAGGCTCTTTCATTCCCATTATCCCCGAGTAAAGCGAGGCCGGATCGTCGATAAAACCCCTCATGGCCTCGCAGAAGAAAAATACGTTCTTCGGACTGCAGAGAGACACTAGCAGATTAAACACCAAAAATACAAGGACCCCCTTCGCCACCAAGCTAAGCGTCCTTCCCCACACAAGTAAATTCACAGCCTTTCTCGTGAGGTTCCCCCCGTAGTACCTTGCAAGGATTCCTCCAAGAAGAACCGTCATCATGAGACTTACCCCGAAACCGAAAAGAAAGACCAGGCACTTTCCGAAAAGATCCGAAGCCCCGCCGAAAGCCGGGATAACCTCCTCCCACACTCCCCAGGCAAGGGGAAGCAGCAGCGCAAGAAACGCCCCTTCCCAGAAACCACTTCTCGCCCCCACCAGGAAAAAAGTGAGCGTCCCCCTCATCGTGAGGAAGTCAGAAGGTATGTCCTGCCCCGTGCGCTCTATTATATGGTACTGCTGTATCTCAGATATCGCGTCTATCATGTTGCGGGATGAGGCGTGGGGCGAAGACGATACGGGAACGAACCCTCCCCTCCCGCCGCTCACAGGTCTCCTCCTCTATATATAAGGCGAAGAAAACTGGGGATTTTTCCGCTCCCGCAACCCGCCGGATCCACCTTCCCGGAAAATTTCTTGAAAAAAGTTATGGACATTCTGTCCTAAATGTAATACATTGTATTTCAAATGTCGAAAAATAGACAGAAAAATAAAAAGACGCCGATGAAGAAAATTTCGAGAGACCCCGGGAGAAAAACCTCATGATCGGACTCAGCGCAGAGAAACTTCGGGAGATACCCCCTCCCGAGGGAGTAGCGATAGGCGCGGGCGTCGCGCTTGACCGCGATCCCGAGGCGAAGCCCGCCCCGATAATCGTCCCCGACAGAGACAGGGAGGGACACATATTCACCATGGGCGCCACGCGAAGCGGAAAGACCCGCCTTGCGGAGGCGATGATAGAGCATGACATAAGGGCGGGGCGGAGCATCCTCTGGATAGACCCCAAGGGGGATAACGGCATCTTCTCGAAGATAGTGACTGTGGCCAGGGAAGCGGGGAGAGAAGACGATCTTCTGTTTTTCTCTCCCGTTTTTCCCCGCTACTCGGTCAGGATAGACCCCCTGTCGCACTACTTCATGCCCGAGGAGATCGTTAACCACGTCGTCTCTGGCGTCCGGGTCCGCGAGGAATTCTACTTCAACATAGCCTACGAGGTAACGCTTGTGGTGGTGCAGAGCCTCATACTCATATCGAGATCCATGGGCGAGCGGCCGGTGTTCACGTTTCGAAGGATAAAGGAGAACATAGGGTACAGGGAGCTTGAGTCGCTACGCGCCCAGATAGCCGAGATAGAAGGCCCCGAAGCAGAAGAGACTCTAATGAACCTCGACCAGATACTCTCCTCTCCCCAGGACTACTTCTCCAAGGTTTCCTCGAGCCTTCGCACCGTGATAACGTCGCTTAGTTCGGGCTCGGTGGGAGAAATCATGGGCAAGGATCCCGCAAACCGCTTCATAGAGCGCCTCGAGGCCGGCAAGAGCGTTATACTCGTCGTGCAGACGGGTTCGCTTCTCACGAGAAAAACGGCTCACATAATGGCGCGGGTTCTTCTCTCCATGGTGCAAAGCTTCGTCGGAAGGGTGCTCGTCTCCCACGGGAAGATCGATCCTCCCCTCGCGATATACGCCGATGAAGCATCAAACGTCCTTTACTTCGGAATAGACGATCTTTTCAACAAGGCGGGGGGAGCCGGGGTGTGGCTTCACATGCTGACGCAGAGCAAACAGGATCTCGTGGCCGAGCTCGGCACTGCCTACGCCGGGAAGATCCTTGACAACACGAACACCAAGATAGTTTTCCGCGTGAATGACCCCGACACGGCGGCCTACGCCTCCCGAATGGCGGGGATGAGAAAAAGGTTCTCCCCCATAATGAGCCTCGGGGGAGGGCTCAGCGTAAGGGAGATAGAGGAAAGCAGAGTGCCGCCCGAGAGCTTCATGAGGCTTGCCCGAAGGGAGTTCTACGCGTTTACCTTCGACGGCATATACAGGGGAAGAACGCTTGACGTGCGGGCGTGCGGGGAAATACGGTTCCCGGAGATAAAAAACGAATGAGAGGGAGAAAGGCAAAAAAAATGAAATACCTTCCCCAAATGGCAATCAGCTGGGAGACAGCCGCCGTGTTCTCCCTTTCGTGCCTCTGCCTCGGCGCGGCGCTTTGCGCACTCGCGCTAAGACGCACAAGAGAAAAGCAGGCCACATCCACAGTAATAGAGTTTACGACGGCCAAAGGAAAAGGATCCTCGGAAAAGCAAAACGGCGCGGAGCCCGAAACTATAGGAGCCCTGGCCGAGAGCCTTTGGCTAAGGAGAGATCCCCCGCCCGAGGTTTTGGTGCTTTCGGATTCCGGGCCCGAAGCCGGGCCCGCCTTTGAGCATCTCCAGACCCGGGCCTTCTGGGCGGAGGAGATAGAGCCTCACCGCCGCCTGCTAGAGAAGCGGAGCGAACTTGCGGTAATCGAGAAGGTTCTCCTCACCCTTGACCGCCACGGCATCTGCTCAAGCGTCGTGGCCGGGGACGGGAAAAGCGCCTTCGAGCCTACGGCCAGGCGCTTCTCGCGCGTTACCCTGCTTGATCACTCGCTTCGCGTCGCGCGCCACATGAAAGAAATACACGACGCGGTCTATACGGAAAAAATCCTCTACGGAAAGCATCTTATCGCCGCCCTTGCCCACGACGTCGGAAAAATGGAGCACCTGCGCCCTGAGGAAGGGCGCTACGTTAAGGATGACCACGCCGTGGCCTCGGCGCGGGCGCTTAACGGGTGGATAATGGAATGCGGGGGAGAAAAGGCGGCCCTTGAGTCCCACGCCGTGGTCGACGCCGTCAGGAACCATCACAGAAGCGTAAACGAACCAGACTCCCTTCTCGGGAACCTTAAAAGAGCGGATACGGCGGCACGGGAGGAGGAATTCTCAGGCAGACGGAAAAACCCGCGCGCGGCGGCCGTCCCCAAAGACGAGGCGGACTCCGAGCCGCCCGAGTGGCTGCTTCGCGACATCCCCCGGATACTGAACGATCACGTAGGGCCCGCGATAAACGCGGCCACGCTTGAGAAAAAACCTTTCGCCCGGGCGATCTCCGCCACAAACGGGGTCGTTTACGTCGACCCCCACTACCTTTTCGAGGGCGTCAGGGAGCACATCGAGCGGGAGGATATAGCGGACATGAGGTTTTTTGACTCATCCCGTCCCGCAGAGCTTCGGGCCAAGGTTCTGGTCACAAACTCCCTTAAGTCCCGCAACTGGGTGGGCGACGGGGTGGGCGACGGCTACTACGCCGCCTTCTGGAACTACGAGTACGAGGGAAAGAAGGTAAAAAAAGGCGGTTTCTGGATACCTGTTTTCGCGGAGGCGTTTGAGATTTCGCTTTCGGAACTCGAAAAAAGAAAGAACGCGGAGCTTCGCCGGATCACTTCGGTGGAGCCGTGTCTTGCGCGGGGGAGGAAAAAATAAACTAAACTCAACCGGGCGGTATGTGTCCGTCCGAAAAAAAAACACATTACTGGAGGAAACCAAATGAAAAATAAAAAGACAGGAAACATTACACTGACCATTGACCAGATACAGTACGGGCAGCTCGAGCGCGAAGCCCGCAAGAGAGCGCTTGCTCCGGGAGACTACCTCGAGATGCTGATAGAGATGGACTACATCGTTAACACCGGATGTGACCCGGGGAATGCAGTGTCCGTGTCCATCTCGGAGAGACACTACTCCATTCTCTGCCAGGAGGCGACAGAGAGCGGTCGCGGGGCGGAGAAGAGCGCCGAGATGATAATAGGGCTCTCGGCGGAGGCCCTTCCGGAGAGACCGCTTTCAAGGGAAACGTTTGACGCCGTGGTGGAAGCGTGGGGAGGTGTCGATCTCCCGAGCGAAGGGAAACAGGGAAATGCGCAGCAGCGCGGAAACTCTCTTAAGAAGCCGTCGTCCTAGGGACGGAAGAGACGGGGAATTTTCTGTTTCCCCGAAGAGGCTTAGCGACAAAATTGACATGACGGAATAAAACAGACGGACATATGCCGCAATTGCAATCAAACAGACAGCAAGACTTCACGATACTCAAAAATCACTTAAAAGGAGGCAGGCTAAGATGAAAACATACTCAGTAAATTTTTCCAGCGTCGCGACGTTTGTGCTTGCGGCCGTAGTCGTGCTGGCGCTGTTTTTCCCCGACACGGCGCTTGGGGGAACCACGGGCACCGAGTTCCAGAGCATCTACACCAAGGTTAAGGGATGGTCCACGGGCTACCTGGGAAGGCTCCTTGCGCTCTGCACGTTCATAATAGGACTCGGGGCTTCCATAATGCGCCAGACGCTTTTCCCCGCGCTTACGGGGATAGGGGTGGCGCTTGTGGTCTCGCTCGGCCCGTCGCTCATAGAGGGGATAGCCACCGGGACGTTCTAGATGAGAACCAGAATCCCGAGATACATAGACGACCCTCCCCAGATATTCTGGTGGGAGATTGACGAGGTGGCGGTTTTCAGCGGGGCGTTCGTGGTGGGAGCGCTGGGAGGCCAGGTGCTCGGGGGGCTGCTCGTGGGCTTTGCGCTCTCCTGGCTGCTTGAGCGACTCAAATCCGGGCGGGGAAGCGCGTTTCTTCTGCATCTTGCCTACTGGTACGGTCTTTCGGGGGTAAGGCCCGGGAGTCACAAAGAGAGGTTCTTTGAGTGATGCTGATACGCACATTCCGAGAGAGATGGCTTAACCTCGCCCGGGAAAACGGACTTCTTCGCTTCGCCGTCGGAGCGCTTTGCGTCACGGTCATCCTCCAGGGCTGCTACATGAAAAAGCTCTCCGAGCGCACGACCGTACACGTTCACGTGCCCGAGTACCTGCAAAAGGACTTCTCCCTCGACGCCGCGGGGACGGCGTCCCTTTCCTACACTGAGCAGTGGGCACTCAGCCTTCTTCCCTTCATAGCGTCCTTCACGGCCGAAACCGTTGATTTCAACATAAGGCAGTTCCTTCTCTACGTCCACCCCGAAAGCTACCACCCCATAGCAGGATTTCTGCTTGAAAAATCAAAGGAGATAAAAACAAGCGGGGTCGCCCAGGCGTTTTTCCCGAAGACCGTGGCCGTGGAGGAGGAAGGCTCGGTAGTGGCGGTAAGCGGAAGGCGCACAAGGATGGTCGGAAACGTGGTGACCGACCAGAGGGAAGTTGTCTACAGGATTCGCTTTGAGCTCGGGGCGAAGAACCGCCCGCTCGTAACCGAGCTTACAGAAGACGAGGGAGGGGGAAGCGCAGATGAACCCTGATTTCCCGGCGCGCGTCTTCTCCCTTGTCGCCGCGGCACTTTTTATTTTCGCCCAGGCCGCGGCGGGACTCACTATAGATCTTGATGAAACCCAGGACTCAAAGCCCATATCGCTTACGGTGTCGCGCACCGACACAAACAGGATCGAGCTTCCCGAAACAATAATAAACGCGTTCAGTTCAAACGAGGGAATGGACGTAAAGATAATCGGCCGCTCGGCGCTCGTACGAACCGAGAACCCTGCGGAACTTATAATTTTGACTGAAAAAAGAAGGCTGACCCTGCTGCTCGCACCCGAGGACGTGCCTTCGCGTACCCTCATCATCACGGCACGCAAAGCGCCGCCCGCCGGCTCAGGTCATCGGGCTGAGGGTACAGGAGACATGGAGCCCCTTCCCTATGAAAAAACCATAACGAATCTGGTGGTCTCTCTCGCTTCGGGCCTCGCCCCTGGGGAGAAAACCCCGGGAGAGCGGCACAAGCTTGCGGATTCCCTTTTCCTGGCGCACCTGAGAGATGCTGCCTCGCCACCCTTTTTCGCCTCGCTCTACGTGGTGAGAAACGCCGGTTCCCGAAGCGCCGCGCTCACGGAGAGCATGTTCTCCGGAGACCCCGAGACGGTGGCGGTGGGCATTGAGAGGGACGAGCTTTTGCCGGGGGAGTCCTCGCAGATTTTCATAGTCACTAAAAAGGAGCCGTCGCGATGATCGGGAGGCTCAGGAAAATCTACGCCGGGAGAAAACGGCAGACCCTCGCCCTGGCCGTCATAGTGTCGGGATTCGCCATTGCGGCTTTTGTTCTTCTCCTCCTCGGTGGAGAGGAAAAAGGTATTCTCGGGGAGAAAAAAACACGGGGAACCATAAAGATCCTGCGGGGGGTGGACCTTGCGCGGGAGAAATGGCGCATAGAGGGAGAAAAACGCCTCGGGATGATAGAGACCGGGCAGAGGGAAATAAGAGAGGAACTCGAAGCTGTCTCTGCCACGCTCGGGGCGCTTGAGCAGAAATCTTCCGAATCGTATCCGTATCCACCTCCCCAAGTCGGGGACGAAACCTTCCCCGAAGCGCAGTTCCCTCCCGCCTCACCCCAGCCGGGCGCGGCGGCACTACCGCCCGAGCCCCCGGAAACTCAAAGCCCTATACGGGTTTTCACCCCTCTCGGGGGCGCCCCGGCCGAGGGGCCTGCGGGAGAGCCCGCCCTTTTAAACTGGATTCCCTCGGGAAGCTTCGTCCCGGGGGTGCTCATAAGCGGCCTTGACGCCCCCACCGGAACCGCCTCCTCGCGAAACCCCCACCCCGTGCTGATACACCTTGTGGAGACGTCCCGCATACCTAACCTGCGGCGGATGGACATAGCCCGCTGCCACGTAACGGGAGCCGGGTACGGGCAGCTCGCAAGCGAACGCGCCCACGTGAGGCTTGAGAGAATAGCCTGCGTTCTGCGCTCGGGGGACGTAATAGATACCAAGATAAAAGGATACGTGGCCGGAGAGGACGGAAAGACGGGAATCCGGGGAAGACTCGTTTCAAAACAGGGAAAAATACTCTCGCGCGGGATTCTGGCCGGCTTTGCCTCCGGTTTCGGCGGGGCCGTCGAGAGCTCGAACTCTACCGCCGGAGTGGTCGCGGGCGGAACGTTTACCGTGAGTTCCAGGAGCTCGCGGGATCTTGTGAAAACGGGTATCGGCGGAGGAGCGGGGGAAGCCGGAAAACTCCTTGCGGAATACTACCTCAAGCTCGCCGAAGAAGTGTTTCCGGTAATAGAGATAGACGCCGGGCGCCGCGTCGACGTGATCATAACCGAGGGAACGGAACTTGCTCCGAGAAAAACCACCTACGGTTACAGCAAAAGTGAGGGGAAAAGATGAGGGGATTTGGCCTGCTCCTCTTGCCCCTTGCCCTGTTCGCGGTCGCCTGCGCCGGCGGCTCGTCGCGCTACGGCTGCCCGGCGAAATCCGGCTATTCGTGCAAAAGCGTCTCCGAAGTTTACGCCGAGGCAACTTCGGGGCGCAGTAGCGCAGAGGATCCTTTCTACGAATTCCCGGGGAATAAAAAAAGCGCACGAGCGGGCGGGGACACAAGGAAAAATCCTCCGAAGGGCAGACGGTTCCGCCCGGGGAAGGATAAGAGGGACAACGGGGAAGTCCTGGGGGCAGGGGCCGGGGAGGAGAAAACGATGCCCGTTTATCTTCCCCCGCGCGTGATACGCCTTTGGATAGCTCCGTGGCAGGACACCAGCGGCGTCTTTCACTCTGAGAAATACGTGTACCTGCTCGCAGGCAAGGGACGGTGGACGCTTCGGGGGAAAACGGTTCCCATCGGGGAGCCCGGAGAAGAGTATCCCGGGGAAATACGCCTTCGGGGAACGGAGAGGGCTCCCTGATGGGCGTGGCTAAAGAGCGGCTCCGGGAGCTTGCCGGGAGGGATTCGCTTTCCTGTTACCTTCCCTATGTTGCCTGGGAGGAAGGGATGTACATGCTCGCCGATGCGTCGCTCGGTTTCATGTGGGAGATAAACCCGCTTCTTTTCGCCGGGGAGGACGCAAAAAGGATACTTGGCGGACTGCTAGGCGACCGTGTTCTTCCCCCGGGAACCTCGGTCAAGTTCCATGTGTTCGCCTCGGAGCTCATTTCCCCGTTTTTCCCTGAGGAAGGGTCGGCGGAGAACAGAGTCTGCCGGGAGATCGCCGCCGAGAGAAAGCGGCTTTACACCCAGGATATGCGAGAGAGAGTCGGGGTTCCCGCAAGGGATTTCCGGTTCCTTGTATCGGTAAGGATTCCGCCCGGTTTCGGGAAAGGCAAAGTAACCGAATCAGTATGGGACAAGCATACGGAAAGCGCCCGGAAGCTCGGGGCAAACGTTACGGGCGTCCTTAACTCGGCCCAGCTTTACCCGCGCGACTTTCCTCCGCAAGAACTTATCCTCGTCCTTCGGGAAACGCTTAATCCCGATGCGCGCTGGTACGACGACCCTTACTATCTGGGGCGGCCGGCGCCCTTTACAACCAGGGGGAGGAAATAAGAAACCAGATAATAGACCGCGAGACGATGGTAGAGGTACGGGAGGGAGAGATAACGCTTGGGGACGCGCGGCTTCGGGGATACTCCCCCGCTTCCATGCCCGAGTACTTTTCGCTTAACGAGTTCCATGAGCTGCTCGGAGATCCGCTTCGTGGACTCTCGCAGGTTCCGGCGTACTTTTTCCTTCAGGCGGGGTTTGTAATCCCGGAGCGGAAAAAAACCTCCGAAGTCAGGGCAAAGGCCGTCATGGTGAAGCAGCAGAGTTTCGGGCTCATTACGAGGTTCATACCGAGGCTCAGGAAAAAAGCGGAAAACTTCGATTTTCTGGTAAACGCGCTTGAGGACGAGGGACTGGTAATGGGGTCGCTCAGCCTTTTTCTTAAGACCCGAAGCGAGGAGGAGGCAGAGCGGGTAAAGGAGATGGTAACGGGAATATGGAGGGCCCGGAACTTCGATCTTCGCGAGGAGAAATACATACTGCTTCCCCTTTTCCTTGAAAGCCTTCCACTCGGCGCGGAGCCCGCCCTTACCCGCCTTCTTCGGCGGAACTCAACCATGCAGACCTCGGCCGGGGCCTCCATACTTCCCGTCATGTCGGACTGGAAGGGAACGGGTTCGGGACCCCTAACCTTCATATCGAGGAGAGGACAGATAATGAAGCTTGACCTCTTCAACTCGGCTTCCAACTACAACTGCGCAGTGTTCGCCCAGTCGGGCTCCGGAAAGTCCTTTCTCACCTCGGACATGATCACAGGGTATCTCTCAGAAGGGGCACAAGTATTCGTAATAGACATCGGCCGCTCCTACGAGAAGCTCTGCGGCCTCATGGGAGGGGAGTTCGTGGTGTTTGACGAGAAAAGCGGGATCTCGCTTAACCCATTCTCGCGCGTGACGGACATAGACGAGGACATGGAGCTTCTGAAGCCCCTTTTCGCCCAGATGGCCTCTCCTTCTGAGAAAATAGGGGACCTCGGGAAGTCGCTTCTCGAGGAGGCGATAAAAAAAGCCTGGGAGAAGCGCGGCCCCGAGGCGCGGATAGACGACGTTGTGGAGGCGCTCTCCTGTATTTCCGATCCGCACCGCAGGGCGGAGGACCTCGCCCACATGCTCTACGCCTACTCCTCCCGGGGGCAGTACGGGCGGTTTTTCGAGGGCCCGTCGAGCCTCTCGTTTGAGAGCGACCTTAACGTGCTTGAGCTTGAGGAACTTAAGGCAAAACCCGAGCTTCAGACGGTGGTGGTGCTCATGATCATATGGCACATAGAAAGGGAGATGTATCTCGGGAGCCGCAAGCGGCGAAAACTCGCGATAATAGATGAGGCGTGGGACCTTCTCGGCGGGGGATTCTCAGGAGAGTTCATAGCGCACGGATACCGCAGGGCCCGAAAGTATAACGGCGCTTTTGTTTCCGTCACCCAGAGCCTGCTTGATTTCTACAGGGCGGGAGACCTCGGGGAGTCGGTGCTTGAGAACTCCGCCTGGATGTTCATGCTGCGCCAGAAGGGAGAGAGCGTCGAGGAGATAAAAAAGGGAGGGAAGCTTCTTCTGGGGGATTACTTCGGGGAGCTTGTCTCTACGCTTTCCACGCGCCCCGGGGAATTCTCAGAGGTGTTTATATACAACAGCGAGCGCGGTATGGGCCTCGGCAGGCTGGTGGTTGATCCTTTTTCCTACTGGACCTACACCACAAATCCCGACGACGTTTCTCTGCTAAACGGCTTTATCTCGGAGGGTCTCCAAGTGCACGAGGCGATAGAGAGATGCGTCAGGGTTTCGCAGAAACGATGAGAAAAGTCGGGGTTTTGGTTCTGTTAGCGGTTTTTTCTGTTTCGACTGTCTTTGCGGTTTTCTCCTGCGCAACGGATAAACGGGAGGAAAAAGTGGTTTTCATAGACCTTGAGGCCGTGATCTCCGAGGAGAAGAAAAGAATATTCTCAAGGGTGCTTCACGGGGAGCTCTCACGCGAGGAGGCTGAAGACCGGGTCGGGCGGTTTTTCATACGCTTCGGGGAAGTGCTCGTTGACTACGAGAAGAGAGGGTATCTGGTGCTTGACTCAAAATCGGTTCTCGGAGGCGGGAGGGACGTAACCGGCGAAATACTCGAGGAGCTTTCCGTGCATGGAGAGGAGGATGAGTAAGTTTTTTCGCTTCTGCCTTGGAACGCGGGGAGCCGTTTTGGTTCTCTGTCTCTGCCTGATGCTCGCGGGGGCTTATCTCTCAGGGGTTCGTCTTTCATTCAATATCTCGGGATCGCTTCCCTTCAGGGTGTTTCTTACGGTAAGAGGCAAAGAGATTTCCTGCGGGCCCAGAAGCATAGGACTTTTCCGCCTTAAAGTGCGCAACCCTTACTGGGATTACGGTGCGGTTTTCGCCAAGAGATTCGTCGGCTGCCCGGGCGATGAGCTCAGGACGGAAGGGGCCGAGTTCTACTTAAACGACAAGAGAATCGCCGTCGCAAGCGGGCACGATTCCAAGGGAGTCGCCGTCGCGAGCTTTCGGTTCGACGGGGTGATTCCCGCTGGCAGCTATTTCGTTCTGGGGGACGGTGAGAAAAGCTATGACTCAAGATACTGGGGGTTCGTCAGAAGATCATGGATAGTCGGACGTGGATTTCCTTTGCTTTAGCCTTGGCACTGCTATTTTTGTTTCCAGTCATAAAAGCCGAAGCCTCCGGGAAGGATCTAGGAGTTCACGGAAAACTCTATGAGATAAAAGAAGAGAGCATGCTTTCCTACGTAAAGAGGAAGGCCGGAGAAATCGACTTGCGGGCACTTTGGGAAAGCATGGTGAAAAAGATTGAGGAATCTTACGCGGGGCACTCTTTAGTTTCCCTTGATGTCCCGTCGGCCACAGAGGAGCGAGTTCGTTACATCGACCCTTCGGTGGTAGTGCGCAATCCGCTCTACGACCACACCGGAAAAATGATTTCCCCCGCGGGGACCGTAAATCCGCTTGATCACATTTCGCTTTCAAAAAGCATCATTGTCCTGAGAGAGGACCAGCTAAAAAGAGCGCTTAAGAAAATAAGCGGAAACGGAGAAAAGCCGATTCTGATACTTACTGATGGCGATATTCGAAGAGCTTCCTCGCTTGCAGGGGAAGTCGTATATAAAGCAAGCCCCTTCATACTCAGAAGACTCCAGATCGAAAAAGTGCCCTCTATCGTAACGCAAGAGGGACAAAAACTCAGGGTGAAAGAAATGATCCTAAAATAATTACAAAAAGTCACAGGTTCAAATCTAAATCTCGTAACCAAAAGAATTTCTTGGAAACATTAATGTTCATAAAGAATTCTCATTTTGAAACCGCTATCAAAAACTAAATCGATAGAAGTGTATTAAAGTGGGTGCTTGTGTATTATGGTTTTCTATCGTCTCATTGAAAAACTATACAAATGAACAATCCAATGCAGGAAGTTATCCAACAAATCAAGACATAAAACCAATAAGTTGAATTTTGTTAAGAAAAATGGACAAAAAACAAGAATTTGAGATAGCGTAATGGCTCAATTTAAGCTTTATATGCTTGTCAACCGTTAAAACGTAGATTGAAAAAATATCGAAATTAGAATTTGCGAAAGATTTTTAGTACTGCTAGTTGCAATCAGGAAAAATCTAAAGATGAGAATCAAGAGCGTTCACCTAAATAACTACAAACGATTTACAAACTTGCAAATCTGTAATATTCCTGAAAATGTGCGTCTCGTTGTCATGATAGGGCCAAATGGTTCTGGAAAGTCCTGCCTTTTCGATGCTTTTCTACATAAGGCTCACGGAATAAAGACCAACTATAGTCTCGATAGAAATAGAAGTGGTTACTACGTAAAAGATGAATCTGTTCCCGGGATTCCTAAAACGACTCACGATGTCTGGAATAAAATCAAAATCGAGATGCATTCTACTCAGCCTACTAATAATGAGTGGAAGAGGGTTTTCAATGTCAGGTCCGCCTACAGAAATGAAAGTGACTTTCAAACCGAAGGTTTGACGAGACTGCCCCCATTGTTGGACACGGTTCGTTTTCCAAGAATCATAGACGTAGATCAGTCGGTTTCCGACAATTACAAGAGATTGGCATGGAAGAGAATGGCCGATCTAGACAAGAATGCCCCTGCCAATACTACCTTCGGGCAATATCGCCAAGAGTCTCTTGGTGAACTTCAGAGAGCCCTGGAAAAATTGTTTCGCGAGCCACTTTTGCAGCTCAGTGACTTTGGGGGAATAGGGGAAAGCGGGGTTTTTCGTTTCAATAAAGGGGCGACAACTGATTTCCACTACAAAAATCTCTCGGGAGGGGAAAAATCAGCGTTCGACATACTGCTTGATATCTTCGTTACGCGGAATGATTATCAGGATTCGGTTTATTGTATCGATGAACCGGAAGCCCATATAGCTACAGCACTTCATGGCCCCTTGCTAGAAGCAATTCTGCACCTTATTCCCAAGCAGTCGCAGCTTTGGATTGCGACCCACTCAAGCGGATTCGTCCGCAAAGCACATGATATTCTAAAAAGCACTGAGAATGTTGCATTCATTGATTTCTCAACAAAAGATTTTGATAAAGAAATCAAAATGGAACCGTGCATTCCTAATCGTCGATTCTGGAAAGACGTTTATCACGTTTCGCTTGATGATCTCTCAACACTCATAGCACCAGCAAACATTGTAATTTGTGAAGGTGGCAGCAAACAAGGGGAAGGATTCGACGCGAGCTGCTACAACAAGCTCTTTGCTGATACACATCCTGATACCCTATTCATTTCGCATGGAGGAGCCAGGGAGGTAGAGAACAGTGAGAATCTGATGGCAATCCTAAACGCTGTAGCAACAGGTATCAAAGTCTGGAGACTGCTTGATCGTGACAATATGTCGGAAGGCGGAAGGAAGGAAAAAATAAAAAACGAGATACGAGTGCTCCGCAGAAGAGAAATTGAGAACTATCTATACGACCCCGAGGTCTTAAGAACATTTCTTAAAAACATAAAAAAAGAATATCTTGCAGAAGATTTACTGAGGGAACGTTCTTCTCTCCTTAAAAATTATGACGTAACCAATGAAGACGTAAAAAGTATTACTAGAAAACTTTTTGAATTCATCCGTAAGACAACTAGCCGTGGTGATTTGGGCAATACAAGAAACGAATTTGCTGTGGAATATCTTGTCCCCGCACTCAAGGAAACTCCTGATGTATTTGAAGATATTCAGGCAGATATTTTCCCGTAAGAGTCCGGTTGACACTCAGACCAGCCAATCTATTTCGACTGATATTCAAAATTCTTCGTTTTATGTCGTATGAGCGTTATCCTCATTCTTGCTAACTTTTTTCATCTTTACCAAAAAAGACATCTGTATTCGAGCACGACAACATACTAAATCTCTCGCAGATAAAAAAGAAGAAGGCAACATTCTTTTTAAATCCGGTTAAGTAGAAAGTTAGTTTTCCGACCATTTTTTCTATAAGCTAATTTTGCTTGCTACCAAGAACTTTTCAGTACATAAACCTCGTAAATGCTTAATAAATTTCTGGAGATGGATATTTCGGTTGTTTTTCTCTTCGAAACACTGTTCGAAACGAGGATGCGTCCTAGATGTAAGTTTACTTTCATGTGATGTCTCGCCTTTGGGAGGAGATGTACGCGGCTGCCAAATCAGGAGTCCTATGTATACGGGATCATCAGAGCAGTGTCCATGTTCCTTGTATAGAGAGAACAACCAGTCACAGAAGTATTTGCCGTTGGTAAGTTGCTTTTCGTAATCACCAGGATTCGATGTCTTCTGTTCAACAATAAACAGATATAATTTCTGTTCAATTGATAAAGCTATAACAGCGTCACACATTTTCGTTATATCAGCGGGCGGGGCATCCTTAAAAAAAGCAAATGGCGGTTTCTCCTTGTTGTCAAGCGAGAAACCCAGAGAATTTCTGTTAGGAACACATAGTTTCACATCGTCTTTGAGAAGCCAATAGCCACTTTTTCCCGGTAATCGATAATTACCACGGATAGTTTTTTCTATTGTGTTAATCATCGCCTCGGACATTTTGCTGCTCCTGTAGGCTGTAATAAATATCGTCGTTAGTTGTGTTAATCTTGTTAATGACCTCATCAAAGGTTGTCGCGTAAATACCATCTTGCGGTGTTATCTTAAAAGGCTTAATTGTCTGATCATCATAAAGATAAGCACCTACTTGTTCGGGCTTGAGAATTTCATCCTGATTGTACTTATGTCTTCTTCGCAGCTTTTGGCCCTCATCCTGACTGAGCATGATCAACGAATTTAATTCACGCACTATGTAATCGCTGTGCGTGCTGATAACAATGTTAAGTCCGGCATTTACAAGTCTCGCCAGAAGCCGGGCTATTTCTCGCTGGTTTTTCGGATGGATATTCAGTTCTGGTTCGTCAATCATCAGAATACTGCCTTGAGTTGCCTGATTCTCCAGATAAAACCAGAGTCCGAAGAGGCTTTTAACCATACTGGAAGTCATGTGTAGACCCATGAAATCTGTTTTTATTCCGTTACGTCTGGGTTGATAGGGTTTAAACTGAACGGCGCCACTGCGTGCGTCAACCCTGTAGGCACCGCCAACCAGTTTCTTTTTAAGCAGTGTTGCATGGTCGTGAAAACCTCCCGGCTTTAACTTTTGCCTTTCGGGCAGATCATTCAGCCAATTGATATAATGGGCTATGGGAAGAGCGTAACGCGAATGGATAACGTCGCGTAGCAACTCCGTAATATTGATTTTTTCCTTGGAAGCGTGATGAAGCAAGGCGGTGCGACGGGTGCTAAGTTCACGAAAAAACAGATGCAGTCCGCTGCGCTCGGCGGGCATAAGGAAAACATGCGGGGGACTGCTCGCTTTTTCAACAATCTGTTGCCAATTGTTGCCGGCTTTAAACCGAAATGTCGCATTACCCAGTTCTCTTGGAGATGTGTTGAACAATTCGGGAAGGTTAGCTGACATATACTTGTTAAATTTTTCTAGACCAACAATTGTCTTTGGATTCCGGTCCTCGCTAGGCCTCTCGGCCCTCGCTGCTCTAGGCAACAACCTGTAAAAAGAGTACAGAGAGTACATAGCCCAAGTTTTACCGCTGTTGTTGGGACCGCAGAAAACCGTCAGTGGTTTCTGGGTGAATTCACCGCTGCGGATAATGCCGAGGTTCTTAATCTCAAAGCAAAGGTCTTTTAATAAATCATCCATGGTCTTGTCCCCAAAACTCGTTGCACGAATTAAACACCCTTATCAGATATTGCCTTCAATCAAAAGTTTACCGTATCGTTAAAAACCTGTTCAATTTTCTTTGCAAATTCATCCCGTTTACCGAGATAATAACTTAGTCAGATTTGACGGTGATTTTCATAGACTTTTTATTCCACTCTAGGTTCTCAGAACTAAACTGGTTCCTGACATTTTAAATTGTTGCGTCTCCTTAGTCCGGAAAATCTAACACCAGTTGTACAGTGCTCGGCTTTTTGATCGTTAGAGGAAATCCCGCAACATTTCCACTCAAATCTAACAGGCCGCGGTCCTCCTTTTTGCCAGCGTCAAATGTGTGAAATTCAGACGCATTGAGTACTATGGCCGTCGCAAGATGAAAAGTGTCCGCAAATCCGAGGGGCGGTTTCTTATCAGTTTCCGATTCTTCAATATAGTGCTCGCGTATTTCACCAGCTCTGGTGGCTATGCGCTCATCAACATTTACAATATCAATATTGCTTCGTTTGAACAGGGCGTTGAACTTATCAGCAACTCCTTCACCTGACCGTTTTAATAAAACTTCGGCTTTTGTAATTACAGAAGTAATTAGATGAAGATTTCCATTTTCAATCTCTTGGACGACATTCATAAGGTTTGCCATTTCTCCCTCGGGACGATTCTCGTTTTTAAGCCAAGCCAAAAATATACAGGAGTCCCAATACACAATTTTTGGATTATTCGGCATTTCTAAGGTTTCTCACAAACTCTTCGGAAGAAAGATCATCGGTTAGATCAGGGGCTATTCCCCGCAGGTCCATAAGACTTGGTAGTTCATCATCTACCGGAAGCAGTTCAATACTCTCAACCTTAACGGTTTTTGGGAAGTCAGACCCTTCGGGATAAATCAGCTCCCCCGACACTCTGACCCTACGATTAAGGGCTTCACGGGCTTCCTCAATTTTGTCGGAAGGAAAAAGGCAATCAACTCTCTTAGGCCCTATAGACGGATAAATACGGAATAAATTCTGAGTGCCGTGAATGTTCACATACTCCAATCGGCCCTCAACTACTCCTATGGCTTTAGTCTCTGGAAGAATCGTGGAGAAAACTACGGAAAATTCTTCACTTTCCACATAGTCATCAACTTCAACAGCATATGTTCCGCTTCTCAGATTTACCTTCAGAACACCTTCCCGAATTTTGTTGCTGAAACCTTTGTAAGACTCTACAACCTCGCGGCTTAATGGAAACCATGGACGCTTTTCTCCAGAAAAAACCTTGAAACAGTCAAAAATTTTTTCTACCGTCATGTCAGCGAGTTCAGGCTGAGTGTCGACAGGCTGAAGAACAATCTGCGTCGGGCTAGAATGGCTTAGGTTTACAATCTGCCAGTTAATTACAGCTTTCTTTCCAGAAACAAAGGATTCGGTGCTGGAAAGAACTTGTTTTAACGCATCAAGTTGGAATAAAAAATCCCCGAAACCCACGTGTTTTCGCCCAAGCTCGGCAGATTTAATTGTAAGCGTAAGTTTGTTAGCGTCCATAATCTTCTCTTCTTCCTATGATGCCACGCGGAACTTTTGTAACAGCCCCTTTTCATCTCAGCGGCTCAATTGGCATCAATATTAACACGACTGCAGCTTGCCCGTTCTCTATAGAACATCCTCTCCATTGTATATCATAATAGTTAGCATTTGATAACACCAAATTCAAGAGACATCTAACCGCCAAGGTCTACAAGCGAATTGACAACAGTATATTAAACTTCTAAAAACCACGTTGCTTGTGCTATCAAGGAAGACGTCCAGCTTCACACCGCCAGAGGAACAGTCTTGAGATGATTCTCGACGGCTTTAATCACATCACCCGACAACGGGAGATTCGATTTTTCCACACGCCAGCACTGATGAAACAACGCGACGGTTTCACGCGCTGTATCCAGAACAGGCTTCTCCGGCAGCAGGGCCTTGGCGGCAAGATGGACAAGTTCGTCTTCTGAATAGCCGTCAAACCGTTTGGTCCGGCTGAATTTCAAAGCGGCTTGGTCATCCTTGATGTAGGCGATCGTCGAGAGAAAATCATAGGCCGGCGCCAACGCCGCATTGCGCCTGTCAGGATAGACAAGCGACCAGTTCTTAAGGTGCATGTCGGCATTGCCGATAAGCACGTTGAAGGTCAGGCGCCTGATAAACTCCGCAACATCCTCCTCACTGCCTTCGGCCCCGACCACTGCGGCAATGTTGCGCGCGCTGGCCTTTTTATACTTATCCTCCGGGTAGACGCCGAAAACCTGCGCGAAGTCCTCAATGTGAACCGCGCCGCCGTCATCTGACCGGTCAAAGCGCTTGACGGCAAGCGCCTGCCCGCTTAAGCGGGAAATATCTTCGGGCAGGTTCCCGATCGCATCAACGCCGATAAGGCGTACCTCCGGCACGTTTATGCCGATGAGCCGGGCAAGCGTCATCATCGAGAACTCGTTCTCGGGCACGTCCGCAAAATGAAGCGAGGGCAGCTTGACTATCCATGAACCTCCAACACCCCTGGCCGGAAGGGTAAGGCCCCCTCTGGAATCCTCGACAGCTGAAAACTTAAGCTGCACACCCGCCAGAGAGAACCGAAACGCGTTCTCGCGCCGACCGTCGCCGTGATCATCATCGGAAGAGTCAGGCGGCCACATCTCACCGCCGGAGGGTCTGACGGCGACCGCCCCCGGCAAGTCCAAGCCAAGCGCCCAGAGCAGGAAGAACTCGCGGACGGGCTTTACGCCGGCGCGCTGCGCAAGATAGGAGCGCATGCGCCCTTCCGGCAACAAGTTGGAAAAAAACGGTATCATCTTCGTCTGCGTGGGCCGAAACTCGGTAATCAGTTCCCCGAACCGGGCCTTGAATCCCAAACTGATCACGGGCCTCGCGGCATCCCGGACATAGGAGTCATTGAAGGCGAATAAGGTGCGGTCGCCGCCGACGCGGGTCAGCGTGCCAATGGGGTCGCCGTGAAGCAGGACATTCAGGACATACACGTCAGTCATGATCTTCCTCATCAAGGCTGTAGAGCGGCCGAGGGATTCTGCTATCTCCCAACATGTCCGCGAGGCTGCCGCGCACAAGCGATTTTACGGGAGACAGAACCTTGCGCGGAACAAGCGCGAGTTCCATATCAAGAGCGCGGGCAAGCGCTACCAGGCTTGAGAGCCTGAGGTCGACAGTACCATTCTCTATCTTCGAGATATGACCCTGCGGCATATCCGCCTTCCTGCCCAGTTCACGCTGGCTGAGTCCCTTTGCCTCACGAGCCTTTCTCAGCGCAAGGGCAATATATTCGGTCGCATATTTCATTCTAATATCTTATTCTATATCGAAAACAGTTTTTAATATAGTTTAGTATATTATATCGGAGAAGAAGGGTCAAGGTTTAATATATCAATCTATATAATATATTATATTTAATATATTATTATATATCAATACCGGATGATGGCCCGTCGCCGACACACTCCTCGCAGACATCGAAATATTCCCCCGAAAACGATTCTCAGGCGCAAACGGGCAGGATGCTCCTCCCACCTAGCTCGCAACAATCTTTCGGTACTTAACCCTGTTGCATTTCGAGGTAAAATTCGCTTATAATTGTTATTGTTATGAAAAGGGTTCTGCTCATTGTCGCTCTTTCGGCCTGCATCTGGCCCTCAGGCGCTTTCGCAGGCGACCTGTCGTCTGACGATTCCAAAAAATATCCAAAGAGAACAGAAGCGGTCGCGCAACCCGCAGATGTGCCCGGCGCTAAATCAAAAGCATTCATCCATCCCGAAACGGGAGAAATTCTGACCCGCGAGCAGTGGCAGGACCTAGGTATCGAAAACGACGAACCCGACTCGGACTCCCGGTCCTCATCCGACGCCCCTGAGACGGAGAACGCCCCGACTGTGCTCCAAGGCAGGCAGATAGATCTTGGAAACGGAGATTACGTCATAGTGGTTGACACTCCCGATTCTGAGAGAATCGAAACCAAGGCGTGGTTCGACGAGAAGGGAAAAGTCCATATTAAATGCAACCATTAAGCGTCGCGAACAAGCTCCTCCCGGGAATTCTTTTTATCCTGCTGGCCGCCTTCGCTCCACCACTCCCCGGTCAAGCGGTCACGATTGAAGAGATATATTCAGACGACGACGGGGAAGGGTTCAAGGACGGAACCGATCTGACGCAGGCCGAGAAGGATTTTCTCGCCACGCTCGGAAACGACGCGGAGACCTTGGGGGAAGCGAGGAAAAACGCCTTCGAGCATGCGACTTCCATTCTCGAAAGCAGGCTTACCAACACCAACACGATCAGGATAGGCGTGGATTTCGTAATCTTTTCGGGCCAGGAGGATCCGAACGATCCGGACAAGTGTGGGACGCTGACTTTGGGAACCTATACAATCGCCACCGCGGGGCCGAGAGGCTACGGCTATCCGGGGTCCAGGCTTGACGAAGGGGACACGAACCGCACGGGGCTTGGGACTGCCTATCCCTACGCGCTTATCGAAGCCCTTTCAGGGCAGCAGTTCAACGGACAGGACGCCGATATGGCAATAAGCTTCAGCAAGTGCATTCCGTTTTATTACGGATTTACGGGATCGGTACCGGCTAATGAGATAGATTTCATTCAGATCGCCCTGCACGAGGCCATGCACGGGCTCGGATTTCTCGAACGGGTAGAAGACGACGGCAGTTTCCCGTTGAGCGTGATTAATATCACGGAAACGCAAAACGGTGTAATTATCGACCAGCGACAAGCCACGATAAGATCGCGGACGATCTATGACGAGCAGATGTACTCGGAAACGGACGACGATCTTTTCATAGACCTTACAAACAGCGAGAGAGCGGCGGCGATCACTTCCGGCACCGGACTTCTCTGGGAAGGAACCGACGACGGCAGAAACCCCTGCAGTTACGGACAGCGGATGGCCGAACTCAAAACAAGTTCCGCCAAGTCCCAGGACGGTAAGCCTCGGCTCCACGCCCCCTCCTCTTACAAATCTGGCGGATCAGTTTCACATCTTCACGAGGACGCGGCGGATCTCATGGAACCCCTTTACCCCAGTCCGAGGAACATGGACCTTACCCTGGGCATGCTGAAGGACATGGGCTGGGGGGTAAGCGCCGACGGTTTCCCGTCTGACTGCGAGCCGTCAGGGATCACGGTCACGCCGGAGGCGGGACTCGTGACCACGGAGGCGGGCGGGGAAGCCAGGTTCGAGGTAAGACTTGATTCAAAACCCGCAGAAAACGTGACGGTCTCGATAACAAGCGACGATGAATCCGAGGGAGTCCCCGACCCGAACCCGCTTGAGCTTACGTTTACTCCCTTGACCTGGAATACGCCGCAGGAAGTGGCGATAGTAGGAGTCGACGACGGCCTGCAAGACGGTCCCCAGGACTATTCCGTGGAACTAAAAGCGGACAGCGGCGACAGGTTCTACGCGGTCGTAAGGCCCAAGCTCGTGTCTCTCAGAAACGAAGACGATGATCTGGTCCCGGAACTCTTCATTGACTACGCAGACGCGGAAGAAAGAGACGGCGTCCTGGATTTCCCCGTCGACCTGAGCGATACGACCGCGGGCACCGTGACGGTCCAATACGCGATAACGGGCGGCACAGCGCAGGAGGGTACCGATTACGCGGCGGCGCCTCCAAACGCCACCGTTACGCTTGCCCCCGGGGAGAAGGAAACGACAATTAGCGTGCCCTTGATCTACGACAACCTCGATGAGGACCCGGATGTGGAGACCTTGACCGTAACCCTGAGCAGTCCTCAAGGCGCGACACTCGCGCAAAACGGCTCTACCGCGACCGGCACCATAAGGGACAGCGACCAGGCGACCCTGCGCATTGACAACACAAGCGCAAGGGAGGACGCAGGCAGCATGAACTTCGCCGTGCGTCTGAGCCCGAGAAGTGTCCGGACAGTGACGACACAGTACGTCATAACCGGGAACACGGCGCAGGAAGACTCGGATTACGAAGCTGCATCCGCGACAGGCACCATTACGTTTGCCCCCGAGCAAGCGCAAAATACAATCGGCGTGTCTTTGGTTGACGATGGGGATGAAGAAACAAATGAGATCTTCACGGTTATGCTTTTCAATCCGCAAAACGCCGTGCTGGCGCAAAACGGCGATACCGCGACCGGTACGATAAGGGATAACGACCAGCCGCCGCCACCGCCACCGGAGGGGCGCCCGCCAGTCACCCCTCGCCCGCCAAGCGCGGGAGAAAAGAGCGGGGGCGGGGGATGCGCGGTCGCCTCGGGGGGAGAAGCGGACCATGGCGCAACCGCGCCGCTTAACCTGCTGCTGGCAGCATTTGCGGTGTTTTCGGCGCTGCGCCTGAAAAACCGCGTAACCGCGCAATAAACGAATTTCCCCATCTCCCGGATACCGCCGGAAGGCGGGAAACCGGCCGTAACCCATCTGACCGGAATTCCTTGCCTTATTGTTTGTTTTGTATTACATTATAATTACTATGTCCCGAAAAAGGATGCTCCTTGTGCTTGTTCTAGGCGCCCTGCTCATTGGTGCCACGAGGGAAGCCGTCGCGTCGGCTAAATGCGGCGGGAGGTTCTTTAACCCGGTCTCAGACGTCGACTGGAGGGCAATGTTCCCGATAAAGATAGGGGGAGTGGCTATAACTCCGGGCGAGGGGACTGACACGGTGAATCATTTCCCGCTTTGTTTCTGCGGTTCCCCGGTTCCCCGGGTCGGTATAAAGGTCTCGTTCTGGGAGCCGGTGAAACTCGTTGAGGTCGTAAGGCACCCCGGATGCTTTCCTTCTCTCGGTGGCCGCAAGCTTCCCCTTCCCTCCTTCGCTATGACGGGAACATACGGAGAGGGAAGCGGGCAGAGAGGCGACAGAACTTCATTTCTTCACGTCCACCACTTTCTCTACCCGGTGTTCTCCGTGCTTAACCTTTTTTCAAGTTTCGGATGCATGACCCAGGGAGGGTTCGATCTCGCCTATCTCACGGCGTTTGACCCTCTCTGGAGCAACGACGAGCTTTCGTTTCTGCTCCACCCCGAGATAGCGCTTGTAGCGAACCCCGCGGCCCAGGCCTCATGCGCCGCAGACGCCGTGGCCGCCGCCGGGGGATTCGGGATAAACGAGCTTTTCTGGTGCGCCGGGTCATGGGGAAGCGTTTACCCGCATACGGGAAACAACGGGGCCACGGGGGACCTTCCGGCAGTTTACGCGCTCTCGGCCGTAAAACTGCTCGCGAAACTTCACAACGAATTTCTGGCGTTTAAGACCACGGGAGAAGGCTCTTTGTGCGCAGCACGACCCCACCGCGTGATAGTGAAAGACCAGTACAAGCTTCAGCTCGCGTTTCCTAAAAACACGCGGGCGTTTCCGATAGGAAGGACGACGGCCAGCTGGGCCCCCGGCAAGTGGTATCCCGGCCAAGGAGAGGACTGGGTATGGGTGCTATGGAGAAAAAAAGACTGCTGCCTGCTCTGATCGCGGCGGCACTCGCATTATTGGGAGCAACTCTCTCGCTCGCGGAAGATCCCTCTTTAATCCGGGGAGTGAGAACCGAACCCGGCGAAGCGGAATCCTCCCGCGCGAGGGAGCTTCTCGACAAACTTAAGGAACCCGACATGGCAGAAGCGGAGAAAACGCTCCAGGAGATAAAAAGAAATTCCCCCGCGGAGGGGGAACCCGAAGAAATAATGGAGCTTCTTTCAGTTAAACCCAAGCCCGGGGCACTCTTCCCTGAGGAAAACGCAGCCGCGCAAAAAGAAGAACCCGAGCTTTTTTACTTTTTTTCATTCTCGATGCCGCGCTCTTCGCTCCGGGAAGCCGTGAGGGAGAGCGGAGCCACGGGCGCGGTGATGGTTCTCCGGGGACTCTCAGGAGCAGATCTCGGGGAAACCGCCTCGCGCATATCGGAGGTGATCGGGAGAACCGAGGCGCAGGTGTGGATAGAGCCTTTTCTTTTTGAATGCTTCTCGGTCGAATCGGTGCCGCAGCTCGTGCTTGCCTACGATTACTTGTCGGGAGCAAACTGCGAGGGGCTCCGCCACGTAAAGGTTTCGGGAGACGTATCGCTTCCCTACGCACTCGGGCTTATGGAAAAGGAGGATAAAAATGCCGGAGCATTTATCAAACGCCTTGCGGAAAACGGCTTTTATGACGATTAGTCTTCTGCTGCTGGCAGCTCTTCCGGTTCGCGCCGGGGAGGATTTCGAGGCAGGCCTTGAAGAGGGGCGTCGCCACGGAACGGAAATTCTCTCCCGCCACTCAAGCACTCTTAGCCCTTCGGCAGTCGAACCGGAGGTGGTTCCGGGGTACGGGACGGGGACCCAGCAGGAACTTCACCGCGAGGGATCGAGGTGGACAGGAAATCCAGATGGGATGAGAACCGAGGCTGAAGGCTCGATACAGGACGGGGACCCGGCCACCTCCGACGCCCCCGGATTTCTTAAACGCAGTTCCGCGCAAAGGCCCGTGTTCACTATAGACCCCGAAACGGATCCCATGATCCGAAACTCGACGGAGGCGATCGAGAATCCTGTCTCCCAGTGCGAAAAAGAAGAGGTGTGCACCGAGTACGCCGAGAGTTCCTGGAACGAGCGTGAGGAGTGCTATGACCAGGCGGCGCTCGAGAGGGTCTCCTGCAACGTAAGAAAAACCGTGACCACAACCGAGAACACCGAGACCTGGAGGTACATGACCCTGGAGATAGACCGAAACGACTCCGGAGTCGGGTTTTCAGCAAGCATAGATACAGACGGCGACGGTTCCCCGGACGTAAGCCTCTACGCCCCCGGGTGCCTTGACAGGCAAAGCGGGGACGTGTGGGGAGATTTCGGAGGATTCACCCTGGGGGGATCCTACTGGAGAGGGTGCTTCACGCTTTCGGGCTCGGGAAGCTTTACCCCGGCGCCGGACGGAACATGCGTATCGGCTTTCGGGCAAACGGCCGCATCGGGAAGGCTTCCGCTCGGAGACAGCCAGAACCAAAGTCTCCAGAATGTTCTCTCGGGAGCCCTAAGGGCGAAGTTTCCTCCGCCTCCTGGTTCACAGGTGAGCGGAACGGTTGAAGCCAGATGGAGCAGGGCGAGGCGATGCCGCGAGGGAGACGGCGACGGAAACGGATGGAGGGTTTCGTACACGGCCACCGTAACCACTTACGTAACGGATATAGAAACCGATGACCGCTGCGGGAACTACGAGGGGGATAGAAACTGCGAACCCGCCGGGAGCCGTTGCCTGGAAACTACCCAGACCCCGGAAGGAGAAACCGTCTGCGCAAACATGGAGCAGACCTACCTCTGCGCCGGCCCCCTCGTGGAAGGCCCAGACTGCGCCGGGCTTCGGGCGGACGGCTGCTACCAGACCGGGGCGCGCTGTGTCATGCGTTTTCGCGAGCACCCTGAACTTCCGGACCCGCCGGGAGCAGATCTGGGAGCGTGCCTTATCCATGAAAACATCTACACCTGCCCGAAAAACGTAAGCCTCTGCCGCCGAAAAAGCATCGCGTTTGACTGCGACGGCGAAATCCGATGCGCTTCGGGGGATGACTGTTTTGACACTTCTACGGAGCAGAGCGTCGATTTCCCCAAAGTAGCCTCGCACATGACCATGCTCGCGGACATGGAGAGGTGCCTTGTGACGACCAGGGACGGTGAGAGTTCCTCCGATGGTTACGGACCCATTGAAGTTGACGGCATTACGGGAGGGACCGCGGGGCCGATTGACTGTGTGGACACCTCGGGCGGGGAAGTGACTATATTCAAGGGAAAACGCTACCGCTGCGATCTAAACCTCGCGGGATTCATCCAGAACTGCTGCAGGAAAAAAGGGCTTTTCTCGGGCGCCTGCCCCGCCGCCACGAAGGAGCTTCGCGCGAGGAGGGACGAGGCCCGGGCATGCCATTACGTCGGAATCCACAAGAAAAAAGTGCTGGGGATCACCCTTAAGAAAAGGAAGGTTTACTGCTGTTTTAATTCCAAGATGGCGAGGGTAATCCACGAACAGACAAGGGGACAGCTAATAGAAAAAGGGCTCTGGGATACGGTCGAGGGCGGCGGCTGGGGTCAAGCCAAGAATCCGCTTTGCGGAGGCATGAGCGCGCAGCAGCTCCAGGAGATAGACTTTTCGGCGGTGGATTTCTCGGAGATCTACTCAGAGCTTCTCGACGGGGCGGACATCCCGGATCTTTCAGGCTCGACCCGGGGCACAGAAGAGGGCATCGGGGATCTCTGCCCGGAGGACTCCGAGTCGCTTAGCTGCGGCGGGGAGCAGCAGCAGTGAAAGTGGCCCTGGCAACGCTTGTCTTTTTCCTTTTCTCCGTCGGAGCGGCGGCGCTTGGCGAGCCCTATTTTGACCAGAAGGAGAGGGGGTGGTTCTGGTACGAGCCTTTTCCCCCGCGCGCAGAGGATAAACAACCCGAAAGCCGGGGGAAACAGATGACGGTAGAGCAAATAAGAAAAAGGGGAGAGAGGCTTTTTGAGAGCGCCGTTTTATCTCCTACCAGGGAAAACGTGAGGGCGTATATGAAGCATCAGAAGAGGGTGCTTGAGCGAAGCGAGGAGTTTGCGCAGGTTTGGAAGCGGGTTCTCTGGGAGAGCCCGGCGCTTGACACAACGGTAGATCATCCCATAAGCACGGCGGGGGCAGAGATATCGAGGAGCCTTAGAAGAAGCGCGCGTGACGCGGTGATCGAGAGAATATCCCGCGTAGGAAAGCTCGTTTTCTTTTTCCGCTCGGACTGCCCGTTTTGCCGCGGACAGGCAGAGATAATAAAAACGCTTGAGAGAAGACACGGAATCGGGGTCCTCGCGGCGTCACTTGACGGAAGGGGGCTTCACCCTCTCTACCCCCGCTTCGTTGACGGCGCGGCGCAGGCCGCTCGTCTCGGCGTCGAGCGGGTGCCCGCGCTTTTCCTCTTCGTTCCCTCGCGCTCAAAGATCGTCCGGATAGGTACGGGCTACCTAACGCTTGGCGAAATAAGACAGAGACTTCACGTTGTGGGAGAAGAGGTCCTCGGAACGGGGCGAGGCGCCGGCGAAAAGCTTTTCTCGCTAAATGGGGAAGAAGAATGAAAAAAGCATTTTCAGCCGCAGTCCTTTTTTTCTTCCTTACTCTTTCTCCCGGGGTCTGCTTCGCCGACCTGGGGAGCGAGGTCCGCGGCATGTTCGACCGCCTCGGGCTCTCGGGAACCGCCACCCCCGCCGGGGTTTACGAAGGGCAGTCAAGGGGGTTCATAACAGGGGGCTCGGCCTCCGTCAGGCTTCCAAACGAAACCGTGCAGCCGCTTTCCGTGAGCCTCCCCCACCTTCGCTCCGGGTGCGGCGGGGTGGATCTTTTCCTGGGGGCGATCTCCTACATAAGCGCAGACGACCTTATACGGAAAATGAAAACCATAGGGACCTCCTTTGCAAGCTACGCGTTCATGATGGCGCTTAAAACTCTATGCTCCCCGTGCGAGAACATAATGGAAAAACTCGAGGCCGCATCCCGGGCCGCAAACTCCCTGAGCGTCAATACCTGCAGGGCGGGGGAGAGCCTGGCCGAGGGGATGTTCGGGGAAGGGGGGATAATCAGGGGAGAGCAGGCGGGGCGATGCGCGTTTGTTGGAGTAAAGCAGTCTCTTTTCACCGATCCCGCGGAAGGGCTCTCCGAGTGCCGCACCCAGAGCGGAATAACAAGCACCGTTGCGGACATAAACGCGGGATCGGTAGCGGGGGACAAGGAACTGGTAAAGCCCGTAAGAAACACCGTGTGGGAGGCCCTTCGGACAATCCCCTCAGCAAGCCTCTCAAAAGAACAGAAAGAGCAGATAATGAGCGTCACGGGAACTTTCGTCACAACCCAGACCACATCGGAGTACAAACCCCCGACCATAAGCCTCGAGTACCTTGCGGGCGGCGGGGGCTCAGCCCTGGTCTATGACTGCGGGACAGACCCCGACTGCACTGCGCCCGCGGCGGTGCCCGTCGGAGCTGGGTTCAAGCCGTTCTCAGAACTTGTCTCGGAGAAACTCCTCGAGGCCCACGCGGCTATAGTCAATAACCGCCGCCCGCTGGACGAGACGGTAAGATTTCTCGACGCCCTTCCCTTTCCCGCCTGGAAGCTTCTCTCCTCGGCCGGGGCGGTCGATCCCGAGATAGGCGGAACTTACGTATCCGCTCTAGCGAGGCCGATAGCCGTGTTCTCCACGGCGGCGTGGCTTGAGCGGGCGACGCGCAGCCTCTGGAGCGGCGTCGGAAGCTCGGAGAGAAAGGGGACCCTCTCGGCCATGGACCGCAAAAAGATCGCCGAGCGGATGAGGATTCTTCGGGAAGAGATCTCGCTCATGATGGAGCAGGAAAACACCAAGATAGAAAAACTTGTATACGCGATTTCAATAATAGAGCATCTTGACTCCCGCTCCCCGATCATCTTCGAGAGAAAAACCCGCAAGAAAGCGGGTGATGAGGTGATCCAGGGTGCCGACTGAAAAAACCACGCGGCGCGCAATTGTCCTTGCGGCAGTATTTTTCTGTTTCCCGGCGGCGGCGGGAGCACAGGGAACCTTCCAGATAGACACCTACGGAAACGGGCAGTTCATAGCAGAGGTTCTAAACTCCATAGCGGTTCTCGCGGGCTCGGGGCTTCTGGGCCTGATACGCCTGGGACTCGTCGCGGGGATACTGCTTGGCGTTTTGTCCTCGCTTTTCGGCGGGAAGATGATGCCGGGCCACCAGTTCGCGCTCTCCATACTGATCTACATGATGCTTTTCGGGGTAAGGGTCGACGTGGCGGTTTATGACAGGGTAACGTCGTACACCCGGGTGATATCCGCGGTACCGGCGGGAGTCGGCGTGTTCGCCTGGGCAACCTCAGGGGTTGGAAGCGGCCTCACTCGGGTTATGGAAACCGCGTTTTCCCTGCCCGATGCGCTTCGCTACTCGAAAAACGGCCTGCTTCGGGGCGCGGAACTTATAAAACGCTCTACCGCGTTTACGGTCGCAGAGCCGCACCTTGCAAACACCATGAGTTCTTTTGTCAGGGAGTGCGGTCTGAAAGGCATAACCTCGGGACTGATACCCCCAGACAACCTTGAGAAGTCAGCCGACCTTTTCTCCTCCATGGGCATTTCAAACTACCGCTTCGTCGAGCTCCACACAAACGTCTCCCTCCCCCCGGGCGCATACGCCTCCCCGCCGAGCGCGGGGGACTGCTCCGCGGCCCCAAGACCCATACTTGCCTACTGCGGTGAAGCTCACGCGGGAATAAACTCCTGCGTAAACGCCTACTATCCCGGATGGGCGGAGGAGCTCGCAGAGGAATCGGGTTTCGTCAACCGCCAGACAAACGTCACAAACACAGCCGACTTCACCGAGGCCCTTACGGAATCGTACAGGGAGCTTGCCGGAATCTCGATGTCGGCAAAGGACATAATCATCCAGAACGCCATGATAAACAGCTACTCGCGCTCGGTTAAATCACTCGCGGTCGCCGGAGGTTCCGAGGCCTCACTTCTAAGCCTCTCGATCGCCGAGGCGCGGGCGAGGCAGAAAAACTCGTTTCTCGTCCTGGGAGAGATGGCCCGCCACACCCTTCCCTACATAAGGGGGCTCCTCCAGGGGATGCTCTACGGCATATTCCCCGCAGTGATCTTCCTCGCGATGACGCCGCTTGCGGCCCGTATAATTCCCGCCTACCTGATCGCGATGCTATGGACGGAGCTATGGAACCCCATATACGCCATAGTGAACCTGTTCTCAAACCTGAAGCTCGCAAGAGCGCTCGAGCCCTACACAGACGGCGCCCTCACCGTGATCTCCAGGGGATCCGTCGTCCACGAATCCGACATGGCCATGGCGGTCGCGGGGCTTGCCGCCACCATAGTCCCCATGATCGCCTACTACGTCGTCTCCGCAAGCCAGCACGCCGTAGTCGGAGCCGTGCAGCAGTTCATGGGACCCACGCAGTCGATCGCGACCCAGACGGCGGGGGCCCATGCCGCGGGAAACATATCGCTTGGAAACGTGTCGGCCTCTACGGGACGCTACGACACCCTGACCGCCAACAAATCCGACGTCGCGCGCGAGACCGTGACGGGAAACCGGGCAAGGCGCTACGACAACGTCTACGAGCAGGCGGCCTCAAGCGTGGGCGGGATGCGGATAACGGGGAGCGAGGGGGTGAGGTTCGCGGCAAAGGAGGAGCTTTCAGACACGGTGCGGAACATGGAGGCGAGCAGGGAGACGGTCACGGATTCCGCGGCGGCGGCGTCCGCGCGGGTCGTCGGGGCCTCGCGGGCGGCGACGGATGAGAAAAGCTACTCCGATATCCTGGGCCTGTCGAGCTCCACCGGGGAGAAAAAGGATCTCTCGACCGTGCTCGAGACGGCCGAAGGGCTCCAGGAGAAGTTCGGCCTCTCCCGCCAGGAGTCGCTTAAGATGTCATGGGACACGGCAATGGTCTATGAGGCGGGGGCCAAGGCGGGAACTTCCGTCGGTCTTCCGGGCGGGGGATCCGGGGGACCTTCGGTAGGAGCGGGGATAAAGGCGAGGGGCAAGCGGGAGACCGACGTAGGCGCCTCCGAGAGGTACGAGGAGGCCCGGGAGTTTGCCTCGAGTTCTAACTCCCGGGTGAATTTCTCAAGGGCCTTTTCCGAGCTTGAAAGCGCGGTTACCTCGAAACAGGCACAAGAGAGCCTCCAGTTCACCGCGCGGGACTCTGAAGAAGCAAGGACCGAGCTTCGCTCCGCCAGAAGTTCCCTTCAGGACTACTCCTCCCACCGGGAAAAAGCCGGGGCGTATTCGGAAGTGCTCTCGGGGGAAAGTTCATTCGGCGCGGGTCTTGAGAGGGAGTACACCCAGGCGGTGTTCTCCGACATGAGGGGCCAGGGCCACTCGGACGGCTACACCGCCAAGGGGCTTACCGACCTTCGCGACGGAAGATACGACACGGGAGAGGCTGAAGCCGTTTCGGGGTCGATACACAGGGTAACGGGCCTCTCGGAACTGGTCGGCGCGGGAAGCGGGCCCAGGGAATCGGTCGCCGCAATACCCACAGACGGCTACGGCCTCGGGGATGTCCGCCGATTCGAGGTTGACGCGGAGCAGGCTTTCGGGGAATACAGAAAATCCGCCGGGGAAGCGGGCGGCGGGGGAATCGCGCAGACACGAAGCTCAATAGAGGAAGATTCCGCGGCGGTGAGGGGGCAGGTAACCCGGGCGCGGGAGCGGTCCCGGGGGAAAATCGAGACAGGAGAGACAGCGGAAGGCTTCGGAGCGGGAAAAACGGAGATACGGGAAGGCAGGGAGCATCTTCAGCGCTCCACTAAAGGGGTGCGGGAACGCCTTGATAACGCGAAATCAGAAAGCGTTTCCCGGGAACAGAAAACGTCCGAAATCAAAAAGACGATTGAGAGCAGCCGGGCGCAGCAGCGAAAAGACGGGCCGGGCTGATATAGCCGGGACGCATTGTTTTTTATAAAATCGCGGGGATGAGAATAACAAACCGTGGTTACTGCTCCTTGAGAAAAGACACCATGTCCCGAAGACCGATCGCCTCGACATCCTTTGCAACCGGGTAGCGGTCGGAGCCAGCGGTGATGACAAAGGACCGCTCGGGCTTAAGATCTTCGAGGGCGTTTCTAAAACCTCTGGATAGAGAGGCGGAAAGAGAGTGCTTGATTTCGATTGCCCAAGGAGCGCGGCTCCCGGGAAGTTCGAGCACCAGATCGACCTCCGCGCCCGCCGAGGTGCGGTAAAAGCTCGCCTTGGTTCCCGGCGACGCAGCGGACAGAAGGTTCTCTATCACGAAGCCCTCCCAGCTCGCACCGACGACGGGGTGACCGGCAAGGGAATTATGATCCATTATGCCTAGCAGGGCGTGTACGACGCCGCTGTCGCGGACGTAGACTTTCGGCGATTTCACGAGGCGTTTCCGTACATTGACGTAAAATGGCCGGAGCCGACGTACCAGCAGCAGATCAACCAGCAGGTCTATATACCCCGTTACAGTCGGAGCGCTGACCGAAAGGCTGGAGGCAAGTCTTGAGGCATTGAGCAAAGTGCCTTGGTCGTGAGCAAGCATGGTCCAGAGGCGCTCAAGGGTCTCCGCGGGGATACGCCGACCGAACTGAGGCACATCGCGCTCCAGATAGGTGCGGATGAAGTCCCGCCGGAAAATGAGACTGTCGGTATCGTTTCTGGCGAGAAAACTGTCAGGGAACCCCCCGCGCACCCAAAGCGAGTTCAAAGAATCGTCATCAATCGCCACTTCAAGTGCGCTCAGTGGATTCAGTTCAACATATTCTATTCGCCCCGCGAGGCTTTCTCCTGATTGCCTGAGCAAATCAATAGACGCCGATCCAAGGATCAAAAAGCGACCCGTCCTCCTGCCCCGCCGTCTTCCCCGATCAATCAGGCCGCGCAGTTCGGAAAACAGATCCGGTACGCGGTGAACCTCGTCAAGAATGACCAGGCTATCTTCATAGGAATTGAGAAACAGCGCGGGATCTGCCAGCTTGGCACGGTCCGCGCGGGTTTCGAGATCGAGATACAGCGCATCTGTCTCTGCAGCGATTTCAAGTGCAAGAGTCGTTTTGCCGACCTGACGCGGGCCAATCAGTGCCACGGCGGCCTGACGTCCTAAGGCTTCTCTTACCGTGCGGTGTGCGTGACGTGTTATCATGCTTGTATTTTAAAAGATAGTCTTTTAATTTGCAAGGATAATTTATAAGATAGCCGAAATCATGCAACGAAATGACCAAGTATTGAAATCTGGGAAGAATAACAGGGCCGTCGGTCGCGGAGGGAAGCTTAATAATGTCAATATAAAAACTAATCGTTTACAATAGCCAGCCGAATACCAGAACAAGGAGCAAACGACAATTTCAGCGAATTGAGTGATACCGAAAACAGTTCTTCCAAGAAAGATGTACGCTATCTGCCTTCTTACAGTGTTTCGGAAGCGGCTTTATATTTAAGGCTTCCAAAGTCCACTTTGCGTGCGTGGATTGGGAGACAAAGCAATTTCGAACCTTTAATTACCCCCGCTCAAGAAAAACCCTTGTTTCTGTCTTTCATCAACTTAGTTGAAGCGTATGTACTCGCTTCAATACGCAGAGAGCGCAGACTCTCCATGAACAAGATCAGGAGAGGTCTTGATTTCATATCGCAAATGTACCCTTCCGACAATCCTTTAGCCGAAAAGGATTTCGAGACTGACAGACTATCCCTGTTTTTAAGAGAGTCAGGTCTCGTCTACGACATTTCCAGAGGAAGCGGGCAGATAGTATTGGAAGATATCGTTAAGGAGTACATGCAAAGAATAGAAAGAGACTTGCACGGTCTTCCCATAAAGCTTTACCCGTTTTCAGGAACTGGAAAACCAGATGAGCCTAGATCAATTCTGATCGATCCCAAGATTTCATTCGGTCGCCCGATCTTATCCAACATAAGCATCCCGGTAGAAATTATTGTTGAACGCTACAGAGCCGGAGAATCCATGGGGGAACTGGCCGGGGACTATGAATGCAACCAGGAAAAAATTGAAGAAGCAATCAGATGCAAACTATGGGACCAAGCCGCCTGAATCAATTACCTTCTTTCTAGATCGTGCGCTTGGAAAGCACACGGTCGCCAAGCGCCTGATTCAGGAAGGGGAAAAGCTGAAAAAACAGAAATCAAGGTAAAACACCGGGGATTATATACCTTGTTACACAAGGTCGATGTAACTATTTATCCTTCTTGGCTTTTTTGACGGCTTGCCTCTTTGCCTTGTTTTTAGCGAAAATCGCCTCGGCCATCTGCTCAAGTGTTGCGGGTATCGGAGGGATGATTTTAGGTTTGCGTCCCATTAGCGTTTATGTCTAGGTTTTTTCTTGCGATTGTTCTTACGTGCTCTTTTAGCTTTTGTTTTTGCATTTTCCTTTCCTATCTCCTCTACAAAATCGATGCTATGGGATGATGGAACCTGAAAGGTCATCCACGTATTTTCTTTTTTGTGAGTAATTGCAAGATCGCCTTGGTTGATTATATCCATACCGATTAGTATATCCGTACCAAGCAGCTTTGCATCTATAACACGAACTCCAGGAAAAACGACCTTATTTGGAAGATGGATATTTACAAGATACACACCTGCCTCCCGAGTCCCGTTAGCCGTATTGTTTATTGCTTTATCTATCTCTGAAAGGTCGAGAGACTTAACAACGTTTTGTGAAATACAGCTACAAGATGCTCCTGTATCCCAGATGGCTTTAAACTGGACAACCTCTGGGCGAACTTCTACAGATTCCAGATCGCATGATTCCGATATTCCCACTTCATTTTCAAGAACGTTGACTCTTTTGTTAAACTTAGTGGTAAATGCAAAACGACGAATAGGCCCAATTAACCAGCGACCCTAGAATGAAATGTAGGTGTTTCTTCTTCTTCGGGTCTGAGGCATGGCCTAAGAAGAAATGATCCGGCCGGATATTTCTTCTTTGCAGAGGTGTAAGCTTCTAATTGGTTCTCATAGAAACCTTCTACTTCCTCTCCATGAATAACTACAAATTCTCCATGGTGTTCCTTGGCAAATTTCTTTTGGTTTTTCTTGAAGTACGCAAGAGGTCGTTCTAAAGACACAACTTTACCCTCCACCTGTTAATGCTCTTAAAAGTAATCCCTATTCCTGTATTTTCTAGACAGTACCCAATGAAAACATTTTTACAAATAAAATTTTGTTGATCGTAGAAGGTTGGGAATACCCTTTAATTTATCAATTCTCGGTAAGTAAGCCTTTTCCCTATAAGACCCTCTACAGTGGCTTTTAGCTGATAAGCTCTTTGTACTTAAGCCTTTTTCCCGCCATCCCCTTGAAGGTAATTTCTATCTGCGTCATGGTAGCGAGTGGTTGGAAATTGTGCCTTCCTACGTATTCATCTATGTATCTCTGAAGGTGCTTCGGACTCATTTTGTGGTAAACCCCGGCATGCCCGCGTTTCAACATGCTCCAGAATGACTCAACTCCGTTTGTATGAGCCTTCCCCTTGATATATTCCCCCGCACTGTGATTCACTGATTCATGCCTGTAATTCTTTTTCTTAAGCCCTTTGTATTACGGGTTCTGATCCGTGTAAACCGCCGACCCTTCTTCAACCGTTTCCTGAACCATCCTTTGAAGAAGGATACTGCTTACCCGCTCCGTTACCTTCGCCTTTACCTTCCTGCTTCCCCTTTCCTTGATCCCTCCCACCGGCGTTTTGTCTTGAGCTCCCGCTCCTGACATGCGAGGCTTCTTTGAAAAGTGTATGTTTGAGTATTTCCCTCCCATCCACGTTTCGTCTACCTCAACATCCGAAACGAACTTAGCGTCTTGTTGATCTTCAAAAGCTTTGCGTATTCTGTGAGCGAGGAACCAAGCCGTTTTCTGCGTTATGTCGAGATCCCGGGCAAGCTTCATACTGGATACCCCTTTAAGGTTCGTGTTGAGCAGATACATCGCCATAAGCCATTTGTGAAGAGGAATGTTGCTCTCGGCAAGGATGGTTCCAGTGCGAACCGAGAACCTCTTGCGACAGTCCTTGCAATGATAAGGCATTCTGTGCTCGGTTCTGGTAGTCCTTATCCCCCCGCAATTCGGGCAGAACCTGTTTTTCTCATCCTTTCCCCACTGCTTTTCCGCAAAGAATTTGTGTGCGGCTTCCTCATCCGGGAACTTTTTGAAGAATTTGTAAAAGCTTATTTTCTCTGTCTTTTCCTTGCTCATAACTGGTCTCCTTTTCTCTCTCTATGTGTAACATTCTATCAGTTATATTAAGACTTGTCAAGAAAATTTTGTGTAATAAAGCATGTAATCCCCAAAACACCTAGAGGACTTCCCCGGTTTCAATCAAAACACTCCTGACGAAGAATGGTTGGAGTTCGCCGGTAAAAAATCGCTTGTGGTATTAACTAAAGACAAGCGAATTCGTTGGAAAAAATCTCAAAGAATTATGGTTAAAACACATGGTGTAAGAATGTTTGTTCTTACCAGAGGAAACTGGACAGGGGAACAGATGGCTGAAATTTTCGCCAAGTCTTTACAATCTATGTGCAATTTCCTCAAAAAAAATTCGCCGCCTTTCATAGCCACCGTATCAAAATCCGGCAAGATAAGAAAAACCGATTTGTCGGATTAACATCGCCTTAGCGATTTGCCGTTTCCCGAAATTTCGGCCTGCTAATCTTAACCTCTTCCGTTCCGCGGAGCGAAAGAAGCCTACTCGCTCCAGTCCTCCAGGCGCAAACCGTCGACGCGTTTGAATTCTCGGGTGTTATTGCTCACCAGAACGTGTCCAAGTGACCTGGCATGCCCGGCAATCATCAGGTCATAATGTCCGATTGGCCGGCCTGATCGGGCTAATTCCGCCCTGATTTCACCGGAATGAACTGCCGCGCCGTAATCATAGGGCAACACGTCCAATCTGGCGACAAGCCCCTCTATATCATTCAGATTACGCCTGGGATTCGCAGACTTTTCCGCTCCATAAACTAACTCCATCAAAGTGACGGTTGATATGCATACTTGCCCGTAATGAGCGACAAATGCCTTTTTGATCTCCTCGGGCTTATTCTTTATAGTGTAGGTAACTATGTTGGTATCCAGCATGTATCTGAGCATCAGAACTGCTCCCGCTCCTGCTCCCCGGTCTGATCTCGCTCATTCATAAAATCATCCGTAACCCCCTCTCCCTCAAACCAGCTGTCCCAGGCTTCTCCCGCCGGAGTAATCAAGCGGGAACGTCCCAAGCGGACAATATCCACTTCTTTTACGGTATCCGGCAAAGAAACCGGCTTGGGGAGCCGCACCGCCTGACTTTTATTGTTTTTGAAAACTTTCACCCTCTCCATCTCTACCTCCAAACAGGAATATACTTAACGTATATACATAATAGTCGCTCGTTGGGATATGTCAAAGGTATATACATACCGTTTTTTTACTAAAGGAATCTATCACGAACCCAAAAGCGGAAAAAACAAAAAAGACAGATTGTCACCAACCGGGGGGAAGGCCGCTCAGGAACCGTGATATATGGACAGAAAAGCGGTGTAGGTAAAACCGAACTGCATGAGCATCAAAAAGGGAATCCAGATGAAAAAACCCATGTACGCCACGTACACCACCTGGAACGTGAAGAAAAGCGACAGGACGACCTCGATAAAAGTCGTCACCCCTTTTGAAGAAACGTAAGCCGAGGTTCTCCATCCGTCCTTTCGGTTCACGACGGCGTATTTGGGCGTTCTCGCGAACCCTGACTTTCTGCCGAAAACCGCTTCCAGGACAGCCTTGGCGTTATTAACGGCGATGCCCGCCCCGACGCCGAGCGCGACGGGTATGTACTTGTAAAATTCCCCCGCCCGCGGGCCGTGGGCCTCGCGTACGGCCAGTATGTAGAACCTTATTATGGCGAAAGTGCCGATCGCTACGCCCGTTACGCTCGCGAGAAAAAGGTCGTTTAGCCAGATGCGCTCCCAGAGAAAATTCATGGGTATTATGAGAATGATCGTGGCGAGCAGAAACAGGTAGCTGAAATTGCCGAGAAGGTGAAATATGCTCTCTGCCTTCACCTTAAACGGAATCTTCGCGTCGCGAAGCACCGAGGGCAGAAGCTTGCCTGCCGTCTGGATCCCTCCCTTTACCCACCTGTGCTGCTGTATCTTAAAGGCGTTCATGTCCACGGGGAGTTCGGCGTCAGATATGACATCGGGCAGGTAAACCGCCTTCCACCCGTTTATCTGCGCCCTGTAGCTGAGATCAAGATCCTCGGTCAGGGTGTCGTGCTGCCATCCTCCTGAGAGCTCGATGCATTTTTTGCGGAGCACCCCCGCGGTGCCGTTGAAGTTAAGAAAAAGGCCGTTTGAATGGCGCGCGGTCTGCTCGATGACGAAATGTCCGTCAAGAAGCACCGACTGGGCCTTGGTCAGAAGCGAGTAGTCGCGGTTAAGATGCCCCCACCTGGTCTGCACTATCCCGACCTGCGGGTCCTCGAAGGAGGGGATGGTCTTGCGGAGAAAATCCCGGGGAGGAACGAAATCCGCGTCGAAAATCGCGAGGAACTCCCCGCTTGCCTGAGCGCAGCCCGCGGCAAGCGCCCCCGCCTTGTACCCTTCCCTTGTTCCCCTCCGTATGTGCTTTATGTCAAACCCGGCGGCCCGAAGCTCCGCCGTGCAGCGCGCAGCTATGCGGCTCGTGTCGTCAGTTGAGTCGTCAAGCACCTGCACCTCGAGCAGTTCCTTGGGGTAATCGATCCCGCAGACCGCCCGTATGAGCCTCTCGGTCACGTACATCTCGTTATAGACGGGAAGCTGCACCGTGACGCGGGGAAGGAAACCCCCTCCTTCGGGGGCCGCGCGCCGGCGCGCCTTCGCCCTTGAGTAAAGATGTACCAGGTAATAGCGGTGAAGACCGAATATGCAGAGAAAAACGGAAGAAACAACGTAAAGCAGGGTGCAAAAATACTTAAGAAAATCAAACACTATTAAAACCTCTTATCGGTAAAAAACCCGCTCGCCGCTACGGCTTAAAATTTGCTATCCTCTCGGCCGCCTGCTCTATCCTCTGTGTATCAAACGTAACCGATACCCTCGCGTACCCCTCGCCGCAGTCCCCAAAACCGTTTCCGGGAGTGACAACCACGCCTGCTTCTGAAAGCATCCTGGCGGAGAACTCAGAAGAGGTCATTCCTTCGGGAACCTCAAACCACACGTAGAAAGTGGCATCGGGACGGGTGTACTTTATGCCGGCTTCCTTGAGGCCACGGCAGAATATCTCGAGGCGCTCCCTGTAAATTTCCTTTCTCTCCTCAAGTCCCACCGAGCTGTTTTTAAGCGCCGTTATGCCCGCCACCTGAATTGCCTGGAAAGCCCCGGAGTCTATGTTCGTCTTTACCTTCCCGAGACCCCCGATCGCCTTTTCGTTGCCCGCCGCAAACGCGATGCGCCACCCGGTCATGCTGAAGGTCTTCGAGAGCGAGTGAAATTCCATGCCGACCTCCATCGCCCCCGGTATCTCGAGGAAGCTCAGGGGGTTTTTCCCGTAAAACGCTATCTCCGTGTAGGCCGCGTCGTGGCAGACCAGAATGTTGTTTTTCTGTGCGAAATCGACCACCTCTCTGAAAAACCCTTCGTTCGCAAGAACAGTGGTGGGGTTGTTGGGATAGTTAAGAAACATCATGACGGCACGCTGCGCCACCTGAGAGGGAATGGCGTCAAGATCGGGGAAAAAGCCGTTTTCCTTAAGAAGCGGCATCGGGTAGGGAACCCCTCCCGCAAACGTCGTTGAAACCGGATACACGGGGTATCCCGGGTCGGGCACAAGCGCAATCTCTCCCGGGTCAAGAAACGCCAGGGGCGCGTGGGCTATCCCTTCCTTCGAGCCTATTAGCGCGACTATCTCCTTTGCCGGGTCGAGGCTGACTCCGAAGCGCTCCGAGTACCACTCGGCCGCTGCCTCCCTGAAAGCCGGCATGCCGACGTAAGAGGGGTAGCGGTGGTTTTCCGGATTCCCGGCGGCCTCGCGAAGCGACTCTATTATATGATCAGGCGTGGGTATGTCGGGATCCCCGACCCCGAGGTCGATCACGTCGACTCCCTTCTCGATAAGCTCGTTCTTTTTCCTGTCGATTTCGGCGAAAAGGTATGGAGGAAGCTCCTCGATTCTCTTTGCCCATTTGATTTCCATGTAAAGTCCTCCCGAGGATAGATGGATCCTGACGGAGCATTTAGGTTAACTAAACGGCGCCAAATGGGCAAGTGCGCATCGCAGGGGATAAGGAATAAGCAGACTGGGAATTATAGCGATAACTAGGAGTCTGTCGGACTTTAGGGTGTTGTTTTGGGGTAAAATAATAGCATTAAGAATACCGGAAGGAGAACACGAGATTATGCGTAAAAGGTTTGTTTCCGTAGACCGCACGACACCACAGATGTTTCCCGCGAGGATAGATGATTATTTACCCGAAGATCATCTTGCCCGTTTCGTGGTGGATATAGTGGAGCAGTTGGATTTGAGGGGTTTGGTGGAAGCGTATTCGGGCAGGGGGTCATCGGCATATCATCCTGCGATGATGGTGGCTTTGTTGTTTTACGGATACGCGACGGGGACGTTTTCTTCTCGCAAGCTTGAGCGAGCTACTTATGACAGCATAGCGTACAGGTATATCTGCGCAAACAGGAATCCTGATCACGACAGCATAAACAGTTTCCGCAAGCGTTTCATGAAGGAGCTTGAGGGGATGTTCGTGGAGATACTGGTGATAGCGAGGGAGGTGGGGATGTTGAAGATGGGGACTGTGAGTCTGGATGGTACGAAGATAAAGGCTAACGCGAGCAGGCACAAGGCGCTTAGCTGGAAGAGGGCGTTGGAGATAGAGAAGCAGTTAAAGGGAGAAGTTAAGGAACTAATGAGGTTAGCTGAGGAGGCCGACAACAGTTCATTGCCCGAGGATGTGGACATACCCCAGGAGTTGGCGAGGCGGGAGAGTCGGCTGGAAGTAATAAGGGAGGCCAAGAGGGAGATAGAAGCTCGTGCGAAGCTGCGGTATGAGGAGAAGCTTGAAGAGCATAAAGAGAAGATGGGGAAGCGAAGGCTGCATGAGGAGGAGACGGGGAAGAAGCCGAGGGGGAGAGAGCCGAAGAGGAGCCTGAGGGTGGTCCGGGGGACAAGGATCAGGTGAATCTTGTGGATAAGGATTCACGGATAATGCAGACAAACGTGGGATTTGAGCAGAGTTACAACGCGCAGGCGGGCGTGGAAGTGGAGAGCAGGCTGATAGTGACCCGGCACGTTACGCAGAACACCAACGACAAAAAAGAGATAGAGCCGACGCTTGAGCAGTTAAGGGGGCAGGAAGAACTGCTGGGAGAGGCGGAGAATCTGCTTGCCGACGCGGGTTACTTCTCCGGGAGGAATGTGGAGGCTTGCGGGAGGAAAGGAGTAAGGCCGTTTATATCAACGAACAGGGAAAGACATAACGAGTGGTTTTGGGAGAGGTTTGGTCAGGGTGAAGAAGACTCGAAGGAACCGGCCTCTGGGGTTGAAGATATGAAGAGGCGGTTGAAGACGTCTGAGGGGAAGAAGCTTTACGCGAAGCGCAAGTCTACTATAGAGCCTGTGTTCGGGGTTATAAAGCATGTGATGGGATTCCGGCAGTTTTTGTTGCGGGGGATTGGAGCTGTACAAGGAGAATGGAATTTAGTGTGTATTGGCTACAACTTGAAGAGGATGTACGCCCTGAGGGGATGAAAAGGGGTGAAATATGGACGAATCGGGAGAAATCAGTCGATTTCAGGGTGATTTGAGAAGCAGGATTCACTGGTTTTTGCCGATATGACGTCCAACAAAACCAAGTCGGTTGAAGTTACTCTGGATTTATCCTTAAGACCGACACACTCCTAGACAAACCTCTTATTTCCCGAACTTGATTCTCTTTGAGGCTTGGAACTCTCTATCCGGATTGCGGAATATTGCCTTTGCCAGTTCCTCCGGTGTTGTGTCAATCAGTTTGATTACATTCTTGACTGGATATCCTCGTGGCTTCTTTGTCTGGTTTTCTTTTTTGTGCTCACGGTTTCCTCCAGTTTCTAATTCGGAAATTTCCGTATATATTATACCTGTTCGAGGAAGCTAAAGTGAAGCTACCCATTTTTAATAGATGAAGAGTTTTGATTCCGAAAGGGAAGTTGTGTCTGACCATGACACTTACGATTCCAGACTATAAAATTCCCATACAGTCAGATGATTATCCCGAGTGTTCCCTGTTTGTCACTTCAACAGTTGAAGCAATTATTAAGGAAGCGGTTGATCGAGGAGATAACCAAATCATCATAAACACAAACCTGAAATTAGGGCTTCCTATGGAAACGCCCATTCAACTCTGAAGTGCAACACCCTGGTTAAGGATCTAGTTTGGGGAATTTTATAATTTCTCAAACACACTGTAAAAACAGTTATGCAAAGGTGACAATCTCCGAGACGAGAACAGGAGGTTGACATGACCAGGAGTTACAAGCAGTTGGACATTCTCGAGCGTCAGCGGATTTACTTTCTGCGCAAGCAGGGATTTTCGCTTCGGAAGATTGCTGAGGATCTCAGTCGTTCTCCATCAACCATATCGCGGGAGGTAAAGCGCAACAGCGGCGGGAGGGGTTACCGTTTCGCCCAGGCGCAGCGCAAGGCCAGGCAGCGGGGCACCGCGGCGTCCTCCGTGCCCCCCAAGATGACCGAGCAGATGTGGTTCATCGTGGAGAGCAAGCTTGGTCTGCAGTGGAGTCCCGATCAGATATCGGGACGGCTCAAGCTTTCAGCAGTGGTTTCGGTGAGTGCGGAGTGGATATACCGTCACGTGTGGGAGGACAAGCGCAGCGGAGGGAAGCTTTACAAGCATCTGCGGCGCCGGGGGAAGAAGCGCAACAGCCGAGGGTCGGGGTATTCGGGCAGGGGGCATATACCGGGCAGGGTGGACATAACGGAGCGTCCACAGATAGTTGAGGACAAAAGGCGTGTCGGGGACTGGGAGGCCGATACAATCGTCGGCGCTGGACATAGAGGCGCTTTGGTGTCCGTGGTGGATCGGGCGTCTAAGTTCACGGTTCTTCATCCCGTGAGTTCAAGGAGCGCGGGGGAAGTGGGAGAGGCCATGATGGAGAGGCTTATGCCCTACGTAGAGATTGTACATACGATTACTTCTGATAACGGAAAGGAGTTTGCGGGTCACGGGGAGATAACCGAAGCGCTGGGGGCGGGGTTTTTCTTCGCTACCCCTTATCACTCGTGGGAGAGGGGGCTTTGTGAGCATACAAATGGACTTGTACGTCAGTACTTTGCGAAGGGGACGGATTTTCGGGAGGTTCGGGGGGATGAGGTAAGGAGGGTTGAGGGGCTGATCAACGGGAGGCCTCGGAAGGTTCTGGAGTACCGGACGCCGGAGGAGGTTTTCAAAAAGGCTCTGGCCCTCGGGGGGTGATCTGGAAGAACAGGGAGAGAGGGGTCGGAGAGGAGTCCGGGGGCGCCATGGCGTTTGCCTTCGGTCGGGCTACGCCCTCCCTTCGGCAAGCGCCATCCAGATGTCTTGATAATCCGGTGCCGGGGAATATAATCTTTTCCCTAAACGGAGAGCATCATCTTTTGCTGAAAGTGTTGCACTTCAGAGTTGATAAGAGGAAAACATAAACAAGGTTGCTGGTCCATTTATCGAAGCATGGGCAGTTCAAACCTTTCACACCGTACTTGAAGACAATTCTAACAAAATACCAGTTGATTAATGTTGAAGCTCTGGAACGGCTTAATTTAGCTGATGTGTTGCTCCAATTCAGAAAGGAACGGAAGATGGAAAGCGGATTGACTGCGGAGGTGGATGTTAAGGCAACAGCAGAAGATATAGAGTCAGGTGGCAAGTCTCCCAATATTACCTCTTACGCTCGGATTAGAACTGCCTATGTTGAAGATCCCGATTACATTTTCGTCATTCTCTCCCTAAAACACCGTGTATACTCTTCACATAATAAAGATGCTGGATTAATTCACGGAGTCATGGAAGTAGTTGCGTATAAAGCATACGATCTAAAATATATTTCGTCGAAAGACCTTAATTACAACCCAGCGTTAGGAACTGGTCAAATTCAAGTCCGTGATATTTACTATGTTGCCATTGAAAAGCGAACGACATGGGAATTTTGCCAATTGCTCGACCAAAAATACCTAAAATCAGCGCGCCGGTCGCTTGTCCAGTGGCTTGAACTTGCAAGAAAGAACGGATGGATTAAGACTGATGACTGAGCAAACAATAATACTAGGTGATGCCTTAATTGAATTGCCTAAACTGGAATCGGAAACATTTGACCTGATTGTCGTAGACCCTCCCTATAATCTCGGGAAAGATTACGGAAACAATCGGGATGCCAAGGAATTTAATGACTATCTGTTGTTTTCCCGATGTTGGCTTAAAGAAGCACACCGCTTGCTGAAACCTAGTGGCACAATCTACGTGTTTATGGGATTCAGATTTATTTCTTATGTCTACGATATTCTGCTACGTGAACTAGGAATGTTCTTTAACAGTTGGGTTGTATGGCACTACACGCAGGGAATAGGAAAAACAAAGGGGTTTTCGCCTCGGCATGATGATATTCTAATGTTTACGAAGTCCAAAGAGTTTATTTTTAATCTCGATGCCATCCGAGTACCCCAGAAATACTACCGAGAACGTAACAACATGAGAGGAGCAAACCCTGGTGATGTGTGGGAGTTCTCTCATGTTCATTATTGCAATGGGAATAGACAAAACCATCCGACCCAGAAACCGGAGGGATTAATCGAGAGAATAATTCTAGCTTCAAGCCATGAAGAATCACTTGTCCTTGACCCATTTTTAGGTAGTGGAACTACGCTCAAGGCATGTCAACAACTCAACAGACTAGGTACAGGCATCGAGATAAATCCCGATTATGTACAAATGTCTAGTAATCGCTTGCAAGCCGAGTTTTCAGGGTTTGATAGCATTGACCCTAGAATGAAAAGAATTCCGCTTAATTTTAGCGAGAAAACAGTACAACAAGAGTATTTGAAAAACCATAAAAGGTGGTTTTTGAATAATCACGAAAACACGGTTAGACATTTCAAGGAATCTGTTAAAGACCTTGACTCTGTGATAGTTCCGCAAATAGAACAATTAGATCTTTTTGACTAATAAAGCGGTCAACTTCTTATACGGAAGCTTCTTACCCACCATCCCTTTAGCAAGAAATGCCATTTTGGTCCATGGTATCCAACTTCCTTACGTTATGCCGACCGGCAAACTCCGTGACGGGATGCTCCGGGTGCTTCTTACTCATTCGGTGACAGGTTTCATTAACATTACCTACCCAAAACGACTCTACCCCGTTTGTGTGGGCTTGCTCCCTGATATACTCGCCTACGCTATGATTTACGCTCTCGTGATCATACGGAAGTTCGATATAACCTTCTGTCCTTTGAACGAACTTGCCGGTATCGCTCCGTATGCCAAGATGATGCACATCCATAGTAAAGAGCTCTTTTAACTTCCCAATCGCCCCGCGGTGACCGGCGCATGCAATTTGTCGGGCAATCTCCAGACGATTGTCCCACATCTTGGCTATGTTACAAAAAAATCTGGGCATGCCATATGCTTATAACACTAGCAAAGTCCTGCACCGGCAAAGTACTTTCACCCCTTGGAAAAGAAATCTGACGTGATATGCGATGTTCACCATTGATAAAGCTTTCAGCAACTTCCCCGAAGTCTAAAGGCGTAAGTCTGGGGTGAGGTGACAATCTTGCCTTACGTATAGCAAGAAGGTACTGTAGAATTTGGAGATGAAATAGAAAGTCTTTCCGTACCATGCCAGTGAGGAGACGAACCCCAAAGAGGTTTGTTCGCGTTGCCGTGGCAGGTTCCACAAGAATCCAGATTTAAAATCTCGGGCTCCTGACCGGAGAAATCGATTACCCCGGTATTCCATTTTTCCGACCCATGTTCTAAAAACTCAACGGACCGGTATGACGGCATTTCAGGATTTGTTGACCAAGAAATTATGAAGCGGCCACCTGCTCCCCATGAAACAACCCTCGGATTCAAATACAAGAGCAAAGTGGCGCTTGCACAAGGTCGGTAACCGTAACGGTTAGACCTAGGTTTAATGGAGAACTGCTATATGTCCCCGCAGGCAGATTATGCCCCCAAAAAACCTGAAAGAACGGGTTGTGTAAAAAATCAGATGGACCGAATCGGATCGTTAACCGCCCCTTAACGCCGCTTTTACCGCCCTTTGACAAAGACCGTGGATAAATACTGCTGCGGGCGGGTTTTTTCCATAAGCGCGGTTTAACAACGCCCGGAAAAAAGATTACAATTATTCCTGCGTGCAAGGAGAAGAGGGTTGAAGATACTTTATGCGATACAGGGAACCGGGAATGGTCACATAAGCCGCTCAAGGGACGTAATAGCCGAGCTTCAGAAGTCAGCCGAGATCGACATAATGGTAAGCGAGCGCCAGCACGAGGTAAATCTCGGCTTTGAGGTGAAGTACAACCTTCGGGGACTGGGGTTTGTTTTCGGGAAAAACGGCGGGATCGACTACTACGCCTCCATAAAGAAAGCCCGCTTCGACAAGCTGCTAGGCGACGTCAACGATCTTCCCGTGGGGGATTACGACATGGTGGTAAGCGACTTCGAGCCCATATCCTCGTGGGCGTGCCGCCTCAAGAAAAAGGCCTGCGTGTCGCTGTCCCATCAGACCTCGTTTGTGTCTCCCAAGACCCCGAGGCCCGAGAAACCTAACAAGATAATGGAGTTCATAATAAAGTGGTACGCTCCCGTGTGCATACCGCTTGGGCTTCATTTCCGCGAATACGACAGTTTCATAAAAACCCCCATCATAAGAAAGGAGCTCCGCCGCTTCGACGTGCGCCAAAACGGCCACTACACCGTCTATCTCCCGAGCTTCTACGAGTCCAACCTGATCGGGCACCTGAAGAATATCGACGTGCCCTGGGAGCTTTTCTCAAAGCACTACAAGGGAGAGCCCTACACCGAGGGAAACGTCACCGTGTACCCGGTAAGCTACGAGAGGTTCATAGAAAGCTTCACGGGAAGCGAGGGGGTACTCACAAACGCGGGGTTCGAGACGCCGTCTGAGGCGCTTTTTTTGGGCAAGAAAGTGCTTGCGGTGCCGATGAAGGGACAGTACGAGCAGGAATGCAACGGCGTGGCGCTTGAGCAGATGGGTTTTGAAGTAATCTACAAGCTCGACGAGAACTTCGAAGATGCCCTGAAGAGGTGGATAGACCTTCCCCGCGCAGAACCCGAACCCTACCGGGACGTCGTTCCCGACATATCAGAAACCATACTGGCGCTTGCCGAGCGCTACGGGGGCGAAAAGGAATTCCGACACCCAAGCGGTTCCCCCGTAGAAGACGCGGAGAAAAAAGACCTGCTTGACCTTTTTCTCTGATCCGAAAGCACTGCCAGGGAAAAATCAGGAAAGGAAAAACCAGAAAACTGCGGTTCCCAGGACGAACCCCGCGAGGGTCTGTGCGAAGCTGTGGCACCCGAGTTTTACCCTCGACCACGCGACCAGCAGGGCCAGGGGCGGGAGAACGAAAACCAGACTCTCGTGCTGGTAGACAAATACCATCGCCACGAGACTGCCCATGGCGGCGCAGTGACCGCTTATTTTCCAGTAAAGCGAAACCAGTATCCAGAGGCCCGTTAGCGCGAGGCACAAATAGCCGAACGTGACCAGGGCGTCAGGTCCACCAACAAAGCTGTAGAGAAGAAGCGAGAAGCCCGCGTAGATAAAAATAATGCAAAGAGGCTTTATCCTCTCCTCCCTCACGCTTATGTGAAAATCCGTCACCTTCCCCCGGCCTATGAGATAGAGTATGTAAGCCATCGGGGCGAGCACGAAAAGAAGCGCGAAAAGAGAGGTCCAGAGAAACTTGGAGGAGTGGTCGATCGAATAGGAACAGAGAATCATCGCGTAGAAAACCACAAGGGCGGGGGAGAAAACCGTGGAGACAAGGTTTGCAGCGCCCGCAACCCTGCCGCCCTCGGCGGGGCTCGGAAATATGATCTTGTGAGCTATGTTGTCGTTGTTAATCATCGTTAATCATCTTCTCTTAAAATCTATTAAACCGCAGGGAGCGGAAAAAACAAGTGGAAACCCAAAGGTTTTGCGTTTTTTAATCACCTTTTTAAAAATCGTTAACACTGCCTTAAATTTACCGGAGGCCGTGTTTCTAAAACCCGGGAATAATCTGTATACTAACCCCCACGGGCGGTTTTGATGATGGCCACATGGAAAAACAGCTTTCTTCGCGATCGCGCGGGTGCGGCGGCGCTAGCTCTCTGCGTACTCGGAGCGCTTATCTCGGCGTACCTGCTGGTGGCGGACTTTTTGCTCGGGGGCGCTGAGTTCTGCCTCACTGGGCAAGGCTGCGACGTAGTGAGGGAGAGCCGGTACTCGAAAATGGGCGGCATCCCGGTCCCGCTGCTCGGCGTTCTGGGTTACGCGGCTATGGTCATCGCGGTGCTCTCACCCCTTGGGCGCAGGACGAAATGGAGCCTTCTTTTTCCGCTCTCAGCAGCTGCCGTGGGTTTTTCGGCCTATCTCACCTACCTTGAGCTTTTCATAATAGAGGCGATTTGCTCCTGGTGCGTCGCCTCAGCCGTAATCGCGGTGGCGCTGTTTGCGCTCTCGGGACTTGGGAAACGCAGGACGGCCGAGGGCGCATCGGCCTTTAAGTCCCTTGCCGCAGCGGCCGCGGTATTAGCCCTGGTGTTTGCCGTCTCCTACTCGATTCACTCCCCTTCTCCCGGCGAGGACCCCCCGTCAAGCGCCACCTTTTACCAGGCGAGCCTCGCGAGATACCTCTCGGACCGGGGAGCGACCATGTACGGCGCTTACAACTGCGGTCACTGCCAGACGCAGAAGGAGCTTTTCGGAAGCGCCTTCGGCTACGTCGCCTACGTTGAATGCAGCCGCACCGGCCCCGACCCCAATCCCGCGCTCTGCGCGACTAAGAGCATAAGGAGCTACCCCACCTGGGAAATCGGGGGAGATTTCTACGAGGGGGTAAAGACGCTTGAGCAGCTTGGGCGGATCTCGGGCTACTCGGGCGAGTGAGAATTCCCCCGTCCTGCGCCAAGGCGTTACGATCACTTGCGGTTTTTGACAGAGGACTTTTATTGATTATTCTTATCCGAGCGTTTGTATCATGAATGACATGCCGCCGCCCAGGCGGCAGAGAGGTGAAGGGTGGAAAAAAGAAACGACGGATTAGCATTTATAGTATGCTGCAACAAGTTCGGCTGGACCAGATCCTGGGGCATCAGCAGGGGACACCTTCAACTCGGCCTTGGAATTGTGGGGACATTCGTGCTCGGCGCGGTGTTCTCCTTTTTCTTTTCCTACAAGTTCTACGGAGAAGCGGAAATGGTACGGGCGGAGAAGCAAGAGGAGATAAACGAACTGCTCGACGCCGTCTCGGGAATGTCGCACGACATAATCGTAGACAAGAGGCTCGAAGACAAGTTCATAAAAAGGGTTCTCAGGCTTGAGAAAAAGCTCGTCTCCATGGAGAAGAGGCTTTCGACTAAAAAGCAGAGAAGAACTCCCAAGATAGGTGGGCGCGGGTTCAGGGCAGACGACATCGGAGATGATTACTTCAACGCGGTCGAGAAGGACATAGACCGCATTGCCGACACCCTCGCGGTTCTTCCCTTCGGAAAACCCGTCTCAAGCGGGATATCCTCGCGCTACGGCTACAGGAAAAACCCATTCTCGGAGGCAAGGGAATTTCACGGCGGAATCGACTTCAGGGGGAAGACAGGCACCGAGGTCGTCACCACGGCCGACGGCGTGGTTGAGAAGGCCGAGCGCGTGGAGGGCTACGGAAAGTATGTTCTCATCAAGCACAAAAAAGGCTACAAAACTCTCTACGGGCACCTCTCCAAGATAGGGGTCACCAAGGGCCAGAGGGTCGTTGCGGGAGAGGAAATAGGGGAGATCGGATCGACAGGCCGCTCAAGCGGGCCCCATCTTCACTACGAGATAATAAGACACGGAAGAAGAATCAACCCCAGCAAACACATAAGATAAGGGGAGGGGCTGTAACATGTACAAGCAGCAGAAAGGTAGTAAACAGAACTCAGACGCCGTCGAGACGGTTATCGGCGAGGGCGCCGTATTCGAGGGAAACGTCTCGTGCGAGGGATCGATCAAGGTCGAGGGGAACCTCAAGGGAGACGTGAAAGTCGGCAACACGCTCATGGTCGGCCCTAACGGTTCGGTCACCGGCGACATTAAGGCGGGAAGGGTCATCGTATTCGGAGAAGTAAACGGAAAGACAGACTCCGAGGCGCTTGAGATCAAAAGCACGGGGAAAATAACGGGAGAAATTCTGGTCGGAACCCTGATAACCGAGGCCGGGGGCTCTATGAGAGCCAAGTGCGAAATGAAAGATCCCGGGCAACAGGACTCAGATGACCAGGTGCTGACCGTCTCGTCTCCTACTCAAAGCAGTAAGCCAGGCGGCCGGGGGGGGGGTGCCGGTATATATTCGATTATGTCGCTGCCTGCGGTGTCTTCTGTTCTGCGCCTGATTTTTCCACGATTTCCGCAACCGGTTTTCCAAAAACAAGATGAGAAAAGGTGAGAGGATCTGAAACCACACCTCATAATCCTTTATGGCGTTGCACGTTAATGGCCTTCCATTGGAGAAGCGGCTGGGCTTGAGTGCGGTTCCGCCTTTGAGAACCAGGTTTCCCCTCAGAACAGGGTGATTACAAATGGCTTCAAGCGCTCCAAGCAGAAGTGCAACCTTTTCGAGTATATCCGCCTTAAACCCCGTAGACTCAGCTTCATGCTCTAATCTCTCAGGAGATATTCTCATAGCACCTCGCCCCATGACCGTTCAAGTATGTCTCTTGGAACCACCAAGTTCCAGTCTGCCACGAGGTATCCCTTCTTCCGCTTGCTGCGATCAAGATAATGGGGCTTCCGGGGTTTGCGGTCGCGAAGAGCCTTCAGATGATATTCCTCCACCGAGAAAGCCTCGCGGTGCTGATCGAAAAAGAATCCCGTCTTTGCAACGGTCGTAGCATTGTCAAGCGAAAGAGCGTACTCCACCACCTTGTCTAAGTCGAAGAATTCAACCGATTCAAGTGAACGCCAGATTTCCTCCCATCCTCCCGAAAGGTCCGGACGGTCAAGAACATCCACCAGGGTCCGCTCAAGACTCGTAACACTGAGCGTCAAGCCTGCACGCTCCCTTGTCAGTACGCCGAATCGCTCCGTGGCGGAACGAATTAGCGCTTCGGGAAACTTCGCCCCCCGGAAAACACTGGAGCGGAACATGAATTGCCTGACCGGCCGGGATGACGAGTAAACAAGACGTTGCCAGACCGAATAAGCTCTTCCGTGAAACTCAAGTGCGGTGTGATGCGACAGGACGGCGTCTCTAGTTAATCTGGAGGCGATCAGAAAGGGGTCGACAGGATAAGAAACAGGATTAGATCCCGGCGGGATAACCGCATACAGTCCCCCTCGCACGCGAACGATGCGACCGGTTTTGGTATAGTAGGCCAGCAGTGCTTCCTGTCCTCTTTGTCCCACATTGCCGCGGGACCCGAGATGTGCTGCTAGCTCCTCCCCGGTAAAAACCGGGTGTCTGCGGAAAAACGCTTCATGCTTGACGACTGGCATGCTTGACTTCCTGTTGCATTTCCCATAGTTAACATATGGGTATCTACATCCTGAAAAAAGGGGGATGGCTTCAGCTGATTGCTTTGCTCTACCAGGACTTCAAACCGAAATACCGCAGAGCGATAAATCCGTATTAATGCTGGTTGCTAGTGGTGGTGGCTGCGTTTCTGCGCCGAAGCGGGGTCAAGAACAGGTGCCGCAACCGATATCCGCGCGCCCGAGCGGAACTCTAACTCCAAAACAACGCTTTCCCCCATATCGCCCGAGAGTCCCATGAGCATCACGTGGTGGCCTCCGGGAGCAAGCGAAACAGATTTCCCGGGGGGAATAGGGAGCGAAGCAACTTCCTTCATGACCATGGAATCCCCTCTCATCTCGGTAACGTGAAGCGAGGCCTCTGCGGAGCAGCCGCAGCTCACTTCCAGAAGCTCGTCGGCCCCGGCGGGGTTCTCTATAACCATGTAGGCGGCGGTAACGGAAGTGCCCGGGGGATTCTGCCGCACCCACGGATCCTTAACCGATATCCCACTCTCGCCCCGCGCGAAGGGGGTGGCAAGCAGGAAAACAAGGAAAACCAGCAGGGTTTTTCTAGGGGTCATGGGCGCTCACAAAAGAAGGCGTTTTATGTCATCAGCCATTTTTTTCGGGTCAAGTTTTTCCTTCGGGTAGCGAAGCTCAATCTCCCCGCCCGGTCCTATCAGATAAACAGCGGGCGAGTGGATAACCAGGTAGTTATCCTCTGATGTCTCCTGTTCCTTTGAATAAAAGGTCCCGCAGGCGTCGCTTACCTGCTTTATGGCCTCCTCAGGGCCCGTAAGCCCGACTATGCGGTCGTGAAAAAACGGTATGTAGGTCCCGAGCACCGCGGCGGTGTCGCGCTTTGGGTCAACGGTTATGAAAAGCGCCATAGCCCTCTCGTCTTCCACTATATCGAGCACCTCGCCGAGCAGCCCCAGCGTGGTGGGACATATGTCGGGACAGTTGGTAAAACCGAAGTTAAGCAGTATGACCTTGCCTGGGTGATCGGAAAGAGCGAACTTCTGGTTTCGGTGGTCGGTGAGCGAGAAATCAAAGGCGGGGCGGTGAAACTCATCCCCGTGGAACTCCGCTTCGCCCGTGCGAAGAACCCCCAGGACTGCAAGCCACACAAGAGCGATCAGGACCAATGCGGTTAAAGGCAAGTAGTATCGTTTCATTTTAAGCGACTCCGCAACATGTTAGGGCAGAAAAACTATACACCACCTTTCCGATTAGACAAAAAAAGAGCGTCTCAGGGGGGCCGAGACGCTCTCTATTACAAAAAGGAGGATGAAGGATGATATTGATCAATATTTTTAATCAACGCTATAAAATATAAGTAATTTACTTAAACTGTCAAGAGAAAATTAAAAAAAACAAAAAAAAGCGGGCAAGGCGCCTGAGCACCGTACCCGCTTAAATATGCTTCCTGGAAAGCAGGGGGCTATTACATCATGCCGCCCATGCCGCCCATGCCGCCCATCGGTCCGCCCGGGGCGCCGCCGCCGCCGTCGTCGTCTTTTACAATCTCGACGACGAGCGCTTCGGTGGTGAGCAGAAGGCCCGCGACGCTTGCCGCGTTCTGCATTGCGGTCCTGGTCACTTTCGCTGGATCGAGAATACCGGCCTTTATGAGGTCGGTGTACTCAAGCTTAGCTGCGTCAAAACCGTTTGAGCCCTTCTGGTTGCGTACCTTGTCGACCACTATGGAACCGTCCCATCCGGCGTTTACGGCTATTCCCCTGATGGGTTCTTCAAGCGCCTTTTTGACGATGTTCACTCCCGCCTGCTCCTCTGGATCCGCGCCGTCATACTTGTTGACCGCGTCTATGGCTCTTATGAAGGCCACGCCTCCGCCTGGAACTATTCCTTCCTCTACCGCCGCCCTGGTGGCGTTAAGGGCGTCTTCCACCCTGTCTTTTTTCTCTTTCATCTCGGTTTCGGTAGCGGCTCCGACCCTGATCACGGCCACGCCTCCGGCGAGCTTAGCGAGGCGTTCCTGGAGTTTCTCCCGGTCGTACTCTCCGCTTGCCATCTGTATCTGGCTTTTGATCTGGTTTATGCGGCCCGATATGGAACTCTTGCTTCCGGCGCCTCCGACAATGGTTGTGTCGTCGCGGTCTATCACGATTCTCTTTGCCTTTCCGAGATCGGTTATCTTCGCGTTTTCAAGCTTCATACCGGCCTCTTCGGATATCACCTGTCCGCCCGTGAGAAACGCTATGTCCTCGATCATGGCCTTTCTGCGGTCTCCAAACCCTGGAGCCTTTATGGCCGCGACCTTGAGCGTTCCCCTGATTTTGTTCACAACGAGCGTCGCGAGAGCCTCTCCCTCAACGTCCTCCGCGATTATCAAAAGGGGCGATGTGCTTCTCGCCGCTTCCTCAAGAAGCGGGAGAAGGTCCTTCATGCTAGCTATTTTCTTATCGTAAAGAAGAATGAGCGGATCCTCAAGCTCAACCGTCATCCTCTCGGGCTCGGTGACGAAGTAAGGGCTTAGGTAACCCCTGTCAAACTGCATTCCCTCCACCACCTCAAGCTCGGTATCAAGGCTTCTTCCCTCTTCAACGGTGATAACCCCGTCCTTTCCGACCTTCTCCATGGCGTCGGCTATGATGCTTCCGACGTTTTTGTCCCCGTTAGCCGAAACCGTGGCCACCTGGGCTATCTCCACGCGTCCCTTAACCTGCTTGCTGAGTTTCCTTATGCTCTCGGTCACTACCTCGACCGTCTGCTCTATTCCCCTTTTAAGCTTCATGGGGTCGTGTCCCGCGGCGACAAGCTTTATGCCTTCGCGGTATATCGCCTGGGACAGTATGGTGGCGGTCGTGGTGCCGTCTCCGGCCACGTCGCTAGTCTTAGAAGCGACTTCCTTTACCATCTGGGCTCCCATGTTCTCAAACCTGTCCTCAAGCTCTATTTCCTTTGCAACCGAAACCCCGTCTTTCGTTACTACCGGAGCTCCAAACGTTTTTTCTATAAGCACGTTGCGTCCCCTGGGACCCAGCGTCGCCCTTACCGCGGCCGCGAGCTTGTTAACGCCCTCGAGAATCTTCTCTCTGGCCTCAGTGTCAAATAATAGATCCTTTGCCATCTTATTGTTTCCTCCTTAGTTAATCTATCACCGCGAGTATTTCGTGTTCGGGGATAATCAGGTAATCCTCGCCGCCGAACGAAACTTCGCTTCCACCGTATTTTCCGAAAATAATCTTGTCGCCGGGCTCAACGTCAAGCGGAAGAATATCTCCGTTTTCGAGAAGCCTTCCTCTACCCACGGCAACAACCTCCGCCTCCTGGGGTTTCTCAGCCGCGGTGTCGGGGATTATGATTCCCCCTTCTGTCGTCTCAGACATATCAAGACGCTTTATCAAGACCTTGTCATGTAGCGGTCTTATTCCCATTTCATATACCTCCTTATTTAACTTTTTAAAGCTGGTCTGGCACTCCTGTCTGCCAAGTGCCAATTATAAAATAAGCACGTTTTTGTGAGTGTCAAGGGATAGGGGGAAAAAACAGGGCCAGAAGAAGGTGGCCTGAGGGAGAGTTAAAAAGCTGAGGCCGCCCGAAGGCTGGCCTGGGCGACCTCGTTACTACTTCTACACATGGCAGATTAGCTGGTGTAAACAATACCGTCCGCAAGATTGAATGTCGAGTATTGCTTTCCGGCAAAGCGTAATTTTTACGGGTTAATTCTCTTATTTCTTCTGGAAGAGCTTCCAAGCAGGACCAGAAACGGCTGGTCGCTTTGTGCATCTAAAGTTTACTGAGTCGTCCCTGGTTTTTCTCCGCGACCGCCTCTTCCATCAAAAAGCCGAGCTTTTCTGATGCTGAGTCCCCTTCGATTTCCTTATCCCACTGTTCCCAGTCCCTCTCGGAGAGCCACTCGCGCAGATGAATGTAATCCTCTCTTGAAAGGGCCGAAATGGCGAATTTTATTTCTTCTGCAGTTGCCATAACAAGCAGTCCTGATGCGGAGGTAATATTGGTTAGATAGTAAATACTTTGATTCGGTGAGAAAAAATTTTATCTTTACATCCCTGAGCCGGTAACGTCTTATTTTTTCGCTTTCTCAGAAAGTTCCACTAGTTTCGCAAGCGCCTCCATGGGGGTCATGTTCATGGGGTCCATGGCCGCGAGATCCTCAGCTAAAAGCGCTTCCTTTCGAAACTCAGCCTCCGATTCCCCGTCCGCTTCCGCATCGAAAAGAAGAAGCTGCCCGCCTAGCATCGACTGGGAGAGGCCGGCTTTGAACTTCTCAAGGGAAAAAAGAACCTTCCTTGCAGAGTTAAGAACCTTGGGGGGAACCCCGGCGAGGCGCGCCACCTGTATGCCGTAGCTGTGGCTCGTGGCTCCGGGGAGAAGCTTACGCAGAAACAGTATCTCTCCCCTCTGCTCCTTTACCGCCACGTTAGAGTTAGTGACCCCGGGCTTTACGTCCGCCAGGTTTGAGAGCTCGTGGTAGTGGGTAGCGAAAAGGGTGAGGGGCCCCAGATCGTAGAGATACTCAGAAACCGCCCACGCTATGCTCATCCCGTCAAATGTGCTTGTGCCCCTGCCGATCTCATCGAGTATGACAAGGCTCCTTGGGGTAGCGTTTTGCAGGATGTGCGCGGTCTCCACCATCTCGACCATGAAGGTTGACCGCCCGGCCGTGAGGTTATCTGACGCCCCGACCCTTGAGAATATCCGGTCAACAACCCCGAGGCGGGCCGCCCGGGCCGGAACGAAGCTTCCCATCTGGGCCATAAGCGAGGTGAGCGCCACCTGCCTTATGAGGGTCGATTTGCCGGCCATGTTAGGCCCCGTGATGATCATGAAGCGTTCCGCTTCTGAATCGAGGGTGACGTCGTTTGGAACAAAGCCCCTCTCAAGGCTTATCCTCTCGACCACGGGGTGGCGGCAGTCTTTAAGTTCGACAATGGAACGGGAGACGAATTCCGGCGCGCAGTAACCGTAGCGCGAGGCAATCTCGCCCATTGAGCAGAAAACGTCGGTTTCAGCCACAACAGACGCCGTCGCCTTGACGCGGCGGGCCTCCGCGGCCGCTTTTTTGCGCACCTCCTCGAAAAGCGTGGCTTCAAGCCCGGTTATTTTCTCTGCGGCCGTGAGTATCTGTTCCTCGTATTCTTTTAACTCCGGCGAGATGAAGCGCTCGCTTCCCGCAAGGGTCTGCCTTCTCGAGTAGTCCTCAGGGACAAGGGATAGCTTGGAGTTTGTTACCTCTAGGTAATAGCCGAAAACCCTGTTGTAGCCGATCTTAAGGTTGTTTATCCCGGTTCTCTCCCTCTCCCGCCCCTCAAGCTCGGATATCCATTTCCGCCCGTCGCTCTGGATTTTGCGAAGCCGGTCAAGTTCCGGGGAGAACCCTTCCCTTATCACCCCTCCCTCCCGCGCGAAAACAGGCGGAGTCTCGACAAGGGCGTCCTCGAGATAATCGCGAAGGTCCCGGAAATCATCCATCTCTTCCCGAAGGGACGCTAGAGCCTCCGAGTGAAGATCCCACATAGCGTCACGGAGTTTTTCTATGTAAAACGAGGAGTCCCTGAGCGAGGCAAGATCTCTTGGCCTGGCGGACGGGGTCTCGATCCTGTGGATGAGCCTCTCAAGGTCCCCGATCTGCCGAAGCGCCTCCATTAGGTCTTCTCTTGCGGAGAGGTTCTCAATAAGTTCGGCCACCGCCTCCTGTCTTTTTTTTATTTCCTCGACGCAAAGCAACGGATAGCTCATCCAGCGGCGAAGAAGCCTCGCGCCCATTGGAGAGCGGGTCTCGTCCATGATACCTAGCAGCGAGTGCTTCCACGAGCCCTGTGTAGAGCTTCTGAGTTCGAGGTTTTTCGCTGTCCACTCGTCTATTTTCATGTAGTCGACCGTGTCGTAGAATCTGGGAAACTCTATTTTCGGCAGAAAATCCTTCTGCGTTTCCCGAAGGTAATCGAAAAGCACACCGCAGGTTAGGACGCAGCCGGGGTTTTTATCGATTTCGAGGGCTTCCAAGGTAAGTACCGTAAAACCGTCCCTTAGGGTTTCTCTGCACCGCTCAAACTCCCACTTCCAGGAATCCACCTTGGTTACAAGCGCGTTGAGGTTTTCATCGAGCAGGGATTTAAGCCAGGGAGGATCTGTGTCTGAATCCGGGATGAGTATCTCCCTCGGGTCAAGGTGGGCAAGTTCCGAGAGAAGGTCCTGCTCCGAGCGGAAAAAAGAGGTCCTGAACTCCCCGGTTGAAATGTCGCAGAAAGAGAGCGCGAAGCCATCTTCCTCTCTCCCCGAGACACACGCAAGGAAATTGTTGCTCTTTGACTCCAGGTTCTCCGAATCCAGAACAACCCCTGGGGTGAGTACCCTTACTACCTTCCTATCGACAAGCCCCCTCGTTTGCTTCGGGTCGCCTATCTGTTCGCAGATGGCCACTTTCTTTCCGCTTGCGAGAAGTTTTGATATGTGGGGCTCGGCGCTGTGGAAGGGAACTCCGCACAGCGGCACAGGGTTTTTCTTTGAACGATCCCTCGAGGTAAGCGCTATTCCAAGTATTTCCGACGCGGTTTTCGCATCGTCATAGAACATCTCGTAGAAATCCCCGAGCCTAAAAAGGAGTATAGCATCCGGATACTCCCTCTTTATGCTGAGATACTGATTCATAAGTGGGGTCCGCGAACTCATGGAAGAACTATTATACTGAATTGCGAGGAAGCGTCAGAACCGACTATAGCAAACCATACATGACAGTTCCAAACAAGAAAAGACGCACGGCTTGGGGTTTCTGGCTCATAGGATCCGCAAGGTTTACGAAAACTAAACCGAAGCGAAGTTGCACTCTCTTATTGATGCGGACGAAGCATATATCGGTGGTAAGTAATCCAACATGCATGTCTTGAAGAAGCTTCGTATGTCAGTAGCTGGTTGTGCAAGACAAGTCTTCCGTGGTAGCTGCTAAGTCCCGCAAGACAAAGAAGGCCAAAGCAAAAGTTGCCAAGCCGGTTTCGAGTACCACCCTTCACAAGGATGGTTATGGGAACAGTTGAGGAAGGCTCTACGGTCTACGCGGACCAGAATGGGGAATACAAAGGGCTCTCCAAGAAAAACTACAAGCATGTCTCGGTGAACCATTCCGTGGGCGAACATATGAGAGATCAGGTACACACAAACGGGGTTGAATCATTGTGGGCCATGCTCAAGTGTGGATATGTGGGCGTGTGTCATCAAATGTCGGAAACGTAAGACAGAAGCCTTTAATGGAGCAAATATCAACTGTAGTTCAAGCAATGTTTGCCTCTTATCAACTCTGAAGTGCAACACTTTCAGCAAAAGATGATGCTCTCCGTTTAGGGAAAAGATTATATTCCCCGGCACCGGATTATCAAGACATCTGGATGGCGGTTGCCGAAGTATAGCGCGACAAACAAGATTGAACGGTTGCGACAAACAAGATTGAACTTTCATGTCGCAGCGAAAGAGACAATACCGGGATAATTCAGGGGACGCAACCCCGGAATCCGGGGTTGCGCGGGTGGGGTGGGGGGGATCAGGAAGTCAAGTCGTTCTCGGTGGCGAACTTCGCGGGTCTTCCCTGTTTTTTCTTCTGTTCCATGGCTTGACGGCGTCTGTAGCTCTCCACGTTCATCTCAAGTATTACGCAATGATGTACAAGGCGATCCACCGCTGCCACCGCGGTGTTTTCGTCAGGAAACACCTTTGTCCATTCGGTAAACGGCTGATTGGCGGTAATGAGCACGGAACGTTGCTCATAACGGACCGATATCAGTTCGAACAGCACGCTTGTTTCGGCGTGATCTTTGCGCACGTAGGCCAGATCGTCAAGAATCAGCAGGTCGTAGCGGTCAAGCCTGTTGAGCATGTTCTCAAGGGACAGTTCCCTTTGAGCCGTCTGGAGCTTCTGAACAAGATCCGTCGTACGGGTGAACAGCACCCGTTTCTCCTTCTCCACCAGAGACAAGCCGATTGCCGAAGCCAGATGACTCTTGCCCGCCCCCGGAGGGCCGAAGATTATCACATTGTGTCCGCCTCTTAGCCACGAATCGTTTGAAGCCAGGGCCATGACCGTGGGTTTGGATATAGTGGGAACCGCGTCAAAGTCGAAGTTCTCAAGGGTTTTTCCTGGAAGAAGACGGGCTTCGCCCAAGTGGCGGCGTATCCTGCGCCGCTGCCGCTCGGCAAGTTCAAGATCCGCGAGAGTTGCGAGCAGCCGGGCCGCGGGCCACCCCTCGGTATCCGCCCGTTCGGCGAACCGCTCCCACATCTGCCTGATCGCGGGCAGCCGAAGTTCGCGGAACATGAGGTCAAGGTCGGCTTTTCCGATCTCCACCACCTTTTCATTGGGTTTCGTATTCATCTCTGTCCTCCCGTTTCAAATAAAGAGCCGTAATTGTCGAGGCGGCCTCTATGGACGTCGACTCCGGGCATAGGCCCCGTTTTCACCGTGAACCGTTCTTTGAGCTCATCGATGTCGGGAAGTTCTCCCACAGAAACGCATTTCCCTATCGCCGAAGCCAGCTGGGCTTCGCAACTGTAATCATGGGCCAGAGCCAGAAGCTTTACCGCGACTCCGCATGCCTCCCGCCCCGAGAGAAGTTCAACAGCAAGCTCAAAACAACGCTTGTACTCCTCCCGGGGAAACAGCTCATCACGGTAAACCAGATTCATAAACGCCCCCGGCTTGCGCCGAAGCGAATGAATCACGTGATGATAATTGACCGCGTAAGCCGTTTTCTCCGAAGATCCTCTTCTCCTGCGCTCAAGGGTAAGCAGATGACGGTCTCCCAGGTACAACTCTACTCTCTCATCGTAAAGACGCGCCGCGAGACGATGCCCTATGAGACGAGAGGGGACCGTGTAGAACACTCCCTTGAGCATGAAACCGCCGGAAGAAGTAACCCTTACGCTTTCACGCCGATAAAAGTCCACTTGTCCCGGCGGAAGAGGCCCAAGCACCTTGCGCTCGGTCTCTATGCGCTCCACGCGCCGGGCGTTTAGACCGCTTAGCAGTTCCGCTATGAAGTCGCGGTAAGAATCAAGATCTGCAAAGTCCCGGGAACCCCGAAGCGCCAAAGCGTCCCCTATCTCCCTTTTCAGGTGACCGTGAGAACTCTCTATCGCCCCGTTTTCGTGGGCGACCCCGCGGTTGTTGCGCGTCGGCGCCATCCCGTAATGGGCGCAAAACTCCCTGTAGCTTGCGGTCATGTCCTCGACCTCGTCCTTGCTGAGATTGCGGAGAGCCGCCGAGAGACTGTCGGTGCGGCACTCCCGAGGAACGCCGCCCAGCATCCCCAAAGCTTCGCTGAGACCCCGGGAGAAAGCGGCGAAGCTCTCCCCTCCAAGCACTGCCGTGGCGTGAACGAACCCCGACCAGGGAAGGCGGAAGTGATAGAGCTTGTGATCAAATCTCTTTCGGGCAATCGTGATCTCAAGGGAGTTCATGGTGGTGAAGTCGGAGATCCCCACGCGCCCCGGCTCCTTTTTCTGACGGAATATCACATCCTTGTCAGCGCCATGCTCAGCCCTCCATGCCTTTATACGCCTCTCAAGAGTCCTGCGAACTCCGGGGTCGAGCCTGGGGTTCCCTCTCATTATCTCGCGGAACACCGCGCAGGAGCGTATATCCGGACAGTTCTTGAGAATGGGTGCTACCTGGGAATCGAAAATGTCCTTGAGAGGGTCGGGCCTGCGGCTCCCCCGAGGCTTGCTCTCCTTCCTCGACCCGGTTTTGAGTTCCTTTTTGATCGCAAAGCCGGTTGTGCGGCCAAAACCCGACTTGGCGGCCGCGACCTCTACTGAGGCGTTCTGTTTGATGAGCATTATGAACTTCCTCCTTTGTTCATCAGTGATATGTTGCCCTGGCATCGTGAACCTCCTGCTCGATAAAGTGAAACAGGGTTCTTACCCGGCCAGCCGCGAACGCTGAAAGAAATCCAAAAAATGAAGATTTACTGGGGGGAGCTGTCTGAAACTCCAGTCGGGCTACGCCCTCCTTCCGTTTCAGACAGCTCCCCCTTCACAGTTCAATCTTGTTTGTCGCAAAAGTTCAAAGTTGATTGACGCAGGATACGAAGGGAGGGCGTAGCCCGACCGAAGGCAACCGCCATCACATCTTCCAAAAACCCCCAACCACCCCCACTCAATCATCCCATCTCAATCCCTCAGCACGAAGCCTCATTGAAAACCTCAGCCGGAGTCCTGTAGTTCAAAACCTTCCGAGGCCTCCCGTTGAGCAGCCCCTCGACCCTCCTTACCTCATCTCCCCGAACCTCCCGAAAATCCGTCCCCTTCGCAAAGTACTGACGAACCAGCCCGTTTGTATGTTCATTGAGCCCCCTCTCCCACGAGTGATAAGGGGTAGCGAAGAAAAACCCCGCCCCCAGCGCTTCGGTTATCTCCCCGTGACCCGCAAACTCCTTTCCGTTATCAGAAGTAATCGTATGTACAATCTCTACGTAGGGCATAAGCCTCTCCATCATGGCCTCTCCCACTTCCCCCGCGCTCCTTGAACTCACGGGATGAAGAACCGTGAACTTAGACGCCCGATCCACCACGGACACCAAAGCGCCTCTATGTCCAGCGCCGACGATTGTATCGGCCTCCCAGTCCCCGACACGCCTTTTGTCCTCAACTATCTGTGGACGCTCCGTTATGTCCACCCTGCCCGGTATATGCCCCCTGCCCGAATACCCCGACCCTCGGCTGTTGCGCTTCTTCCCCCGGCGCCGCAGATGCTTGTAAAGCTTCCCTCCGCTGCGCTTGTCCTCCCACACGTGACGGTATATCCACTCCGCACTCACCGAAACCACTGCTGAAAGCTTGAGCCGTCCCGATATCTGATCGGGACTCCACTGCAGACCGGTGTTTTTCAGGGGAGTTGTCGCATATTATGTGTCACTTGCCCTAACGATTACCTCCAACAATTTCCATGTCAAGTTGTTTTCAGTCATATCAAGCGGCTTTTTCGCAGTTATCAGGGTTAAGCCGTATCTCTCGTATCTCAGACCAGTCTCGCGTCTTACCTGACCAGCGACCTGGGTTCTTCTCCCTGGCTTGTTCATAGACACGAGCGCGTTGTGAGAGAATTTCTTTATCAAGACCCTCATGACGCTGCGCGGGGGTAACAAACTTTATAGCGCTGTGCAGGTGTTCCTCGTTGTACCATCCGACGAATTTTTCAACCCATCCGCGCGCTTGAGTTATATCTTCAAAATGCTTCTCCGGATAATACGGCACGTATTTCATTGTCTTGAACAAAGATTCAGAATAGGGGTTGTCACTGCTTACCCCCGGACGGCTGAAAGACGGAATCACTCCGAGCTTCTGTAAGGTCACAACCAGAGCCGCTCCCCTCATTGCTCCCCCGTTATCTGAGTGCAGGGTTACCTGATCAGGCTCGATTCTTTCTCTGTGGCAGATATCCGTCATAAGATCGGCGGCACAAGCGCTTGACTCTTTCCCGTAGAGCTGCCATCCCACTATCTTTCTGCTGTATATGTCCATTACCATGTACAGGTAGAAGTACATTCCCGTGACCATTGCCGGGATCCATGTTATATCCCAGCTGTAAACCTGGTTCGGGCCCGTTGCCCTAAGCTCCCGGGGTTTTTTCGCGCTCCCGGGGTTTGAGCGGTGACGATGGGTCATCTGTCCCTTCTCTCTCAAAACCCTGTAGAATGTCGATTCACTGGCTATATAACGGCCGGAATCAGCCAGCAGAGGCACTATCTTGCACGGGGGCAACTCTGAGTATCCGGGGCTGTTTGCAACCTCCACTATCTCCTCTCTTTCCTCCTCGCCAAGCTTGTTCGCAGGCTGATGACGGGCGTACAGACGCCCGTCATGAACATTGTCCGGCTTTGTCCATCTCTGAAGCGTTCTTGTGCTTGTCCCGACGATTTTACACGCCTTTGCCCGACTTGCTCCAGCTTTCACCGCTTCATCGATCAAGCCGATTCTCTCCTCTCTGTCCTCACTCACAGTCAGTCGACCTCTTCTGTTTCCCAGAGCTGATCGACTTTTTTTTTAAGAATAAGAAGAGCCGCGGCTTCGGCAAGCGCCTTTTCTTTTCTTCGCAGCTGCTTTTTAAGAGATTTGTTCTCCTCTGTGAGCTGCTTTATTTTCGCCTTGCTCTGAGGCGCGGGTTTTGGGGAGCTTTCCGTAAACTCCTTTTTCCACTGCTCTACGTGATGGGGGAAGATTCCCTTCTCCCTGCAATAGGCGCTCACCTGGCTCTGGTCCATGGATTCGCAATCTATAACGGCCTGAAGTTTCTGTTCCGGGGTCCATTGCCGGGGTGTTTTCTCCTTGCTCATATTCTCCTCCGCGTAAGGTTGATTTTGGAATCTGGCCACCCACCTTCGCAGAGTAGAATGGTCTATGCCGCAGCTTTGCGCAACGGAATTGAAAGAAACATCGGGTCCTCGCCCAAGAGCTTTTTCCACTGCCCGGGCCTTGAATTCGTAACTGTACTGCATGTCAGTTGTCCTCCTTCTTCAATCTTCAAGAATTTAAATTCTTGAAGATTGAAAATTCAAAAATTGCGACAACTCCCCTGACATATAGGGAGGTCGTGCGGTCTATATACGCTACATGAGCGAAACTAACACGTGAGGAACCGAGTGCGTTAGACGCGCACGCTCGGGTCTGAGAGGGGAAGGGCGCGGCAACGCCCCTTCCTACTCGGTGTTTAAAACACTCACGAGTAACTTCAAGCAAACCCGGCTTGCTCAACTTCTTACGCAATTTGGACAAAGTTTTCTTCTTCATAGCCCACCTCCCGAAGCGAACTAAGTTGTTATCAATTGATTATGAGTTTACCTTGCCGGGAGAGAGAAAACTGTGTGGATTTATCGGAGATTCTGTGAATTTGGGAGATATACGTCTGAAATCGGAGTGAAAGTTTACGAAATCAAAACCTGAACCCCCTTTGTTTTAAGGGGTTTCTCGACATAGTGGGAATTGCTGACAATGAACTTCCTTTTAAGTTCGTAGCTAGCGTCCTAGACGGTACTGTTGGATAATCGACTCCCGGATTGGCAGGGGAACTGGCGGGAGGACCCAATCGTTGGGACTTGACCTAACAACCAGACCATTGATTCCCCGGAAGTTAAGGGCCCCGCATCCGAATAAAAAAAGCGCGATAACCCAACCAACCCACAGAGGGAAGTGATTACCGCGCCTCATAAAATTTATTCTTCCCTTTTTAATCAGGGCTCCCATGTAAGGTCGCTGAGTCGTAAATCTGTAATGTCTGTAACAGTAAGAACAATTGTTCCCATAACCTTAATCTCAGCATCGCTCCCACTAACATCTACTTCTGTGGTACGAGCGTTACGCTCTTTAGTGGTAAAGCCTTTCAGAACGATCATATCTTCGTCTCTAAGTACAAAACCTGCCGCAACCGTATCAGCGCCTTCACCTTTCATCACGATAAACTTATCAGCGCCATCTCCACCGCTGAGCGTATCAGCGCCAGCTCCACCGATGAGCGTATCAGCGCCAGCTCCACCGTCGAGCGTATCAGCGCCAGCTCCACCGTTGAGCGTATCATCGCCAGCTAAACCGTTGAGCGTATCATCGCCAGCTCCACCGTTGAGCACATTGTTCATATTGTCGCCTGTGATCTCATCATCACCATCACTACCAACAACATTCTCAAAGCCTTTTAACATATCTCCTTCGGCATGACCACCTGTCTGAGCTGCGTCACTATTAAGAATCAACAGTTACTTTGTCTGGGGAACCCATGTAACTGGCCGTATCGTTTCCCGCACCGCCATCTAAATAATCAGCACCGGCATCACCGCCAATTACATTGTTGTTCATATCTCCTAACAGTACGTCCGGATGCATAGAACCCCAAATGTTCTCAATGTCAATCAAGTCCTCAAGTATCTCGCCTTCAGCACCCCTTTCAGCCATCAGGGGAAGAATTGCTTTGTCAGCTGTTTCTTTTTTTTCAGCATAGCCTTCGACAAGATTTACGGAGAAAAACATAGCTGTTGTTCCATCAGCTCCTCCTGTTCCGGCATCAGCGCCCTTATAAACGACCATGTCCATACCATCACCGCCGTCCAGAATATCATCATCTCCGCTGGCAATAAGCTTATCCGTTCCAGCTTCACCATAGAGCTCATCGCTGTCCATTCCACCGATTAGCTCGTCATCACCGGGGCCACCATAAAGAATGTCGTCGCCTCCCTGGCCCTCCAGCTTGTCCTTTCCTTCACGACCGAAAATGGTGTCATCCCCATCTCCGCCCCGGATTGTGTTGTTCCTTTCGTTACCGCACATGGTATCGTCTCTATTAGAACCTATAAGAGCTCTGCTTCTATCAGCAAAAACAGTGCAGTCGTCGGGATTAGGCATATCGCCTTCACCTACACCAGGTCCTGCCGGTCCCTCTACGCCTGGTTCACCTTGAGGTCCTTGCTCACCTGGCTCACCTTGCTCACCTGGCTCACCTTGCTCACCTGGCTCACCTGGCTCACCTTGGAGCCCCATTTCACCATCTTCCCCCGTGCAACTGACTGTCAATGCTACTATCCCCATGCACAGAAACAGCATTAAAAACAAGTTACGTAACTTCATAATCTTACAACCTCCTTATGAATTATTTCCGCATTTTGAGTAAAACTTAATATCACCGCTTACTAATTTACACGAAAACACACTGAAGTGTCAACACATTTTTTCGACTCCATTAAATATAACCACCTAGGAAAATAACGACACGGGGAATAAGAAACCCCCGCCTAACTCAAACAATAACACTATCGAAACCGAATTTCAACTCATTTAATAAAAACTGAAACTTACCGGCAAATCAAGTATTGCAGCACCTTGCTCCGACCGCATGCAAGCACCTCCTTAAATCTAAGCCATGATCATAACTCGCAAGTTGCGTTTTGTGAACATCCGACCGACCGCCGTTTCGGGAACCTGCACGACCCGAACTGCGTTAAATCCCCTTTAACTCAGAGCCCTTGCGCGGATGCTCCTTTCTCCAGCGGAGCCTGTTAAGAGCGCTTACGAAAGCCTTAGCGCTCGCAACTGAAATATCCGTATCCACCCCCTGTCCCTGCGATATCACTCCATCGTCCGATATCCTGACCGTAACCTCTCCCTGTGCGTCGGTTCCACCCGTTATCGAGGAAACCGAAAAATTCTCAAGCCGCGGGTCAAGTCCCGTGGCTTTCTTCACCGCCTTGAAAATGGCGTCTACCGGCCCGGAACCCGTCTCGGAAACCGAGATCTCTTCCTCTCCGCCCGCTATAATCGTGACGCTCGCCGCGGGCGACGTGTCCGTTCCGCCCGAGTAGCTTGCGGCTGTGAACTCGTAATAATCAGAGGAACGCAGAAACTCCTGGTTTATAAGGGCCTCTATGTCCTCGTCGAAAACGTATTTCTTCTTGTCGGCAAGCGCTTTGAACTTCGTAAAGGCATTTTCGAACGCCTCCTGTTCCAAGGAGTAGCCATATTCCTCGAGGCGGTCGCGAAACGCGTGGCGTCCCGAGTGCTTGCCGAGCACTATCTTGTTCGAGGGGATCCCTACTTCCTGCGGGGTCATTATCTCGTAGGTGATGCTTTCCTTGAGCACCCCGTCCTGGTGTATGCCCGCTTCGTGGGCAAAAGCGTTTGCTCCGACTATGGCCTTGTTAGGCTGCACGTTAACCCCCGTGACCTGGGAAACAAGCCTGCTAGTGGGATAGATCTGGGTCGTGTTTACCCCGAAACTGTAGGGCTTTTTGTCACTTCTAACGCTTAGGCCCATGACTATTTCCTCAAGCGAGGCGTTGCCCGCCCTCTCCCCGAGGCCGTTAACCGTGCACTCGACCTGCCTTGCCCCCTCGCTTATGGCCGCGTGGGAATTTGCGACCGCGAGGCCGAGGTCGTTGTGGCAGTGAACGCTCAGTATAACGTCGTCTAGGTTCGGAACGTTTTTCACAAGCGTATGGATTATGTAAGCGAATTCTTCGGGAATCGTGTACCCGACAGTGTCGGGGATGTTGATCGTTGTGGCTCCCGAGCGCACGGCCACGTCAACTGCGGTGCAGAGATAGTCGATATCCGTGCGCGTCGCGTCCTCGCAGGAGAACTCGACGTTGTCCGTGTAGTTTCTCGCATGCTTTACGGCGCCGCTTATCATCTCAAGGATCTGTTCCCTCGTTTTTCTTAACTTGTACTTAAGGTGTATCTCGGAGGTGGCGATGAAGGTGTGTATCCTCGGGTTCTCAGAATGCCGCACGGCATCCCAGCCGCGGTCTATGTCCTTTAAGCTTGCCCTGCAGAGTCCGGCTATCTGGCAGCCCTTTATCTTCTGCGCTATTTTCTTCACGGACTCGAAGTCCTCTTCAGAGGATATGGGGAACCCCGCCTCTATTATGTCCACTCCCAGACGCTCAAGCTGAAAGGCGACCCTGAGCTTCTCCTCGGAGGTCATGCTGCAGCCCGGGGCCTGCTCGCCGTCTCGAAGCGTGGTGTCGAATATGTGTATGTAGTTGTTTTGCATCTTGGGACTTTCTCTTTTAACCACCGTAAAGGCAGGTATTTACACGCGCCGGGCGGGCTTGTCAAAAACAAGTTTGCCGCAGGCGCGCTTAATTCTCAAACAGAATCCGTATGACCCAGATCCATGTCGGGACAGACGATATCGCGCACCGCGCGCTTAAGCTCCTTTATCTCGGGGAACCTTCCCATCCGCGCGCGCGACCATATAAGTGTTTCGCCAGCCCGCACCTCAAACACCCCTCCGCTTGAGGGAACAAGCGATACCCCGCCGAGTGTTTCCCCGAAAGTGCCGAGGAGCTCCTGCGCCATCCACGCGGAACGCGCAAGCCAGCCGCATTGCGTACAGTATTTTATCTCTACCATTTCGCCTTTACCCCTTAAACTCTTCGCCCGAAGGCGCCTGCATTAAGCCGCCTTATACTTTTGATTATAAAAGGTAAAAGGGATATACTCAAAAGGCTAAAGAAACTTTTTGCCGGGGAGAGAACAAAAAGATGAAAAACGGAATTTTTCTCCTAACCCTAGTTTTTTCGTGCGCGCTTTTTCTGTCCGCCCAGCCTTCACAGGCGGCCGACAGCGCAAAAGGCGGGGAAGTCTACAACACCTACTGCGCCCTTTGCCACGGCCCGACTGGGCTTGGCGACGGAGTGGCGGCCGCAGCGCTTGACCCGAAGCCGAGGGACCTCTCAAGCGCCGCCATCCTTGAGACCTACACAGACGAGTACCTCGTTAACGTGATAACAAACGGCGGGATGGCTGTCGACAAATCCCCGGCGATGCCTCCCTGGGGCGGGATAGTAAGTCCCGAGGACATAGAAAACTTGGTGGCGCACATAAGGCAGAATCTCTGCAAGTGCGAATATAAGAAGTAAGCGTGTAGCGGACTTTATCACAACCCCTTGAAACAGACATATTTTCCTGAATGTATTGTTCGTGGAGCGTTGAATGTGACTACCGGGAGAAAAAAGGGTTATACGCGTACAGTCTAAAGTCCTAAAAGAGGCACTGGATCTTCCAGATGGTGCGCAGTTTTGGCCCTAGCTCCAAGTACGGATTCTAAATCATAATAACACGAACGGAACTTCTGGAAATTATAGCCAACGGCGAGAATTCAGGTGTCGAGTTCAAACGCGACACCCTGCGAAACTACGATCTTGCCAAGGAGCTTGTCGCTTTCTCAAATCTTGACGGTGGAATGGTGATTCTCGGCGTTGAGGATGACGGAAGCATCTCGGGTCTGACCCGAAACCGTCTTGAAGAATGGGTAATGAATGCGTGCCGGGACAAAATCAGACCCGGCATAATCCCGTTTTTTGAAATAATCAAAGAAGTGGAACCCGGCAAGGATGTTGCGATTGTCCGTGTCCCGCGCGACAGCTACGTACACAGCCAATGGCATAATAACGGACACACCTACTATATAAGGGTGGGAACGCAAAGCCGTGAACCGACTCAGGAGGAACTGGGGCGGTTATTTCAACGACGAGGCATGGTTCGCGCCGAAATGCAGCCTGTTTCCGGAACAACGATCAATGATCTGGACCGCCGCCGTCTTAAAGACTACTTCGGACGTATTCGTCAGCAAGATGTTCCTGTTGACGGTGACGACGCGGGATGGCGGAATTTATTGATAAATACCGACATTATGACTGAAGAGGGAGTAACTCTCGCTGGCGTGCTGCTGTTCGGAATCACGCCGAACCGGTATTTGCCCCAAGCCGGAATTGATGCCGTCGCATATCAGGGAACGGAAAAAGAATACGAGGCAAAAGAACGAAAACAACTGCGCGGAGCTATGACACCGCTTATGGATCAGGACGGAAACCTTCTTGAAGCAGGTCTGGTGGAGCAGGCGGTGGCTTTTGTCCGGCGAAATACACCCGTGCATTCCTATCTTGAAGATGGGGCGCGTCGTGTTGATACTCCAACATATCCGGAGGAAGTAATCAGGGAAACCATAGTAAATGCCCTGATTCACAGGGATTATCTTCTCTCAGGCACTGATATTGAGCTGGCGATTTACGAGGACCGACTAGACGTAATCTCACCCGGGAAACTTCCAAACGGTATAACGCCGGAACGTATGCGTCTGGGAACCCGGGCCGCCCGGAACAGCCTCCTTAAGGATTTTATGCGCGACTACAGATATCTGGAACATATGGGAATGGGAGTACCCAGAAAAATCATCAAGGGAATGAAGAAACACAACGGTTCCGACCCGCAATTGATCGAAGAAAACGAACGTTTTACGGTGCGGCTGTTCTCGGCAAAGCACTCTCAAACAGATAAAGGAATAATATCTACAAAGGATCTTCCGTAGCTCTTCTGAATCTGCAGATACAAGGAAAGTCTATATCGAGGCATTTGCGCTGTAACGATTTTTGGGTTCTGGTTTCGGTAATGAGAGCGGGGTCTGCGTGGCATCAGCCCTTATTGCCGTAATCCGACGGCCAGATTGCCTGATTCAGACGGAAAGCAGTACTGATTTCCGCAGAACCGACAGTCCTGACCAACCGAGGACGCAGCAATACCTTCGGGGTTATTTACCGCTAAAATTGTTTTTTAAGTTAGTAGAGAAGCGCTATCCCGCTCGAGCGTAACACCCGGAAACAAGCGACCTCATCTTCTCGGGCCGCCCGGCCTTTATGTGGCCAACAGCCAACGCCATCATCACCGCCACCGCGAGACCCGCCCGGGCGGTCATACGAGCCTTGCCCCTGATATAATGTCTTTCAAATCCAAAACTGTTGTCAATCCTGGAGTTGATACGCTCAATAGCGTTTCTACGCCTGTAAGCGCGCTTCCATGATGCGCAACCACATGGGGTCGGAGTAAAAATACGACGGTCCTTCTCAAGCGGGACACGGACGACTCTGCCATAACCATTGGTCTTGCAGCCGGCATCACTGTGACATTTCTCCCAGCCTTCACAACGCAGATTGAACGCGGCTGCCGGACAGCGGAACTTCAAAGCGCCCCGTTTGTCTTCACTGCCCCATGGCGCCATCTTGCGTTCCGTCCCGCTTACGGGACAGCGACACCAAAGCTCCGCCTTTTCCGTATAAAAGACATTGTCGTGAACACTGTCCAGAGGTCTCATTATCCGCTGCCCGGGCACATAGTTTTGGTTCTGTTTCTCCTCTCTCCACAATTCCCTGTTGTCAATAATCGGATGGATTCGGTGATTATCCCACAGTTTCTTTTTCAAAGCGCCGCTGTCAAGCCCCCGGTCCGCGCTGAAGTATCTGCATCGCTTCGCCAACCCGGGGTCTTGGGTAAACAACCCGTCTATCATACGGTCAAGTTCCCCAACCTCAGAGACCGAAGCCCTGGTCACGCTGAAAGCAACCGGTATCTCATATTTCGTCTCGGCAATAATATGCAGCTCATAACCGAACCATGACTTTATTTTTGTCCATGTTCTGGCGGTACCGGAGTCAACCCCGGAGGTTTCGTGTTTTCCCCAGTCCGCGTCCGGGTCTGATGTCTGAGCGGTACCGCGGTTCTTCCGCCCCGTAGAATTGCTCCTTATGGCCTTGCCGTCATAACCCAGGTTCTTCCCGAAGTCAGGACACAGTTCCATCAACTCTTTCCCCATACCGCCAATCATCTGTGAAACAAGACCCTGGCGCTCCTCCAGCCTGGCTACGTTTGAGAGGAATCGGGAGAAATTGGAACTTCCCGGCGCGGGACTGCGAGGAGGAAGGTCTATAACTGTCACCTCGGCTCCACCACCGCCGGTACCCGGTTTGATTCCGTACCTGCCGAGGCTTTGCACAGGTACGGGACTGAACCCGCACATGACAAGCAGTGATGAGTTCCGGTTAAGTTCCCGTATGAGTGAAGAAATGGATTCGTGCTGGAAGACTATGCCCGCGAGCAGCGCTCTCCACATTGCGGACACCGGGTATTCGTTACGGCCGTTTTTACGCATGGCTCCAAGAGCACGAATGATATCGCCGTCGGGCAAGGCATCCAGTACGAGTTGAAGACGGTTGAGGTCAGAAATTCTGTCGACTTCATCCCATGAAAATGGTAGGTTAGTTTGTGTCGCCACGGGGTTGCTCCTCCGGGAGAATGGATTTTGTTGCCAACTTTAATTCTAACCTGTGGCGACATTAAAAACAAGTGATATCAGTAAGTTACTTGTCTTTGTGGTAAGTTTCCGAGAAAGATTCCCCGTAATTTGGGCTTGGGGTGGAATTTGTGGTTTCTGGCGGGAATCAGCCGGTTTTCAAGGGTTTTTATGGAAATCCTGGGGTAAAAAGTTTTTTGCCCCTTGCGAAAACCCCTGATCTATATGCCTATATTCAACAGCGTAAATGCCTCTATTTTGTTCAAGTAGGCAATAGCCGAACTCTGGAGTTGACTGTTCTCCTCTAGGCAAGAATCAACGATAATCCATTCACCGTCGCCGATGTGAACAACAATTGACTCTCCGTAGCCGGGACCGATCAATGAAACTTCTACGACATCTGAAGGAGGAGCTTTCAATCTTTTGAATTGAGGAAGCGGGATAGACGCTTCGCTCGCTTTTCAGCACGGTGAAGAGTGGAAGATGTCCAACCTGGTAAACGGCGAAACACAATACGTCCAAAGCGTTGTTGTCGCCCGTTGGGGCGTATTGAGCGACCCACTGTCAAATAGAACACGGCACCTACTTGGAGCAATTCCTGATCATCGTCTGAAATGTCCTCAATCGGAAGTTCCGCTATCTCGCTTGGGTAGTTCTCCTCGTTTGTCAGATCGCGTAATCGGGCAGTGAAATTTTCGTCTCCCATTGTTTCGACGACACCTTCCCAATCCTGAAGTACCTTGTCCTGAAGTACTTCCGATGGTGATTTTGGATTTTCAATCTTCGGAAAAACAAAAGAAGTATATACACTTAACTCCGTATTCTTGTCGATTTTCTGCGGTAAAAGTCCTACCCTGTTTGAGTACTTGTTGAATGTTGCCAAAAAAGTTTCCTCGACAGCGTCTCTGAAAACATGAATTTCGGCAGGGAACTCCCCTATGACATTATCACGTCGAGACATATCATTTGAGTTAAAACCTGGTATATCTGCCCGTATAAAAGCTGCGGTGGCTATAGTCATGTTCGGCATTCCTCCGTCAGTGCCATAATTTGATCCACTATCATTGCTGCCCGCTTCATTGAAGTCTCCCAATTGGCTTCTAAAGCTTCAACAGCCAATGATGCACTCTGAACTGATTTTTCATTATCCATCAATTGAAATTGATTACTCACTCCAACGAAAATACCCGTATTCCCTTCAATTTTAATAGATGGCTCAACTTGAGCCTGCACGGAACTATCACGCTCACCCACCTGCTGCAAGTTCTTCTGGAGCATTGTAATCGAAAGCATGCCTCCTCGTTCGTGTATGGGTTCGTCGTAAGATTTTTGTATTTCCTTTCCCCACTCGCCCCAAGCATCTTTCGGCGCTAATTGACTACCTACACGATCCCTGACTTCAAAATCGCCAGTATCAAAATGAATGCTTCGGTTGATACCCATAGCTGTTACCGGTGTGTGGGGCAGATACTTCCCGAAACATGAAATTACAAGATCTTTAATGTGCTCGTGGTGGTCACCAACACCGGTTACTAAAAAATGATCAAGCCTAACCTTAAGTTCAAACGTATCAACCCCGAAAGCACATTCTTCTTTATTTTGCAATAACATTACCGTTTTCTCGGCTTCTTTTTCTCCTATCATTCCGTGCCGAGCAAACCATGCCGGTTGAAAAATCCTCGGGTTGAAAGAACCAAGCAACACAATGCTTGCGTTATCGAATTCTGGCTTGATACGCATAGTTTATATACCTTAAGTTGTTTGTAAATCAACATACCTCACATCTCGTCCGACAACCACTATAACACCAAATAAGTTTTTTGGACAATCGGAACTTTCCACTCCATTTCTAATTTCATCAATAATATTGAATATTGATCTCAACGCTACGCTCTTTCAAGCACAGAGCACTTATCCAAATGCTTCCAGTACTGTTCTGCTTACAAACGACTCTGCGAGAGGATTTCAAGTCCAAAGAATCGAGGATGAAATCAGAAAACGCCTGGGCCTTCACAAAAACTTGCCGCTGAACAATTCTTCCCGAGAGCAACCGAAAACCGAAATATTTTTCCCTTTTTTCAGACTCCCTTTTTCTCAAGACCCGGGGGAAGTTCTCCGTAATAGGGAGACTCCTCCTCGTACATCTCAAGGATTCGCTCCTTCGGCATATCCGGCATGTCTTCTGTGAAACCGAACATCCTGCATATGTGGCGAAGCTCCTCCTCTCTTCCGGGAAGCGGATCCATAGGCTGTATCAGCTTCTGCTGCTCAAGCTCAGCTCGCACATCCTGGTCCTCCGCAAGCGGAGTTCCGTACTGGTTGTAGTGATAGAGCCTGTCAAACCTTTTCCTCGGTCTCTGCCCGGGGTCCTCGGCCGGGTATCCAACCGCCATGAGCCAGATGGGAACTATATTCTCGGGAGTCCCTAAAACTTTCGGGAACTCGGCCGGCTTTCTCCCCGTGGCGATAAGACAGCACCCAAGCCCCAGATCCGTCGCCGCGAGCATCGCGTTTGCTATGGCCTGGCCCGCCTCGACTCTCAGGAGGTCCTCAGCCTTGTCCCTGGGAAAGCTCATCAGCCGGGGATAGGTGCTTTCGGTCAGTATCTTGTAGGTCCAGCCGTGGGCCGCGGTTATGGCCCTTGCGGGAAACAGCACCTGGAAGGTCTGTATCAGCTCCTTGTACCAGGCATCCATGTTTATAAGCCACGCCACAATAATCGGGGCCTGGCGCAGGTGAATCTCGTTAAACGGAGATCCGCACTCGACTATCTGCTCGAACTTCTCGGGGGGATAGGTTTTTTTGTCTATCACTATCGCCTCGGTCGAGTTGCAGTTGCCCTGGCAGGAGCAGTACCGCGACGCCTGGAGCATCTTCTGTATCTTCCAGTCCTCAACCTCTTTCCACGGCTTAAAGAACCGGAAACTTCTCCTCGTGCCCATCGCTTCAAAAACTTCCATGTGAAATTCCTCCTTTGTCTCTAGTTTGTTTTTTCAAGTTTCTTCCCCGCTCCGCGCCTAAAGCGTGGTCCAGCCGCCATCTATCACGAGATCGGAACCCGTTACGTACCGGGCTTCGTCAGAAGCCAGGTAGAGCACGGAGTGAGCGACTTCCTCGGCCTCCGCCCTTCTAACGAGGGGAACCATCTCGGCCGCTATCGCGTCAAGCTGCTCCTCGGCATCCGGTGGGTTTCCCATGAACTCAGGGTCCATCTTGGTCTTTATGTAGCCGGGGCAGACGGAATTTGTCCTTATGTTCTCCTTCGCGTGATCAAGGGCCATGCTTCTCGTTATCTGCCTCACCGCCCCCTTCGAGGCGTTGTACGCGACGCAGCCTTCCATCCCCACGATGCCGAGCACGCTTGAGTTATTGATTATGGAACCCCCGCCGCCCTCGGCCATGAGCGGAACCACGTACTTGCTCACCAGGAAAACCCCTTTCACGTTTATATTGATCGTCCTTTCCCAGACATCCTCCGAGGTGGTGACGACGGTACCGCCCTCGAAAATCCCGGCGTTATTAAACAGTATGTCAATCTTTCCGGAATCGCCGTAGAAGGCCTCGACCACCCTCTTTACGTCCTCTTCCTTGGAAACGTCCCCGGGATAGGCCTTTATCTCTCCGGGGCCCGGGTTCTCGGCTACTACCTCATCGAGCCTCGCGGCCGTTCTAGACATTATGCCGACTTGCGCGCCCTCTTCAGAAAACAAAAGCGCGGTGGCTTTTCCTATTCCCTCTCCCCCGCCCGTTATAAGCGCTGTCTTTCCAGTGAGTCTTCCCATTTTTATCCCCCTTGCTTCGGGTTAAAACCCTGCTTTTTTTTAAGTTTCACTATATAATAACCCATTATGAGCGGCGGAAAATCTTTCACAGCGGCGACGGTGCAGGCAGCTCCCGTTTTTCTTGACAGAAAGGGGACGGTCGAAAAAGTCATAAGGCTTATAAAGGAGGCTGCGGGAAACGGCGCGGAGCTGGTGGTTTTTCCCGAGGCTTTCATCCCCACCTATCCCTACTGGCCCAAGGATCTCGGGTTCGGTCCCGAGAGAAAGCTCACGATGGACGCCCACGTCGAGCTTCACAGAAACTCGATCGAGGTTCCAGGGGAGGACACGAAAAGAATCGGGGAGGCGGCCAGGAAGGAAAAAACGTGCGTCGTGATAGGGGTTAACGAAAAAGAGGGAGGGACGCTATACAACACCATCCTGTATTTCGGCAAGGACGGCACTCTTTTGGGCAAGCACAGAAAGCTCATGTCGATTGACAGCGAAAAATGCGTCTGGGCAAACGGAACCGCCGAGGACGTAAGGGTATTCGACACCTCCGTCGGAAAAATAGGAGGGCTTTTCTGCTACGAACACCACATGACCCTTGAGAAATACGCGATGTTCACCAAGGGCGAGCAGGTGCACGTCGGTCTCTGGGGAGGGCACGGCTTTGCCAAGGACACGATGGACTTTGCAAGCCGCCAGTACGCGTTTGAGGGACAGGTGTTCGTCATAATCTCATCCGGATTCATAGAAGAGAACCTGATTCCCGACTCCTTTCCCCTTAAAAAGCAGACAATCTGGGACTATCCCGGGGGAAGCGGCATAATAAACCCGAGAGGACAGTACATCGTCGGGCCCGTATACGGAAAAGAAGAGATCCTCTACGCCGAAATCGAGCTTGACCAGATAATAAGGGCAAAAACCGTTATAGACTGCGTGGGGCACTTCTCAAGGCCCGACATATTCCGGTTTGAGATAATGGAGTGACGCTGTTTCGGCCAAACCGCTTTTATTTATTCAGTGACGTCCCATTCCCTGCCGACAGGCAAGGTCAAGTCCACACCTGGTGAAATAGTGACCGTACCCTTTAACGAACCAGAAATACGTAAGAAAAAATCGGATTTGGCCTCATCGTTAGGCTTAACCTGAGCAGGTTGTTTTCCCACGACCTCGGGTAACGGCTTGTGTTCAGACATTACGGCAACTCCTTTACATGGTCAGTTTCTGATGAGGGCCCGGCAACAGGCCGGCACGTTCGGCATCGGCAACACTGATCATGAGTTCCCGAAAACCTTGACGGGCAATGTTTCCGACATTCAAACAAACATACATTTATTCTTCACCGAAAAGAACCGAAAAGAGTAGATCACTTGGAATTGCTGGTCAATGACTCTCCAAAACACTTTCCCGTTTTTCCCCTTCATCACAAATTAGCGGCCAATCAAACTATGACTCAGCGAATAAAATCAGGGAATCATAGCTGCCGGCGTCAGCCTCATGCAATGCGGCAATATAGCGTTTGCGAACCTCATCAGGCACAGCGAGATCGGCGTTACTGCCCCACGTGAGTTTTTTACCACCGTATTTGGCAACGATTACATCGGCAAACAAACGCGCGTGGCGGCCATTGCCATTTGGAAAAAGGTGAGTTTTTACCAACCGATAATGGAAAATAACAGCCAGTTCAGTGACGCTGTAGGTGTTGTGCTCCAGCCAATAAGCGGCATCATCCAGCAACTTGCGAAGTTCGGTCCGAATGAGGGAATAATCAACGCCGATATTTTTGTTGGATTTCCGGTATTGCCCTGCCCATTTCCAGACATGGCCATACATGCGCTTATGAAGGTCTAGGATAAATTTCTCTGTAAAAATATCTTGTTTAGATGCCAAAACAGATTTCTGCATTACCCATTTTCGGGCTTCAAGAATATTCTCCTGCTCGAAACGGTCTAAATCTTCATGCGTTAATATTGCAGGAATGAGATACCTCTTCTCTTCCTCGTCAATCGGTGTCTGGCCTTCTACGTAACGGTACTGAACCATTTTAATCCCACAGTTTGGTGTCAGGGGTACGTGCCAGCTCATCGGCTAGTTGGTCGGTTTTCTCCAGCTTGTCGCCTACATCCTGTGCTTCCAGCATCATGCTGTGATCCACAGGATCAACAATGTCTCTGGCCTTTCTAAGCGCCTGTTTGCGTACGATGTCCCGCAAGCTACCCTCATTTGGCACAAGGGCGTAAACAAGTCTGCAATCTAACGCTTCAGCCGCTTTGCGAAGCGACTTCAATGTAATCGCATCATCGGCCTCGTTTTTTTCTAAACTAGTAGCAGATTGCTGCGTGATGCCGATACGCTCTGCCATCTGGCGAACGTTCATGCCAAGTGAGGTGCGGACAGCACGGGTCCATCCGCCCGAAGGACGGTCGCAAACATTCACCTTGGAAAGATGTTCATCCAGTATCCGCAATTGCATATATTTAAAGTTATTCATAATATCACAGCCTATATTCTGTAAGCAGGAATGATAATAACAGAATAAAAACTGTAAGTAAAGAGTAAAATTACAGAATATAATCTGTGACCAAACTTGAGTTTTATTTCCCAATACGCTTCAACATGAACTGGAGGTAAACAGGAAGAGCTAAATCCCATATTTTTGATAGTCGTGAAATTTGTTAAAAACGGAAGGTGGCTGGGGCACTAGGATTCGAACCTAGACTAGCGGATTCAGAGTCCGCTGTACTGCCGTTATACGATGCCCCAAAATGCAGGAAGAAAGATTATTTACTCTAAACCCCGCAGTGTCAAACCGGGAAAGTCCCGCCGCCGGGGTTGATTACTCGGGGGCTTTTGATAAATTAAGCGGATACGGAGGTGGTGGCGGCGAAGGCCGCGCGACGCTTGACCCATGGATGAACCAAAACCGGAAATCCTTGAGACTTTCAAGAACAAAAACCCTGAGAGGGATTACGAAATCGAGATATCCTGCCCGGAGTTCACCTGCGTGTGCCCCAAAACGGGGCAGCCGGACTTTGCGACCATCACGATAAAATACGTCCCCGACAAACTCTGCGTGGAACTCAAGTCCCTTAAGCTTTACATGTTTTCCTACAGAAACACCGGAGAGTTCCACGAGCACGTGACCAACAGGATTCTTAACGACTTTGTTTCCGTGTGCGACCCCAGGTCGGTCGAGGTCACGGGAGACTTTAACGTCCGCGGGGGAATAAAGACGGTCGTTCGGGCTTCGCATCGAAAAGACGCCTGAACTTCCCGGGCCCACGGTAACATGTACGTAAAAACCCAGATAATAATCACGGGAACGATAATATGCCTTATAATTCTGGTCGCGATTTTCGCGCCCGCGCTCTCCCCCTACGAGTACGACAAGACGAATTTCCCAAACGCGCTTCGCGCCCCTGACTCCGTGCACCTGATGGGAACGGATCAGGAGGGCCGCGACCTTCTGAGCAGGGTCATTCACGGCTCGAGGATATCGATCGCCGTCGCCGTGGGCACCGCGGCCATGGCCCTTGTCATCGGAACGGTCCTGGGGGCGGTCTCTGGATACGCGGGTGGAAAAACCGACGAGCTGATAATGCGCACGGTGGACGTGTTCTACGCCGTTCCCGATCTTTTGCTGATCGTCCTGCTCACTCTCGTTATCGGAACCGGGGTGACGGGCATCGTCATATCTCTGGGGGTGATGTCATGGATGAGGGTGGCGAGGATAGTGAGGGGAAGCGTGCTTCAGATAAAGTCCTTTGAGTACGTGGAGTCGGCAAGGGCGCTCGGGGCCTCGCCCCGGACCATCCTGGTAAGGCACATTCTTCCAAACGCGCTCAGTCCCCTTATAGTCACCGTCACGTTTTCTGTTCCCTACGCTATTCTCACCGAATCCACCCTGAGCTTTCTCGGCCTGGGCATATCCCCGCCTGAGGCGAGCTGGGGCACGTTGGCGAGCACCGGGTGGCAGGGGATAAGGACATTTCCGCATCTCATAGTCTTTCCGAGCCTCGCGATTTTCGTGACGGCGCTTTCGTTTAATCTTTTCGGAGAAGGAATAAGAGACCTTCTGGCTTCGGAGAACGCGAGGTAGTGAAAAAGGCTGCTCTCAGCGTTTTTGTTTTCGCTTTGCTTTCCCTCGCCGCCGCGGCGCAGGGCGCTCGCGCCGATCACGCGGACTGCGAAAAAGCCCTGCTGTCTCCAGAGAGAACCCTTGAAGCGCGGTTTTTGAAGCTTCACTGCCACGCCCGGAACGAACAGCACGCGGAGGTGCACGGGGTCCTAGCCGAGATAAAGGACAAACTTGTCGTTATAGAGGATTACCTGCTTTACTACGAAGCCGAGGCGGCACTTGGGCTCGGGCAGAAGGAAAAAGCCGAGGCGCTTTTCCTTAAAATCCTGAAACACCACCCGAACTCGGCAATCAGCCATGACGCGCACGAGAGGCTCGCCGAAATCCACCTTGAAAACAAAAGGCACGCGGACGCGGAAAAAATATACTCCCACCTTGCCCATAGAACTGACAGCAAATGGAAAAAAGCCGTTTACCTAAAAAACCTCGGTGAAATAAAGGAAAAACAGGGCTTGTTTCCTGCTGCCACGGGAGTGTTCGAGAGAATATGGGCGGAGCACCCGGAAGTGAGCTTTTCTGATTACGTGTTTGACCTTCACCAGAAAAACGAAAAAGTCTTCACTCCCTCCCCCCACCAGTTCGCAAGAAGAGGAAGCGTCATGTGTTCAAGACCGGAAACTGGGAAGGGGCGCTTCGGGCTTACTCAAAGGCTTCACAGACGACCGCGGTTAAAATGAAAACCGGCATCTGCCTCTACAGGCTCTCCAGGTTTCCGGAAGCCCTCAAGGTTTTCTCGGGGATCGACTCCCCAAAGGCGCTTTACTGGAAGGGGGTGACCCTTATGAGCATGGGAAGGGAAAAAGAAGCCATAGGCACCTTCGAGCTTCTCCATAAGCTTAACCCCCAAAGCTTCTGGACACGGAAATCGCTTCTTAAGGCCGCGAGGCTTCGCCACCTGGGCGGAGAATCAGAAGAAGCAAGGCGGCTCTACAGCCTTATCATTGAAAAATACCCCGGAAGAAAAGAAGCTTCGAAAAGCGCCTGGAACCTGGGGTGGCTTCACTACAGGAACAAGGAGTACGAAAAGGCCCTTGAGATTTTCTCTAATCGCGCCTGGGCAAACTGGGGCGAGCGGCAGCGCTTTCTTTACTGGTACGCAAGGGCGGCCGAGAAAACCGGAGACAAACCCGGAGCGCTTTTCGCGCTGGGAAAGCTCGTCGACTCCCCGAAAATCACCTATTACTCCACTCTCGCGAAGCTGAGGCTCAGAAAAAACCTGCTTTTGCCCGTTAGCCCCGCCACGGCTCACATAGAAAATCCCTTCGGGAAAAACCCCACGCTCAAGAAATTCCTTTTCTTCGCAAAGGCCGGGATATACGACCTTGCTCTCCGGGAAGCCAAACTGCTCCGGCCCCAGGCGAAAACGGTCGGGCAGCGCCTATATCTCGCCTCGCTTTACCTGCAGGCACGAGATTATAAAAGCTCCATAAACATGGCAAACGGCATCAGGTTCCCCGAGGCGCTTCGTTTCTCTTTTCCGAAGGGCTTTGAGGAGTGGGTGAGGATTTTTCCCCGGAAATACGCCCTGGATGAGTTCCTGGTCTATTCCGTCATAAGGGAGGAAAGCCATTTCGACAAGGAGGCGGTTTCGGTTTCCGACGCGAGGGGGCTCATGCAGCTTCTGCCCTCAACCGCGCTTGAGACGGCAGGAAAGGCGGGCCTTCGGAATTTCGAGACCCCGCAGCTTTTCTCCCCCGACGTCAATCTCGATCTCGGATGCTATTACCTAAGCTGGCTGCTTGAGATCTTCGAGGGTAACTTCGCCGTAAGCCTCGCCGGGTATAACGGCGGCCCCACGAGCGCCAAGATATGGTACGAGAAAAACGGCTCACTTGCCGTCGACGAATTCATAGAGGAAATCCCCTTCGAGCAGTCAAGAAACTACGTGAAGAAAATTCTCAGGAGCTACGCCGCGTACGAAGCGGTTTACGGAGTGGAAAAAGATCAGTTCTCAAGACAGAGCTTCGAGAAATTCCTTAAGATCATGAGCCCGTAGTCAGAGCTTTTTTCAGGGTGGAACTGAAAAGCGGAGAGGTTCCCCGATATGACCCCCGCCTCGAACTCTCCTCCGTAATCGGAAACCAGAACTTCGATCCCCGGCTCTTCCGAGACCACGTGATAGGAGTGAACGAAATAAAACCAGCTCCGCTGCGGTACACCTTCGAGTATGGAACTTCGCGCAGGCGTACTCACCCTGTTCCAGCCCATGTGGGGCACCTTCATTTTCTTCTCTTCGGGGCGGAACCGGACAACCTTTCCCCTGAAGACCTCAAGCCCCTTTTCCCCGGGAGCCTCCTCGCTCGATTCGAACAGGACCTGGAAACCGAGGCATATTCCCAGAAAGGGCCGACCGCTTCCGATAAAATCCTTTATAGGCCCGGCCATGGAGCGCTCGCGCAGGTTCCTCACGCAGTCGCCGAAAGCCCCGACTCCGGGAAGCACGACACCGCTTGAACTTTCTATGTCGCCCGGGTCCGCGGTCACGCGAACGTCGATGCCCTGAGAAGTAAAACTCTTCTCAACGCTCCTTAGGTTTCCCATTCCGTAATCTACGATGGAAATCACTATAGCGTCCCTTTGGTCGAGGGAATATCGTCACGGCGGCCGTCAAGGGCCGAGGCTGTGTCCATGGATCTTCCCAGCGCCTTGAACATGGCTTCTATTATGTGATGCAGGTTTGTTCCGTGGCGAAACTCGATGTGCAGGTTGCAGCGAAGCGAGTTGGTAAGAGACTTGAAAAACTCTCCGGCGAGTTCCGCGTCAAAGTCCCCGACCTTGCCCCCGGGAATGTCCGCTTTGAAAACAAAGCAGGGCCTGTCGCTCAGATCGACCGCCGCCACAACCAGCGTGTCGTCAAAAGGGATTATGGCGTGTCCGTACCTCGTGATTCCCCTCTTGTCTCCTAGGGCTTCGGAGAAAGCTTCTCCGAGCGCTATCCCGACATCCTCCACGGTGTGGTGGAAATCGACGTCAATGTCTCCTTCGGCCTTCACAGTGAGGTCAAAGTAGCCGTGTTTTGCGAACTGGCTCAGCATGTGATCAAAAAACGGTATTCCGGTTGAAATATCGAATTTCCCGGTTCCATCAAGATTAAGCTCAACGCTGGCGCTGACTTCGGACGTTTTTCTTTTTAAAATGGCTGTACGGGTCATTGGTTAAACTTTGCTCCTTTTTTTGCGGCCTTTCGGCGAATTTCTGGTAATCATTCTATATTGAAGCTCATTTTGTTGTCAACGAAATCAAAGCCATGACATTTAACAAACAAGCGGCCGCGGAGATATTTAAACTGCTGTACCTTTCTATGCGAAAAAACAAGCTGAGAACAAGCAAAAAGGTATATGATTTACAATTGCTCTGTAAATATTACTATATACAAAACTACGCAGAGGGCTAATGGAACAAGATTCTGACACGCTAAACTTTTCAGATTCGGGGTACACAAGCAAAACAATGCAATGAAGAACTTTACTGAAACTCAGTTGGAAAATTTTCTAGGCGGTACGGAATCCGATCGAGTCGAGAGAAAACGCTCGTTCAAGGGGGAAACACATACAAAGGCACGTGAGGCAGTATGCGCCTTTGCTAATGACTTACCAAATCACAAACAGCCTGGTGTATTGTTTGTTGGAGCCGAAGACAATGGCTCCCCATCCAACGAACCTATCACCGACGAGCTGCTACGCAGTTTAGCCGACATGAAAACCGATGGCAACATCCTGCCATTGCCCGTACTCTCCGTAGAAAAACGAGTGCTGAAGGGCACCGAAATGGCCGTGGTAACTGTTATGCCTTCGGATATGCCCCCGGTTAAATACAAAGGACGCATTTGGGTTCGCACGGGGCCAAGACGTTCTATTGCCAATGATCAGGAAGAACGTATTCTAAACGAAAGGAGAAGAAGCAAGAGTTTACCTTTTGATATCTGCGAAATTCCAACAAGCACTATTTCTGACCTTTCGAAAACTGTTTTTGAAAACGAATATCTCCCTGCCGCCTTCGCTGAAGATGTACTGAGAACCAATGGCAGAACCTACGAAGAACAGCTTACGTCCTGCAAATTTATTGCATCACCCACGGAGATCACACCGACAGTTCTGGGTTTGCTAGCAATTGGCAAAAACCCGCAAGATTTCCTTCCAGGTGCTTACATACAATTTCTACGTATTGATGGTAGAGAACTGAACGATCCAGTGATAGATGCAGAAGAGATGCGGGGTGCGCTGGTTGAGATGTTGCGTCGCACCGAAGAGAAACTTAAAGCCCATAATCGCATAGCCATTGATATTGTTTCAGCACCGACACACATCAGGGAGATCCCGTACCCACACACAGCCCTGCAGCAAATTCTGTACAATGCGGTGCTTCATAGAACCTACGAAACCACCAATGCGCCGATACGTGTTTACTGGTTTAACGATCGTGTAGAAATCAGTAGCCCCGGTGGTCCCTATGGCAATGTTACACCAGAAAATTTCGGCAATCCTGGAATTACTGATTATCGTAATCCAAACATTGGGGACGTATTAAAGACATTCGGATTTGTCCAGACCTTTGGTCGCGGCATAGCTACGGCTAGGAAAGCTATGAAAGAAAACGCTAATCCAGAACCTGAATTTGAGGTTAATCAAAGTTCAGTTCTTTGTATATTGAGGGCAAAAAAGTGAAAGCATCTGTTCTGACGTTTTTTAATAATAAGGGTGGTGTAGGGAAAACCTCTATGATCTACCACTTGGCTTGGATGTTCGCCAGTCTGCACAAACGGGTTGTGATCTTCGATCTTGATCCACAGTCAAACTTGACTGCTGCATTTCTAAACGAAGATGAGATTGAAGGGATATGGAATCAACAGAATCAGGGGTCAACTATTTACAATTGCGTTAGACCATTGGCCGGAGTAAGCGATATTGCCGAACCAGTACTTCAAAAAATAACAACTGACCTCCATCTTCTCCCTGGCGATGTCGGACTGTCAGATTACGAAGACCTTTTATCGGAAGCGTGGCCTAGCAGCATGGGGGATACTAATCTCTATCGTCCAATGCGTATATTGAGTTCATTCTGGCAAGTGATGCAAATGGCTGCCGATAAAGTTCAAGCCGAAATCATCCTCGTTGATATAGGGCCCAACCTCGGTGCAATCAACCGTTCGGTTCTCGTAGCTACAGACTATGTTGCAATCCCGCTGGGCGCAGATCTTTTCTCGTTGCAGGGATTAAAGAACCTTGGTCCGACATTAAGAACGTGGAAAAACCTCTGGCGAAAGAGGCTAGAGAACTGGAAAGGAAGTAATGAAGCAGTTTCGTTTACAGACTTCTTTTTGCCCCAAGGAAAAATGCAACCTATCGGCTATTTGTGCCAGCAACATGGTGTGCGCTTGGACCGGCCGGTAAAAGCCTACGACAAATGGGTGCAGCGCATACCGGAAGTTTACTGTAAGCATGTATTGGATGATGTTCTGAACAACATCGAACAGGATGTAGTAGTTGAACGGCACTGTCTGGCCACCGTTAAACACTACCGCAGCCTGATTCCAATGGCACAGGAACATCGTAAACCCATTTTCAACTTAACTTCGGCGGACGGAGCAATAGGTTCCCATGCAAATGCCGTACAAGATGCCAAACAGGATTTCAAGCAGTTGGCCTTCAAGATCGCTGAACGAATGGGAATAACTCTTTGAAAATAGAGCATATTTTAAATCCAAAGCAAAAAGAGCACTCTGCACTTTTGTTTTTCAAGCTATATTTTTATTGATAGAATAATGCGGGAACAAGAGCCCGCCACAGTGAGGTGGCAGTTTTGAAGTTCATATTGGTTCCAGTAAAAGATCTTTCCAAGGCAAACGAAAGGCTTGCCTCGGTGCTCAGCAAAAAACAGAGAACCGATCTTGCCTACGTGATGCTCGAAGACGTGTTCTCCGCTGTCGGAGAGTCAAAGCTTGCTGATAACAGGGTCATTGTAACGCTTGATCGTAAGGCGGAAAAAATGGCGATTGAGGAAGGTTTTGATGTCATAAGGGAGGAAACCCAGCTCGGGGAAAGCTCCTCGGTTGACCTGGCGATGCAGGTCTGCAGGAAAATGGGCGCAAAGTCGGTGCTCGTGATCCCGGGCGACACCCCTCTCATAACCGGCGAGGATCTTGATTTCGTCCTGGAAAAAGAACAAAAAGGCAAGTCCGTGATCCTCATACCTTCAGAAGACGAACTCGGCACAAACGCCATACTCAGAAAGCCGCCCGACAGCATACCCTCGATGTTCGGGGACGACAGTTTCAGAAAACACAAGGAGGAAGCGGAGAGAAGATACGTGCCCTACGACGTCTACAAAAATTTCAATATCAGCATAGATATTGACGAACCCGAAGACATAGAGACCTTCTCCCTCCACGGTTCTCACACCAAGACCTACAGAAAACTTCTGGAACTCGGACTCATCGGGGAAGAAACGAAGAAAAACGGTGCGGCCACCGGCTGATTCGGGGAAAAACCGAGACCACGGCGATTTCCGCCAAAACCCTCCGCTCTCAAACACCCGCCTAGCCTCGAAGAGAGAACTCACCGCAATGGCTAAAGGAAAAGAAAACGGAAAAGACCCACAGGGGCAAACGCATCTCCTAAACTCCCTGCTTCACCCCCAAGACCCGAACGGGCGGCCCTGGAAATATCTGCCGCTTGTGCTCGCACTCGGTTTCGTCGCGCGCGCGGTCGTGGCGCTGTCGGGTGATTTCGTTCTGCATCCGGACGAAATCATGCAGTACCTGGAGCCGGCGCACCAGCTCGTGTTCGGAAACGGTATCAGCTACTGGGAGTATTTCTACGGCGCCCACTCGTGGCTTGTGCCCGGGGCGGTTGCCGGGGTGCTCAAGCTGTTTGACCTCGCCGGGCTCGGGGAGCCGGTCTGGTATGTGGGAGGCGTCAAGCTTTTTTTCTGCGCTATATCGCTTCTGATTCCGGCGGGAATGTACTTTTTCGCACGGTGGCATTTCAGCGAAACCGCGGCCAGGGTGGCGCTCCTTGCCGGGGCGTTCTGGTACGAGCTTGTCGCTTTCGCCCACAAGCCTATGACGGAGTTTGTGGCCACCGCCTTGCTGCTGGTTGCGTTCGCGCTGTGTTTGCGGCAACCCTCGGAAAAATCTTCGGGGAAGGGAACAGTTCTTGTGGGGATTTTCGTGGTCCTCGCGGTAGCCGTTCGGGTGCAGTACGCGCCGCTTGCGCTTTTCCCTCTGGGAGCGGCGTTTCTCATGACCAGAAAGAAGATTCAGCTCGTAATTGCCGCAACTGCGGTTTTTCTCGCAGTCGGCATGTTCGACGCTATCACGTGGAACGGCGGCCTGTTCCATTCCTATCTTACCAACCTGCGCTTTAACCTCACTATGGGCCAAGTGCTCATGCAGAGCCCTTCTTACCAGTTCCTGTTGTGGCTTCTGCTCGCGGGCGGCGGATTAAGCGTGGTTTGCACCGCAGTGGCGCTGGCTAACTTTCGCCGCTACGGGTTTCTGCTCGCGTCAGTCGCTGTGATTCTGCTGCTCCACTCCCTGCAAGCACAAAAGGAGTACCGTTTCATTTTCGCCGCCATTCCTCTGTGGCTTCTGATCGGCTCGGACATCGTCGCGCGACTTATGGACCGCGCGAGCAGGATGCGCCCAGCCGCGGGGCTCGTGGCCGCCGGGTTCGCTTTAGTTTCTATGACCGGAGTCCTCAACACGCTTCCTTATCAGGACCATGTCTACAAGGTCTATGGGATGGGCGGGATTGGAGCCGGAGATTTCGTTCGCAGCCGGGATCCAATTTTCACCGCCTACCGATATCTTGCCCGCGCTCCCGGCGTCGCCGCAATCTGGCATGTTGACCGTTTCTACGCGGATCTGCCCGACTACTATTACCTGCACCGTGAAATACCATTTTATGACGGCGTCAGGGGAAGAGCAATCTTCAAGAACCTGGAAACGGTTTCCGCCTCCGTAACTCATATTGTGTCCGAAAACCCGCAAATCTCCCTTCCAGGCTACTCGCTTGAGCGGAGATTCGGCAACATCCGGATCCTCAGTCGCGCTGGAAGCAAATCGGAAATCCGGAAGTGGGAAACCTACAATCCGATTATAGTCGGCGACGGGCTGAAAATCATAATAAAACACACAGACCCAGACGCTCCGGATCCCCCGGCTAACTGGGGAATCAGTTTTGCGGCCCGCAAACAGCCGGAACCATGACTTATTCCCCGGATTAATGCGTTGAATCCTCGTGGACTCTCGGTATAATTGCTGTTTCTCAATTTACTTGGTTTTTCCTGAGGCGGCGTAGCTCAGGGGTAGAGCGGGGCTCTCATAAGGCCTGTGTCGGTGGTTCAAATCCACCCGTCGCCACTTCCCTATTCCTCTTTCTGTTCTTCAAAATCCAAAGAGGTGGAGTTTATGCAGTACCTCATCCCCGTGGGCTGCGGCCCGTCAGGGAAAACATGGCCCAGATGAGCGTCGCACTTTGAGCACAGCACTTCGGTTCTCGCCATCCCGTGTGAACGGTCGGTTTTCTCCGCCACGCTCTCCTGCGAAACGGGTTCCCAGAAGCTCGGCCATCCCGTGCCGGAATCGAATTTCTCGGAAAAACGGAAAAGCTCCTGTCCACAGCAGACGCAGACATACATGCCTTTTTCATGATGGTCGTGGTACTCGCCGGTAAAGGCCCTCTCGGTGCCCTTTTTTCTCGCAACCGCAAACTGCTCGCGGGAGAGCTGCTGTGCCCACTGCTCTTCGGTTTTCTTTACCTTATCAGACATTCTCTCCTCACACCCCAAGATCCCTCTTGGAATCCCGGGCATCCCTCAAAAGGGTCTCAAGATATTCTACATTACCGGAGGCGATGGCTTTTTCAATCTCCCCGAGCTTGCCGGCAAAACTCCGGATAGCGCTCAGGACAGCGTCTCGGTTCTCGATGAAAATCCCGGCCCACATCTCGGGGGAACTCTCAGAGACTCTGGTAAAGTCGGCCAGGCCTCCGCCTGAAAAATCAAAAAGGTTTTTCTCTCCCCCCGAAGAAGCCACAGCGCTTACAAGCGAATAGGCGACCGCGTGGGGAAGGTGGCTTACCAGGGAGAAAATCTCGTCGTGGGATTCGGGGTCCATCTCGACTATCTCGCTTCCCGCAAGCGAAAACAGCGTTTTGACCATCGAGAGAGCTTCCGGACAGGTGCTCTCCACGGGGGTAACAACGCATTTTTTCCCTGAGAAAAGGCCGGGGTCTGATTCCCTCACTCCCGAAGTTTCCTTTCCCGCAATAGGGTGGGCTCCTACGAAGCGGATATTCCGAGGGCCCTTTTCCATCTCCCTGACTGCCGGAGCCTTCACGCTCCCCGTATCGCACACGACCGTGTCCGGGGAAACGACGCCGGAAACTTCCTCGGCCACCCGCGCTATAGTGTCGACGTAGGTCGCTACAACGACGATTTCGGATCCGGATATCCCTGAACCGATTTCAGAAGAGCCCGTGTCCGCGATTCCGTTTTCAAGGGCGAAGCGAAGGGATTCGCTGTCCTTTTCCACCCCGAAGACCTCTCCCACTTCTCCTGAGTCCCGAAGGGCGGCCGCGAGAGAGCCGCCTATGAGCCCCAGACCTACCACCGCCACTTTTTCAAAAGTCATCTTCCGAGAATTCTCCTTAGTGATTCGATGAACCTTTCGTTCTCCCGCGCAAGACCGAAGCTTACCCTGAGGTGCGTTTTCAGTCCGTAGGCGCCTACCGGCCTGGTTATCACCCCGTCGCGAAGGAGCGCTTCATAAACCGGCATCGGATCCGCTTCCAGGTCCACAAGAAAAAAATTCGCGTGAGACTCAGTGTACCCGACCCCGAGCTCGGTTAGTTTCTCGCGGAAATATTCCTTTCCCTCACGGTTAAGTTCTCTTGAGCGGTTAACGTGCCTCTCGTCGTCAAGAGCGGCGCAGGCGGCTGCCTGCGCGGCCGAGTTCACGTTAAACGGCTCCCGCACCCTGTTCATGTAGGAAACAGCGTCGCTTGACGCCACCCCGTAGCCGACCCTGAGTCCCGCAAGCCCGTAAATCTTGGAGAAGGTCCTCACGGTCACAAGCGACTCGCGAACCGAATGGTAACGCAGGGTGTCGGGATATTCCGGGTCGTCAACGTACTCGAAATAGGCCTCGTCAACGAGTATTATCACGTTCTCCGGGACCCGCTCCAAAAACCACTCGAACTCGTCCCTTCTGACCATGGTCCCGGTGGGATTGTTCGGGTTTGCGATATAAATGATTTTCGTTTTCTCCGTAACGAGGGAAAGCATGTCCTCGAGATCGTGGGTGAGATCGGGCATCCGGGAAACGACGTGCGAGCATCCGAGCGACTGGGTGACTATCGGGTAGACGATAAACGCGTGGCGGCCGTATATGGCCTCGTCTCCAGGCTCAAGAAAGGTCCTGGCGACAATCTCTATCACCTCGTTTGAACCGTTGCCGATTATTATCGTGTCTTCGGGGACCCCGAGTTTCTCAGAAAGTTTCCGCCTGAGCTCAAAACAGCCCGCGTCGGGATAAAGATTAACTTTCGAGATGTGTTCTGCGAGCGCCTTTTTTGCGAGAGGGGAAGGGCCGAGGGGGTTTTCGTTAGAGGCCATCTTGGCCGCGCCCCGGATTCCGAGCTCCCGCTCGAGCTCCTCGACCGGTTTTCCCGGAACATAGGGAATAAGGTTCTTTACGCTTGCTTTCGGTTCCATGGGGATTTTGTCAGGCAAACCGCCGTCAGCCCGACGCTCCGGCAGGGTAGGATCCGAGCACCTTGAGAAAAACACAGTTGGCTTCCACCTTCTCAAGAGCATCCCTTACCGACTTCTCCTCGCAATGCCCCGAGAAGTCGGCGAAAAACACGTACTCCCACTGCCCGTCCCGCGAGGGCCTCGACTCAATCTTGGTGAGGTTTATGTCGGCTTCGGAAAAAGGAAGAAAAAATGTTTTGTGAAGCGCCCCCGGCTCATCCTTTACGGAAAAGGCGATCGAAGTCTTGTCCTCTCCGCTCGGGGGAGGGTTTTCCCTGCCCACCACTACGAACCGGGTCGTGTTGCGCGGGCTGTCTTCTATGTGGCTCCGTATTGTCGTGAGGTTGTATATCGATCCCGAAAACTCGCTCGCTATCGCGGCCACGTCTTTGTCTCTTGCGGCCATTTTCGCCGCCGCCGCGGTGCTCGGGGTTTCAAGAAGCCCGACGCCGTAGAGGTTCGCGGCAATCCACTTCCTGCACTGCCCAAGCGCCTGGGGATGCGAAGCTACCGTTTTTACTTCCTTAATCTCCCCGCTTAGGGAAAGCAGGGAGTGCTCAATGCGCTCAAAACACTCGGCAGAAATACTCAGGTCCCACTCAAGGAGCATGTCGAGCACGTCTCCCACCGAGCCCTCGACCGAGTTCTCTACGGGAACTATGCCGAAATCAGCCCTTTTGCCGTGCACCTCCTCGAACACTCCCTCGAAGCTCGGTAAGGGAAAAAACTCGGAAGATATGCCGAATTTTCGAAATGCGGCCTGGTTTGAAAAACTGCCCTCGGGTCCGAGGTAGGCGACTTTCTCATCGTGCTGAAGAGACCTGCAGCGCGATATTATCTCCCTGAAAACGAAAAGGATATCCTCGCTTGAAAGGGGGCCGGGGTTGCTTCCCGTTATCTTGGCTTCTATCTCCCTTTCCCTTCCCGGGTCGTAAACTCCCAGAGAATCTTTTTTCTTGAGCCCGCTTACCTCTATAGCAAGCGCGGCCCGCCTGTTTATAAGTTCGAGCAACTTGGAATCAAGGGCGTCTATTTCCCTTCTTACGGCGGCAAGTTCTTTGTTGGGAGCCATTATCCAGCCTTGAGGAGAATATTCCGAGAAGAGTAGCAAGGGGGCAGGGCAAAGTCAAATAGCCTGCGGCGGTAAAAACGGGCCTCTCAGCTGCCCCCATCCGCCTTTACTATCTTGGGTTTCGACAATGTGCCCTGAATTTTCCCGGAGAAACTGCCGTCTCCGCGAGACCCCAGAAAACTGCCGACAAGAGCAAGCTTCGCGTCCTCCGGAGAAGGCCTGAAGGTAACGGAGAGATCCAAGGCCGCTCCCTTTCTGAACCGAAGCAAAGACGGGGCTTTTCCCTCAGCCTCCAAAGACAGCTGCTTGTTCGAGAGGGAAAACCTATCGACGCGCGATTCAAATCGGTTCGCGGTGCCGCGAAGCACCGCGCTTAGGTTTTTGTACTCCTCCTTCACCTCAAAACCCCGCACCTTCTCCACCTTAATCGAAAGAGAAGGAGAAGATATCAGGTACTCCATCTTGGAAATCCCTCCGCTTTCCCCCTCTCCAAGAAACTTTATGCTCCCGTCAACCTTGCCGCCCACCGAAATCCCCTCGCCCCCGAGAAAAAGACGGGAAACGGACGAAGATTCGACGGAATTTATATCCACTTCGGCACTTGTGACCTTGTTTTCCTTCTTGTTCTGCGAAACCTTGCCCTCTATCTTTCCTCCGTAGGCGTTCACCGAAAAGGAAACCCGGGCGTCGTCTGAAAAAACAACGGAGAAAAGTCCGGCGCCCACCCTGGCCCTGTCAATCACAAGCGGCTCCCTGTCCCCCAGAATCACTCGGACGTCTTTAAGCTCGATCGAGGAAATACCCAGAATATCCGCGTCGCCTATGAGAACCGGAACCGGGGAGTTGCTCTGTATCTCGAAAACGACCCTTTTCTCAACGGAGTCCCACGGAAACCCCAGAAGAAAAAAAATCACAAGGAACACAAAGAAAACCCCGACGTAGAGAGAGGTCGTGATTTTTTCCGGTATTTTGATCCTGGTCTTTATCTTCATTTTTTCCTAGCTCACGATTCGCTGAAAGAAAAAGTTGACAGGCGGAAGGAAACGTCCGTCAGGTTCGGGTTGTCGAATCTGGTTTTTATTCTCAGATCTGAAACCTTAAGTATAGTTTTACTTTTCTGAAAGGAATACAGGATGTTCATCACCCTGGGGATCGGCACTTTGTTTATACGGACCAGAACGGCCTTTTCCCGCTCTATCCCCTTGCCCCTCACCGACGGGTTGGTTCCCTTTATTGAAAAAGAGCGGCGGTCTATGCCGTTTCTGATAAGCGTCTTCTCCGCTACAGAAATCAGCGCTTCCTTTTCCTCTTTCATAGAGCCGCTCACCTTGGCGAGAATATCCCTTGAGTAGCGGTACTCTTCCTTAATGGCCCTTATCTCGTTTAACTGCCCCCGCATCAAACCGACTTCGCTTCTAATGGCCGAACCCGCGGGGAAAACCGCCCTGTAGATCGAAAATACGAGGAAAAGGACGAGAACCGCAGCAGCTATCTTCAGGGCGCGGACATCCCTTTCGGAAAATTCCCTTCTTTCTATAAGACCCCTGATCCTTCTCCTCAGGGGCTCGGTTTTTTCAAGAACAACCCCCGTTATGGATTTCAGTCTCTGCATAAATCTCTGCATTTTCACCTGACGACCATCGAAATCTCGAATTTCAAACTGTTACTAACCGACTTTCCGACCTGTCCCATTTTCACCTGAGTGAAACTCCCTGACTCAGAGAAGGCCTTCTCTATAGACGCTATTTCCTCGTAGGAGTCGCACTTGCCCCATATCTTGGCCTTGCCTCCGTCTTCGATTCTTATCTCGCTAATCGAGAAACTTATATCTTTCGGAACGGCAGCCGAAACCTCCGTCAGCACCTCAAGCGGGCTGTGCGCTCCTCTTACCTGCTTCAGTATGTCCAGTTTGCGGTTGATGATTTCAAGTCTCCCCTTGAAAAAAGCGACCGGATCCTGGGTCTCGGCGGCCTCAGGAAACTCCTTCCTAAGATCCATTTCCATCTCGGAGCGTATGGAATTTATCTTGCTATTTGCGGAGACGACTTCCGTTGCACGCCCGAAAACCGCTATCAGAAGCAGGGCTGCGCACAGGGCGACGGGAACCTTAAACTCTTTGAGCAGACCCCTTGCGACTCCGCGCGGCCTGTACGCGTCTCTTCTAAGGTTAAGCCTTCCGCTCCCGCCCGAAGAGCTACCGTAAAGCGCCAGGGAGTACGCCCTGGCAAAAAAGGGAGAGTCCTTCTGGCCAAGCTCCGGTATAAAAATAGTTTCCACTTCACGGCCGAGCTGCTCTGCGAGTTTCCCCGCGATTCCCTCAACCCCGCATATTCCGCCAGTAAGAACCAGGCTCTTTATCCCTTCCCCGGTTTCGCTCTCAAAGTAGCGCGCGGTGGTTTCTATCTCGTCCGTGATCAAGCGGCAGCTTTCAAAAAACGCCTTTTTTCTCCCCACATCACCATTGATCTGCCTAAAATCAAGAGCGCTTACGGCAAGGGCCCTTTTCATTCTTTCTAATGCGTCATCGCAGTTTCTGACCCTTCTCAGACCACTTTCGTCAAAAAATGAGAAATTAAGGTGGTCCTGGTCAATATCTATCAGAAGAAGCGGTCTCTGCTCTCCCAGAAGCTTCTCCAACGAGGAAAACGCAACGGGGGAAAAAGTCACCTGGTCCGGATCCACGCCGGTCTCTCTCAGGGAACCAAGATAGCTTTCGAATACTTCCTTCTTGAAGGCCGGAACTATGATCTCGGCTCCTTCCGGTCTTTTTACCTCGTGGTAGTCGGACAGAACATCCTCTCCCAGGGTGAACCCGGTCGAGTTCTCAAGCTCAAAGCGATAAACTTTCCTGAGCTTTTTGGAATCCGAGAATGGAAATCTAAGAACCCTGAGAAGAAGTGGAGAAAAGCTGATCCCGGCGATCGCCCGAGTTCCAAGAGAAATTTCTCCTTGGAGAAACCCTGCCGTATCGCTGTTTCCAAGCTCCCCCGGGAAAGAGGCTTTGAAAATTTCGGTTCCCTTCAGTCCCCTTTTTATGGTTGCGGTTCTGATTTCTCCACCGGAAAAATCAACCCCGACGAATCTACCTAGCATCTTAAAGGTATGAGAATTATCCCCCCGCCTGCCCTTCCGCCGCTTTGGCGTCAAGCTCCATTGGCATTATCACGTTCACGTAGCCGTCTTGTTTCTCTCCTTCCTTGCAGGGAACCACATACACCGGGTTTTTGTGGCCGGAAAAACCAACGATAACCTCAGGCGACCCCACCGCGTCGAGAACATCCTGAAAATACGTGAAATTAAAACCGAGCCTGACTTCTTCCCCTGAAAACTCAACCGGCATGCTCTCCTTCCCCTCGCCGGTATTGAGGTAGGCGCCGAGAAGCAACCTCCCATCTGCAAAAGCCATTTCCACAAACCTGCCCCCGCCCTTTACGTTGTCGGCGGAAAAAAGAGAAACCCTCCGAAGCGCAAGCAGCAACTTGTCGGTATCCACCTTGACAGTGTTTTTCGTCGAGGCCGGGACCACCTGCATGTAGTCCGGAAACTCGGCATCGATCACCCTTGAGATAAAAACTAAGTTTTCATCCTTGAGTTCAAAAACGAAGAAATTGCCGCTGCTGCCGATTCTAACTTCCTTTGAAAGGCGAAGGAGCCTTTTTATCTCCACAACCGCTTTTTTGGGAACCAGAATATCTTTTAACAGGTTAAGGCCCTCTATTTTCTGGTCAACAAAGCTCAGCCTGTGACCGTCGGTAGCGACCAGCCTTAGGGTCTGCTCCCCTCTTTTTTCGAAGAACACCCCTGAGAGACTTCTTCTCATTTCATCTTCGGATACGGAAAAAATCGTCTTGGATATCATTTCCTCAAGCCTCTCTGGGGAAACCTGGAAAAGATCTCCCGAAGAAACTTCAGGAATCTTGGGAAAATCGTCGGCCGCAAGCCCCGCGATCTTAAAAGAACCCGAGCTGGTAACGACCTCGATCCAGTTGTTCTTGGTAGCGGTAACCGAAATTTCCTCTTCCTCGCGAATCTCCCTGACGAGGTCAGATAGGATTCCAGCGGGAACCGCCACCTTAAACTCTCCCTCCGTCTGCGCGTCACAGAAAACAGTAGCCGTGTTTTCAAGATCCGTAGCTTCCAGAAACAGGCCCTTGTCAGTAGATCTCATGAGAACATGGGAGAGAATTGGCATAGTCGTTCTTTTCTCGACAACTCCCTGAATCATTCCAAGCTTTCTTGAAAAATCCCCTCCTTTGATTTTAAACATCATCTGAGAAAAAAGCCTCCAGTTCCGGGGAAAAGCCAAAAAACGTTTCTTTTCCCGTCATCTAAAAATAGTTTATCAGGAAATGATAACCACTTTTCCATGACAAAACCATAACCAGCAAACACCAACGCCCTACTACTGTTATTTCTATTTAAATATTTAATGTATTCCTTCAGTAGTAGTAATAGTAGTTGTTGTGAAAAAAGTGAATTTGGCGAAATTGTCTGAAACTACGAGGTTTTCTGATTTGTAAACATGTTCATAACTCCTCTTTCTGTTGACAGGTACTAACAGTTTTTTTCTTCTTCTGGTTGAAGGGGAGAGGAAGTCAAAATCTTTGAACAGCTTTTTCAGTTTTTCTTAACAGGGCTTTGGGGTGCCTAGGAGGCAACAAACCTCTCAAGGGTCGCCGAAAGCGCCGTCACGGCGTTTGAGATGTTGGGATCCTTGAGAATCTTTTTTTTAACGTTTTTTACCGCGTGGACCACGGTGGAGTGGTTTTTGCCGCCGAACCTGATCCCTATTTCGGGGAACGAGGATGACGTGTATTTTCTCGAGAGGAACATTGCTATCTGCCTGGGTTCTGAGACTTTTTTCTGTTTCTGGCCCGATTTTAGGTCCTTTACCGTTAGATCGAAAAATACGCTCACCTCTTTTTGGATAAGCTCTATGGTTATTGTTTTCGGGGTTTCTTTTCTCACCAGGTTTTTTAGGAGCCGCTTCGCCAGTTCCAGGGTTATCCTCTCTCCAAACATTTTCGAGTAGGCAAACAGCTTGTTCACCGAGCCCTCAAGCTCCCTTATGTTCGAGAGAACGTTCTGCGCTATGAAAGAGGCCACGTCGCCTGGGATCTCTATTTGTTCTTCCTCCGCCTTTTTCTCTATAATGGCTATCTTGGTTTCCACCTCCGGATGCTGTATATCTGCAGTGAGTCCCCACTCAAATCTTGACTTCAGGCGTTCCTCGAAGTTTTTCATCACGCCCGGTGGCTTATCGCTGGTCATAACTATCTGTTTTTTCGCCGTGTAGAGGGAGTTGAAGGTGTGAAAAAACTCCTCTTGGGTGCTTTCTTTTCCGGCGATGAACTGGATGTCGTCTATCAGAAGGACGTCGCAGTTAAACCTGTAGAGATTCCTGAACTTGTCCATCGAACCTGTTTTTATGCTCTGCACCACCCCGTTTGTGAAGTGCTCGGCGGACATACAGAAGGTGTTCAGGTGGTTTCCGTACCGTTTGAGCATGTGATTTCCTATCGAGTGGAGAAGATGGGTTTTCCCGAGGCCCACGCCGCTGTGTATGAAAAGCGGATTATAAGCCATCCCGGGGTTCTCGGCTATCGCGAACGAGGCTGCGTGAGCGAATTGATTGCTTGGTCCGACGATGAAGTTCTCAAACGTGTTGGTCGAACTGAAAAAGCTTGCCGCTTGTGGGTCATGGAATCCCGCGCGCTCCGGCTCGCCCGCGGTTTTGCTTTTTCTCGATTTTCTTGGCAAGGAACTCTCCTTGCCGGCGGCCTTGCTTTTTCTCAATTCTCCCGCCGAGGAATTCTCCTCGCCCGCATCTATGGTTACCTCGAAACTTTCTTTTCCGTAGAGGCTGCGGACGGTTTCGTTTATCAGTTGAAGGTAGTGGTTTTTCACCCAGAGGGCCTGGAATTGGGTTTTGGCCTCAAGAGTGACCAGCTTGTCTTCTGTCTTTGAGACTTTTATGGAAAACAGCCAGGACGGGGGAAAGTAAAGGTCTTTCTTCACGTGGTCAAGAACCGCGTCCCAGTCAAATTCTATTTTTTGTTCTGATCTGTCAGTTTCAGTAGCCAGGTTGCCGTGCGCAACCACCTCTGCTTTTTTCAACAGCGATTCTCCTAAAAAGCAAAAAACTGCCCCAAAATAAGTACTTCAGAAAAAAGTCCAACCCACTCGTCGGAAAGTGAAATTAATTCTAATTACATCGGCTTTTCGTGTCAAGAAAAACCGGTTTTTCCCCTGGCCGAAACCCGGTTTTTGCGACCGTGGCTAGGGAAGAAAGAAATTTTTCAGGCACCCCGGCTCAATTGACACTCAACCGCGTTTACAATACACTTTCTAACCGCAAATGGGCGAAACAGAAGCCTTGAGATTCTTAGCCGAAAGGTTCAAGGTTACTAAGAAAGAAGTTTTGATGGGGATAGGGGACGATTCCGCTGTTTTAGAACTCAGAGACAACTCCTGCCTTGTCGCTTCGACCGACACTCTGGTTGAAGGTGTTCACTTCCGTCTTCAAACGCAGACCCCAAGGCAGCTCGGTAAAAAGGCGGTCTGCGTCGCCGTAAGCGACATCGGGGCGATGGGAGCGGTGCCGAGGTACCTGCTCTGTTCCCTTGGCTGTCGGAGCGCGGACGCAAGGGGGTTAATCGAGGATCTCTCGCAGGGAGTGGGAGATGGCTGCCGGGAGTTCGAGGTCTGCCTGGTCGGGGGAAATCTCTCGGAATCGCAGACCGTTTTTATAAGCATGACGGCACTTGGAGAGGTCTCAAGGGACAGTATCATCCGCCGCTCGGGCGCAACGCAGGGAGATGACATATACGTGACCGGAACCCTGGGGGATTCCGCCCTTGGCCTCAGGATACTGTCAAGCGACCCCGGGATTGATGGATGCGAGGATTTGATTTTAAGACATATTGAGCCGACGCCACGGCTCGCCGTAGGCAGGATGGTCGCAGAGCGCGGGATTGCCTCGTCGATGATAGACGTGAGCGACGGGCTCCTAAGCGATCTTGAGAAGCTCACCTCGGAGCACGGACTGGGTGGCGAAGTCAGCCTCGGGGATCTTCCGCTTTCCCCCGGTTTTCTTTCCCTCTCCCGCAGATTTTCCGAGGATGTCTACCGCCTCGCGGTTTCAGGGGGAGAGGATTACGAGCTTCTTTTCACCTCTTCTGCGGAGAACCATGCCGCGATAGAGGAGGTTTCCCGTCTTTGCGTGGTCGCGATCTCGAAAATCGGGTCGGTCACCGGAGGTCGGAAGATCAGGTTTTTTGACGAGGGGGGAGAGGAAGTTTTTTACGATGCCGGGGGGTTTGAGCATTTCTGCTGACTTCTCCACGGGGGTAAGATTTTTTTGGGCGAAAATTTAATTCTGATTCTTTTTTTTCTTTCCTGCTCCGCGTTTTTCTGCTTCAGCGAGGGGGCGCTTTTTTCCCTTAGCCGTCCACAGAGAGAGAGCATATCTAAGCAGCGGGGCAAGGTTTCTGCGGCCATAGGAAAGCTTCTGTCCAATTCCCACAAGCTTATAACTACGGTTCTTTTGGCGGATGAGATCTTCAACATAGCCTACTCGAGCGTCATAGCCCTTACGGCGAGAAAATATCTTCAGGACACCCCTGAGCAGACAGTCGCTCTTATCTCTCTGGCCATAGCGTCTCCGACGCTTCTTGTGTTCGGTGAGATCGTTCCCAAAACCGCCGGGGTGAAGTTTCCGAGAACCATCTCGAAGGCAGTTGCGCTTCCTCTTTATTTTTTCCACGTTGCGGTTACCCCGCTTAGGTGGGGGATCATGTTTATCTCCGGTTTTTTCATAAGGGCCTTCGGGGCGGACCTGGGCCACCGCGCGGAAGGAAACAAGATCTCCTCGGATGAGCTTGAAATTCTCGTGGGAATGGGGAGGGACGAGGGAGTGCTTAACGAGGTGGAAAAATATCTCGCGGACGGTTTTTTCAAGCTTGAGGACCTGCCTGCCCACAAGATAATGACTCCCGCCATAGACTGCTTCACGCTTCCCCACGACATTGAAGTCAAAGCGGCCGTCGGGAGAGTCCGCCAGATGGGCCACTCCCGGATACCGGTTTACAAGGAGGAGCGAGACAACATAGCCGGCGTTCTCTACGGCAAGGATCTTTTGAAGTGGGATTTTACCGAGCAGAACGCCGCCGCCGAGGTAAGCGAGTGTCTCAGAAAGCCCTATTTCATTCCCCGCTCCAAGCCCGCGGTGGCGCTTTTGCGCGAATTCCAGATGCGAAGGATCCACATAGCGATAGTGGTTGACGAGTACGGAAGGTTCGACGGGCTCCTAACCATGGAGGACATACTGGAGGAACTTTTCGGAGACATAGAGGATGAGAGGTCGGTGCTCAAGAAGGCCGCTCCCGCGGTCCGCGGGGGAGCCATTACTATTTCCGGGGGAATGAGAATAGAGGAGTTCAACGGCGACTATCTTTTTTCGGTTGCCCGCACGGCAGGGCTTGAGAACCTGGGAGAAATACTGGAAAGGGCCGCGATTCCGCTTCGAATGCAAAATGAAACGATGGGCGGTTTCGTATTCGATCTTTTCGGGAGGCTGCCGGCCGAAGGGGAGAAAATAGATTTCGGCGGGCTGGTTTTCACGGTGGAGGGCAAGGAGGGGAAAAGGATTTCCAAGATAAGAGTTGACGTTCGGAGGGAGGCCAGTGGCGATGTCCATTGAACTTGTGATTCCCCTGATTTTTCTGTTTTTGGTTCTGCAGGCCTTTTTCGCCGGTTCGGAGATAGCCCTTATCTCCTGCGACAAGATAAAGATGAGGTCCCTTGCCGAGGACGGTTCCGCCGCCGCGGGGCTCGTTCTTGACGCACACTCGAAGATCGAAAGCTTCATAGGCATCACGCTTATAGGGGTCAACCTTTCGCTCATAATAAACACCCTGGTGCTCACCTTTTATTTAGAGGAGATCTTCGGGCAGCGAAGCGGCATCTACACGGTGGCCGTGCTTTCCCCGCTCATCATCATTTTCGGCCAGGTGGTTCCGAAGGCGGTTTTCGAGAGCAGACGAAACTCAATAGTGCTCTGGATTATTTATCCGCTCTGGGTCTTCTCCAAGCTTTTTTCCCCGGTGCTTTTCTTCGTCAACTTCTTTACCCGGGGGATATTGAGGCGCTCCGGCAAAAGGATGAGTTCCATAACCCGCGAGGAACTTGAGGACGTGATGGAGGAGGACGAGAACAAGCCGAGCGCTGATTACAAAAGAAGGGTTCTTCGCAGAATCTTCGGGTACTCCGAGACCACCGTTGGAGAAATAATGATTCCTCTTGTGAGGGTGGACGCGCTTGAGAGAAAGTCCACGCTTTGGGACGTAAGGAGGCTTATAGCGGAAAAAAGCCATTCGAGAATCCCGATTTTCAGCGACCGGGTCGACAACATAACCGGCATACTCAACTCGTTTTACGTTCTCGGCGAGCAGGACCTTGACCAGAGCGTGGAACGGTACGCCATTCCTCCCTTCTACGTTCCGGAGTCAAAGCTTGTAAACGAGCTTATGGACGAGATGAAAGGGGGACGCGCGGGAATGGCCGTCGTGGTCGATGAGTACGGGGGGTCGGTCGGAATCATCACCCTTGAGGACATAATTGAGGAGGTGGTGGGGGAAATAGAGGATGAGTACGACACTGGGCAGACCCCGTGGAGAAAGCTCGGCGGCGGGCAGTACTTAATAGATCCCACGGTTGAGATAGGGCGGCTTAACGACGGACTCGGGCTCGCCATTCCCGAGGGCGAGGATTACGAGACGCTCGGAGGATTTCTTCTTTACAGATACGGGTCGATTCCCTCTCCGGGAACCGTGATAGTTTTCGGGAGAAAAACTTTCACCGTGGTCTCTTCAACGGCGAGGATGATCAGCGAAGTCCGCCTGCAGCTAGAAAAATAACTCCTTTCCCCAGGTTCGGTAAAATAATTGCGCAGAGTGCTGACACTAGACGGAAAAAAACATGGTTAGTTCATTTTATCTTTTTAGCCGCTTTTGCGTTGCGGAGGGCTTCTAATTGAACCCCGGCAAGGCAAGAGTGTGCTTCGTTATCCCCACGTACAACGAGGCGCTTAACATCACTTCGCTTCTGGCGCGCCTCACCCAGCTCTACGGGGACGCGGACGTGGCGTTTCTTGTTGTTGACGACAAAAGCCCTGACGGCACGGCGCGTCTGGTCCGGGAGTTTGCCGCAGGGGGGGACGGACGGGTGCACCTGCTTGAGGGAGAGCGGCGCGGGCTTGGAGACGCTTACGTGCGCGGGATCACTCACGCTATGGATGTTTTCGGCGCTGAAGTTGTGGTGCAGATGGACGCCGATTTCTCGCATGACCCGGCCGACGCGGGAAGGCTTCTTGAGCGCGTCGCGGACGGGGCGGACGTGGCTATCGGGAGCCGTTACGTCGCGGGGGGTTCGCTTGATGAGCGGTGGCACCTCAGGCGGCGGCTGCTCTCGCGGTGGGGAAATCGTCTTGCAAGATGGATCGGGGGCTTGAGGGGAGTTTCAGACTGCACGGCGGGTTTTAAGGCCATAAGAGTGGAGAAACTGCGGACCGCGGGGCTGCGAGATATGCGGGTGCGGGGCTACGTGTTCCAGGTTGAGCTTTTGCACCGGCTGATCCGCTGCGGGGCACGGGTGGTCGAGGTGCCGATCCATTTCCGCGACCGCGAGCACGGAGAAACAAAGCTCGGCATGGCAAACATGCTTGAGTTTTTCCTCAGCGTCCTGTGGCTTCGCCTGAGCGACCACCTTACCTTCATTAAGTTCTGCGTAACGGGTCTTTGCGGAGTGGTCATCAACCTAGGTTCCTTTTACCTGATGCTGAGGCTTGGCATTCACAAGTTTGCCGCGTCGCCCGCAGCCGTAATGGTTTCCATTTCTTCGAACTTCCTGATGAATAACTACTGGACTTTCGGCGACCGTGCCATGGTTGGCCGTGAGTCCGTAAGGGGGGTTAAGTTCGTCTTGGTTTCCTTTGTGACGCTTTTGCTCAGCTACTCGATCTTTGTCGCTCTCTCGATGCTGTTTCCCCGGGTTTTTCCCGTGTTGCTTCAGGCGTGCGGGATTGTTCCCGGGGCTTTGCTTAACTATTACCTGAACTCCCGCTGGACGTTTCGCGAGGGGGACCGCGGGGAATGAAGGCGGGTTAATGACGACTGGAAAGAAAAAAAAGGCCCAAGACCAGGCTTCACAGCCAAGGACAGCGGTTCTGGGTCTTGGGGTCTCGCGGCGGGACGCTTTCTCCTTTCTGGCTCTCGGCGTGCTTATAGCCGTCGTTTACTTTCCTGCTGCCCTGGCGGGATTCGTCTGGGATGATTCCATAATGAGGGAGCTCCGCGCCGTTTCGACATGGGGAGGAATCTGGGAACTCTGGTTTGATCCCGTAGGTGCCTATTTTGAGGGAGGCACACGGAAGGAAGGGCATTACTGGCCGCTTCTTTATACAACCTTCTGGGTTGAGCACAAGCTCTGGGGTTTTTCCCCCGCGGGCTATCACATAGTCAATATCCTGATTCACTTTGCAAACACCGTTCTGCTTTGGCGCCTGTTTGTGCGCCTGGCGGTTCCCGGCGCGTGGTTCGTGGCGGCTGTGTTCGCCGTACATCCGTTGCACGCAGAATCCGTCGCGTGGATAATGGCGAGAAAGGACATGCTGGCAACCCTGTTCTGTCTCGCCGCGCTTTTGATGTGGCTTCGCTTCGTTGAGTCGCCTGGGCGGGGGCGCTACGCGGGGGCGCTTTTGCTGTTCGCGGCCGCCATGCTCTGCAAGTCTGTCGTGGTTCTCTTCCCCGCGACCTTGCTGATCCTGCAGTGGTGGAAAGAGGGTCGCCTCACCCGGGCGGACCTGCTTCGGGTGGCACCGTTTTTCCTCGTGGGACTTGCCATAGCGGTTGGCGACATGCTGTTTTACCAGAACGTGCAGCCTCTCTCTCTGGGCTTCTCTGTGGCTGAAAGGGTGCTTATCGCTGCGCATGCGCTCTGGTTCTACGTGGGCAAGCTTCTATGGCCCATGGGACTGGCGGTTATCTATCCGCATTGGGATGTTAATGTGGCGGATCCGTTGGCCTGGGGGTATGTCATCGCGGCGGTTGCCGTGGCCGCGGCGCTGTGGTTCCTGCGGGGAAGGGTCGGACGGGGACCCTTGGCCTGCGCCCTGTTTTTCGCGGTCATTCTCCTACCAACGCTCGGCTTCGTTGACTACGGCTACATGCGGTATTCATTCGTCGCCGACCGCTACCAGTATCTCGCGGGTATCGGCGTAATTGTATTTTTCGCCGGGGCCGCCTCCCAGGGTTCGTATAAATTGCCGGATGTGCTAAGAAAAACCGCAAAGGGTGCCGCTTTGGCGCTGCTTTTCTTGCTGGGCGCGGCGACATGGAATCAGGCGGGCGTTTACAAGGACGAGGTCACCTTGTTCAGGCACGTTATTTCTCTTAACCCGCAGGCTTATACTGCTCACCTCAATCTTGCGTATGCGCTTCTGCATAGCGAGGGAGCATCGGAAGAAGCTCTCACTGCCGCCCGCATTGCCGTGAAAAGGCGTCCTCTTTATCACAGCTCCCAAAACGTTATGGGAGCGGCGTTGTCGGGGCTGGGTCGACACGAAGAAGCGGAGAAGCACTTGCGCAGGGCCGTTGAGCTCAATCCCCGCTACGCGCCGGCTTTTTTGAACCTCGGAGAGAGTTTGAGGAGGCAGGAGCGTTACAAAGAGGCGCTTGAAGCGTATCTAGCCGCGACCAGGATAGACCGCGATTACCCACTTCCCTATGTCGGAATGGGCTATGTGCTTTTCGGACTTAAGCGATACGAAGCAGCCGTTTCGAGCATGAAACGGGCTCTCTCGCTCAAGCCCGATCTGCCGATGGCGTCCAGATTACATTTTCTTATGGGACAGGCCTTGCGGGAAATGGGTCGCCACGGCGAGGCGGAGAGACACCTGCGCCGCGCCGGAAAACTTGCCCCTCCGGAAAAATGATGAAGAGAAACTCCCCCATCGCGGTCAGTGCAGAGACTTCTCCCGTCTGAGTTCCTTTTCTATAAGCTTTCTGTACGATTCGACCGGCTGGATTCCGTGTATCCTTAATCCTCCCAAGTAAAGGGTAGGGACGCCGAAAACCTCGTTTTCCCTGGCGCTTTCCATGTTTTTTTCTATTGTTTCGGAAAAACTTCTTTTCCGAAGAGAATCAGAGAGCTCCTCGGGGCAGAGCCCCGCCTTCTCCCCCGCCTCGAGGACGGTTTCGAGAAGACCTATGTTTTTTCCTTCCCTGAAATAGGCGGTGTAGCAGGCCTTGTGAAACTCCATGAACCTGTTTTTCTCCTTCGCGAACTCGGCCCCTTCAAGGCACAGCCTCGAGTTGGTGACGAATCCAGGGAGCTTTATTTCCACCCCGACCTCTGCGGCTACGTTCTCGAGGGTCTCCGAGATGCGGAGGGTTCTCTCCGTTTTTCTCCGTCTTTTGCCCTCGGCCGGGTATTCCGGGTGGATCTCCACTCCCAGCCACTTCGCTTCGAGGTCGAACTCCTTTGCGAGGCTGAGCACTCTTTCGGTGGCCATAAAGCAGAAAGGACAGATATAGTCGTAGTAAAGGAGAATCTTCACGCGCCTTTAAGGATACACGACCGCGGTTTTTTCCGAAAGAGGGAGTTTCCGTTTAGGGTCAGGTCTTTTTCTCTGTCAGCAGTCCGTACCGGAGGATGAAGAAGTGTCTTGTGAGGTGGGGAACCCTATCCCCGGCAGGTCCACCGGCAGGTCGGTTAAGCGCGGGTACTTCATACGGACAAACTTCGGCGTGGGGGAGCCGTGTGACATGGGGGGAACGTGTTACGTTGTCGGTTCCGGTATTTATCCGAAGCCGCAAGCGGGTGATGGTGGCGGAGGATGTGCAATTGCTGCCGAGAGCGGGAACGGGATTGGGGGTGCGGCATTTAACCTGTTTTTGATCACCGCGGTTTTGTTTCTGGAGGTTTCGGGGAAAAGACGCCCGGGTGCGAAGCTTTTGACTTGGGACCTGCGGGCTCGACGGAAGGACAGGTATCGGAAAAATTAACCTTGTCTGAGAGAGCACACCTCGGCAGGGAACCTGCTTTTTGCCGAACAGAGTTAAGCGCTGTCTCTTCTTTGGTATCACAAAAGAGACGGTTTCTATTCCCGGCGAGTGTGTTTCGGCGCCTGAATAGCAATTAAGATCATCGCCCTCCATCCGGCTTGATTAAAACCCGCGGATTCCATATAATTTATGCTACTTTTTTCCATGTCTTGCTTCGGAGAAACTAGATGAACCCCAAATCCGCGATAATGCTTGTGGTGCTTATAGCCGCCTTCGTTTTTTTCGCCTACAACATCCGTCTTCTCTTAAGGCTCGTCACTCTCGGCAAAAAGGAAGACAACAGGTTTGACAATATTCCCGAGAGGATAAAGAAAGTCATCGTCTACGTGTTCGGGCAGAAAAGGCTTTTTAAGTACCGTTTCGCCGGCATAGAGCACGCCATGATCTTCTGGGGTTTCGTCATAATAACCGTGGGGACGGTTGAGATGCTGGTAAGCGGCGTCATCCCCGGGTTTCACCTTCTGCCGGGAGCCGTACAGGAAATCTACGAGCTGATTCTTGAAGTAGTGCAGGCCCTGGTTCTCGTGGCCATAGCCATGGGAATAACAAACAGGCTCACCATAGGCAGGAAAAGGGAGGTCAACGGACCCGACGCGGTCGTGATACTGGGTCTTATATTCGGCCTCATGATCACCGCGTTTCTCACCACGGGAGCCAAAATAGCGCTTGCCGAGGCAAGCCCCGCCATGCTGCCGGTGTCCGGGGCGTTCTCCGGGCTCTACGACGGCATGAGCGTCGGAAACACCTTTTTCTGGAAGGAGTTTTTCTGGTGGTTTCACGTACTGATAGTCCTTTCCTTTCTGAATTACCTTCCCTACTCGAAGCACAGCCACGTCCTGACGGCGGTTTTCAACGTTTTTTTCCAGAGCCTAAAACCCCGCGGGCAGCTCTCGAAGCTTGATTTCGAAGAAATCCCCGAGGATCTTGACCACTTCGGTTCCTCGAAGATAGCAGATTTCAGCTGGAAGGACATACTTGACGCCTATACCTGCACCGAGTGCGGAAGGTGCACGGACAGCTGTCCGGCGTGGAACACCGAGAAGGTTCTCTCCCCGAGAGATATAGTCGTTAAGCTTCGCCATTACGTCTCAAGCGAGGGGAAGGACATACTTGCCGGAAAACCGCAGGAAGAACAGCCCGACCTTCCCGACATAGAGTGGATAACGCCCGAGGAGCTTTGGGCGTGCACCACGTGTAACGCCTGTGTCGAGGAGTGCCCGCTTTTCATCGACCAGATGGGGAAGATAATGGACATGAGAAGATTCCTGACCCTTGAGGGCCGCCTGAGCGGAACCGCCACGAGAACTCTTCAGAATCTTCAGAAAAACGGAAACCCCTGGGGATTCCCGGAGGCCGATCGCGGCGCCTGGCTCTCCGAGATGGATGTTCCCATACTGGGTGTTTCCGCCGAGAACGCGAGCGAATTTGACGTGATTTACTGGACGGGATGTTTCGGAGGCTACGACCCGAGGGGACAGAAAGTCTCAAAAGCGATAGTGACCCTGCTTAAAATCGCCGGAGTCAACTTCGCCGTTATGGGCCCCGCGGAAACCTGCACCGGAGACCCCGCCAGAAGGCTCGGAGAAGAGGCCCTCTACCAGATGCTTGCCGTCCAGAACATCGAGACTATGAACGAGCTTAAAGTAAAAAAGATTCTCGCTAACTGCCCCCACTGCTTCAACACCATAAAGAACGAATATCCGGAGTTCGGCGGGCACTACGAGGTCGTCCACCACACCGATTTTCTCTTCCAGCTCATCCAGGAAGGGAAGCTTAACCCCGACGCCCCGATCGAGGAGAAGATAACCTACCACGATTCCTGCTACATCGGCCGCTACAACAACATTTACGACTCCCCCAGAGAGATACTGAAAAGCATTCCCGGAATCGATCTTGTGGAGATGAAAAGGAACAAGACCAAGAGTTTCTGCTGCGGCGCCGGAGGCGGAAAGATCTGGATGGAGGAAGAGGCTCCCAGGGTTAACTGGAACCGCTTTGACGAGGCCGCAGAGCTTAACCCCGACACTTTGGCTACCGCGTGCTACTTCTGCAACACGATGTTTGACGACGCCGCGCGGTTCAAGGGGAAAGAGGAGGAAATCGGCATCCAGGACATAGCCGAGATCCTTAACCGTTCGGTTAACTCATCAGATGCTCCTCCCTCATCGTAAACGGCCCCGCGCCCGCCCGACCGGGCCTTGAGAGTCTCAGGAGGAACCTATGAAGCTTGATAAACCGAGGTCCCTTTTGATAGACTCAGGCGGAGGATGGTTCGATTCAGGCGCCTCTCCCACGGCTGGGGTTTTCGGCGACCCTGCCCTCACTCTCTGTTTCTCAGGAGACGGAACCAAACTGTTTTCCGGTTCCGGAGAGGAGACTTTCTCAGAAGACCCCCTCTGTTTCGTTGAGAAGCTTGCCGCCGAGGGATACACCGCGCTTGGCTACATAAGCTACGACTACCTTCGGTACACGACTCCCGGAGTTGCCACATCGGAGGGGAAGGAAGGAGAGAGGCTTCCCTTCGTGTTTTTCCACTTTTACGAAAAAGACGGTTTTTACCTAGCTCCCTGCGAGGAGGCTTTCGCGGCCGCACCCTCGGTGAAAAGGCGCCCCGGGGGTCCTCCGTGCTCGAACATTAAAAAGGAGGAATACACCCGGAAAATTTCGGCGATAAAAGAGCATATAGCCGCGGGCGACGTTTATCAGGTAAACCTTTCGCGCAGGTTCCGCTTCGGGCCCATGGGCGAGCCGCTTTCATGGTTTTTGGATTTTTACCGCACCCAGCCTGTTCCCTTCGCCGCCCTTATCGGTTTTCCCGGTTTTGAGCTCGTAAGCGGCTCTATGGAGCTTTTTCTTAAGAAAAGGGGCGACAGAATTACCACAAGGCCCATAAAGGGGACGATCCGAAGGGACCCAGATCCCCGACGCGACAGGGAACTTGCCGAGATGCTCGGGAAAAACCCCAAGGAACGCGCCGAGAACCTCATGATAGTCGACCTCATGAGAAGCGACCTCGGGAGAATATGCAGTTACGGTTCCATAGGGGTTAGGGAGCTTTTCGCCGTCAGGAGCTACAGCACCCTTTTCCAGATGGAGTCTGAAATCGAGGGGCGCCTCTGCCCCGGCGTAGGACTCTCGCAGATAGTCGCCAGCACCTTTCCCCCGGGATCCGTTACCGGAGCCCCGAAAAGAGAGGCTCTTCGTATAATAGACAGCCTTGAGCCCCACCTGAGGGGTCCTTACTGCGGGGTGATCTGTCTTTTTCCCCCGAACGGGGATTTCACCATGAGCGTTGCGATCCGCACGGGGGTGAACCGTCCCGAGGGCGCGGATTTCTGGTTCGGAGGCGGAATCGTGTGGGATTCGAAAGCGGACGAGGAATACGGGGAAACGGAGCTTAAGGCAAAGGCTCTTACATCGGTTGCGTCCCGACAGATGCTATAATCATCGGCCATGGATGAACTTTTCTTTCTGAACGGAAAAAGACTCGAGAATCCGCCTGCGCTGCGCGCCCTTTTTTACGGAGAAGGGATCTTTGAGACCTTCAGGTGGAAAAATTCCCCTCCGGTTTTCCTGTCCATGCATCTTGAGAGGATGCGCAGGGGAGCTGAGTTTCTCGGCATCCCGTTTCCCGCAGAAACTCAGGTGAGGCTTCGGATCGAAGACGCCGCGGAAAAAGCCGCGGGGGAGGACCTCCATGTAAAAGCATGTCTTCTCGGCGAAGGGGACTCGGTTTTTCACTCGCGACCCCGGACGGCTTCGTTTCTCGTGTCCGTAAGACCTCGCGTGAAGGGCCCCGAGGCCGTCTCTCTTTGGGTCTGCGGGGAGAGAAGGCCCCCGCTGAACCGTCTTTTTTCACACAAGACCCTTAACTACCTGGGAAACGTTGTGGCGAAAAGGGAGGCTCGCGAAAAAGGGTTTGACGAAGTCCTTTTTCTGGATACAGACGGCAGGGTGGCCGAGACCTCGTGCCACAATGTTTTCTGGGTAAAAGGAAAAAAACTTTTCACTCCGTCTTCTGAATGTCCTGTTTTGCCGGGAGTAACCAGGGAAATCGTTCTGCGCTCGGCCAAGCGGCTGGGCTATGAGCCCGTCTGCGGAGGTTTTCCCCTTGAGGAGCTTCTTTCAAGCGATTACGCTTTTCTTACCAACGCCGTTGCGGGTATTGTTTACGTAAGCGGGGTGGACGGTGACGCGATGCCTTCCGCTCCCCGGAGTTACGAGGCTATGAGGAAGTCGCTTCTTTTGGAGTTCGGGTGGTAGAATTAAAGATGCGGAGAAATTTTTTCGGGTTTGGTACCGGCTCTTAAGGAGCCGAGGGCGGTTTTATGTCCGGCGAGATAACGGTCAGGGAGTATCAGCGGGAAGTTGACGAGTGGATAAAGAAAGTGGGAGTGCGCTACTTCTCTGAGCTTACCAACCTAGCGCAGCTTGTCGAAGAGGTAGGTGAAGTCGCGAGAATAATGTCCAGAACATACGGGGAACAGAGCTTCAAGGGGGATGAAAATCGTCGGGAACTCGGGGATGAGCTTGCCGACGTTCTCTTTGTCTTAACGTGCATAGCGAACCAGACGGGAGTTGATCTTACGGAGGTTTTGAGAAAGAACTTTGAGAAAAAAACGCAGAGGGACGGGAAACGGCATGCGGACAATCCCAAACTTCGCTGAAGGCCCTTGTGTTCTGCCGGCGGCCGCGTCCTGCGCTTCGGTTGTTGCAAAGGTCTTTCCTTGTGGTACCCTTCCCCGTTTTGAGAAGAATCGGCCTTTGATTCGTAACAGTTATCCTATCGAAGAAAGAGGAAATTACTTTGGAAATGAAATTTGAAGAAAAACCCATTGAAGACATACAGGCGAGAAAAGACTACAGGAATATCTCCATAGACAGAGTCGGCGTCTGCGACCTCAAGATTCCGCTTAAGATAAAAGGGTGTGAGATCGATTCGGAGAGGGACCAGAGCGTACAGGCTTCCCTGAGCCTGAGCGTTAACCTGAGCCCCGACCAGAAGGGAATTCACATGAGCCGACTGCTTGAAACGGCCCTTGATTTTAACGCAGCCTTTTCCCTGGAAAACATGGCTTCTTTCCTGATCGCCCTCTGCGACAGGCAGGGCTCGGAAGATTCCGACGTTAAAATAGAGTTTGATTACTTTTTCAATCGGCATGCTCCGGTAAGCGGCAAGATATCCCCACAGCCCTACACGTGCGCGTATCTCGGTGAAATGCATCCAGAGGGCATGCGTCTTACCCAGAGGGTGGTGGTACCGGTCAAGACCCTCTGTCCCTGCAGCAAGGAGATAAGCGATTACGGAGCTCACAACCAGCGCTCCAAAGTTTTCATAACCATTTTGCACGAAGAAAAGAAGGAAAACGATCCGATAGACATATGTCTTGAGGAAATAATAGAAATCGCGGAAAGAGGGGCGTCTTCCCCGCTTTACCCGCTTTTAAAAAGGGAAGACGAACGCCACGTCACGATGAGCGCCTACAACAAGCCGTGCTTTGTCGAAGACGTCGTGAGAAACATAGCCTCGGAACTCCACGGCAACCCCAGTTTCGACTCTTACGAGCTCAGGGTTCTTAACTACGAAAGCATCCACAGCCATAACGCCTTTGCCAGCATCGGCAAAAGATTCTCGAACAAGTAAACCGGCGGAGAACACGGGGTTTGCATCGGTTCCCAAGTGTTTTTCGGGCACGAATCGACCTGGATTCCTCAGTTGGCGATGAACGCAAACGGTCGCCCTCGGCAGCTGCAGTGCTTTTTGCCATGGCAAGGGGCGCGAAAAGACCTTGTGTTTTCGTAATTGCCTGATATCAAACAATTTTTTGCTGTTGATAGATTGTGGAATGTTTTGATCCGGCACAGTTTAAAGAATGCAACTACCTGAAATTACTTAATATTTTTTTTTGACCCGGCGAAGGTTCTTTTAGTCTTCTGTGAAATGCTTACTGACCGGTATAAACGCCGTTTTTATCCGCCTAAAGCACTTGTTTCCCTTTATTTTTCAGTCGGTTCGAGATAATCTAGACCCGGTTTCAAAACCCAAGAAAGCTGTGTAATTTAATCCCTAAGCTGTTGTTTCCTGCGGAGGAGGAAAAATGCGTACGCTTTTGGAAATCATAAAGGAAGAGATACGGGAATCCGGCCCGATTTCCTTCCGGAGATTTGTCGAACTTTCCCTTTTTCACCCGAAGCACGGCTATTACTCCTCGGGAAAGGCGAAAATCGGAAAAAAAGGAGATTTTTACACATCTCCTTCGGTTCACCGCTCTTTCGGGGAGACTATCTCTCGGTTCTTTGTCAGGGCGTCCCTTCTGCTTGGAAGCGGAAAGTTCACAGTCGTGGAATTCGGGGCCTCGAACGGTCAGCTCGCCTTCGACATACTCGAAGCCCTTCGTGAAAATCACCCAGATCTGTACGCCAGAACCGATTACGTGATAAGCGAGATAAGCTCCGTGGCCAGGCAGGCAGCGAAAAAAACCCTGGAAGGACACCGCGAAAGGGTCCGATGGACGAACGACCTGCGAAAAATCGAAAGAGACGGTTTCTGCGGAGTGGTAATCGCAAACGAATTTCTCGATTCCCTGCCCTTCCACAGGCTGAAGCTGCACGGCGGGGAGACCCGAGAGGTTTTTCTTTCCCTCCGCGACGGGGAAATAGAGGAAGTTCTGCGGAACCCTGAAACCGAGGGAATTTCTGAGTTTTCAAAACGGTATCTGAGTGGATACGCACAGGGTGAGGAGGCCGAGGCCTGCTTACTTGCCGGGAAGTGGCTTGCCGAGGCGGGAAGGGCGCTTCAAAAAGGGTTTGTTCTCAGCATTGACTACGGTTCCCTCGCTCCTGAACTTTACTCGCCCGAGAGGCGCAATGGTACTTCGCGATGTTTTTACCGCCATGAACTGAGTTCCGATTTCTACGCCAGGGTCGGAGAGCAGGATATAACCGCCGACGTGAATTTTTCCGAGCTGATGAGGGTTGGGGACCTCTTGGGCCTTGCCACCGTCAAGTACGCTACCCAGGGACAGTTTCTTGTTGACTGGGGAATCCTCGAGATTTTCAAAACGTACGATAAGCCGGAGGATCAGAGGGACCGCCTAGCGGCCAAAACTCTTTTTATGCCTGAATTCATGGGAAGAAAGTTCAAAACCCTGCTCCAGGCAAAGGGGTTTTCCGAAGAAGAGCTTTCAGAGCTCTATGAGTACCAATCAGACTGTATCTTATTCTAATCATTGTATGATTTTCAGGGAAAAACTTGACAAGGAAAGCTAATCAATATCTAATACTAAAATGAACTGTTAATATCAGGTCGTAACGTTATGAGCAACAGAGATAAAATTGTAGAGACCGCCACCGACCTTTTCCATCTTCTCGGCTATGATGGAACCTCAATCGATACGCTTATAAAAACGGCCAGCGTTTCCAAGAGCAATTTCTACTACTATTTCGAAGGTAAAGAGGAGTTGGGATTGGAGGTAATGGAAACGGTCACTGCTTTATACAAGAACCTCATATCAGAAACTCTTCTGAATAAAGAGCGCCATCCTCTTAAACGCCTCGGTTTGTTTTACAGGAAGGTAATTGATTACCAGCGCAACAAATTTTTGAAGTCCTCCAAGTATCAAGGCAGTTTTTTCGGAAATATGGCATTGGAACAGAGTGTCAAAAACGAAAGATTCCGCTCTGCTGTGCAAAACCATTTCCGAGAATGTGAGGTTTCTGTTGAGGCGTGCGTAAGAGAATGCTCGGAACTGGGGATTTTCTACGATCACCTTGACCCGAAGCTGGTGACTAAATCTTTGATTTCTCAGTTTGAAGGAGCCATGCTCATGGCGAAGGTCCATAACTCCTTCACTCCAATAGAGGAGCTTTTCAGGCAAGCACAGAAGATGCTAATTAAAGAAGAGAATCTGCACTTGCTTGAAGAATTCACCGAAAATTCTTAACTGTGCGAAGACAATTTGTCTCCGTTCTTGCTCCCAATCCTCTTGATTCTTCCGTTTGAAGCGGTTACGGTAATTTTAGAAGGTTAGGGGTTTTGTGCTTCGACCGAGCGGAGTTTTTTAAGAGATAAGGGAACCGATAATCAAAGCAAAAGGGAGTTAAGATGTCCGATACTATAATGAAGTCCAATATAGGCGGAGACATAGCCTATCTGAGAGAGCTAAATCCGGATCTTTACGACTCATGGATGGCTTACCATGATTCGGTATTTGTCGACGGTGCCCTTACCGCAAAGGAAAAACAGCTCATCGCGGTTGCCGTAGCGCATATTACGGCCTGTCCTTACTGTATCAGGTCAAGGGTTCGTGCAAGCAAAAACCAAGGAGCCACAGATCAGGAGATAGTCGAATCGATATATGTGGGACTTAGGCTTGCAATGGGAGCCCCTTTTGCCTTTTCAAGCTTGGCTTTTGAGGCTTGGGATACTCTGGAAAACGACATCCCGCTTACCGAAGGGCACTTTTTCAAAAAAGACATAGCGAAAGAAATTGCCAGTTTCAGGGAATGTAGCGGCGACATCTCTCCGCATTTTATGGAACTTCACAAAAAGATTTTCGCCGACGGAGCTCTCAGTAAAAAAATGAAAAGAGGCATAATAGGTCTTGCCTGCGCTCATGCGACTAAATGTCCTTACTGTATAAGGGGATGCGTGAAGGACGCCCGCACCGACGGAGTGACTGCGGAACAGATGGCGGAAGCCATAAATGTCGCCATGGTCATGACTGCCGGTTCCTGCTACGCCCACACAAGCATCGCCATGGACACGCTTAAGAGTCTACAAAAATAATTTTAACGGTTTTTTGAAAACCCTCCTCATCTCCCCTGAATGTTTCACGTGAAACATTCAGGTTTTTTTTACTCCCTTTTACTGACCGAACGCGGCTTTATATGGTAGATTCTCTTTCATGTCGTCACGGATCTCTGAGCACGAAAGCACCATAGCCGCCATTTCAACCCCGCCCGGAGAGGGAGGAGTAGCCGTGATCCGCATAAGCGGCGGGGAATCTCACGCGATTGTGAGGAAAATCTTCGTTTCCGCTGGAAATCCAGGTTTTTCCGAGAGAAAGCTTTCTTTTGGAAAAATAATCAACCCCGAGACCGATGAGACGGTGGATGAGGTTCTCTGCACCGTTATGAGTTCCCCTGATACCTATACCGGGGAAGACATAGCCGAAATACACTCTCACGGGGGACACATGGTTCCCCGGAAGATACTTGAGCTGCTAATCGGCCTCGGGGCGACTCTTGCCGCCCCGGGCGAATTTACCCAGAGGGCGTTTCTTAACGGAAAAATGGACCTGGCACAAGCCGAGGCGGTCTCCGATATCATAAGCGCCCAGACCGAACAGAGCCTTCGGTACGCCGAAGCCCAGCTTGAGGGGGCCCTTTCGGGCAAGGTGAACGAGCTCAACGACGAAATCCTCGACGTTCTGGCGGAAATAGAGGCGAATCTCGATTTTCCCGAAGAAGATATAGATCCTCTTGCAAAAAGCCGTCTTAAAGAAACGTCCGAATCCGTGAAAAAGGAGCTTTCGGCGCTTATCGAGAGTTACGATACGGGCAGAATGTTCAGAGACGGGGTGACTATGGTAATACTAGGGAAGCCTAACGTCGGGAAATCGAGCATACTTAACCATCTGCTCGAGACTCAAAGGGCGATAGTGAGCCCGATTGCCGGAACCACAAGAGATTTTATTGAAGAAAGAATGAATGTCGGAGGAATTCCCCTCGTTATAACGGATACGGCCGGCATAAGAGACACTGAGGACCAGATAGAAAGACTCGGGGTAGAGCTTTCTCTCAAAAAAGCCGAGGAATCCGAATTCATACTCGTCGTTTTGGACCAGAACACAGAACTGGACGCTCTTGACAGAAAGATCCTCGAAACCGCCGCTAAAAAGAAGCATCTTGTCGTAATCAACAAAATGGATCTTGAGGAGAAGCTTGAAAAATCGAAGCTTCGCCGGATTCTCGGGCGGAAAAAGCCGGTGAAGACCTCGGCGCTTACAAAAGAGGGGATAGAACAGCTCAGGGAGGCTATGTTCGAGACCCTTGCGGGCTCGCCTCGCGGCGTAGACGCCTCGGAACTGGTGCTGACTAATCTTCGCCATAAAAAATCCATGGAAAAGGCCCGGGATCAGCTGCGCGAATTCCTCGGACTTCTCGAACGGAACGAGTATCCTGAGATCCTCTCGATAGAGTTGCGAAACTCCATGAACTCGCTCGGCGAGATCACCGGGGAAGTGACCACGGAGGATCTTCTGGGCAGAATTTTCTCCAGATTCTGTATTGGAAAGTAAAAGCGAGAGCAAAATGTTTGGGAACTATATACTTAGATTGACACGGGTGTTGTGAAAAAGTTTTTTTACGAAGCCATGTAACCATGTTTACATAAATGATAACAATGATTACCATTATTTATCACGCATTACTTGGGCTGCCTAGGCAACCTGTCAACTGGCTATGAACGAGAAAAATATTGTACGGGAAATTCCTGATATGTCCCAAGTGGATTTTAATACTCGTTTAAAAGTCCTTTTGGGCGTCCCTCCAAGGGAGGAAATTACTGTCTACGAGGAATCAGAAGAGAAAAAAAACAACTATCAAAATGACAAAAACTCCTAAAAAAATATCTGGACAAAAGGCAATACAAGAAAGGATTGAGAGAGCAATAAATAGCACGGAAGCACCAAGCATACATTTTAATGGATTTATTAATACAATAGCTGCAGCTGGTGATTTTTTAATTGTACTCGAAAGCAATGGAAAGCCGGCCGCGGCTTTAAATGCTTCTTATACCGTTATTAAGTCTTTTGCAAATTCATTGACTCAGATTGTAGAAGATCTAGAAAGAAGATCAGGGAATAAAATTATGACTTCTTCAGAAATTCAAATGTATTTGGAGGGTAAAAAAGATGACCAAAATTAGTTTGGACTGGCAACCTCTCTCTTCAAAAACTGAGATTGAATTAAAATTAGACAAGATTTCCAAGTTGAAAAAAGGGTGGAGATACGGAGAAGGTGAAGCTCCTAAATTGAAGAACATAGAACGGGCACGCCTGTTTGACGAATTACTAAAAGAAGGAGGGTTTCGCAATAAAGATGTTTTTCCTGGAGTTCAAGGCGATTTAACCTTAGAACTTTATTTTAACGATCAAACATTAGAGATTACTTTTGAAAACGATGAAACGGTTTCTTTCGGCTTGGTAGAAAATAATAAATATATTCGAGAAGAATCAAAACCGTGGAGAATACAAGCGGTTAAAACTCTTATGGAAATTTTAGAGCAAGCATGCAAGTTATCAGACTCTTACACATCAATGAATATAATAGATTTGAAAAACGGTTCATATCAAGGTCGTTTCAGAATATACGCGGAAGCATCTCCATCATTCAGTGCAGTTGCGTAAGTAAAAGCAACTTAAGCGTTTGTGAACACATACACAAGTATTACGCAAATATTGGGTCAAGACCTGCAATATTCTGGTGTTTTGATATATCTTCCTTGCCAGAGGATGGCCTAGAGGTTTTCCAAGAGGAAAGTGTGACTGGGGATTTCTCACAAAGCGGTGTAAGAAGTAAATTTTTTGGGGTTGGATCTGGATTTTGGCTGAACTGACAGGGAGCGAGTTTCTTTTTCGGGTAGGCGGCGGCGATTTACAGGTTATTTCCGTATGTTCTTACCTTGCGAAGCGATATCAGACGCAACTGTCCCCCGGCAGTCTCAGGCAACCATATCCGCAACCCCTTGTTCCCTACCGATTCAACGGAATCGCACGCAGCCTGCTCAGCACCTGCCTGAACAAGCCCGCGTACGGATAGAACTCCGAGAACGACAGCACAATTCTCCTTGCGCTCGTTGTTATCAGCGTACCAATCTTAAGCAGCTTCAGGCGTATGGTATCGCACTGCGCCATCGCGTAGCGGGTTCCCTTAAGCCCGCTGTGTCTCAAACGCTCAAGCAGCACGTAGGCAAAGGCGGAGAAGTACATCCTCAACTGGTTTGACCTCATGTAGTGAGTTGAGGTGCGGTCGGAGAACAGCTGCAGTTGCTGGGCCTTTATACGGTTCTCCATCTCTCCCCGGGCGCAGTAAACCTTCTCGTAAAGAGTCTTGGCGTCATATTCTTCGTGCTTGACAGACGTTACTATGAACCGGGTGTTGGCCCCTTTCTCAAGATGCTCAGCCTTGCACACTACCCTGCGGCTTCGAGACCAGCTTTCCCTGGTACTGTACATAAAGCTTACAAACCGCCTCGACGGTCTCTTGGTTTCCACATACTCTATGTGAGCCCCGCGAACCTGCTTCTTAACCTTTTTCATCAACCGGGAGTTTCTCCCCATGCCCAGCACGTAATCAACCCCGTTTTGCTCACACCACTTCATAAGTTCGTCCCGGCAAAAACCCGTATCTCCCCGTATTATGATCTTCGTGCTCTCCCACCTGCTCCGAATCCGGGAGATAATCCTCTTCAGTTCTTCCTCCGCTCCCGCCGCAGAATCCTGGTTGGCTTTGCGGAGCCGGCACCCAAGCAGATGGCGCCCGCAGAATATGTAAGAGGGGGTGTAGCAGTACCCCCCGTAATAACCGTGATAAAACCTGCCCTCCTGATTTCCGTGCAGGGGATCGTCCGTGATGTCTATATCGATCACTATCTTCTTCGGCCTTTTTTTGTGGAACCTGATGAACATATCCACAAGCAGTTTGTCAATCGCCCCAAAGTCAGCCTCTATCTTCTTGTAGCGATCCGTCCCCCCGGTGGTAAGCTCCATGCGGTTTACCGTGCTCTTGCCCGCAAGGGGAGCAGAGGTACCGCAGAACATGGATGCTATGGGATCCCCTCGGAACCTGTCATGGTCGTTCACGTCTTCGTAACCCAAGCAGATTGCCAGCACCCGCTGGGCCACTATGGAGAATAGTGGGTGGGTGATGTAACTGGGGTTTCGATGATCAATGAAGCACTCGGCGAACCTCCTGATGACTCCAAAACGGTGTTCGGCTTCGCGAAGCAGGACAATGCCGCCGTCGGAACTTACTTTGTCAGAGTCGAATTTAGCAATTACTTTGCGGGTTCTTTTAGAACCGGGGCTGTTTCCGGATGTTTCGAGAGTTTTGAAGGGTAGAAATTCGATTTGTTCCGTGTTACACTGTGTACTCATAAGGCCGTTGTTCTCCTGTGTTTTAAGTTACTGTAATAACTGTATTATAACACATACAACGGCCTCTTTCTATACCTCTTTGTGAGAAATCCGGGTTAGAGAGGCTGGCAAAAGAAGCGTAAGCCACTTTCCTTCTTCAAGGCCACAGACTTCAAGCCTACCGAATCAGCTCCTGATAAGTAAGCCTTTTCCCCACCAGTCCCGAGATAGTAAGGTTTATCTGGTCTATGGTGTGCATGGGTCGGACATTAGTACGGTTGGCAAACTCGTTAACGTACTTCTGAAGGTGCTTAACTGACATCCTGTGGTAAATGCCGTAGTATCCACGTTTAAGTAACGCCCAGAAGGATTCCATGCCGTTAGTATGGGCTTCCCCTTTAACGTATTCTCCGCTCTTGTGATTAACCTTACAGTGTTCATATCCCAAGTGCGTGAGTATTGAGTACATTGCCGCTTCGTCAGTATATATGTTGGTACTGCGTGAAACATTATCTATAACCACTCTGGCTAACAGAGAAGTGGACCCCAATGTTAGGACAGTTTTTTCGTTTTCTTAAGTGTATTCCCACCATTTCTAAGCCACTTTTGGTAATCCACGAGGCAGACCATAGTAAACCTGATCTGGCGTAGATCTATCAAGACCCTGATGACGCCGACGAGTGTTGTAAAAATCTATCCATCCCCCAATCCCTTCCTTCGCCGCGCGAACCGAATCATAGGCCTTAAGGTATACTTCCTCGTATTTTAAACTCCTCCACAATCTCTCAATAAACACATTGTCCATCCAGCTTCTCTTCCCGTCCATACTGATCCTTATGCCGTTTCTCTTCAACACCCCCGTAAATGCCTCGCTTGTGAACTGGCTTCCCTGATCAGTGTTGAATATCTCGGGCCGCCCATACTTTGCTATCGCCTCCTCCAACGCCTCCACGCAGAAACTCACGTCCATCGTATTCGACACTCTCCAGCTAAGCACCTTCCTTGAATACCAGTCCATAACACTCACCAGGTACACAAAACCCCTGGACATCGGAATATAGGTCACATCAGCCGCCCACACCTGGTTTACACCCTCTATGCTCATTCCTCCAAGCAGATAAGGATATATCTTATGTCCCTTGCCCCTGTGGGTGGTCCTAGGCCCGGGATGCAGCGCCGCAAGCCCCAGCAACCGCATCAACCTGGCCACCCGCTTGCGATTCACGCAGATTCCATGCCTGTCCAAAATAGCGTCCCGCAACCTTCGGGAACCCTTGAACGGATACTCAAGATATATCTCATCGATAAGCCTCATCAGTTTCTCATTCTCCAGCGACAGCTCCCTGAGGCGATAATAAACGCCTGAGCGATTTATGTTGAGCAGCCTGCATTGTCTTACCACGCTGAGATCATGACTACGGTCCACAAGCTTCTTTCTTCGCGCCCGCTCTAGCGACCGAGCGCTTTTGATAAAAAATCTATCTCCAGAGTCAGCTCTCCGATCTTGGCATGCAGTTCCTTGGTATGAGCTTGCTCTTCTCCCTTTTTATCCCGGGCGCCTTGGTAGACACTCTCGGCACCCTCCAACAACTGTTTCTTCCACTCGGCAATCTGGTTTGGATGCACGTCAAACTGCCGGGCGAGCTCACTAACTGTTTTCTCCTCTCTGATTGCCGCCAGGGCTACCTTAGCCTTGAACCCCGGTGAATGATTACGCCTTTTACGTCTCATAATGAACCTCCAGTATATGATTTTACTCTACTGCAGGAACACACTTAAGACGCTGTCCTGTTTTTGGGGTCCACTTCTCTATACGGATCAGAACAGAAGCTATGAAGGGCTTGTGAAAAAGAATTACAGGCATGAGTCGGTTAATCACAGTGTTGGTGAGTATGTCAGGAATCAAGCATCCACGAACGGAGTTGAAAGTTTCTGGGCTGCCTTGAAAAGAGGGTACTACGGAACCTATCACCGCATGTCTCCAAAACACCTTGACCGCTATGTTACGGAGTTTTCAGGCCGCCATAATATCAGAGAGATGGACACCATAGACCAGATGGCATTTCTTGCGAAGGGAATGGTGGGCAAGAAACTTCCCTACAAAGAACTTGTCTCTTGATAAACCGTAGTTCGAACTTGATATTCACCTTAATCTGTGATCTAGTTGGGAACAGAGGACAGATGATGGAACCCAGTACTCTTTATTATGGCGATTGCCTCGAATGGATGGATCGTTGGAATGACAGAAGCGTTGACCTTATTTATCTAGACCCTCCATTTAATTCAGACGAAGATTACAACATGCTGTTCAACAAAAAGACTCTGAAAGATGCACAATACAGAGCATTTCAAGATACTTGGACATGGGATGAAGAGGCAATCAAGAGATATGACATCTATGAAAGAGCTAAGGGGAAACGAGCTCATAATGCGATTGTTGGTCTGTATGGGATACTAGGCGATTCAGGAATGATGGCGTCCCTCACGTATATGGCGGAACGCCTAGAACATATGTACAGGCTACTTAAGCCAACCGGAGCTATTTATCTGCTGTAGCGCGACAAACAAGATGAGACTGTAGCGACAAACAAGATGAGACTCTCGGCGTCGCGACGACAGAACGATACCGAGGTATTTTGGGGATTGCAAAAATATTTTTCCAATGATGTTTCCGCCAAGGTGCGCGGGAAGGGCCGGCCCCGGATATCCGGGGCCGGACAACAGCCTGTTCGGGGGGTGGGGGTCAGCCGGATGTGTCGCTTTCGGTGGCGAACTTCGCGGGTCTTCCCTGTTTTTTCTTCTGTTCCATGGCTTGACGGCGTCTGTAGCTCTCCACGTTCATCTCAAGTATCACGCAGTGATGCACAAGGCGATCCACCGCTGCCACCGCGGTGTTTTCGTCAGGAAACACCTTTGTCCATTCGGTAAACGGCTGATTGGCGGTAATGAGCACGGAACGTTGCTCATAACGGACCGATATCAGTTCGAACAGCACGCTTGTTTCGGCGTGATCTTTGCGCACGTAGGCCAGATCGTCAAGAATCAGCAGGTCGTAGCGGTCAAGCCTGTTGAGCATGTTCTCAAGGGACAGTTCCCTTTGAGCCGTCTGGAGCTTCTGAACAAGATCCGTCGTACGGGTGAACAGCACCCGTTTCTCCTTCTCCACCAGAGACAAGCCGATTGCCGAAGCCAGATGACTCTTGCCCGCCCCCGGAGGGCCGAAGATTATCACATTGTGTCCGCCTCTTAGCCACGAATCGTTTGAAGCCAGGGCCATGACCGTGGGTTTGGATATAGTGGGAACCGCGTCAAAGTCGAAGTTCTCAAGGGTTTTTCCTGGAAGAAGACGGGCTTCGCCCAAGTGGCGGCGTATCCTGCGCCGCTGCCGCTCGGCAAGTTCAAGATCCGCGAGAGTTGCGAGCAGCCGGGCCGCGGGCCACCCCTCGGTATCCGCCCGTTCGGCGAACCGCTCCCACATCTGCCTGATCGCGGGCAGCCGAAGTTCGCGGAACATGAGGTCAAGGTCGGCTTTTCCGATCTCCACCACCTTTTCATTGGGTTTCGTATTCATCTCTGTCCTCCCGTTTCAAATAAAGAGCCGTAATTGTCGAGGCGGCCTCTATGGACGTCGACTCCGGGCATAGGCCCCGTTTTCACCGTGAACCGTTCTTTGAGCTCATCGATGTCGGGAAGTTCTCCCACAGAAACGCATTTCCCTATCGCCGAAGCCAGCTGGGCTTCGCAACTGTAATCATGGGCCAGAGCCAGAAGCTTTACCGCGACTCCGCATGCCTCCCGCCCCGAGAGAAGTTCAACAGCAAGCTCAAAACAACGCTTGTACTCCTCCCGGGGAAACAGCTCATCACGGTAAACCAGATTCATAAACGCCCCCGGCTTGCGCCGAAGCGAATGAATCACGTGATGATAATTGACCGCGTAAGCCGTTTTCTCCGAAGATCCTCTTCTCCTGCGCTCAAGGGTAAGCAGATGACGGTCTCCCAGGTACAACTCTACTCTCTCATCGTAAAGACGCGCCGCGAGACGATGCCCTATGAGACGAGAGGGGACCGTGTAGAACACTCCCTTGAGCATGAAACCGCCGGAAGAAGTAACCCTTACGCTTTCACGCCGATAAAACTCCCCGTCCTGGGGCGGAAGAGACCCAAGCACCTTGCGCTCGGTCTCTATGCGCTCCACGCGCCGGGCGTTTAGACCGCTTAGCAGTTCCGCTATGAAGTCGCGGTAAGAATCAAGATCTGCAAAGTCCCGGGAACCCCGAAGCGCCAAAGCGTCCCCTATCTCCCTTTTCAGGTGACCGTGAGAACTCTCTATCGCCCCGTTTTCGTGGGCGACCCCGCGGTTGTTGCGCGTCGGCGCCATCCCGTAATGGGCGCAAAACTCCCTGTAGCTTGCGGTCATGTCCTCGACCTCGTCCTTGCTGAGATTGCGGAGAGCCGCCGAGAGACTGTCGGTGCGGCACTCCCGAGGAACGCCGCCCAGCATCCCCAAAGCTTCGCTGAGACCCCGGGAGAAAGCGGCGAAGCTCTCCCCTCCAAGCACTGCCGTGGCGTGAACGAACCCCGACCAGGGAAGGCGGAAGTGATAGAGCTTGTGATCAAATCTCTTTCGGGCAATCGTGATCTCAAGGGAGTTCATGGTGGTGAAGTCGGAGATCCCCACGCGCCCCGGTTCCTTTTTCTGACGGAATATCACATCCTTGTCAGCGCCATGTTCAGCCCTCCATGCCTTTATACGCCTCTCAAGAGTCCTGCGAACTCCCGGGTCAAGCTGGGGATTTTCTCTCATTATTTCGCGGAACACCGCGACGGAACGTATATCCGGACAGTTCTTGAGAATGGGAACTACCCGGGAATCGAAAATGCCATCCAGAGGATCGGGACGTCGGCTCCCCCGGGGCTTGTTTTTAGTTCCTGATTGCGGGTCCTTGGAGATTCGGAAACCGGTAGAGCGGCTGAAACCCGCTTTGGCAGCCGCGGTTTCCGTAGAACAAGTTTGTTTGAGCTTCATGAATTTCCTCCTTTGCTCGTCAGTTATATGTTGACCTGCCATCGTGAACCTCCCGCTCAATAGATTGAGCGGGGTTCTTACCCGGCCGGTCGTGAACACCGAAAGAAATTCAAAAAAAATCTGGGGCGAGGCTGTCTGAAACTCCAGTCGGGCTACGCCCTCCTTCCGTTTCAGACAGCATCTCTCCAGAGTCTCATCTTGTTTGTCGCAAAAGTCCTAAGTTGATTGTCGCTGTACACTGCATTGTGATCAGACTGCAAGCCATTATTTAAAGATACTGTTGGATAGCATTTTTGGCACTAGAAACTTTAGAGATGAGATTGTCTGGAAGAGGTGTGTTTCAGATGCTAAAGGGAATCAATATTTGCCTAAGAAATGGGGAACTAATACCGACACTATATTTTTCTACGGCATGAAAGATCATAGAACAAGACCCTATAGAGAATTAAGCCCTGAGGAATTAAAAGTGAAATTCCCCCTGATCGATGAAAAGGATGGCAGACGATATAAAGACGATTCAAACCATATATGGAGTACACCAGGAATGGGGGCACGTCCTAATCTCTGTTACGAATGGAGGGGGTACAGTAATCCACATCCTTCTGGGTGGCGACTAAAAAAAGAACGCTTAGAGGAAGAATACCAGAAAGGAAACATTGTAATTCACGAGAATGGAAGGCTGGAAAGAAGAGCCTACGAAGAAGATTACCGGGGGGAGCCCATTGGGAATCTCTGGACCGATATTAACCCTGTAATGGGAAAAGAAGACATAGGAAGGGATACGCAGAAGCCAGAGGAATTGTTAAGACGAATAATTATGGCTTCCTCGGACAAAGAGGCCGTAATTCTGGATCCCTTCTGCGGATGTGGTACTACCATCGCCGTTGCCAGAGATATGGGAAGAAAGTGGGCTGGCATCGATATATCCTCTCACGCCATTGACCTGATTAAAGAAGTGAAGTTGAAAGACAAAACTATAGGAACAAAAGGAATTCCTTATGATTTTGCGTCCGCGAAGAAACTTGCGAAGGACAGCCCGTTTAATTTTGAGTCGTGGGCTGTTACTAGGTTGCCAGGCTTTGTTCCTAACACCAAGCAAACCGCTGATGGTGGCGTTGATGGAAGAGCAACATTAGCCATAAAACCGGATGACTATGATTCTGATCTTGGGTTAGCGCAAGTTAAAGGTGGCCAGAAGTTTAACCTCAGTTCATTAAGGGATTTTATTCATGTGTCAGACAGCAAAAAGGCTGCCCTAGGTTACTTTATAACCCTTGACAGAGTTACAACTCAGAATGCTAGGAGAGAAGTCTTAGAAAAAAGAACAATCTCTATTCGAGGAAACAAGTTCCAAAGGATACAACTATGGTCAATCGATGATTACTTTGAAAACCGTTGGCCACAAGTTCCTCTTATGAACGACCCATATACTGGAGTCCCGCTAAGGAAGAATTTGGAAATGTTTTCTGGTGTGTCTTTAGGATAATTCTATGTCTCCAAACCAAAGCAAGAAAAACCAAACCAAACGATCCCGTGGCCGCCCGGTCAAGAATAAGATAAAGCCTATCAAAGCCTCGCCAGAGGAAATAGCCAAAGCAATAAGCCTTGCTGCGGACAAGAAGTTAGAGAGTAGGAAGAGAATCAAAACCTAGGAGTTTGGTAGGATTGTATATAATCCCCAGAACTATTTATTGCTTAGCAACTTTCCTTCTGTTATATTTCCAATAACTGTACTTGTTTGAAAATCTCGTTATTTTTACTTCCTTCTTGTTTAAAGCAAGGGGGAATCTATGGAAACTTTTTGGGCTGACCCCGCTAAAGCAACTATTGCTATAATTGCCGCATTGGGAGTTCTGTACGGACTTGGCCTCTTCATTTTCAAGGTTGGAGGTTGGCATAATTCTGTCAATACCGATCGAGAGAACTTTAAGGAGTTTATGGAAGAAGTCCGTAAAGATCTTAAGGAGCTTATTAAAAAGGTTTCAGTAATAAGCGGAACACTTGATGCAAAGAGTCCCATCGAGTTAAACAAGATAGGTCAAACAATTTCAAAAGAGCTCGATGCTCCTGGTTGGGCAAGAAAGACTGCTCCTGATTTTGTTGCTCAGCTTAAAGGAAAACAACCTTATCAAATCCAGGAGTTCTCTTTCGACTGCGTAAAAGGAAATAAGTCAATTTTAACTGAATCTATAGAAATACAGGCTGAAATTGCTGCTTATGAACATGGACTTGTAAAGTCAGATATTCTGGACGTTTTCGCAGTTGAATTAAGGAACGAATTGCTTCGACTTCTGGTAATCCCTAAATAGATAAGAAGCAACTGTCAACTTAACTTGATAATTCCCAAACATTTCACAAATCGCTCGGTACAAACGAGAGGACCGAATCGGATTATTTTCCCAATTATTAAGTTATTTAAGGGAGTTAGAATACAGTCTTGGAAATCCCCAAAATTTCATTCACAATCTATCAACAAAAAAAAGTGTTTCATATCAGTTAATTAAGACATTTCAAATGAATTCTTAATGATTTATTAACAATACGAAACTTCGCCGGGAACTTCATGCGCAGACAGGTTTCTCCGCGTCCCGGGAATTCAGTGGTTTGGGCTTCGCGAGTGGTTAAAATTCCTTTGTGCTTGTGGAACCGACCCTCCGGCCGGCCGGATTTTCGTCGAGGGTGTTCAGAGCTTACTTATGTTTTCTTAAATAGTCTTTTGTTTTCAGCGGGTTAACTATTGACCGGTTTTTTGTAGCGTGTAACCTAACTCGCTGGGTGAATTTATGATTTTTCCTCTTGGATGGCTTACTGACTACCTAAAAATAGACGTTTCCCCAGAAGAGCTGGGGGAAATGCTCACCATGGCCGGTTTTGAGCTTGAAGCCCTTGAAGACAAGGGTAAGACCCTTGCCGATGTCTGCGTCGCACAGATAAACAGCATCGAAAAACATCCAAACGCCGACAGACTGAGTATCTGTGATGTTACGGACGGACAAACCCGCTACGTGGTTGTCTGCGGGGCGGATAACATGAAGGAGGGGGACAAGGTCGCTTTCGCCAAGGCGGGAACGGTTCTTCCGGCTACCTCGAAGTTTCCGGAAGGCATCGAGATAAAGCGCTCGAAAATCCGCGGCGAAAATTCGGAGGGAATGCTCTGTTCTGCGGATGAAATGGGTCTCTCAGGCGGCGAAGACGGGATAATGATTCTCTCCCCCAAGGCCGAGCTTGGAAGCAGCATGAGCGATGAGATCGGATACGGCGGTGTTATCTTCGAGGTAGGAATTACTCCCAACCGTCCTGACTGCATGAGCATTTTCGGAATCGCAAGAGAAGTCTCGGCAATACTGGGCCAGAACCTTCAGAAACCGAGGTTCTCCATAAAAGAGCAAGGAGAGGACATTTCGGGAAGGGTCACGGTAGAGGTTGGGGACGCGGAAGCGTGCCCCAGGTACTGCTGCCGGCTCATTGAAGGAGTCAGAATCGAGCCCTCCCCCGCATGGCTTCAAGAAAGGCTTGAGTACTGCGGAATCCGCTCCGTTAACAATGTCGTTGACGTTACGAACTTCGTTCTGCTTGAACAGGGACAGCCTCTTCACGCTTTTGATTACGACAAGCTTGAGCAGGGTCGGATCTCCGTCAGAAAAGCCAGGGCCGGCGAAACGATAGAAACGCTTGACGGCGTTGAAAGAAAACTGCTCGGCGAGGATCTGGTTATCTGCAGCGGGGACCGCCCCGTCGCGCTTGCCGGTGTCATGGGCGGCGCTGGCACCGAAATAGAGGATGAGACGAGCAGCGTTCTGCTTGAGGCCGCTTACTTTTCTCCCGTGGGCATAAGGAAAACGTCCAAGCGAAACGGCCTTAAGAGCGAATCTTCGAGCAGGTTTGAAAAAGGCATTGACATAAACAACGTTTCGTTTGCCCTTGACCGCGCGGCCGACCTTATAAGCCGCCTATCCGGAGGAACGGTAGCCAAGGGGATTATCGACGTATATCCCGACCCCGTGAGCCCCAGGGAGATTTCCCTGTCAGTTGACAGGGTCTGCGGCCTGATCGGCATATCCACCGATTCCCAAGAAATAGCGGAGCTTCTCGAGAGCCTTGAGTTTGAGGTTCTCAGCCTCTCTGTTGACACGCTTTTGCTTCGAGCTCCGACTTTCAGGGTGGACATAGAGCGTGAGGTAGATATCGTCGAGGAAGTTGCGCGTCTTCTGGGTTACGACAATATTCCCTCCGTCCTGCCGGAGGTTCCCATGGTAGCTAAGAAACCCAACGTGATAACCGTCATGGAGAAAAGGCTAAGGGACATTTTCGTTTCCTACGGTTTTCTCGAGGCTATAAACTACAGTTTCGAGTCCCCAGAACTTCTCAGGACGTTTGGCTTTGAGGAGTCGATGCGCGTTATGAACCCGATATCGCGGGAACTTTCGGAAATGAGAACTAGCCTGCTTCCCTCTCTTGTGAAAAACGTGAGACTCAACCTCTCGAGGCAGAACCAGGACGTAAGGCTTTTCGAGTCCGCCAAGGTTTTTTACCCCAAAGATATGGATCAGCTCCCAAACGAAGTGAAAAAATTCGCCGCGATTGCGACCGGAAAAAGGGCTCCCGAGATATGGGACGGGGAAAAATTCGATTTCTTCGACATCAAAAGCGTGCTCGAAAGAAGCCTGGAAGTCCTTTCGGTGGATTCCAAGATAGACTTTGAGTCCATTTCCTCTGAACATGGATTTCTCTGGCCGGGGAAATCTTCTGCGGTGCTGGTTGACGGAAACGTTCTGGGGGTGGTCGGGGAACTTCACCCGCATCTTCTGGAAAAACTCGAGATAAGCGAAAGCGTTTACGTGCTTGAACTCGACTTATCTCTTCTCTCGGTCGTCTACACGAGTTTTAAGAGGAAATTTTCTCCGCTTCCCAAATTTCCATCCCTTCGCCGCGACATAGCGCTTGTGGTCGATGATATAGTTCCTGTGCGGGAAATTCTTTCAGTTATAAAAAAGGCAGATTTTGGTATAATAGAAAATGCTTGGGTATTTGACGTTTACAAGGGAAATTCCCTTGAGGAAGGAAAAAAGAGCGTCGCGCTGTCCCTAATTCTTCGAAACAGGGAGAGGACCCTTACCGACGAGGACGCGAACAGGGTTCAGCAGGATGTTCTCAAAAGTTTGGAAAAAACAATAGGAGCCGAATTGCGTTCGGTTTAAAAAAGGGGGGATTTTCATGACAAAGAAGGATCTAGCTGGTGTTTTGTACTCGGAGATAGGGTTTTCAAGAAGAGAATCAGCTGAAATAGTCAACTTTTTTTTCGAGCTGATAAGAGAGAGGCTTATGGCCGGCGAAGAGGTGAAACTCCCCGGGTTCGGAACCTTCAGGGTCACGAGAAGAAAGTCCCGGATAGGAAGAAACCCCTCCACCGGAGAGGAAGTAAGCATACCTTCCCGCCTCACGGTCGTTTTCAAACCCAGTAGGTTTCTAAGGAAAAAGATTGACCAGGAACGGGGGGATTAAAATACCAGAGCCAAAACCTCTCCAACCTTCTTTTTTCAAGCGGAGTTTCCTTGCCGGCATCCTGATTATTGTTCCTTTCGGGGTGACTATTTTCGTCCTCTACAAGCTGATAAAGTGGATGCTTTTCTTTTTCAGCAACGGCCCCGCCGGAATCCTCCGCCACTTCATAGATGTCCCGCCTTACGTGTTTCAGGGAATATCTTTTGTTATAGGAATCTTGGCCACCCTGCTGCTGATCGTTTTCCTGGGGGCCGTGACCAGGAACTTCGTGGGCAGAAAAATGCTTCTGTTCGGTGAATCGCTTATCTCGAAGATTCCGCTTGCCAGACCCTTCTACGTGAGCGTAAAGCAGGTAGTGCAGACGCTTTTTCTCACCTCCCAGCTGCAAAACATGAAAAGAGTCGTGCTGGTCGAGTACCCGAGAAAAGGGATCCGCGTCATAGCTTTCGTAACGGGGGTTACGGAGGCAGGCCGGGGACATAACACGACGGACCAAAAGCTCGTCAGTCTGTTCGTTCCCACGACGCCGAATCCGACAAGCGGTTTTTACATAATGGTTCCGGAAGAAGATCTGCAGGAACTGGACATTTCCGTGGAAGAAGCGTTTCAGCTTATAGTTTCCGCCGGGATTTCTCAAGGCGATTCTGATGTTTCTGGGCAAGATAAGAAAAACGGTTGACTCTTTCGGGATGCTTAGTCCCGGGGACGTTATTGTTGCGGGAGTGTCCGGAGGGTCAGACTCCATGGCGCTTCTTTTCGCTCTTTGTGACCTACGGGAGTTTTATCCGAATATCGACGTGATCGTTTCCCACGTCAACCACGGGCTCAGGGGTGCCGAATCGGATGAAGACGCTGAGTACGTAAGGGAAGCGGCCGACCAGCTTAACTTTTCGTTTGAATGCGTGCGGGTTGACACCGAGGGCTTCAGAAAAAAACGCGGACTTTCCCTTGAAGACGCCGCCAGGGAGCTTCGCTACGACTTTTTTAACGATATTCTCGCGAAACGCCCGGCTCAGAGAATCGCCACGGCCCACACGCTTAACGATCAGGCAGAGACGGTCATAATGAGACTCATGAGAGGAAGCGGTTCCCAGGGTCTTGCCGGAATAAGACCCTCGGTCGGCAACATAATACGCCCGCTCATAAACGTCACCAAGCTTGAAGCCAGGGAGTACCTTCGCTCAAAAGGCGTGTCCTGGAGGGAAGACTTGACCAACAGTTCGAACGAATTTCTAAGAAACAGGATAAGAAACGAGCTTATTCCCCTGCTTGAGAGCTATAATCCTGCCATCGAGCAGGTTCTCTCCCGGGTGGCGGTGGTCTGCGCCGCGGAGGCGGATTTTATTTCGGCCGAGGGCGAGAGGAAATTCAATAAACTCGCCCGTGTTGTGGACGAAGGTGTGCTAGGAGACACGGAAGAACTTCTTCGTGAACCCCCGGCGATCAGGTTCTCAGTAATGAGAAAATCGATTCTGGCCATAAAAGGGGATCTTAACTCGGTTTCCGCCAAGCATCTTTTTTTGATCGATGATGTGATGCGCTCGGGGGAGTCCTCGGCAGAGGTGAATCTCCCCGGCGGAGTCGTTTTTCATGCGGGTCACGGGGTCTTCTTTTTCACGCGCGAGGAGAATTTACGCGAGTTTCCGCCAACCGAGATAAAAAGCCACGGAACCCATCGAGTCTCCCCGGACCTTGAGATCACGGTCGAGCTTACAGACGATGTTTCTCTCTGGGGTGCGGCCGACGTCGGGTATTTTTCGCCCGAAAAAGTCGGTTTTCCCATAGCGCTTAGGAGCTTTTCTGAGGGAGACAGGTTCGTTCCGCTCGGAATGAGGGGAGCCAAGAAGCTCAAGGATTTTTTCATTGACGAAAAAATACCGAGATTCCTCAGAAAAAAAGTGCCGGTTTTTGAAACCTGCGACGGAATAATCTGGGTGGGTGGGCTAAGAACGGATAACAGGTTCAAGGCGGATCGGATGAAAGGGCCGTGGCTCAGGATAAGGATCTGCGGTTCTTCGCAGAAGCTGCTTGACCTTGCGGTTAAAAGTCCTAAAGCGTCCTAGGAATCTCCCCCAAGCCCGCTTTTAGCGATGTAGCAAGCTCCCAAGACCCCTGAGTCGTCTCCAAGGGCGGCTTTTTTTATCTGAAGCTTCCTCGCCGCCCCGCCAAGACACCTTCTTTCGGTTTCCTCAAGGGTTTTTCCGATAAAAAGCGGCCAGGCGCCCGAGAGCCCCCCGCCCACAACCACTGTTTTTACGTCCAGGACGTTTACGAGAATCGATATTCCTACTCCCAGGTTTGCCCCGAAATCGTTCCATACGCCGATTGCCGCCTGGTCTTTTTCGTGCGCAAGCTCCGCCAGGCGCTCAGGGATGGCCGATTCTTCGGTGCCGGCGAGTTTTTCACGGAGCTTCGGGTGCTCGCGGACGATTCTTTTTATCGCTACCTGCGAAACATAGGTCTCAATGCAGCCTCTTGCGCCGCAGGCGCACCCGGGTCCCGAAGGGTCGATGGTCATGTGCCCCACTTCCCCGGCGAAGCCGTCTTCCCCCGACCAAAGCTTGCCGTCAAGGACTATTCCGCCTCCGAATCCGGTTCCCAGGGTTATCATTACCATTGAATTTGAGTCTCTGCCTGCCCCCGCCCGGTATTCTCCGAGAGCCGCGCAGGAAGCGTCGTTTTCAATGAAAACGGGCGTTTCGGTTCCAATTCTGTCCGAAAGGTCTGAGGTAAACGGAAAATCCTTCGTGTTGGCTATGTTCGGGGCCTGGACGAGCATGCCGTTTCTCCGGTCGACGGTTCCCGGTATTCCTATCCCGATTGCCGATATTTCCGCCCCGGCGAATCCTTTTATGAAGCCGGCAAGGTTCTCCATGAGCGGCGAAATGCCCATATGGGCGTCCGAGCGGGTTTTTTTCTCCCCGAGCATGTCTCCATTCTCGGAAATGATTTTTCCCCTGAGGTTGGTTCCCCCTATGTCTATGCCAAGGAATTTCCGCTTCATTTTTCTGTTTTTAAATCGTGAAAAACCGCAGGCGACCGCTACCGGGCCGCCCCGGAACTTCTATTTTACCCTGTCTTTTCGGAAAAATATCGACCGCGGCTGGGTCTGAAGGCACAGGATTTCTCCCGCTGCCATAGGTTTTTTGCGCAAGGCGCGTGTAACAGGGTATAAACTTACTCTTATCCGCAGGAGTCTCTCATCGTTATTTTCCTCTTATGGAGAACTGACAGGTCGAAATGAATCTAAAAGCCGCAAGCATACTCTCAGCCGTTTTCCTGCTTTTTCTCTACATTTCCTGTGAAAGACCTCCCGAGGTTCCGGGCCCCGAGTCCATGCGCCCTGTCCCCTTCGTTCCGGAAATGGACGACGACCTTTTCCCGGAGGGACTCAAGGAGTCTATCGGCGCAAGCGTCAAGAAACTTTCGGAAACAAAGGATTCCCAGCTCGTTTTCGGACAGAAGACCGTTTCCGCGGGTGATTACGCCCTGGCCCTTAATTATCTTCTCGGCAAGCTTGAAACGGGCGTGGCCAAGGATGATTTCATAAAAGAAGTGAGGAAGAATTTTGATTTCTACAGCTTTCCGGGAAAGCCCTGGGGTAAGGTTTTCATAACCTCTTACTTCTCTCCGGTACTTCCCGCTTCCCAGGCGAGAACCCCGAAACATACTCACCCCCTTTACCGGGTGCCCGCCGACCTGGTGCGTCTCAGGATGGACAGGTTCATCGAACGGTTCGAGAGATTCTCGTTTCTTGAGGACGACAAGATCACCCGGGGAAAGCTGCAGTCACTTTACGGAAGGGTTGAGCAGGGAGGTCCGGGCAGGACGTCCGAACTCGTCCCCTATTATTCCCGAAGCGAAATCGATTCCGGGGGAAAGCTCAGGGGGAAAAAGCTCGAGATCGCATGGGTTGATCCCATCGATGGATTTTTCCTTCAGATCCAGGGCTCCGGCAAAATAAGGTTCGCGGACGGAGAGGAGAGGGTCATAGGCTACGCCGCCCAGAACGGACATGATTACGTGGCTATAGGGAAATTTCTTTTCGAGTGGATTCCGAGGGGAAAAATGAGCCTTTGGGCCATAGAAAACCACCTAAGATCCCTTTCCTACGCGGAGAGGATGAATATCCTTTACAAAAACCCGAGCTATATTTTCTTCCGCAGGCTTCCCGGCAAGCCCCAGACCTCTTTCGGAACGGAAGTCGTTGACGGTCGGACCATAGCGACGGACAAAGCCTTTTTCCCCAGAGGATCTCTCGTGTTCATGGAATTTGAAAGGCCGGTTTTCGAAACTTCTGTTTCCGTCGAGCCGTTGCTTTGGAAGCCGACTTCCCGCTTCGTGGTAAACCACGACAGCGGAGGAGCGATAAAGGGCGCAAGGCGAGTCGACCTTTTCTGGGGGGAAGGGAAAGACGCATCCCGTCACGCGGGAGTCATGAAAAACTGGGGAAAATTCTTCTATCTGGTGCCGAAGGGGGAATTTCTCGTGGCGCTTAGGGGAAAAAACGGCGGGCGGAGCTCGGGAGGATAAGATGGCTGACAAAGAAACGCTTACATGTTCCGAGATGTCTTCTCTTAGCGGAGAGCACCTCTACGGAACCGCTGTCGAGGTAAAGAACTGGTTTGCACTCGAGTACTCCGGGATATGGAGAAGAGACGCTTTTACGCAAAGCGCGCTGCCCCAAGAGGTAAAGGAGCACCTGGGAGAGTTTCTTTCGTCTTTTGAGCAATCCAGGATTCAGCTAATAGGAGGGCCGCGCCCGGGCGAGGGTAACCCCGTTTTTTACTACGCGCATTCTTCTGAGTTTTTCCCGAAACTCTACAGGTTCGAAATAGAAACTTACGAGGACCTTCTCTCGATAGATCTTCCCGAGCTTGTTCGCACCGGGGAAATAGAGAGATTCTCCTGCGCAGAGAATCTTGTTCTGGTCTGCACCCACGGAGCGCGCGACGGATGCTGCGCGGTTGCGGGATCCGGAGTTTACAAGGAACTTCTCAAAAGAGATGGAATCTGCGCATGGAGAACCACCCATGTGGGAGCCCATCGCTTCGCCGCCAACCTCGTCATGCTTCCCGAGGGGATATATTACGGAAGGGTAAACGGCGAGAATCTGGAAGATGTCATTTCCTCCCATCTGCGGGGCGAAATTTTTCTTGACTGCTACAGGGGGAGGTCGTGTTTTTCCCAGACTTCGCAGGTCTCGGACTATTTTTTGAGAAAAGAGATAGGGAAATTAGGCATTTACGACATAAGGTGGGAATTTGAGAAGGACCGCGAGGACTACACCGCGGCCGAATTCGGGGTGGAGGGGGAAACCACGGTTTACAGCATAAACACCGTGGTTATGAACCAGGCCATAAAACTCAAGACAAGCTGCGATGAACCGGAGGTAAAGGGATTGCCCCAGTTCTATTTCTACAGTCTGATACCCTATGAGCCGCAGGGCAGGGGAAAAGAGGACTCCTGATTGCGCCGGTTTTTCTACTGCGAAGCGCGTCGGCGTCTAAAGGGATTCCGTGAAATCGAGAATCTCCCGCGAAAGACGTTTTGAGCTTTGCTCGTCGGGAATTATGGTGTCGGTAACGAAAACGCTTATTCCGAGCGCTTCTATGGCGGCTGCCTCTCCCACGTCCGAACGGTCGATTACGAGCACGTCCAGAAAATCGACGTAAAGCCTGGCTACCTGGGTTGAAGAAGCTTCCATCCCTAGCCCTCTCATAAGTTTATCTGCGGGACCCTTAAGGGGTTTTCCGCGCATAAGAGGGCTTACGGCGACTTTGAGTCCCGGCGTGCCGGAAAGTCTTTCCCTTACCCCGCTTATCTCCAATATGGGCCCGATGCTGATTATGGGATTGCTCGGGCATATGATCACAAGATCCGCACTGTCTATCGAGTCAAGAACCATAGGTGCCGCGGAGGCCTCACTCGCGCCTTTTATTTTAACCCCGCGCACCGCGGGACGCATCGCGTGCCTTATGTAGTATTCCTGAAAATGCATCTCGCCCTCATCCGTCTCTATCCATGTCTCGACCCTCTGGTCGCTCATGGGCAGTATGCGCATTTCCCCGAGGCCGAAGCGGTGCGCTATCTTGGTCGTGGATTCGCTCAGAGTTCCGCCCGCGTCGCTTATGGCTTTTCTGAACAGGTGAGTTGCAAGGTCCCTGTCGCCGAGTCCGAACCATGTCGGAAAACCGAATCTCGCGGCTGCTCCCAGAAACTCAAACGTGTCGCCGCGGAGTCCCCACCCTTTTTTTTCGTCTATGTTTCCCGAAAGCCTGTAGATTATGGTATCTATGTCAGGAGAGACCCTCATCCCGTAAAGATCCATGTCATCCGCCGTGTTCACTATTACGGTGAGTTCTGAGGGGGGAATTATCCCCGTGAGTCCCTTAAGGAATTTTGCGGCTCCGCTTCCGCCGCCAAGTGCGGTTATCATCTGAGTTTGTTTGCGCCCCCGGGCATTTCACCTGTAACCTATTTAAGCGCCTTATCCGTGTCAAGCCGAAGCGCCGCGCGCCCCCTTCGGACGGCTTGAAAGTTGATACCGGCTCGTATAGAGTTTAGTTCGTCTTTTCAAGGAAACCCCGTTGCCGTTCGATATAATAAAAAACAAGCAGAATTTCCTTACCCGTGCGGTACTCCTGCTGCTCGCCCTTACCTTCGTTATCGGTTTTGGATACGTGGGAGGAATAAGCATCGGCGGGCGCGGCCCTAGCGGCGGAGCGGCGGCCGAGGTAAACGGGGACAAGGTTTCCCTCGCGCAGTTCTATAACTTGAGGGACTCGATGCTTGACCGCTTGCGCCGGAGCAATCAGGAAATTTCAGACGAGCTTTTGGAATACGTGAATTTTTCCGTGGTAGATTCGCTGGTCAACAAGAAGCTGCTTGCCCAGAAGGCGGACGAACTTGGGATCAGGGTAAGCCAGCAGGAGCTTTCAGACGCCATAAGAAACGATCCCGGTTTCCAGGTGGACGGCGCTTTCGTGGGTTTTGAGCGCTACAGGGACTTTATCGCGAAGGGACTTAACCGTACCGTTAAGGATTTCGAGGATTCCTACAGGGAGGATCTGCTGGTGGAGAAGCTCGTTTCGGTCATTGACAGTTCGGTGATTGCAAGCGACGAGGAGCTTTTAAGCATCTACAGGACGCGCGAGGAGAAAATCGATCTTTACTACGTCTCGTTTGCGGACGAAGACTATCTTGAGGGCAAGGAAGCGAGCGAAGAGGAAATCGCCCGGTATTACAGGGGGAACACCGATCTTTTCTGGGAGCCCGAGAAAAGATCGGTGCGCTACGTTAAGCTCGCTCCCGAGGATTTTGCCGCAGACGCCGAGGTCTCCGACGAAGAAATCGAGGCCTACTACAGGACCTACTCCGATGAATTCGCCTCCGGGAAGGACACAAAGCCGCTCTCGGACGTAAAGGCGGAGATAAAAAAACAGCTCGTTGATGGGAAGTCATCCCTTCTTTACGACCGGTTCCTTGAGGAATTTCTTCGGGGGAAACGTTCTTTCTCTGACCTTCTTTCCGAAAGAAGCTCCCTTGAGGTTAAGGAAACAGCGGAGTTTACGCTTGGGTACGGGGGAGGAGACATTTCCGGTGCTGTAAGAAGAGAGGCTTTTTCGGTTAAGAAAAACAGGCTTTCAAACGTGGTTCTTCGGGACTTCACCTGGTTTTTCGAGGTAACCCACGTCGAACCCTCGAAGCGCTCGGGGCTTGAGTCCGCGCGCGCGGAGATTCTTGAGGCTCTCAAAAAGGAAAAAGCAGTCGAGCGGGCAAGGGAGTCCGCCGGAAGCGATCTTGGAGAGATACGGGCCTCGGGCAAAGGTTTCGCTAAGGCTGCCAAGTCTCTTGACCTTGTGGTGGAGCAGACCGGGTTTTTCTCAAGGTCTGATAACCCTCTCGGGATTGAATCCGGGGATTTCGTATCCGATGTCTTCGGGCTCAGAAGCGACCGGCCGACGCCGGATCGCGTCTATAAGTCCGGGAAGACTTTCTACATAGTGTCGCTTGCCAAGACAAAACCCGTTGACAGCGGGGCTTTCGGGCTCGAGAAGGATTATTTCAGGCAGCGGGAAGTCTCGGCGCGAAAGACGCTTGTGATCGAACGTCTGCTTGAGAACCTGAGAGAAAACTCCAAAATTTCCCACAACAAAAACCTCCTTTCCCAGGGAGGCTGAGTTTCCACGCGGGGAGTTGGAATATCCTAGGATTTGTGGTATAATTAAAACTGACCGGAAGACCATGATTGATAAGGAATCTTTTTTCACATACCGCCGAAATTATACCACGGCGGCTTTCTTCAGGATTCTGGCCCTGTCAGGGCTTCTATAATGAACACGGGAGTTTGAACTTTCCCGGTTACGGCAAGGGTTTTGCGTAAAACCGGCTGCGGCGCACGTGAACGTCACGATGTCAGGTCGCGGTTCTCCCATGAGAATTAAAGCACTTGAAATAGCAGGTTTTAAATCTTTTTACCTGAAGACGAAGATAGACTTCTCCAAGGGTATAACCGCCATAGTCGGTCCCAACGGCTGCGGAAAATCCAACATTCTCGACGCCATCAGATGGGTGGTCGGCGAACATAATCCCAGACAACTGCGCGCAGGGGGAATGGAAGACATTATTTCCAACGGAAGCGCCGAGCTCAAGCCACTGGGCATGGCCGACGTTTCCATGGTTCTTGAAGGGGTTGAGGGCTTCGGTTTCGAGGAAGTTAGAATCCGAAGGAAACTTTACCGCTCGGGTGAAAGCGAATACAGCATAAACGGGGTTAAGTGCCGCCTAAAGGACATAACCGAGATGCTTCTTGACACCGGAATGGGCGCGAGGGCCTATTCGATCGTCGAGCAGGGGCAGATCGAGTCCTTCATAATGTCAAAACCCGAAGAGAAAAGAAAATTCATAGAGGAAGTAGCGGGGATCGAGAAGTACAAGCTCAGAAGAAAAGAGACCCGAAGCAGAATAGAATCAACCAGGGAGAACCTCTCCCGCGTTCTTGACATGAAACGGGAGGTATCAGACCGCATCGAGGCGGTAGCCCTGCAGGCAAAGCGTGCCAGACAGTACGGGGAGCTTACCGGGCGGGCCCGCTCGCTTGAATTCGATGTGCTCTCGGCCAAGCTCGAAAACTCGGAGAAGCGCAGGAAAACGCTTCTTGAAAAAAAGCTCGGGGCAGAGGAATTCGTCCTCTCGGCCGACTCCGGAAAAGAGGAAAAGCACGGGCTGCTTCAAAGCGCGAGGGAGAAAAACTCCGTTTCGGGCCAGCAGCTGGGATCCCTTGAGAAGGAAATCTACGAGCTTCGGGCGCAGAAAAAGGAAAACGAATACCGCAGAGCCTCGATTGAACGGGAAATCACCGGGATTTCGGGCTACGTAAAGGACATCGAGGCCGAGATAGAGGGCCTGGGGCACGAAATTTCGGACATGGAGGAGAAAAGCAGCCGCGCCGAGCGCCGGTCTGGAGAGCTTAAAAACACCCGTCTCTCGGCTTCCGAGGAGATTTCGCGCGAGGAAGAGAATCTTGCGCTTCTAAAAAGCGAATGGGAGCACAGCAAAAAGGAGCTTGATGAAACGGGAAGCCATCTCTCGGACGTGATGACCAGGAGAAGCTCGATTGGAAGCACGATAGGAGCTTTCTCAAAGGAGCTTGAAGAGCTTGCGGAGAAAAAAGAGGCGCTTGACGGGGAAGTTTCAGCCTTGGGACTTGAAAAACTCGACTGCGAGCAAAAACTCGCTTCCCTTCGCCACCTTGAGGGCAAAATAAAAAGCGAGTTCACCTCTGCCGCCAAGGAAAAAGAAGAAATCGATTCGCGCCTTTACGACCTTAGGGTTGAGCACGAGAAAAGACTCGGGGAACTGAGGGCCCTTGAGGGCAGAAAAAAAGACTGTGTCTCTAGGACGGAGGCCCTTAACAGAATACAGAGCAATTACGAGTGGCTTCCCGACGCCACGCGCAAGTTCGTGGTTGAGCGCAAGCAAAGGGGCGTGCTCGGGGTCGTTTCCGATTTCGTTTCCGTTCCGAGAAACTACGAAAGAGCCGTCGAGGCGGCCTTCGGGGAGAAACTCAACTGGATAGTGGTTGAGGGAAGCACGGAGGCGGTCGCCGCCGTCGAGCTTCTAAGGGAGTTTGACGCGGGAAGGGGAACCTTCATACCGGCCACAGACCGGTTTGCCGCCCGAAACGGCGCAAGCAATGGCCACAGCAAGCCGGAGGCCACTTCGCTAAACAGCCTCCTTGACGTGAAAACAATAGGTAAGCCCCTTGTCGACTCGATGCTTCAGGAAGTCTATGTAACTTCCGACCTAAGGGAAGCTATCAGGCTTAAGAACCGGACAGGAAACGGCGCGTGCTTCGCCACGCTCGAAGGAGACTACGTCGATTCCCACGGGGCCATAACCGGCGGAAAATCCTCGGCGGGCGTGTTTGAGAGAAAAAGGGAAATCGAGGAGCTTGAGGAACAGGCGCGGGTTATTTCGTCCCATATCGAGAAATCGGAGGCGGCCTGCAAGGCGCTTCGCGAGGAGATGGATAAGCTCGAGAGCCACCGCACGCAGGTCGAGAAGCTTCTTCGGCGCTGCGAGATAAGCTCTGTTGAAAACGTAAAGGACCGCTCGAACGTGGAGACCAGAATAGAGGAGCTGGGGACGAGAATCGGGAACCTGAGCGCGCAGCGCGAGGATCTCGAGCGCAAGCTCGGGAGCAAAAACCGCACCGTTGAGGAAATGGAATCACTTATAGAGCAGCTTGACGGCGAAAGAAGTGCCCTTGAGTCAAAATACGAGGAAATCGAAGAACGGGCTCTTGCGTTTACGGATGAGGAAAACGCGCTTCAGGAGAACATCACGAAGCTCAGGATAGATAACGCCGGGGTTCTTGAAAGGGAAAAGGCCCTTGAGAACGAGAAATCGGAGGCCGAAAGAATAAAGGCGGTTATAAACGAGAAGCTTCTGCTTCGAAAAAAAGACGTGGAGCTTAAAAAGGGCGAAAGGGAAACTCTTGCTCTGTCAAGACGTAAGTCAGAAGAGGAGTTTGAGAAAATCTCCCGCGACCTCGACTCAAGAGAGGAATCTTTCGGGGAACTCGAGAAAAAAGTGTCGCGCTACGCAGAGGAACTCAGAAGATGCGAAGAGGAATTTGAAGCCGCTTCCGGGGAACTTTCGTCGCGGAGGGAGCAATTTGCCTCGGCGCAGGCGCAGCTTGACCGTGCGGAGGACGAGTTTGAGTATCTTAACGAACGGTACAACACGGTATTCGGCGACGATCTTCCCGATACCTTCGCAAAGCGGGATCTCTCCGCCGTTTTGATACCCGAGGGAGAGAGGGAGCTTAAGACGCTTCGGCGGCGCATAGAGAATTTCGGTCCCGTCAACCTGCTGGCGCCCGAGGAATACGAACAGCTTGAGGAAAGAAACGGTTTTCTCCAGCGCCAGACCGACGACCTTGCCCGGGCGCTTGATTACCTCGAAAGCGCGATAAGGAAACTTGACAGGGAGTCGGTTTCGAGGTTCAGGGAGGCGTTTGAGACTGTGAACAGGAAATTCAGCGATACTTTCTGCAAGCTTTTCGAAAACGGAGAGGGGCGCCTCGAGCTTGTCGATCCCACTAACCTGCTTGAAACCGGAGTGGAGGTCATGATCAGGCCTGGAGGAAAGAGATTCCAACCCATAAACCTGCTCTCGGGAGGAGAAAAGGCGCTCTCGGCCATCGCGGTCATAATCTCCGCGTGTCTGGTAAAGCCGGCCCCCTTTGTCTTCCTAGATGAGATAGACGCCGCTCTTGATGAAGTGAACACCGTGAGGTTCAACAAGATCCTAAACGAGATCTCGGCCCACTCCCAGGTGGCCGTTATCACCCATAACAGAAGAACCATGCATGAAGCCGGTGCGCTTATAGGCATAACCACAGACGGCACCGCGGCATCGAGGGTTGTAAGCGTAAAGCTTGACGCCTGAGGTCGCCCCGGGAGAATTTTCTTGTCTATTTCCAACGGATTATTACACTGTTTTAGGAGGGCTGTTCCCGGATGTTCCGGGGCCCGGTAGCAAAGGAGACCGCTTCGGCGCATGATTTCTTATCTGCTAAAAAAAATAGTCGGCTCGCAGAACGAAAGGGAAGTGAAAAAGCTCGGCACTCTGGCCGAGCAGATAAACGCCCTTGAAGAAACCCTGGTTAAAGTTCCTACCCAGGAGCTTCGCGCGAAAACCGAGCAGTTCCGGGAACTGGTCCGCTCCCGCCTCGGTTCCAACGGAAATCTGGCCGACGAGAAATACTTCGCGGAGATGGAGCAGGTTCTCGAGGAGATCCTGCCCGAGGCGTTTGCCGCCGTAAGGGAAGCGTCGAGAAGAACGATAGCCATGAGGCATTTTGACGTCCAGATGATAGGCGGGATGGTTCTTCACAAGGGCAGCATAGCGGAGATGAGGACCGGGGAAGGAAAGACTCTGGTGGCCGTTCTGCCCCTTTACCTAAACGCCCTCACGGGGTTCGGTTCCCACTTGATTACTGTAAACGATTATCTGGCCGCCAGGGACGCCGCTTGGATGTCGCCGGTTTTCATGGTCTTGGATATGAAAGTCGGGGTTGTAAATCACGACGCCTCCTACTTGCTTGCCTGGGAGGATCCGAAGCGGTCCGAAGAGTCCATAGAGAAAAACCTGACCGCGTGGCCGAACGAGTACATCGCAAACGACATTCTTCCTGAAAAAAACCTTGAGATCATAAATTCCTTCAAGACATGCCTCGAGCCTTCCTCAAGGCAGGATTCCTACGGGGCGGATATTACCTACGGCACCAACAACGAGTTCGGTTTCGACTACCTGCGCGACAACATGAAATTCTCCCTTAAGGATTACGTTCAGCACGGCCACAATTTCGCCATAGTGGACGAGGTCGACAGCATTCTTATAGACGAGGCGAGAACCCCGCTTATAATTTCCGGACCCTCGGAGGACTCAACCGATCTTTACTACGATGTGGACAGGGTGGTAAGGACACTCTCGAAGGAAAGCGATTTCACTGTGGATGAGAAATCAAGGCAGGTGGACCTGAGCGAAGAGGGAGTTTCCAAGGTGGAGCGGGCCCTTGACGTCCCGAACCTCTACGACCCCGTTAGCCTCAAGATTCTTCACCACGTGAACCAGTCCCTTAAGGCCAATACTCTTTTCAGCCGCGATGTTGACTACATGATGCAGGACGGGAAAGTGGTGATAGTCGACGAGTTCACGGGAAGGCTTATGCCCGGGCGCAGGTGGAGCGACGGACTTCATCAGGCGGTTGAGGCCAAGGAAGGGGTGGAAATCGAAAGCGAGAACCAGACGATGGCAACCATAACCATCCAGAACTATTTCAGGATGTACAGAAAACTTGCCGGGATGACCGGTACCGCCGACACAGAAGCGTTTGAGTTCAACCATATATACAGTCTTGACGTCACCGTGATACCGACCCATAAGCCCCTTATTAGAAAGGATTACAACGACGTTGTGTACAAAACCGAGCGCGAAAAGTCCAACGCCGCGTGCGCCGAGATAAAGGAAATGAATTCCGCTGGCCGTCCGGTGCTTGTCGGCACTTCCTCAATCGAGCAGTCGGAAAAACTGAGCGACTACCTTGAGAAAATGAGTCTTAAGCACAACATTCTCAATGCCAAACAGCATGGAAAGGAGGCCGAGGTCGTCGCCCAGGCGGGCAGGATTGGAGCTATAACCATAGCGACCAACATGGCGGGGCGGGGAACGGACATACTGCTCGGCGGAAACCCCGAGTTTCTCGCAAGGGATATTCTCAGGAAGAATTTCCGCATCCAGCCCGAAGAAGCGGAACCGAAGCAGTACGAGGAAGCGCTTTTCGAGGCGAAATCGATCTGCGATTCGGAAAAGGAAAAAGTGAAGGAGCTCGGCGGTCTCCACATTCTCTCAGTCGAAAGACACGAGGCGAGGAGAATAGACAACCAGTTTAGGGGAAGAGCGGGAAGGCAGGGAGATGGCGGGTCTTCAAGATTCTATGTTTCCCTTGAAGACGACCTGATGCGCATTTTTGCCTCGGAGAGGATAACGGGCATTATGGACAAGCTCGGCTGGGAGGAAGGGGAGCCGATTGAGCACTCCATGATAAGCAAGTCGATTGAAAATGCGCAGAAAAAGGTTGAGGGAAGAAATTTTGACATACGGAAGCATCTTCTAAGATACGACGATATTCTCAACACGCAAAGAGATATCGTCTACAAGCAGCGCCGCGAAATCCTGGAAGGCGGCGAGAGCCTGAGGGAAATGCTTTTTTCATCTTCAGAAGACGTTGTGCGGGAGGCCGTGGGCAGTTACCTTGCGGAGCGGGACGACCGTCCTGAGTCTGATTTTTCCGAGCTCTCCGAAGCTCTTGGAAGAATCTTCGGAACGCAGGTCGACATAACGGTTTCCGGCAAGGCGGGCAGCGATGCAATAACGGATGAAGTCGTCGACAAGCTGATCGTGGCATACCAGGAAAAAGAGGAGCAGATAGGTTCTGAGAACCTCACGCAGATCGAGCGCTACGTCATGCTTCAGCACATCGACTACCTCTGGAAGGATCATCTTCTTAATATGGATCACCTGAGGGAAGGGGTGGGGCTCAGGGGATACGCGCAGAAAGACCCCCTTCGTGAATACACCAGAGAGGGTTTTGACATGTTCACTCTGATGATGGACAAGTTCAAAATGGATGTCTGCGTGAATCTTTTCAGGATACAGCCTGCAAGCGAAGAGCAGATCCAGGAACTTGAGAGGGAAAGGGAACTTGAGGAAAAAAAGATGGTGCTCGGGCGGGGAGAAGGTTCAGAAGAAAAGGCCAAGACCCCGATCAGGAGAACGCAGAAAAAAGTCGGTCGAAACGACCCATGCCCCTGCGGGAGCGGCAAGAAGTACAAAAGGTGCTGTGGTCGGTAATAATATCGGTAATAGTATTTGGAATAAGGTGCTTTAATGGCGGGAAAAATTTACATTCGCAAGGGTAGAGTCTCTCTTTTCTCTCTTCCCTTTATCGCGCTTTTCGTGGTCGTGGCAATCTGCCTTTTCGCCTTTTTCGGCGTTCTGGCCCTGATTGCGCTTGGCGTGCTAGGAGCGGGAGCTTCGGTTCTAAGGAAACTGTTTCCGGGAAAAAATAAAAAAGCCGGCCCCCGCGTGGGCGGACCCGAAGGGGACACTATTACCCTCGGGGAGGACGATTACGAAATAAGGGATATCGACTAGCCCGCCCAAACGGCGGACTGGGTCAGTGTCGGAGCGTCTTTTCTATTTCCCCCGCAAGACCTATGTCTTTTTCCGTGATTCCCCCCTCGCTGTGGGTTGAAAGCGTGATGGAAACCTTGTTCCACCGGATGAGGATGTCGGGGTGATGATCGGCTCTTTCGGAAAGAAGCGCGACTTTGTTCACAAAACCCATTGAATCAACGAAATTTTTAAGAACAAAGGTTTTTTCTATTTCTTCTCCTTTCCTCTGCCACCCGTCAAGACCCTGAAGCCCGGAAGAAATTTCTTTTTCGGTTAAAAGTGCCATATAGTTCTCCTTGCGGATGCTTGTGTGCTTTTCGTGATTATATACTAACTGGGAGAGTATTGCATTCAGGTACATTAATACTCTGGGTTTTCTAAGGAAATATGAAAACTCAAATTCGCAAAAAATTTCTGGCACTACAAAAAACGGCATGAGTCTAAGTTAGAATAGAATTATGAAGGGTATTAATCCGAAGATTTTAGTCTGGGCACGAGAACAGGCAGGTTTTTCCAAGGAAGAAATTGCCACTCATTTTAGAAAAGAACTGCGAATTATCCAGGAATGGGAAAAAGGATCATCCGGTCCTTCTTTCCCGCAATTGGAAAAATTAGCCAAAAAATATAAAAGACCGACTGCGTTGTTCTTTTTCTCTGAAATTCCAGAGGAAAAATCCATTAAAGACTCATTTAGAACCTTGCCCGAGAAGGCAATCAGTTTTATTCAACCGCCGTTGCGTTTCTTGATTCGAAAGGCAAAAGCTATGCGTATAAACCTATCGGAACTGAATAATGGAATTAATCCGGCCGAAAACTTTTTACTTGACGACTTAACTGTGGGAAAGAAATCCATTGATACCGTAGCAACGGAGCTTCGAGATTATTTGGGCGTTGATTTAGCTGTACAAAGACAATTCAAAAAACATGATACTGCTTTTAGGAAGTGGCGTGACGTACTGGAGAAGCATGGAGTATTCGTATTCAAGGATGCTTTTAAAGATGATGGTTTTTCAGGTTTTTGTCTGTATGATGAAATTTTCCCGATTATCTGGGTCAACAACAGTATGTCGTACTCCAGGCAGATTTTTACTCTGTTCCACGAATTGGCTCATCTTTTGTTTAACAAAAGCGATATTGAAATGTCGTCAAGCGATGACATTTATCTGGACTATTTATCTGCCCATGACAGAGAAATAGAAATATTCTGCAATGCCTTTGCTGGTAAGTTCTTAGTGCCTGACGACGCGTTCTCCAAACATTTGAAGGGAACCGTTGATGATTACAATCTAAGCGTTCTTGCCAAGCGTTTTGTCGTGAGTCGAGAGGTGATTTTAAGAAAATTTTTAAATGCCAACAAGGTCACTTCGGCGTTTTATTCACGAAAAGTCGGCCAATGGAGAGATGAACACAAAGCGCAACAGAAAAGGAAAACCGGCAGATCAGGTGGCAACTCAAACTATACGAAAAGAACATATCTGGGTGAGAACTATATGGAAATGGTTTTCAGCAAGTATTATCAGAACAACATTTCCACAGAACAGTTGGCCGATTATCTGGGAGTAAAAGTAAGTCGTATTTCCAAGATGGAATCTTTGATATTTGAAGAGAGGGCCAGGCGGTGATTTACGTTTTTGACGCCGGACCCTTTATTGATATTTTCAATCATTATTACCCCGAACAGTTTCCTTCTTTTTGGGAAAGATTTAACGAATATATAGGTAATGGAACAATCGTCTCGGTTAGAAGTGTTAAAAGAGAACTTGAAGAGAGAGGAGATGATCTGTCCGATTTTGTCAAGCAACATGATATTTTCACAATGCCGACTAACGAAGAAACGAGTTTTATAGCGACTATTTTTCAAGAAAGACATTTTGAGTACTTAATCAGTAAAAGAGCGAGATTGATGGGTAAAGAGGTTGCAGACCCTTATGTGATTGCCAAAGCAAAAATTCTGGGTGCTAGCGTGGTTACCCAAGAAAAATTCAAGGAAACTGCCGCTAAAATTCCCAATGTTTGTCAGCATTTTGAAATACCCTGTATTAATCTAGAAACATTTATGAGAAATGAAAATTGGTTTTTCTGAGTAAAAAAGGAGTTGACTTGTTGTTTAAAAAGATTTTTCGCTTGTGAAATTCTATATAGTTCCCATTGCATTGAATGAATCCAAGGATTCTCTCAGCATGGTTTTTATAGGTATCGGAGCGAACCTCGGGCCGGTGCGCGAGAATTTCGCCCGCGCCGTAAGGAGCATCGAAAAGTGCGCGCGCTTGGTGGCCGTATCCTCTCTTTACGAATCAGAACCCGTGGGGTTGGAGGACCAGCCGAAGTTCACAAACGCCGTCGTTAAGGTGGAAACGGAACTTTCCCCTTTTGAGCTTCTCGATTGTCTGAAGGCAATCGAAAAGGAGATCGGAAGAAAAAAAACGGTCAGGTGGGGGCCGAGGGTAATCGATCTCGACATCATCTTCTACGGAGACCTGGTAATAGCCACAGATTCTCTCGTCATCCCACACCCGAGAGCGCACGAAAGAAGGTTTGTCCTTGAACCTCTGCTCGAGATAGAGCCGACCGCACGGCATCCGGTGAAGAACATGGCGGTAAGAGATATCTGTTCTGAGCTCGCGGATTCGCAGGTGATTTCAAAAATAGAAGGTGCCGAGGCGTTTCGCTGATTCCCGGTTATGCCGGTGAGACTATTTGTTCTGCGCGAACGTCTCCGCCGCCTCAAGCGTGTTCCAAAGAAGCATGGTTATGGTCATCGGCCCCACTCCGCCCGGAACGGGGGTTATGTAGGATGCTTTTTCCTTTACGTCTTCAAAATCCACGTCTCCGACGATTTTTCCGTCCTCATTCCTGTTTATCCCGACATCGATGACCACCGCCCCGTCCTTTATCATCTCTTTTTTTATGAACTGGGGGTCTCCTATCGCTATCACCAGAATGTCTGCCATCTTGGTTACAGACTCCAGGTCCTTCGATTCCAGATGCGCTACGGTGACGGTAGCGTCTCGGTTAAGCAGCACCGCCGCCGCGGGTTTTCCCACTATATTGCTTTTTCCGATGACTACTGCGTGTTTGCCGACTATCTCTATGTTGTAATAATCAAGAAGTTTTTCTATTCCGTACGGGGTGCAGGAAATGAGGTTGGGTTCTCCCTGGAACAGCTTTCCCATGTTCTCCGGATGAAAACCGTCAACATCCTTGTCTGGAGACAGTTTCCTTATCACTTTTGTGGAATCTATATGGGGCGGCAGGGGAAGCTGTACAAGTATGCCGTGGATTTTTTTATCCAGATTCAGCTGTTCTATAAGTGAAAGAAGTTCATCTTCTGTGATTTCTTCTGGAAGATTGTATTCTTCTGAATGCATCCCGCATTTCCCGCACGCCCTTCTCTTGTTTCTAACGTATATTTCGGACGCGGGGTCGTTACCGACCAGAACGGAGGCAAGACCGGGCACCACTCCCGTGCGGTCTTTAAGCTCCTTGGTCTTTCTGATGATTTCCTTTTTAGTCTCTTGAGAGACTTCTTTGCCGTCCATAATCTTAGACATATTCTGGTTCCTTTCTTTGGAAGATATCGGCTGGGAAAGCCATAATATAATCGATTCTTGGGGGTTAATCCATATTGAACCGGATTTGTCTAGAGAGTTTTGCCTAGTTCGGTTAACGATGTATGCGAAGAGAAATCAAAATGTATAAAATTCCCTACATTTCTAAGGAGTACTTAAAATTAATTGCGGAGTCTGATAAAAAGTAATTTAGTACTCCCAATAGTTCCAGGTTTTCCCGAAGTGATTAAGGGGTCCGTGGCCCCTCCCTATCTCCAGAGAATTTCTTATTGCCTCTGTGACAAAGGCTTTCGAATTTTCTAGGGAAACCGAAAGAGACATTCCCTTTGCAAGAAAAGCGCATATGGCCGCCGAAAAAGTGCAGCCGGTCCCGTGGGTGTTTTTCGTTTCGATTCTCTCGCAAACAAGCTCTTCAAATTTTTCCCCGTCGAAAAAAACATCCGTTGCAGGATAGTCTCTGCCAAGATGTCCCCCTTTTATGAGAACCGTCTTTGCTCCGAGCGAGTGGATTTTTTCGGCGGCGGTTTTCATATCGCTTATGTTGCTTATACTCACCGAGCTCAGTATTTCCGCCTCGGGTATGTTGGGAGTCACTATAAGCGCCCTTGGGATAATCTCTTCTCGTAGAAGTCCCGTGGAGTTTCTTAAAAGAGCGGTTCCGTCTTTTGAACGTATTACGGGGTCGACAACGAGTCTTTCGATTCCGTACCGGTCTATTTTCTCAGCTACTGTCTCGACGATTTTTTCATTGGAAAGCATCCCGAGCTTTGCCGCGTCGCAGCCTATGTCGCTCATCACGGCGTCAAACTGGAGTCCCACGAACTGCTCCGGCAGGTCATGCATGCCGCTTACTTCCAAGGTGTTCTGAGCGGTAACGGAGGTGAGTACGGAAAGCCCGTACACCCCTAGGGTGGTGAAAGTTTTGAGGTCTGCCTGGATCCCTGCCCCTCCGCTTGAATCGGACCCGGCGACAGTTAGCGCTCTTGGGATTTTTTCCGGCACGTAAGGATTCTACAAATTCGCCCGTTTTTTTACAAACCCGACGCTGGTTTCTCCGGCGCGGGGTTTGCGGGAATTGAAAACTGTTTTCAGTTGTATATAATTTCCCTTCACGCTAAACGATCGTTTAAGGAGAGGGTGTCATGAGCGAAGATCTTTTCAGACAGGATTTGTTTACAACGGACGATGAGGGCAGAGTGAGGCTGATCGCGGGTTACTGCAAGGAATCCGACAACTGGACCTTTCCAAGATACCTCGCGGATCCCGTGAGTTTTACAGACGACATAGAGGAGAAATTTCTCAGCCCCACAGGCGTTCTGCATTCCTTTACGGTCGTGAGAAGAAGCATGCCGGAATTCAAGGTGCCCTACGTTCTCGCTCTTGTCGATTTTCCAGAAGGCGTAAGAGTCATGGCGCAGATTGAAACTGAGGATCCCGACTCTCTTGAGTTCGGTGAGGAGATGGCCGTTACGGTCGGGGTGATAAAGCAGGCGCCTGACGGGTCGGATATCAGTTCCTACAAGTTTATCCCGGTAAGAGAGTGTTCCTGATCGGCAGAATTTCCTGATTTTTCCGGTTTAGAAACCGGCGGAGGGAATTCTGAGTTCCAGATTGTTTTATTTTCTCTAAAAACCGTTTAATCAATGGCTGTCGAAAACATCAAAATAAACATGACCCCTTCACATCCGGGCGATTTCATCCGCACGGAAATCGTTGAAGAATTGGGTCTGACCGTGACTAAAGCGGCTGAAATTCTGGGGGTTCGCCGGGCAACACTTTCTGATCTGCTGAACGGCAAAACCGCACTGTCGCCGGAAATGGCTTTGCGCATTGAGAAGGCTTTTGGGATGGGCATGGATATGTTGTTACGGATGCAGGCTTGGCACGACACCACACAAATGCGAGCTCGCGCAAGTGAAATCAGTGTCCAGCGCTATGAACCTGCTTGACCGAGAGCAGCTGTTTTTGAGGGATCAAGTCGGTTTTTCAGCAAATCTCGTTGATTGTTTCTTTAAGTGTCCTTTCTACAGTTTCCCTTATTTCCGCAAGCCTTGATTCTGTCTGAGCTTCAAACCGAAGCACAAGGGCTGGCTGGGTGTTAGACGCCCGCAAGAGTCCCCAGCCGTCTGGGTACTCAACCCTGACTCCATCTATGTCAATTACTTCGTTTTTCTCTCCGAGCTTTTTCTTTACCGCTTCTGTTACTTGGAACTTGATTTCGTCGGGACAGTCGATTCTTATCTCTGGAGTCGCGAAAGTCTTTGGGAGTCCTGAAAGCAGTTCCGATGCTTTTTTGCCCGTTTTCGAGAGAATTTCTAGAAACCGAAGTCCTGCGTAAAGCGCGTCGTCGTATCCGAAAAACCTGTTTTTAAAGAAGATATGACCGCTCATCTCCCCTCCCAGTTCCGCGTTTTCCTTTTTCATCTTGTCCTTGATCACCGAGTGGCCCGTTTTCCACATGATGGGATTTCCACCGGCTTCCCGTATCTTGGTGAAAAGATTCCCCGAGCATTTAACGTCCCCTATTATGGTTGCTCCCGGATTTGTTTTGAGAAGGTCAAGCGAATAAACGAGAAGCAGCATGTCTCCGCTTATAGAGTTTCCCCGTTCGTCGATAATCCCTATCCTGTCCGCGTCTCCGTCAAATGCCAAACCCACGTCAAGGCCGGCTTCCACAACCTTTTTCTTTATCTCCGAGAGATTCTCCTCAACTGTGGGGTCCGGGTGGTGGTTCGGGAAATCTCCGTCGGGGTCCATATAAAGCTCATGAAGCTCGCAGCCGAATCTCCTGAGTATCTGCGGGCAGGCGACCCCGGCAGTTCCATTGCCGCCGTCGGCGGCGACTCTTATCCCCGGTTTTATGTCAAGGTTCTGCTCAAAAAATTCCAGGTACTGTTCAGTTATATCCGTCTGTCTTGTTTTCCCTTTCCCCGTTTTGAAATTTCCCTTTTCGACCGATTTTCTTATCTCCTGTATGCCCTCGCCGAAAAGAGAATTCTGGCCGACGCACAGTTTAAGCCCGTTATACTGGGAGGGATTGTGACTTGCCGTTACCATCACCCCGCCGTCAACGCCTGATGCGAAGGTGGAAAAATAAACCATGGGAGTAGTTACCATCCCGATATCAATCACGTCCACGCCGGTTGAGTTTATTCCTTGGCAAAGGGCGTCGCGAAAGGAGGGAGAGGATTTTCTGCAGTCGTATCCCACGGAAACCTCCGTGCCGCCTGCCTCGGCTATCATGCTTCCGTAGGCCTTTCCGATTCTCTCGACTACCTCTTCGGTGATGCTCTCGCCTGCTATGCCCCTTATGTCATACTCTCTGAATATCGCTTTATCGAGAATCAATGTTAATGCGCTCCATTATTTTTTAAGACCTTAATTATAATGTCCCCGGTGATTTATAAAAGGCGTCCTTCTTGACTTTAGTTTTTCGAGTCTTATCATTTCCTTTCATGATTTCCCCCTCCTACGAGCAGTTCCTCGAAAACCTCAAGCGCGGGAATCTTGTGCCCGTGTGGGAGGAGTTTCTGGCCGATTATGATACCCCGGTTTCGGTTTTCAAAAAGATAGACTCATCCGATTACTCTTTTCTTTTTGAAAGCGTAGAGGGTGGAGACAAGTGGGCGCGCTACAGCTTCTTGGGCATAGACCCCTCGATAGTTCTCCGCTCAAAGGGCCGCAGCGTCGAGATAATACGCTCGGACGGGGAATCCGAAACGTTAACGGGTGATCCAATTCTAGTGTTAAGGGACCTGCTTTCGCTCTACAAGCCGGTTTTCTCCGAGGAACTGCCAAGATTTCACGGGGGAGCAGTCGGTTATTTCGGTTACGACATGGTCAGATTTATCGAGAACATTCCCGACACTTCGCCTGATGAGCTTGGGCTCTGGGATTCCATTTACATGGTCATGGATACGGTTTTGGCGTTTGATAACGTCACGAGCAAGGTAAAAATCATTTCAAATGCCTATGTTCCCGACATAAACGATGCGAGAGAGCAGTACGAAAAATCCCTGGCGAAAATAGCCGAACTAAAAGACAGGCTTAGAAATTCCGCTGTTGCGACGTTTTCGGACAATCTTTCTCCAGACGATACCGAGGAAGAATTCAAGCTTGAGTCCAATTTCGAGCCCGCCCAATTCAAAGAAGCAGTCCTGAGAACGAAAGAATATATAAAATCGGGGGACATAATACAGGCGGTTATATCACAGAGGTGGAAAACGGACCTCAGGGTAGACCCTTTTGATCTCTACAGGGCGCTTAGAGTGCTCAACCCCTCTCCATACATGTTTTATCTCAGGATGGGCGATGAGATACTTACCGGATCCTCCCCCGAGGTCATGGTGAGGGTTGAGGGGAAAAGAATCGCGAGCCGCCCGATAGCCGGGACCAGGCCCAGGGGGAAAACCGTTTCGGAGGACGATGGTCTTGCAGACGAACTCATCGCGGATCCCAAGGAAAGGGCTGAACACATAATGCTGGTCGACCTCGCGAGAAATGATCTGGGAAGGGTATCCGAGACGGGTTCGGTCAGGGTTGATGAGTTCATGATTGTGGAGAGATATTCCCACGTGATGCATATAGTTTCTAACGTGACGGCCCTGCTTGCCGAAGGGGCAGATGCCTTTGACGTTATAAAGGCGACTTTTCCTGCGGGTACCCTTTCCGGGGCGCCCAAGGTAAGGGCGATGGAGATAATCGAGGAGACCGAACCGGGAACGAGGGGAGCCTACGGGGGCTGCGTTTGCTACTTCGGTTTCTCGGGCAACATGGACAGTTGCATAACCATAAGAACATTCGTGATAAAAGACGGTAAAATCTACATACAGGCCGGAGCCGGCATAGTGGCCGATTCAAACCCCGAAACCGAGTATCAGGAAACGGTTAACAAGGTAAAAGCCTTGGTGAAATCCGTTGAGTTGGCGGAGGGTGGACTCTGATGACCAAAGGGAAAAAGAAGACGATTTTGATGATCGACAATTATGATTCCTTTACCTACAACTTGGTTCACTACCTAGGAGAACTCGGCCAGCAGGTCGAGGTGAGGAGAAACGACTGCCTTGATTTTGATTTCGTAGATGATCTTGACCCTGACATGATAGTTATTTCGCCCGGGCCCTGTACGCCCAAGGAAGCGGGGCTCTCAGTTGACATAATAAAAAGGTACGTCGGGAAAAAGCCCATTCTCGGTGTCTGCCTGGGTCACCAAGCGGTTGGCTATGCCTACGGGGCGAACATAGTCCGGGCTGAGAGGCTTTTACACGGAAAAACCTCCCCGATTGTCCATGACGGAAAAACCTCTTTCCGTGATCTTCCGAATCCTTTTGAAGCCACGAGATACCATTCGCTTCTCGTTGAAGAGGAATCTCTTCCGCCCGAATTCGAGATTTCCGCTTGGACCGAGGAAGGTGAAATCATGGGGATAAGGCACAAAGAATTTCCCGTTGAAGGTGTGCAGTTTCACCCCGAGTCCATCCTTACTGAGTGTGGAAAGGACCTTCTCAGAAATTTTATTAATTACTATGTGTAAGTTCTCAAGCTCATAAACTGAGGAACATGGTTTTAACCCTTGTAACCACAGCAATAACTACAGCAAGATGACTTCGAAGGTATTCAACAGAGGAAATCATAGGCAGAGCTACTTCAGCTTGCCTCTGCCTATTCTTTATTTCCTTATATCGAGGGCACGCAGCCAGACATCAACCTGTCCGAAAGCGTCCTGTTGCCATTGGTCGAGTGTCCGCTCTTCCAGAATGGAGGTTCCTTGGACAAAGCGCCGCACCGAGGTTGGACCAAAACTGTCTACGGTCTTGAATTTCGCATCGATATGCTTGTAACCGACTACGCTGTCTTCATACTCAAGCATCGGGCGGCAGGCTTCGGCCAATGCTTCAGGACCGCCTGGAAAGTTGCGAACGCAATAATAAATATCGTAGGCGTCTTTTTGTTTGTACCGTCCATCAAGAGCGAACCCCTTCATTGCCAGCAATGCGGGAATTGACGCAACCGCAATCCTGACACTATTGACGCCGCCTTCGGGTATCGGACCATCAATCTGGACCATTTCGTAGAACCGCAGGGCGAGTTCGGCTCCATCGGCACGCATGACGGCGAATTTATCAATCATCGGTGGGTGGTTCTTCGTGATTTCAGCACCCCGTGGCATCAAAAAATCAACAACGACATCAATCGGTGGTCCACCGTCCGTTGTGGCCACCGAGCGTACAAGCTGAAATTTTCGCCGGTTCTCATCTTGAACATAGCCATGTTTCATCAATGCGGTGACAAGCTTGACATATTCTCCATCGCCGAGTGCTTCGGGGTCGAGACCAAGATCAATATCAACAGTACCTACATGGCGCATGTCGTCATTATCGAGAAGTAACCAAGGAACGGCGCCGCCTACGACTGCGAACTTGCCTCTGAAGCTGCCGAGAATTTGTCCGATTTCGATGAGAACGGACTTTACTGCTTCTGTCAGGCGATTATCATAATCTGCCGCCGATTGCGGTTCATTCCAATTGTCTCCACGGTCCATTAGTGCCATGCTAACACCTCCCGCCTCAGATGATCAGCTGATTCCGCCCCACGTTCTCCCGAGATTGAAAGGTCTAGGTAGGTCTGGATCGGGCTCGTGCACACTACTCCAGGTGCCGGTTCAATTGTGTCCTCAAGAATGTTTCTGTCCTTAAGAATAAGGATTTCGACATTATTGCCCCTGTCGGCGTTTGATGCTTTCAGAGCGTCGGCAATTTTCTTTGCACCTTCTCGGTCGGCATAGAAATACTCAGTGCCTGTTCTCCCATAAGGCGCCATCCAACGCGCGGCTGAAAATGACGCGAAGGCTGCCGATTTACTGGAAGAATGCACAGACAGAACGTTTTTGGCGGCTTCCTCGAAAGCCGATCCGTGAAGGTTGGTATATAATCTGATCACGTCACCGTCTGGGCGGCGGTATGCGTCACGCCAAGCATCAAGCAGCGCGTCCGGATCCGCAAGGGCCACACCATCATCCGTATACTCTGCCCATTCCCGGTTCAGCAAGGCTCTGCGAACATTGCTGATATGACCAAGACTTGCATTGGTCGCCTTGGCCAGTTCCATGACGCGCCAAGCTCGTTTTGGGTTACGCAGCATGATGCGCAGAATGTGCGCCGCTTGCGGACGAAATAAGGACTTCAGACTTCTCTTTTCTACGGCAGGCCGGTTCGCCACGCTTATATCAATTAAAATGCCGGGCACCTGAAAAAAAACATTGCCGTAGAGATCGAGGTATCCAACCTTATGGTCGAGGCAGATCGCTCGAGATTTTTCCGACAAAAAAGGAGCAATCAGTATCGGTACCGCGTCGACATTCATGCGTGCCACGCAATCACGAAGTTGCAGTACCGCATTGCGGACGTGACGGGGTTCTCCGTTGTGCTTAACTTCGCAGGCCAGCGTGTGGCGGCGACCGAATGCGCTAATCAACGCAAGAATATCTGCCCTACGGCCATTTCCTACATGTGGTTCAAACTGAATCTCGCCAATTTCAATATTGAGTCTGCTGTCAAACAATTCTCTCAGGGCTTCGGCAGCACGCACCTCCAATCTTTCCCCTTTCACTAATTGATATGGTTTCATCGTACGATGATAATACCCGTTTAAGTGAAAATATCAAGAATTTTCATCTAATTATAAGTTTTCACCGATTGTTGAAAAGAGCCATGTACTGAAAAACTTAAGATTACCTCGTTGGACAGTATTTACGAAAACCATCGTTTAAATTTCATATTTGACCGGAAATCCTAGTTTTTTTAATTCAACTGTTCATGATGACTGGGGTCTTTTGTGCAATTTGAAAGTACTACTTTCATATTGTACAGAGGTTGAGGTCGTACCGTTTGCTGATTTATTCCGACCACTCGAGCGTTTTGAAGTGGACCAAAGACAACTTGGGGAGGCTTCCAAGCGCGTGGAAGGCGTGTCTAAGGCAGCTCTTTTTTTCAGGTAAACTAGGACGGCCAGAATGAACGACGGTTGAAACCCGTCAAAAGTGCCAACTTACATTCTGAAACCAAAATACGCAAGAGGAAAAATGAAACTGCCTTTGCGTCCCAGAGACGAAAAATACATAGGAAAGGGAACTCTTCCCAACGGCCCATTAGACGACACCGAGAAATGGCTCCCCATAATTAGATACCTTGAGGCGGGGGCGGAGTCCTACCCCGAAAAAACGATGTTCAGCCTCGGGGATTCGGACGGCAAAGTGGTAGAAACCTACAGCTACGAGGAAACCAACACTTGGGCAAACAAGGTGGCAAACGGTCTTGTCGGGGAGTTCGGCATAAAAAAAGGGGATAAGGTCGGCATGTACATGCTCAACTGTTCCGAATACGTTATATCGATTATTGCCGCGCACAAATCAGGTGCTGTCCAGGTTCCTATAAACAAGGATGAAAAAGGGGAAAGACTGGCTTACGTAATAAACTACTCCGAGATGCGGGTGCTTGTAGTTGACGAACAAAGCCTTCCTTATCTAAGCGAAATAGCGGACAAGCTTGAAAACCTTGAGGCGATTTTCCTTGTCTCAGGCGAAGTTCCAGTGGACATCGGAGGCATAAAGGCGCTTCCTTTTTCCGTTTTCGAGCAGTACTCATCCGAAAACCCCGGAATCGATGTGACGATCGCCGATAAGGAAAGATGCATGTTCACTTCCGGCACCACAGGGATGCCAAAGGGCGTTATCCGCGATCACGGAGGGGTAATAATGACGGTCCGCTCCTTCATACAGCAGCAGGGACTCAGAAGCGAGGACGTTTTGATGACGGTTCTTTCCCTGGGGCACGCAAACGCCCAGGTGATGTGTCTTTTCGTCTCAATAGCGGTCGGCGGGTCCGCGGTTTTCTTCCCGAGGTTCTCCGCTTCTAATTTCTGGAAATGGGCCGCCGGCTGCGGGGCGACCGGGGCGAATATGCTGGGGGCGGTGCCCGAGTACATATGGGCTTCTCCTCTATCGGAGTGGGATTCCAAGCACGGAATAAGGATGATGCTTTCTGGGCCCGCGCCGAAAAAGCTTCGCGAGTTCGAGGAAAGGTTTAACACCAAGATAGTGGAAGGCTACGGATCGACTGAGATGGGGATGCCGCTCTGGAAAGACCCCGAGGATGAAAAGCCGGGTTCCTGCGGATTTTCCGTTGAGGGATACCACCTTGAAATAAGAGATCCCCAGAACACAGATGAAATCATAGAAAAGCTCTGGGACGTGGATAAAAAACCGACTCCTGCGGAAGAAGAAAAAGGACTTCTTTTCATAAAGCCTCTGGTTCCGCACACGACCCTCGATGAATATTTCAAGGATGAGAAAAGGACGAAAAACGCTTTTGACGATCAGGGCTTTTTCAACTCAGACGATCTGTTCGCCGTGGGAACCGACGGCAGATACTACTTTATGGGCCGCTACAGCAGGATACGGGTATCTGGGGAGAATGTGGACCCGGTAGCCGTGGCCGACGTCTCGGAGGAATACCCTGCTGTTCGAGAAGCTGTGGCCGTGGGCCTGAGACTGCCCGACATATCGGATGACGAGATCAAGCTTAACTTGATACTTAAGGAAGAAGCGGATTTTGATCCCATTGCATTCTGCGAATGGATGGCCGAGAAAGTCATGGTGGCCATGGTTCCTAGGTTCATTGAAGTCTATGAGGAGTTTCCGCTCACCTCAACGCAGAAAATAGCGGTTTCAGAACTTAAAAACATATCGGATTCCACCTGGGACAGGCACAAAAGCGGGCTCAAGCTCAGATCAAGAAAGTGAACCCGAGATAAAATACAGAAACGCTGCGTAAACGATAACCAAAAGCGCTCCTTTCTTTTTTCCGATCCTGTTCCTGCTAATCCAGGTTTTTCCGATTAGTAATGCGAAAATAAGGGTAAGCAGAATAAGAAATGCGAATTCGGATGTGTTTCCGAACATATTCCGGTTTACATCTACGGGCCGTATAACCGCAACGAGACCCAGATACCCGAGGTTAAAGAAGTTGCTCCCTATTATATTGCCCACGACTATGTTCTGCTCTTTTCTCCATGCGGCCACAAGCGAAGCGGCAAGTTCCGGAAGTGAAGTTCCGAGGGCGACTACCACAACTCCTATGAAAAGCTCGCTCACTCCGAGCTGCTCGGCGATATTTATCGCGCTGCTGACCAGAAGGTGCGCGCTGACCGCCAGAAGCACTGAACCTAAGACCATGTAAAGAAGAAGCTTCCACCCGCCGTCACCTTGCGGCGCGGATAAAGCCTCGTTTTTTTCTTCTGCGGATTTTCCGTAGGGGATAAACAAAAGGACAGCAAGCAGAGAAAACAGCAGTATCCCTTCACCTCTTCCGAGCGAAAATCCCGCGCGGCTGAGACCGTAAGCGGCAAAAGTCACGATTACTAAAAGAAGAAGCGGAAGTTTCAGGGTCCCCCACGCTTCCTTGCTTATTACTATGGGACTTATAAGGACCGTGAGGCCGAAAATAAGCCCAATGTTGGTGATATTGCTCCCGACCATGTTTCCGACTGCTATGTCGCTTGAACCCTCTATGGCTGCGACGAGGCAGACCATAAATTCGGGCATGGAAGTTCCGAGAGCTACCACGGTGAATCCCGCGAGAAAACCACTCATGCCAGTGAACTTTGTGATTCCCGATGCACTTTTAACGAGAAGCTCGGCTCCCCTCCAGAGAATCACCAAACTCAGGATAAAAATCAGCAGATTTGAAATTTCCATCAGATCAGAAGCAGAATTGAGGCCGTATCCGGCAGATTAGGAGTTTTTTCAAGAACCGGGAAAAACCAAGGTTTGCAATGAAGCACCGATTAACCTATAATACTTTGGGTTTTTTCATTGCGTTTTTTCATTTCCAAGCAATATAGACTGTTCAGGAGGTTACAGTAAATGCAATTATTATTCAAACCGCGCGAAGCTACCTATCTGGGAAGTGGAGATCTTCCTTTCGGCAAATTTGAGGACACTTTGTTGTGGGAACCGATAACTAGAAATCTTGAAAGAGGTGCCGAAAGCTTTCCGGAAAAAGCGATGTTCAAGGTCGGAGACAGGGACGGAAACGTCGTCGAAAGCTACACTTACGCGGAAACCAACGCCTGGGCAAACAGGGTGGCAAACGGTCTTTCCAAGGAATTCGGCATAAACAAAGGGGACAAAGTCGGCATGTACATGCTCAACTGTTCCGAGCACGTGATATCGATTATAGCCATACACAAAGCCGGCGGCGTGCAGGTTCCTATAAACAAGGATGAAAAAGGGGAAAGACTTGCCTACGTGATCAACTATTCAGACATGAGAGCTCTTGTTATTGACGAGGGAAGCATCTCTTTCATAGAAGAAATTGGCGACAGCATTGATCATCTTGAAGTGGTTTTCGTAACGGTTGACAATCCTCCTGAAAAAATCGGGGGCATAAAAGCCCTTTCTTTCTCAGAATTCGATAAATACGACGACACCAATACCGGGGTGGAGGTCACTACCGCGGACATGGAGAGATGCATGTTCACATCCGGTACCACCGGTATGCCCAAGGGGGTTGCCAGGGATCACGGAGGAGTGATCATGACGGTCCGTTCTTATATTCAGCAGCAGGGAATAAGGAGCGATGACGTGCTTATGAGCATACTTTCTCTCGGCCACGCAAACGCTCAGGTCATGTGTCTTTTCAGCGCCATGGCGTCCGGGGCCACTGCCGTGTTTTTCCCGAGGTTCTCCGCTTCCAATTTCTGGAGATGGGCGGCCGGATGCGGCGCGACATCCGTTAACATGCTGGGAGCGGTTGCCGAGTACCTGTGGGCGGCACCCGAGAGCGAGTGGGATCATAAACACAGCGTAAGAATAATGCTGGGTTCCCCGGCTCCGAGAAACTTAAAGGAGTTCCAGGAAAGATTCAGAGTCAGGGTAATAGACGGGTATGGATCGACCGAGATGGGCATGGTTCTCTGGAAAGATCCCGAGGATCATCGTCCTGGCTCGTCTGGTTTTCCTATGGAGGGATATTACGTAGAACTCAGAGACCCCGAAGACACCGACACCGTTGTAAGGGCGTTTTGGGATTCTACAGACGACATTACTCCTCCTGATGACGCCAAGGGGCTTCTTTTCGTGAAACCGCTTGTTCCGCATACGACCCTAAATGAATATTTCAAGGACGTGAGAAGAACCAGAGAGGCGTTTGACCAGGACGGTTTTTTCAATTCCGACGATATCTTCGCGAAGGGTATCGACGGGAGATACTATTTTGTCGGAAGGTTCAGCCGCATCAGGGTTTCAGGCGAAAACGTGGACCCGGTAGCCGTGGGAGACGAGGCGATGCTCTACCCTGCGATTCAGGAAGCTATAGCGGTCGGGGTAAGGCTTCCGAACGTTTCAGATGACGAGATCAAGCTCTGCGTGACGCTCCAGGCGGGTGAGGAATTCGATCCGATCGAGTTCTCCAAATGGATGGCTGAAAGGGTTATGGTGGCCATGGTGCCTAGGTTTATAGAGGTTTACGACGAGGGATTTCCGGTAACCGCGACGCAGAAGGTCAAGGTCGCCGAAATAAAGGAAATCACGGACAAAACCTGGGACAGAAGCAAATCGGGTCTTAGGTTAAGCTCAAGAAAGTAGGTTGACCGTTTATCCGTGACCGGGCAGTCCGACGAAAGTATTATGGCTTTGGCTATTAAGGAAGCCGAGCGGGCCGCTTCGGCGGGCGAAGTTCCGGTCGGTGCGGTCATTGTCGATGCAGACGGAACCGTAATATCGGTTGCCCATAACCTACGGGAATCCGCCTCGGATTCGACCGCCCACGCCGAGATTCTGGCTATAAGATACGCATGCGGGGTTGTTGGGAACTGGAGACTTTCCGGTACTTCTATTTACGTCACTCTCGAGCCCTGCGCCATGTGCATGGGAGCCATCGTTAACGCGAGAATAAACAGGGTGGTGTTCGGCGCCCCCGACCCCAAGGGCGGCGCGCTTGTAAGCAACTTCGGAATCGGCGTCGGAGGCGAACTCAATCACCGGGTGGAATTTTCAGGAGGAGTCTGCGGCAAGCAGTGCGCGCGCATTCTTGAGGATTTCTTCAGGACGCTTCGGGACTCCTGAATCCAGACTGCGGACTTACGACGATTGTTTTCGAGTTGCCTTCACCCGGGACAGTTTCGTACTTTATGTCTTTTTGCTTCTTGAGTTCGATATAGGCCATTCTTCTTTCGTAGGACGAGAGCTGCTCGATTGAGTGAGAGGTTCCGCTCTGTTTTACCTTCTGTACTGTCTCGGCGACTTTTTTCGGCACGTCAGAGCCCTTTTTTTTGTCCTCGTGTCCGGCAATGTTTATAGCAACCCGTTTGCTCTTTCCCTCGTCGCTGTTTTTCGAAGCTATCTTTCCGACTATGTACTCAAGAGATTTTACCATCTCCCCGTTTTTTCCTATAAGGAATTTTTTGTCTTTCACGTGCCATACTTCCAGTATTATCCTGTTTTCCGTCTCCTCGGCCTTTACGCTCTGCGGAGTTGAAAACAGAAATCCCAGAACGGTTTCAAGAGTTTTTTTTGCCCGAAACGCCTTTTCGCTCAACCCGCCCGTTTTTATCTCCACCCTGACTATGGCTTTCCTGCGGCCTATTCCCAAAATTCCCTTGGAGTCTTCCCTGATTACTTCGATTTCCACTTCGTCTTTTGAGACTCCGAGCTCCTCACAGGCGTTCATCACGGCTTCAGAGATGGTCTTTCCTTCCTTTTCAATTACGTTAGCCATTGTTATTTATCCTCCTTCTGGATCTGGAACCTGTCGATTGATGTACAGCTGCTGACCGACGGAGAGAATATTGCTCACGGTCCAGTAAAGAATCAGACCGGATGGCAGGCCCCAGAACATTACAGTAAAAATTATAGGCATAAACTGCATGAGTTTCATCTGCATTTCCATTGTTTCGCTTCCCGGAGAGGTCATGGGGGTGAGTTTCTGCGAAAGAAACCACGACACACCCATCAAAATGGGCAGTATCCGAAACGGTATTCCCACCACATCGAACAAGTGTTCGGGCTGGGAGAGGTCGTTTACCCAGAGAAACGAACTGTGTCTTAAATCTATTGAATACAAAAGCGCGAAATAAAGGGCTATGAAAACGGGAAACTGTATTAGCAGGGGCAGACATCCCCCGAGACTGCTGAGAGGGTTTATATTGTTGCTCGTGTAAAGCTTCATTGTCTCGGCTTGCTGGGTCGACTTGTCGTCCTTGTATTTTTCTTTTATAGCGTCGATTTCGGGTTTTAGCCTCTTCATCTTGTTCTGAACGCCTTTCATAGATTTCATGCTTTTCACGGTCAGTGGAAGGAATACCACCCTGAGAAGGATCGTAAGCACTATTATGGAGATTCCGAAGTTGCTGAAAAAGTTGTTGACGAACTTAAGCAGCACGACGGCAATCTTGGTAAGTGATCCTACGTAACCGTAGTCAATGGATTTCTCAAGGTTGTATCCGGCTTGCTGCAGGTCCAGTTCGTTTCTCGGGCCGAAATACGATTTCCATCCGACTTTGTAGCTTTTTCCCGCGGCCGTTTTCTGCTCCGGGTAGGAAAAACCTGCCCCGGCGAGACCTTTTGAGTCGAGGGGCTGCAGGTAGAGTCTCTGGTCTCCTCCGATTTCCGGCAGAAATGCGCTAAGAAAATATTTGTCGCCAAAACCGAACCAGTTTATCTCTCCGTTATACGTCTTGGTTTCCTTCAGGGTTTTTTTGGTTCGCTTGACCTCGCCTCCGACCATGGAGACAAATTCGTAAAGGGTGCTTGAACCGCTCTCATATACCGTGTTCTCCCAGCCGACGGATACCTTATGGATTATCTGTCCCCGCGTTCCGTTGAAGACCTCGAGGTTTTCCTTTATGAAATATTTACCGGGGTAAAAGGAAAAGGTTTTTCTCACCGAAAGTCCGCCGGGTTTTTTCCAGACCAGATTGACTTCAAGCCCGTCGGGGCCCACGACCAAGTTCCTACCCCCTTTGTAGGAAAACGGTATTAGCTCCGGCATTTTTTCGTTCTTGACTCTAACGATAGTGTCAAACGACTTTTTCCCTTCATTTATAACTCCCACAGGCGCGGAATCCGTCTCGATCGTCTTTTTGTATTCCGCAAGGTCCCATCCGACCACCTTTCCCCCCAGAGTGTCTATCTCGGCGGTGTAAAGGTCGGATTTAACTTTTATGATCTTGGAAACATAGGAAGGTGCTACGGGTTCAAATTTCGTCGGGAGTTCTCGTACCGAATTTGTTTCTTCGGAAAAATTCTCCCCGACGGCAGGTGCCGACTCAGGCCTATCTATTGTTGCGGGGTTTTTTTCCTTGGGGGCTTTTGTGAAAAACGCCGAGTAACCGACTATTACGAGTACTGACAATACCAGAAAGACAATATAGTTTTTCTTGAGGTCGCTGTTCATATGTTATTTCTTCGGGCTTTATCCAGGGTGCGGGGCGCTATTGTGATTTACGCGAAACACTTGTGAAACCGCTCCTGTTTTCTGTGCGTAATCCTAGCATGGAGTAGGAAATTAAAGAGTAAGAATTCATAAAGGCAATAATACACGATAAGTTTTAATAGTAATAGACCGTTTCTTGTTCCCGCCCCAACCTGCTTACCGCTTTTTTTTCCTTACGGGGTCATATCCCCCCGCGCTTAGCGGATGGCATCGCAATATTCTTTTAAGAGTCATCCAGATTCCCATAAGAGCCCCGTGTTCCTTTAGAGCTTCAATCGAATACGCTGAGCAGCTGGGATGGAACCTGCAGGTTGAGGGAAGCAGGGGAGAAACTGCTCTCTTGTATATCCTTACCAGAAAAACAAGGAATCTGACTGCGGTTTTTTCTTTCATTTAATGCGGTTTGCGAGCTTTTTTATCTCCGAGCAAAGTTCTGAAGACTTTTTATCCGATACGTCATTTTTTACTACGAACACCACGTCGTTTGAGGAAAACGCAGGTTTGTTTTTCCTGAAGACCTCCCTCAACACCCTTTTCATTCTGTTTCTCCTGACGGAGCTTGAGGACGTTTTTTTGCCGACGGACACTCCCAGACGGGGGAACCCCAGAGAATTGGGTTTTACGTAGAGTATGAAGTTTGCCGAATGGATTTTCGTGCCTTCTGAGAATATGTTGCGAAAATCGCGGGGTGATTTTATCTTGAATTTTGGAGGGAACGAGTTGTCGGACTCAGTTGCTACTTCTTCCATCTCCCAACCGTGAGAACGTGCCTTCCCTTGGCCGTTCTTCTCCTGAGTACGCTCCTTCCTCCCTTCGTGCTTAGCCTCGCGCGGAACCCATGAGTTCTTAGCCTCTTTTTTACGTGCGGTTGATAAGTCCTTTTCATAGTGGGGGGTCAGAATAACACGTAAGGATTTGAAGGTCAAGAAAATCGGCTGGTTCCGGAATCCGGTGCCAGAGTGCAAATTGACAACAAACAAGTTGTTGTCAATAATTGATAGCTATCAAATTCAAATGGTTTTTGAGATTCTTCGTTCATTATGATCCTTGAAGGCGTAAAACTTATGGTCATCGGCATGACCATAGTATATATTTTTCTCCTTGTCTTGATGCTGAGCGTGATCTTATCCGCGAAGCTTTTTAAAGACAGCGGCGCTCGTGCGTCTTCGGATGCCGCGGCATCTACTAAATCCCGCAGGAACGTAATTCCGGTCATAGCGGCAGCGGTTGCGGCCTACAGGGCAAAACATGCCGGCGACGGCTGATCTTGAAAACCCCGTGGTCTTGTCATGAAGAAAATTTTATTTCAGGATACATCGTTTCGCGACGGGTTTCAGTCCGTTTTCGGCGCGAGAGTGCTTACAGAAGACTTTATCCCGGCGGTTGAAGCCGCCAGGGAAGCCGGAATAACCCATTTTGAAGCGGGCGGGGGAGCTAGGTTCCAGAGCCTGTTTCTTTACTGCGGAGAGTCCGCTTTTGATATGATGGACCGCTTCCGCGAGGCAGCGGGACCGGATGCCAACCTGCAGACGCTAGCAAGGGGGATCAACGTGGTCGCCCTGTCCCAGCAGCCAAAGGACATGATAGATCTTCACGCCCGGATGTTCAAAAAGCACGGGATAACGCACATAAGAAACTTCGACGCCTTAAACGACGTGAGAAATCTCGAGTACTCGGGCCAGTGCATAAGAAACGCGGGTCTGCATCACCAGGCAGTGGTAACGCTCATGGAGCTTCCTCCAGGCTGCGAGGGTGCCCACGATGTGGAATTCTATATAGACAGGCTGAAGAAAATACTCGATTCGGGACTTCCCTACGATTCCATATGCTTCAAGGACGCTTCGGGGACCTCGAATCCCAAAAAAGTTTACGAGACCCTGAAGGCCGCGAGAAAGCTGGTCGGAGAAAACGTCATTCTCTGGGTGCATACCCATGAGACGGCCGCTCAGGGAGTCAATCAGTACATGGCCGCCATAAACGGCGGGTGCGACGGGATCTGCGTCGCTAGAGCCCCTGTCTCGGGGGGAACTTCCCAGCCTGACTTGATAGCCATGTGGAACGCCCTTAAGGGAACCGAATATACACTGGACGTGAACGTGAACAAGATCCTCGAGGCAAATTCCGTGTTTAAGGAATGCATGTCGGGCTATTATTTCCCGCCCGAAGCCCTTCGGGTCTCCTCGGAGGTTCTTCTCTCTCCGATGCCTGGCGGAGCGCTTACCGCGAACACCATGATGATGAGGGACACGGGTACGTTAGATCTTTACCCGAAGGTGATCGAGGCGATGAGCGAATGCGTTGTCAAGGGAGGATTCGGAACCTCTGTTACCCCGGTTTCCCAGTTTTATTTCCAGCAGGCCTACGCAAACGTCACGCAGGGACCTTGGAAGAGGATCACCGACGGTTACGGGAACATGGTGCTTGGCTACTTCGGACGCACGCCCGTCCCGCCCGACTCTGAAGTCGTGGCGATAGCGGAAGAGCAGATGGGCAAGCCGCGCTTCGAAGGCGATCCGCTCGACATACTTGAGCCCGGAATTCCGAAGGCAACCGAGATTCTTGAAAAAGAGGGGCTTCCCGTTACCGAGGAGAACATATTCATAGTCGGAGCGCTTCAGACTCAGGGCGGAAACAAGGGTCTTGAATTTCTCAAGGGAAATTTCAGCGTCAACATCCGAAGGGAAGCGCCGGAGGAAAAGCCTGCAGATTCGGGAAGACGCGGTCTCGGCACGAGCGTCGCGTCGAAGGTGTCCGGCACTGGGGAGAACTTCGTGATTACGGTTGACGGAAGAAGCTATAATGTAATCGTAAAGGAAGGGACTTCAGAGGTTGCCTCGGTGACAGAAGCTCCCGCCGCGAAAACATCCTCCGCAATGGATGAAGATTCTCCCGATGTTGTGGCCGTTACGGCGAGCGTACCCGGCAACGTGTACAGAGTGGTCGTCGGGGCAGGGGACAAGGTAAAGGAAAATGAAACGCTGATTCTGCTCGAAGCCATGAAAATGGAAACTCCAGTTGCTTCTCCGTGCGACGGCGAAGTGGTGTCCGTTGAGGTTGAACAAGGAGAGGTTGTGGAAGCAGGTCAGCTTATCCTGACCATTCTTCCCTCTTGAGCGGATGAAAAAATACGTACTCATTTTCGCGGTTCTTGCGTTTTCCTTGGGAATGTTCGCCGGTACCCCCGATTGTTTCGGGGAAACGGTGAGCGAGGGAACCGCCGCCGCGGAGCAAATTGACGGGCTTCCGTCATTCCCCGTGCTTTTGAAAAACGTGGCTACCAGTACCGGTATCTACGGGTTCATTGCGGGCAACGCATCTTCCTGGGTGCATGGGTTCGGGATGTTGTTAATGATCATGGTAGGGTTTCTTCTTCTTTACCTTGGGATCGCAAAGAAATTCGAACCTCTTCTTCTGGTCACAATAGCTTTCGGTTGCATATTATCCAATATTCCGCTTGCGGGAATAAATGACCCCGGCGGGATACTTTACTACATATATGATATCGGCATAAAGACCGGCGTTTTCCCACTTCTCATATTCATGGGTGTCGGAGCGCTTACCGATTTCGGCCCGCTTCTGGCCAATCCCAAAATGGTTCTTCTCGGAGGCGCGGCGCAGTTCGGTATTTTCTCTACGCTGATTGGCGCGCTCGTGCTTACCCGCTATGTACCCGGAATCGAATTTTCCCTAAGCGACGCGGCGTCGATAGGAATAATAGGGGGAGCGGACGGCCCGACCGCGATTTATCTTTCCTCGCAGCTTTCCCCCAGACTTCTCGGTGCTATTTCCGTCGCTGCGTATTCCTACATGGCTCTTGTGCCGATAATTCAGCCCCCGATAATGAAGGCTCTCACTTCTTCTGAGGAGAGAAAAATAAGGATGAAGCAGCTGCGTCCCGTGTCAAAAAGAGAAAGGATAATGTTTCCGCTGATTGCCCTTACTCTCTGTTTTCTCCTTCTTCCCTCCGCGGCGCCGCTCATAGGATTTTTCATGTTCGGTAACCTGATGAGAGAGTGCGGAGTGGTGGACCGGCTGGCGGATACGACGAGAAACGCGCTTATCAACATCGTTACCATATTTCTTGGTCTCGGGGTCGGATCGAAGCTTTCAGCTTCCGAATTTCTCTCCATGGAGACCCTGGGAATACTTATCTTAGGGGTTGTGGCTTTCTGCATAGGCACGGCTGCCGGAGTGCTGATGGCCAAGCTGATGAATGTTTTCTCCGAAATCAAGATAAACCCTCTGATCGGCTCGGCCGGAGTTTCCGCGGTTCCCATGGCCGCCCGGGTTTCCCAGGAAATGGGGTCCAAGGAAGATCCCCAGAATGTGCTCCTGATGCACGCCATGGGTCCAAACGTGGCCGGTGTCGTGGGTTCAGCCGTGGCGGCGGGAATGCTGCTTGCGGTTTTCCAGTAAGTTTCTGATTTGTTTGAAGGAATATCCTTAAGGAAGTTGTAATGAGATTCAAAGGACGGTCTGCGATTATCACGGGAGGGGGGAGCGGAATGGGGAAGGCGACGGCGTTTTTGCTGGCGCGAAACGGAGCCAGAGTTCTGATTGCCGGCAGAAGAGAGGAGAAGCTAAAAGAGGTATGCGGAAAGGCAAAAGACGAGGGGCTTTCGATCGGATACAAAGTCTGCGATGTCTCCGTTGAGAGCGACTGCGCCGCAACCGTGGAAACCGCTCTTTGTGAGCACGGCAAGATCGACATTCTTTTTAATAACGCGGGCATCATTTTTTCCTGCCCCTTTCACGAAGTCGAAACGCAGAGATTCCAGGAAATCTTCGACATAAACGTGAAGGGAGCATTCATGATGTGCAAATACGCTATTCCTCACATGATTTCTGAGGGCAGAGGCTTTATCGTGAATAACTCTTCTGTTATCGGGTTAAAGGGTTTTGCGGGACTCTCAGCCTATTCGGCTTCCAAGGGGGCTCTTGTTCAGCTCACAAGAAGCATGGCCCTTGAATACGCGGACAAGGGGCTCAGAATAAACGCTGTCTGTCCCGGCGGGGTCTGGACGCCGATGTTCGACTCTTACCTTGAAAGAGCCGAGGATGCAGACGCCGCCCAGGCTTTCATGGAGTCGCTTCACCCTATGGGACGGCTTGCCGACCCCTACGAAATAGCCGAAGCGGTTCTGTTTCTCTGCGATGAGAAAATCATGTTCAACACGGGTTCGATGCTTTCCATCGATGGCGGCATTATAGCCAAGTGATCCCGGTTCGACCGGTTGCGGCCGAGCGCCGGGCCGAGTTCGAAAAACAGTTTCTTTGCTGCCCCTGAAAATTTACGGGGCCCTATCAGGTGTTACGCGCCCACGGACGACGAGCAGTTGTTCGTCGTGTCCGATTCCCCGGTCACCGGCCGGAAGTGCATCAACGATGTGTGGGATGTGAAAACAATAACGCCGAAGGGCGTCACTCACCCGGTTCCTTTCCTCTCAAGTGGCTTCAGTTTACGACCGGACTCGCGGCCGACGAGCAGTTGTTGGTGGTGTCGGTCTCCCTGTGCACCGGGTCCACGCACACGCCGTAGTAGTATGTGCCAGGCGTCGACGGCGCCGTCAGCTTAATCGTTGCCACGTAGCCCGCCAAAGAGATAAGCGTAGGAGCCTCGTCCGTGCCCACCGTCGTGTCGGATGTCGTGATCGTCGCGTCTGTCGAGCGTTTGTACCGCACCGTTGCCGCCGCGGCCGTCCCACCGCCCTGGTTGCGCACCGTCACCACTAGCGAGAACGTCCCGTCTAGCGGGTACGTCTCGTTGATCGCGCTCACACTTGGCGCCAGCACGACCAAGTCCGGCGGAGGCCCGCCCACCTCGACCCTCACCGAGACCGAGCAGTTGTTGTTGGTGTCGGACTCCCTGGGCACCGCGTCCACGCACGCGCCGTAGTAGTATGTGCCAGGCGTCTCCGGCGCCGTCAGAACAACCGTTGCTTCGGAGGTTCCCGAAAGGGAAAGCCTATTCACCGGGCCCGTGTGCAACTCGGTGTCGGATGTCGTGATCGTCGCGTCTGTCGAGCGTTTGTACCGCACCGTTGCCGCCGCGGACCCCCCAGCGCCTTGATTGCGCACCGTCGTCCCTAGCCAGGATGTCTCGTCCTCTCGGACCTCGGTCACACTTGCCCTCCCCACAGTCAAGTCCGGCGGAGGCCCGTCCACCGTGACCGTCAGTGATAGCGTACAGTTGTTGGTGGTGTCGGACTCGCCCGCGACCGCGTCCACGCACGCGCCGTAGTAGTACGTGCCATCCCTCGTCGGCGCGGTCAGCGAGAGCAGCAACTCGCTGCTAGTCCCTCCGGAAGCGGCAAGCGGCCCAACAGCGACCGAGCCCACCAACGTGTCGGTGGGCTCGATCGACCGTTTCACCGAGCGGTAGAAGCGCAGCGTCGTCGCGGGCGCCTCCGCGTCGCCGCTATTGCGCACATAACTCCGAAAAGTGAAGGAGCGGCCTGGACCGCCGTCGAGAGTGCCGCCGCTTGCCAGGAAGACTTCGAGGGGCGCTATGTCCGGTCGAGGCTGCGGCGGCAGCGAACCACCCTGTCCCGGTTGCGGCTCCGACACATCCACCTTTTCTAAATCCGGAATGCTGAAAATCTGTCTCGTGCGCCCGCCCTCGGCGTCGTATGTATAGACGGAATAGCACCCCGCTCCTATGTCTCCGTTTTCATCAAAATCTATCGGCCCTGAAACTCCTTCATAATTGATGTTGTCGTTAGCCGCGGTTTTATCCGTAAGGGCCGCGGCGCATTCTGCGTAGCTTAAACACCGATTTCCCTCTCCCGTGACCTCCGCCATTTCGGAAACGAACCCGGAAGGGTCCTCGCTTCCGGCGCTCAAAGCCGCAAGCGCGACGGCTACCACCGCGTCATACGTATGGACGGTGAACTGAAGGGAAGGGAATTCTTCCAGGTCAAAGCGTTTTTCGAATTCGTCTTTTCTCTCGGGAGGATCCGGTAGCGCGCACGGAGTCGTGCTCTTGAAGCCTTCGACCTCGGCGGGATTGTCCGGGTCCACAAGTTCGTGCAGGTTCGCGACCGCAAGCGAGTCCGAGACGTAATACTTAGCGGTGGAGGGAACAACTGGTGAGTCGAGCATGCCTTTTATTATCTTTTCTCCCTCTCCTTCCGATACTACCATGATTATGGAACCAACGTCTCCGATTCCACTTACCGCCTTGATATCCTCAAGAACATCCTGGGTTTTTTCATCGAAATCCGGGTCGTCAGAATCGTATAGCTCGTAATTAACGACCTTGGCCGTGGGACGATTCTGGGAACGGAGTTCCTCATTGATCAGTTCCGTGAGCTTCACTCCATAGTTGTCGCCGCGGTGGACTATCAGCACTTCGCCTTCGTTTTGTGCTTGGTCCACGAGAATTTTTGCCTGAAACGAATCTGTTGGAACAGTCCTGAAGAAAAAGGGAGTTTTCCTGGCCTGGATGAGCTCCTGATTGTTTTCAGTAAGGGTAACGGAGGTGGCCGAAGGCGAGACTGCGACCAACTCGTTTTCGACAAGGAAATCAAAAATTTTAACGGAGTTCCCTGAGGTTCCCGGTCCGATTATGGCCCTCGCGCCCATGTCCAGAAGTTCTCTCGCGGAGGCAAGAGGAGTGGCAACGTCTCCCATTATAAGCTTTACGTTTCCCCCGGCCCGGTTAATGTCGTCCCTCGCAAATTTCGCGGCCTTTATCATGGAATAGCGAAGTTCGGTTGTCTGAAGAAGCACGCCTATGCAGAGGGCGTCCTCGCAGCCGGCGTCTGCCCGCTCGTCGGCCCCGTTACTGCACCCTAAGGATAAAAGGAGAGCGGTAAGTGCAAAGGGAATAATCAAAAACGCCGTTTTTATTTCGGTCTTCATGGCGACTGCATGCCTCCCGTGTGCCATCGGTTTAAATCGTGTCTCCGGGAATGGAAACCGGATCTAATATTACCCTGAATTGGATTATAACCCTGAATGTTTATGCAAACAAATGCCATGGCGCCGGGGAATCGCCCGGATTTCCCCCAAGCACAGATGTATCGTAAAAGAAGTTTTTTGTTTTCGGCGGTCCCGTATTTTTGGTTTTGGCGTTTCGCCCTTGACGGCTCACGATAACTGATTACAATAAAGCCCAATTGAAAAATATTCTCATTTAACTTGCGTTATGCTGAAAAAATTTGAGTGCACACAGGAATTATACGCCAAGGAGGTTCTGCGGGGAAAGGGACTTAAATCCACCGCGCAGCGTCTTGCCGTCGTTCATGTTCTGCACACAAGCGGAAAATCACTTTCGGTTGGCGAGATACACGACGGGGTGAAAGAGATGCTCGGCGCCACGGGGCTTGCTACCATCTACAGAACACTTGAGATGTTTGAGGATTTGGGAATCGTGAAACGTCTTCATTTTCCCGACGGCGGTCATGGCTACGCGTTTTCCCAGGGCGAACACGTTCATCACATGGTGTGTGTTGAATGCAGGGGGGTTTTCGATTTCCCTGAGTGTCCGGTTGAGAGCTTTGATTACGCTTCCGTTGAAAAACAGGGGTTTCGTGTGGAGGATCATTTCATACAGCTTTTCGGCCAGTGCGGGAAATGCCGGGAGCAGGTTGCGTGTTAGAGGGTTTGCAGACAGAGGCGGCTTAACATTGGATATAATGAACCAGACAAAACTTCAGAGATTTACCGATTATACCTCCTTATCTCTTGCGGGTATCTGCGCCATTCACTGTTTTCTAACGCCGGTGGCGCTCATATTATTCCCGGTCGTGGGGTCGACGTTTTTTTCTGAAGAGATTTTTCACGAGCTGATGCTCCTGCTGGTTGTTCCCGCAAGCGTCATCGCCATATTTCTCGGCTGCAGACGCCATAAGGATTTCTCCGTGATCACACTCGGGATATTGGGACTTTCTTTTCTTCTGGTCGGAGCCTTCGGAGCTACGGGCTATGAAGAGTCGATACTTACTCTTATCGGCGCTTTCATCATGGTTTTGGGCCATCTGCGTAATTTCAGGCTCTGCAGAAAAGACGGCTGCAAGCACTGAGCCCCCATACCCTTTTTTGAATATCTGACCGCAAGTTGGCGGCAGGAAAGGACAGAACTTGATTGCATGCAGCGGATTTCTCGCTGAGATAAAATGAAAGAAATTTTAAAATTTTCTTGAAAACCTTTTTTTTTAATGGATAATAACGGTTTACTTTTTAGAGGGTCAAAATGGGAAAATCGCTAAACAGAGTACTTGTGAAGATGAAAAGCACCGAGAGTCCTTTCATCTACTACACGAAGAAAAACAAGATGAATACTCCCGACCGTCTTGAACTGAAAAAGTATGACCCGGTGATAAGAAAGCACGTCGTTTTCAAGGAGACCAAGTAGTCAAAGGAGATTCCGATGGCCCGCCGTTGCGCTATAACAGGAAAAAAACCTCTTTTCGGAAACAGCGTTTCCCACGCGAACAACCACGTTAAAAGGCGCCAGAATCCGAATCTGCACTGGAAAAGGATATACGTTCCGGAGATAGACAGGTACGTGAGGATAAGGATTTCCGCCCGCGCGCTAAGAACGATCACCAGAAAAGGTCTTATGCCCTACCTAAGGGACGAAGGTCTCACCCTAAAGGACATAACTCGCTGATCCCTCACTAGTTTGTCAGATACGAAATAACGAACGGAAGCACCAAAAGGGAGACTACCGTTCCGGCCACTATTATTGACGCTACAGTCTGAGAGTCCCTTCCGTATTTTTCCGCGAGCACGAAGTTAAAAACCGCGGGTGGCATCGAGCACTCGAGAATAACCACTTTCGCCTCGATTCCCTTCAAACCGAACATGTTTACGAACAGCGCTCCCAGGAAGATCCCAAGAAATATCCTGGCGGAGCCGAAGAGAAATGAAAGCCAAAGCTTCGAGAGCTTCATTTCAGAGAGCTTGTATCCGAGCGAGAAAAGCATCGCGGGTATCGTAATCTCCCCTAGAAGGGTTACCGGTCTCTCAATAACTACCGGCATATCAACGCCGACATAGTTGATGATTATTCCTGCCACAGTGGCGTATATCAGAGGGAGCTTGAAGATCTCGCGCAGGTCTTTTCCGGAACCGAGAATCAGGATTCCCACCGTGTAGTGAAGCAGCATGGTCGAAACGACGCAGAGTATCGCGATGTTAAACCCGTACTGTCCGAATGCGAAAAGACAGAGGGGAAGACCCAGATTTCCGGTGTTTGCGAAAACCACGGGGGGTAGATATACCCTAGAGTCAAGCCTGAAAGCCCTCGCAAGCGCCCCGCCGATTATGATGGTAACGAAAACGACTGCCGATATCGAAAGAAACAGCCTCGCCGTTACAGACGGGTCCATGGTAAAATCGGAAAGGGACGAGATTATTAGACACGGCGTGGTCACGTAAATCACAAGATCGTTGATTGAAGAGATATCTATTTTTCTCGTCCTGCTGAAAAGAAAACCTGCGGCAATTACAAGAAACGCTGGCAGGACGATGTTTGCAAGCTGCGGGATTGAGGAAAGAGTCATATTCTGTGTTTTTTCGTGGAGAAAAAGAGTTACGTCTTGGGTAAACGGGTTGCGGAGTCGGTGAAGGTCTTCAGAGTCTTACCACTGAAGCTCCCCAGGTGAAACCGGCTCCGAAAGCAGCGAACAGCACCAGATCCCCTTCTTTTACCCTTTCTTGGCGAATTGCCTCGTCAAGGGCCAGCGGAACTGAAGCCCCGGAGGTGTTTCCGTATTTGTCTAGGTTTACAAACACTTTTTCTTCCGGGAAATTCAGCCTCTTTCTTACGGCTTCCAGAATTCTTTGGTTTGCTTGGTGAGGAACGAAAAGATCAATATCTTCGGGCTCAAGGCCGGCTTCTTTGATGGCGTTTATGGTTGCCGATTCCATGCTCTTGACGGCGACTTTGAACACGTCGTTTCCCTTCATCTTTATGTATTGATCTCTGGTTTTAAGCGTCTGCTCGTTGATTGGTGTCCTTGAACCTCCTGCCGGAACATAGAGAAGATCCCAGTCTCTTCCGTCTGAGCTGAGAATGGATGAAAGAATCCCAGGTTCTTCTGAAGCCGAAAGAACGGCAGCTCCCGCACCGTCGCCGAAAAGTATGCAGGTTGAACGATCCTCGAAATCAGTGACCTTCGAGAGAGTATCAACCCCTATTGCGAGAATTTTCTCCGCGCCGCCTGACTTTATTATTCCCTGGGCTACGTGAAGCGTGTAAAGAAACCCGGAACAGCCGGCCATGAGATCAAAAGCGTAGGCGTTTCTTGCTCCCAGAAGGCCCTGTACCACGCAGCCTGTTGAAGGAAAAAGGAAATCGGGGGTAATGGTTCCGACTATGATTACGTCAATCTGCTGTGGACTTACTCCGGCAGCCTTGAGGGCTTTTTCGGCGGCTTCATAAGCGATATCAGAAGAAGCGGTATTCTCATCCGCAATCCTGCGTTCCCTTATTCCTGTTCTGGACGTGATCCACTCGTCGGAAGTCTCGACCATCTTTTCCAGATCGGAATTGGAAAGTATGGCGTCGGGAACCGAAGAACCGGTTCCTATAATTTTTACGTACTTCAATTTGGAATCTGTCTCCGAAGCGATTAGCGCAATAATAGTTTAAAGGCTTGATTTTGTCAATCAATCAGCGATTTCGCAAACGATGTTTTTCAGCGGTTCCATCTCTGCCGTGGTCATCTCCACCGTGATCATATGATGTGCCTCGTCGCAGAGAAAAAGAAGGGAGAACAGCCCGAGTCTTGCTAGGGTGGAAAGAAAAAAGATCTCCTCCGAAGATTCGGTGAGGAAAAAATATTCGTACTTGAGTTTGAGATTTCTGCCAGTTTTTAATCTTATCTCCATGGCGACTGAGGGGAATTCCTCTTTCTCCACCGTGAAAAAACGCGTTGATATTTCCTTGGTATCGGCAATCGCCGCGACTTTTCCCGGATCCTCCTTGAAAATCATCACGCATCCTTCGTCCGTTGCGTGCGACACGCATCCGTAGAGGATTTGCGAAAGCGCTATTTGCAGTTCCATATCCTGCTCAAGCGGTTCGTATGCTGTCTGAGATGCGGAAAATATCCTTGACATATCGCTCAGTCAATCAGTATGATTAAAAATAGGATTCAGGTTTTTGCGGACTTTCAGGTTCGTGGTCCTAGCATGGTAGTATAAAGAGTATCAGGAGGATAGATAGATTTTATGACAATGCAAGGTAATGAGTTAGTACTGTTAGCTATTGTAATTCTTGTCATAGGGATATTCCTTATGTTAAACGAAGGAGGAGGGCAGCAGGCTTCCGAAGAACCACCCGCTCCGCCTGAACCCCAGGAGTCCCAGAGCGATGCGGATCCTTTTCAGTCTGCTCAGGCGGCGGGAGAGCAGGCAAGTGCAGAGGCTCCTCCAGATTCCGGTGATGTTTCGGGAGATGTGGATCCATTTCAGTCTCCGTCCTAACCGAGAAGAGTCTGTAGGTAGAAATAATTTTTCACGTTTAGAACCGAGTTGTCCTTTGGTCGTTACGTGAATATATCAGGGTGGGTTACGCTCCGCTAGCAGTTGAATATTTTTAATGCATAGGAGTGTTTTTTATGTCAAATGAAAGAGGAAATGTAAATCCTTTTCAGTCTGCGGTAGTGCCTGCAAGTACCGAACCGCCCGCTCCGCCTGAACCGCAGGAGCCCCAAAGCGATGTGGGTCCTTTTCGGTCCCCGGTAGCGCAGGCGAGTGCGGAGGTTCCTTCAGATTCCGGTGATGTTTCGGGAGATGTGGATCTTTTTCAGGCTCCGTCCTAACCGAGAAAAGTTTGCAGGTAGAAATAATTCTTCACGTTTAGAACCGAGTCCTTCCTCGGGCGTTGTGTGAATATATCGGAGTGGATTATACCCGCCAGCAGTTCAATCCCGTCAACGACTCTGGGAGACGACCTGCTGAAATAGGAATTGGCGTCCACTATGTAGCAGTGCCCTTTTTGTACCGCGCGCAGCGTGTGCCATTGTCTTACCCCGCCGGTCAATTCCTCTATTCCGTCAAGCGTTTTTTCTACATCGAACCCGCAGGGCATTATGATCAGGTAGTCTGGGGAAGACTCTAGTATCTCATCCCAGCTTGTCTTAAACGAAGGTTCTCCCGTCCTCGAGATCAGCGGTTCTCCTCCAGCTGTCTTTACCATTTCAGGCACCCAGTGCCCGGCGGCGTAAGGAGGGTCGAGCCACTCAAGACAGAAGACCCCCGGGCGGTATCTTTCGCCCGAAAGCTTTTTCTCGACGGTTTCGATTCTTTTGCGAAGGTCATCTACGAGTTGCGAAGCCTTCTCTTTAGTTTGCGTGACTTCTCCCAGAAGCACTATGGAATCCAGTATCTCCCCTATTGTGGTAGGGTTTAGGGACAGGATTTCGGGACTGTTCTCAAGAACCTCGCAGATTTCCGTCACCTCGTTTTCGGATACGGCGCAGACGTCGCAAAGACCCTGAGTGATGATAAGATCCGGTTTCATCTCACTTAGGCGCTCCGAGTCGATCAGGTAGACGCTTTTTCCCTCCGAGCGGCTGCGGCTTACAAGTTCGTCTATGCGTGCGCTTGAGAGTTTCTCCTTTCCTTCGAGAATGCTTTTTACGACCACGGGTTTATCACGTGCCTGGGGAGGGTAATCGCATTCGTGGGTTACTCCGACTAGGTTCTCCTCAAGTCCGAGGGCGAAGATTATCTCGGTTGAGCTTGGAAGAAGTGAACATATCCTCATGACCTTTATTATACAATCCGCGGGGGAGAATCCCCAAGCCGTACCTGCGAATTTCTTTTTTTACCGCTTCGGCGTGTAAAATAGTCTTCGTGAAGATCGTAACAAGATTCGCTCCCAGCCCCACGGGCGCTCTTCATGTGGGAGCAGCCCGCACCGCTATTTTCAACTGGCTTTTTTCCGCGAGCCTTGGCGGAGATTTTCTGCTCAGGATTGAGGATACCGACCGCGCGCGCTCCGAGGAGAAATTCGAACGGCAGATCATCGAATCGCTCAAGTGGCTCGGACTTCAGTGGCAGGGGGAAATCGTCCGCCAGTCAGAGCGGCTCGACAGTTACGGGCGGCTTGCAGGGCGGCTTATTGACGAGGAAAAAGCATACAGATGCTATGTTACCGCCGAAGAACTCGGGCGGAGGAGAGAAGAGGTCAGGGAGAAAGGGGAGGTTTTCAGATACAGGAGGGAGTGGTCGCAGCTGGGTGCCGCCCCCGGAAAACCTTACGCCGTAAGGCTTTCGGTATCCCCAGGAGAAAAGATCTCCGTTGAGGATCTGGTCCGCGGCGGGATAGTTTTTGATTCCTCGGAAATAGAAGACTTCGTGATACTGAAAGCCGACGGGTTTCCGACCTATAATTTCGCCGCGGCGGTTGATGATGCGCAGATGGAAATATCTCACGTCATAAGGGGTGATGACCACATAATAAACGCCCCGAGGCAGATACTGATAGCCGATGCTCTCGGCTTGGCAAAGCCGCAGCTTGCCCATGTTCCGATGATACTCGGCGCGGACGGAAAAAAACTTTCCAAGCGCCACGGCGCAGAATCCGTCACTGAGTACCTCCTGGGGGGATATCTTCCCGAGGCGGTTCTTAACTATCTCGTGAGACTTGGGTGGTCTTTCGGGGACCAGGAGATTTTCACAAGAGAGGAACTCGTTGGAAAATTCAGCCTCAAGGGCATCGGGAAATCCCCATCTGTGTTTGATTCCCAGAAATTCCTCTGGCTTAACGGAAAATACTTAAGGGATCTGCCCGAGGAGCGGATATCCGGGGAAGTAGTCCATCTTATCAGACAAAAGGAATTTCCTGAGCAGCCTCCCGCACGGCTTCGCAAAATAATCGCGCAGATGCGCGAGCGGTCAGAGACTCTAAACGGAATCGTGGAGCAGTCCCTTTACTTCTTCACCGATGATTTTGAATACGATGAAAAGGCGGCGGAGAAATTCTTGGTGGAGCAAAGCGGCGAGATTTTCAAGCTTCTGGCAGAGGAGCTTTCCCGTGTCGAGGATTTTTCCCATGATAGTATTCACAAGGGTTTCGAGCGCGTGATGGAACACACGGGTCTTGGGCTCGGGAAAATAGCCCAGCCAGTGAGAGTCGCGCTTACCGGCTCGACGAAGAGTCCCGGAATCTTTGATGTTGTCGAGATACTTGGCAAAGACACCGTAGCTCGGCGCCTAACTAGGGCGATTGACTTTATAAGGTCTCGGAATGCCTGAAGATGAAAATATACGGGCTTACAGGAAACATAGGCTCAGGTAAGTCAACGGTGGCGTGGATGCTGCGCGAACTCGGGGCGTTCACCGTGGACGCGGACGAAGTGGCGAGGGAAATCGTACGGCCCGATGAGCCTGCGCTTGCGGAAATCGTTACCTGCTTCGGCCGGGAGGTTCTCCATGCAGACGGGACGCTTGACCGCGGTGCCCTCGCCAAAATAGTGTTTGCAAGCGAGGGGGACCGCGAGCAACTCAACCGGATAACCCATCCGAGGATTCTTGAGAGGATAAAAGAGAAGATATCTGGCCGGAGCGATGAGCGCATGGTGTTTGTTGAGGCGTCTCTTATAGATCGAGAAAAAGGCGGTCTTAATGACCTGATCGACGGACTGGTTGTAGTTACGTGTCCCGGGGAACTGAGGGAACGCAGGGTGGTGGCCCGCGACTCCATGGCGCCCGAGGAAATCCGCCGCCGCATGGACTCACAGGTGCCCGAAGGGGAAAAGGCGTCTCAGGCCGATTTTCTGATAAAAAACTCCTCAGACATGCGTAGTTTGCGCGCCCAGGTGCACATTCTGTTCGAGTCTCTTGGCGCCCTGGAGTCTTGAAACGGTGTTTCTGCGTGTTATCATTGACTGATCCGTTTTTAGCTGGGAGTGGGTCTGGAGCGTATCCAAATGAAAGAAAAAGTCAGGATTCTTGAAGATAAGGAAAAAGAGGCAAGCTTAGGCGGCGGCGAAGCCAGAATCAAAAGACAGCACGATTCCGGCAAGCACACTGCCCGCGAGCGAATAACCGAGCTTCTTGACAGAGATACTTTTATCGAGCTCGACAAGTTTGTCCTGCACGGCTGCACCGATTTCGGCATGGATAAAAAGAAAATCCTCGGCGACGGCGTGGTTACGGGCTACGGAAAGATTGAAGGGCGCCAAATATTTGTCTACGCACAGGACTTCACGGTTTTCGGCGGTTCTCTGGGTCTTGAGCAGGGAAAAAAGATATGCAAGATAATGGATCTAGCCCTCTCAACAGGGGCGCCTATCATAGGGCTTAATGACTCCGGCGGGGCTAGAATCCAGGAAGGAGTCAAAAGTCTCGGCGCTTACGGAGAGATATTTCTTCGAAATGTGATCTCCTCGGGAGTCATCCCGCAGATATCCGCGATCATGGGTCCGTGCGCCGGAGGGGCGGTTTACTCCCCCGTAATGAACGATTTCACGATCATGTCAAAGAACACAAGTTATATGTTCGTGACGGGTCCCGATGTAATAAAGACCGTTACCCACGAAGAGGTGTCCTCAGAAGAGCTTGGCGGCGCCATGGTTCATAACTCCATAAGCGGCGTCGCGCATTTCGCCTCGGAGGATGACAGCGACTCGATAGAGATAATAAAGGAACTCATCAGTTTCCTTCCTTCAAACAACATGGAGGATCCGCCGGTGATTCCGTGCGATGACCCCGCGGACAGAAGAGAGACGAGTCTTCGCGAGCTTATCCCCGATAATCCCAACAAGCCCTACGATATGCTGGATGTGGTGAGACCCATAGTAGATAATTCGTATTTCTTCGAGGTGCAGGAGCATTACGCGAAAAACATAGTTATAGGGTTTGCGAGGATGAACGGACAGCCGGTTGGTATCGTGGGGAACCAGCCCAAGGTGCTGGCGGGGTGTCTTGACATAGACGCCTCGGTTAAGGGAGCTAGGTTCGTAAGATTCTGCGACGCTTTTAATATCCCGCTTCTTACTTTTGTCGACGTGCCGGGTTTTCTTCCGGGAACCTCACAGGAATGGGGAGGGATCATCCGACACGGCGCAAAGCTGCTTTACGCATACTGCGAGGCCACGGTTCCTAGAATTACGGTGATAACCAGAAAGGCTTACGGAGGGGCTTACGACGTCATGTCCTCAAAGCACATAAGAGGGGACGTGAACCTTGCCTATCCCACAGCTGAAATCGCGGTCATGGGACCCGACGGAGCGGTGAACATAATTTCCCGCGGGGAGATTGCGACTGCGGACGATCCCGATGCCGAAAGAATCAGGCTCATTGAGGAGTACAAAAAGAATTTCGCAAATCCGTATCGCGCTGCGAGCCTAGGTTACATAGACGAAGTTATAAAACCCGAAGACACGAGACACAGAGTGATAGCGGCGCTTGAGATGCTCGGCGGAAAAAGACAGACGCTTCCGCCAAAAAAACACGGGAATATTCCTCTCTGAGCGACCGGGTAAAAAGATGTTCAAGAAAATACTGATAGCAAACAGGGGAGAAATAGCGGTAAGAATCATCAGGGCGTGCCGGGAGCTTGGAATCGCTACCGTAGCTGTTTATTCGAATGCCGACAGAGACGCTCTTCACGTGATGCTTGCGGACGAAGCCTACCACATAGGACCGTCAAAACCCTCGGAAAGCTATCTGGTTGGGGAGAAAATAGTTGAGGTTGCCAAGGAATCGGGAGCCGAAGCCATACACCCCGGGTTCGGATTTCTCTCCGAAAACGATTCCTTCGCCGAGCTGTGCCAGAAAGAAGGCGTAGTTTTCATAGGGCCGTCGGCGGAGGCAATAAGGCTTATGGGGGATAAGGTCACCGCGAGGAAAATAGCAAGAGACGCGGGCGTGCCTCTTGTTCCAGGATCTGAGGGAGCCGTATCCGATGTTGAGGCCTCGAGGGTGGCGAAGAAAATCGGCTACCCGGTGATGATAAAGGCTTCTGCGGGCGGGGGCGGAAAGGGAATGAGGCTTGTTAATTCCAAGGAGGAATTCGAATCGTCTCTTCGGATGGCTAGAAGCGAGGCGTCTTCCTCTTTCGGAGACGATTCGGTATTCATAGAAAAGTTCGTTCAGCAACCAAGACACGTTGAAATCCAGGTTCTCGGGGACAAGCATGGGAATCTGCTGCATCTGTTTGAGCGGGAATGCTCAATACAGAGGCGCCACCAGAAGGTGATAGAGGAAGCTCCCTCGGGATTCATAAGCCAGAAGACGAGAAAAAGCATGTGCGAAGTTGCCCTTCGCATAGCAAAGGTGGTTGACTATTTCGGGGCCGGCACAGTCGAGTTCATAATGGATCAAAAGGAAAATTTCTATTTTCTGGAGATGAACACCAGGGTGCAGGTCGAGCATCCGGTCACGGAAATGATCACCGGAATTGATATCGTGAAGTGGATGATAAGGATAGCTTCGGGAGAAAAACTGCCATTCAAGCAGTCTGCCATAAAAATGCGCGGCCACGCGCTTGAATGCAGGGTTTACGCGGAGGATCCCGCCACCAATTTTCTTCCCTCGCCAGGAATGCTTCATTACGTGCGCGCTCCAGGTGGTCCGGGAGTGAGGGATGATTCGTCTGTTTACAGTGGCTGTGAGATAACATCTTTCTACGACCCGATGCTCTCAAAGCTTGTCGTCTGGGGAGATTCTCGGGAGGAGGCGGTAAACAGGATGCTTTCCGCTCTCAGGGAATATGTGGTTCTGGGAGTGAAAACCAATCTCGGGTTTCTGATCAGAATGATGCAGAACTCGGAGTTCCGCAAGGCGCAGATTGACACCGGTTTTATAGAAAGACACCCTGAACTTCTTGTGCCCGAACAATCCGATCCTGAACTTATACTTATGGCCGCCGCAGTTGCCATGAACGGTGGCTCAAACCAAATCGTGCAGGAAACGAACGGTACTTCTTCAGGCTGGAAGCTTTTTGCCAGAAGAGTCGGCGTATCGGGAAATTCGCTTTTATGACGTACACTTTTAAACTGCGAAACAAAACCTACAAAGTAGGTTTTGAAGAAAAAGAAGGGCTAAGCCTCGTCAGCATCGACGGCGAGCAGAAAGAATTAGAATTTCTGCGGATAGACGAAAATACCTATTCGATTCTGGTTAATAACGAGAGCATCACCGTAGGGATATTCAGGGAAGGGAAAAAAATACAAGTTTTCCACGGGGGTGACCTCCACGAAATAGAGGCTCTCTCTGGAAGGGATGCTTCCCAGGGAGAAGACACGGGAAGTCTTAACATAACGGCGCCGATGCACAGTAGGGTAGTGAAGATCCTGAAGAAGCAGGGCGACAACATCGAAGTGGGTGACAGCGTCGTAATCGTCGAAGCCATGAAGATGGAAAGCGAACTTAAGGCCTCCGCTTCGGGCAGCATAAAGGAGATAAGGATTAAGGAAGGGGATACGGTTGAAAAAGACTCTGTTCTCGTTACCCTCTCCGATAGTGAACAATAATCAGGGAAGAGGTTGTTTCGACATGAAAAGAATAACTATCCTTCTGTTTTTTGCCATGGCGACCGCGGCTGCGGTTTTCGCTCTTGTATCCTGCGACGAGGAAAGTGCCAAAGAGGTTCCGGTAGGCGTCGTCGTTCCTCTCACAGGTGTGCTTGAATCAACGGGCTTGAACATGAAGAACGGTATGGAGCTTGCCCTTGAGGAAATTAACGAATCCTCGCTTCTTGAAGGGAAGAAAATCAGGTTCATCATTGAGGATTCCGAAAGTACTGTGGAGGGCGCGCAGAGAGCGTACAGAAAGCTTATTGAACAGGACGGCGTGGTAGCCGTACTCGGTCCCTTTACTTCAACCTCGACCAGAGAGGTTATTCCTATAGCTCATGAAAACAAAGTCATATCCTTCAGTCCCACCTCTGCCGCAAACGGTCTCAGCGCCAAAAGCGAATTTGCTTTTCGCGCTTCACTTACCGTAGAGCGTCTGGTGCCTAAGGGGGTGAGTACTACCAGGGAGCGTCTGCGCTACAGCAGAGTGGCTACAATAACAAATAGTCTAGACGCTTTTTCCCAAAGCAATTTCGAGCAGTTGGAACGGGCATTTGACGATGAGGGAGTCACGGTTGTGAGCGAGCAGAGCTATGCTCGTCCCCAAAACGAACCGTTTCCCGATCTGACCGACCAATTGACCGAGATAAAGGATGCGAACCCTGACGCCATTTTCATCTCGGCCCTGACGTCTGGACGCACGGAAATTCCGGTTCAGGCCAGACGGCTCGGCATAGAAGTTCCTTTTATAATGACCCTGCTCACGATAGACGACGTGAACAAAGCGAACGATCAACTGCCTGGTGTGGCTGAGGGCGCGATTACCTTTACGGTCTGGCTTGCCGCTGTCGACACGCCGGAGAACCGCGCCTTTCTCAGGAATTACCAGGAAAAATACGACGACCGGAAACCCAATGCTTTTGCCGCGCGGTCATACGGAGCCGTTCATATCTTAGCCCAGGCTATCGCTGATGCCGATTCAAACGATTCACAATCGATTCGCGACTCAATGGCCGATTTAAGAGTGGAGAATACCGTTTTTGGCGATTTCTATTTTGACCGTAATGGCGACGCGGTTTACGAACCGATTGTAGGAATAGTAAGAGACGGCGTATTCGAAGTTTTCGGGCAGTAGTCAGCTCAGCATGCTCAACTTTACTCTTTCCGTTTGCGGGCGGTTTTCATGAAATAATCCGCAAGAGGCGAAGGTTTCAAGCTGTTATTATGAAAGTATTGAAAAGTTTTTTTCTGGTTTTCTGCGTTTTACTTTTTGTCTCCTGTGGTTCCGGAAACAAGGCCCTGGATGCAGAGGATATTTCCCGCAAAGATACGCTTAACATAAATATCGGGACCGAACCTCCCACTCTTGACTGGTCTCTCGCTACCGACGTTACGTCTTTTACAATCATAGACAACATAATGGACGGTCTCGCGGCGTTTAATGAAAAATACGAGCCCATACCCGCTCTCGCGCGAAGCTGGGGAATAAGCGAGGACGGAAAAACCTATACTTTCAAAATAAGGGAAAAAGTTTCCTGGACGGACGGAGTGCCGCTTAAGGCCGGGGATTTTATTTATTCATGGAAAAGGATCCTTAAGCCCGAAACCGCAGGAAGTTATGCCTATTTTCTTTTTGACATACAAAACGCCAGAAAATTCAATTCCGGGGAGATAAAGGATTTCAGCAAAGTCGGGGTAAAAGCCCCGGATGACCGCACTCTTATCGTTACTCTTGAAAGACCGAGGGCCTATTTTTTGAACCTCGTCACTTTCATGTCCACTTTTCCGATGAGAAAGGATATTGCCGAAAAATATGGAACCAAGTGGACGGAAGCCGCGAACATAGTGACCCTGGGACCCTACAGACTGAGAAAATGGGAGCACCATGAGAAAGTTCTTATTGAAGAGTATGAGAACTACTGGGGAGAGAAGCCGAAAAGTGCGAAGAAAGTAAAGATGATAATGAACGAAAATCCTGTATCCACCCTCGCGCTTTATGAAAGCGGAGAGCTCGATTTTCTTGACAGCAAAGGAATTCCACTGCTTGAAGTTCCAAGGCTTGTGAAACTTCCGGATTTTAAGCAGAGCGTGGTTTTCAGAAACAACTACATAGGATTCAACACTAAAAAAGCCCCGTTTGACAATCTTCTAGTGAGAAAGGCTTTCGCAAGCTCAATAGACAGAAAAAGCCTCGCTGGACTTCTCCAAGGGGCGGGAGTGCCCATCACTTCATGGATACCGATCGACATGCTTGCCTACAACCCCCGGATTGGTCTTCCGTTTGATGCGCAAAAGGCGAGAAAATTTCTTGAGATGGCCGGCTATCCGAACGGGAAAAATTTTCCGCAGACAACTTTTCTTTACCCTGATACCGGAAACAACAGAATTGTCGCCGAGGCGTTCCAGGGGATGTGGAAGGAGCACCTGGGCATCGAAGTCAAGCTTGTTAACCAGGAATGGACTGTTTATCTGAGCACACTCAGGACGGATCCCTCGCCCGTATTCAGAGCTGGATGGCAGGCGGATTTCCCGGACCCTCACAATTTCATGAACCTCTTTGAGTGTGGAAGCGGGAATAATCGTACCGGCTGGTGCAGCCCGGAGTACGATCGGCTGGTGGAAAAGGCCGCCGGGATTCTGGACCGCAAGCAAAGAACAGGCCTCTACAACAGTGCTCAGAGGATTCTCGCGGAAACGGGCGTCCCGATAGTTCCTTACCTGAACTCAGTTCAGCAGAACATGATCAAGCCGTACGTGAAGGGGCTTGAACCCGACCGCCTCAACTTTCTTTACTTCAGCAAAGTCAGCTTCGCGGATCCTTCCGCGCCCGGTGAACGTTGAGGGTCCGGAACGCTGTATGCGAGGCGGATACCCGTGTTAGAATAGATTAGTAACCATCTATTGTGCTGCCGGCTATCTTTTTCGTGTTTGTTGCGACCAGCTTTGCAGGATGTCAACAATGGTAACGATTATGTACGCAGTCGGGAACCAGTTCCAGTAGTGGAAATGGCTTACAAAACCTATAGCTACTCCGACCAGGGCGACAAACCCAACTCGCCCCTAATAACCCAGTCCTGCCGTTTGGGAGAGCAGGCAGATAATGATCAGGGCGCTTATCAGGGCGCCGATGAACTGTGTGACAAGCTGTTTTATCATCCCGGGGTCGTAGCCTTCGGGAAGGGTGTTTACAAACGCCGCCGTTTCTCCCTTCTTCTGATTCTGGTGCGCAAACGGCAGGTAATAAACTCCGGCTTTAGGCGCATTTGCTCTTAGAACTTCGGCGACTTCGATAGTGCTCGGAATTTTTCGCAAATTCAAGTTTTCGGCATTTCTTCAGTTTCAGAATCAAAGACTCATGAGTCTTTGGTTCTGAAACTCCGGTTGTTCAATTACCCTACCTCAACTTCCTCCTTTCTGTCCATTTCTCTCAGTAAGTCCATATCAAGATATCTTCTGCTCCCCCACTTAGTCCCCGATATATGCCTTAGCCTGGCCGCACACAACATCAACGCACTCTGCCCATCAGGAAAAGCTCCCACTACACGGGACCTCCTCCTTATCTCCCTGATTATCCTCTCCATCGGATTGTTAGTCCGGATCCTCCGCCAGTGTGACGACGGAAACCCGTAGTACGTAAGCGTCTCCTCCACACACCTCTCTACCCACCTCGCCGCGGAACCCAACCTCATCTCTTTCAGCTTCTTTATAACTTCCTTTGCTTTTGCCCTCGCAGCTTCCTTGTTCTCAGAAGCGTGGATAGCCTTCAGCATCAAACTCACCTCCTCCATCTTCCCCCGAGGCACGTAACTGAACACGTTCCTATAGAAATGAACAACGCAGCGCTGCCACAGAGCTTCCGGATAAAAATCTCCCAAACTCTCCACCAAACCCAGACACGCGTCGCTTATGAACATCTGTACCCCACTAAGTCCCCGGGACTTGAGATGACGCAAAAACCCTCCCCACCCAGCCTTGTCTTCTTTAGCCCCTTCCACCACCCCCAGAACGCGACGATGGCCGTCTGTCCCCACCCCTATGGCTATTAATACCGACACGTTGCCCACTTCCCCTCCCCATCTGCGCTTAAGACTCACCCCGTCAAGATATACATACGGAAACTCTCCTTCTATGGGCCTGCTCCGCCACTTCTCTATATGCTCGTACACACTGTGATTGAGCTTCGAAATGGTTGATGAACTCACCCGCGTGTCCCAAAGCGCCTCGGTGATATCTGCCACCCGACGAGTCGACACTCCCGCAAGATACATCTCCACCAAAGCTTCCTCTATTGATGACTCCCGTCTTCTGTAACGCTCTATAATGGCCGTCTGAAACGTCTGCTCCCGAAGCTTGGGTATGCTCAACGTCACTTCCCCTGCCTTGGTATGGAGCTTCCTTGTGTAGCTCCCGGAACGATAATCCTGGCGATCGGCGCTTCGTTCGTATCGAGCCGCCCCGACCATCTCGTCCGCTTCCGCGTCGAGAACCTGGTTCAGAACTTCCTGTACTGTATCCGTGACAAGGGAGCTTAGGTGTTGCTGCAACTCCTTCTCGTTTATCTGAATTACCTTTTTAGGGCCCTTCGCTGTATAATTACTCATGGCGGTGTTTCCTCCTGTTAAATAGATTTAGAACACTATTTATCTAACCAGATTTACTAGGAAATGCCGCCTTCCTTTTTTAATTTGCGAAAGATTTAGGACGTTATCGCGACTTCGGATTCGCTGGTAAATTCATTGGCCACCATCTGGTGCCACGGAAGAACCATCCATGACACAGAACCCCAAGCAAGCAGGATTACCCCGGAAACTATAGTGGCAACCGTCTTCTTCAAGAGCATTTTCCTCCCGGAGTTTTTTATCCGGTAGTTTCAAGTAGCAAACACTATTTTTATATTCGACAAGAGGTTTTGATAATTGTCAAGGATATAAAGTGATTTCAGGATGATACGAAACAGTAAGTCCTAACATTGGGGTCCACTTCTAAGCTCTTTGCAAAAAATCCGTTGAAAACACCAGAAACTTTATCTGAAGTAAGGAATTATTTCTTTTGAGTACGTTTCAAGTGCCAGATCAGGATCAGGGCTGAACCTGTAGAACAAGACGAAATTCCTTACCCCTGCGTCTATGAATTTCTCAATTTTCTCTATGCAGTCTTTTTTCGATCCAGTAATGGTGAAATCAAGTATGGCTTCTCTCGGGAAAAGCTGTCCGAGCTGCCTGAACCTCTGCCTACCCTCTTCATCCGTCGGCACTATGTTGAAGTAGTTAAGTCCGTGATATTCTTCAGGGATCTCAACGTCGTATCCGGCCTTTAGCAGTTGGTCCTGCATAACCAGTACGTACTTGAAGGGTTCAAGTGTCTTGTAGGCGGCATCAACGCTTTCTCCAAGCGAGGTAAATACCCACAAAGCGGGGTCAAAGCCGTCATCAAGTGATCTTCCCACATTATCCGCCGCGGCCTTTATCTCCCCGAGATAACTGGAATAGAGATCGGGATTGAGATCTATCGGAAGCCAGCCGTCGCCTTTTTCTCCCGTCAGTTGAAGTCCTTTTGGCGTGTGGGTGGCCATGTAAAACGGTATTTTGTTTCTCTCGTAGGGTTTTATCTGCAAAAATGCGCTCTCAAGGTTGTAGAACTGCCCGTCAAAGTCCACGGGCTCGTCGGTCTCCCACAGAAGTTTCATGACTTCCATGGATTCTCTGAGTTTTGAAAGAGGTTTTCCCCACTCGATTCCGAATGCGTCAAGATTCATGGATTCCCCGACCCCAAGGCAGAGCACTACCCTACCTTTTGAAAGCTGATCGACAGTCGCTAGCCTCTGGGCGAAAACGGCGGGATGCATCCTGTGAGGATCAGAAACCGTTCCCAAAGCTATGTTTTCCGTTTTCACTGCCGCCGCCGAAGCCACTGTCCATGCCTCCGGAGCTATAGCTCCCGGCGCCACGAAAAGCAAGTGGTCAGGGTACCATATCATGTCGAATCCAAGCTGATCGGCCTTTACCGAAAAATTTACGAGTCCTTCAACGTCAGCTCCTGGCATCGGAGCTGAGAGCCCGAATTTTATTTCTTTTCCCATTGTGGGGCACCTCATGGATAGTTTTGGAAATAGATTACGATTTTGGTAGAATTATTGTTGATTTGCTGCTTAAAGGCAAATAATCCAGCGAATATCCCGGAGGTATAAAATGAAATTCGGAGTCGGACTCTTCAGCATGCAGACCCACAAGGATCTTGATTACGACCACGCGGACCTTTACAGAAATTCCCTTGAGCACGTGAAACTTGCCGAAGCGGTGAATTTCGATTCCGTGTGGCTCTCCGAGCACCATTTTCTTGAGGACGGTTACTGCTCTTCTCCCCTCACGATGGCGGCCGCGATGGCCGCTGTGACCGAAAGGGTGAGAATAGGTACCGGAGCCTTGATACTCACGCTTCATAACCCCGTTAGGATTGCCGAAGATGCTGCTACCGTCGATCTGATTTCAAACGGAAGATTCGATCTGGGAGTGGCAATAGGCTACAGAAAAGAGGAATTCGAGGGGTGCGGTATCCCGATGGTGCAAAGACCCTCGAGAATTGAAGAAGGTATAGAGATAATCGAAAAATGCTGGGAGGACGGACCTTTTTCCTACGGTGGCAAAAGGTTCAGTTTTTCGAACATAGATGTTACTCCCAAGCCTGTGCAGAGACCCATACCCATATATATAGGAGCTTTCGAGGAACCTGCAGTGAGAAGGGCCGGACGGTTCGGGTACCCGCTTCTTGTCGGCCCCGGAAGGACGGTTCCCATGATCATGGATACCCTGGAGTGGTATAACGATGAGGCTGAAAAAGCCGGTCGTGACCCATCCAAAGTGGAGCACGTACTGCTTCGGGAAACTTACGTAGGCGAAAGCACGGAAGAAGCCCTTACCGGCGGAACCGAGTACATAATAAACATGTACAAGTTTTACCTTAGCCTCGGAGTCAAAATAGTGATAAGAGGAAAAACCATAACTGACCCCGACGACCCTTTCTTTGAATACATGGCGGAAGATCGTTTCATGATCGGCACCCCTGAATACTGCACTCAAGAAGTAAAAAAATATGCGGAGAAAACGGGAATCCGAAACATAATGTGCAGGATGGTGTTTCCTCAAGCTCCAAGCGAAGTTATAGCACACTCAATTGAGCTTTTCGGCAAAGAAGTGATTCCCAAATTCAGGTCTTAGCGGACTGTCTGGTTGTAGCGCGCGTAAAGAAGAGAGGTTCCCTAAAAAGAATAGATTCAGGGAACTGCCTGATGGATGCGACATTACTCAGTTTCTAGGCAATGTCGACCCAAACAACCACCTAAGCTGATTGAGGTTGGCCCTCGATTTTGATCGCCTAAGACAGCGCCCTGAACTTAAATTCACTACCGAACTACCGAAACTCCTGAAATCATACTGAACCCCGGGGATGAAAAACCGAAAACATCTTCATAATTTACATTGAACATATTGTTGACTCTCGAAAACATCCTGATTTTGTCAACGAAGCTCTTCAAACTGATTTCGTATGAAGCCGCCGCGTCAACGATGAAAAAAGAATCGTTTTTAACTCTTGTGCTTGGAAACTCACTCCAGTTCACATCATCTCTGCTGCCGACATAGTTTCCCGACAGATTAAAGCCAAAGGCGTTTCTTGAATATCCCGCGTTAAATGAGAACGAATGTTCAGGTATCCGTATGAGCTGCTCCCCCTTGGAAAAGGATGGAGACCCCAGGCCGCCGTCATCGGTTACGTCGGTCTTAACGTAGGTGTAGGTAGCACTTAGTGTTAAAGCGTCGCTTGGGTAAAAACGGATCGCGGCTTCCGTTCCCTTGGATTTTGCGCGGCTTATGTTTTCGTAGTTAGTTCCATTTTCAAATGGCGTGAAACTGTATGCGATAATATTTTTGAATCCGTTTTGGAAAAAGCTCAAATCAAGTTCGACCGCGTTATCGAGCAACGGTTGGTTGATGCCTATTTCAGCGGTCAGGGTTTGTTCGGGTTTCAGATCCGGATTGGGTATTGTTCCGAAAGCTGCGCTGAAGTTTTCAAAAAAAGTCGCTTCCTTGATTCCTCTGCTGACGCCTCCTCTTATCGCGGTTCCGGATTCTTTTATCTTCCACTTGGCAAAGACACTCGGACTCCACTCGCTCCCGAACGCTTCATTGTCGTCATATCTTATCCCCGCTGTTACGAAGAACGTCTCAAGCAACACGAAGTTGTTCTGGGTGTAGAAGGCGTAGTTTTTCCTTGATTCATTTAAAGAGTCCGTCTTGAAACTTTCTTTTTCATATTCAAAACCCGTTGAGGTTACACTCGAGATCTGATCGAAGTCTACAAAAAAACTGGATCCGTACTCAACCGATATTCTTTTATCAAGAGTATCAAACTCTGATTCGACCCCGTCTAGCTGGGCGGGCTCGGGACCATCGTAACTTTCCCGATCAAGTCTTGTATAGCCGATCTTAAGTGAATTCTCCCACCACTCTGTCAGGGGAAAAAAAATATCAGAGCCCGTAACAAGTGATTTTTCTTTCGTCTGACTGTCGGGGTCAGCAAACGCATCGAACCTGTCTCCTGCGCCTCCGGTCGGGAATTCGAACTTTGAATTTCTGTATATGGAGAAAAAGGAGAGATTCAAATTATCATTCGCTTCGAGGTTCATGGTTGCCGTGAAGTTATTGTTTCTGTAATCGTTGTTGATTTCCAAAATGCCTTCATCAATGATTCTTTGGTGAGAAAGAAAGTAACTCAGGTTTTCCAGGCTGCCTGATATGCTTGCGGAATGCTCCAGGATCATTGCGTCTTCGGCGCGGAACCCTAGGGCCACGGATCCTGTCTTTCTGATTTTTCCGCTCCCGCGCTTTGTTATTATGTTTATAACGGAAGACGCCGCGTCGGAACCGTAAAGGGAGGAATGCGCGCCTTTTATTATCTCTATTCTCTCTACATTTTCAGTGGTAAGAGAAGAGATATCGAAACCTCCTCCGGCCTGGTTTATCTGAACGCCGTTTATCATCACAAGGTTGTAATCCGACTGACCGCCCCTTACGAAAATCGAAGAGTTGCCTCCTCGACTCCCTGTGCTGGATACGTTGAATCCGGGGACTCTCGAGAGTATGGACGCAATGTCTTTTTCCCCGCTTTTCTCGATCTCCTCTCTGCCAATGACTGTGATGGAAGACCCGAGACGCTCGGCGTCAATCCAGGTTTTTGTTCCCGTAACTATAATTTTTTCCACCTCTCTCTGCTCGGAAAAACCCGTGGGCGGGAAAAGGCCTAGGATCAAAATAAAGGCAAAAAATATTTTAAAGCTATTCATTCTTAGCTCCTCCAGATGCTTGTATATAGCTTTCCCTGGAAGAGTGGTTACCTGAATGAACACGTGAGGCAGAAAACAAAGACCGTGCGGACGCGCGGAGGATTAAAGATTTGTTTCTAAACACCATACGCCTAGCTCCCGAGGCAAAGCTACTAGATTGACGCAGGCAGGTATTCCGACTTAAAGGGCCGTCTGTTATCGAAACAGAGCGACTTTTCCGGATGCGGCCTTCCCGGCTGTATTTAAAGCCAGTGACCCGAAGCGCGAGCACGCTTCGCATGGGCACGGAAAACAACCCTTTTTACGGCTGCGGGAACAGCTCGGGACTCTCACCCGATTCCCTTAACCTGAATCTAAAAGCAATCGTACATGTTGAGGCAGGGGGTGTCAAAAAGGCCCCCAAACGGCAGAAGACGTAATCAGGAATCGCTTGTTGGGGCCGCGGGGCCGAGCATACGGTCAAGTTCCCCCGAACGCTCAAGGGCCGCAAGCTCGTCGTAGCCTCCTACGAACTTCTCGTTTACGAAGATGATGGGCACGGTTCTCCAGTTTAGTTTCTCAACCAGCTCTTTTCTTTTTTCTACGTCCTCATCAAGCCTTATCTCTTCGTAATCCAATTGTTTTTTTTCGAGAAGTTTTTTTGCCCTTCTGCAGTAAGTGCAGTAATAACTTGTGTATATAGTTACGGAACTCAACTTTACACCTCGGTTTGTTTTTAGGTCCTATGATGCTTGGTTTTTAGTATGTATTCAAGTATTTTAAGCCTTTACGCTTCCCAAGAGAGCCAGGGGGTTATTGTATTATGCGGAAAAGAGCTTTTTTCATTGTGCTTTCTCTGATTTTCGTTACGGCTTCGTGCTCCGCAACGAAGTTTTTGCTGAACTACGCCTCGGGAGATGACAGAAAACCCGGAAAGATGAAGGACTGGGTTTACACCACGGAGCGCAACAGCTACCGTGTCGCGCCGCTTTCGCAGGACTGGGAGAGGGTGCCGATAGAAGGCGGGGACATCGCTTTTTACAACCCGGCGGACGATTTAATATTTACGGTCAGTTCGGTCTGCAGGGACCGTAATTACGATCTTGAAACGCTCTCAAATTCTCTAGTGGTCGGTCTGGGTAAAAAGCGGATGAAACTGCGAAAAGGTATCGAGATTGACGGTGCCAACGGACTTTACGCGGAGTACGAAGTGTCGCTTGACGGTGAGAGCTTCGCTCTTGCGACAGTTGTGCATAAGTCTAGCAAATGCGATTACGACTTCAGCTATTCCGCGAATCCGTCCAACTTCCAGGCGAATCTCGGAAAATTCATCGATTTTCTTTCAGGTTTTGAGGAGCTCCGGGCGGAATGACCAGATTTGTATCCGAACTGGCTAGCGGTTGCCTTAACTTTATTTTCGGCGTGGGAGAGGTCTGCTTTTTCCTCTGGAATTCGATTGTCGCCACTGTTACCCCTCCTTATGATTATGGTCTTCTGATGGCCCAGATACACGAGATAGGCTTTCGTTCCATCTCAATAGTCGTGGTTTCCGCCATGGCGATCGGAATGGTGATGGTAGTGCAGATGGCGTGGGGATTTGCGTGGTTCGGGGCAAAAGGGCTTGTGGGTCCGGTGGTCACTCTTTCTTTCGTAAGGGAACTCGGGCCAATAATAACCTCTCTTCTTGTGGGAGGCAGGGTCGGTTCCGGCATTACGGCCGAGATCAGTTCGATGAAGGTAACGGAACAGATAGACGCCATAAGGACCCTTGGAGCCGATCCGATCAGAAAGCTTGTTTCTCCCAGGCTGATGGCATGCATCATATCCTTCCCGCTGCTTGCCGTCATATCGAACCTCGCCGGCATAGGGGGAGCAATGATTATCTCGCAGATGGAACTTAACGTGAAACCCACTCTTTTCATCGAAAGCATAAGGGGCTGGGTTTCTCTCGAAGATCTGATGACCGGTATTTCAAAGACGCTGTTTTTCGGAATCATAGTGGCGATTACCGGCTGCTACGTGGGTATGAAAGCCGAGGGAGGAACGCGCGGAGTCGGAAACGCCACCACCAAAACGGTTGTGATCTCGCTTTTTCTGATAATACTTTTCGACTTTATTCTCTCAAAGATATTTGTTATCGCCATTTACGATTTTTAGTTTTCCCCGGCCCGCGTAAAGTTCTTTGACTTTAAAGTTACATTTCAGTAGAATTGTGATCCCTAATTTGTCCGGGAGAGAATATTATGAAGTCATACATGGCCAGAAGCGACGATTTTGAAAAGAAGTGGTACCTGATTGACGCGCGGGGAAAACCCGTTGGAAGGCTTGCGACCAGAGTGGCCTTGATTCTTAGAGGCAAGGGCAAGCCGCAGTTTACTCCCCATTCGGATATCGGGGATTTCGTCGTTATAGTCAATGCCGATAAAGCTACATTCTCCGGCAGGAAGTGGGAGCAGAAAACCTATTACAGCCATTCCCACTACCCGGGAGGACTTAAATCCGTGACCGCGGATAAACTTGCCGAGAAGAAGCCGGGCGAGATAATCCGCAAAGCTGTCTGGGGAATGCTTCCCAAGACCAAGTGGCAGAAGAAACTTATACAGCGAATGAAAGTCTACGTCGGCGACAATCATCCGCACGCGGCCCAAAATCCCGAGGTTCTGGAGGTCTGATTCATTATGCCTGAAACCGTTATTTACAATGGCACGGGGAGGAGAAAAACGTCAGTTGCCAGAGTCTGGCTTAGAAGAGGCAGCGGCTCCGTTACCGTGAACAAGAAATCCGTGGAAGATTATTTTCCCAGAGAAGTGTGGCAGATAAAGGCTCGCGAACCTCTGAGTGTCACCGATACCTCCATGGAGTACGACGTGATGGTCAGGGTGAAGGGAGGAGGCCTTACCGGCCAGGCAGGTGCTGTGAGCCACGGACTTGCCAGAGCCCTTCTTAAAGCCAACGAATCATTCCGGAAGAAACTCAAGGTTTCCGGACTGCTAAAGCGCGACCCGAGGATGGTTGAAACCAAAAAGTACGGAAAACGCAAGGCGAGAAGGGGACAGCAGTTCTCCAAAAGGTAATTCTACTTGTCTGATAAACCTGAGAAGTTTCAAAGAAAATTTGATATCCGCCCTGCAAGCGGAAAGCTTGGCGTTTTGATTCCCGGAATGAGCGGTGCGGTTAGCACGACCTTCATGGCGGGAGTAAAAGCGGTAATGAAGGGCGTGGGCAGACCCATAGGTTCTCTTACGCAGATGGGGAAAATCAGAATTGGGCTGCGAACCGAGAAAAATTTCCCTTTAATAAAAGACTTTGTCCCACTGGCGAAAATAGAGGACATGGTGTTTGCCGGATGGGACATATACGACGAAGACTGCTATGCCTCCGCGCTTCGCGCCGGGGTGCTGAAGTCGGACCTTCTTGAGAAAATAAAGTCGGATCTTCAAAAAGAGTCTCCGATGCGAGCCGTTTTCAATAACGATTACGTGAAAAATCTCAAGGGTCCTCACGTAAAAAGAGGCAAGACGAAAATGCATCTTGCCGAGCAGCTGATAAAGGACATAAGGAAATTCCAGAAGCAAAACGACATAGAAAGGCTTGTAATGCTTTGGTGCGCAAGTACCGAAGTTTATCTTGAACCGTCAGAGGTTCACGAAACCATAGAGAGTTTTGAGAAGGGATTAAGAGAAAACCACGAGAATATCCCTCCCAGCATGATCTACGCGTACGCGGCCATAAGATGCGGCGCATCCTACGGAAACGGGGCTCCTAATCTCTCCGTGGACATCCCGGCGCTGCAGGAACTGGCGGTTAAAAACGAGGTTCCCATAGCCGGCAAGGATTTCAAGACCGGGCAGACTCTCATGAAAACCATCCTGGCACCTGGTTTTAAAAGCAGGTTGCTCGGGCTCAACGGGTGGTTCTCAACCAACATACTCGGCAACAGGGACGGAGAGGTCCTTGACGACCCGGGCTCTTTCAAGACGAAGGAGGAAAGCAAGCTCGGCGCTCTTGACTACATATTCCAACCCGATCTCTATCCGGAACTTTACTCGGATTACTACCACAAGGTAAGGATAAACTACTATCCTCCCAGGGGGGATGAAAAAGAGGCATGGGACAATATTGATGTCTTCGGGTGGCTTGACTATCCGATGCAGATAAAGGTTAATTTTCTCTGCCGCGACAGCATACTTGCCGCTCCCGTGGTTCTGGACCTGGTGCTTTTCCTCGACCTGGCTCAAAGAGCCGGAATCTACGGAGTGCAGGAATGGCTTTCCTTTTATTTCAAAAGTCCAATGGTTGATAAAAGGCTCTATCCAGAGCACGATCTTTTCGTTCAGCTTGCCAAACTGCAGAACACGCTCCGTTACCTGAAGGGAGAAGAACTGATAAACCATCTGGGAATTGACTACTACGGTTTCGGCTAAGCGTTCCGGGAAATTACTGTTTTAGGAAGCTTTCCAGATCTTTTCTCGCGCCTGAACTGGCGAGTTTTCCAAGGGCGGCTTTTTCTATCTGTCTTATTCTCTCTCTGGTCAGATTGAACCTCTTGCCGATCTCATCGAGCGTGTAAGTGCTCTGGCGCCCTATGCCGAAGCGAAGCCTGATGATTTCCTCTTCCCTTGCATTCAGAAGTGTAAGCGCGTCCTTGAGCTTTTCCGCGAGAGACATCTTTGCTATTATCGTGTCGGGGATTTTAGCTTCCTTGTCGGCGACCGAATCGAGAAGCGTGGTTTTCTCTCCGTCCAAAACCGGCGTGTCTAGGCTTATGGCGTCGTTTGTGGAATTGAGAATCCTGTTTATAACCTCGGCTGAAATTCCTGAGGCCTCGGCTATTTCCTTTGGCGTCGGCTTTCTTCCCAGGTCCTTGCTCAGCTTCGCACTTGTCTTGTAAACCCTGTTTGCCTGTTCCAGCAGGTAGACAGGAACTTTTATAGTTCTCGTCTGTCCCTGAAGAGCCCTCAGTATGGCCTGATGTATCCACCAAGATGCGTAAGTGGAGAACTTGTAGCCCTTGGTGTAGTCAAATCTTTCAACCGCGCGCATAAGACCGAGATTTCCTTCCTGAATAAGATCCGGAAGAGGCAGTCCCCTGCTCATGTATCTCCTCGAGATCGTTATTACGAGCCTTAGGTTCGCCTTTACGAATTTCTGTTTGAGTTTAAGCGCCCAGTCGACATAAATCCTCTCCATCGAGCGCAAAGTTGCTATTCTGCGTTCTATTGCGTTCGCGTTGGCCGAGTTTTTTCTCGTGCGGATTTTTTCATATTTTTCAATGCTTTTAGGCACTTTAGCCATCCTGATTTCGCACATTTTGATTCTTGCGGATATTTCGACTTCCTGCTTTGCGGCGAAGAGAGGTTCAACGGCCATATCCTTGAAGTAGACATAAAGAAGACGCAACTGCTCATCGGGAATCCACTTGTCCTTCTCTTTCTGCTTCCCTCGGGGTTTCGGTTCCTCTTCGGCCGGGCTGTCAAAATCCTCTTCGACTTCATCTTCCTCAATGCTGTCGTCGACATCGTAGGATTCAAATCCGGCCTCGAGTCCCCCATTACCCTCAAAATCTTTGTGTTTTATGTCCATCTTGTTTTTTCACCAATTTCCTGATTGAAAGTGGAATACGGAGGCGACAAAAAAAGTTTTCAGAGCCCAAGCGGGCAATGAAAACTACACCTTCCGTTCCTAAGGGCAATTGTAAGATTTTCCGTGCTAAAATGTAAGCGTTTTTTTCCGAAAACAGTTTCGCGGGGGTCATTTCGCCTCGGCGAAGTTCTCGGAAACCTGCTCCCAGTTCACGACGTTCCACCACGCCTTCACGTAGTCGGGTCTTCTGTTCTGGTAGTTCAGGTAATATGCGTGCTCCCAGACGTCAAGACCCAGAATCGGATTCAGCCCCTCGGAAACCGGGTTGTCCTGGTTTGCGGTGGATGTTACCACGAGTCCTCCGCTGTCGTCCACGCAAAGCCACGCCCAGCCGCTTCCGAACCTGGTAGCGGCCGCCTTTGAGAATGCCTCGGCAAAAGCGTCGAAGCTTCCGAACGCGGAATCTATGGCACCGGCAAGCTCGCCCGACGGTGTTCCCCCGGAACCGGGAGCCAGGCATGGCCAGAAAAGGCTGTGATTCGCGTGTCCTCCGCCGTTGTTTCTTACCGCCGTTCTTATGTTTTCTGGAACGGAGTCAAGATCGCCGAGTAGATCCTCGAGCGATTTATCCGCAAGCTCCGGATGCTTTTCCAGAGCGGCGTTTAGGTTGTTTACATACCCTTGATGATGCTTTGAATGATGTATTTTCATCGTCTCCGCGTCTATATGCGGCTCCAAGACGTCATAATCATAAGGAAGATCGGGTAGTTCGTGCGCCATTTTTCTCTCCTGTTACTCTCTTGAAATAAAAAGCCAAACTTGCCATTGTATCTGCAACTGCGGGCAGTTGCAAGTAGATTATACCAGAAATCATTCGCGTTTTTACATATAGCGACGATAAAGTAAATTTAAGTCCTGAGGCTGCCATGCAAGAAAACATAATTGAAATGACGGAAGTGTGTAAGTCCTTTAACGGAAAAACTGTTCACAGGGGAATAAATCTTTTCGTAAGGCGGGGGGAGATTCTTACAGTTTTGGGGGAGAGCGGAGTGGGGAAAAGCGTTTTGATCAAGGAAATAAACGGTCTTATTAAACCCGACAGCGGAAAGGTCGTGGTTTTGGGAGAGGATACGGCGCAGATGGATGAAAAACAGCTCGTGAGAATAAGAAAGGAAACGGGCATGCTGTTTCAGGGCTCAGCCCTTTTTGACTCCCTTACGGTCGAAGAGAATATAGCCTATCCTCTGATTGAGAATTCGGACCTCTCTCCGGAGGAGATAAAAAAGGCGGTCGCACGGAACCTCGAACTGGTTGATCTTGCCGGAATCGAGGAAAAGTACCCGGGGGAACTCAGCGGAGGAATGAAAAAAAGAGTGGCTTTAGCAAGAGCAATTGCCACGCGCCCGAAGATTCTTCTCTACGACGAGCCCACGACCGGTCTTGACCCTCCTAACATAAAAAGGATTGCAAGGCTCATAAAAAGCATGAGAGACCGGCTCAGGATAACCGGGGTTGTCATTACCCACGACATCGGAACCGCTTACGAGGTTTCAGACAGGGTAGCTTTTCTTTACGAGGGGGAAATCCTGTTCATGGGAACCGTACCGGAGGCCCGCGAGAGCAACATCTCCACCTTCAGAAACTTCCTCGATACTAAAATGTAGAGGCCAAAGATCTAGGAATCGCGGACCCCAATTTTTTTAAGAAGCACAGAAGCCATCGCCGCTATTCCTTCTTTTCTGCCCGTAAAACCGAGGCCGTCTGTTGATGTTCCCTTTACGCTTACCGCTTCGGGCGAGATCCCGAGGACATCCGCGATTTTCTTTTCTATGCTGGGTGCGTGAGGGGATATTTTCGGTTTCTCGCACACTACCGTGCAATCTATGTTTTCTATCCCGAACCCCTTGTCTGTCATTAACCTGGCGACCTGGGAAAGAATAAGGAGACTTGATACATCTTTGTATTCGGGGTTCCCCGGCGGAAAGTGTTTTCCTAAGTCCCCGTCGCCGATAGCTCCCAAAATGGCGTCGGCAACCGCATGGGAGAGAACGTCGGCGTCTGAGTGGCCCTCAAGCCCCCGGAAGCCCGGTATCTCGACACCGCCCAGTATAAGCGCCTTTCCCTCGCAAAAACCATGCACATCAAAACCCGTTCCTATTCTGTACATTGCTCCGCTTCTCCTTTGCTTACTATAAGTTCGGCTATTTTGAAATCGGCAGCGGTTGTGATTTTCATGTTAAGGTCATTTCCCATTACTATGCTTACCCTTATCCCCTTTGCTTCCGCAAGCGTTGATTCATCGGTCGCGTCAAGCTCTGTGGTGTTAGCTGAGCGATAAATTTCTTCGAGTATTTCCCGGCGAAAAACCTGGGGAGTCTGTGCCCTCCAGAGTTTTTCTCTCGGAACCGTTTCCTCCACGAACGAGCCGTGCTCTTCTGTCCTCTTCAGCGTGTCCGTAACGGGGACGGCGCAGATGGAGGCGCCCGTGCGTGCGCACTGCTCTATGACTCTTTTTATCGTATCATTATCGACAAAAGGTCTTGCGGCGTCGTGAATGAGTACCATGTCGCTATCTGGGGGCGCAGCGCGGAAACCGTTTCTTACGGATATGTGTCTTTTTTCGCCTCCGCCAACAACCGAAGCGATTTTTTCAAACCCGAAATCCCCGAGCAGTTCCCTTGAACGCGAGATTTCATCTTCGGGAACTACGACCACTACGCTTGTTATGAATTCGCTTGACTCAAAAGTGGAAAGACAGTAGGTCAGAAGAGGTTTTCCGCCGAGTGCGGAGAACTGCTTTTTTTCACGCGGGGAGAATCTTTTCGAGAGACCGGCAGCGGGTACTACGGCTGAGACTTTGGGAGCGCTCACGGGGGTCAGCCCTCTTTTTTCAGTTTCGCGAAGACTATTCTTCCGGTCGGAGTCTGCACCATGCTCCTGACCGAAATGTCCACGTCTTTTCCTATCTGTCTTGAGGCGTTGTCCGTCACCACCATGGTTCCGTCATCAAGATAACCGACCGCCTGATGCTGTTCCTTACCGGGTTTTACAAGGTTTATTCTTATTGTCTGCCCCTGTTCCACGACGGGCCTTAGGGCGTGATTCAGGTTGTTTATGTTGAGCACTGTGACTTTTTCCAGGTCGGCGATCTTTTTCAGGTTGTAGTCGTTGGTGATGAGTATTCCGTTCAGTTTCTTTGAAAGCTCGATGAGTTTTATGTCGGCATCTTTTATGTGTTCGAAATCATGATCTGAGAGGGTGACGCTTACCAAAGGAATCTCCTTTTGCATCCTGGTAATGATATCAAGCCCCCTTCTGCCGCGGGTTTTTCTCGCGGGATCCGGGGAATCCGCTATGTACTGAAGTTCCTGTATGATGAATTTCGGTATTATGAGTTCTCCTTGGAGAAATCCCGTTTCTGCGATATCGGCGATGCGTCCGTCTATTATCACGCTCGTGTCAAGTATTTTCGGAGCAAGCGCCTCGGGCTGCTTGAAAAACGAGTCCGACGCCGCTGCGGCAAGGGATGTTTTGTCATAGCCTATTACCGCGCCGATGCATACGAGAAGCAGAAATATTCCCGCTTTTACGTGGGGCAGTAGGTGTCCTGCTATCGGAAAACTGTTAAGAATCGTGAGCACCGCGAGGTATATGAAAATACCCGTGAGCATGCCGACTGAGATTCCGAGTGCGCAGCGAAGAGAGATCTTCCTGAAAAGCACCCGGAAGCCCGCAAGAACCACAAAAGCGAATGCTCCACAGCCAACTGCGGTAAGCACCGAGCGGGAAAGTGAAAGGTAGTCCGGGCCGAGGGCAAACGCCAAGAGGGCAAACGCTATGGAAAGTATAATCAAAAGTTTCATTAATAATCCGGCCCTTCCGAAGGAGCAAAATTATAGAATATATGATGGCTGTGGTTTTACAAGTTTTCCATTTCGGGTGTGGACGACGGCAGATGATCTTTCCCCGATTTTTACTAGTCAGTTATACTTACAGTCTGCCGGGTGAAACGATCCGGTTTTTTGGTTTTCCACACAGCCGGTTTTTCCCGTGGACGGAACATTATGAAATTCTGCACTCTTGCCAGCGGCAGTTCTGGCAACTCGCTTTATCTTGAGTCGAAATACTCGAAAATACTGATTGACGCGGGGATTAGTTTCCGAAGGATCTCGCGGAGTCTCGAGAATATGGGGGTAGCCGTAACCGATCTTGACGCGGTGGTGCTTTCGCACGAGCATGAGGACCACTCAAAAGCCGTTGGGAAAATGTTTGAGGTGCCTGTTTACGTGTCAGGGGAAACCGTTGGTTTCTGGGAAGGAAAAAGAAACGGGTACAGTCACAAAAACGGCGCGGGTTCCTCAAAGACCGGGGGTTCTCGAAACGGTGCGATAAAGAAACTAAGGGAATTTGATTCCGAGGAGCCGTTTCACATAAACGATCTTACTGTAACTCCCTTCTCGGTAGCGCATGATGCTATTGACCCGGTCGGTTTCACCGTAACCGACGGTCGTGTCAAAATAGGAGTAGTAACCGACATAGGAAAACCCACGGCGCTTGTAATAGAGAGTCTTAAAAACTGCGACGCGTTAGTACTCGAGTCGAATCATGACAGGGAAATGCTTTTCTCAGGTCCCTACCCGCCGTACCTTCAGCAGAGAATAAGCGGTGGGCACGGGCACCTCTCAAACAATCAGTCCGCATCCCTTCTGGGTAACGTTCTGCACGACGGGTTAAAATACGTTCTGCTTGCCCACCTGAGCTCAAGGAACAACACGCCCGAGATGGCACTGGGATGTTCAATTGAAGTTCTGCGCAGAAACGGCGCCGACGGCCGCGTTGCCGTGGGTGTCGCTCCGCGAAACACTGCCGGGGAGGTTCTAACGGTTTGATCTCAAGATATTCCAGAGAGGAAATGTCGCGGACATGGTCGGATGAGAACCGCTACCGCATCTGGCTCGAGGTGGAACTTGCCGTGTGCGAAGCGTGGGCGCATTACGGTGAAATTCCGGCCGAAGCCCTTTCTAACATAAAGGAAAAAGCCTCCTTCGACGTAAAAAGAATTGCAGAGCTTGAAACAAAGCTTAAGCACGACGTCCTAGCTTTTCTTACCTGCGTTTCCGAGTACGTAGGAGACGATTCGAGATTCGTTCATCTCGGAATGACATCTTCGGATGTTCTTGACACCGCTTTTTCGATACAGCTTCAAGAGGCGGGAGGACTCATAGTCGGGGGTCTTGAGAAGCTGCTCGAGATTCTTCGCAAAAAGGCGTTTGACTACAAGGACACCGCTATGATCGGGCGCTCCCACGGCATACACGCCGAACCCAGAACGCTGGGTCTTGTGTTTGCCCTCTGGTATGACGAGATGAGAAGGAACCTTGAGAGGATGAGTGCTGCGCGGGAGGGCGTGAGCGTGGGAATGATGTCGGGTGCCGTCGGTACCTACGCCAATATCACTCCGCATGTGGAACGTTATGCGTGCGAACTGCTGGGGCTCCGTCCCGCGGGAATATCGACGCAGGTGATACAGAGAGACATTTACGCGCAGTATTTTCTTTGTCTTTCCCTCATAGCGGCGTCGGTGGAGAAAATTGCTACTGAAATAAGGCATTATCAGAGAACCGAGGTGGGTGAGATGGAGGAGCCCTTCACAGAAGGCCAGAAAGGGTCTTCCGCTATGCCCCATAAGAGAAACCCCGTGCTTTCGGAAAACCTCTGCGGGCTCTCAAGAATAGTAAGATCCCACTCGATTGCGGCCCTTGAAAATATAGCGCTCTGGCATGAAAGGGACATAAGTCACTCCTCTGTTGAGAGGATCATAGGTCCCGACGGAACCATACTGGTTGATTTCATGCTTGAGAGGCTCTGCGGTCTCCTAGAAGGTCTGCGGGTTTATCCCGACAGGCTTGAGGAGAACATCTGGATTACGCGCGGACTTGTTTTTTCTCAGAAAGTTCTGCTTGAGCTTGTAAAAAAGGGCGTTTCAAGGGAAGATGCCTACTCGCTCGTGCAGCGAAACGCCATGCGGTGCTGGGAGGAAAAAAAGGATTTCCGGGAAATGCTTAAGAGCGACGAACAGGTAACGGATATTCTTTCGGGAAAAGAGATCGATTCGTGTTTTGAACTGAAGGAAGATCTTAAGAACATAGACCATATTTTCGCCACGGTGTTCGGCGAGTCATAATTAACAAGGAGCTTTTATTCGTGATGGAAAAAACATTTGCTTCAAAATCGAGAAAATCAGTTTTAACGACAGGTGCACTGCTTTTTTTAACCGTGTTTTTTCTTTTCCCCGAGAGCCTTTTCGCGCTCGATAACGTTAACCTCGGGAAACTTGAGCAGCACTTCAAGAACCGCTACGGGGTTTATCTTCCCGGCGGCTTTACGGTAAAGGCGGTTAAGGGGAAAGATTCTGAGATAAAGGGATTCAAGGAAGGCGGATACGAAGTCAGTTTTCCCGATGGCAGAAGCCGAACCCTTCCATTTCTTGTGAGCGGTGACGGCAAGTTTTTGCTAATGGGCAACCCTCAAACCGTAAAGATGGATGAGATGAAGGAAACGGGTGTCTCCGGAGTGAGACAAGGGTTTCTCGCATCTGAAGGCGGGCAGATTCCGATTCTGGTTTCAGGCGACCGCAAGACAATAATGGTCGGCAAGCTTGAAAATCTCGATGAAGATCCGGCCGCCGAGGCCGCCGGGAAAATCTCTCTTGAGAGCGTTCCTTCCAAAGGAGACCCGAAGGCTCAGGTAACCGTGGTCGAGTACTCGGATTTTCAATGCGGCTACTGCGCGAGAGCCGCAAGCGAGGTCGCTACTTTTCTCAAGGAGTACGAAGGCAAAGTCAGGTTCTTTTACAAACAGTTCCCGCTTTCGTTTCACAAGTGGGCCGAAGAAGCCTCGATCGCCTCTCTTTGCGTCTATGACCAGTCAAACGAGAAGTTCTGGAAGATACACGACGCCATTTTTGAAAAGCAGCGCGAAATAAAGGTTGCTGACGCCAGAGAAACCCTTGCGGGCATGGCGCGCGGACTCGGGGTTAACATGAAAAAATACGATGAGTGCGTGAAATCCGAGGAAGCCAAACGGAGGGTCGCTTCGGACATGAAAGAAGGCCAATCGATCGGGGTAAGCGGCACTCCAGCGTTCGTCGTTGACGGCTTTTTGATCTCGGGAGGGGCTAATATAAAGGCGCTTAAAAACGCCGTGGATTACCGTCTTTCCCTGAACTCCGATAAGTCCGGAAAGTAACTTCCGCCGGGTCCTGACCATGAAATGTCCTGAGTGCAGTTACACGAGCTTTGATTATCTTGAGGAATGCAAAAAATGCGGGGCCGCCCTATCTCCTGTACCCATTTTCAAGTATCTCTATGAAGATGAATTGAGTACGGAGGTCGTTATCGGCAGGGAGAAAGCGCCTGTTCCCAGCGATGTTTTTACCCAGGGTGAGATGGTCGAGGCAGTGAGCGAACTCGCCATCCCGAGAGAGTCTCGGAGCGAGGATTTGGCAGAGTCTGAGCTTGAGAATTTTCTCAGGTTTGAAAGAGACCTGGGAGAGGAATTCTCCGAAGAGAAGAAAGAAGAAAAAGAAAGTTCCCCGCCCCTGCCCAAAAGTTCCCCGCCCCTGCCCAAAAGTTCCCCGCCCCTGCCCAAAAGTTCCCCGCCCCTGCCCAAAAGTTCCCCGCCCCTGCCCAATGGAATGGTTCCCGCAACTTTCGGGGAGAGAATTTTCGCATTTTCCGTTGATCTTCTGTTTACGCTTTGCGTGGCTGCCGTAGCGCTTTTCTCAGGGGCGAACCTAATCGGAGAGACTTTTTTCCCAGGTCTTGGAGAATTTGTTTCCATATGGGGGTGGATATGTCTTTGCGTTTACGTGCTGGCGACCACTTATTTTATTTTTCTTCCCTATTGGTGCGGAACGACTCTTGGAAACGCGGCCGCGGGTATCCGGGTGGTGAGGCAGGACGGTTCGCTTGCCGGTCCCCAGGCAAACTTCCTAAGGTGGGCCGGCTGGGTTTTTTCCGTGGCCACCGTTTTTCTGGGTTTTGCGCTGGCGCTGTCTGACCCGCAACGTAAAACTTTCAGTGACCGCCTCTGCGGCACTTTTGTCGTGAGGACCTGATTTAATAAGATGCTTATAGAAGAGCTTGAAAAAAGTATTGAGAATAAACGGGGGAAAATTTCATCCTGGATAGATTCCCACTGCGAAAAGGTGATGGTGCCGCTTTACAGCTCCGTCGATCTGCGTTTTTCCGGACATAAAATTGCCCCGATAGACACCAACGTTTTTCCCGCGGGCTTTAACAACCTTTCCGCCGGATTCAGGAAAAATGCGGGAAAACTTTTCAGGGAATATCTTTTTTCTAGGTACCCGAGCGCAAAAAAAATCCTTCTGGTCCCGGAGCTTAATACCAAAAACGCTTATTACTGGGAAAACATCTGGGTAATAAAGTCTGTTTTGGAGGACGAGGGCTACGAAGTCAGGGTCGGTATCGCGAACGAGGAATTTCGAAGGGAAAGCGCTTCATTCAGTTCGGCAAGCGGGCAGATAATCGAGGCGAGGCGGGTTTTCCAGGAGGAAAGCTCGGCGATGATAGACGGCTTTGTGCCTGATATCGTGATGATAAATAACGATTTTTCAGAAAAATGTCCAAAGACCCTTCACAATCTGCGCCAGCCGGTTCTGCCGCCCATTGAAATAGGATGGCACGCGAGAAAAAAAGACGTGCATTTCGAGTTTTATAACCGTCTCTGCGGCGAACTTGCCGACATACTGGAAGTGGACCCCTGGGTAATGTCCGTTGAAACCGTTTTGGAAAGCGGAGTTGATTTTGATTTTCCCGAGGACAGGGAACGGGTTTCCGCTAGAGCCGGCCAAGTTCTCTCAACAGTCAAAAGCGAGTATCTGAAAAGAGACATAGATCACAAGCCTTCGCTTTTCATTAAGAGTAATTCAGGCACCTACGGCATGGCTGTTACGAGTGTCAGCGACCCCAGAAGCATCATGGAGATGAATTCACGCGACAGGAAAAGAATGCGGGTTTCGAAAGGAGGAATGCCCGTTCGGGACGTGGTGATACAGGAAGGGGTGCCTACGTCGCTTCGCGTCGGGAACGGCCTTGTCGGCGAGCCCGTTGTTTACCTTATTCAGTCCCAGGTGGCGGGGATGTTCTACAGGGTTAACTCCATCCGGGGCGAGCTTGAGAACCTTAACTCAAAGGGAATGGAATTTCTGCCGTGCGAGGCCTCTTTGCCAAATGGTATTCCGCCGGTGTTTGACCTTGTTTCAAAAGTTGCCACTATCGCCGCGGGCTACGAAATAGAAAAAGTCCTGAAAGACGTAGATTGCTGAAATGTCTGGAAGACAGAAACAGTTTCCGACCGGCGGGATTTCTCTTTTTTTTCTCGTTATGGGTCCCGCTCTCGGCGTTGTCCTTTTCCTTACTTTAAAATCCCTTGGATGGGAAAGTGATGCGTGCTGGACCGCCGCGGTTTCCGCCGTATGCGCGGTGTGGTGGGTGTTTGAGCCTGTACCGATTCCGGTGACTTCCCTCTTGCCGTTTGCCTTGTTCCCGATTCTTGGCGTTCTTTCTCCGAGGGAAGTCAGCGAATCCTACGGAGCTCCCCTTATATTGCTGCTTCTCGGCGGATTTATACTGTCAACGGCAATGGCAAGCAGCGGAGCGCACAGGCGCTTAGCGCTTACCATGGTTAAACGGAACTTCATAGGTATTTCAAGCTGATTTCCCAGCGCAACTTACTGTAAACAAACAATTTTTCTTACCAAATACAGGTTTAAACCTGTATTTTTTGTTCCCATGTTTTTGGGGAGCCTTAATTTCTTCATTTATCCTTGACATAACCATATATTGATATTATCATGTTCCCATGTCTTTACATGTAGATATAATCCCCAACCGCAAGAGCAGACCCACCATACTCCTGCGCGAGGCGAGGCGCGAAGGAAAAAGAATCAGAAAGAAAACGCTGTGCAACCTCACCCACGTGCCCTCGATAATCGTTGACGGCATACGAGCCATGCTAAAAGGCGGGGTGGTGTATAAAGACCTCAAGGAGGCTTTTTCCATAAAGCGCACGTTGCCCCACGGACATGTCGTCGCCGCGCTTGGTGTCTCCAGGGATCTGGGGCTGGATCGCATTCTGCACAGAAAAAACAGCCGCGCGCGGGATCTGGCTCTGGGGGCAGTTGTCTTGGGGGTGCTGAAGCCCAATTCAAAGCTGGCGGCTTCCCGGGGCCTGTCCCCCGAGAGCGCGAGCACGAGTCTGGGAGCTGTTATGGGTCTGGGGCCGGTTACGGGCAACGAGATGCTCTCCATGCTTGACTGGCTTGTGGAGCGCCAGAGGTGGATTGAGCGAAGCCTGGCCAACCGTCATCTCAAGGGAGGCACTCTTGTGCTCTACGACGTGACCTCAAGCTACATGGAGGGACAGAGCTGCCCGCTGGCTTTCTTCGGTCACAACAGGGACAAAAAGAAGGGGAAGAAGCAGATCGTGTACGGGCTGCTTTGCTCCGCCGACGGCTGTCCGGTGGCCGTGGAGGTGTTTTGCGGCAACACCGGGGACCCGGCGACGGTGGGAGCTCAGGTTGAGAAGATTCAGCGGCGCTTTGGGGTTGAGAACCTGGCGTTGGTCGGAGACCGCGGGATGATCACCACCGCGCGCATCAGGGAGGATATCGAATCTTGCGGTCTTCAGTGGATATCGGCACTCAAGTCAACCGACATCCGTAAGCTGCTGAAAAAGCCTGAGGACGGCGAAGCGCCGCTTAGCCCCGAAGCTTTGGTTCCCGACGGGGTCGGTGAGATAGTCAGTCCCGAGTTTCCGGGCGAGCGTCTGATAGTGTGTCTTAACCCTCGTCTGAGGGAGCAGAGGGCGCGCAAGCGCGAAGAGCTTCTGGTTTCCACGGAGCGGATTCTTGAGGACATCAAAAAAGCGGTCCGCCGCAAAGGCTCCTCGCTGCGAGGCAAAGACAATATCAATCGGCGCGTGGGACGCGAAGCGAACCGCAGGAAGGTGGAGAAGCACTTTGAGATCACCGTTACGGACGATGATATCTCATGGTCTCGTGACCGGGAGAGAATAGAGGCGGAGGCCCGTCTTGACGGCATCTACATCATACGAACCAGTCTTGACGGTTCGGCTCTTGGAGCGGCGGGGGTGGTATCGGCGTACAAGAGCCTCTCTGTGGTGGAGCGGGCGTTTCGTTCGATCAAGACCACTTCTTTGCGGATACGTCCCTTCTACGTGTACAGCGAACCTCACGTGCGCGGACATGTTCTGCTCTGCATGCTCGCTTATTACGTTCAGTGGCACCTTCGCAGGCTGCTGGCGCCGCTATTGTTTGAGGATTGTGACCGCGAGGGGGCGGAGAGGAAGCGGAGGACGCCGGTGGAGAGAGCCATGGTATCTGACAGCGCCAAGGCGAAAAGCGACACGAAAAAGACTCCTGAGGGGTTCTGCGTGCATAGCTTCGAGACGCTTATGGAGGATCTGGCCACCTTCTGCCTCAATGAAGTGGCGCTGCCTGGGGATTCTGAGCATGGTTTCGTCGTTATGCCCGAACCGACGCCCCTGCAGAAAAAAGCGTTTGAATTGCTAGGCATAGACCTCGGCAAATTTGTTCCCAGTAAACTGACAGGTTGATTTTACGGATCTCCCCGCTACCATTGAGTAATCCGTGGATTTGTTAAATGAAGTTCCGGTTAATTTTTTCGGAGGGTCAAGCAATCGGCGGCTGGTATTTGGTTTCATGGCTGCCTCTGCGGTACTAAGCATGTGGATTTCCAATACCGCCACTACGCTTATGATGCTTCCCGTGGCCCTAGCCGTTCTGGAAAAATCAGGAGACAAATCGCTTGCGGTTCCTTTGCTTCTCGGAATCGCATACGCGGCGAGTGTAGGCGGCATCGGAACACCAATAGGAACTCCTCCCAATTTGGTGTTCAGCGAGATTTATTTCCAGAATACCGGTGTGGAGATTCCCTTTCTCACCTGGATGAGTTTGGGAATTCCGGTCGTCGTAATTTTTCTTCCGATAATCGGCCTCTATATCACCCGACGCCTCACCGGTTCGGGCAGTTTCGATATGCCTCCCGTGGGAAAGTGGAGTCCTCACGAAGCGCGTGTGCTGATCGTGTTCTTGCTCACGGCGGTTGCCTGGATGACGCGTAGCGAGCCGTTTGGCGGCTGGAAAACCTAGTTCGGTGTTCCGGGGGCAAACGACGCCAGCGTGGCACTTGTGGCCGTTATCGTGATGTTTCTCATACCCAACGGCAAGGGGGGAAAGCTTCTTGGTTGGGATACCGCGAGCGACATTCCTTGGGGGATGCTCATTTTGTTCGGTGGCGGTATCGCGATCGCAAAGGCTTTTATAGCATCCGGATTAAGTGCTGAGCTAGGCGAAGCGCTCTCCGGTCTTGCTGTTTTGCACATCGTTTTGATACTGGCTGTTATCTGTCTTGGGATTACTTTTCTTACGGAACTCACGAGTAACACAGCGACCACGACCCTGATGATGCCGATTCTCGCGGCTACGGCAATGGCGATGAATATCGAACCGGCGCTACTGATGGTGCCGGCGGCTATGAGCGCAAGCTGCGCGTTTATGCTTCCGGTTGCCACGGCGCCAAACGTTGTGGTGTTCAGTACGGGGGCATTCCCGACGAAAGTTATGGCGAGAGAGGGATTGGCGCTTAATTTTATCGGCGCGTTGATTATTACGGCAGTGTGCGCGATTCTGCTTTAGATTTAGTCCCCTTGTCCTTGTGATATGTTTTTTATCCATTGAGAATAAAGAGGGATAGGGGGACGTGGCGGTGCGAACAGGGAACCACAACAACAATGGCGACAAAGGAAGATATACTGGAACAGATTGTCGAGAACTACTTACTTCACAAGGGGTATTTTGTTCGGCACAACGTGAAGTTTCGACCACGTAAAGATCATCCCAATTTTATTTCGAACCAAGATTCTAATCACAGCGATATCGATGTGCTCGGCTATCACCCCATCAAGGTTGGCGATGACAAGGTGTTGGCTGTGAGTTGCAAAAGTTGGCAAGAAGGTTTTAATCCGTCCAAGGAACTTACGGCGATTTTAAACAACAAAAAACTCGGTGGTCGCGATGCTTGGAAAAGGTACCGCGAACTCACCTGTCCAAAATGGTCAGAAGCTTTCTTGAAGGCCATAAAGGACGCAACTGGGGTAGATCGCTTCACTTACGTTACCGCTGTGACTTTCACGGCGGGTACAGATAAGGCCCAATGGGAAAGCCACAAGCCCTTTCAGCAAGCACTGTGCAGGAACCCGATTCAGATCATCACGCTTCGCGAAATGATTGACGAAATCGCTGGGGAACTATCCAAGACTCTGGCGACAACAGAAGTCGGGCGAATGCTTCAACTTTTTCGTGCTGCCAAAATAATTACTGCAGACGGATCGACCTGAGTGATGTCCTTTCACACATAGCGGCGTGCACGATAGATACACGCCTTGCCATTGTTCAAACAGGTTACGCTATTTCTCTTAGTTGGATTGAATCTATACCAGCGATCGTGATAACATCGGATACGAGCACGACTCGATCACCCGGTTTTAATATCCGCTTTCCTTTCAAAAGTTCGAAAGCTCCTTGGATCCTCCGTTCAGGATCCTCGGATTCGTCCATGCAATGCGCGATTAAAGCCCTGTTCAAGGACAACTGCCGTTTTACTCTGCTGTCAAAAGTTACGGCGTGAATGGGCGTTTTGGCCGGTCTGCAGTTTGTCACAAGCTGAGCCATCAATCCTTTTTTCGTTATTACGACTAGGCATTTGGCGTCAGTCGATTCGGCGAGTTCAACAGCCGAGGCTGCTATATGCTGCTTGAGATCTTCTTTAACAAGGAGCTTGCCCATCTGCAGACTTGTGAGTTTTTCCGCCTTCAAGGCTATTTTGTCGATGTGCTCTATTGACCTTATGGGATGTTTCCCGATCGTCGTTTCGCCCGAGAGCATAACCGCGTCCACTTCCTCGTAGACGGCGTTTGAGACATCCGTTACTTCAGCTCGGGTAGGAATCGGATTATCTATCATTGATTCAAGAAGATGGGTGGCGACTATCACTCTTTTGCCTTTCTCTTGGCATTTGCCGACTATTACTCTTTGTACGTCCGGCAATTCCTCAATGCTTATTTCAATGCCGAGGTCTCCTCTGGCGACCATGACCGCGTCCGATGCTTCAACGATTTCCTCCACGTTGCGAACCCCTTCCTGGTCTTCGATCTTAGAGATGATTTTTATTCCCTCCCCGTCGGCTCCCAGAAGTTTCCTGAGGTCCGAAACGTCTTGAGCTTCCCTGACAAAAGAAAGAGCTATGTAGTCAACTTCGTTTTTAACTCCAAACTCTATGTCCGCCTTGTCCTTTTCCGTTATTGAAGGAAGATTGACCTTTACCCCGGGCAGATTTACATGACGGTTACTCTTCATGGTTCCGCCGTCGATTACCTTGCATTTCATGGTCCCATGATCTTTCTTCAGCACTTCCAAGTTTATGAGCCCGTTGTCCACGGTTATCTTCTCTCCTACCTGAACCTCGTTGATAATGTCCTCATAGTTAATATGAATTGAGGACTCTTCAACGCCATCAGGCCTTACGGACACCGTGATTACGTCTCCTTCACTTATATGCAGGTCGCTTTGCAGAACCCCAGTTCTGATCTCAGGTCCCTGAGTGTCAAGTATTACCGCGATTGAATCTTCAACTTCACTGTTTATGGACTTCACCGTTTTGATTACTTCAAGGTGGCTTTCGTGGGTGCCGTGCGACATGTTGAGGCGTACGGCGTTCATTCCCGCCTCGTACATTCTCATCAGCATTTCGTACGAACTTGTGGATGGGCCGGCGGTACAGATTATTTTAGTTTTTCTAAAAGGTTCCATAAGCGGGGAAATATGTCGGTAATTTGAGAAAATGCAAAGTTCTTTTAACTTGAAGTTAATATGTCGAGACAGCGGTGAGGATGTGAGTTGCTGAACGCACTATATCAATTTCCGTCTGGTTTTTTGTGAACAATCTCCAACGGTTACTTTAGATATTCTTCTGGAACGTGGCGCACGATATCTCTGGAATCATGAAGCACTCTACTTATAACTACTTCATTTTTACTTGGCAGAAAATAAAGAATGAAATGACGAGGTCTTTTTACTGTTCCTCCAGCCCTGATGCGACTCAGCATTGTGTGATAACTGCGAATGTTCTTGCTAATTTCAGGTCGCTTTTTGCTGCCTGGGCGATAAGGGTCTTCTCTTACATCACGTATAGCCTGCTTGAGAAGGGTGTCGTAAGAATCCGCCGCGCTACGCCCATAACGATTAATTGTATAGGTTCGAATATCGAGTAAGTCGAGGCGGGCCGGATTGGTGATCGTGAGTTTACGCATGATCACCTCCTCTCCATTATGTTTTGTCGGCTTCCTGAGCTATGTCGTTAAAAAACCGATCCAATGTAGCGTCATCTTCAACGAGAGTGATTTCCCCTCGATTATAGGCTTCTTCTCCTACCTTGGCTTCCCGACGTAATCCTTCAAGCTTGGCTTTTGCTTCTACTTCTTCTCGTTCCAGAAGATGCAGAGCAGCCCTGACAACTTCGCTGGCGTTTTTAAAACGACCGGAATCTATCTGCCGGGCCAAAAATGTATCATAGCGGTCAGTCAGATTTATATTACGAGTAGGCATGTGTCTATCTCCCTGATGCACAGAATATTCGAAACAAGTGAAATTGTCAATTTTTGCCAATTATTGACTTTAAGTTTTTCGCAATAGGTAGAAGATCATCTGACTACCTTATGTTTTGCGTAATTGATCAAGTAGACTAAACGGTTCTATTGATATGGCTAAATCTTCTGATTTGACGTTTATTACGAATGAAGGTGAACAAAACCTGCTTGAAAGGTTTAGGGTTTTGATCAAGGATACCGAGTTCTTTGATGTTCTGGTTGGTTATTTTAGAACTAGCGGGTTTTTCCGACTTTATAAATCTTTGGAATCCGTCAGCAAAATCAGAATATTGGTTGGACTCAATGTTGACCAGAAAACTTATACGTTAATAGAAGATTCCAATACCCAAGGGTTAAACTTTCGTTCTTCAAAAGAAATCAAGCTGAAATTAAGAAAGCAGACAAGAGATGAGATGGAGAACTCAGATGACAGTCTCAATACTGAAACAGGAATAACCAAGTTCCTAGAGTTTCTGGAAAATGACAAACTTGAGTTCAGAGCATATCCTGAAGCAAACATCCATTCCAAGGTTTATATAAGCAGATTCAGTCAAGGTGACAGGGACTACGGGCGCGTTATAACCGGTTCTAGTAATTTCTCAGCGTCTGGACTTGTAGACAATCTTGAATTTAATGTCGAACTGAAAAACAGACCTGACGTTGAATTTGCCTTAGGAAAATTTGAAAAATTATGGAAAGAATCACACTGCTGTCCCAACGTTTTGCTTCAAGCGTTACGTAACTAACTGATTAGACATACCAAATCGGCAATAATAGGGTGTTACAGGCTTGAAGTGCAAAAACCAATTCCAGATGATATTTGTACCTATCAACACAACAGGAGGCAAATATCATGTATACAGGAAAACTGGTTTTCTCACAGGTGATGGATCACCTTCCCTGGCACACATTCCGCAGATGTGTAAACCGTTATAACGGCAACCACAAGGTCAAGTCCTTTTTCTGTTCAGAACAATATCGCTGTATGACTTTCGCCCAACTCACCTACAGAGAAAGTCTGCGCGACATTGAAACCTGTCTTCGAGCCCAAGCAAAAAGACTCCCCCACATGGGAATCCTAAGCGGCATATCACGCAACACCCTGGCTAACGCAAACAAGAATCGTGACTGGCGCATCCATGCGGATTTCGCACAGAGTCTCATCCGTAAAGCCAGAGACCTCTATCATGATGATGACTGCGGGCTTGATATCGAAAACACAGTCTATGCTCTGGATTCCTCTACCATAGACCTCTGTCTTAATTTATTTCCCTGGGCTCATTTCCGAAGAACAAAATCAGCCGTAAAACTCCATACCCTGCTTGACTTGCGTGGTTATATCCCTGCTTTCATTCACATTTCCGATGGCAAACTCCATGATGTCAATGTCCTTGACCTGCTTGTTCCACAACCCGGAGCCTTCTATGTTATGGATCGAGCCTACCTTGATTTTAAGCGCCTGCATGATCTTCATCAATCCCTGTGCTTCTTTGTTCTGAGAACCAAAACCAATACCAAATACCGCCGCATCTACTCCCACGAGGTTGATCGCTCAACCGGACTTGTCTGCGACCAGACGATTAAACTCACGGGAGTAACGGGTATCAGAGATTTCCCTGAACATCTTCGACGCGTAAAGTACCGGGACAAAAAACGAAACAAGACACTTACCTTCATTACGAACAATTTCTCGCTTCCGGCCATTACCATTGCCGAACTGTATCGGAGTCGCTGGCATGTTGAACTGTTCTTCAAATGGATCAAGCAACACCTGCGAATCAAGAGTTTTTACGGTTCATCGGAAAACGCCGTAAAATCCCAGATATGGATTGCGGTCTCGGTATATGTGCTTATTGCCATCATCAAGAAGCGGCTTGATCTTGAAGCAGGTCTCTACACAATTTTGCAGACTTTAAGCCTTACCCTGTTTGAAAAAATCCCGTTAAATCAGCTACTTAAGACAGGGCTGGATTTTTCTCCCGACCCCGCGTATCGTAACCAACTGAAATTATTTGATGAAACGTTGGGACAGTAGTGAAGCGGAATAAATAAAAAATACACCGAAACTGGAAAAATTTCTCCCGCGAATCACCCAAAAGTAATTACCGTGTTCAAGGGGCTTGAGCGCATGAAGGGTAAGGCTCCCCGGCAGGTAAAAGCGCTCAGGGAGCATCATATTAAGAAAATGTTGGATCAGTGTAGCGGTACACTTATCGGTCTTCGGGACGCGGCTATAATTGCTATCGGATTCGCTGGCGCGCTTCGACGTTCTGAGATATGTGGATTTACCACGGACGACGTTGAGTTCATAAAACCGGCAAAAGGCGGAGGTCCAAGGAAAATGTTTATCTATGTCCGCAAGTCAAAAACCGACCAGCAGGGAAGAGGGCAGAAGATTGCAATACCGGAAGGCAAGTATTTAAAACCCATACAAAGACTTCAGGATTGGCTGCAAGCGTCGGGAATCACTCAAGGGTATCTTTTTCAGACGATGAAGCGCGGAGGCAAGCTCCGAGGTCGATCGATGCATCATTCGGATATCCCAAGACTTGTAAAGCACTACGCGGAACTTATAGGACTTGATTCAAAAGAGATATCGGGACATTCATTACGGGCAGGTTTTGTCACGAGTGCTGCCGTTCACCACGCGCGTCTGGACAAGATAATGGAAATCACTAGGCATTCCAATCCTCAAACGGTAATGAGATACATCAGGGACGCGGATTGTTTCAGGGATCACGCTGGAGAAAAATTCCTCTAGTCTATGATTCTGGATCTCTTTAAAAATCAAACCGAAAAGCTAGAATGTGATTTCCGTAATGACTAAGTCTCCTCGGATTTCTGAGTAACTACGCACTTTTTTGACAGTGAGCTTGTTTTATGATAGTAAACTGCTTTCTAATCTGACAAGAGTTCCCGAATTTCCCAAGGCGAGGCAATGGAATACATTCAGCATTTATCAGTGGAAAAATTCATTCTTTATCTTCTGATAATTCTTGTTTTCGCCAAGGCCTTCGGTAGGCTAGCCGAAAAAATTGGACAACCCTCAGTTCTCGGGGAGCTTCTTGCCGGGGTCGTTCTGAGCGCGAGCGTTTTGGCGCTTATTCCATCTACCGAAGGTATGGTCGGATACGATGTTTTCTACCTGCTTGCGGAAATAGGGGTCGTTCTTCTTCTTTTCGAAATAGGTCTTGAGACCAGGCTTATGGACCTGATAAAGGTAGGTCCAGTATCCGCCCTAGTAGCCATAGTCGGTGTGGTACTGCCGTTTGTTCTGGGGTACTTCTGCGTAATCTATTTCCAGAAGTTCTCTCTGCTTAATCTTGAGGCCGGGATGGTCGGGCTCGTGGCCATAGTGACCGGTGCGACGCTAACCGCGACAAGCGTCGGGATTACGGCCAGGGTTTTGGCGGATCTTGACCGGCTCCAGACAAAAGAGGCCAGAATAGTGCTTACCGCCGCCATAATAGATGATGTTCTCGGGCTTATAATTCTTGGGGTCGTAAGCGGAATAGTCAGTTCTTTTGAACCTGGCGCTGCGGGGGCGGGGCAGATAACCTTCGGTTCGATTGCCTTTATAACGGTAAAAGCTTTCGGTTTTCTCGCCGTTTCAATACTTCTTGGCAGGATTCTCGCTCCGAAGATCTTCGGGTTCTTCGCCCGGATCGACAATAACAACCTCGTTTGGATCATGGGAATAGCCTTCTGCTTTGTCTATGCATACTGCTCGAATCTTTTTTCTCTCGCTCCCATAGTGGGGGCATTCGCGGCCGGTTTGGTTCTTCGCGAAACGGATCAGTTCAAGACTATCGAGAGCGGCGTAAAGCCCGTTTCACACTTTTTCGCCCCAATATTTTTCGTGATGGTGGGGGCCGCCGTGGATATTTCTGTGTTCAATCCCTTTGTATCTGAAAATATTATGGTAATACCAATCGCTTTGATTCTTTTCGCGGTGGCCGTTGTAGGCAAGTATGCGAGCGGTTATGTGGTCTATGAAAAAGGCGTAAGAAAAAGTATAATTGGCGTCGGAATGATCCCAAGAGGTGAGGTTGGGCTTATTTTCGCTAAGATCGGTCTTGTGTACGGCGTTTTCGAAACCGATCTTTTCTCCGCCATCACTGCTATGGTCATACTGACGACCTTTATAGTGCCCCCGCTTTTAAAACATATGTTTGAAAGCGAGAACAAGGAGCGCAAGCTGACCGGAAGCGGGGTTTAGCGAACAATCTTGAAATTATGTTAACCATGAGATTCTGTGGTCTTAAGGCATTTCTTTATGCTGTGATTCTGGCCGTAGCGGTTGTTCCTTCGGCAAACGCCGCGGAGAACCTGCTTAGCGTCGATAGAACTGTAGTAATTCAGCTTCTTATTTTTCTTGTAGCGCTTTTTCTTCTTAACAGGCTCGTGTTCCGCCCGCTTCTCGGGGTCTGGGACAGGAGGGATAAACTTACCGCGGGCACGCTTAGGGAAGCTGAGGAAATGACCCGGAAGGCCGAGAGCACCATTACCGAGTACAACGAAAAACTCGCCGAGGCGAGGGTTCAGGCGACGGAGACCAGAAACGAACTCCGGCAGCAGGGGCAAAGCGAATCTTCAAAGATGCTCGTTTCGGCAAGAGAGGCCGCTCAGGGGGAAACTGAAGGAGCGAGAGAGACTCTTGAGAGTGAGGTCGCGAAGATAAGGGTGGATTTGCAGGGCCAGATAGAGTCGCTTGCCACGGAGATAAGCAACCGCGTATTGAGGAAGGGAGCGTAGCTGTGAAACCGGTTCTGAATTTTAATTTTTCGGGAGAAACACGAATTGGATAGTCACTTCGACTGGGTGTTCGTAATAAAGCATGCTGTTAACTTGGGTTTGCTGCTGGGTCTTCTCATATACCTTATCAGAAAGCCCTTTCTTTCTTTTCTGAAAAGCAGAAAGGAAAGGCTCCGCTCAGAAGTGGACAGGGCAGCGACAGCGGCTGAGCAGGCGAAAATAACGCTTGAGGAATACTCAGCAAAACTTGATGCGGTGGCCTCCGAGATAGCGGCTCTTTCGGAGAATATAAGAAAACAGGGCGAGACCGAAAGGGGCGAGCTTGTGTCTGCGGCTGAGAGAAGCTGTGAAATGATAAAAAAAGAGGTTGAGGATACGGTCCGTCTCGAAACCACAAAGGCGGTCTCCGAAATACAGTCAGAAGTAGTCGACTCGGCGCTTGCGCTTGCCGAAAAGATGATAAAGGAACGGGTGGATGCGGGTTTTACGACCGATTCGGTTGACGATTTCGTAAAAATGATCGAGGAAGGACAATGGCAACAGTTGCGACACTGAGAGATCTTGTCTCGGCCCTTGTGGATTCCGCGGCGGATGAACGCGAACTTTTGGGGATAAGAGCCGACGTGGGGAGTTTCCTTGAGCAGCTCTGCGGTTCAGGGGAGTTACGGGATGTTCTTTTAAGCACGGTGTTTTCTATGGAAGAGAAAAAGGCGGTCGTGGAGGATTTTCTCGCGGCGGCGTCTTCACTTGAGATTACGAAAAGATTTATTCTGCTCGTTTTGGAGATGGGGAAGGTCGCGGCGCTTCTCGGCTCAAAGGAAGCTGTGCTCGCAAGACTTGACGAAGCGGTAGGAAAGGTGACGGCCGAGATTACTTCGGCTAGGGATCTTAGCCAAAGCGATGTCGAGAGACTCAGTGCAGCTCTTCGCGCGGCGACCGGAAAGACGGTCGAGGTGTCGCTTAAGGTCGATCCTTCAATGATAGGTGGAATAAAGGCACAGGTAGGGGACAAGGTTTACGATAACAGCGTCAGGACACAGCTTGAGAGAATAAGGGGTGTTCTTTCTCCGTCCTAATCCCAATAATTCCAAAGGAGTTAGCAATGCAGGAACTAAAAGCAGAAAGTATAGGCGAGATTCTTAGAAACAGGATAAAAGGCTATGAACGAAAAGTGGATACTGATGAAGTCGGAACGATTATTTCCGTCGGTGACGGTATCGCCCGGGTTTACGGTCTTGACCAGGTGGTAGCGGGAGAACTTGTCGAGTTTGACGGCGGAATCACCGGACTTGTCCTGAACCTTGAAGAAGATAATGTCGGTGTCGCTCTTTTCGGAGAAGACTCCCACCTGAGCGAAGGAGGGACGGTAAAGCGCACGGGGCGCATAGCTGAGGTGCCGGTTGGAGACGCTCTTGGCGGAAGGGTGGTTGACGCGCTCGGAAGACCGATTGACGGTCTCGGCGAAATAGCTGCCGCTGGAACAAAGCAGATTGAGGTAAAGGCCCCTGGAGTCATTTATCGCCAGTCGGTGAACGAACCCCTTCAGACCGGGCTTAAGCCCGTTGATTCCATGATACCGATAGGAAGGGGGCAGAGGGAGCTTATCCTGGGAGACCGCCAGGTTGGAAAGACCGCTATCGCTATTGACACGATAATAAACCAGAGAGAAGAGGACGTTCACTGCATATACGTGGCCATAGGACAGAAACAGTCAACCGTGGCTCAGGTCGTCGATAAGCTTAAGGAGCATGACGCCATGAAGTACACGACCATAGTTTCCGCCACGGCCAGCACGCCGGCGCCTTTTCAGTTTCTGGCTCCTTTTTCCGGCTGCGCCATGGGAGAGTATTTCAGGGACAGCGGACGCCACGCGCTCATAATATACGATGATCTGACAAAACACGCGTGGTCGTATCGTCAGCTCTCGCTTCTTCTCAAGAGACCGCCGGGACGCGAGGCGTACCCAGGAGACGTTTTCTATCTTCACTCAAGACTTCTTGAGCGCGCCGCCAAGATGAGAGACGAGGACGGAGGCGGGTCGCTTACGGCGCTTCCCATAATCGAAACGCAGGCGGGTGACGTTTCCGCTTACATTCCAACAAACGTGATTTCCATTACCGACGGGCAGATATACCTTGAGAGCGATCTTTTCTACTCGGGTGTCCGCCCCGCGATTAACGTCGGTCTTTCAGTTTCCAGGGTAGGGGGAAACGCGCAGATAAAGGCGATGAAAAACGTCGCCGGAACCCTGAGGCTTGAGCTTGCCCAGTACAGGGAGGTCGAGGCGTTCGCGCAGTTCGCTTCCGACCTTGACAAGATAACCCAGAATCAGCTCGCCCGGGGAAGCAGGCTTGTTGAAGCCCTCAAGCAGGATCAGTACGAGCCGCAGGCGGTTGAAAAGCAGGTTCTGATCATATTCGCCGTTACAAACGGCTACGTTGACGACTACCCGACCTCCGCGGTGAGAAAATACGAAAGGGAGCTGTCTTCTTTCCTTGAATCGAAGCACCCTGAGTACCTAGCGGAAATAAAGGAGAAAAAAGTCATCTCGGACGAACTTAGGGAAAAACTTGTTGCTGCGCTTGACGAGCTTGAAAACCAGCTGGGCGAATTTGTCTGACACATTAACGGGAAAAGATAATGCCGAGTCTTAAACAGATAACGACAAAGATAAAAAGCGTGAGAAGCACGCGGCGGATAATGGGTGCTATGAAACTCATAGCTGCGGTGCGCCTGCAGAAGGCCCAGGCTGCGCTTATGGCCTACAGACCTTATTCGGATGCGTACCGCGACGTGGTTTTAAACGTAGCGGCGCTTTCAGAACCAGAGGATCATCCCCTTCTTCGGGTCCCGGAGGAAAAAACGAACCTGCACGTTTTGTTCTTTACTTCCGACAGGGGGCTTTGCGGAAGTTTCAACAGCGCTTTGATAAGAAACATGCAGCGTCACGTCGAGGAGCAGAGGGAGGTTTTCGGGAACGTAAAATTGAGTTTCGTCGGAAGGCGGGGACGGGATTATTTCTCGAAAAACGGGGTCGCTACTGGTAGATACTACACGGGAGTGACCGAAAAAAACTCCCGGAAGTTCTCGGAGGAACTGGCCGTGGCGCTAACAGAGGAGTTCAGGACTGGGGAGAGTGACGAGATAGTGCTTGCGTATAACCACTTTGTTTCCGCCATTTCGCGGAGGATGATGTTTGAAAGACTTCTTCCGCTCTCGGCGCAGGAAACCGACGACGGTGGTGCGGAGAGTTCTTCTGATTATATATTCGAGCCCGAAAAAGAACAGATAATAGGTTCGATTCTTCCGAAGTACGTTCAGGTGAGGATTGAGCGCGCGATGAACGAGTCGCTCACGAGTGAGCACGCGGCGCGCATGACCGCGATGGAAAATGCAACCAGCAACGCGGACGAGGTGATAGCGAAACTTACCCTGCTTTTCAACAAGACCAGGCAGGCGATCATCACAACGGAGCTTATGGATATCGTTAACGGTACGGAAGCTCAAAGGAAAGGAGGCAACGAGTAAAAATGAGTATTGAAACAGCGTTTACGGCAGGTGGTGTAGGCAGCGATACGGCAGGTGGAGCCGACGACCAGATGGGGAAAATAATCCAGGTAACGGGTCCCGTGGTGGACATCGAATTCTCGAAAGGAGGCCTCCCCACCGTGTTTACGGCTCTTAAGGTAACGAATCCGGCGCTCGGGGAAACTGAGTGGAACTTGGTTTTAGAGGTCGCCCAGCAGCTCGGCGGAGGCCGTGTAAGATGCATCGCCATGGATTCGACCGAGGGACTGAAAAGAGGACAGGATGCCCTTAACACCGGTGAGGGAATAACGGTTCCCGTCGGCAAGGAAGCTCTCGGAAGACTGCTTAACGTTATTGGAGAACCAATAGACGAAGCCGGTCCCGTAGAGACGGAAGAGCGCTGGCCCATTCACCGTCCCGCACCCGAGTTCGTCGAGCAGAGCACCAAGATGGAGCTTTTCGAGACGGGCATAAAGGTTATAGATCTCCTCGCTCCTTTTCTTAAGGGCGGGAAAATCGGTCTTTTCGGCGGAGCCGGGGTAGGCAAGACTGTTTTGCTCATGGAGCTTATCCACAACATAGCCAAGGAGTACGGCGGTTATTCGGTTTTCGGCGGAGTGGGGGAAAGAACCAGGGAAGGAAACGACCTTTACTGGGAGATGAAGGAATCGGGAGTCCTTGCAAACACAGGACTCATATTCGGACAGATGAACGAGCCGCCTGGAGCGAGAGCCAGGGTCGCGCTTACGGCGCTTACGCTCGCGGAGTATTTCCGCGACACTCAGGGTCAGGACGTACTTCTTTTCATCGACAACATCTTCCGTTTCACTCAGGCAGGTTCTGAGGTGTCGGCTCTTCTCGGAAGAACGCCTTCCGCAGTTGGTTACCAGCCGACTCTGTCAACTGACCTCGGAGAACTTCAGGAGAGAATTACTTCGACTGTGAAAGGTTCAATCACCTCTGTGCAGGCGATTTACGTTCCGGCGGACGACCTTACGGACCCTGCCCCCGCGACTACCTTCGCGCACCTTGACGGTACAATCGTTCTTTCAAGGCAGCTCACCGAGTTAGGAATATATCCCGCTGTGGATCCCCTTGACTCGACTTCAAATATTCTCGATCCGAAAATAGTCGGAGACAATCATTACAAGATCGCCAGAGATGTTCAGGAAGTTTTACAGCGCTATAAGCAGCTCCAGGAGATAATCGCGATTCTCGGTATGGATGAACTCTCAGAAGAGGACAAGCTCACAGTCTCTCGTGCCAGAAAGGTCCAGAGATATCTCTCGCAGCCTTTCCACGTAGCCGAGCAGTTTACGGGCATTCCGGGGAAATACGTGCCCATCAAACAGACCATAGAGGCTTTCGGCGAGATTATCTCGGGCAACATGGACGATATTCCCGAGCAGGCTTTCTACATGGTGGGCAATTTTGACGAAGTGCGCGAGAAGGCGACGGCAATCGCCTCCTGACGGGAGATTTGAAAATTGGCTGAAAAACTGCGACTCAAAATAATAACCCCCGATAGGCTCGTGTTTGACGGCGAGGTTTCGGAACTGGTTGCTCCTGGACAGATGGGGGAATTCGGCGTTTTGCCGGGCCACGTACCTTTTCTCTCTGTGCTTTTTCCTGGGAGGCTCAGGTTCAAAACTGAGGAGTCGGGGGAAAACACTCTTATAATCCATGGTGGTCTGGCGGACGTAAAAGACGATACCGTTAGCATCCTTACCGATCAGTCGGAGGATCCCGAAGAAGTTGACGTCGCGGCCGCCAGAAAAGACGCCGAGACTTTTCAGAGGGAACTTGACGAGCTTCAGGACGCGGAAGCTTCAGAAAGAGAGGAACTTGATAAAAGGCTCAGAATAGCGCGCGCTAGAGTGGGAGAGTAATCCCCCTTTTCAGAGTTTGGCCCGTGGGGGACCTAGCTGCACTTCGAGAATCCGCAACCTCTGCAGGTAACACAACCTGACTCAAACGCAAGAGCCCTGCTTCCGCAGTCAGGGCATTGCTCAAGTATAAGATCCGTTGAAACCTTCTGGGTGCCGCCGTTTGCCTTTGTGGCCGAGCTGACTTCGTCGCCGGTTTTTTCCTTCGTGACGAAATGGCTTCTCAGCACCTTGGCTATGGCGTCGGGGACGGACATTATAACCCTTCCCCCTGAAAAAACTGGTGAGGAACCTCCAATGGCCTCCAGCTGTTCCACGACATCTCTGACATCGACCCCGGACCTCAGAGACAGAGATATCAGCCTTCCAGTTGCCTCGGCATCCGCCATCGTAGTAAATCCAGATTTTCCAATCTGGACGAAAACTTCAAACGGCTTGCCTTCGTGACTGTTTACAGTCACGTAGAGATTCCCATACCCAGTTTTAATCGCCTCGGTAAAACCTTTCAAGACTTGGGGTCTCGTTACGGGTTTTACCGTTTCTTTTTGAGAGGGATGAGGGGATGGTGTGAGGTTGGAGTGGGTGGTTGACATCCCTTCATCCCGGGGTGGTCTTGTTTTTTCTTTTGCTTGTTCTTCTGTTATCAGTACTCCTTCTCTGGAACCTTCTCTGTAGACGGTTACCCCCTTGCAGCCGAGTTTCCAGGAGAGGAAATATATTTTCTCGACTTCCTCAAGACTTATATCCTTGGGAAGATTCACGGTACTTGATATGCATGAATCTATGTGCTTCTGGATTGCGGCCTGCATGCGGACCCGCATTTCCGGCTCTATCTCATGAGAGGTGACGAATGTGTCTGGAAGATCCGCCTCGCCATCCAGTCCAAATTTCTCCAGGTACTCCGATACAAGCGGATGATAGACCTTGAATTCTCCTTCCGACAGGGATTCCGAGCGCCGGAGGTAAGACAGGGCGAAAATGGGTTCAACGCCACTTGTGGTTCCCGCAAGAACCGAACCGCTTCCGACGGGCGGAACCGTAAGTATGCACGCGTTTCGCAGGCCCTGATTTTTTATCTTGTTCATCACATTATCGCGCATGCTTTTTACGAACGGATTCGCGATATGAGTTTTAAGGTCAAACACGGGGAAAGTTCCCTTCTCCTTGGCGAGATCGGAACTGGCTTCGTAAACGATGTTCTTTATGTGTTCAAAAAGCTCGTCGGTGAATTTTACCCCGTCATGCGTATCGTATTTTATGTTGAGCTTCGCAAGCATGTCCCCCAGGCCTGTGAAGCCGACCCCTATTCTCCTTGACCTCAAAGACGCTTTTGTCTGGAAGCCGAGAGGGTGTTTTTCAATGTTGTAATCCAGAATGTCGTCAAGGAACCTGACGCTGTACTGAAAAGCCTTCTCGAGCTCTTCCCATTCTATTGAGGCGTCCTCCTCGAAGGCGTTCTTGACGAACATGGAAAGGTTTACGTTTCCGAGGCAACAGTTCCCGTAGTCCTCAAGTGCCTGCTCGCTGCATGGGTTTACCCCGTTTACTTCCATGTTGGCGTATTCGGTCGGAGAGTACCTTTTGACCGTGTCCCAGAAAATAAGTCCGGGTTCGGCCGAAGACCATGCAGATTTGACCAGTTTGTCCCATATCTTGCGGGCCCGCACGGTTTTCTTCATTTCGGTCTTCTCGTTTGAAAAGCTGAGCTCGTAATCCGTGTCTTTTTCCACGGCCTCCATGAACTGGTCATCAACTTTTACGGAGATGTTGGCGAACTGGACCTTTGATCTTGCCTCGTCGTTTTTTATGTCGAGAAAGTCCATGATGTCGGGATGATTGACCTTTATGGTTATCATGAGAGCCCCTCTTCTTCCCGCTTGTCCTATGGTCCCGGTCGTGGTTGACAGAAGATCCATGAACGATACCGCTCCCGTCGAGTATATGGCTGAATTGTTCACCGGGGAGCCTTTGGGCCTCAGGATTGATATGTCGGTTCCTACTCCTCCGCCGAAAGAATAAGTTCTGGCGGCCTCCTTGCACCACTCGAATATTCCCTCTATGGAGTCTTCCTTTATGGGCATGTAGTAACAGTTAAGTAGTGTAGCCCTTCTTTTCTGACCGGCGCCGAAGAGGATCCTTCCGCCGGGGATGAATTTGAAATCGGAAAGGAGCCAGTAGAAATTCTCCTCCCATTGCTTTTTCAGTTCCTTTTTTTCTTCGGGGGAGGCTATTTCTTTTGCAACCCTCCGCCACATCTGCTCTGGAGTTTTTTCTATTATTTCTCCCCTCAAGTTGCGAAGAGCGTATTTTTCGTAGAAAACCCGGGCCCTGAGCTTGTCTCCGCCGAAGGCATTAATTGTTTCCACGGGAATATCTATGGTGTCGCTTGGAGCTTTTACGTGCTCCGGAGGAGCTTTCTGGGTTTGAGATTCCTGCTCATCAACCGCTGTTGTTTCATGATCCGAGGTTCCATTCGCAACGGTTTCAGGTTGATTCTTATCTCCGGGCATGCATTCCTCCTTTACAGTTCCTTGTAAACCTTACCTTCCAGTTTACCTACAAGATGTGTTGCTTATCTTGTACGTGAAACTTATTAAAACACAATATATTGGGTACTGTCAAGAAATTATTTTATTTTTGTTAAGATTGAATTAAGCAATTTCCGTAAAGAGAAACTACAGGGTCCTAAAATTTCAACGAGATCAGATGATTAACTTCGGATCATAAAAGTTTCTCGGCAACTTTTGAGCTGTTAAAAATTTTCTCTGTAGCAAGCAATCATCCGAGTTGTTTTCTCAGCACGGTGTACATGGTTTTTTCGTCTGACCATTTGATTTTGCCGGGGTCCTTATAGGATTCGCGGATATTTTCCCTGAATTCCGCGAGAGATCTTTCAAACTCCTGGCTTTCAAAGAGATAGAAAGTCGAATAATGCTTGCTCTGCGCTCTCTCAGTAAGTTCCTTTAGGGAATTTTCACGAGAGAGAGGGAAGGTTTTCATTTCCATGAGCTCCAGTCCCTGGGTTCCTTCGATCTCCGACTCCAAGCTGTCGGTTTTGTAAAGGTCCGATTCCTTCTGGTTAAAAGACGGAAAATGCTTTCCCCAGATGCTTTTCATGCTCTGGGTCTTAGTCCTTGTGTAAATGAAAAGAAATGATCCCTTGCGCAGCACCCTTGCGCTTTCCCTTAGGAATTTCGGGGTGTTGAAAAAATGTATGGCGTTGAAGCAGAAGATTGCGTCAAGCGCCTTGTTTGCGATGGGAAGCTCCTGCGCCATGGCGATTTTGGTCGCGTAGTTTCGGATGTCATGATCGTCAAGATACTTCTCGAGGCTCTCGAGCATGAACTCGTTTGTGTCGTAGCAGTAAAGAAACAGGTCTTCCTTGCCGAGATGCTCAAAGAAAAGCCTCGCGTACCGCCCCGCTCCGGCCCCCACGTCGGCAGCCGTTATTTTCCCCTTGTCTCCGATTATCTCCTTTATGTAGAGCACGGGTTCTGAGTCGGTAACCCTCAAAGACCTGTAGACATCCGCTATCCGCGCGTAATGATCCTGTGTCTTCTCTAGTAATCTTTTCAATTCAACTACTTAACAATAAATACGTTGTCACTTATTTCATCACTGCCTATATTCGTGTTTCTGCGGATAATATCGGCAAGAGTTGATTCTTCTTCCACTTCTCTCAATTCATCTTGCGACAGGGTACGCTGGTACCAGAAACGATCACCATCGCGCAGCACTTCGAATTGGCGAGCGACAATTGTGTGCAGAAGCTCGCCTAGCATGGTTTCGCCGTGACGGTCTTCGGCAAGCCCCGCAACCCAGATATCCATATCGTCCGTCTTATCCGTGCCAGCTTCATTGGTTCCATAGGCTTCGCGAAGCCTTCTTTGCACTTCCGGATCTTTGGTTATATCAGAAAAACTTACTTTTCTCGCAAGCCCGAGGGCTTCGCGCATATCGTTGTAGCTCGGCAGTCCGTGGTCACGGCCACGGTGAATGTTCAGGCTTGCCAAGTCAAATCCGCGTCGCCCAAAGGTTCCCGTCAGCTCGGTGTCTACAAACAAGAAATTTCTGACATCATCAATAATAAACACGTCCACTCGTTGGTGCGGATGGGAACCGAAGCCTCGAGGTTCAATGCCCTCGTTAACGACTCCTGTATAGGTTCAATGCCCTCGTTAACGACTTTTTTCGGTTGAAAAAAAGCGTCTCTTAATGGTATTGCTTCAGTTTCGTTACCTTGTGCGTCAACAAGTCTGATCTTTGGACTCAGCAATGTATGTCCTACGCGATAGGCGGCTGAGGAGAATGCGTTAGCAACGCCTGAGGGAATAGAATCATCGTAATGAGAATAAGGCGGAAGAGCGTCAGGTCCCAACAATACGGGCAGGAACTCGTTGTAGGTAATCGCCTGTATCTGAGCGCCGACCATTTTTCTGGCCATCTGGTAAATTTCCTCACCGGACAGACTTGAGTCGTTCACCTTGATTGCCTCGGCAAGTCTGTTGTGCTCACGGACAAAAAGTGTATGCAGCGATGTCAAACCGATATTTTCATTAGCCCTCTCATCCCCGGCAAGGAAAAAATCAGGACCTCGGAAACGAAAATTCGGCAATCCCAGTTCGTTATAGGGTAGAAAGTTTCCGGGAGATGTTTTAAGCTTGCCTGACTCGTCGTTTGTCCGTAACGCGTCTGCGCGTTCCGGGTTGGAACCATAAACGATTGATGCGTCAATCCATCCGGTGATTTTATTGAGTTGCTGGCGGGGTGAGGTGTCGGTGGCCGGGTCATGGATGGCGCGATTGAAAAACATTTCAGCCATACCGGTGCGTTGTGGATCGAAAATATCATCGCCCCTCGGAATTTTAATGTTAGCTGGTTCCGCTCTGTCTTCCGAGAAAGTGATATCGTGGTCCATAAACTGTCCCCATAACCACACGAAATTGGTTGCTGAATCCGGGTTGGGGATTAATCCCTGTTCGTTCACGAGGTTGCTTCCGGGAAGGGGGTGGGCGTTTACTATGTTGCTGATTTCCCTGGGATTGGGACGATTCTGGCCGGCAAAAGAACTGATTCCGTCGCCGTAGTCGGGATTCGCAAAGTCGGGATTCGCAGAAGGAATCCGAATCAGCTGGACTCCGGCCTGATTCATCTTCGGATCCTTTAGATTGTTGCCGCTTCCGTCAATGGTTCTGTAAGGTTCGTCGTTTTCGGTTGATCCACAGGAACTTATGATGCCCACAAGAGCAATCACAAGCAGAAAGCTGATTCCGAAACGTAGCGGGGTAGCTTGGGAGAACAGGGCGCGCGGGCAAAACGGTTGTTTTGCCCTATGCTTTACGCCGTCTTTTGCTTCCTTGCCATCCCCGTGTTTTTTATTTGGTAGATGGTTTTCTGATTCTAAAGGTGTTCTAATTATCATTTTATATGCAACCTCCGATTGAGTCCCTTGTTAGTTACGAAGATGTAATATGAAGTAGCAGTCACTTGCGCAAGGTAATTTTCACAAATCTGAATTCTTATGTTTCTCCAATTTAGGTTCCGACGACTTATGGGAAAATGAAGTTCAGATTGACGCGGTTTTATTCGGCTACATCGCCTCAGGCTTTTGCTTTGGCGAATCTGTTTCCAGACATTTTCTTTTTTCAGCCTGTTTTTTGCTTCCTACATGTACCTTCACCTCGCTTCGCGTTGCATAAGATTTACCCGTACCAAATACCCCTCCACGCTCACGGTCGGAACGGCATAAATACCGATACCGACCGCGGCGCGGAAGGATGATGGTATAAGGAGGTTTTAGATGCTTCGCATACATACAGCCTTAGCGAGGTTACGGACATATTATTAAATTTCGCAGTCTTGTTCCCAAGCAGTCCGATTGCCGTTATTTTTTAATATTAAGTAATTTCAGTACAATACGGTTGACCGGTTCTAATTAACATAATATGAATGACCGGTTCGAATTAAAAATATTTGCTTTTGAGAAAAAAATATGAAAACATATGCTTTCATATTTAATTGTTTTTTCATGCTCAAAGCCGTTTTTTGCTGAGGCATGCTTTATGGGGTGATTAGGTTTTATGAATAACAGAGACAAATTAATCGACACTGCTGCCCAGTTGTTTCACTCTCATGGTTTTGAGGGAACTTCCATTGATCTGCTCATGAAAACATCTGGTGTTTGCAAAAGCAATTTCTATTACTATTTTAAAAGCAAGGAAGATCTGGGACTGCTGGCAATTGAAAAGGTAGCTTCAGAGTTTAAAGAAGGTATTTTGTCAAAAACTATCTTAAACTTAGAACTCAACCCGCTTGAACGTCTTGACGGCTTTTACGAGAAGGCAATTTCGCTTAACCGTTTTCTTTTTTCACAGCCGTGCTATCCGGGCTGTTTTTTCGGGAATCTGGCGCTGGAGCAAAGCGCCGTAAACGAAAAATTTCGTTCCGCTCTCAGTGATTTTTTCCAGGAATGGAAGGACTCTTTTGAGCAATGTTTAAGAGACGGCGCGGAGCAGGGATTTTTTAAGGAGGAAATTGATCCAAAAGAGGCAGCCGGTCTATTGATTTCTCAGATCGAAGGAGCCATTCTCCTATCTAAGGTCAACAATTCCGTCGATACGTTTGAGGCTGCTTGCGCAGAGATGAGAAAGCTGATCGTCAAATCACCATGATTAGTCCATCATACGGATTTCGCAGGACGGTACTTCGAAATAAATAGCAAAATTCGTAAGGTACCCCCACCCTAGAAACGCGGCTTTGGGAAGAAAATCCACACCGGAAGAACCCGAGTTCTTAAAGCAGCCCGCAAGTTCCTCCTGATTCTTTTTGTCGCTTTCTTTGTTCGTGGTTTCAAGGATAACTTCATATTGAATTTGTTTTGAAGCGAGAAATGGTTTCCGCGGAATACTGCTTCTCCTGAGGTATACTCTCGAAGCATGAAGAAGGAAGTTTCGGCAACAGACGGATTCGAAGAAATCTCCGAGGTGCTGTGTTTCTGGTTCGGCGATCTGCGCGAGGGTGAACTGCCTGATAAAGAAAAGCAGATGACATGGTGGATGAAGTCAGAGGAGTTTGATGATCTTGTAAGGCAGAGGTTTGAAAAATATGTTCTGCTTGCCGAAAAAGGAAATCTTTCACACTGGCTCAAAACGCCTTTGGGCACTGTCGCGTTCATAGTCGTCGTCGATCAGTTCCCAAGAAACATCCACAGGGATACCCCGGGAGCTTTTTCAAGGGACGCCTTGGCGCTTCGCGCGTGCCTTGAGGGGATTGGGAATGGATTTGACCAGGGCCTTCACCCCATGCACAGGGTATTTTTCTACCTCCCTCTTATGCACTCGGAGGATCCGGAGATTCAGCGCCTAAGCATTGAGAAATACTCCGCTCTTGAAAATGAATACGCCCCACACCCGGAAATCAGGGAAACTCTCGCCTGTTCTACGGATTTTGCGGGACGGCATTCTGACATAATAAAAAGATTCGGAAGGTATCCTCACAGAAACACGGTTTTGGGAAGAGAAACCACCCCGGAAGAAACAGAGTTTCTAAAAGAGCCCGGAAGTTCTTTCTGATTTTTTTCGTTGCTTTCTTTGTTGTTTAAGGTCAAGCGAGCGGGTATCTATATGATGGCCGTAGCGGGGGACGGGCGTATTTTTGAATCAAGGAGAACGTTTGATTGAACATTGAGGAAATATTCAGCCGGACTTACCTTGGCAATTCCGTTGAAACTTGGCTTTGGGCTCTCGGAGCGGCGATCGTTTTAGCCTTCGTCTTTAACTTCATTCTTAAAAGGTTCGTAAGGTCGTTTGCCAGCTTTGCGGAGAAGACAGAAACCGAGCTTGATGATTTGGTTTCGGCGCTCTTAGAGAAAACCAGCATAATGCTGATCATAATTTTCTCGGTCTACGCGGCGACTTTTTTCCTTGACCTCACCCAGCAGATAAAGGAATTCCGAAAAAGCGTGGTAGTCATCTGCCTTCTTGTTCAGGTCGGTTTCTGGGGAAGCGGTTTCATCGACTATTACGTAGCGAAAAAGCTTGCGGGTATCGACGTTGGATCCGGCGCTTCAATAACACATATAAGAAGCCTCGGTTTTCTCGTGAAATCAGTTCTCTGGATAGTTCTCGTAATTCTAACGATTGACAATCTGGGTTTTGACCCAACCACGATAATCGCAGGACTCGGCGTCGGGGGCATAGCTGTGGCGCTTGCGCTTCAGAACGTCCTGGGCGACCTGATAGCCTCGCTTTCGATTATTCTCGACAAGCCTTTCGAGGTCGGGGATTTCATAGTCGTAGACAATATGAGCGGAGACGTGGAACACATAGGGCTTAAGACCACTCGCCTCAGGAGCATCTCGGGCGAGCAGCTTGTTTTGTCGAATAACGACCTGCTGCAAAGCCGCGTAAAAAACTACAAGAGGATGGACACCCGAAGGATTCTTTTTTCTCTCGGCGTCGTTTACGAGACATCCTACGATAACCTTGTGAGAATACCCGTGCTGATAAAGGAGATAATAGATGCGAAACCGAAGGCTAGATTCGTCAGAGCGCATTTCAGGAGTTACGGTGACTTTGCCCTTAACTACGAGATAGTTTACTTTGTTCTTACTCCTTTGTTTGATGATTACATGGATATACAGCAGAACGTTAACCTCAAGATATTCAAAAAATTCTCCGAGGAAGGAATAGAGTTCGCTTATCCCACCCGGAAGGTTTTTCTTGAATCGATGGATTCTGCGTCGGGAGACTGAGTTGGCCAAAAAAGCGTGGGGAGGTCGCTTCGCTTCCCATACACACAGTGTTGCCGAGAAGTTCTCGGAATCGGTAAGTTTCGACAGGCGTCTTTACAAAGAAGACGTGCGGGGCAGTATCGCCCACGTAAAGATGCTTCGCGAAACCGGGATTATTTCAAGCAGGGACGCGTCCAGCATAACCAAAGGTCTTCGGGAGATCGAAAAGGAAATAGACCGCGGGGAGTTTCCTTTCAGCGAGCGCTACGAAGATATTCATCTCAATATAGAAAACAGGCTTATCGAGAAAACAGGGTCTTCGGGAGCCATGGTACACACGGCCAGGAGCAGAAACGACCAGGTTCTAACCGACACGAGGCTATACCTGAAAAGGGAAACAGAAGAGATAATTTCGCTTGTGTGTTCCTTGGCGGAGCAGCTTGTTACACTTTCCGCGAAGAACCTCGGAGTGATTTTTCCTCTCTACACCCACATGCAACGCGCCCAGCCAGTGCTTCTATCCCATCATCTTCTGGCCTACTATGAGATGCTAAAGCGTGACCGTGAGAGGTTTGTTGACTGCCTTGCGAGGGTGGACGTAAGTCCGCTTGGAAGCTGTGCAGGCGCGGGAACCTCCTTTCCGATAGACAGGGAGATGACCGCCGAAGCCCTGGGTTTTAAGTCGGTTTCCAAAAACAGTATTGACGCGGTGAGCGACCGTGATTTCTGCGCGGAGTTCGTATTCTGCTGCTCGGTTCTAATGATGCATCTCAGCAGGTTCTCTGAGGAACTTGTTTTATGGAGCACGAAAGAGTTTGATTTTGTAGACCTCGGAGACGGATTCACCACGGGTTCAAGCATAATGCCCCAGAAAAAGAATCCTGATATGTCGGAACTCACCCGGGGGAAAACCGCAAGGGTCTACGGGAACCTGAATGCACTTCTAACGCTGATGAAAGGACTTCCGCTTTCCTATAACAGGGACATGCAGGAAGACAAGGAGCCTCTTTTCGATACAGCTGACACGGTGAAGCTTTGCCTCCAGGTCAATATCGAAATGCTAAAGACGCTGGAATTTAAGGAAGAGAACATGAAAAAAGCGCTTAGGGGAGGATTCGTCACCGCAACCGACGTAGCGGACTATCTGGCTCGCAAAGGTGTCCCGTTCCGCTCGGCCCATGAAATCGTTGGGAAGATAGTTTCTTACGCGGAGCGAGAGGGAAAGGAGCTTTCCGATCTCAAGCTTTCCGAGTTCCGCAGGTTTTCTGAGGAACTCGACGAGGACATTTTCCAGGTGATAACGTTTTCTGGTTCCGTTGAGAGCAGAAATTCGCTCGGTGGCACTTCAACCGTGAACGTCAGAAAAGAAATTGCAAATGCCAAAAGGTTCCTTAAAAGATGCATGTAGTTGGTTTTTCCATAAGGGTTCTGAATTGATTTTCGCTCTGTTTCCGATGCGCCATGGATTTTGAACTTAGAGGACTTTACGTGATTACCGATGAGGGGCTGATTCCGCGCGTCTCCTTTCTTGAAACCGTCGAGAAGTCCCTCGTGGGAGGAGCTCGAATCGTTCAACTAAGGGACAAAACCTCCCCGCGCCCAGATGTCGTCGCTTTGGGCAGAGAGCTTCTCGGTATTACGAAAAAATACGGCGTGCCTCTTATAATAAACGACTCGCCTGAACTCATGATGGAAATAAAGGCCGACGGAGTGCATCTGGGCGAGGACGACCCGAACATAATACCTACGAGAAAAAAGCTGGGTAACGGCGCCATCATAGGCGTTTCTTGTTACGGTTCTCTCCCGAGAGGAATACATGCCGAGAGGATGGGAGCCGATTATGTCGTTTTCGGTACGCCCTGGGCTACTCCTACAAAACCCGGCAGGATCCCTACCCCTTTCGAAACTCTGGTCGAGGCGAAAACCGCCATCACGGGAATTCCGATATTCGCTATAGGAGGGATATTTCCCCATAATGCGGTGCAGGCGCTTGATACCGGAGTGGACGGTATAGCTGTCATAACGAGCGTTTTCGGGTCAGACGACCCGGAGAGAGCTTCAAGGGACTTTTCCTCCGTTCTTGAAAACCGCGTGGCTGGCTGACTATCCGAGGAAACTAAGAGCAAGCCTCGAAAAAACAGAAGCAAACTGACCGAGAAAAAAAGGGAAGCGACCTCTCAGGCTCTCCCCCTTTTGACTTGTCGTCGTTACTACCGGTTTTTGGTCGGGTCAGGAAAACAAAAATCCGCCCGAGTTCATTTTTCCTCTAGGTGACTTTTCCACGAGACTAGAAAAAACATGGAGGATACGATCAAAAGCAGGTTGAATATGGTGCTTTTAGAAGACTCTGTTGTCGCAATCGCGCATCCTTTTTTATCGCTGCTAGCTGGTGGTGGATCCGGGTAAAAACCGGAACCTAACACGAAATCTTCACCGAAAAGCTTTACATTTACGCCGTAGACAATCTTCCGCGAAGTTCCAGGGGCTTTTCCCTCTTCACTCATTTCGTCTCCGGAAACCGCTGGATTGTCCCACCTATATTCTAGAAAGCCATCCCCTTGATATACCGCTTTATCAATTTCATGGCCGACATCCTTGCCGTCTGCGTCCATGACATGCAGGGTTGTCCCCTCAAGGCCGGGATTGTGCGCGTTAAAAGCAACTATTTCGCCTCCCTGAGGCCCGCTGGGACGTTGCATGATAAACAGGTAGATGGAACCATCATTCCAGGCTTTGTTATCTCTGAAATCCCTTAGGGTGGCGAAAAGCCCGCTCGCGGTGCTGGTACCCTTAAGATGATCTTTTGCGTTCATAACAAAACTTTTCAGAGTCTCTTTGTCCGTTACATCGCCAGCTACTGTACTGGCAGAAGCCGGAAGAACCATAAAAACGCTTGCCAAGAGCAAGGTAAAAACTATTCTAGAAACACATCTTTTCACGGTATCCATCCCTCCTAGAATTCTAAATTCACTTTTTACATTCTGCACTTTTTCCTCAGACTATGTCAAGCGGAATATCTATGTGGGGCAAACGAAAAATTAAGAAGATAATCCGGCCGATAAACTTTATTCGGGCTTTGAGCATATGACGAGATGATTTGAAGCTCTTCTCTCGTCAACCAGCTTCAGATACGTATCAAAATACTCAATGTGATACCGGGTGTTTTCTTCTCCCTGTTCTTCGGCAATCACTGTCGAGTGCTTTTTGTAAGCGTCCCCCCATTTCTTAACCTGAACACGAAAATCTGCCACGTATTCGGTTATTTCCTCGATGCGGAAACCGGCCGATTCGAGCTTCCCCCTGTAACTTTCAAGCGAATCGTAATATTGCGGGATAAGATAGCCTCTAGCCATTCTCTGTTTCGTTTCCTCGTCACCGGATATCTCGAAGGTGCCGCTTAAAAACGCCCATGTTCCAGAGGGTTTAAGCACCCTGCGAATCTCTCTGAAAAGTCCCGTCTTGTCCTCAAACACGTTCATCACGTTAAGACTTATGGCAAGGTCAAACGTGTTTTCCGCAAACGGCATATCCATTGCGTTGCCCAGATTAAATTCCGTTTTGTCCTCAAGCGCCGAGTTTTTCGCAAGTTTTCCCGATACGTTGATTCCCACTTCGTTAATTTCTATCCCGGAGACCCTGCATCCGGTTTTGTCCGCTATGTATATCGCAGGACCTCCCGCTCCGCTTCCAACGTCAAGCATGTGAGTCGCTTTTTCTATTCCGAGTCTCGGGATCAGCTGATCGAGATAACGGGGAGTAATGAACGACTGCTGTCCTATGTCGTCTTCTGTCCCCCATATGGATTCTCTTATGAGCCTGTTTGCCGGGCTGTCAAGCTGGTGAAGCTCAGAATAATCTACTCCTATCCGTTTTTCGTTCATCTGCCGTATGTTTCCTCCGCTTGGATTTTCAAAGGATTTTCGTAATTGAATCTACACTTTAATTGCCTGAACACAACGCTTGGTACGGTTCTGGAAAGGAATTTTCGGGGTTGCGCGACGGGGAGGTAAAAAAATCGGGGACATATCTGAAGAAAACTTCTAAATATGTCCCCGAAAATATTGGTTGCGGCAAAGCCGCCGTCATGATCTGATTTTCAGTTCTTCAAGTTCACTAGCAGCTAGAAGATTTGAACGTCAAAGTCATAGCGGAAACCGAGGCTAAAAGTATTTACGTCATCGCCCTGATCCTTGTCAGTCAATACCCATTCGGCAAAGACGTCCAAGGCAGGATGCACCTCTTTAATCAAAGTAACGTTATAGCCCATCAGCTCATCTCCGTTATCTTTGTCAGACATGAAATAACCCGCAAGCGCCGTAACCCCGCCACCAAAAGAGTAGGCGGTGGCTACGTCGAGAGTAAAGGGGTTAAGCTCTCTGCCGTCATCGTAATTGTCCGTTATATACTGGTAAGTAACGGCGAGGTAGAGATTTTCCATTACGTTCAGACTGCCGCCTACACCGAAGAAATCCCTCTCAAGACCATCTTCATCCTTGTTCTGCCGCAAGTAGGATACGCCGATATAAACCGGACCGGAGCGCAAACTCGCGCCGACTGAAGCCGCGTCGACATTGTCGGAATGAGTGCCGCCGTCGCCATTGTCAACACTGCCGTCTACCTGCATGCCCGCGTTTATCTTTAACCCCCCCATACTGTTCGCGTAGGTTACCAGATTGGTGCTTCGGAAAGGACCCTGATTGTCATATCCGAAGGGGCTTGCGCGATGATAGAAAATGTCGGTTACTTCAGCAACGAGATTATAATAGGGATCCCATTGCTTACCGATAGCTACCATACCTAGGCTCTCGCTTTGTAAACCCACGTAAGCCTGACGCGCGTTGCCGAAATTGCCGTTTTTCTCAATATCAACATCCCACTCCCCGTGCAACACTGCGCTGAGAGTTTCAGTTATCTGAGTATTGGCTTTGATCCCGACCCGGGAAAGCGCGTCGGTTATGTCGGTTGACGAATCTCCGCCATCAACACTGTTATAGGTGACCCTAGGCCAGAACCTGCCGTAGATTGAAACGTCGGTATCCTTAACCATTGCTTCCCCAAGCATCGGTTCTTCAGCCATAGCTTCTTCGGCCATAGCTTCTTCGGCCATAGCTTCTTCGGCCATAGCTTCTTCGGCCATTGGTTCCTCAGCCTCTCCCCCGCCCGCAAATGCTGAGAGCGGCACTGCCAACATACCGGATGCTAGCAGACAAATCATTAAAATCCTTTTGATAAAGTAATTCATTTTTCTCCTCCTTTTATCATAAGGGCAAATATGTTCGGTTAGCTAAAACCTGTCGAATTCTTCAAAACGAAATATCCTCTGGTGGCTTTGAAAACCATTTAGAGGTAACAGCAACCAACCCATGAGATTCATCCACTCAATCAACTCTTATTCTATCACAAACATCAGATGTTTTTAAAGGTTTTTTTTGGATTCCGCCGGCGCAAGCCCTTGCGGACGGTCAGAACCACGATCTCGGGGATTTAGAATTATGATTTGACCTTTATATCTTCAGACGCTCGGTTACGCTGAAGACGCTAAAACTTCTCTGGTTAAGATGGTCAAATCGTGATGACTAATAATCAGTATTGGTGATATATCTCCCCATAACCCCTTTCAGTGTTGGCCGAAAAGACTCCGCGCCGTTTGTACGTGTAGCCCTTTTTGTGTAGCCCTCGGCATGATACCGTCGCTTCATGCCTCTAGTTCTTTTTAGGCTTTGTATATACCGTTTATCTTCATCTTCTGCAGGGCTCTATGCCTGGAACCCTGTCATCAACAGAAAAGCAAACCGTAATGTTCTCATCCACTCATCGCTCGAACTTCGCGCCTTCGTAATAACTCCCATTGGCTAAGCTTTCCCGTTGTTCTTGCTCTTTAGAGACTCTTGAGACTGCAAGAAGTGCCGAGATAATCAAAAGCAGGTTAAATACAGTTCTCTGTGAGGTATCCTCTGCTTCTGTATTGGAACTGATTGCGCATCCTCCGTTTCCTTGTCCAGGGTCTGGAGTTTCTTCAAGGTCTGGAGTTTCTTCAAGGTCTGGAGTCTCTTCAAGGTCTGGCTCTGACTGCTGAGGGTTTTGGTTTTGCTGTGTAACCGGTGGTGGCTCCGGGTCTGTCTCCAGGCAATTACTTCCAGTGAAATCAATGGTTCCCAGCCACTGCTGAAAGTCCGGGTCCAAAGGCGCACACACGCCTGTATTCTCTATGTCCAAGATATAAAGCGATAAATCCATCAGTCCCACGGGAAGCGTTCCATTCAGCGAAGCGTTATCCGAGAGAAATAAATACTGCAGGCTGGACAGGTCTCCAAGCTCCGCCGGAATTTCCCCGCTTAGCCGATTCTCAAAGAGCTGCAAATACGCCAGGTTGGTGAGGCTTCCCAACTCCGTCGGAATAGTTCCGTTTAGCTGATTAACCACCAGTATCAAAGAAATCACTTTCCCGTCGTCGCTTGCTGTAACCCCGTGCCAATTATTAAGCAGTTCATCGGTCAGCCAATCGTCCGTATTTGTCCAATTCGGACCGTCGGCAGCGCAGTAAAGCAGTATCAGCACATCCTGGTCCGTTTGTGGATCCCCTGGCGTGTGCGGACAACTCGCCATCTGTGCCTGCGTGTCCCCCGCCAAGATAAAAAACGCCGTGGCGAAGCAGAAAAAAACACACCTCAGGACGGAGAAAAAAGAACTCCTTTTGCTTTGCGGTCCGGTTGGCGTGCAATGCCCGGATTTCCAAGAAGAATGACAGGTAGTTTTACAATCTTTTATCACTGGTTATTTATCTTCGCTTTGATGTACGGACAATATCGCGGAACTTTTCATTCGCTTGATTTCTATAAGAAGCTTTTTTGGGGAAAAGTTCTAGTTTGCTATCCTTTTGGTCAATTCGCTTTCACCCCTTCACTCAAGCATAGTAACAAAAGGTCATGTCTAGGGCAAGCGATCTATACGGGGAGCGCCTACACTTTTTCAAAGCAAGAGTTCTCGGATTAAAGAAGCGCTTGATTTGGCATTGGTTCCCGCTGACGGTCCGGATAAAGAGGCTTAAGATTTAATCGTCGAAATTAAAAACGGTTCCTTTTCTTTTTACCTTCGTTTTCTCCGAAAGAGCGTGGGAGACGATGGGAAGAGCTATAGTGGCGTCACAGTAGCACTGAACAAGGCTGCCATCGGGGTTTTCCTTTCCCCAGGAAATCGCCTCTTCAAAAGTGCACCCCGATAATCCTCCCCACTGAGGGGAATCGGTTGTAATCTGGATCGCGTATTTATGGGGATAGTAGGTTTCCTGCTCCCCCGTCCCCTTGCGGTTAAGCCCGGCCGCTCTTCCAGGAATCTTTCTGTCTTCGTAAAGAAGGTCACCCGTGACGGCAAAAAGCTGAATAAAGTCTTTCGGCACTCCGCCGCCTATGTAAACAACCCCGGTGTCAACAACGCTCTCGCCCATCCCCATGAATTCCACGTAGTCCTGTATGGCGTCGATTGTGAGATGGTGCCCCCTGCTTTCTGCGATAAGCGCTGCGTCTCCGTAAGGGCTATCAGCTATTGCGGGGCAGAAAACGGGGACTTCGTTTCTCGCGGCTGCGGCTATGATGCTGTTTATGTTTTTCTTGTCGAGCCACTGTCCGCATCTTTTTAGGAATTCTCTTGAGGAATAGTTCCGGGATTTATCAAGAGTCATTATAAATTCAGCCAGAAGTTCGGTCATCTCAAGATAGTCGGGTTCGCTTCCGTAGACGTCGTGGTAGCGGTTTATTCCCTCGGAAAAAAGCTTCGCGTCATCTTCGTTCTGGGTTCCCTGCCAGTACGAAAAACCCATAGCCTCAACTATGTCTTCGGAGATGTTCGCGCCGGTGGGGATAAGAACGTCTATGTACCTGTTTTCAATGAGCCAGTTTATTATTTTCCACTGCCCCGTGGTGGAAAGAGAACCTGCGTAGCCGAAAAAGATCGTGAGATCCTGAGCCTCTACCATCTTGCAGAGAACATCCACAACCCTGCCCAGATTTTTGCCCTGAAATCCCGTCTCCGCCATTTCTTCAAGCAGCCTCAAGATCGGCTTTTCGGGTGAAACCTCTATCGCTTTTACTTTTTTTCCGAGATAATCTGAGTCTTCCTTCACGTTTTTTTTCCTTGCTAAACTCTTATATCCACGAGTCTTTTCGGCACGTAGACGAAGTTTTTTATTTCCCGCCCCGCTATATACTCTTTTACCCGGCTGTCAGAAAGAGCAATTTCCCTGGCGGTTTCCTCATCCGCGTCCGCGCTTAAGGAAATCTGGTTTCTGACTCTGGAATTCACCCTTACGGGGATGGTTATTTCCGTGCTCTCAAAAGCGCTCTCGTCCCACTTTATCCACTCCTTGTCGACCAGAGTTTCGCTTTCCCCTGAAAGTTCCCAGAGTTCTTCTGCGAAATGGGGAGCCATTGGATAGATAAGCCTCGTGACCGCAAGCAGCGACGCATGGGCATGTTTCCTTTCCACGCTTTTTTCCTTCCAAATCGCGCTGAGTTCGTTAAAAAGCTCCATTATGGCCGAAATCGCGGTGTTGAACTTGAAGCTTTCTATGTCTTCTGTGACTTTTTTAATCGTCCGGTTCGTCGTAGCGGCGAGGGCGGCCGATTTTCCCTTCGCCGGATGTTCCTGGGTCTTCGCTTCGTTTTTCCGCTCGGAGAAAAACTCGACCGAAAAACGCCAGACCCTGCCCAGAAACCTGAACATTCCGTTCACTCCCCGCTCGCTCCACTCAAGGTCTTTTTCCACGGGAGCCGCGAAAAGCATGAACATCCTCACGGTGTCAGCTCCGTAACTAACTATCATGTCATCGGGGTCGACCGTGTTTCCAAGAGACTTTGACATCTTCGCACCGTCTTTTACCACCATCCCCTGAGTGAGAAGATTCGCAAAGGGTTCGTTGAGTTCAAAGATGCCGATATCCCGAAGCACTTTCGTGAAGAATCTTGAATAAAGAAGGTGAAGTATAGCGTGCTCTATTCCGCCTATGTACTGATCCACAGGAAGCCAGTAGGAAGCGCTTTCGGGTTTGAACATGCCGTCTTTAAAATCAGGAGACGCGTATCTTAGAAAGTACCAGGATGACTCGACAAACGTGTCCATCGTGTCAGTTTCCCGCTTGGCGGGCCCCCCGCAGGCGGGACAGCTGGTGGCGATAAAGCTTTCGATTGCGGAAAGAGCGGGGATACGCTCTTCGTCAATATCTATTTCAAGGGGAAGTTCCACCGGAAGGTCTGAGTCCGCAACCGCAACCTCTCCGCACTCCTCGCAGTACACTATCGGTATCGGCGCTCCCCAGTAGCGCTGCCTGGAGATTCCCCAGTCCCGAAGACGGTAGTTGGTTTTCACTCCTCCCGCAGCGTTCTCCCGCAGATATTCGGCTGTTTTTCCGAAGGCTTCCTGCGAGGTGAACCCCGAGAGCCATCCCGAATTCCCGAGAGTTCCCTTCTCCGTAAATGCTTCTTTTCCTATATCAAAGACGCTTCCATCGCTTGGGAAGATCACCTGTTTTATCTTGAGGCCGTATTTTCTCGCGAATTCCCAATCCCGCTGGTCGTGGGCCGGAACGCTCATCACCGCTCCGGTTCCGTAGCTCATAAGCACGAAGTTCGCGGTCCATACAGGTATCCTCTCCCCGCTTATGGGGTGGATGGCGTCTATTCCAAGGGGGACGCCGCTTTTTTCCATGGTCTCGATTTCCGCCTCAGAAACGGGAGCTTTTCGGCACTGGGCGATGAAATCCGCGACCTCGGGATCTTTCTTCGCCACCTCGCTTGTAAGCGGATGTTCTGGAGCAAGGGCCAGGTAGGTTACACCCATGATCGTATCCGGACGCGTGGTGAATATCTTCAAAACGTTTTTTCCCATGTCCACGCGGAATTCGGCCTCGACCCCCTCGGATTTTCCTATCCAGTTTTTCTGCATGGTTTTCACGGCGTCGGGCCATCCTTCCATCTTCTCAAGCTCACTTAGCAGTTCCTCTGAGTAGTTGCTTACTCTCAGGAACCATTGCGGTATTTCCTTTTTTTCGACAACCGCCCCTGAACGCCACCCTTTTCCATCGATTACCTGCTCGTTTGCGAGCACCGTCTGATCAACCGGGTCCCAGTTCACAACGGAAGTCTTTCTGTAGGCGAGTCCTTCACGGTGAAGTCTAGTGAAAAGCCACTGCTCCCAACGGTAGTAGTCAACATCGCACGTGGCGATCTCCCTGCTCCAGTCGTAGCTGAACCCAAGACGCATAAGCTGTTCTTTCATCTGAGCTATGTTGGTCCGCGTCCAGATCGAGGGGTGTATGGCGTTTTGTATCGCTGCGTTCTCCGCGGGCAAACCGAAGGCGTCCCATCCGATGGGGTGGAGAACGTTAAAGCCCCTGGCTCTTTTAAATCTCGAGACGACGTCTCCGACCGTGTAGTTCCTCACGTGTCCCATATGGATTCTGCCCGATGGGTAGGGAAACATCTCAAGGACGTAGTACTTTTTCCCGGAGGTTTCCTCGGAGACCCTGTAGATATCTTTCTCCGCCCAGAAATCCTGCCATTTTTTCTCGATTTCCTGCGGTGTGTATTCTCTCTCCATGTGTGAGGGGAAAGCGCCTGGCTGATTTAGTTGCAAGGTTTTCGCAAGCGCGGTCTTATTCTAATTAAAACCCGCCTCGCTTTCAAACCGTTTCGCCCCTCCGGGTGTTTGTGTTAAACTTCCTCCACGGCAAGCCATGAGTTCCAATGAATTTTACGAGACGGCGCAGGCTCTTGAGAATTATCTTCGGTTTTGCAAGGAAATCGGAATAGGGGAGTTGCCGGCGGAGTTTGCCGCGGGAGGGACCGAAATAGAGGATACGGAGAAAAACGGAACCGCTCTTTTATCTGATCGCAGGGGATCGCGCGGTTCATCGGTGCAGACGCTTTCTGAGATAAGGGAAGAACTCGGGGACTGCACGAGGTGCCGTCTCTGCGAGACGAGAAAGAACATAGTGTTCGGCGAGGGCAATCCCAGGGCGAGGCTCGTGTTTGTCGGCGAGGGCCCCGGAAGAGACGAAGACATTCAGGGAAGGCCATTTGTCGGAAGGGCCGGGCAGTTGCTTACGAAGATAATCCAGGCTATGAAGCTTGAGAGAAAAGATGTGTATATATGCAATGTGGTAAAATGCCGTCCTCCGGGAAACAGAAACCCGGAACCGGATGAGGTGGCAAGCTGTGAGCCGTTTCTTATAAAACAGATAGAAAGCATAAATCCAGAGGTTATAGTTTCCCTCGGAAGCGTCGCTACAGGATTGATGCTCAAGCTTAAAAACTTCAAGATGGGACAGTTAAGAGGTACTTTTCACCAGTACGGAAACTCAAAACTTATGATCACGTACCACCCCGCAGCGCTTCTGCGAAACCCGGCTTTTAAAAAGCCCGTCTGGGAGGATATGAAGCTTGTGATGAGGGAACTCGGGATACCTGTTAACGGGTGATTAGCTCAGCGGATTAGAGCACAGGCCTCCGGAGCCTGGGGTCGGGGGTTCGAATCCCCCATCGCCCGCCATGACAGCCCTTGTCGCAAAACAAAAAACCTGACTAATATAAAATCGACTTTATATTGGTCGGAAATATCCGGATGTTAACTCAACTGCAACCGACGGGGCTCACGCGTTATTTTCTGAGTACGGTGTACATGGTTTTTTCGTCTGACCATTTGATTTTGCCGGGGTCCTTATAGGATTCGCGGATATTTTCCCTGAATTCCGCGAGAGATCTTTCAAACTCCTGGCTTTCAAAGAGATAGAAAGTCGAATAATGCTTGCTCTGCGCTCTCTCAGTAAGTTCCTTTAGGGAATTTTCACGAGAGAGAGGGAAGGTTTTCATTTCCATGAGCTCCAGTCCCTGGGTTCCTTCGATCTCCGACTCCAAGCTGTCGGTTTTGTAAAGGTCCGATTCCTTCTGGTTAAAAGACGGAAAATGCTTTCCCCAGATGCTTTTCATGCTCTGGGTCTTAGTCCTTGTGTAAATGAAAAGAAATGATCCCTTGCGCAGCACCCTTGCGCTTTCCCTTAGGAATTTCGGGGTGTTGAAAAAATGTATGGCGTTGAAGCAGAATATTGCGTCAAGCGCCTTGTCCGCGATGGGAAGCTCCTGCGCCATGGCGATTTTGGTCGCGTAGTTTCGGATGTCATGATCGTCAAGATACTTCTCGAGGCTCTCGAGCATGAACTCGTTTGTGTCGTAGCAGTAAAGAAACAGGTCTTCCTTGCCGAGATGCTCAAAGAAAAGTCTCGCGTACCGCCCCGCTCCGGCTCCCACGTCGGCAGCCGTTATTTCCCCCTTGTCTCCGATTATCTCCTTTATGTAGAGCACGGGTTCTGAGTCGGTAACCCTCAAAGACCTGTAGACATCCGCTATCTGCGCGTAATGACTCTGTGTTTTTTTTACGAACTGTTGGCTTTTCATTTGTTCCTCTCCGGTATGAGTATGAAATTCCGATTGTTGCCTGGCCGATTAAGGCTTCAACCGCGGGACTGGGGACTCAGGATATTTTTCTGGAAACTTTCCGCGACTTCCCGAAACATGTAAGCGACCGTATCGGGAAGGTCGTTAATCCCGCACCATTTTCTTTTTCTGTCCCTTTCGTAATCTCCCGTATCTTCAACGGCCTTGGCGCGGAAAAAAGTGTAGAGAATGTGTCTTTTCCCCCCTTCAATGACCATTATGTCGAGAGGTTGTTCTATTTCCACCCTGTATCCGCTTTCCTCAAGACATTCCCTTTCCGCCGCCTCGGCTGGAGTTTCGCCGTAATCGACTCCTCCGGCGGGAAAAACCCATGAGTCATGGAGTTTTCTTGAACTCACCAGAATGACTTCAATTTCCCCGAGGCTGTTTTTCCTGTAAGCGACAACTCCGGCTTTTTGTACGGGTTTACGCATTTAAATGAAAATGTTAGCCTAAAAATCGAATATGAACAGAAAGAAAATACTATTTTTCTCGATCGCGGGAAAATTTCCCGACGCGTTTCTCAAAGCGGATCCCCCTTTGAATTACATGGGGTTTATTTCTGACCAGACTGTATAATTGTCCATTCCCTAGCGACTGAGGTTTAAGTGTCAAACAGACTTAAAGACGAAAAAAGTCCCTATCTTCTTCAGCACGCGGAGAACCCGGTCGACTGGTATCCGTGGGGAGAGGATGCGTTCGGAAGAGCCCGGGAACTGGGAAGACCCATATTTCTTTCTATAGGGTACTCGACCTGTCACTGGTGCCACGTGATGGAACGCGAATCCTTTGAGGACGCCGAGGTGGCGGGGCTCATGAACGAGACCTTCGTTTCGATCAAGGTTGACAGGGAGGAGCGCCCTGATATCGACAATATCTACATGACAGTCTGTCACGTGATTTCACGGAAAAGCTGCGGCTGGCCTCTTAACATAGTCATGACGCCTGAGGGAGAGCCTTTTTTCGCCGGAACCTACATACCGAAGGAAAACCGTTACGGGAGAGTCGGAATGAAGGAGCTTGTGCCGGCGATAAAAGAACTCTGGGACAATAAAAAGGAAGAGGTGCTGGAATCGGCCAGGCAGATAACCGACGCCGTCTGTAGCATGGGGGATTCCTTGCGAAAAGCCGAGACTTCCCCGCTTAACGAAAAAACCCTCGATCAGGCTTACGGTTATTTTCTTTCAACCTTTGATCCCGATGAAGGCGGCTTCGGGAGAGCCCCAAAATTCCCGACTCCCCACAACCTGATGTTTTTGATGAGATATTACGGGCGCAGTGGGAAGAAAGCTTCTTTGAGAATGGCCGAGAGGACGCTTCTTGCCATGGGAAGGGGCGGCATATACGACCATGTGGGTTTCGGCTTTCACAGGTATTCGACCGACGCCGGATGGCTCGTCCCCCATTTTGAGAAGATGCTTTACGACCAGGCGCTTGCGGCAATTGCCTATACGGAAGCGTGGCAGATTACGAAAAACCCGTTTTACGAAAAAAAGGCGAGAGAAATACTCGAGTATCTGATTCGGGACATGACCTCCCCCGAAGGAGGCATTTACTCAGCCGAAGATGCCGATAGCGAAGGAGAGGAAGGCAAGTTCTATATTTGGACCGCACAGGAGATAGAGGAACTTGTGGGAGAGAAGGACGCAGAGCTTCTCTCGGAGGTCTATAATCTCTCTCGCGACGGAAATTTTAGTGACGAGGCGACGGGAGAGCGAAGCCGGAGGAACATATTTCACCTGAAAGAACCCCTGGCCGATTCGGCCTCTCAACTCGGAATCCGCGCCGAAGAGCTTGAGAAGAGACTTGAGGACCTGCGAGAAAGGCTTTTTGCCTGCAGGGAAAAGAGAGTTCATCCCTACAAGGACGATAAGGTGCTCACGGACTGGAACGGAATAGCTATAGCGGCGTTTTCAAAGGCCGCGGCGGCTTTCGGGGAGAAAAGATATTCTGACGCCGCGCGGGGTTCGATAGAATTCATAAGGCAAAACCTTGTTCATGACGGAAGGCTTCTTCACCGCTACCGTGAGGGTGAAGCGGGCATAATGGCAAGTGTTGATGACTATGCCTTTTTCATATGGGGGCTTCTTGAATACTACGAAAGCCTTTTCGACGAAAAATATCTCGCTTTGGCGGTCTCTTTTTGCCGGGATCAGTTTGAACATTTCTGGGACGAGGAGTTTGCGGGTTTCTTCTTCACGGCCGATGACGGCGAAGCCCTGATAACTAGGCAGAAGGAAATTTATGACGGAGCACTTCCGTCCGGAAATTCGGTTTCGACGCTTAACATCCTAAAAATAGCGAGGCTGACTGCCGACCCTGAACTCGAGGATAAAGCGGCCCGGATGGCCGCGGCTTTTTCCCCGCAGATCTCAAAGCACCCCGCTTCTTTTTCAGTGCACATGAACTCTCTTGATTTCATGCTGGGGCCTTCTTTCGAGATAGTCATAGCCGGGGACAGAAACTCTCCCGAGACCCGCCGGTTTCTCGACGCCCTCTCCGGCGAGTACCTACCGAACAAGGTGGTGATATTAAAAGACGAAGCAAACGATAGGGACATTTCAAAAATTGCTCCCTACACGGAAAGTCACAAGCCAGTTAATGGAAAAACCATGGCTTACGTGTGCTCGAATTACGAGTGCCGGCTTCCGACTGGCGACCCGGCCCGGATGCTTGAGCTTATAAGAGAAGGCAGAGGTCCTGAGAAAGTTTCTGAGTAGTGGTATTTTGGGATGTATTTTTTTTGTTCAGACTGTTGCATTTGTGAAAACTACTCCTATAATCTATGTAAAATTTTTCCAGGGGGGAAAAAATGAACAATAGAATGAACAATAGAAGGAATGAGAAAAAAGTAAGAGACCTTGTCGAGATGATGCAAGATCCCGACGGTTCCGGCTACATCGGAAGCGACTGCGATGCTATGGAGCTTTACGAGCAGGAGCTTGAGGAGATGGATGGAGCCGACGGCTTTTACGACGGGGAACTTGATTTCAACTGAGCTTCCTGCTCAAGCCCCCGCATTTTTCTGATATGCACAAGCAGTACCGATATCGCGGCGGGCGTTACACCTGAAACGCGGCTTGCCTGCCCTACCGATTCGGGTTTTATCTTTGATAGTTTCTGAACGACTTCATTTGAAAGTCCGGGGATGCTTCCGTATTCGAACGTCTCCGGGATTTTCATGTTCTCGAATTTTTGTAATTTCCCGACTTCTTCTTTCTGTCTTTTTATGTAGCCCTCGTATTTTACTTCCATCTCTATCTGAGCTCCGAGTTTCGGGGAAATGTCCGGATTCGCGGCGGAGTCGATAAAGCTCAGCATTTCATAGGTGAAGCCGGGTCTTCTGAGTATCTCCTTCAGGCTCTGGGGCTTTTTGATTTTCTGGGAGCCAAGATTCTCAAGAATCCTGTTTGTCTTTTCATTAGGAAATACCTTTTCATTCTCAAGTCTCGCAAGTTCGTTTTCAAGGGCTGTTTTCCTGGTCCGGAATGCCTCAATTCGCTCGTTGCTGAGAAGTCCTATGCTGTGTCCCAACTCCCCGAGTCTTAGGTCGGCGTTATCCTCTCTCAGTATAAGCCTGTACTCGGCCCTTGAAGTGAACATCCTGTAGGGTTCATCGACTCCTTTTGTGACTAGGTCATCAATCAGGATTCCTATGTAGGCTTCTGAACGCCCGAGCACAAAGGGATCTTTGCCCTTTATCTGAAGTGCCGCGTTTATGCCTGCTATGAGTCCTTGACTCGCCGCCTCCTCATAGCCCGTAGTTCCGTTTACCTGTCCCGCGAAGAATATGTTCGCGAGAAGTTTCGATTCAAGGTTCGCTCCGAGCTGCGTAGGGTCGAGAAAATCATATTCGACCGCGTACCCTGGCCTCATTATTTCCACGTTGCGAAGTCCTTCCATGGTTCTTGAGAACTCGCACTGAATTTCGATGGGAAGGCTTGTCGAAATTCCGTTGGGATAAATTTCATAAGTGTTTCTTCCCTCCGGTTCAAGAAATATCTGGTGACGGTTCCGGTCGGGAAACTTTACCACCTTGTCTTCTATTGAAGGGCAGTACCTTGGTCCTATTCCTTTTATGAGGCCGGAGTAAAGAGGAGACTTGTCGATGTTTTCGTTTATCACGCGGTGGGTTTCCTCGTTCGTGTAGGTTATATAGCACGGCATCTGATCTGTGGTGATCCTTTCGGTGGAAAAGGAAAAAGGCACCGGATCCTCATCTCCGTCTTGCCTTTCAAGCTTGTCCCAGTCAATAGTTCTTCCGTCAAAGCGCGGAGGGGTTCCGGTTTTAAGCCTGCCCGTGGTAAAACCTAGGTCCGCAAAGGAATTCGATATGGCTCCCGCGGCGGCTTCCCCCGCCCGGCCCGATGAAATCCGGGTGAGCCCTATGTGTATGAGTCCCCCGGGAAATGTTCCAGGGGTAACCACGACGGTATCTGAGAAAAACTTCTCCCCTAGGGCGGTTTTAACCCCCGCGACTTTTTTGCCGTCAACCAGAAACTCCTCGACCATCGCCTGTTTTATCTCTATGTTGGGTTCGCTCTCAAGGGCCTTTTTCATATAAGTTCTGTAGCTTTGGCGGTCGGCCTGTATCCTGGTTGCCTGAACCGCCGCTCCCTTGCGGGTGTTCAGTCTTCTGAACTGTATGGCTGCGGTGTCGGCAGCTTTTCCCATCTCGCCGCCAAGTGCGTCTATTTCCTTTACCAGATGTCCTTTTCCGACACCTCCTATTGAAGGATTACACGACATGAGCCCGATAGTGTCTATGTTTGCCGTGAGAACCAGGGTAGTACAGCCCATTCTGGCTGCAGCAAGCGCAGCTTCGCATCCGGCGTGACCGGCTCCGATAACTATCACTTCGTATTTTTTCGAACTTAGAATAGACATTTTTCTAAATCACCCGAGGGGTTTTCAGTGCCAAGTATAACCGTCAAAACCCGACGGATAAACGAAAGGCAACTTTTACGAACTGATGGCCAAATTTCAAGACACGCAAGTTGCCCGCGACGGAGCGATTCAAACTTTCCGTTGAATTTACCACCACCGGTATTATTATATCTTGTAAGGGGAAACCACGGTTTTTCCGGGGAAACGGAAAATATTTCGGAGGCGTTTTTAGAAAATGAATACTCTTAAAAGTCTTTTTCTGCTGGCTTTTCTCTCCGCCATCCTGGTTTTGGTAGGAGGTGTGATCGGAGGGAAAAACGGTGCCCTGGTGGCGCTTGTTCTTGCCGGGGTGATGAATTTCGTAAGCTACTGGTGGAGCGACAAAATCGTTCTCAGGATGTACAAGGCAAGTGAAGTTGGAAGGGACGATGCTCCTGAACTTTACTCCGACGTCGAAGAACTTGCCCAGATAGCCGGACTACCGATGCCCCGGGTCTATGTGATTCCCGAACAGGCTCCAAACGCCTTTGCCACGGGACGGGATCCGCACCATTCAGCCGTCGCGGTCACTCAGGGAATCATGCGTCTTTTAAACCGCAGTGAGCTTAAAGGTGTAATCGCTCATGAGCTTGCGCATATAAGAAACAGAGACATACTGATCGGTTCCGTAGCGGCGACAATCGCAGGTGCTATCACCTATCTTGCCTATATGGCGCAGTTTGCGGCCATTTTCGGAGGAGGAGGGGGTAATAGAAGAGGCGGCGGGATGCTGGGACTTCTGGCCATGGCAATTATCGCCCCTATGGCTGCCATGATCGTAAGAATGGCTATATCAAGAACTAGGGAGTTCGGAGCGGATAAAACCGGGGCCGAGATATGCGGAAACCCTCTCTATCTTGCCGACGCACTTAGAAAACTTCAGGCGGGAGCGTCCAGAATCCCACTGCAGGTAAGCGAACAGACGGCCGAAAGTACGGCTCACATGATGATAGTGAGTCCAATGATCGGGGGAGGCTTCGCAAAGCTTTTCAGCACTCATCCTCCGACAGAAGAGAGAGTTGCCAGGCTAAAAGCCATGGTCGGTAGCGCTTCTCTTTAACCTAGAAGAAAAAACTCTTTAAAAAAGAGCACATGAAAGCACGACCGCTTATCGGCATAACGACTGATCTCGAGGACAAATCCAATCTTATAGAGTCCGCATACTCAAAGGCAGTTGAATTCTACGGCGCCGCGCCGGTTCTGATCCCCACAGTTGCTGAATCTTCAAGCTCGGATTTTCTGTTCAACATAGTCTCCGCAATCGACGGGCTCTTGATACCGGGTTCAAGAGATATGGACCCGAAATTCTACGGCGAATCTCCGCACCCCGCCATAAATCCGATGAGCCCCGAGAGAACGGAAACGGAATTCAGTGTCCTGCGCCTTGCGCTCAAAAGAGATATGCCGGTTCTCGGGATATGCGGAGGCATGCAGTTTATAAATGTTTTCCACGGGGGCTCTATTCACCAGGACATAAAAGCGCTTTTACCCGACGCGCTTTGTCACGAGGGGGGCGAGGTTCACGGCGTCACGGTTCTTCCGGACACGGTGTTCAGCGGTTTTGCAGAAGGGAAGGAATTTGAGATAAAAAGCTACCATCACCAGGCGATAAACAGGGTGGGAGAGGGTCTTCGAGTAAGTGCTCTGGCCCCGGACGGAATAGTCGAGGGGTTTGAGTCTGCTGACGGTCGCGTCATGGGTTTTCAGTGGCATCCTGAGCTTGAGCGGACCCGGCTCTCAGAGCTGATTTTCACCCGGTTCCTCTCCGAGGCCGCGCGGACGGCGGACGCTTCCCCTAGTATCGGGTAATTTTATCTGCGTATTTTTGCCCCGGGGAGCCTTCAGGTTGAAGTTCATAAGCATAGTTGGTGCGCGAGAGCACAATCTCAAGAACATAGACGTCAAGATACCGAGGCGCAGCTTTACCGTTGTCACGGGAGTGAGCGGTTCGGGAAAGTCTTCTCTGGTTTTCGACATACTTTTTGCCGAGGCGCAGAGAAGATTCATGGAGTCACTTTCCTCTTACGCCAGGCAGTTTGTGGAAAAGCTTGACAAGCCGGACGTTGATTTCATCGAAGGTCTTTCCCCTTCCGTTTCAGTCGATCAGAAAACTTTTCACAGAAACCCGCGCTCAACCGTCGGGACTATAACGGAGATATATGACTACATGCGTGTGCTTTTCTCCGTAGTCGGAGAACCGCACTGCTATGAGTGCGGGGAAGAAATATCCTCCCAGACCCCCTTGAGCATGATCGAGAAGATTTGCGAAGAAGCTGGCAGAAAACCTGTGAGCGTGTATTCCCCTGTAGTTCAGGGAAGAAAAGGAATATACAGAAAAGAGCTTGAGGATATGAGGAGGGAGGGTTTTCTGAGGGTGAGAATTGATGGGGAGACCTACGACCTTGAAGACGATATAGAACTTTCCCGCAACAAAAAACATACTATCGAACTTTTGGTGGACAATATAGTTTTGCGGGGGGAGAGGTCCAAAAAAAGGCTTGCGGACGCGGTTTCTCTCGCTCTTAAAAGGTCGGGCGGGCTTTTGAAATGTGAGATCGAAGACGGGAAAACTATTATTTTCAGTGAACATTTTTCCTGCCCCCGCTGCGCGATAAACTACCCCGAGATATCCCCCAGGCTTTTTTCTTTTAACAGTCCCTACGGCGCATGCGCTAACTGCCATGGGCTTGGGTTCGAGATGTTTTTCGATCCCGAACTCATAGTGGAAGACCCCGGGAAATCACTTTCCGAAGGAGCGATCAAGCCGTTTGAGGATTCGAAATATCTTGCCCGGATACTCGAGGGACTCTCCGGGCATTACGGGTTTGAACTCGACATGCCGTTTTCCAGGCTTTCCGCTCTGCACAAAGAAAAGATACTGTACGGCTCAGGGACGGAGAGTATAACCTTCAGGAAAGCGAGGAAGGGAAGACTAAGGGAATACGCCGCGACTTTCCCGGGAATCGTCGGCATGCTCACTGAGTGGTACTCACAGACCCAGTCGGAAGAACTTCGGGAAAAACTCTCAAAATATATGAGGACGGTTCCCTGCAGAACATGCGACGGAGCTAGGCTCAATAAGATTGCCCTTTCCGTGCTTTTCAGGGAAAAGACCATATCGGATCTTGTGGGGATGGCGGTTTGCGACCTCATCCCTTACTTCAGATCTTTTGAGCTCTCCGAGAGAGAGGGAAAGATCGCGGGAGAAATAATAAAGGAGATCTCTTCCCGGCTCAGTTTTTTGGGTGACATAGGACTTGGTTACGTGAGTCTTGACCGCACGGCTCCCACTCTTTCGGGTGGGGAGGCTCAGAGGGTGAGGCTTGCTACGCAAATGGGCTCCAAGCTTACGGGAATAACGTACGTGCTTGACGAACCTTCAATAGGGCTTCACCCGAAGGACAACGCAAAGCTCGTTGAGACGCTAAAGAGCATAAGGGACATGGGCAACACGGTGATTGTAGTTGAGCATGACGAGGAAACTATAAAGAGCGCGGATTTCGTGCTCGACGTTGGCCCGGGGGCTGGCGAGCTTGGAGGCGAGGTTGTCTGCTCTGGAAGCGTCAGGAAAATTACCCGCTGCGCCGGTTCAGTTACCGGAAGATACCTTTCGGGAAAAAAGAAAATTCCGGTGCCTGCCTCAAGACGGTCCTCCGACGTCCGGGTCGGGGTGCGGGGAGCCCTTGGGAACAATTTAAGGGAACTCGACGTCGATTTTCCTCTCGGAACGTTTATATGCGTTACGGGAGTTTCGGGTTCGGGGAAAAGCACTCTTGTCGTTGATACTCTTTACAGTGGTCTCTCAAGAAAGCTTAACAAAAGTCGAAATCGCGTCGCTCCCCACGGAGAAATTATCGGCACCGAAAATCTCGATAAGGTCATCAAGGTCGATCAGAGTCCGATAGGCAGAACCCCGAGATCAAACCCCGCAACTTACACCGGGGTGCTTACCGAGACAAGAAAAATCTTCTCCATGCTCCCTGAGTCAAAGGTAATGGGATACGGGCCGGGCAGGTTTAGTTTTAACCTCTCGCAGGGGAGTTGTGCTGGGTGCGGGGGAAGTGGAACCGTGCGGATCGAGATGCATTTTCTCCCTGATGTTTATGTAACGTGCGAGGTGTGCGGAGGCAAAAGATATAACGACGAGACTCTGGGGATCAGATATAAGGGGAAGAACATATCGGACGTTCTTGAGATGACCATAAAAGAGGCGGTGGGATTCTTCGAGAACATTCCAAAGATTTCGGGCAAGCTCAAGGTGCTAAACGATGTCGGCCTCGGCTACGTAAGATTGGGTCAGCGGGTAACGACTCTTTCCGGAGGGGAGGCGCAACGTATAAAGCTTGCCAGAGAGCTTGGGAAAAAAGCCTCTGGAAAGACCCTCTACATACTTGACGAACCATCGGTCGGGCTTCATTTCGATGATATACAGAAGCTTGTCTCGGTAATACAAAGGCTTGTGGATCTCGGAAACACCGTTGTTGTGATAGAACACAACCTGGACATCATAAAATGCGCGGATTATGTGATCGACCTTGGTCCCGGGGGCGGGGAGGCTGGAGGAGAGCTTGTGGCCTGCGGTACCCCCGAGCAAGTATGCGGGGTCAGCGGTTCACATACGGCTTTTTATCTTAAAGGTGTTTTAGAAAATGGGCTTGTGCGGAGTTAAAAATTGGAAATAGTGCAGTCTATAATCCTCGGAGCCATACAGGGAATAACCGAGTTTTTCCCCGTAAGCAGCACCGCTCATCTGTTTCTGGTTCCATGGCTTTTTTCCTGGCGGGACCACGGTTTGCCTTTCACGGTTGCGCTTCACATAGGAAGCCTCTTTGCGATCCTTTACTGCTTCAGGAGGGAACTTGCGCTCATAATACGGGAGTTTTTCCACGGTCTAGGATCTTTTTCGTTCGAGGGTCGCCAGAATGGAAAAACTGGTGTCTACCTCGTAATCGCCACGCTGCCCGCGGTTGCGGCAGGATTTTTGTTTGAGGGGTACGCATCCGGTGTGCTTCGCGGTCCGGTTCCGGTCGCCGCGTTTCTTCTGGTTTTCGGTGTGCTTCTTTACATCTCGGACAGAAAGACGACCGCGAAGAAGACTCTTGGGGACATGAACCTTGTCGATGCGCTTTTTTTCGGTGTGGCGCAGGCTTTTGCGATTCTGCCCGGAGCTTCAAGAGCGGGCGTTACGATTACCGGAGGGCTTTTCAGAAACTACAGAAGAGACGAAGCTGCGCGGTTTTCATTTCTTCTGGCCATACCTGTCATAGTGGCGGCCGGAGTTTTTGAAATCAGGTATCTCGGGTACGCGGAGATGTTCAGGTGGTCTTTTGCTCTCGGCATTGCAACTTCTTTTATCTCGGCACTTTTCGCCATCCGGTTTCTGCTGGGTTACGTGAGGACAAGATCATTTGCTCTTTTTGTGGTTTACAGAGTGATTCTTTCCGCTGTGATAATTGCGGTGTATTTATGGGCGCTTGAATAATTATGCTTGTAAGTACGGTGAAGTGTAAAAATAACTTTTTAGGGGACTTCAGTTAAACCGGATTCGGGAAATGTTGTTTTTTCGCTTGAGTGAAATTTGGTCTGCTAACTTATATGTTTTTTCGGGAAACGGTTTTTTTTACCGCCTGCAAGACTGCTTCGTGGATGGCACCGTTTGTCGCTAAGATCCCTTTGTTTTCGTGGAGTTTTTTGCCGACGGAGAAATCAAGCGGTTTACCTGAAGAGTCCGTAACAGTTCCTCCGGCTTCCTTGACGATTATGTAGCCCGCTGCGTGGTCCCATATGTTTTCCTTGTAGTCTTTTTGCGGCGGTGGGCGAAGGTAAATGGAAGTGTCTCCCCTAGCTAAAACTGCGTATTTGCACTGGCTGTCCATTCTTAGAGGTTTTGCGCTTACATCAAGGAACCGGGCGATTTTTCCCGAGAATTCATAGGATGAATCCGGAGCTTTAACCGATTCGCACATGATGGAGTCCGAGGCTTTTTCAACGCCTGATACCGAAATGCGCGTCTGCGTGCCCCCCGAGAGCCCGACTTGGTAGGACCCCAGTCCCTTTTCGGCAAAGAAGATGAATCCCTTTTCTCCGCCTGTGCTACCGCTTGCGTCCGGTCCCAGTTCCGGACACCCCAGGATTCCGAGAACGACTTCTCCATCCTCAATCAGCGCAAGCGCGATTGCGTACTGGCGTTTTGCGAGAAAGCCTCTGGTTCCGTCAATCGGATCAAGCGTCCAGAATTTCCCATGGCCTCCGCCTCCGTGATTTCCTCTATTGATGATATGCAGTATTTCGTCTGAGTTTTTTTCGGACAGAAGTCTCACAAGATGATTTCTGAGCTTTTCCCCGCAACCGCCCTCAAGACAAAGGGAAGATTCCTCGGCGACTATGGGAATTTCGGGGAAAGCGGCCGCGAGTTCCTCGTTTATTAACGCCTGCACGAAAAAATCCGCGAGGGTGACCGGAGAACCGTCAGTTTTATAAAGTGCTTCGCGGAACTCGGGTTCCCCGCCCATTTGCGCGCAGGCCCTTGCCGCTTTGGTTACCGCGCCCAAACCCACCTTTTTCTCCAGTTCAAAGCCCATTTATCTCAGATCCGTGCTTAGAGCAAAGCCGTAACGGGTTTTCAGATTTTCGTTGTGAATGTCGGGTTGTCCGGGGAAATTTCAAAGTCGACTCCCGCGTGACAAAGCGCTATTCCGTCTCCATCTTTAAGAGTGTATCTGGCTTCCGAGTGGTTTAAGTCCACCTCTATCAGATTTCCCAGAATTGTGATGGAAAAATCGAGCCTCAGCATTTCTTTGGGCAGGCGTGGAGAAAACTCGGGTTTTTCCCCCGTGTTGGCGAGCCCGGCGAATCCGAAGACAAACATCATCCACGTTCCCCCCATGGAGGCTATGTGGCAGCCGTCAACGGTGTTTCGTCCCATGTCTCCGAGATCCATGAAAACCGCGTATTCCGCGTATTCCATCGCCTTGTCCATATGTCCGACCTTGGCGGCCACTATTCCCTGTATGCAAGCGGAAAGCGAGGAGTCTCCCGTGGTGAGAGGATCGTAATAATCGAAATTCCGTTTTTTTTCTTCCTGCGAAAACTCCTTTTCGAGAAGAAACATTGCGAGCACGAGATCTGATTGCTTAATCACCTTATGGCGGTAAATGACCAGCGGATGGTAGTGCAGCAGTACGGGATATTTATCTTCCGGCACATTTTCAAAATCCCACTTTTCCTTATTGAGAAAATAGTTGTCCTGAGAATGGATTCCGAGTTTTTCGTCATACGGTATGTACATCAGCCGGGCAGCTTCTTCCCAGCCCTTGATTTCCGAGGCGCGGAAGTTGGTTTTGTGAGCGAGGCTTTTAAAAAGTTCGGGCTCGGTTTCCTTAAGTCTTTCAACGGTGGCGGCCGCGAGCCTTAGGTTCTCCCGGGCCATGAGATTCGTGTAGGTATTGTTGTTTACCACGGTGTTATACTCATCCGGGCCCGTAACGCCGTGTATTTCGAATTTTCCTTCTCCAGAGTTTGAGTAGAATCCAAGGTCGCTCCAGAGTCTGGCCGTTTCAATCAGAATTTCTGCTCCGTACTTGGAGACGAAATCGTGGTTTCCCGTTACGGTTACGTATTTTCTGAGCGCATAGACGATATCGGCATTTATATGGTACTGTGCGGTTCCAGCTGCATAGTAAGCAGATGCCTCTTCCCCGTTTATGGTTCTCCAGGGAAACATCGCTCCTTTCTGGTTAAGCCTCCTTGCGTATTCTCTCGACTTATCAAGCATGCTGTAGCGAAACTTAAGAAGATTCTCGGCGATTGTCGGCGAGGTGTAGATCAGGAAAGGCATCAAGTATATTTCCATGTCCCAGAAGTAGTGACCGTCATACCCCGCTCCGGTCAGCCCCTTGGACGGCACCCCGGCTCCTTCAACCCTTACCGACGACTGATACATCTGGAAAAGGCTGAATCTGATCGCCTGCTGGAAGGACACGGTCTGCTCATCGCTGTCCATTTCCACGCGCACGTCGCTTCTTTCCCAGAATTCATCGAGATACTTGCGCTGCCCCTCAAGCAGATCCGAAAACCCGAACTTCTTGGCTCTTTTGAGGCTTCTTCTAGCCCTCTCTCGAAGCTCCTCGTTTGTGTGCGGCGCGGTTCTGGTAGTGTGATATGTCATGTACTTGGTAAGACATATTGGTTCCCCCTTGCGGGCATCGACCATGAAAACCACTTTTCCGCGGTCATCTGCCGCCCTGCTTGTATAGGAAAAATCGCAGTTTGTCTCAAGCGTATGCTCAATTCCTGAAGTGATTGTCATCTTGCTGTTTCGGGTCGAATGGCAGAGAATCACGCTTGTGTCCTGTACATAGTTAAGGCCCGGTTCGAGAACCTGGTGCTCAAGTCTGCTCGCTCTTCGCGGGTCCCCTCCGTTACCTTGTGTCTGCTGTTCCTGATCACCTTCTGCGTAGTTTTCGTGGTCGACTATTTCCGAAGATATGATTACGGGGGCCTTATCGTTAAGGACCGTTACTTCATAAGATATGGTGGCGAGGTGGCGGTGCTCCATGGAAACCAGTCTTTTCGATCTTATCGATATCTGTTTGCCCGAGAACATTTCCCATATGAGATTTCTCTCGACCACACCGTTTCTCATGTCAAGGAACCGCTCGAAGTGAAGAAGGGTAGCTGTTGGCATGTAAAAGGGTTCATCGTCCACGTAAAGCTTGATTATCTTTGAGTCCGGCACATTCACTATGGTTTGTCCCATCTGCGTGAAACCGAAGGCCTCCTCTCCGTATATGATGGGCCATGATTCGTAAAAACCGTTGACTATAGTGAAATTCTGATAGTTGGGCCTCCCCTCTTCAAAAGCGCCCCGCATTCCTATGTAGCCGTTTGAGGTGCAGAAGATGGTTTCCGCAAGTCCGATCAGTTCAGGATAAAACTGCTTTTCGGTTATCCTCCACGGATCCGGGGAATATATATGCCGCGCCGTGTATATGCCCTTTCTTTCTCTTTTTATCATGTCGATTTCCCCCCCGCTCTATCCTCCAAACCCGAGCTCTCCCAGATCGCTGACGGCCACATCCGCTCCGCTTGAAAGCAGCTCATCTTCGTTTTGCTTTCTCGCGACGCCGATTACGAACCCGAAGCCCCCGCGTGCTCCCGCCGCCACTCCTGCCGCGGCATCCTCGATAATGATACTCCTTCCCGGCTCGCTTCCAAGCGCAGAAGCGGCTTCGATAAACGTATCCGGCTCAGGTTTTCCCCGAAGACCTTTTTCAGCCGCCGTGACCCCGTCGACCGTAACTTCAAAAAGGCTCTCTATTCCCGCAGCCGCCATAACCGCCCGGCAGTTCCTGCTTGAAGATACAACAGCCAGGCGAAACCCGATTTCCTTAAGACGGCGCGCAAGCGCGACTGATGTTTCATAGATCCCAGGCGACTCTTTTTCAAGAGTTTCCTTAAACAGCTGGTTCTTCCGGTTTCCAAGTCCGAAAACGGACTGCTCGCCCGGCGGGGAGTTTCTGTTGCCCTCGGGAAGTTCTATTCCGCGCGAGAGCAGAAAACCGCGTACGCCTTCGTAGCGGGGCTTGCCGTCAACATGCTCAAGGTAGTCGTTCGTTTCGCTGAAGGGGACGAAATCCTCCCCGCCCTTGCTCGTGCGGTCGCGAAGAAAGTCGTCGAATGTTCTTTTCCAGCAGGCAGAGTGAATCTTTTCGGTCATGGTAAGCACTCCGTCAAGATCGAAAAGAACCGCGTCGTAGACGTTTCTTGAGAAGATGTGCTCCACGTTTGGAATCTTTACCTTGTTTGCGCTCATTTCCATATTAGTTTTTCCGGTCAGAAGTTTGGGCAAGGCTGTTTTCGCTGCGGGTTAATTATACAGCATATTCCCGGCGAAAAACCACACGGAACCGGGGCAGGTTTTAATCGTACTTTCATGCCACATTTTTTGAAATCGAGCTCTTTTTATGATAGCTTGATAGTTTCTTTGAGTTTGGCCCCATCGTCTAGGGGTTTAGGACGCAGCCCTCTCAAGGCTGAAACACGGGTTCGAATCCCGTTGGGGCTACCAATTCCACTTTTTTTTCGACGAATTTCTCCTTCCTTGCTGTGCCTTGCATCTGGAACAACGAAAAAAGTCACCTAAAAATTGACGCAATTACCCATGATGTTTAAACTAATCTTGGGGCGGGGCTTTTGCCTCAATAAACACCAAGGAGATATGCAATGAAACTTAAGGGTAAATCTGCGATAATCACGGGTGGGAGCTTGGGAATAGGACAAGTCACGGCGCTTCTTTTCGCAAACGAGGGCGCCGATGTTCTGATAACCGGCAGGACTGAAAGTACTCTCGTGGAAGCTGCCGAACTGGGCAAGGACGCTCCCGGCAGAATAGAGTATCTTGTGAGTGACGTGTCAAAGGAGCAGGACTGCAAGGATGCGGTTGAGCACGCCATAGAGCTTTTCGGCAAAATTGACATACTGTTTAATAACGCCGGGGTACTTCCTCTCGCTATTACTCACGAAACCTCTGTTGAGGACTGGGATCAGGTGTTCGCTATTAACGTAAGGGGCACTTTTCTGATGTCCAAGTTCTCAATTCCGCACATGATCGAACATGGAGGAGGAACGATAATTAACAATTCCTCCATACTGGGAATTAAGGCTATACCGGGCACAGCGGCGTACAACTCTACTAAAGGAGCGGTGTCGCAGCTTACAAGAAGCATGGCCCTTGAGTATGGGGCAAACGGCATCAGGGTAAACGCCATATGTCCCGGTACTACCTTGACTCCAATGGTAAAGGCTTTTCTTGATGATTCACCTCCTGAGCTTGCTGAGTATCTGAAGGGACTTCAGCCTATAACCGGACACTTGGGCCGCTTCGCTACTCCCGAAGAAATGGCGCACGCTGTGCTTTTTCTCTGCGACAGCGAGAATGTAGCGTATATGACGGGAGCGGAGCTTTCGGTTGACGGCGGCTGGATAGCTAACTAGAGCGTTTTCATCCCCGACCCGTCAGTCGGTATCGGTGTCCGTAAGGGTTATATCCGCCAGCGATCCGTACGCGGCCGAAAGAGTCTTTCTTATAAAGGCTTCGGGGTCACTTGTTTCGGTTTCAACGAGGATTTCTCCGCGGCTCTCAAGAGAGCCGCGGAAATCTCCCGAGGACGGGTTTTCGTTTCCCTCGCATGTTGAGCTGTTAAGAATAAAGAGAACCTCTGTTTTCTCCCCGCTCTTCACTTCACAGTCCACCGACACTATCCCCTCGGGGACTTCTATGTCGGCTACGTACCTTAGGGTTTGCTCTTGCATTTTCAGCAGACTCAGCCGGTTGAGAATTCAAGCGAATGGGGAAACGGGAATTTCGTGGATTCTTCCTTCAAACTGAACTCTTCGAAGGTTGTTGCCCCCATTTCCTTTAACCTCGAAATCAACTCTTCGATTATTACCTCGGGGGTTGACGCCCCGGAGCTTATTCCCACCGTCATGTCCCGCTCGAGCATTTCCACGTCGCCGAGCCCTTCTGTATCTTCAATAAGGTAGGCATCTCTTACGCCACACGATTTGGCTACTTCGACCAGCCTGTTTGAATTTGAGCTTTCGGGTGACCCCACGATGAAGATGACATCTGATATCTCGGCAAGCTTCTTTACGGCGTCCTGGCGGTTCTGGGTCGCGTAGCAGATATCGAGTTTCGAGGGCTTTGCGATTTTCGGAAAGCGTTTTTCAAGCGCGGTCACAATTTCTTTAGTGTCGTCGACGCTGAGGGTGGTCTGTGTCACGTAGGCTACTTTTTCAGGATCCGGGACGTTAACAGAAAGGGCCTCGCTTACCGATTCCACCACCACTACGCTTTCGGGCGCCTCGCCCTTTGTTCCTATCACTTCAACGTGGTCCCTGTGACCTACGAGTATTATCGTGTATCCCATGTCGGAGTAGTGTCTTACTTCATTGTGAACCTTGGTAACAAGCGGACAGACGGCATCGACTATCTGAAAGCCTCGCCTTTTGGCTTCACGAATGACTGCGGGGCTTACACCGTGGGCGCTGAAAATAACTTGCGCCTCGGGGTCTTTGATTTCGTCCAGCTCCTCGACAAAAACGGCGCCTTTCTCTCTTAGAGAATCGACTACCCTTTTGTTGTGCACTATGGCGTGGCGGACATAGATAGGGGGGCCATACACTTCAAGGGCCCTTTCGACTATTTCGATTGCCCTTTCCACTCCGGCGCAGAATCCTCTGGGTTTAGCGACTACGACTCGCATGTCACCGTAGATGATAACGCCGTGGCAACACAGGTCAAGCAAAACGGCTTCCGGGAGAACATAGGAAAATTGGGTTTGATATGCAAGCACGGCTCACGTTTGCCGGGTATTCTTTACTCCCTGTTCTGGTTTTATTGCCGCTACTGGGTGCGACCGGAAAAACACACTGAAAGGAATTTTAAGCTGTGACGCAGAAAAACAACGGAGAAAACGCTACGCAGAGTTGCGATAGGCTCATAATAGCGCTTGATTTTGATTCAAGGGAAAAAGCACTTGCGCTTGTCAAGCTTCTCGGCGAAAGAGTCAGCATTTACAAGGTCGGGTACCAGCTTTTTATGCGCGAAGGCATGGGTTTTGTGAAGGAACTCATAGCACTTGGGAAGAAGGTTTTTCTTGACCTTAAAATGGGGGACATAGACCGTACTATCGCCGCCGCGCTGCGGGCGGTGCCTGAGGGGGTTGAGTTTGTTACCATAAATGGCGGAAAGGCCACGGTTGCTGCCGCGAGGGAAGGCCGCGGCGGAAGGGATCGTCCGCTTATTCTTTCACTCACTTTTCTCTCGAGTCTCGACCAGGATGATCTGAGGGCGCTTATGATGAACGAGAATCTCGACCTTGATGAATACGTGCGGGTCTTTACGCGAAGATCGATCGAGGCCGGCTGCGACGGAGTTGTGGCTTCGGGGGATTCGATACGGGAAATCAGGCGGGAATTCGGGAGCCGCCTCGTAATAGTTGCTCCTGGAATACGCCCCGAGGGCAAAGAAAGAAACGACCATAAAAGAGCACTTACTCCCGCTATGGCAATTGAGTATGGAGCCGATTATCTGGTTGTAGGACGTCCGGTTACCGAGGCAGAAAACAGCCTTGAGGTTGCGGATGGCATAATCGGGGAAGCCAACGCGGCTTTTGCCGATAAAAGAGTTGATGACTGAAACTATGTTTCAGCGACTGTACCGTTATTACAAAGACAACGGGATTCTTTCAACCTCGTTTACCTGTCCCCACAAGGAGCAATGCAAGGGTGATTCTAAAGAGTTTACGGGTCCTAAGTCGGCGTTTGTAAGCACCGGGTATGAAAATAAAAGCTGCAATTTGCCCCGCCTGCTGTTTTTGTCGCTTGATTCCGGCGACGGAGATGAAAACGATGGAAACAGGCTGCCAGAGGCGCTGCGGCAGCAAGAAGAAATAGACAGAGACGTATTGGCGCTCCCAAAGCACAAACACTGGTACAGAACGCACGAGCTCGCGTGGTATATATTCAAGCGGTTTGATCCTGACATCAGGCTTGAGGATGCGAAAAAACATTTCGCGCACGCGAATTCCGCCAAATGCTGCATGAACAAGCCGGGGAGAAAAAAAGCCAATAGTATTCTGTTCAGAAACTGCCAAAAGTATTTGAGGGGCGAACTGGAAATACTTTGTCCCGACATTATTGTTACGCAGGGCGCCGAGGCCAAAAAGGCTGTTGGGTTATTCTACGGAACTCTTAAGGCTATTGATGAATACGCGTCGATCATAAAAATGGATGGTCGCGAAGTTTTCTGGCTACACACATATCATCCCGCCAACTGGGGCGCGTTTAACAAGCAGCGCGACTTTGATAAGCCCCGAAGCCTTGCTTTGGGATGGGATAAATATTCTCGTATGATTTACAAGTTCGTAAATACAGCTCCAGAAGGATGATCCGCGTTTTTATTTGAGCTGCTCATGAAATGATTTCCATCAGATCTTCGGCGACTATTATTTCCGTTTCGCTGTTTCCTGAAAGCGTTTTTATTTCTTCCGGCAGATCTCTTCCGTCCATTGACGGATAAAGATGCGAGAGCACGATTTTTGAGGGGCTGCTTTCCCGAAGGATCTCAGCTATATCGTAAGGAGTCATGTGAACAGCCATTTTCTCTGAATCCGGAAGCGCGCATTCCGTAACGAATATGTCTGCTTCCTCTGCCACCTTTCGAAGTCCGGGGGAATAACCGGTGTCTCCCGTATAAACGATTTTCTTTCCCAGGGTGCGTATTACGTACCCGACGCTGTTTTCGGTATGAACGGTTTTAAAGGTCTTTATTTCAAATCCGCCGATTTCCTGCTTCTTTTTTCCCATTTCGTGGATTTCCACAAGCTCGGGTCTTACCCAGTTGCCGTAGGGGGCCCGCAGCTTTTTGACAAATTCCGAGAACCCCTCGGGTCCCCATATTCCAAGCGGTTTTACCCTTTTTTTTCCGTAGGGATACTTGGTGGCGAAAAGAAGGGGAATCAGATCGGACGTGTGATCGGGGTGGAAATGGGTTATGAAAACATTGTCGATTTCGAGATAGTCGACCCCTATTTTCTCAAGTTTCCATACCGCGCCGTTTCCGCAGTCAAAAAGGGCCGCGCGGGTATCGGTACTCAGAAGATATCCGGAAGAACCTCTTTTCTTGTGGGGCACGCAGGTTCCTGAACCCAAAACAGTAAGTTTCACCATCTGACTTGATATAATCCCGTCTCCGTTCCATAATCTTACTCGCAGAGCGGTTTAGATGAGAAGCATTATAACACTGACAACCGATTTCGGGTCAAAAGATCATTACGTGGGGGTTATGAAAGGGGTAATGCTTTCTGTAAACGAAAACGTTCACACGGTTGATATAACCCACTGCATTGATTCTCACGACATCAGCGCGGCATCTTTTGTGATCGGCAATTCATACCGGTATTTTCCGAAAAAGACCGTGCACTTGGTCGTTGTTGATCCAGGAGTCGGGAGCGAACGAAGACCTCTGGCGGTTTTCGCCGATGGTCATTTTTTTGTGGGACCCGATAACGGTGTTTTCAGCTCGGTAATTCGTTCCTGTGAAGATTTCTGCGCCCGCGAAATAAGAAACCGCGACTATTTCCTTAAAAAGATAAGCTCCACTTTTCACGGAAGGGACATATTCTCTCCGGTTGCGGCGCATCTCTCACTCGGGGCTTCGTTCTCCGAGATCGGACCGCAAATTCAGGATCCAGAAATTCTTCCCCACGGCGAATACTCGATAAACGGAAGCAAAATCCGCGGAACCGTCGTTTACACCGACAAGTTCGGAAACCTTATAACCAGCATACCGACGGAGGCAGTTGGGAACAGAGCCAAGGCCGTTGTGACCGTCGGGGAGAAAAGCATCAAAGGAATTTCAGAATCGTATTCTTCGGCCGAGTCTGGAGAGATTGTTGCCGTCGGAGGAAGCTGCGGATATATCGAGATATCGGTTAACCAAGGCCGGGCGTGTGATATTTTCGGTGAAACTCCTCCTGAAGTTATTATTGTTGAGTAGAACAACCGAGAGGAATTTATGAAGCCGTCTGAAGAAAAGAACGTAACGGAAATACCTAGGGAGTTTGCGGGACAAAGAGCGGATGTGTTTCTCTCGGGTTTGCTCACGGAGCTTAGCCGCTCGAGCATAAAAAGGCATATAGAGCAGGGAAACATACTTATTGACCGCAAAACGTTTAAGCCCTCTAAGATAATAAGCGGCGGAGAGAGCCTGAGCGTGAAGATTCCGCCTCCTGAACCTTGTGGGGTCGAGGGAGAGGAAATTGATATCGAAGTTGTTTATGAAGACAGCAATATAATTGTTGTCAACAAACCCGCAGGCATGGTGGTTCATCCCGGAGCGGGGGTAACGAGCGGTACGCTTGTAAACGCTCTTATCCATATGTGCGGGGATCTTTCGGGAATAGGGGGCAAGATGCGCCCAGGGATTGTGCATCGCCTTGATAAGGAGACCTCCGGGGTCATGGTTGTCGCGAAAAACGACCGGTCGCACGGAAGTCTTTCCGATCAGTTTAAGACCAGAGAGACAAAAAAGGAGTACACGGCTATTGTTTCCGGGGAGATGAAAAAAAATTCGGGAGTTTTCAGTTCCCCGATAGGAAGAAGTCCCTCGAACAGGGTGAAAATGACCTCTTTTTCAAAGACGGGAAGGGATGCGGAGACCCGGTGGGAAGTGGTCGAGAGACTACGCGGCGCGACGCTTGTGAGTGCTTGGCCAAGAACTGGAAGAACTCACCAGATAAGGGTTCATTTTTCTGAAAACGGGTTTCCTGTACTTGCCGATAAAGTTTACGGGGGCAAAAAAAGCCGCCCTCGAAATTCCGGGATCTCAGAAGCTTTAATAAAAAGGCACGCCCTTCACGCGAAAAGCCTCGGATTTACCCACCCGGTTACGCAAAAACGAATTGAGTTTTCGGCGGAAATCCCCGAAGACATGGTTTCCGCAATCAATTTTTTAAGGAGGAAAAACGGATGAAGGGTTTTCGTTCGTCCCTGCTTGAGAAATGTAACGGCGTGATTCACGGTTTCGTGCATGATCCGGGAGGACCTGATCTTCAGAAAATCGCCTCTGCACATGGGCTTGAAAATATCCTTACCGTTAACCAGGTTCATGGGAATTCCGTTTTTTTCGCCGACCATTGCGTTGGGGAAAAACTTGCTGAAGCTGACTCGATCGTTACTAGGCAAAGAGGTACAGGGGTCGGGATTATTACTGCCGACTGCGTTCCGATTCTTATTTGTTTTCCCGATTCAGGGTGTGTTTGTGCTGTCCATGCGGGGTGGCGCGGAACCTTCCTGCGCGCGGTTAGAAACTGTCTCGAAGCCGTTTGCCGAAAATATTCTTTGAGACCCCAAGACTCTTTGGCTGTGATAGGTCCGGCCATAGGAAAATGCTGCTACGAAGTTCGAGACGATGTAGCGTCTAAATTTGCGTCAAGGTTTGCTGGCAATGAAAACTGGCTTTCCGAAAAAGGCGACGGAAAGTTCCTTCTTGATCTTGTGGAACTCAACAGGATTGAACTTTGCGATGCGGGGGTCTCAGAAATTGAGACAATGAATGTGTGCACTTGCTGTCGGGATCTTCCTTCATACAGAAGAGATGGTTCCGGTACGGACAAGATGATTAGTTTTGTCGGGATTTCTGCTTAGGGGTTGGGGCGTTCTTTTTTCCTCTCGCTACAACTGGACAATTTTACGGGGTTTCAGTCTTGGATTGCTCCTTTCGATAAGCAAATTCAGCTTTGAGGTGTAACCGGGGCAACATTGGTATTGTTACACAAGGAAAGTAGTATATAATTTCCTAAAATATCCATGTAAATCCTCGGAGGAAAAAACAATGAAGATAATATCCTGGCTTGATCCGGAAGATTACTGGCACATGAATTCCCTTAGCGAGCAGAACAAGGAAATTAACTACTACGGCTACATGATGGAGGTCGGAGACGAGGAAGATTCGAGCAGGATAAGAATCATGGTGATCGAACTGCAGAGCGCAAATCTGGTGGTGGGATTCGTTGTTCCTTTGAGCATGGATTTGAGCGGGCAGATAGATATGGGTTTTATCTGTCAGGAAAGACCTAATAAGGACATACCGTTTTCGTGCAAGCTTTCAGACGAGATAAAAAAGCTTAACTACACAGGGGACGACATCCAGAAAATAGAGTATACGGGCCTTTCTCTTGAAAAGTTCTACCAGAACAAGGGGATAAAATTCTATCTTCTAGATCTTCGCTCGATCTCAGAGCAGAATCAGGATAAGCCTTGATTAAGCTTTCCGTGTGCGAAGAAATCCCGGAGCAACAGTAAAATGTCTGAGAAAAACAAGATAGTTCTTGCCTATTCCGGGGGGCTTGATACCTCGGTAATTCTCAAGTGGCTCGTAAACGAGTACGACTCCGATGTTATAGCCTATGTGGCGGACATAGGACAGAAAGAAGATTTACAGGAGGCGGAGCAGAAAGCTTGGGAAACTGGAGCATGCGCGGTATTCATTGAAGACTTAAGAGACGAATTCGTTAGGGACTATGTTTTTCCCGCGATAAGCGCAAACGCCGTGTACGAGGGCAGTTATCTTCTGGGCACTTCCATAGCGAGGCCCCTTATCGCAAAAAGGCAGATTGAAATAGCCAAGCGCGAGGGAGCTTTCGCCGTTTCCCACGGAGCAACCGGCAAGGGAAACGATCAGGTTCGCTTCGAGCTTACTTTCTACGCACTTCATCCCGACATAAAGATCATAGCCCCGTGGCGCGAATGGGATTTTAAATCAAGAACCGACCTCATAAATTACGCCAGGGAAAATGGAATAGATGTTGCGGTGACCGAGAAAAAGCCCTACAGCTGTGACCGCAACCTTCTCCATACCAGTTATGAAGGTGGGATTCTGGAAGACCCGTGGGCCGAACCGCCCGAAGACATGTTCGAGATGACGGTTTCTCCCGAAGTGGCTCCGGATGAACCAGTTTACGTGGAAATCGGGTTTGAAAGCGGCATCCCCGTTTCCGTAGACGGAGAGGAACTCTCTCCTTCTTCTCTTCTTGCCGGATTAAACGAGCTTGCCGGCGCAAACGGCATAGGAAGGGTCGACGTTGTTGAAAACAGGTTCGTCGGGATGAAATCAAGGGGGGTATACGAGACCCCGGGCGGCACGATTCTTCACGTGGCGCACAGGGCCCTTGAGTCGATTACCATGGACAGGGAAGTGATGCGCATTAGGGATTCCCTGATTCCCAAGATATCGGAACTTATCTATTACGGTTTCTGGTTTTCTCCCGAAATGGAAATGCTGACCGCCGCCGTCCGGCAGAGCCAAAAAGACGTAAGCGGTACGGTAAGGCTTAAGCTTTACAAGGGAAACATTATCGTTTGTGGGAGAAAATCCCCGAATTCTCTTTACAGCGAGAACCTGGCAACTTTCGAAGAGGATTCGGTTTACGACCAGTCAGACGCCACTGGGTTCATAAAGCTTAACTCACTTCGGCTTTCCGTAAGAAAACTTCTTAAGGCAAAATAGCTTCTTTCGCGGATGAAAACAGATCAATTCGACTATGATCTGCCCCCGCGGCTGATTGCGCACTACCCGCTTTTGAGGCGCAGCTCCTCCAGGCTTCTTGTGGTTGATAGGAAAACGCAGCGTTTTTCCCACGCCAAGTTCTCTGATCTTAATGACCTGCTCCGCCGCGGCGACCTCATGGTTTTAAACAACACCAAGGTTATTCCCGCGAGGCTTACGGGATACGTGGAACGAAGGGGAATCGTGGAGTTTCTTCTTACTGAGAAAAAGGCGGAGACCCAGTGGAAAGTACTTTTTAGAAAACCGACCGATGGTCTTCAGGTAAAGCTTGACGGCGGAGTCTGGGGCAGTCTGAAAAAGGAGCCAGATAAAAGCTGGACTATAAGATTCAGTGAGCCCATTGAGCGGATCATTGCCAGCACGGGACGGATGCCGCTTCCTCCATACATAACAAGAGAGCCCGAACCGTCGGATAAAAAAACCTATCAGACCGTTTACGCGACCGAGGAGGGGGCTGTCGCCGCTCCGACGGCCGGTCTTCATTTCGATCTGGAACTTCTCTCCAGTCTTCGCGAAAAAGGCGTTTTGATGAAATATGTTACTCTCCATGTCGGAGAAGGGACTTTCAGGCCCGTAAAGGAAGAATTGATAGATAACCACGTGATGCATTCAGAACGCATCTCGGTTCCAAGGGAGACTGCCGAAGCTGTTAACGAAGCCAAAGCGGAGAAAAGGAAAATTATTTCCGTCGGAACTACTGTTACAAGGACTCTTGAGTCCGCAGGGAGCGAGGGAGGCAAGATACGGCCTTTTTCCGGGAGAACGGATCTTTTCATAAAGCCTCCGTACGAATTTCGGTTTGTAGATGTTCTTATAACCAATTTCCATATGCCACGCTCAACCCTTCTTATGCTTGTTTCCGCGTTCTGCGGCACGACGGAGCTTGCCCTCGCCGCTTACGAGGAAGCGAAATCGCACGATTACAGGTTCTTGAGTTACGGTGACTCGATGATGATAGTGTGACGGGGGTTTAACCGTGCGCGGTCTTGGGTTTGTTTTTGTACATTGTCCGGTGGAATTGTTATACTCTTCAGATAGGGTTTTTCTTCAATTAATTTTCCCGGAGGGAAATGCAGATGGCGACAGTAGTTACGGGAGCGACCGGGTTTATAGGATCGCATATAACGAGGAAACTGGTTGAGAGGGGCGACAGGGTCAAGGTTCTCCTAAGGAAAACAAGCAATACGAAAAATATAGACTCTCTTGACGTGGAGAAGGTCTACGGGGATGTCGGTGACCCCGATTCTCTTAAAGCCGCTTTTTCAGGATGCGACACGCTTTTCCACACTGCTGGGTTCGTATCGTTTAAAAAATCCGATCACCAGAAAATGCTGGACATAAACGTGCGCGGCGCTTCAAACGTTCTTTCCGCGGCCATGGATGTGGGGATGTCAAAGGTCGTTTTCACAAGCAGCATCGCCGCAATCGGGGTTGAGCGGGACGGTTCTCCGGTAACTGAATCTACCCAATACGACCTTTACTCCGAGGGAATAGGGTATATGAACTGCAAGTATCTCGCGGAAAGAGAGGCAAAGAGTTTCAGCGAAAAAGGACTTCCCGTGGTCATACTGAATCCTTCGGTGGTTCTCGGCGCCGGGGATATCTACCTTTCAAGCTCGGGATCGGTTCTTTGGTTCTGCAAGAAAAGATTCCCGGGTTACATGGACGGTACCTTCAACGTTGTTGACGTTGATGACGTTGCGAACGGACATCTGCTAGCGGAGAAGAATGGAAAGCCTGGAGAGCGGTATATACTTGCAAACGAAAACGTTGACGTGCAAGGTTACTTTGCTCTTCTTGAAGAGATAACCGGCGTCTCGGCCCCCAAAATCAAAATCCCCTATGTGTTTGCTTATACCACGGCGTTTCTGCTTGAGAGGGTCCTGGGGCTAGGATTTCCGAATTATTCCACTCTAGATGTCGATTCCATAAAGCTTTCAAGGTACAACTGGCACGCTGACAATTCAAAGGCCGTAAAGGAACTCGGATTCACCACGACTCCCATTGAACAGACTATACGGAAAACCGTGGAGTGGTTCAGGGAAAACGGCCATCTGAGCTAAAAAAGAGAGTAAAGTGGCGGGAAACAGTTTCGGAAGATTTTTCAGGATTACCACTTGGGGAGAGTCCCATGGCTTGGCTCTGGGAGTGATTGTTGATGGCTGTCCTGCGGGACTTGCGATCTCTGCTGAGGACATACAGTACGAACTTGACAGAAGACGTCCCGGGCAAAGCAGGATCACCACCCAGAGGAAAGAAGCCGACAAAATTGAGATACTCTCAGGCGTTTTTGACGGGAAAACCCTCGGAACTCCCATATCCATGATGGTGAGAAACACAGATGCCATATCGAAATCCTACGAGGACATAAAAGACGTCTATCGTCCCGGCCACGCCGATTTCACCTACGATGAAAAGTACGGACGCAGGGATCACCGCGGGGGAGGCCGCTCTTCAGCGCGAGAGACGGTCGGCAGGGTTGCCGCGGCTGCGATAGCGAAAAAAATTCTGGACTACCACGGAGTGACTACCACGGGATATGTAAAGCAGGTGGGGGACATAGTCGCTCAGGATATTGATTTTGACCGTATTGAGGAAAACCCGGTTCGCTGTCCAGACCCCGAAGCTGCCCAGAAGATGATTGATCTTATAGAATCTGTGAGAAAACAGGGAGATTCCGTGGGAGGAACCGTTGAGGTTGTGTCCCGGGGGCTTCCTTCGGGTCTCGGCGAACCCGTTTTTAACAAGCTTGATGCGGATCTTGCCCGGGCGCTTATGAGCATAGGGGGAATAAGGGGCTTTGAAGTGGGTATGGGTTTCGGGGTAGTTGAGAAAAAAGGTTCGCAGGTAAACGATCTTATGTATAAAAAGGAAGACGGAACCCTAGGTTTTAAAACTAACAACTCGGGCGGGCTTCTCGGCGGGATAACAAGCGGGGCGGATCTGGTCGTGAGAATCGCCATAAAACCCACTTCTTCCATATCCCAGGTGCAGGACACAGTGGATAAGAAAGGAGAGAAAAGAGAACTGCGGGTAAAGGGGAGGCACGACCCGTGTCTTTGCCCCAGGGCGGTTCCCATAGCGGAGGCCATGGTCAATCTCGTTCTGGTTGATCATCTGCTGATCTCAAAACTGTCAACGATTTGATTTTACTGCCATGTCGGAACTGTTCAGAATTTACGTAGGAGAGGCGGAGATATACTCGGGACACCTGGAGGACATACCGGATTACTACCGCAGCAATCTGGTTGAGGCAATTTCCGAGTGGGGAGAATGTCTTAGCAAAGGCGGTTTCAGGGAGCTTCTTTATTCCTCTTTACATTGGTATAACCTCAAGACATATTACTGCGGGGATTGCGAGAAGGAGTCCGACGAGGAGGAAACTTGCGGGGACTGTGGCGGGGAGATCTCAGAAACTTTCGTGCATGAAAGGAATCCGGCGATAGACAAGATAATGATGTGCATCGGTTTAATAGACCGCGTGGAAATGGAGGTTCCTTAGTTCCAAAGGTGCCATGAAATTTCTCGTGAAAGGACACATCTATCCCAAGGCCTGGGAGATCGCGAGAGGCGTTAAGAAGCTAAGGGAAGAGCGGAAAAAAGTTAATATCGGCTCTGGAACGATCGGCTACACGGTGTACGAGGTCGATCTTCCGGAGGAAACCGTGAAAGCGGGAAACTACCTCACGACTCCCCAAGGAGTGAGACTCTACCACAACTCGGGCGATTATTACGGGACCGGTTACCTGATCTCGGAAATAGACAACGACCCACTTGTCTCAAAGCATTTTTCCTGATTTTCCACCTTCTTAATACAGAAGCGTCTAGTTATCCATGTAAAATTTGAGGCCAGCAATTCTCTCAAGAAATTTATAAGAAGTAAATTAATTAGAGCAGAATAAATAAAAGGATTTTGCTGACCTTAAATGGGAGTCCAAATGGATATTATAGGAGGAGTCTAAGTGGGTAAGGTAAGCGAATTACACAAAAAATGGAGCAAGGATCCGGAGTATAGGTCTGCGTATGAGGAACCCAGGCCGGAATTTGAAGTTGCACGCCTGCTTATTGAAGCTCGTACTCAGGCAGGGCTGACTCAAGCACAATTAGCCGAAAGAATTCAGACGACACAATCTGCTGTGGCTAGGTTCGAGAGTGGAAGGATTCATCCTTCTACGAATACGCTAAAGAAAATTGCGCAGGCAACCGGTACACGGCTCAAAATCAGTTTTGAAGTAATCAGGTAAGAAACAATTGTGACGATTTATCCTGCGAACAAAGCGGAACAGAGACAATTGAAAGTGTTTCATGAAAAAGTCTTCTGGGTTCAGCCTGCTTGAAGTTCAGGCATTGCATGATAGAAGCAGTTATGCAGTTCCCAGTATTTCCGAGGCTTTGGAAACGCCGGCTCCGCTTACAAAATCGTGTCCTAGGGAGTCCAAAACAGATTCAAGGGCCGAGACAAACGCTACCATGTCGTTTCGGTCAACATCTCCTATGTGGGATACTCTGAAGATTTTTCCCTTGGCGTGGTCCTGTCCGCCGGCAATGGTCATGCCGAATTTCGCTTGGAGTTCGGAGATAATTTTCTTGGCCCCTATCTCTTCGGGCGCTACACCTACGGTAAGGGCTGGGCTTGCTTCATCTGTGGTGAAAAGATCTATGTTGATTGCTCCAAGCGCCTCGCGGGTTGCAAGAGACATCAATTGACGTCTTTTGTATATGTTTTCCATTCCCTCTTCCATAAATCCTTCTATAACTTTACCAAGACCCACTATGAGCGTGACGGCCGGAGTCCAGGGCGTCGTGTTTTTCTCGGCACTTTTTAGGTAATCGGCAAAATTGAGATAAAACTTCGGAAGATTAGAGGTTTTGTTAAATTCCCAGGCTTTTTCGCTCATCGTCGCGAATGAAAGCCCCGGGGGAAGCATGAAAGCCTTCTGCGAGCCGCCCACGAGAACATCTATTCCCATTTCGTCAAACGGGAGAGAAAACACCCCGACAGCCGTTATGCCGTCAACTATAAGCAGCACGTCGTCTCTTTTCGCCGTAATAGCCGCAATTTTCTCGGTAGGGTGCTTCACACCTGTGGAGGTTTCACTTGCCTGCACCAAAACTGCCCTTATCGAAGGGTCGCTATCAAGTTTTTCCTCTATGATTTCAGGTGAAACCGTCTCTCCCCACGTAACTTTTATCTCATCAACCTCGAGTCCGTAAGCCCTTGCTATCTTCCCCCATCTTTCTCCGAATTTACCGCCGTTTACCACAATCACCTTGTCGCCCGCGCAAAGAGTATTTACAATCGCTCCTTCCATGGCGCCGGTTCCCGAAGCCGCCAGTATGAAAACTTCCTTTTCGGTCTGGAAAATCTGTTTCAGTCCTTCTCTGACCCGCTCAAATATAGCCTCGAACTCACTGGTTCTGTGATGAATAAGCGGCCTTGCCATCTCAACCATTATTTCGCTTGGAACCGCTACCGGCCCCGGAGTCAGAAGCAATCTTTTCATTTGGTGTTTCTCCTCACATGATTAAGGGATTGAATCAAAGCGGATAAACTACCCACAAACATATACTGTTTCAATTGACCCGCGCGCTGTTTTTTTGAATTCACGGGTTATTTACGTACTATGTTTCGGTGAGCTTTAAGGAGGTATCTTAGATGAAAGAAGAACTGCACAGTCTGATAGAAGATCTAAGAAGCAGAATCCACAGGACAGGAGACTGTCTTTGACCTGCCTACCAAGATTAAAAGACTCAAAGAACTTGAAGAAATTGCGGCTGATCCCGGCTTCTGGGATAACTCTGAGCTAGCGCGCAAAACGCTTCAGGAACAGTCCCAAATCAAAGATCGCATTTCTGGATTCGAGCAACTGTGCTCCGAGATGGAAGACGCGTCGTTTCTTTTTGAGCTTGCGCTCAGCGAGGACGATACGGATTCTATTGAGGAGGTAAGCCAGATGCTAGCTTCTCTTGACGCAAGGGTTTCCAAACTTGAATTTGAGCGGATTCTCGGTGCAGCAGACGACATACGAAACGCCATTGTGTCGGTAAATGCCGGAGCGGGAGGAACCGAGGCTCAGGACTGGGCCAAGATGCTTCTTCGCATGTACCTGAGGTATGCCGAGAGGAAAGGGTTTTCCGTAAAGTTGCTTGAAACTCAGGACGGAGAGGAAGCCGGTTTAAAAAGCGCCACTATACTTGCTCAGGGGAAATTTGCATTCGGTTATCTCAAGGCGGAGACGGGAGTTCACAGATTGGTCAGAATATCTCCGTTTGATTCAAACAAAAGAAGGCACACTTCGTTTGCCTCGGTTTTCGTTTCTCCCGAGATTGATGATTCAATAGAGGTGAGCGTAGAGGAAAAAGACCTCAGGATTGACACTTACCGTGCAAGCGGGGCGGGTGGTCAGCACGTCAACAAGACTGATTCCGCGGTGCGGATCACGCATATTCCCACGGGGATCGTGGTAAGCTGTCAGAATGAAAGATCTCAGCGCCAGAATAAGGAAACCGCTTTTAAGATGCTTAAGGCGAGGCTTTATGAACTTAGGAGAATGGAGGAAAGAGAAAAAGAGGAGCAGCTAAACTCCTCAAAAAAAGATATCAGCTGGGGAAGTCAGATAAGGTCATATGTTTTGCATCCCTACCGTATGGTGAAGGATCACCGTACGAACTTCGAATCGTCAGGAGTAGACGCGGTGCTTGACGGACAGATAGAGGATTTCATAGAATCATATCTTGTGCACGATGCGACCGAAAACCCAAGGGAGGAAGCAACTTGAAATTTGGTGTAACGGGAAAAAAGAATAGTACGAAAGTCTATGGAATCGCCAGACGATTGTGCGAGTGGCTTTGCGAAAGGGACATAGAGTTTTTCGTTGAGGAGAAGCTTGGCCGAAGCATAGATGCGGAAAATCTGCTTGCGGAGCAGGATCTGGCAGCAGCCGTCGACATAATAGTTGTTTTCGGCGGTGATGGTTCCTTTATCTGGGTTTCCCGTATTGCGCAGGGACACGATGTCTCAATACTCGGCTGCAATCTCGGCGGGCTCGGATTCCTCACGGAATTCACTACAGAAGAGTTCTTTCCCATGATGGAAAAAATAATCGCGGGAGATTACGAGATCGAAAAAAGGGACATGATATCGGGCTACGTAACCAGAAAGGACGGAACCCGGAATGAGTTCACGGTGCTAAACGACATCGTGATAAACAACGGTCCCATTTCCAAGGTGGTGGACCTCTCCATATATATAGATGAAAAATACGTAACGACTTTTAAGGCTGACGGAATCATCTTCGCGACCCCGACCGGCTCAACCGCCTATTCTCTTTCCGCTGGCGGGCCGATAATTTATCCTACGTTGCCCGTGATAACCGTCACTCCCATATGTCCGCACATTCTCACCAACAGGCCCATAGTTGTGCCGAACACGAAAAAAATAAGGACAAAGGTGCTTGCCGACATACAGAACACCTATCTAACGCTTGACGGTCAGATGGGAGTGCCTCTTTATCTTGGAGACGAAGTTATCCTTGAGAGTTCTGAGTGTTTCGTGAATATCATAAAATCTCCTTTCAGGGATTATTTCAATATCCTGAAAACAAAACTTATGTGGAGCGGGAGATATGAAAATTCCGAGTGAGCAGAAATTTATGCATGACTGGGTAATAAAGCAGGTGGAGCAAAAGTATTCCTCGCTTTATAAGGAGATTCGTACCAACCCTGGGGGAGAGGAGCTCTGTGAGTTTGAGGGTTTTTTCCCCGACGTAATCCTCGGTTCCTACGGACAGGTGGTGCAGATCATTGAAGTTGAGACCGAAGCCACTATCGATGAGGAAAGAAGCGAGTACTGGAAAGAACTATCGGCACTTTCCGCTCAACTGGTCCTGCTAGTTCCCGCAAAGTCAAAAACTCACGTTACGGATATTTGCTGGAAATGCGGACTCGCGGGCAAAGTGAACATAGGTACTTTCGAAGTCTCAATCAGGACATAGGGGAGCTTCCGGAAACTCCCATGAACTGTCCTTCCCGAAGGTCTTTTCTTCCCCGCTTGAATTCCGAGGCGTCCATTTTTCTCCCGCCTTCGATCTGAAGAGACAATATCCGCAGAATCCCTTTACCCGCGGCGACGTCCAGGCTTTCGCCCCCGACCGATACTATCTCTCCGGGCCTTCCCTGCCCAGGGCCCGCGAGAGCCCTGAATATCTTAAGGTTTTTTCCTCCCAAAGTGGTGTGGGCGCATGGCCACGGAATCATCGCCCTGATCAAGTTTTTTATCTCTTTTGCATCCTGATTCCAATCCACCTCGCCGTCTTTTCTCAGGAGAAGAGGCGCATAGGTGGCCGCCTCTTCTTTCTGCTTTACGGGAGATATATCATTTTCTGCGATGCGGTCGATCGTTTTCAAAAGAAGTTCGGCTCCCTCAAGGGAAAGTGTTTTTGAAAGCTCCTCGGCGGTTTCCTCTTCCCCTATCGGGATTTCTCTTTGAGCGAGAATATCTCCCGTGTCCATTCCCTCGTCCATCTGCATGATCGTGACTCCCGTTTTTCTTTCTCCTTTTGCGATGGCCCAGTTAATGGGAGCAGCTCCCCTGTAGCTGGGGAGCAGCGACGCGTGAACGTTTACGCAGCCAAGCGGGGGTGCGTTCAGTACGGCAGAGGGGAATATCTTTCCGTAGGCCACAACCGCTATCAGATCGGGGGAAAGAGCCTTGAGGATTTCCCCAAACTCGAGAGTTTTTAAGTCCTGAGGCTGAAAAACGGGCACTCCGCGCTCCGTGGCGACTTTTTTTGTCTCCGGCCATACGGGCTTTCGGCTCCTGCCTCTGGGCCTGTCCGGCCTTGAGAGAAGCGCGACTACCTCATGGGGAGAGTCGCAAAGCGCCACGAGCGATGGTCCGGCAAATGCTGGCGTTCCGGCGAAAAGAATTCTCATTTTTGCGTGTTCTTACGAGAAGCGATCGCTTCTGTCTCCATATTTTTGTGCCTGAGCGCAATTCCTGCTCTAAGCGGCTTTTTTCGGTGCACGCTGTGCACATTTTTTAGGCATGGTTTACAAAGTCTAAGTTTACTCGAAAATCCGGAGCTGTTGGGAATTTAATTTTTTCTAATTATTCCAGAGAGTTAACACGGATGTTCCTCCTCTTTTGTTCTTATGGCCCCTTAATTGCAAAATGTCTTGAGAAGAAAATTGTCCAAACATGGAGGAGTTGGTTATGAATATTGCAGATTTTTTGAGGAAACCTTTCGGATGCAGCCGCGTGCTGTTTCTGTCGGTTTTCGCTTTTATTGTTCTGGGGGGCTATTCAGCTCTTGCATCGGATGGCTCGGCGCACTCAGTTTTCGTGGCGAACAATGTGTGGATGCTGCTTGCTACTTTTCTTGTTTTTATAATGCATCTCGGCTTTGCCAGTCTTGAGACCGGACTTACCAGATCTAAGAACACGGTAAACATACTGTTCAAAAATACGTTTATCATCTCGGCGGGTATTCTCACTTATGCCCTTATGGGTTTTAACCTTATGTACCCAGGAGATTTCAACCTTATAGGTGGCGGCATCTTCGGGTTCGCGGGTTTCGGTCTTTCGGCGCCGGCTGGGGCTGAAGGGCTTATAGAGTATGCCGACGGTGGTTACACCTACTACACCGATTTCATATTCCAGGCGATGTTTGCTGCGACGGCGGCTACCATTGTTTCTGGAGCGGTTGCGGAGCGGATAAAGCTTTCCAGTTTCCTTATCTTCGCGACCATATTCGTCGCGGTCGTATATCCCATAGCGGGGTCCTGGAAATGGGGCGGAGGATGGCTTGATCAGATGGGTTTCTACGATTTCGCCGGTTCTACGCTCGTTCACAGCGTCGGCGGATGGGGAGGCCTTGTCGGGGCGTATCTTCTCGGTCCACGTTTAGGGAAATATCTTGCCTCGGGAGCTATGAGGCCGATTCCGGGACACTCTCTTCCGCTTCTTGCCATCGGAGTGTTTTTGCTCTGGCTCGGATGGTTCGGTTTTAACGGCGGTTCGGTCCTGAGCGCAGATCCGGAACTTATCTCACTGGTCATAGTGACGACTTGCCTGGCGGCAGCGGCGGGCGCTTTGGGAGCGGCTTTCACGTCGTGGGGAACTTTTAAGTACCCTGACCTCTCGATGGCCCTAAACGGTGTGCTTGCTGGTCTTGTCGGAATTACGGCGGGGGCTGACGTGGTAAGCCCTGGAGAAGCCGTCATCATAGGACTCGTAGCCGGAATAATAGTGGTTTTTGCTGTCAGTTTCTTCGACAGGATAAGGATAGATGACCCGGTGGGTGCGATTTCCGTTCACCTCGTATGTGGTATATGGGGAACGCTTGCTGTGGGAATTTTCGGAGGACCCGATTTCAGCGTTGTGACTCAGTTTATCGGAGTTCTGGCCTACGGCGCCTTCACGGTTGTCTGCAGTTTTATCATCTTCTACACCATAAAGACGGTTATGGGACTAAGGGTAACCGAGGAAGAAGAGAGAAGAGGACTGGACATAACCGAGCATGGAATGGAGTCCTATCCGGATTTCCAGGCCATATCGGAGGCTTGATAGCATGAGAACGGGGAAAAAAGAGAAAAATAATAACTCCAAAGGAGGAGGAAGAATGAGAAGTATAGTTTCCAAACTTTCATTGATGATGATCGCGGTGGCTATGCTGATCGGGACCCAGTTTGCGGTCCCGAGGGCAAACGCCATTGATCTTGGAAACCTCGAGTCGATCGGACTCGGGTTTTCACTTGACACAACCTATCAATATGTTTCGGACGGGGAAGTCGGGGGCGGTATTGTTGAGAGGGGTCTTTATCCCGAACACAATGATTTTTCAATAGATGCTTTCACCCTTTCGCTTGAAAAGGTTCCAACCGTTGGCGAAGGAGTGATGGATTTAGTGGGTTTCAGGGCGGATATTCTTTTTGGCGAACAGGCCGAGCGGCTTGGCTTCGGTTTTAACAGCGACGGTGACGGCGCGGTAAGCCCCTATCAGGCTTACATAAACGTGCTTGTTCCCTCCGGTGGTCTTAACATCTACGCGGGTCAGTTCACCACGCTTGCGGGCTGGGAGCTTATAGAGGCAAAGGATAACACCAACATAACGAGATCTCTGCTTTTCTACAGGATCCCGTTTGCGCACAGCGGTGTGCGCGCCACGTTCAGCGCCGGGTCGCTTGATTTGGCTCTTGGTCTGAGCAACGACTGGGATGCGGTTGATGACGCTGATGACGGCAAGACATTCGAATCGCAGATCGCGCTTAATTTCGCGAACGACGGCTGGCTCGGCGTTACCGGTTACTTCGGTGATACGGATGGCGATACCCGAACCCTTATTACAGTTGTGGGTACGGTGGCTATAGCCGAGAAAGTGACGCTTGTCGCTGATTACGAGTATACGTCGCATGATGCGGGCGGAGACCGCTGGGGTTTTGCGGGTTACGCGATTGTAAGTCTTTCAGACGCCATATCTCTTGCTCTTCGGGGTGAATACGTTGATGATGAGGAAATAAAAAACTTTGACGATGAAGGAAACTTTACCGGTTTAGCGGGTGTCAAGCTTTATGAGTTCACCTCGACGCTCATGCTGACACCTTTCGAGTCCATGGGGAATTTCGAGACGAGGCTTGAATACAGGTACGACAAGGCGGACGGCGACGACGCTTATTTCGCTGGCGAAGAGGATCAGCACGGATTTGCCGTGCAGCTTCTTTACTGGCTTGACGTATAGATAAAGGAAAACAAACACAACGCAGAAGAACAAACCATCTCTCCATACCTCTTTTTCTGTGTTCACGGGGGCTTCGGTTCTTTAGAAAAGGGCCGAGGCCCTTTTGTTTATGAACGAAGAGGAACTCTTCCTTGAAACAAAATATTTTCTTCGGGTAGAATTAAAGCCCGTTTGTTTCTGCCCGGATAGCTCAGTAGGTAGAGCAGAGGACTGAAAATCCTCGTGTCGGTGGTTCGATTCCGCCTCCGGGCACATCATTTTTTGTCGTGTTCTTATGGGTGAAACGGAATCCTTCTGTCTCTCCGTTTATGAGGTTGACTTATGTTAAATACGCTTAATCGTGCAACTGGTGCTCTTGCCACCGTTGCGGTTCTTGCGGCCTGCGCCTTTATACTCTCATGTTCTTCGCAGGCACAGACAAATCCCTGCCTAGACGGCACCGAACCTTATACTGAATACAGGCTTTTTTTCGGACGTGGAAGCGCGGATAATCCCCGAGCTGTGAGTGATGAGGCGTGGAAAAGATTTCTTGAAGACACTATCACCATAGAATTCCCAGACGGTCTTACCGTTTTGGACGCCTATGGACAGTACACCGATTCTACGGGAACGCTGATAAAAGAGGACACTAAGTTGCTTATAATCCTCGTCCCTCCGGATGCAGATTCCACTCCCGGAATAGATAGGATTATTGAAGAATACAAAAGCAGGTTTGCTCAGCAGGGGGTCTTGCGCGAGATTAAAGCTACCTGCGCGTCGTTCTGATCCTATCGCCTGGATCCTTCTTTAACCTCTCAGCTAAGCTGCATCCTCCCGGATTGTTTTGTTATATACATTAGGTTAGACTTAACGTACATAGGGCTAATCTATTCGCGGGGGAGCTTTGAATGAGATTTGGTGATTACCTAAAAAGCATAAGAAAGAGGAAAAAGATTACGCAGGAGAACCTTGCTCGATCTCTTGACGTTTCAAGCGTGTACATACATCAGCTTGAAACTGGAAAGGTTGACGCACCCTCTTTTGACCGTTGCCAGCAGATATCTTCGATCTTGGAAGTCAAGGTTGAGGAAATCTGGAGCGTTTCAAGAGCGGAGAGACTCAAAAGATTTATTGAGAAAGAAGATATATCCGAGCAGGATCTCGAGGTTCTAACAAACGAGGAGAAGATGCTCGTTAACCTTTACAGAAGTCTTGACGGAGAAATAAAAAAAGATTTTACCGGAATGGTCTTCATGCTTCTCCGACATTCTCAGGACAAAAAGCTACGCAAGATACTTGAAGAGTTTGTAAAATGCGCCTGAACCAGAAACTTGGACTGCTGTTCAAAATATCTATGGTTGAGCTGGGCATTGTCGCCCTTATAGGGGTGGTGTTTTATTTCCAGTTCGACAACGCCAAAAAAGAGTTTATCACAAAGACACGAGCCATCGCAGAAACAATAGGCGATCAGGCAACCAGCTTCTATCAGGACCGCGGAGAGGCTCCTACAAGCGACGAGTTCTACCTTTTTCTTGACCAGAGGCTTGGCAGGGAAAAACTGTTTAACACCTTCGGAGTTTCCCCCAAGTTCTTCAGCGTCACTTTCAGGAAACAGCAGGAAAGCGAAATGGCTTCCGGGCACTTCATGGAAAATTCCTATCCGCCCGAGGGGTACTCGGTTGAGAAATACGCCGGGAAAATTTCCGTTTCCGTTCCGTTTCTCGCTCCGCAGGCCGATGGGCCGCTCGGCATAGTTAAAATTGATTCTGATACGAAAACATTAATGAAAAAGGTTTTCGCCGACAACTTTTTGCTTTACGTAGCCATTTTGGTGGTGCTTAATAACCAGGCTTTCATCCTTTATCTGTTTTTCAGGAGGAGGAAGGAAGAGATACCTTTCGGAGGGGAAGGCTATCTAAAGGAACACTCCATAAGTGCGCTTAAACTGATGCACAAGGTGCTTGGAGATATAATAGAGGATCATGCTTCGGAAGATAAAAAATCCCCGAAGGAGAAAACCGCGGACGCGGCGAACGTCATTTCGATTTCAAACGCAGGCCCTAAACTGGAAAAATGAAAAAAAGCTTTCTGATCATATCATTTGTCTTTGCGGTTTCCTTTCTTGCGGCTTGTACCGCGGAGGATGAATCCGCCGTTGGGCTTGACGGACCTGTTCTCCAGACCGAGAACTTTGACGGAAGCGTGGATTTTAACGGTGCCGTCGAGAACACGGCGGATTTTCCCGTGCAGTCGGTTTACGTAGTTGTCTTCATAAAAGATTCAGATGGAAACGCCCTTGCCGTAACCTCCGTGCTCGTTGAGGAAGGGGATAGACTCGATCCGTCGGAAAGCTTTTTCTTTACAGCCAGTGTTGAAGGCCTTCCCGAGGAGTCCTATTCCAGAGAAGTACAAATATATTACGACCTTGTGGAAGAGTAGTCTTCCATTCCCAGTTTATTGATTTCTCCGTTTAAAAAGTTGGCTTTCAGTAAGTTTCGCCGCCGGGATTCGTTCGTTGAGAGGAGAGACTCCATGGTTGGGATAGATATAGGTTCAAATTCCGTTAAGGTTGTGGAACTGGCATATGGGGACGGAAACTACCGGCTTGAGAATATCGGAGAGGCAATGCTTCCAAGCGGCGCCATAACCGGCAAATCAATTTCAAGAGGTGATGTGGTTTCCGGGGTTGTCTCAAATCTTGTTTCCGGGCTTGGCATAAAGACTAAAAGGGTGGCGATAGGCATCTCAGGCAAAGCCGTTGCTTCAAACATCGTCAATGTTCCCAGAACTTTTCTCAGAAAAGACATGGAAAAACTTATTCCGGACCTCGTGAACGCCAGTCTTTTCAGAAACCTTGGCGGGGTTAATTACAGTTACACACCGCTTTCCCGGCGCAATGGAAAATCCACAGAGGTCCCGGTGCTGATCGCGGCGGTTTCAAAAAGAACGGCACAGGAATATAAAAGTTCGGTTTCCTCAGCGGGCCTCCGCGCCCGGATAGTTGATATTGACGCTATGGCTCTTTCAAGCGCCTATGCAGTTTCTTGCGGAAGTCGTGGTGAAAAAGTAGCTCTTGTGAACATCGGGGCGTCGGTAATCAACTTAAGCGTTTTGGAGGGTGGCGTACCTTTAATGCTAAGAGATATTCCGCTTGGAGGGCAATGGGTTACGTTTCGTCTTATGGAGAAGTTCAAAATCACCTATGAGGAGGCGGAGAGAATAAAGTGCAGCATAAAGGGGTACGGCAGATACGAAGATATAAAGGCCGTTTTCTCTGATTTCGCCACGCGCGCTGCAGGCGAGATAAAAGCGGTTCTTGACGATGGCGGGGGTGAGCTTGACCGTGTGATTATTTCCGGAGGATCTTCTCGGATTGCGACTATAACCGACGCGCTTGGAGAAGCCATGGGGGCCTCGGTCGAGATTTCGAATCCTTTTCGGAATATCGGCGTTTCGGATTCGCGTTTTGACCCCGAGTACATTGAGCATCTGGCCCCGAAGATGGCAGTTGCGGTAGGTCTTGCGCTGAGGGGTTTGTGAAAAGGAAAAAAAACTGGTAAGAAATTCCGCGTACCGGATTCAGTTTCTTGAAGGTATAAGGTGGATTATCAAGGAAACCGTAAGCGCGACCGCGCCGACTACTGAAAGAATCTTGAAGTAAAAAGACCAGTCGAGTGAAAATTTGAGGGAAATCCCGAAACCAACTATAAAAAGAACAAGTGCGGTTATAAGAATTCCTCCGAGAATGTTTGTTCTAAGCATACGAAACTCCAACAAGCAAAATTAATAAAAAACGGCACTATTGTATACAAGACCGCGTAAATTTCAATTCTTAAAGCAGAGAATTTCCCGCGGCGAGGAACCTGAATTCATATCATGACGAGTAAAAGAGAACTAGGGATTTTAAAACTGCTCAGCGGAAAAGAGGGGAAAAGCCTCTCCGAGGGCAATATTCTCCGGGGACTTAACATTCCGGAGAAAAAAAGAGAGAATCTTCGGGCTACACTGGAGCGGATGATCCTTGAGGGAAAGCTAAAAAGGACTTCCAAGGGCCGCTACCGCTTTGGAAAACCCGGAAAAAAGACAGAAGAGAAAGACCGTCGGCGTTCAAGTCTTTCCGGTTCCCCTGTAAACGGGAACCGAAAAAAAACCGTGCTAGACAGCTTTTCCAACGGGAAATCCCTTAGGGTTCTGGCCGACCTGAGGAAAACCCCGAAGGGGTTCGTTGCTTGCCCGAGAAAAGCGGAGGTTCCCGACGAGTATGAGATTGAAAACGGAAAGGCAGAAAACAGCTTTTCCGACGGGGAACTCGTGGTCATAGAGATCCAGATGGGAAAAACGTCGGCGAGAGTGACCGAGCGTCTGGGGATGTCCGGAGAAATTGAGACCGAAAAAAAGGGGATTATCTCCGAGTACCGTCTTCCGACGGGTTTCTCGCGCGACGTGACGAAGGAAGTCGGGGTTCTAAGCGAGGAGTTCTCAAACGGAGATCTTTCGGCAAGGGTGGATCTTGAGAAAGAAACCATTTTCACCATAGACGGGGATGACGCTAAGGATTTTGACGACGCCGTTGGCATAAAAAGAATCCAAAAGGGCAAAGGGTACAGACTCTGGGTAAGCATCGCGGATGTTTCTCATTACGTGGTTTGCGGAAGCGCGTGTGATGATGAGGCCGCACGCAGAGCTACCAGCACTTACCTTTCAGACAGGGTGGTTCCCATGCTTCCCCAGAAGCTTTCAAACGATCTTTGTAGCTTGCGTCCGAGAAAAAGACGGCTTACCAAGACGGTTGAGATGGACTTTGATTCCTCGGGAAGGCTTAAGGACTTAAGGATATACAACAGCGTGATAAAAAGCTCCGCGAGACTTACCTACTCAGAAGTCGCAGCCGTTTTAGAAGGAAACGGCGCCGTCTCGTCATCCCATGGCAAAAACATCGTTTCTTCCCTGCTTTTGATGAAAGAGCTTTATGCCAAGCTCAAGAAGCTTAGAATCGCAAAAGGCGGTCTTGACTTTGATTTCCCCGAGGCCGTACTGCTTCGCGATTCGACCGGAGAGGTAAGGGATGTCGACAGGTTTAATCGAAACGTCGCCCACGAGATAATAGAGGAGTTCATGATCATGGCCAACTCTGTTGTCGCGGGGTTTATTTTCAAAACCGGTTTCGAATCGATTTACAGAATCCATGAATCTCCGGATCCGGATTCCATAGAGCAGTTGCGCGAAAGCCTTCTCAAGATAGGTATCAAAGCTAATTTCGCAGCGCGAGGGAAGCAGCCGGACATCCAGGCGGTGATGAAGGCCGCTTCGGGAAGAAGAGATCGGGATCAGATAAGTTTCATGATTCTGCGCGCACTTAAAAAAGCTGTTTACTCGACAAAACATGTTCCCCATTTCGGTCTCGCGATAGATGATTACACCCATTTCACTTCACCTATAAGAAGGTATTCTGATCTTGTTGTTCACAGGATTCTCAACGATATACTGGCGAAAAAAGACCCTTCCTACGACTCCGCGTTTCTCAAACGGATTGCCGAACGCTGCTCGATTTTGGAGAGAACAGCTGAAGACGCCGAGCGCCAGTTCATGAACCTTGAGACCGCGAACTTTATGAAAACCCGGGTAGGCGACGTATTCCACGGGAAAATACTCAGCATACACCCCTTCGGGGTTTTCATAGAAATAAAGGAACCCTTCGTCGAAGGACTCATCCCCGAGCACTCCTACAGGGGGAAGGGCAGGAAAAGAAAGTGGTTCGAACTCGGAGAAGAAGTGCGCGTAAAGCTTGTTTCGGCGGATACGGAGAGAAGAAGGCTTACCTTCGATCTTGTGTCTTGACCGTCTCTTTTGGCTCGGTGAAAAAATGAGGCCGGACAAAACTCTCCCAACTCTCTGAATCTGGTTCCGGGTTAGTGCGACATCCGCGGAAGACTCAACTTATGGCGGTGTTCAGTCCCGCTCGTGCTCTGAGCTTTCCACATATCACCTGTAAGCGCGACACTTTGCCCCTGTAAAACGAAACCGTGCTTTTACAGTAACTATTGTATCATTATGACCGAGATTCGGACTACTCAATCTGTGCATTAAAAACCCCTGTGTGGAGCAAGGTATGAACTCCGGACTTGGATCCACGTTTGGGATCATTGACGACTTACTCCGAGATGGTATCTAGCAAGCGGTAGCTTGTGCTTCGTCCGCCACCGGGGTTTTGAATAAGAATGCCGCGTGACTTTAAGTCCTGAATGTCCCGTAGTGCTGTGTCTGGGGAGCACTTGGCCAGCTTGGCATATTTTGAGGTATTCATATCGCCCTTAAAATCATCCTTGAGCATACGATTAATAATCAGACGCTGACGTTCGTTGACAGGGTGCCGATTAATTTTTTCCCATAGCCGTGCTTTAAACAAGACAGCGCCCAGTGTGTCTTCGGCGCTGGCAATTGTGCGACCAAGGCAATCCAGGAACCACTCAAGCCAACCTGTTATCTCCGGAGTGTTGTGTTGTTGCTTTTCCAGTTGATCGTAATAATCCCTACGCTCAGATTCAATTTGCGATGAAAGGCTGTAAAAGCGCTCCCGAATGCCGTCAGCGCGCGCCAAGGCCATATCGGCAATCGCTCTGGCAATACGGCCGTTCCCATCTTCGAATGGATGAACCGACACAAACCACAAATGGGAAATGCCGGCTCTGAGAGCGGGATCAACATCGTCTTTGCCCTCAAACCATGTCAGAAACTCTGCCATCTCATGCTCAAGCCGCTCCGCATTCGGAGCCTCAAAATGAACTTTTTCACGTCCGATAGGGCCTGAAACCACTTGCATTGAACCGGACTCGACGGAGCGCCAGCTATCGACTTTGACGCGACGCATGCCACTGCGACCTGTTGGAAATAGTGCGGCATGCCAGTCAAACAACCTTTCTTTTGTTAAGGGTTTAGTGAATTGCTGGGTCGCATCCAGCATTATGTCAACAATACCTTCAACATCGCGACTTACTGGTACAGGACCAGCGGTATCAATGCCTAATCGGCGAGCGATTGACGAACGAACCTCTTCAGGATTCAGATTTTCTCCCTCGATCGCCGATGATTTAACAACATCGCTTGTCAGCGTGCTTAGTGTTGCCTCTCGCTTGAGTTCAAAGCCTAATCCTTCCATTCTGCCTAACAGGCGACCCTGACGGTACCGTATATCGGCAAGCTTGGAAGTGAGTTTTTCGGCATCCCAAGTTAACTTCGGCCAGTTATTATGTTGATGTATCCACATGCTAATCACCGCATTGTTTGCAGTGATTATAACTTTTATTCACCGCATAAGCAAGAGAAATCACCGCAAAATATGCGGTAAATAAGATCGCTATTCACTGCACAGCGTAAGGTTCCTTTAGTCGCATACTCGTCCAGTCGGCAGAATGAGTTAACCAACTCCATCTGTTCTACCGCATAGCAGCACGGATGGCTTTTTCAGTTTTTTGTTTATGACGTTACCTAGGCTTGGAGCGATATTGCCCACTTATCAGACAGATACGTTTCGATACGATTTGCTTTTCCCGGGAACGGGCTTGGGTCAGCAGATGCTGGGCTTCCCACGGAATTCACTATCTCGGGATAGAAGAGTTCGAGACAAGCTAGTGGCGGAGGGAGTGGGATTCGAACCCACGAGGGCCACAAGGACCCCACTGGTTTTCGAGACCAGCGCCTTAAACCGCTCGGCCATCCCTCCCGACCCGCAAAACAGGCTACCGAAGCCTGAAGAGCAAGGCAACATCTCTCGGGAAGTTTTGTTATTGACGCCTCTGTGTAAAATTAAGAGGCTATGATTGAAAGTTACTTTACCCCGGAGGCTGCCGAATTCATCAGGGAGGCAATAACCGAGGCCTATGGAAACGAGGTTTTCTTCGTCGGGAAGATAAATGAAAATTCCCTGGTTTACGACGTCAGGGTCTTTGCCCGCGGCAACCGCCAGGCAGTTCCGGCGATCCTTGATGCGGCAAAGTTGGGAAACGTGGTCATACATAACCATCCCTCTGGCAACCTAGAACCCTCGCCGCAGGATGTGGCCGTCGCTTCGGCTTTCGGAAACAAAGGGGTCGGTTTCTACATAGTGGACAGCGAGGCCGAGAAGGTATACGTCGTGGTCGAGCCTTTTGTTCCGGGAGAGACGGTACGCGTTGATAATGAATCCGCGAGGGAATATCTTCTGCCGGCAGGTCCAGTGGCCCGGGTTCTCGGAGAGAAATACGAGTACAGGGACGAGCAACTCGAAGTTCTCTCAAACGTAACCGAGGCCTTTAACGATGAATACTTATCCATGATAGAGGCTGGTACGGGCACCGGAAAGACCCTTTCTTATCTGATACCTTCCATTCTCTGGTCTATTAACAATAATGAGAGGGTGCTGGTCTCGACAAACACCATCAATCTGCAGGAACAGCTGATAAACAAGGACCTTCCGCTTCTTCGGGATGTTTTCCCGAAGAAGTTCGATTACGCTCTCGTTAAGGGAATGAGAAACTATTTCTGTCTTCTGCGCGGGGAAGCCGTGGGGCAGGATCTGTTTGATTTTATAGATGACGGAGAAAGAGGGTCGATGAAAGACATACTTGAGTGGGCGAAGAGTACTACGGACGGTTCGCTCTCCGATCTTGCCTTCACCCCCCCTGACGACGTGTGGGACAGGGTGTCTGCGGAGAGCGAGAGTTGCCCGGCCACCAAGTGCCCCCACTATTCGAGTTGCTTTTTCTTTAAGTCCCGCAGGGAACTCTCTAGGGCTTCTGTACTGGTTTCTAACCACCACATGCTTTTCTCCGATGTCGCGATAAAAGGGACGGCGGGACCTAATTCGGATTTCGGGATAATTCCCCGCTACGCGAAGGTCGTTTTCGACGAGGCGCACAATATCGCCGAGGCGGCGACTTCGCATTTCAGTCTGAAACTGAGCAAGCACGGGATTATGAAGATGCTCTCGAGGCTTCGCTCCCGGAAAAACAAAGGCGGGGACAAGGGACTTGTATCCTACGTCTCGCATCTTGCGCAGAAGGAAAAAGATTCCACTCTAAGAGAGGTTTTCGAGCGCTCGGGCGGTAGTCTTGCAAGGGCCGTTGAGCGAATCGAAGCCGTAAGCGAAGAAGTTTTTAATTCGCTTTACGGTTTCGGAGCGGAGATGTCGGGTGAAGCGGCGATAAGCCTGAGGCTTACAGAAGAGGTTTCTGGGCATGAGAAATGGACTGCTGTGAAGGAGCGCTTCGGGGCGCTTGAAAAATCTCTTTTCTCGCTTGGAAACGAGATAACCCACCTGCTGGGAGTGGTTGAAGCCTCACCGCGCGCGGATTCCTACATAAAGCTCACCGCCGAACTTGGCGGCGTCGCTAAAAGATCCGTTGCCTTCCGCGAAGTCATAGGAAGGTTTTTTGGCGATGGGGACGAGAGTTATATCAGATGGTTTGAAGGGAACCGCAGACGCGCGGCGATTTTCTGCTCCATCAACCTTTCTCCGCTTGACGTATCCAAAGAGCTTGAAGAAAAACTCTACTCAAAAACTAAGACCGTCGTCATGACCTCCGCGTCGCTTGCGGTTGATAAGAATTTTGATTTTCAGAAAAAAAACATCGGACTTTCGGATAACGAAAGATTCAGGGGGCTGATCGTCGATTCCCCGTTTGATTTCCGTACACAGTCCCTGCTGCTAGTCCCGGCGGACATTCCCGAGCCCGGGCGGGAGGGATACGAAGATTCTCTCTCGCAGATATTATCCGATTCCATATCTGTAACGAACGGAAACGCATTGGTGCTTTTTACATCTTATTCTTCGCTTAACAGGGTTTATGAGAAGACGGGGCGGATCCTTGAGAAAAGCGGGCTCGGACACTTTCCCCTTTTCAAGCAGGGAGAAATGCCGAGGGGCCTGCTGCTTGAGAAGTTCAAAACGCTTGGAAACTCGGTGCTTTTCGCGACCGATAGCTTCTGGGAGGGAGTTGATATTCCCGGAGATTCCCTGAGGATGGTTGTCATATGCAGGCTTCCTTTCAAGGTGCCCACAGACCCGGTTACGGAGGCGAAAATCGAGTACATGGAAAAGCAGGATGTCGATTCGTTTCGCGAATACATACTTCCCCACGCGGTCCTGAGATTCAAGCAGGGTTTCGGAAGACTCATACGCACGAAGACGGATCGCGGCGTGGTTATGGTTCTTGACAGACGCATAGTGTCGAAGTACTACGGGAGGTTCTTTATCAACTCCGTTGCGGGGAGCGATTTTTTCTGCGGGAAAACGGAACAGGTTCTCGGGAGGATGCGAGATTTTTTCTTCAAGGGGCAAAAACACTGAATTTTTTCCATGGAGAGAGAAGAAAACCGCGGAAAAGAACGCTTGCATACTGTTTTCAGAAGACTCGGCAGGTCCAGGTTCCGCTCTGGTTTCAAGCTTGATTCCAAAGAGGCGCTTTATCTTGAGCAAAAGGGACTCCATGCGGTGCTTTCACATGGAAGGGATTTTCTTGAAAAAAGGCTTGTCCCCGCCCTGCCTGCAAACGACGGGAAGCAGACTCCCTGGGGCGGACATCCGGTGTTTCGGGCCCAGCACGCCACGGCCACGTGCTGTCGCGGCTGCCTTTTAAAGTGGCACGGCATCCCTAAGAAAAAAAAGCTTACGGAACAGGAACTTGATTATATTCTCAGGGTGATTGAGATGTGGCTTTCGGCCCAGAGCGCTTCGCAGGGGTAATTTCCAAAAAATTTTTGTTTTATGTTAGAATATCAGGAGATATCAAGAGATTTTATGCTGGGGAGCCAGAAGACATGGACGAAGAAACAACCGCACTTCCCGAACTTGTAAAGGACGAGATCGACGAATTCGAGGGTCAGGTCTCCGATTACAGGAACGGAAAGATAAGCGAGGTAAAATTCCAGAAGATAAGACTCCAGCTGGGAGTATACGCCCAGCGTCAGGAAGGAGTGCAGATGCAGAGGATAAAGATTCCCTACGGGAAACTAAGCTCTGCTCAGCTGAGAAAACTGGCGGATGTTTCGGACAAGTACGCAAGCGGTTTCTTTCACCTTACGACCCGTCAGGACGCCCAGCTTTACTACCTCAATCTTGAGACCGTTCCCGACATGATGAGAGATCTTGCAAGCGTGGGAATCACCACCCGTGAAGCTTGCGGCAACACAATAAGAAACGTCACGGCTTCCCCGATAACCGGCGCTTCGCCTACCGAAACTTTCGACGTGACTCCTTACGCCGAGGCGTTTAAGGAGTTTATGCTCCGAAACCCCATATGCCAGAATATGGGAAGGAAGTTCAAGGTCTGCTTTGAGAGCAATCCGGATGTCGATAACGCTGGAGTGCGTATCCACGATCTGGGTTTTCGCGCCAGGGTCAGGGAAGAGGACGGAAAGCGCGGCTTTCAGGTCTATGTGGGCGGCGGACTTGGTGCTTCGCCTTCGCTCGGACATCTTTGGACCGAATTCATGCCGGTTGAGGAGATGATACCTTTTTCGGCCTCGGTCGTGAGAGTTTTTGACAGGCACGGGGAGAGGAAGGTGCGGATGAAGGCGAGGATGAAGTTTCTTGTGAGAAAACTCGGTTTTGAAAAGTTCAGAGAGGTAGTCGAGAAGGAAAGGGCTTCTCTGGAAGTTGATCCTTCATGGAATGACTATCTTGAGACAATTGACCGGGAACATGAAGTCCCCAGGCTAAATGGGCATGACCTTGCCGAGGCTCCGAGCTGGGTGGCGGATGACCCGGATTTTATGGAGTGGCGGCAAAAGAACGTTTCCCCGGCGGGAGTCGAGGGATATTCCATAGTTAACGTGAGAGTGCTTCTCGGGGACGTTCCATCCGATACCGCTAGAGCGCTTGCGGACATGATAGATGCTTTCGCCGACGGTTCAATACGGATAACGATCCAGCAGAATTTAGTGATCAGATGGGTTCCCGACCAGGCCCTCCCCTCTCTTTACGCCGAGCTTAAGGAGGCGGGTGTTTCGAACTCGGGCGCAGATACTTTTGAAGATGTAACCGCCTGCCCGGGTGCCGATACCTGCCGTCTGGGCATCACTTCGGCCAAGGGGCTTGCGACAAAGCTTACCGGCATGATGGGTAACGGTCTTGGAAAATACAAGGAGACTCTTGGAAACCTGAGGATAAAGATATCGGGCTGCCCCAACGCATGCGCCCAGCACGTCTCGGCCAACATAGGGTTCCAGGGAGCTTCCATAACGAGAGAAGGAAGAAGCGTTCCGGCGGAGATGCTTTTCCTTGGCGGAGGACTTTACGGAGACGACACGCGCCTTGCCATGCCGGTCACCAAGATTCCGACCAGAAACGCTCCCAAGGTTGTCGAGAGACTGCTTGAGATATACGATAGGGAGAAAGAAGACGGTGAGCATTTTGACCTCACGATGAAAAGACTCGGAGCCAAGTACATAAAGAAAGCGGTTTCTGAGTTCAACACTATTCCTTCCTACGAGGAAGATCCCGATTTTTACACCGACTGGGGTCACGAAGAAGAAAAGTTCGCCGTTCAGCAGGGAGTAAGGGGAGAGTGCGCGGGGGTTACGGTAGAGGAAAAAATACCCGTGTTCTCAAATGCCGAGAGGCGGATTGAGCAGGCCCAGGCGCTTTTTCTCCACGGCGACTACGAAGCGTGCATAAACGAGCTTTACCTTGCTTGCTCGGACAGTGCCCATGTTCCTCTCTACGCCAAACTCGTAGATCCGTTCACACCGGATCAGACGATATGGGAGTTTGAGAATCTTGTCGTGAGAACTGGAGAGACCGATGAGAAATGGCTTGATGTCTCGCGCAGGTTCAGCGAGTACAGGGACGGAGAGGCTTCAGCGACAAAAGCTATAGAATTCCTTGAAGTCGCCAAGAGTTTTCACTCCGACTGCGAAAAGGTTCAGGAACAGTTAACCGCGTAGAACACCGGGAGCTTTTAAATCCCACTTCTTATCGATGACAGCCAGCCAGGGGATCAGTAGCCTCCGGTTATATATTTCTTAAGCGCCTCGATTTCGAATTTCTGACGGGAAATGATGTGATTTATGATGTCGCCGCTTGTGACCATTCCGCAGAGCTTGCCGTTTTCTATTACCGGAAGGTGCCTTATCTTGCTTTCCGTCATGATAGCCATGCTTTCCTGAATCGAGTCTTCGGGTGAGGCGTAGATCACATCCCTGATCATCAGTTCGCTTATAGTCGTGTTGGCCGACGATCTTCCCTGGAGGATGACTTTCCTCGCGTAGTCGCGCTCGGAGAATATTCCAACGACTTTTTCTCCGTCAAGAACGAGCAGAGCACCTATTTCCTTTTCCGCCATCATCTGAAGGGCCCTGTACACGGTCTCATCCGGTCCTATTGACCATACGCTGCTGCCTTTGTGTTTGAGTATGTGTCTTAGATTTTCCATGATCTAGTCTGCCTTTATATCTCGCATTATTATCAAGTATATAAGCTTTTTTCGCCAAAACAAAACGATATGCGCCCGAAAGGCAAAGATGCTCGGAGCGGGTGGTGGGTTTTTGGGGCCGCCGTTCCTTTCCATAGTTGTTTTCAGAATATTTCATCTCTTTTGTTACTGTATCTCGGAATTATTCGTATAGTATTATGTCTGTGTTAACTGTCTGGGTACGCAGAATAACTTCGCTAATCCTTTTTTATAATGAGCAGAAAAGAAGAACTTAAAAAAGCCGCGGGCGTAAGGGCCGTTGACTTTGTGGGCGCTGGAATGCTCGTTGGTCTCGGCACCGGGTCAACGTCCGAGTTTGCCATGGAAGAACTTTCGAAGCGGATAAGAGACGGCCGGCTCTCGGACATATCCTGTGTTCCAAGCTCCGAGAGAACGAAGAATTTCGCAGAAGCTCTGGGTCTTGATCTTGTTGAACTTGGTTCGCCACGGAAGATTGACGTGACTATTGACGGAGCGGATGAAATCGACTCCAGCTTCAATCTTATAAAAGGGGGCGGAGGTGCTCTTTTGAGGGAGAAGGTGCTTGCCCAGAACAGTGAGAGAAACATAATCGTCGCCGACGAGTCAAAGCTCTCGCGGCGGCTGGGAGAGTTTTTCCCCGTTCCCGTCGAGGTACTTGAGTTCGCCCTTGAAGTTGAAAAAAGCTATCTTGAGAGTCTTGGAGGAGAGGCGCGCTTGCGGCTTGCTCGGGACGGTTCCCCGTTTTTGACGGATCAAGGCAATTTTATCGTCGACTGGAGTTTTGGAGAGATGGACAATCCTTCTTTTTTTGCCGATTGTCTTTCAAGAAGGGCGGGCATAGTTGAGCACGGTCTTTTTATAGGGACCACAAGCGATATCATAATAGGTTTTGCGCGAGGAGTTGAGCATTTTGTCCTAGGCGAATCGGGTTGAGTCCTTGGCAGTTCTCAAGTACATGCCTTAACCGTGCTCGGAGAACATGATCACGTGTAACGGGCAGTGGGCTGTCTTGGCGTTTTTATACCGAAGCTAATCCGTCTTCCGAGGCAAAAAGAGCCGAGTGATCTTCGCAATGTTTTTTGCAACCTCGGGCGGAATGCCGATTCTCACTATCCCCCTTCCTTTTTTGTCAAGAGACTTGAAATCGCCTATGGCCTGTGCCATCTTGAGTATCCCGAAAGAAAATACCGACTCGGAGGAGCCGATGTCATCAGGTATGCGAAGATCGTTTGCGTTCTGGCTCACGATCTGAATAAAAAACCCTTCTCCGGAGTCTCCTTTGTGAAGCTGGCCGGTTGAGTGGAGAAATCTCGGGCCGAAACCCAGAGTTATGGGTACGTATGATATCCTCTCGATCTGCGCGCGGAGGGAAAGAAGCTCTTTCGAATTTTCTTCTCCGGGATCCACGTACGCCTGAATCGATATGTAGCCCCTTTTCTTTGAGGAGACAAGCTCTCTTAGATGCTCGAGGGATTCTATTTTCCTGTTACTTGAAAAAACAAGTCCTTCTCTTGAAAAATCTGATCTTTCGGATTCAAATTCGCCGGTTTCTCCGTAGAGCTTGAGAAAACTTCTGGCGAAAGTCTTTGCGGATTCGACATCGGGCTGATCAAAGGGATTTATCCCCATGATGCTTCCTGCAAGCGCAACCGCAAATTCAAAGCGCAGAAATTCCGCCGCGACCGCATCGGGTGAGTCAACGACTATTTTCACAAAGGGAACCCCGCTGTCCGCAAGACGTTCCGCCATTGTGTCTGTGTCCTTGTCTTCTCTTGAGGAAAAAAGTATATAAGCCCTGTCCTCTCCGGGGTGCGGCGCGTCGGCGCTTCTCTCGTCAAGCAGCGGAAGAATACCGACACCGTTTTTTCCCAGGCTCTCTGCGATCAGTTGCTCTGCCCAGTAGCCGAAAGGAGAAAGTTTTTCTGAAAAAACAAAGCCCAGCTTGTTTCTTCCTTCCCTAGCCATGACCCCGAGAAAGGTCCCCAGACGGAAAGAAGGACTCTTGTGGCAGTTTCCCCCGACAGCATTCTTAAGTTCGAGCAGCACGGAAGCGGCTGATTGAAGTATTTTGCGTATGTCGACCCCGGCGAGAGAGGCTGGCACTAGTCCGAAATAGGAAAGAGCACTGAACCTTCCGCCAACATTCGGATCATTCACAAACACCCTGCTGAAACCGTGTTTGCGGGTGGTCTCGATCAGTTTTGAACCCGGATCCGTGATGCAGACGAAATGTTCCCCGCAGAATCGGTCTCTCTCACAAGTTCGCCGTAGAAGTATTTCATCAGGGAAACGGTCTCCACGGTGGATCCCGATTTTGAGGAAACCACGAAGAGGGTTCTCAGAAGATTGATACTGTTGCGTGTCTTAAGGATGGAATCTGGGTCTGTCGTATCAAGAAGAGTGAGACGCAAAAAACCGTCTCGGGGGGTGAATATGTTTCTGAACACCTCGGAGGAGAGGCTTGAGCCCCCCATGCCGAGAACCACGACATCGGTATATCCTTTTTCTCTTGCCGATTCTGAGAAGTCACAAATCTCATCCGTTACCTGAAGCATCTGCTCGGGAAGATGTACCCAGCCGAGGCGATTTATGATCTCGGAAGGATCGTCCGCCCAGAGAAGATAATCGCAATCGAAAAATCTTTCGGCAAAGCGGTTTCTCTCAAGCTCGAGTAGCTGGGATTCGATTGCACTTCGGTAGTTGCCCGCGTATTCGGTGTAGCTTCGTGACTCGAAACCGGTTTTGTTTTCAGCGGACACGGTAGTAGTTACCAAGCAGTTCGAGACATTCTTTGAGGATGGTGTCCGCGTTAAAACCGAAGTTGTTCATCACGTCGCGGTAAGGTGCCGACTCTCCGAAGCAGTCTATTCCGTAGGATTTGGCGGTAGTGCCTGAGCCCGTGAACCTCTCCCATCCAAACGTTGCTCCGGCCTCGACACTGATTCTTACGGTGGCCGAAGGTGGCAGGACGCTGTCTTTGTATTCCTGGGGTTGCGCTTCGAAAAGACTCCAGCAGGGAAGACTCACTACTCTCGGATTTATTCCCGTCTCGCTCAGTTTTTCATACACTTCAAGGCAGATATGGACTTCAGAACCCGTGGATATCAGTATTATGTCAGGCGTACCGTCTGAGTCTGCTATTACGTAGCCGCCCGCAAGCGCTCCCTCGGCCGCACCGTAGCGCTCCCTGTCTATTACCGGAACGTTCTGTCTTGTGAGAACGAATGCGGCGGGACGGTCAGAGAGTCCCATCACGTATTTCCACAGAACCGCAAGCTCGTTCGCGTCGCAGGGACGTATGACGTCAATGTTAGGAGTTACTCTTAGGGTCGTCAGATGCTCTATGGGTTGATGCGTGGGTCCGTCTTCGCCGATCCCTATGCTGTCATGCGTGAAAATGTAGATTACGGGAAGTTTCATCAGGGCCGCGAGCCTTATTGAAGGCTTCATATAATCGGCAAAGACGAAATAGGTTGAGGCGTAGGCTCTGAGTCCGCTAAGACACATGCCGCTTGCTATTGCGGCCATTGAATGTTCCCTGACTCCGAAATGAAAGTTCCTTCCCTCGCTGTCCTCGGCGGAGAAGCTCGTCGCACACTTAAGATAGGTTTTCGTCGAGGAACCCACGTCCGCGGCGCCGCCCATAAACCACGGCACTTTTTTTCCTATGGCGTTAATTACGCTTGAGTTAGCAGAGCGCGTTGCGACCTGATCGGCCGTGTGGGGGAAGGATGGGATATCCTGGTCCCATCCCTCGGGCAGTTTCCTTTTCTCAAGCATCTCAAACTCGTGAGCAAGCTCGGGATATTCGTTTGAGTACCTCCTGAAATTCTCTGCCCAGATCGCTTCGGCTTCGTTCCCCTTGGCGATTGCATCCTTCCTGTAGGAGAGAATTTCATCGGGAACGTGAAAATCCCCGGCGGCATCCCATCCGTAAAACTCCTTTGTCAGTTTGACTTCTTCTTCTCCAAGCGGCGCTCCGTGAGCCTCGCACGTGTTCTGTTTGTTGGGGCTTCCGTAGGCTATCTGGCTTTTTAGTATGACGATTGAAGGCCTCTCGGTTTCGGATCTCGCCCGAGACAAGGCCCCCTCTATTTCCTCAAGATTGTTTGCGTCCTCAACTTTCTCCACGTGCCAGTTATAGGAACCGAAGCGCATTTCCGTATCCTCGGAGTATGCAAGGGAGGTGTTACCCTCGATGGTTATGTTGTTGCTGTCGTATATCCAGATCAGGTTTCCGAGTCCCAGATGTCCAGCTATGGATGCGGCTTCTGAGGAAATCCCCTCCATCATGTCCCCATCACTGCAGATTGAATACACCTGGTGATCTATGATGTCGTAGCCTGGGCGGTTAAAGTGCGCCGAAAGCCATTTGCCTGCTATGGCCATCCCGACCGAATTCGATACTCCCTGGCCCAGAGGCCCGGTCGTGGTTTCAACTCCGGCGGTGATTCCAAGCTCAGGGTGTCCGGGGCAGCGGCTGTGAAGGCTGCGGAATTTCTTCATGTCGTCAATCGAGATGTCGTATCCGTTTACGTAAAGAGTTGCGTAGAGAAGCATGGAAGCGTGACCGGCGGAAAGGACGAAGCGGTCACGGTTGAACCAGTGCGGATTTTCGGGGTTATGCCTTAAGAACTTGTCGAAAAGCACGAAAGCCGTGGGAGCGAGAGCCATCGGGGTTCCCGGATGGCCGGACTTCGCTTTTTGAACCGCGTCCATCACGAGCGTTCTTATGCAGTTGATTACAAGTCTCTCCAATTTTTTATCCTCGGGGAGAAATCCGCGCGGAAATGAAATATTCAAAATCCGCCGCAGCGCGCATCGGATTCATATAAAACGACGACCGGGGTTTCGCTTGCGCGGGCCGCTTTCTTTTAAGTTTACTTATAATAAACAATGGGAATAATATAGCAACATATACCCGAAGGCGGTTTTGGGCAGCGTGTGTGCGACATGAAAACCGCCATTTCCCATGCGAAATGAAGAAGGCGGCTTTAGTTACAGGCGGGGCGGTGAGAATAGGAAAGGAGATCTCCTTGAACCTCGCACGGCAGGGCTACGATATCGCCCTTCATTATAATTCCTCGGAAAAAGAGGCCCTCGCGACAAAGAAACTGATCCTCGAAACCGGCGCTGGATGCGAGCTTTTCAGATGTGATCTTTCGTCCCCTCATGACGCAAAAGAGCTTGTTCCGAAAGTCACAGAGAGCTTCAGTGGACTATGCGTTCTTGTGAACAATGCCTCGATTTTCGAGAACATCGGGTTCCGTGACGTGACCCCCGAATTTCTGGAAACGGATATGGCTATAAACTTCAAGGCCCCTTTTTTTCTCTCCCAGTCCTTTTCCACGGAGACCAGCGGAGGGCTTATCTTTAACTTTCTTGACACGAGGGTTAAGAAAAATCCCGTCGAGCATTTCTGCTACAACCTAAGCAAGAAGTGCCTTTATCACTTAACAAAAATGCTCGCAAGAGAACTTGCTCCCGATTTTCGGGTAAACGCCGTGTGCCCAGGGGCCATACTTGCTCCCCCGGGGCAGGGGGAGGGCTATCTTCGCGAGATGGCGCGGGGCGCTCCGATGAAGCGTACAGGCTCGATTGAGGATATAATTAACGCGTTTAACTATCTTCTGGAAAATGATTACGTCACCGGAGAGTGTCTTTTCGTTGACGGGGGAAAGAGCCTTACTTGGTGAGATGATAATAAAGATCGAAAACCTCAGGCTTCGCACGATAATAGGGATATATGACTGGGAGAAGGAAAACCGCCAGGACCTTGTTATAAACGTCAGCATCGATTTTGACGGACGCAAAGCCGCGGAGAGCGATAACATAGAAGATACTTTGGACTACAAGGCCTTAAACAAAAAAATCATAAGCTTTGTAGAGACAAACGATTTTAATCTGCTTGAGAGGGTTGCCGGGGGCATATGCGATATAGTTTTTGAGGAACCGGCGGTCATGTGGGCGTCGGTAAAGGTGGAAAAGCCCGGGGCGCTCCGCTTCGCCGACTCCGTTTCGGTGACCGAAGCAAGGGAGAGGTAGACGGGCTCAGTGCCGTTTTTACCGGTCCTCTCAGAAGCAACGCTGCGCGGAAGACTTCCTCGTGGTCTTTGAAACCATACTTAACATTCAGTCGTCTAAATGTAAAATACGGTTGCGATTGGAAGCGGATACGGGCTGAGGCAGTTGGGGAAGCCTGGTCTTGCGTTCTGCAGTCCGGCTTGCCGTTGCAAGGAGAAGGTATCAGAACATGAATACGGCCATTATCGGAATCGGTTCAAATATAGATGCCGAGAGGAACGTGAGCATCACCAAGCGAATGCTCGGGGAAAAACTCAGTATTCTCGGAGAGTCGAAATTCGTGAGAACCAAGCCTGTAGGACAGCGGGAACAGCAGGATTTTCTAAACGGTTCTCTGCTAATAAAAACCCGCCTTGGCCTCAAGGGGCTAAAAGCTTTGCTCAAGGGAGTGGAGATTGCTCTTGGAAGGGATGTCGGGGAGGATCGCTACGGCCCGAGGAAAATGGACCTTGATATACTTGCCTGGAACGGAGAGATCGTCGATTCCGACGTTTACGAGCGGGAATTTCTCTGCCGCTCCGTTATTGAGCTTTGTCCCGAACTTGAAAAAACACTGAAGGAGCCGGCCCCGCCTGAAGAAACCGAAATCTTGGAGGGCCTTGTTCTTAAGAAGGTTCTTTCAAAAAAAGAGATAAAAAGCGCCATTTGGAACCTTGCAAAGAAAATTTCTGAAGACTATGAGGGAAAAACTCCCGTTTTGGTGTGCGTTCTCCTGGGCGCGCGTCCCTTTTTTGAAGACCTGGCGGAGCGGATGACCATCTCTTCGGAAAAGCAGTTTCTCAGGGTTTCAAGCTATAGGGAAGCAACGCGGCCGGGGCACCTTGAGCTCGTAAGGGACATTGAATGCGGTATAGAGGGAAGGGACGTTATAATTATCGAGGATATAATCGACACTTCAGAGACGGCGAAGTTTATCCTGCGTCACATGGAATCGAAAAAACCGGGTTCGCTTCGGATATGCGCACTTATAGACAAAAGGGGAAAAGAAACGACGGGTCCCGAGCCCGATTACTTGGGTTTCCAAGTGGACGAAGGATTTCTCGTGGGTTACGGAATGGATTATATGGGCAGGGCAAGAGCCCTTGAGGATATATACTTGCTGCAAGATGTAGTTTGATGCAGCGCGATTTACGGAGACTGATATGGCGAAAGCAGAAGGCGTAAGATGGAATCTCGGGGATCTTTACGAAGGAATTTCAGATGCCCGCGTGGAAAAAGATTTTAAGAAAATATCGGCGCGCGCCGATAAGTTTGAAAAAGAGTACAGGGGCAAGATAAAATCTCCCTCACTTACCGCCGGCAAGCTTGCTGAAGCGGTAGGGGAGCTTGAGCGCCTGTCGGAGGGAATCGGGAAGATACTTTCCTTTGCGTATCTTCTTTTCGCGGCGGACACGCGGGATCCGAAAACCGGCGCTTTCCGCTCGTCTATGCAGCAGAAGGCGACTGAACTTCAGAAAAAACTCATCTTTTTTTACGTGGAATGGGTTTCGGTTCCGAAGAAAAGGGCGGAAAAACTCATAAATCACCCGGAACTCTCGGGTTACAGGCATTTTCTGGAGCAGGAAAGACAGTACAAGGACCACACTCTCTCAGAAGCCGAAGAAAAAATACTTCAGGAGAAATCAAACACGGGGCAGAAAGCGTTCTCCAGGCTTTTTGACGAGGTAGTGAATAATATTGAATTTCGGGTGAGGCTCTCGGGAAAGACAGAAAAACTCAACCAGTCCCGAACCCTCTCGCTTCTCTACGATCCGGACAGAAAGAAAAGAAAGGCGGCTTGGGGCGGTCTAACCAGAGGACTTACGGGAAACTCCCATGTGCTTACCTACATATTCAACACCCTTGTAGCTGACCACTCGATAAACGACAGGCTGAGAAGTTACGAAGACCCCATGTCGGCGCGGCATCTCAGCAACGAGATATCCCATGGCGCCGTGGAGACCCTCCTTGAATCATGCGAGCGGAATTTCGAATTCGTAAGACGCTACTACACACTCAAAAGAGAACTTCTCGGGTACCGCAGATTCTACGACTATGATCGCTATGCTCCGCTGGGTTCGGAAAGGGAGCAGGTGCCGTGGGAGAAGGCAAAGGAGATCGTACTCTCTTCGTTCGGAGAGTTTTCTCCTGAGATGGAAAAGACTGCATCTTTGTTTTTTGAGAAAAACTGGATAGACGCGGAACTTCGCGATGGAAAAAGAGGAGGTGCTTTTAGTCACGGAACGGTTCCCGGAGCGCATCCTTACGTCTTTATGAACTACACCGGGAAACCCAGGGACGTGATGGTTCTGGCCCACGAGCTCGGTCACGGAGTGCACCAGTATCTCTCAAGGCGGCAGGGCTATCTCCAGGCCCATACGCCTCTTACGACGGCCGAGACCGCAAGCGTTTTCGCGGAGATGCTCGTGTTTCACAGGCTAAAGGAAGAGGAGACGGAAAAGGAAGGCAGACTGGTTCTGGTAGCGGAAAAACTCGAAGACATAATGGCAACGGTTTTCAGACAGGCGGTGCTGACAAGGTTCGAACAGAGCCTGCACCGCGAAAGAAGAGAGGAAGGGGAGCTTGCAACCGCAAGGATTAACGAGCTTTGGATCGAGGCTAACCGCGATATGTTCGGAGATTCTGTTTCCCTCACCGAAAACTACGCTCACTGGTGGCTATACATTCCTCATTTCATACATTCTCCTTTTTACTGCTACGCGTACTCATTTGGCGAGCTGCTCACCCTTGCTCTTTACGGAATGTTTCTTGAACGGGGAAGATCTTTCGTTCCCGATTACATGGGGCTTCTCCGCTCGGGGGGAAGCGCCTCACCCTCGGAACTTCTTCTGGGAGTCGGGGTGGATATAAACGACCCTGATTTCTGGCAGGCGGGACTTGACGTAATAGGCGCGATGGTGGATGAAGTGGAGGAACTTTCCGGGCTTGGCTGATGCTTTTTATTGCGAACGGGAGGAGTTTTTCTCGTACTCGCTTACGATTTTGCTTATAACCGAATAGTGAACGGAGACTGCATCGGCGACATCCCTTAACGTATAATCTCCCGTAAGATAGGTTTTAGCTATTGCCTCATCCCTTGAATGCCCGCTTTGTGTGAAACCGTTTATCATGCCTGATACCGGTTTTGTGACTTGGTGCTTCGGAATATCTCTTGGCCGCGAATCTTTCTTCGTTTTCTCCTGGACAAGCTCTATGAATTCGTCATCTCCGAGATATATCTGCTTTCGGGTCTCTGAGAGCACATCGCGCGAGTGGTTCTCTTCCAGAAACTCATTAAGGCCGTCTGTGTTCGAAGAAAAGCCTTCGGAGAACCATTTAAGGTCTATGTACGCCGGCATCTCGTCCTTTCCGTAAAGATACCTGCAGCTGCTCCATTTAAACTGGTTCGGATGTTTTACGAAACCGGCTCGAAGAGGCAGAAGAAAAATATGGGCCATAAGCGGCAGAAGATATTTTTCCTTCTGCACTACTATGGATTTATATCTTCCACGGAAAACGTGACCGTCTGTGTCGTGCAGTCTGTTTGAGCGCTGGGTGTAAACGCCGTTTAACTGCCTTATGGCTTTTGAGAGATTCGGGTTCGGGGTCTCAATAACGAGATGATATCCGTCGGACATAAGGCAGTAGCCGAAGCAATGGCACCCGAACCTTCCGCACACTCCCCCAAGGACTTCTATCCAGGCGTTGCCGTCATCTGAGTTCTGAAAGACGCTCTGCCCCCTGTTGCCGACAGATGAGATGTAATAGACCGCCCCAGCGTATTCCGGTCTTAAAGGTCTTGCCATAGGCGTGATTATAACGCAACAAAAAATTATTTCAAGACCTGACCCTTAAGCCGAATTGTCCTCTCAAGGCGCAAGTGCTTTCATAGCAAAAGCTATTTGCTCCCTTGAGGCGTTGTAGGGAAACATGAGAATGGGAAGATCGCAGTTCTCAGCGAATGCCTCGAGCTTTTCTCTCCCTTCCTCCGGGTCACCGCTTACGGAAACTAGGTCAAGCAGTTCGTCGCTTATGCTTTTTACCGCCTCTGTTCTGTTGTCCCGCCAGAGTTTCTTTGCTCTGTCGGCCTCCTCTCTGAATCCGTAGCTGCATACAAGCTTGTGGTAATAATCTCCCATGGAGCATACGTAGAGGGCCACAAACTCCCTTACGATCTCTCTTGATTCGCTTCGGTTCTCGGAGACCATGGCCGGGAGAAACGGGGCAACCGTTATTTTTTTTCCGCCGGAATCGAGTGTTTCTTTCCTTTTATTTATTAGGCTTATGGGGCAGAGGTAGGGAATCCAGCCGTCTGCGACCTGGGATGTAAGTTCGATATTCTTCGGTCCCATCGACGCGATGTATATCGGAATATCGCTTCTTAAGGGCTTGAAAAGAAGCTTGAAGTTTTTAAGCTTGAAAATTTCCCCGTCGTAGTCAACCCTCTTTCCGGCTAGTATCGTCCTTATTATCTCAACGCACTCAAGCGTTCGCCGGATAGGCCTCTCGAATTTTGCGCCGTGCCAGTATTCGTTGAGGTAAACGCTGCTTATTCCGAGACCAAGAATTAATCTCCCTTCGCAGTATTCATCCATGGTGGCCGCGGTCTGGGCTATAAGCGCCGGAGATCTGCTGTAAACGGAGATGATCCCAGTGGCTAGCTTAATTTTTTCTGTGACCGACGTCATGTGGGAGATAAGGGAAAAAGCGTCGCGCCCCCACATCTCGGGAACCCATATGGAGTGGTAGCCCAGGTCCTCGGCCAGTTTCGAGAAATAAGTGAGATCATCTTTTTTTACGTCGGCCCAGTAGGGCACGACAACTCCGATGAGAGACAATAGCTTCCTCCTTCCACGCGGGTTTGCTCGGGTTCATTCTACTTGAGTTTAAACAACGGGAGAAGACGTAAGGTCCTTAAGCTTCTTATTCCCCGCCCCTGAACCGGGCTTTCTGGAGACGGTTTTAAAGTTCATCCGATAGTTGGTTAAAATGTTTGCAGGACATCTACCAAACCTGTCTTCGGAGAAAGACAATCCTTTACTACGGGAGTTAGCAAAATGCGCAAGTTACCCGCGAGAATGCAGACAAGGCTTTACAAGGAGCACCTTTTTCCCGAGGAAACGAGGGAGATCAGGCAAAGGGTAAGGGCTTTTGCGGAAAAAGAAGTTTTCCCGCTGGCCCGGGACATAGGAGAGAAAAGCGAGAAAAACGAAAATTTTCCCCGCGAGCTTTTCGGGAAAATGGCGGCTGAGGGATTTTTCCGGATTCCGTTTTCAAAAAAAGACGGAGGACTGGGTCTTTCCTACCCCGCGTGCGGAGCTGCGGTTATGGCTGAGGAACTTGCCTACATAAGCGCCAGCGTGGCGGGAACGATAAACGCCCACTTTCTGCTCTCGGGAAAAACTCTCGCCATGGGGTCGCCCCACATAAAAGAAAAATATCTTGCTTCGGCTCTCGACGGAACCTCGGTGGGGTCGTTTGCGATGACGGAACCCCAGTCGGGTTCTGACGTAAGGACCGAGTCTCTTGTAACGAAAGCCCGCAAGAAGGGCAAAAAGTACGTGATAAACGGCCACAAGCGCTATATAACTAACGCCGGGGTAGCGGATTTTGTAACCCTGCTTGCAAGCGCGGGTGATAAATCCATCATGATAGTGGTCGATCTTGATTCGCCTGGCTGTTCCGTGAGCGCTCCGGATAAAAAACTCGGAAACAGGGGAGAGCTTACCTACGACATATATCTTGAGGATGTCGAGGTGCCCAGGGAAAATCTGATAGGAAAGGAAGGAGAGGGCCTTCGGGTTGCCGTTAACTCCCTTCTTTATGGGAGAACAGGAATCGGGGCAAGTGGCGTGGGGATGGCGCAGTCGGCTTTTGATGAGTGCGTTGAGTTTATGAACGAAAGGGAGGCTTTCGGAAAGAAGATAGCGGATTTTCAGTACTGGCAGTTTCTGCTCGCACAGAGGGCTGTGGAGATAGAAAATGCGAGAAACCTGTATCTTAAAGCCGCTCTCTGTCTTGATAAGAGTGATCCTTTTCCGACTTTCGAGACGTCCGCCGCCAAGTACTACGGTTCGGAAATAAGCGTTACCATGGCCCGTGACGCCGTTCAGATATTTGGAGGTCTCGGGCTTATGGTGGAACTTGCCCATGATTCCTCCACTTACAAGGTTGAAGAGATATACAGGGATTCCAAGGTCGGGGAAATATACGAAGGCACAAACGAGATACACAAAATGATAATAGCAAGATCGATTTTCGGAAAAAGGTAGTTTTGTTTCGTAGTTAATAAATCCTGGAACTCGCGATAAGAGTGTTTTAAAAACCCGCATGGAAAGAAAAAAACAGAACGGCTTCTGGCGTGAAATCCTAGTTAACGTAAAAGAGTGTTCTTCGCAGGAAAAGAAAAAAGTCAGGGACGGGATACGTCTTGTCTACGGAATCTACGACACTCCGTTTGGAGAATGCCTAGTCGGGGTCTGCGAAGAAGGCATATGCCATATGAGTTTTTTCCTCTCCGATCCGAAAACCCATACGGAAAGGTTCAAGAAGATATGGCAAAATCCGCAGAACCAAAGGGACGATAAGCAGGTGGCCGAAGTATTTAAGGGAATATTCCCCTCTATGGAAAAGCAACCGCCGCCAGCGATACTGCTTCTGGGAACGCGGTTTCAGCTTCGGGTTTGGGAGAAACTGCTTGAAGCTCGGGAAGGAGAGACCCTTTCCTATTCGGATCTTGCGGAATCGATCGGAGCTCTAGCGGCCGTAAGGGCCGTCTCGAATGCTGTGGCGGGAAATCCGGTTGCTTACTTGGTACCGTGCCACCGCGTCATAGGTAAGGGGGGAGATCTTCACGGTTACCGATGGGGTTTGGACGTGAAAAGGGCGATTCTCGAGTACGAAGGGGCTAACTCGATTTAAGTCTGCGGAGTTAGGAAAGAGGTTCTTCTTTTGTCATGCAGTGAATAGCTCCGAATCCCCACACAAGATCGACGCAGTCTATCCCCACGACATGCTTTGCGGGAAAAAGCTCCGACAGTATCCCACGTGCCTCGTGATCCTTCGGATCGTTATAGGCAGGAACGAGAACTTTTTCGTTAGAGATGTAGAAATTGGCGTAAGTTGCCGGAAGCCTCTCACCGTCAAAAAAAAGCGGGGAGGGCATCGGAAGAGGGACGATTTCAATTTCCCCCCCGCCCTCGAGTCTTAAGTCTTGGAGTATTTCCAGGTTTTCGCGAAGCGGGTAATAATTCAAATCTTCTGGATTGTCCTCCAGACATAAAACAACCGTTCCGGGGTCGCTAAAACGGCATATATCGTCAACATGGCCGTTTGTGTCATCCCCTTCAATCCCTCCGTTTAGCCAAAGAATGTTTGTTGCGCCTAAGTACTCGGAGAATATTTCCTCGTAGTCTTTTTTCCCGAAAGAAGGATTCCTCGTCTGTTTCTCTTGACTCAGAAGACACTGCTTCGTCGTGATCAGAGAACCTTTTCCGTTTGCATCCACGCTTCCTCCCTCAAGAACGATTTTTCTTCCGAGATGGATTGGACTTCGCGAGTCAATATCAAGGGCTTTGGAGATGAATCCTGGGACTAGGTTGTCGTTTTCCCAGTCGTGGTATTCTGCCCATCCGTTAAACCCGAAATCAAGGATGCTTAACTCTGCGGAATCTTCTTTTACGAAAAAAGGTCCCGAGTCTCGTATCCAGGATCTGTCGGTAGGACATTCGTGAAATTCTATGTTGGAGAGGTTGGTTAACTCTTTTTTGAGAAAACTCTCAGCCTGCTTTCGCGTTTCCCCGGGGTTAACGATTATTCTTACCTTCTCTGATTCTGAGAGGTGACTTACGATTTCGCTGTAGACCCATTTGATCCTTGGGAATTTCCCCGGCCAGTCACTTATGTTTTGCGGCCACACAAGCCACGTGGCGCCGTGGGGCTCCCATTCGGCGGGAAGTCTATAGCGAACCGCCCGAGAATCACTCAATTTCAGGTCCCGGAATCATTGTCGATAAACCTTTGCTGAAGTTCCGAGTAGGCATCAATTCTCCTGTCCCTAAGAAAGGGCCAGTTCCTTCTGGTTTCCTCAAGCTTTCGAAGATCGATATCGACCAGTATGATCTCTTCTTTCTCACGCGAAGCCTCAGAAATCACCACCCCCTCCGGGTCACAGACAAAGGAGTTCCCCCAGAAATTTATTCCTTCGCCGTTTTCCGCTGATCTTTCGAACCCCACCCTGTTTACTGCCGCGACATAGATTCCGTTTGAGATAGCGTGGGCCCGCTGAACGGTTTTCCACGCTTCAAGCTGAGTGTTTTTTGAGCGTTCGTCCTCGTTCGTGTACCACCCTATGGCGGTTGGATAGAAGATTATGTCCGCTCCCTTGAGCGAAGCTATGCGCGCGGCTTCGGGATACCACTGGTCCCAGCAGATAAGCGTGCCTATTTTCGCAAAGCCGGTTTCAAAGCAGGAAAACCCCTTGTCTCCCGGAGTAAAATAGAATTTCTCGAAGTAGCCCGGGTCATCCGGTATATGCATCTTTCTGTAAATACCGGAAATCTCTCCCGAAGGATTGATCAGGACAAGGGAGTTGTGATATATGCCGGAGGCTCTTTTCTCAAAAAGTGGGCATACGATGAAAATCCCTCTTTTTTTCGCCTCCACGCAGAATCTGTCCGTAGCGGGACCGGGGATGGGCTCGGCGAGGTCAAAACAGCTTGTGTCCTCTGACTGGCAGAAGTACCTCGTGAGAAAAAGCTCCGGAAGACATACTATATCTGCTCCAAGGGCCGAAGCGGTTTCTACGCTTAATAGAGCTTCTTTCAGGTTTTCCCCCCTGTCTTTATGCGCCTGAGCCTGAACAAGGGCGACTTTAAAACCGTCCATGCGAATACGATAACTCCCGAAGGCAGATAATAAAAGAAGATGAAGCGGCTTCTACATACGATTTTTCAATGAGGCAAACCGGATTTTGTAACTGTTTTATTCGAGGAAGGAGGTTTTTTAATTGTTTTTCGAAAGAAAAGATGTTTTGTAACTCCTCTTATCAACTCTGAAGTGCAACACTTTCAGCAAAAGATGATGCTCTCCGTTTAGGGAAAAGATTATATTCCCCGGCACCGGATTATCAAGACATCTGGATGGCGGTTGCCGAAGGGAGGGCGTAGCCCGACCGAAGGCAACCGCCATCACATCTTCCAAAAACCCCCAACCACCCCCACTCAATCATCCCATCTCAATCCCTCAGCACGAAGCCTCATTGAAAACCTCAGCCGGAGTCCTGTAGTTCAAAACCTTCCGAGGCCTCCCGTTGAGCAGCTCTTCAACCCTCCTCACATCCTCCCCCAAAACCTCATGGAAATCAGTCGCCTTGGGAAAGTACTGACGAACCAGCCCGTTTGTATGTTCATTGAGCCCCCTCTCCCACGAGTGATAAGGGGTAGCGAAGAAAAACCCCGCCCCCAGCGCTTCGGTTATCTCCCCGTGACCCGCAAACTCCTTTCCGTTATCAGAAGTAATCGTATGTACAATCTCTACGTAGGGCATAAGCCTCTCCATCATGGCCTCTCCCACTTCCCCCGCGCTCCTTGAACTCACGGGATGAAGAACCGTGAACTTAGACGCCCGATCCACCACGGACACCAAAGCGCCTCTATGTCCAGCGCCGACGATTGTATCGGCCTCCCAGTCCCCGACACGCCTTTTGTCCTCAACTATCTGTGGACGCTCCGTTATGTCCACCCTGCCCGGTATATGCCCCCTGCCCGAATACCCCGACCCTCGGCTGTTGCGCTTCTTCCCCCGGCGCCGCAGATGCTTGTAAAGCTTCCCTCCGCTGCGCTTGTCCTCCCACACGTGACGGTATATCCACTCCGCACTCACCGAAACCACTGCTGAAAGCTTGAGCCGTCCCGATATCTGATCGGGACTCCACTGCAGACCAAGCTTGCTCTCCACGATGAACCACATCTGCTCGGTCATCTTGGGGGGCACGGAGGACGCCGCGGTGCCCCGCTGCCTGGCCTTGCGCTGCGCCTGGGCGAAACGGTAACCCCTCCCGCCGCTGTTGCGCTTTACCTCCCGCGATATGGTTGATGGAGAACGACTGAGATCCTCAGCAATCTTCCGAAGCGAAAATCCCTGCTTGCGCAGAAAGTAAATCCGCTGACGCTCGAGAATGTCCAACTGCTTGTAACTCCTGGTCATGTCAACCTCCTGTTCTCGTCTCGGAGATTGTCACCTTTGCTTAACTGTTTTTACAGTGTGTTTGAGAAATTATAAAATTCCCCAAACTAGATCCTTAACCAGGGTGTTGCACTTCAGAGTTGAATGGGCGCATCTCGTCAATTATCCATAAAACCCCGTGTACTTCAGTTCTGAGAGTTGATGCCGTATCTCGTAGGTTTGCGTCACCTGTTAACAGAATCGAATCAGGGATTTGTTCTGCGAGAACAAGCGCAAAGCAGTCTTTTAAGGAGAGTTTAGGATTCTGCTTGAAGTACTTGAGAACTTGCGCGATAGATTTTTCAGACAGATTAACAACTTTCAAGCCATGCTTTTTAAGATTCTTTTTCTCAGCAGAAGCGATGCTGAGAAGTTCGTCCTTAAACATGACTTCAGGTATTTGAAAATTATAGGGCAGATTAAGCATTGAGATGAGTAATCCGCCTTTGTGCATGTCGATAAGGCAGGATGAATCAAAGACTATCGTACGCATTAATAACTTGGTCCCTTCATAGCCCGCGCGATCTCATCTAGGGGGCGTTGCAAAAGTTCGCAGGCTTTGCTCGGCGCTATCAGTTTTTCCGCGAGAGCCCTGTAGCAGAGCAACTCAAATCGGCGCGGGACCTCATACTTATCCTCGCCGGATTCCAATGGAGACGGTTCGGATGAACGCCATCCTTTGGCGTAAGTTTGAAATGCGTAGGAAAGAGTAGACTGGTTTATGATTCCAACCTGTTTGAGGCGCAGGAGTAAGGTGGCAGCACTGACACGATAGCTGCGTTTTAATTGCATGAATTCTTTGAAGGCAAGAGCGTTGCGGCGTATGCCGACTTCAAGGACAAGATGATCCTTGGGGACTAGAAAAGCGCCCGCGAAAACATTTGATGCCTTCTCGTGATTAACAGGGGACTCGGTATTGATAAGCCTGTGTCCCAATTCGTGTGCGAGAGTAAAGCGTCGGCGTTCAAGAGTCATGTTTTGATTAACTACGATTACCGGCACGGTCAGCTTTCTGTTCGATTTGCGCGCAAGGCAGGTAAGACCCGACACGTTTTTGGGCAGATCGGGAAAGACAACCTTGATACCGCGATTTTCAAGCAGGGCGGTCATGTTCGGAATCGGATTGATTCCAAGTTCCCATTTTGCTCGCAGGTCGTTGGCCATCACTTCTCCCTCATTTTCCTTCCCGAGAAATATATTGCCAAGATTCTGTTGGTGCCAGTAGAAACTGTCAATATCCAGAATTTCTTCAATTGCCAGGTAACGCTCGAGTTTTTCTATAACCACGGCTTCAACTTGTGCCCTCTTGCTTGCGTTGACACCCGATAGCTTGCGGAACTCAATTTCTTTTAGTTCCATGACCTGTTCGCTTAGCAGGTACTCAAGCGACACGCCAAGTACGTTGGTTAACTGTATCAATATTGCGGAACTCGGCATCATCTCGCCGCGTTCATATTTTCCTATTGACTGAGCGCTTACATTTCCATTAAGTGCCTCAGACAGTTTACGCAGCGAAAAACCGGCCTTCTTACGGGCTAGTTTCAACCGTTCACTAAACATTGCTCTTCTCCTTTTGATGGCAAATCCTGTTGGTAGAGCAAACCGAACATAGTTAAGGAAATAAGGTTGCTACTGATCTGCCAGGTTTAACAAACGCATAAGATAAAATTGGATATCTCTGGATAGTTTGTTGGAAGTTTCCATTAGTAACGCTACAAATACCTAAACAAGATACTGAGCGATAGTAAAATCCACGGGGATATATAAATGCTGCTATTAGCGTACTCTCTGTTTACTAATTATGTTCTTTTTATTCAGGTGTTCCGTTATCCCTTCGGTGGATAGGGGTCGTTCCCGTACGAATTACGGTCTCTGATCTGACCGTTAGGCCGGTGGATAACCACTTCCGTGTGTTGCCTAAGAGCGGTATTTCTTGCGGAACGAATCGCATCTTTTTGAGTTCTGTGAACTGAGCTTGCTCTCTGGCTTCCCGCACCACGAACAGCCCATCCATCCTTATGCGGAACAACATGCTGATTTCTTTTTGCCATTATAAGCCTCCTGCTTTCTTGGTTACAAATATAACATTAAATATAAATTTGTAAACCTAATTTTTATAAGCAAGAATATTTTTTAAACTGTACTTTCGCCATTTCCGCGGCCAATGTCATTTGCGGGGTTTCGGGTATCATTTAAGAAGCACTCAAGAGAACCGGGAAAATCCACGAGACGTGGTCGCGGCGGATGGAGATTCTTTTTAACTCTGAGTTCAGTTTGCAGAAAGGGGCTCGGGGCAGGTTGGCGACGGCCAAAAATCTTCTCCTAACCTCTGTCGTGACCGAATCCGAATAACATGTACGAATACGATCTTCTTTCTTTAGTTCTCCTTTTTTTGACGGGCGTTCTGGCGGGAGTGATAAACGTGATGGCGGGTGGAGGAAGCAGTATCGTTCTTCCCGTGCTCATATTCCTTGGAATCGATCCCACGGTCGCGAACGGAACAAACAGGGTGGCGATCCTGTTTCAGAATTTTTTCGCGACTCTTTCGTTCAGAAAAGAAGGTGTTGCCGATGTAAAAACCGGCGTCAAGCTCGCAGCTTTTACCCTCCCGGGCGTTCTGGTTGGAGCGTTTGCGGCGGTTCGTGTGGGAGATGAGCTTTTCGAGAAGATCCTGGCCGTCGTGCTTATTTTCGTCTGCGCATCCTTTTTCCTTAAAGTCGATTCTTTCGGAAAGCTGCTCGGCGGACCCGACGAGGCGAGGCCTGGTTGGATTCTTTATCCTGCCCTTGTGTTGATAGGGTTTTACGGCGGATTCATTCAGGTCGGTGTGGGGCTTTTCATAATGGCGGCTCTTTACCATCTTATGGGAGCCTCCCTCGCCAGGGTGAACGCGCACAAGGTAATCATTGTGCTTATCTACACGGTTCCCGCAATCCTCATATTTTTTCTAAGCGGAAACATAAGCTGGTTTATCGGCATCTGTCTTGCCGCGGGAAATTCGATCGGCGGATGGTTCGGCGCCGCGTTCTCGGTAAGGGGAGGCGAAAAATACATAAGGGTGGCACTTGTCGTTGCCGTCGGGCTTATGGCAATTAAGCTTCTAGGGGTGTTCTAGGTCCAAAACGGGCGCTTGCTCTCACGCGCCACCGCTTGGGAGAGGGTCAGTGGTGGTTTTTCTCAGAAACTCATAGAGAGTGTAATAGATATTTTCGTTCTCGAGAAGCTTCTCGTGAGTTCCCTGCTCCACCACTTCTCCTTTGTGAATGACTATTACGTTATCAACGTTTTTCAGGGTCGTGAGCTTGTGGGTTATCACGAGCCTTGTCTGAGAGCCCGCATTTTTTCTTATTACCTCTTGTATCCTTTCCTCCGTTTCCGCGTCCATGTGGGAAGTGGCTTCGTCCATTATCAGGAGCTTTGAATTTTTCCTGACCGCTTTCTCAATCGAGCGGGCCTGGGTTTCTCCAGAAGAAAGTTTTTCGCTCTCGGACACCGAACCATCCAGTTCGTCTCTTTCGTCGGATATGTCTTTTTCGAACAGGAACAGGTCCTGGAAAATAGCGGTTATGTTCGAGCGAAGGTAGCGGTTTGAGAGCTGCTCGACGGTTACGCCGTTAAAGAGAATTTCTCCTCTCTGGGGCTTGTAGAATTTTAAAATCAGGTTCACGATGGTCGTTTTTCCCGCTCCCGTGATTCCCACCAAAGCGGCACTCTCCCCAGGTCTTATTATGAAAGACGCGTTCTTAAGCACCCATTCCCGATCGTTGTACGAAAACCACACATCTCGAAACTCAAGGATGCCTTCGGTCCTCTCGGGCACCACGGACCCCGTTGCTTCCGGTTCTTCCGCGAGAGTGTCGTAGAGGTTCTCCGAGGCAGCCACGGCTGACTGGAAGACGTTGAATTTTTCCGAGAGCTCCTGTATGGGCTTGAAAATCATCCTTACGTAATAAAGAAATGCGAGCAGGGCCCCTAGGGAGAGATCAAGGTCCATAACTCTGATCGCCCCGTACCAAAGAATTATCCCCGTTGCGGCTATACCTACGTACTCTACGGAGGGACGGAAGAAGACGTAGACCCAGAGCTGCTGAATATTTGCCCTGTAGTTCTCCCTGTTAACCTCCCAGAATTTCTCGAAGTTCCTCTCTTCCTTTCCGTAAAGCTTAAGAAGCACTATCCCCCGCATGCTCTCCGCAACGAAGGTGTTAAGCCTGCCGATGGTACTGCGGATTTCCCTGTATACCAGCCGAAGCTTCATCCGAAAAATTGATACCACGAAACCCAGAAACACGGTAAGCCCGACGATTATAAGCGTAAGCCCGACGTTCATCCTGAACATGATCACCAGCGTGCCGATTATGATTATGATGTCCTTTATAAAATGTATGAGAACGGAGGTGTACATTTCGTTTATGGCGTTTACATCGTTTGTGACGCGGGTGGTTATCCTGCCCACTGGGTTTCGGTCAAAGTACTCTTGGGGGAGGGAGAGTATGTGGGAGAGGGTGTGGTTTCGTATGTCGTGCATTATGCGGTGTCCCGAGTAGTAAAGAAGATAGGTAAAGGAGGAGGTGAAGATGAAAATTCCGGCTACGCAGAGAAATACGTAGAAGGCCAGGGTCTTTAGTCTTTTTGTCTGTTTTGAGCGAAGGAGCGATACTTCCTTTTTCCCAAGACCCGAAAGCTCCGAGTGGGCTATAAACGCGACCCCGTCCGTTTTCCCGAATAAAGAGGCGTTCTGGGTGATTATCCCCAGAACCCTCTGTTTTTCCTCTCCCTCGAATTCCCCAGGGTCAACCACGATGTATTTTATCTGCGAGAACGAAACGCCCGAGCGTTCGATCCTGTCTTTTTCTGAAGAGGAGAGTTTTGAGAAATCGACCAGAAGCCCTCCGTCGGGAAGAGAGAGTGTGGCTTCTTCTCCGATCCCAAGGAGCGTCTGATCTGTTTGCTGCCCGCTCTCCGTTTTGCTCCAGGTTGGATAGATTTGATTGTCGACCGCCGTTTTAATAAGGTACGGGATCGTGATCTCAAGCGCGGCGGTAGCGGTCATCAGCAGAAACGAGAGGGCGAAATAAACCCGGTACTTTCCGACAAACCCCAGTATCCACCCAAGGATCTTGATGTCGTAGGTTGATTTCCTCTTTTTTTCCAAATCGCTCATTTTTTAACCCTAAGCCGACTGCAGTTTTTCAAGCGCGTGATAGACTCCCCGTTTCTCCGTAAGTTCCCCGCGCCCCCCGCTCTCGATTATCTGCCCGTCTTTCATGACCGCAATCTGTGAGAGCCCGTTCACAGAAGATATCTTGTTTGAGATTATTACCACCGTCTTGCCCCGCATCGCCTCGATCACGTTTGCTATCACTGTGCTTTCGGTCTGCGGATCAAGGGACGAGAGCACATCATCAAGTATCAGGACCTCGGGTTTAAGAACCAGGGCTCTTGCTATCGACAGGCGCTGTCTCTGCCCTCCCGAGAGGCTCAGTCCCCTTTCTCCCACCACGGTGTCGAATCCTTCCCGAAACTCCATTATCTGTTCGTAAATCGCAGCTGTTTTGGCCGCCCACTCTACCTGCTCGCGGGTTATGTTCGGGTTTATGAAGGTGATGTTGTCAGAGACGGTTCCGCTGAACACGGTTATTTCCTGCGGCACGTACACTATGGTTTCCTGGAGGCTTTTTCTCGATATCTTGTTTATGTCGATCCCGTCGACCGTTATTCTTCCCGTCCCGGGCTCGTGTATTTTCATGAGCAGTTTCATCAGGGTGGTTTTCCCCGAGCCCACAAGACCCGTTATTCCCAGAGTTGCCCCATGCGGGATGTGGAGGTTAACGCCACTCAGAGCGGGGGACGTGCCGTAGGAAAAGGAAACTCTGGAGAATCTTATATCTCCCCTGAGTTCGTAATCCTTCTCTTCCGCCCGGGCAGTCTCTTTTGTCTCAACCGCGAAGATCTTGTTCAGCCGGTTTATCGACGCGTTCCCCCTTTTCAGCAGATCAATCGCCCATCCCATGGCCATCATGGGCCAGGCGAGCATTATAAGGTAGACGAGTATGGCGGAGAATTCCCCGAGGGTTATTTCAGCGCCGATTGCGCCGGCTCCGCCGAAGAAAAGAAAGAGGGCCATCGCGACTGATGGCACGAAATATATAAACGGCTGAAAAGCTCCCCAGATTTTGACGAGGTGAACGTTTTTTTCAAGATAATCCGCGCTTGCGCGGTCAAAGTCCCGCTCCTCGACCCGCTCAAGTCCGAAGGCCTTTACAACCTTGATTCCCGAGACTGACTGCCTCGCGCTTTCGGTGAGTTCGGAGAAGGAATCCTGGGAGCGCTGGAACCTTCTCTCTATCATGTTTCCGAACGTGTATACGAAAACGGCGAGCAGGGGAAACGGCAAAAACGCGTAGAAAGCGAGCTGCGGAGAAAGATAGAACATCGCGGCAAAGATAAAGAAAAACAGAAAGATCCCGTCATACGCTATGAGCAGCCCGAGGCCGCATGAGAACTTGAGAGTCTCTATGTCGTTTACCGTGTGCGCCATCAGGTCGCCCACTTTTCTTCCCGAGAAAAAGTCGAAGTTAAGCTTCTGCAGGTGTTCGAAGAAATCGTTTCTGAGCGAATTCTCTATCTTTCTTGCCCCGCCCATTATGAAGTATCGCCAGCCGAGGCGGAAAAACGCCATGAGCAGCCCGAGGCCGAGTATGTAGAGCGAGTACCTGGTTATGAGAGAAAAATTCACGGTCTGCAAAGTAAGCTCGTCTATTATCCACTTGATTACTATTGGGACTGAGAGCTGGGCCATATCCACCAGGGTAAGGGACGCGACACCCGTTAGAAATGAGTATCTGTAGCGCAAGATGAGGGAGGGGATGCTTGTTTTTTTTAGCAACGGTATACGCGTAAATATTTTTGCCGGACCGAAAAACCCGGTGGCCGCCCGGCCTCTGTCCTGTCGGATAAAAAGCGAATTTCAATATCTGGGCGACGCGCGCCAGAACCCGCCGCGAATCATTATACAGTGAAAAACCGGGGGAGGGTAATCTGGGGCCCTCAGGGGCGGTTTTTGCCCGCGTGGCAGGGAATAGGGTATTTTTTTGTGCGGAGGGACAGAGTGTGGAAGATTTTTCCTACCAGATTCCCGCGGGAGTTTCGACCGCGCAACTGGTTATAAAGAAAAGCAGGTTTGTAGCTGCCGTGGGCAGAGCGGGAACAAGACAGGACGCCGAAGACTTCATAGAGAGCGTAAGAGTTCTTCACCCAGCGGCGAGCCATAACTGCTACGCGTTTCTTGCCTGCGCTCCGGGCGGGACGGATATCGGTTTCGGGGATGACGGAGAAGTGTCGGGAACCGCCGGGCGTCCCATGCTGACTCTTTTGGAACACAGCGGCATAGGGGAAATAGCGGCTGTCGTAAGCCGGTATTTCGGGGGTATAAAGCTTGGCCCGGGCGGGCTTCTAAGAGCGTACACGGATTCCCTGCGGGCAGCCCTGGGGGAACTTGCGGTTAAAAAGCATGTCCCGGTACGGACTGGACACCTGGTTTTTTCCTACGCTCATGAAAATTCCATACGGGTTCTGTTTGAAAGATCGGGAGTTACCATAACGGGCGTCAGGCGCGGAGAGGATGTCCGCTTCAACTTCGCGGCGCCGGTTAACGTCGCCGGGAGTCTTGAAGAGAGGGTCGCCTCTTTGACCAGGGGAAAATCCAAATTTGTTTGGACGTAGAGGCGGTTGCGTAAGGGGTTTTTCAGCTGCTTTCCTGTTCTTCCGCGTGGTCAAAGCCGGTATACTAACTTCCAATCAATTTTCAGGCTGGAGGCCGTTATGAACGTTTACGAGTGCGTAAGATCCCTTAGCTCCGTAAGAAGCTACATAGACAGGGAAGTACCGGACGAAATCATTATGGAAGTCATGGAATCGGGCAGGTTCTCGCCGAGCGCGCACAACAGCCAGCCATGGGAATTTGTGCTTATAAAGGATCGCGCGATGCTCCGGGAAATGGGGAAGTACTGCACCAGTGGCAGCTTCATAGTGCAGGTGGCTTTCGCGGTGGTGCTTCTGGTGGATCCCAAAAGCAAATGGCACCAGATCGACGGCACTAGAGCGGCGCAGAACATGGTTCTGACGGCATGGAGCCATGGACTCGGATCCTGCTGGATAGGAAGGATAGAGAAGGAGGAGCTTAAAAAGTATCTCGGGGTGCCGCAAGAGTTTGATATTCTTACGGTGCTTCCGTTCGGTTACTTCGACAAGGGGCGGGTCGCTTCCGGGAAATCGAGGAAAAGTCCCGACGAGGTCTTTCATCTAAACGGTTACGGAAAAACAATTCCGCGGTAACACATCGGCGAAGCTTTCGCGCGGCGGACAAAAAAGCGTATTGACGGAGGATTTTCAATGAAAAAATATTTCGTTGAATTCATAGGCACTTTTTTTCTCGTCTTCACGACAGGAAACGTCATGATTGCTCCCGGAGCCGGGCTTTTCGCGCCTCTGGCCATAGGAGCCGTGCTAACCGCGATGATTTACGCTGGAGGCCACATCTCGGGAGCGCACTATAACCCCGCCGTCACGTTCGCGATTTGGTTCAGGGGGAAAATGGATTCGAAGGACGTCTTTCCCTACATGATCACTCAGGTAATCGCGGGCGTTGTGGCCGCCCTAGCCGTGCTGCTCGTAAAGGGAAGCCCGGAGACTGCGCCCATTGAGATATCCGTCCTCCCAGCTCTCATCGCGGAAATCCTTTTTACTTTCGCTCTCTGCCTCGTGATACTTGAGGTCGCTACCTCGAAAGCGACTGAGGGCAATTCCTATTACGGTATAGCCATAGGGTTTACGGTCATGGCCGGAGTGTACGCCGTCGGGGGAGTCTCGGGAGGCGTTTTCAATCCCGCGGTGGCGGTGGGGATAACCGTTATGGGAATCTCGGCGCCTTCCTCCATATGGATTTACCTGTGCGCGAATTCTATCGGGGGTTTTTTAGCGGCAGCCATCTACAAGCTTATCCACTCGGACGAGTGACTTTGCGGTGCGCTCCAGGAAAGCGTAAGGACTTCGCGAGATGAATCTTAAGAGGCTTGGAAACACGGAAGTTTTCGTTCCCGAGATCGGACTCGGCACGTGGAACTACAAGGGGGGAGTCGAACCCCTGAGAGCCGGAATAGAGCTTGGGGCTTCGCTTATAGATACCGCCGAAGGATACTATACCGAGGATATAGTCGGCGAAGCCGTCCTGCCCTTTCGGGACGAGGTGATCATAGCGACCAAGGTTTCGGGAAGGAACCTCGCTCACGACAGCGTGCTGAGGTCCTGCGAGGCGAGCCTCGAGAAGCTTCGCAGGGACTGCATAGATCTTTATCAGATACACTGGCCGAACCCCGTTTACCCTATAGACGAGACGATGAGCGCGCTTGAGAAGCTGGTTGACCGCGGGTGCGTGAGTTACGTGGGGGTGAGCAATTTCTCCGTAAGGCAGATGCGCGAGGCGCAACACTATTTCCCTAACTATCCCATAGTTTCAAACCAGGTGCTCTACAACCTCAGATCAAGGGATATAGAAAGAGAGCTGCTTCCCTACTGCTGCGATAACGATATCACCGTGATGGCCTACACTCCGCTTGATAGCGGAAGGCTCTGCCGATCCCGCCGCGGCGGGATTTTATCCCGGATAGCGGATGAGACGGGGAAAACGGAGGTGCAGGTCGCTCTTAACTGGTGCGTTTGCCAGGAGAACGTCATCGCTATCCCGAAGGCAGATTCGGTCGCAAAAACAGTTGAGAACTGCGGGGCTTCGGGGTGGAGGCTTTCCCCTGAGCAGCTTCGCAGGCTGGATGAGGCTTTCTGAGGCCGCGTTTTTACCCTCCATTATGTGTGATATACTTACCGGGAACACGGAATAATGAGGAGGAGAGTGTGCAATGAGTTTCAAAAAAACGCTTTCGCTTTTGGTTTTCTTTTTTGTTTTTGCTTTTTTTTCTTTTACCGACCCCGCTTCTGCAAGCGAGCTTGATACGGGCGATACCGCCTGGATACTGATTTCAACCGGTCTTGTTCTTTTCATGATGATTCCCGGTCTTGCGCTTTTCTACGGGGGACTTGTCGGCAAAAAGAACGTCCTTTCGGTGCTGATGCAGTGCTTTTCAATTACCGCGGTCGTAACGATCATATGGACCATTTTGGGTTACAGCCTTGCTTTTGACACCACAGGCATGGTGGGGGGAGAACTCGGAGTAAACGCCTTCGTGGGAGGTCTCTCAAAAGCTTTTCTAACCGGAGTGGGCGTCGATACTCTTTCGGGAACGATCCCCGAAGTTCTGTTCTTTGCCTTTCAGCTTACTTTCGCGATTATCACTCCTGGGCTTATAATCGGAGCGTTTGCGGAGAGAATGAAGTTCTCGGCGATGATTCTGTTTACCGCCCTTTGGGTAATATTCTGCTATTTCCCGATTGCGCACATGGTCTGGGGAGGAGAAGGCTCCTACCTCGGAGACATGGGAGTGATTGACTTTGCCGGAGGGATAGTCGTCCACATAACGGCGGGTACCGCCGCTTTGGTAGCGGCGATAATGCTCGGGGCGAGAAGGGGTTACCCAAACCAGCTTCCGCTTCCCCATAACCTCACTCTTACGATGATAGGCACCGCGATGCTCTGGGTCGGATGGTTCGGGTTTAACGGAGGGAGCGCTCTTGCGGCGGGGGGACAGGCGGCCATGGCGGTCGTCGTAACCCAGATTTCTCCGTGCGTTGCCGCCCTTACCTGGATATTCCTGGAAAAGGTGAGATCGGGCAAGCCGAGCGCCCTCGGTTTTGCGACGGGAGCCATCGCGGGTCTTGCCGCGATAACGCCTGCCTCGGGCACGGTGGGACCGCTTGGAGCCATAGCTATAGGAGCCGTATCTTCAGTGCTGGCCTATATAGCCGCTACCCATCTCAAGTTCCGCTTCAAGTATGACGACGCGCTTGACGTCGTGGGAGTCCACGGAGTCGGAGGGATGGTAGGAATCATACTGGTCGGAGTGTTCGCATCGACGTCTTACGGCGGTTCGATTGCGGATCTCGACATACCCGCGCAGCTCGGCGTTCAGGTCTACGGGGGAATATTCGCCGTCGTCTATACCGTTATCGTAACCTTTATCGTGCTCAAGGTCGTTGAATCCCTCGTCGGGCTCAGGGTAAGTGAGGAGGAAGAGACAGAAGGTCTTGATATAACGGATCACGGAGAGGTGGGTTATTACGACGTCTAGAGCGGGGGATTGCACCCGCATTGTTTACGGATGAGCCCCAGTGCACGGGACGCGAAGGTCTGCAGTTGCGGGTACTGCGTCGCGGACCCGTGGGTGGTTCCGAAACAGAGGTACTCTCTTTTCGGCTGGTTCGTGATGAGCTGCGGAATTAGTTACCCGCCGAAGCGGATCAGCATAGAGTGCGACCTTTGCGGGGAGGTTTTCGACGTGATTGAGGGAGACAGGAGATTCCTTGAGGAATATATGCTCCGCAACCGCTGATCACATCTTGTACTTGCCGAAATCCTCAGCCGGTATATCTTCGAGTATATCGCCTGCGCTTTGGTCTTTATCCCCGACTTTTACGCTCAGGGAGGCTTTTATAACCTCTTCGTCAACCATGATGCGGCACCCGGTTCTAAGCGCTATGGCTATGGCGTCGCTCGGGCGGGAATCCACCAGGAGTTCCTCTCCGTCTTTTTTGATGCGAAGACGCGCGTAAAAGGTGTTTTCCCGAAGCTCCGTGATCTCTATTTCACTTACCTCGTAGCCCGTGGCGGCGATTACGTTTTTAAGAAGATCGTGGGTAAGAGGTCTCGGTCTCGGAGCTTTTTTGATCTCCATGGCTATTGCGCTTGCCTCCTCAAATCCTATCCAAAGCGGAAGACTTTTTTCTCCGTCCTCGTCGTTTAGAATAACGACGGGCATGTCGGTAAACGGGTCGGCAACTATACAGGAAACCTTCATCTCAAGAAACATTGTCTGTCCTCCCTTTCTGCTTAATTCAGATATTGTCCTCTAAGTGAGTTCGCAAGTCCTTCGGTTACCTCTACGTCCACCATTTCTCCGATAAGTTCCTTTTCTCCTGGAAAATTGACTATCCTGTTGTGCTCCGTTCTCCCCGAAAGCCACGAGGAGTCGTTTCTGCTCACATCCTCAACCAGTACCCGTTCTGATTTCCCGACTCTCTCCATGTTTTTGGAAAGAGTAATTTCCCGCTGGTATTCCTGAAGACGCGCGAGCCTCTCGCCTGCCGTCTGGTCTTCTACCCTTTCGTCTGATCTCCAAAGCTCCTCACCAACTGTTCCGGGGCGCGGCGAGTACTTAAACGAGAAGGAACTGTCAAACCCCACTTCCCCGACAAGGCTCATCGTCTGCTCGAAGTCGTCTTCCGTTTCCCCCGGGAACCCTACTATTATATCAGAAGATACGGCTATGTCCGCCATGGCGTCGCGGAGCCTGTTAACCGAGTCTGTGTACCAGCTTCTGGTGTAGGTCCTGTTCATGAGTTTTAGCACCTTGTCGGAACCCGATTGCACGGGCAGGTGGATGTGGCGGCATACCTTGGGCACCTCGGCCATTGCTTCCACCATCTTTTTCGTTATGTCTCTTGGATAAGAGGTCGTGAACCTTATTCTCTGGAGACCGTCAAGTTCCCCCAGGACCCGAAGCAGATCGCCGAACTTAAGCCGCCCCAGTTTCCAGGAATTAACCGTCTGACCTATGAGCGTTATCTCTTTTACGCCTTTTGCGATCAGGTACCGCGCTTCGGCGGTTATGTCCTCAATCGGTCTGTTCACTTCTGATCCCCTTACCGTTGGCACTATGCAGTAGGCGCATTTCTTGTTGCATCCCTGCTGTATGGAAACAAACGCGGTGGGCTTTCCCTCCTGGTGGTAGGGAAGTACGTCGAATGGTTCTTCCACGTCAAAGGACGTTTCGACGGGCCTTGATTTCTTCTCCCTTATCTCTTCTATAAGCCGCGGGAGTCCGGGGATCGCTCGGGGTCCGAGCACGAAGTCAAGATGCGGGATCCTGCGGATGAGATCTTCCCCGTAGAGCTGCGCCACGCATCCCGACACCCCGACTATAAGCTCAGGGTTTTTCGCCTTTAGGTGTTTGAACCGTCCCAGGCTGCTAAGCGCCTTCTGGTCGGCCTTTTCCCTTATGGCGCATGTGTTTACGATGACTATGTCGGCTTCCTTGGGGTTTTTGGTGATACTGGCGCCTAGAGCGTTTTGTATCCTGTCCGAGTCGTACTCGTTCATCTGGCAGCCGTAGGTTTCAAGGTAAAGGGTGTCGGTTTTCATGATGAACTGAAATCGTAACGCATGCCAATATAAGTATCAAGTGAGGCAAGAAAGAGACTTTTTGGCACTGCTGTCCCAACGTTTTGCTTCAAGCGTTACGTAACTAACTGATTAGACATACCAAATCGGCAATAATAGGGTGTTACAGGCTTGAAGTGCAAAAACCAATTCCAGATGATATTTGTACCTATCAACACAACAGGAGGCAAATATCATGTATACAGGAAAACTGGTTTTCTCACAGGTGATGGATCACCTTCCCTGGCACACATTCCGCAGATGTGTAAACCGTTATAACGGCAACCACAAGGTCAAGTCCTTTTTCTGTTCAGAACAATATCGCTGTATGACTTTCGCCCAACTCACCTACAGAGAAAGTCTGCGCGACATTGAAACCTGTCTTCGAGCCCAAGCAAAAAGACTCCCCCACATGGGAATCCTAAGCGGCATATCACGCAACACCCTGGCTAACGCAAACAAGAATCGTGACTGGCGCATCCATGCGGATTTCGCACAGAGTCTCATCCGTAAAGCCAGAGACCTCTATCATGATGATGACTGCGGGCTTGATATCGAAAACACAGTCTATGCTCTGGATTCCTCTACCATAGACCTCTGTCTTAATTTATTTCCCTGGGCTCATTTCCGAAGAACAAAATCAGCCGTAAAACTCCATACCCTGCTTGACTTGCGTGGCTATATCCCCGCATTCATTCACATTTCCGATGGCAAACTCCATGATGTCAATGTCCTTGACCTGCTTGTTCCACAACCCGGAGCCTTCTATGTTATGGATCGAGCCTACCTTGATTTTAAGCGCCTGCATGATCTTCATCAATCCCTGTGCTTCTTTGTTCTGAGAACCAAAACCAATACCAAATACCGCCGCATCTACTCCCACGAGGTTGATCGCTCAACCGGACTTGTCTGCGACCAGACGATTAAACTCACGGGAGTAACGGGTATCAGAGATTTCCCTGAACATCTTCGACGCGTAAAGTACCGGGACAAAAAACGAAACAAGACACTTACCTTCATTACGAACAATTTCTCGCTTCCGGCCATTACCATTGCCGAACTGTATCGGAGTCGCTGGCATGTTGAACTGTTCTTCAAATGGATCAAGCAACACCTGCGAATCAAGAGTTTTTACGGTTCATCGGACCGCTTAGCAACGCCGTAAAATCCCAGATATGGATTGCGGTCTCGGTATATGTGCTTATTGCCATCATCAAGAAGCGGCTTGATCTTGAAGCAGGTCTCTACACAATTTTGCAGACTTTAAGCCTTACCCTGTTTGAAAAAATCCCGTTAAATCAGCTACTTAAGACAGGGCTGGATTTTTCTCCCGACCCCGCGTATCGTAACCAACTGAAATTATTTGATGAAACGTTGGGACAGTAGTGACTTTTTGGGAAGAATCGTCGGTTGGGCCGAATTGAATGGAGTGTTTTGATTATTTTTACACACTCATTAAAATACAACTGGGATGTTCCGATTCGTAGGTGTCAAAGGATGATCTTTTCTATCCCGGTTCCCTTGTCGGGATTCAGAACTCTGGTTCACGGAGAAAACGGAAATGACGGACAACAAGCGGGGATCTAACTCTTCTGGCCGCGCAAGCGAAAAAGGGATATTCGCCTGGATGGCCGACATAACCCCAGAGCAGTGGAAGATCTTCGGGGTGACCTTTTCGGGATGGACGTTTGCTGCCATGGGCATCCTGCTTTTCACCTTCGTGGCGGTAAGCATCGCGGATGTTTTCAGTCTATCTCCCAAAGCCGTCGGGGGCCTTTTTTCAGTAACGCTTTTTTCTACCGCTTTCGGCGGGATTCTTTTCGGTATAGTTTCGGATTATGCCGGAAGGATAAAGGCCATTACCTTGACTATACTTTGCTACTCTTTTTTCGCCGGCCTAAGCGCATTTTCTCCCAACATTATATTTCTTATCGTGTGCAGCGTGTTTTTGGGTCTCGGCATGGGAGGCCAGTGGGCTTCGGGAAAAGTGCTTGTCGCGGAAACGTGGCCGAAGGAGCACAGGGGAAAGGCTATCGGCATGGTGCAGAGCGGATGGTCAGTCGGTTACCTATTGATCGCGCTTCTTGCCGCCTTGATACTCCCACGTTTCGAAGTTGAACTGGGATGGAGAATACTTTTTCTTGTTGGGGCAGTCCCGCTGCTTCTGATTTTCTATATAAGGCGCAATCTGGCTGAACCGGAAATATGGCGGAAGACCTCCCGGATGAGAAAAGAGAAGAAACTCGATGCCGGAGGTCAGGAGTTTACCCTGAACCAGATATTCAAGGGAGAGCTTCTGCGTTACACCGTAATGTCCACCTTTCTTACGAGTTTTTGCATGATCGCTTACTGGGGCCTGATGTTCTGGGTTCCTCAGTTTCTTGCAAGACCCATAGAAGAGGGAGGAGTCGGACTCGGGATGAAGGGATTTATATGGTTAGTACCGCTTAGCATCGGGGCTTTCTTCGGACACAACACTTTCGGCTGGATAAGTGACAGGCTGGGAAGAAGGCCGGTTTTTGCCTCCTTCCTGGTGATCCTGGCCATACTCATTTATTTCTTCGGAAACTCAACGACCTTTACCCATGTTCTCATACTCGGTCCGCTGGTAGGGTTTTTCGGAGCCGGTTTCTATTCGGGATTCGGGGCAATCTTCTCCGAACTGTTCCCGACCAGAGCGAGAGCCACCGCCATGGGTTTCTGCTATAACGTGGGAAGGGGTGTGGCGGCCTTCGCGCCGCTTCTTGTGGGCTACGTGGCGGAAATTAAAGGTTACGGCCCGGCGCTTGTTACCGTTTCGGTTTTTGCCCTTGCCGGTGCGTTTGTCGTTTTCACCCTTCCTGAAACGAAAGGCAAGGAACTTGATATATAGAGGACGGAAGAAATCAAATGGCAAAACCATTTTTTCAGTTACATCAATATTAGGAAAACGGTACTTACATATGAAAGGGTTGTCGGCATATTTAACTTGTCTATAATTATAAAGAAATTTATAGTTAGTTTTAATCTATTTGACACTTTTTTGTAGATTTAATAAGTTGGTTTCTTCAAAAACTCTAACGTTAATAGGCAGTTGTGTTTTAGACATGAATAATAAGAGTCGATGGATATTCTTTGCGGTGGCGGTATCTATTCTGGCAACGGTGTCTTTCACTCCCCTGGTAATCCCTTATGGAGTGACGGAGCCATATTTTCTAGGACTTCCCAGGACTCTCTGGGCTGGGTTGGGAATATCACTCTCCATATATGTGCTACTTGTTTTGGCAATGCTGACATCTGGTAACCAAAGATAGTCTACTTATATAAGAGGAAGAAATAGACATGAACAGGGGAATAGCATTTGTTGTAGTTGCACTAGTATATCTTGCAGTGCTGATAACCCTTGCTGTCATAGGAAACAGGAAAAACAAAGGGGATGAGCACCAATTCTTTCTTGCGGGTGGCAATCTCGGAACTATAATTGGCTTCTTAACCTTTTTTGCTACTCTCTACAGTACATTCATATTGATAGGGATGCCCAATTTCTTCCGTGTACACGGCGTGGGAACGTGGATATTCCTTGGCGTTACCGATATGGCTTTAGCTGTTTTCACGCTTTGGCTCTCACTCAAATTAAGGAAAAGGATCTCTTCAACGGATTTTCGCAGCATGTCGGGCCTGCTACGTGAAACTTTTCGTTCCTACGGAATTTTCGTGTATGTTCTGGGCCTTGTCATATTCCTCGTTCCCTACATAGCAATTCAACTAAAAGGAGCGTCGGGCATTCTAGTGAACGTTGTTCCCTATCCAGTTCCCCAGTGGAGTTGGGCTGTAATCATACTGTTTCTTATGTATCTGTACTCTTCCATAGGAGGACTCAGGGGTATTATGTACTGTGATGCACTTCAGGGAATTGTGCTGTTTACCGTTATATGGATAATGGCATTTATTGTTTTGGAAAACTTTGGAGGTATTGGAAAGTTAGTCCAGGCCGTAGCGGAGGAGGAACCTGCACTGTTATCTACTCCCGGTCCCAAGGGGCTGTTCTCGGTTCAGTGGCTTATTGCGGGATTTATATCAATTGTGCTACTACCTGTGTCGCAACCTCAGTTGACTGCGAGGCTCAGCATTCTGAAGGGTTTGAACGAAAGACGCAAAATTCCGGTTTTGCATGCGTCTTTCACCTTTCTGCTTCTGATAGCAGGGCTTATAATTGGTTTATACGGTGCAGTTGCAATACCGGCTGAAACGGGTCCAGAGTTCATTGGTAAACTGATACTTGAACAGAATCCTGTTATAGGTGCCGTTGCCTTGATAGGCATTCTGGCGGCAGCTATGTCCACATCTGACTCTCAGTTTTTTGCTCTTGGCTCTGAAATTAACAATGCTCTTGGCAGGTTTAGCAGGAAGCTTAAAATATCTCCTATTGTTTTTGTGAAAATAGTTATACTGGTATTTTGCATAGCCTCTTTCGTTGTTGCTATGAAGAGTTCTCAGGGACTTATATCTCTTGCTATATCGGGATTCATGGGGACTGCTCTCATGGCACCTATGGTTCTTACCTCAATTCTATGCAAAGGAAGAAGCTTCAATGCCGTAATTCCAGTTGCTACAGCTATCAGCCTAGTTGTGTTTTTAATGTCGCTTTTTGGACTCGTACCGAAAATGATAATGGGTTTACGCACGGATTTGATACTACTTGCCGTCACTACGCTGATTACGGTTTCAGTGGTTTTAATCGAACTGAAAAAAACAAATAAAACGCCCATTCAACTCTGAAGTGCAACACCCTGGTTAAGGATCTAGTTTGGGGAATTTTATAATTTCTCAAACACACTGTAAAAACAGTTATGCAGAGGTGACAATCTCCGAGACGAGAACAGGAGGTTGACATGACCAGGAGTTACAAGCAGTTGGACATTCTCGAGCGTCAGCGGATTTACTTTCTGCGCAAGCAGGGATTTTCGCTTCGGAAGATTGCTGAGGATCTCAGTCGTTCTCCATCAACCATATCGCGGGAGGTAAAGCGCAACAGCGGCGGGAGGGGTTACCGTTTCGCTCAGGCGCAGCGCAAGGCCAGGCAGCGGGGCACCGCGGCGTCCTCCGTGCCCCCCAAGATGACCGAGCAGATGTGGTTCATCGTGGAGAGCAAGCTTGGTCTGCAGTGGAGTCCCGATCAGATATCGGGACGGCTCAAGCTTTCAGCAGTGGTTTCGGTGAGTGCGGAGTGGATATACCGTCACGTGTGGGAGGACAAGCGCAGCGGAGGGAAGCTTTACAAGCATCTGCGGCGCCGGGGGAAGAAGCGCAACAGCCGAGGGTCGGGGTATTCGGGCAGGGGGCATATACCGGGCAGGGTGGACATAACGGAGCGTCCACAGATAGTTGAGGACAAAAGGCGTGTCGGGGACTGGGAGGCCGATACAATCGTCGGCGCTGGACATAGAGGCGCTTTGGTGTCCGTGGTGGATCGGGCGTCTAAGTTCACGGTTCTTCATCCCGTGAGTTCAAGGAGCGCGGGGGAAGTGGGAGAGGCCATGATGGAGAGGCTTATGCCCTACGTAGAGATTGTACATACGATTACTTCTGATAACGGAAAGGAGTTTGCGGGTCACGGGGAGATAACCGAAGCGCTGGGGGCGGGGTTTTTCTTCGCTACCCCTTATCACTCGTGGGAGAGGGGGCTCAATGAACATACAAACGGGCTGGTTCGTCAGTACTTTCCCAAGGCGACTGATTTCCATGAGGTTTTGGGGGAGGATGTGAGGAGGGTTGAAGAGCTGCTCAACGGGAGGCCTCGGAAGGTTTTGAACTACAGGACTCCGGCTGAGGTTTTCAATGAGGCTTCGTGCTGAGGGATTGAGATGGGATGATTGAGTGGGGGTGGTTGGGGGTTTTTGGAAGATGTGATGGCGGTTGCCTTCGGTCGGGCTACGCCCTCCCTTCGGCAACCGCCATCCAGATGTCTTGATAATCCGGTGCCGGGGAATATAATCTTTTCCCTAAACGGAGAGCATCATCTTTTGCTGAAAGTGTTGCACTTCAGAGTTGATAAGAGGTGCACTTATCGAACATAATAAACATAAAAGATATCGAATAATAAAAGCTACCTGCTACCTCAAATCAGAATCACCTTAATCATTTAATTAAAACCCCTTGAATCCAAGTACTTTCCAATAAGAATTCATACCCTTCACAAGAAGTGGACCCCAATGTTAGGACAGTTTTTTCGTTTTCTTAAGTGTATTCCCACCATTTCTAAGCCACTTTTGGTAATCCACGAGGCAGACCATAGTAAACCTGATCTGGCGTAGATCTATCAAGACCCTGATGACGCCGACGAGTGTTGTAAAAATCTATCCATCCCCCAATCCCTTCCTTCGCCGCGCGAACCGAATCATAGGCCTTAAGGTATACTTCCTCGTATTTTAAACTCCTCCACAATCTCTCAATAAACACATTGTCCATCCAGCTTCTCTTCCCGTCCATACTGATCCTTATGCCGTTTCTCTTCAACACCCCCGTAAATGCCTCGCTTGTGAACTGGCTTCCCTGATCAGTGTTGAATATCTCGGGCCGCCCATACTTTGCTATCGCCTCCTCCAACGCCTCCACGCAGAAACTCACGTCCATCGTATTCGACACTCTCCAGCTAAGCACCTTCCTTGAATACCAGTCCATAACACTCACCAGGTACACAAAACCCCTGGACATCGGAATATAGGTCACATCAGCCGCCCACACCTGGTTTACACCCTCTATGCTCATTCCTCCAAGCAGATAAGGATATATCTTATGTCCCTTGCCCCTGTGGGTGGTCCTAGGCCCGGGATGCAGCGCCGCAAGCCCCAGCAACCGCATCAACCTGGCCACCCGCTTGCGATTCACGCAGATTCCATGCCTGTCCAAAATAGCGTCCCGCAACCTTCGGGAACCCTTGAACGGATACTCAAGATATATCTCATCGATAAGCCTCATCAGTTTCTCATTCTCCAGCGACAGCTCCCTGAGGCGATAATAAACGCCTGAGCGATTTATGTTGAGCAGCCTGCATTGTCTTACCACGCTGAGATCATGACTACGGTCCACAAGCTTCTTTCTTCGCGCCCGCTCTAGCGACCGAGCGCTTTTGATAAAAAATCTATCTCCAGAGTCAGCTCTCCGATCTTGGCATGCAGTTCCTTGGTATGAGCTTGCTCTTCTCCCTTTTTATCCCGGGCGCCTTGGTAGACACTCTCGGCACCCTCCAACAACTGTTTCTTCCACTCGGCAATCTGGTTTGGATGCACGTCAAACTGCCGGGCGAGCTCACTAACTGTTTTCTCCTCTCTGATTGCCGCCAGGGCTACCTTAGCCTTGAACCCCGGTGAATGATTACGCCTTTTACGTCTCATAATGAACCTCCAGTATATGATTTTACTCTACTGCAGGAACACACTTAAGACGCTGTCCTGTTTTTGGGGTCCACTTCTCACAACCCTCGATGTCTTGAGACCACGAATTATTAAAAAGCTGTCCCGCCTAAATTCCTCCTTTCAATACAGACCTCCAACAATTTTCACGCTGGCTTAGTACTATTTTTATAGCTTTATAATCTGAAAAGTATTCTCAAAATCATTTAAAATATATCTAGATGATTGGGTTGAAAAGCTTCCTAGACCTTGACATATAGCGGCTTCTGATTTTCTGCATCTTATGCGCGAAAAAATTCTTGAGCTTTCCGAATCTTTTCCCTCCACAACCGGGGTTTACATAATGAAAGGGGCGGACGGCACCCCTGTTTACATAGGCAAGGCCAAGAACCTTCGTTCCCGCGTAATGTCCTATTTCCAGGGGGGAAGGGACAGAGGACAGATTCCCTATCTGGTAAGGGAGGTCGACTCGATCGACTACGTGGTGACGGAGGGAGAAAGCGAAGCCCTTTTCATCGAGAATTCCCTTATAAAGCGCCACAAGCCTAAGTACAACATACGGCTTAAGGACGACAAAACTTTCTCTTCCCTTCGTCTCTCCGTGGGAGATAAGTTTCCCAGGCTTTCGCGCACGAGGAGGGTGCGGGATGACGGAGCGCTTTATTTCGGTCCGTTTGCCTCTGGGAAGTTTCTGAAGAGCACGGTAAACCTTGTCCACAGACTTTTTCCTCTGAGGGACTGCACCAGGGGCAAGTTCGAGAGGCACAGGGCCCGTCCCTGTCTTAACTATTTCATGAAGCTTTGCTCGGGGCCGTGCGCGGGCAGGATCTCGGAGGAGGACTACGGAGAACTCGTGCGCCAGGCGTCGTCGTTTCTTCGCGGGGAGAGAAAAAAACTCGTGAGAATGATCAGGGAGATGATGGAGAAAGCCTCGGAGGAGGGAAGGTATGAAAACGCGGCCTACTACCGCGATCAGCTTTCGAGCCTGAGGGAGAACGCCGAGATCGAAAAAGTTACTTCCTCGAGGTTCGAAGATATGGACATAGTGGGTTTTTATCGGGATTCGCAGCAGTATGAGTTTACGGTTCTGCTCTCAAGGGGAGGTTCCGTGGTCGACAAGCTTGATTTTTCCGTAAAGAGTCCCCACGGCGATGAGGCCGAGTGCCTGAGAGAGTTTCTCGGCAGGTTTTATTTCTCGGATCATTACGTTCCCAAGAGAATCCTTCTGCCTCTCTCCATAAGGGACCGCGATGGGTACTCAGAGTGGCTTACCGAGAAAAGAGGGAAGAGGGTTTACGTGGAGACCCCCGGTAGGGGGCCTAAAAGCGAGCTTGTAAAATTCGCGATGAAAAACGCCCGGGAGAGTTCTTCGAGAAAAGCCGAGGAAAAAGCCAAGCAGAGCACTCTTCTTCGAAGCATAAGAAAATCAGCCGGGATAAAACGGATTCCCTACGCGATAGAGTGTTTTGACATATCTAATATTCAGGGGAACCAGACGGTTGCTTCGCTTGTCAGGTTTAGAAACGCGAGGCCGGAGAGGGACAGGTACAGAAGGTACAGGATCACGTCCACCTCGGGTCAGGATGATTTCCGGTCGATGTACGAGGTTGTCTACAGGAGGGCTCTTCGGGCGGCGGAGGAGAACTGGGGACTACCGGATCTGATACTTATAGACGGGGGGAAGGGACAGCTAAACGCTGCCCACGCGGCGCTTCGGGACTGCAGGGTGGAAAACGAGGTGGATCTTGCCTCTATAGCGAAGACGGAAGGACGAGCGGGGATCGACAGGATTTACGTGCACGGAAATGGGGAGCCCTGCGATTTCTCGTCTAACAAGAAGGGCGTTTACTTCTTGATGAGGGTAAGGGATGAGGCTCACCGCTTTGCGATTACCTATCATAGGGAATTAAGGAAAGACAAAGCCCTGACTTCGCAGATGGACGGTGTTCCGGGGATAGGAAAAAAAAGAAAATTGCTGCTCCTTAACCACTTTGGAAGCGTGGAGAAAATAAAAGGGGCCACCGCCGAGGAACTAGCCTCCGTCAAGGGCATGACGAAACAGGCCGCGCGGAACGTAAAGGAGTTTTTGCGCTAACAGGTCGGCCGAATTTACTTTTCTCTTATCAAAGGAAAGTGACGCCGTTTTAAAATATCGGTTCCATTTACTAAATATATTGAGTAAAACAACTCATTGCTATGAGTAAAAGGACATTCATAAGTTCGCTTATGACCCGCGGATTTGCCGGTCAAAGCTCATATCCGGCTAATCCTGAAGACAGAATTCAAGTATGGCCTTTCCAGCGTGAAGCTTGTTCTCGGCCTGAGTGAAGGCGACGCAGCGGGGGCTGTCCATGACTTCCGCGGTTATCTCTTCTCCCCTGTGCGCCGGAAGACAGTGCATTATAAATGGGTTTTTGCGGCAGTAGGAAAGGAGCCTCGTGTTTACCTGAAAAGGCCTGAAGGCGTCGGTTCCCTTTCTTTGCTCCCCCATGCTTACCCAGACGTCAGTGTAGATTACGTCGGCGTCTCTAACCGCGGAGGCTGGGTTATAGGTAACCTCAATTTCGGAGTTTCCGAGTTCCATGGCCTCACCCATTATAGTGGCGTCGGGCTCATGTCCAGGCGGAACCGAAACCGACAGGTTAAAGCCCATTATTGCCGAAGCCACCACGAAGGAGTTGGCGATATTGTTTCCGTCGCCGAGAAAGGCGAGCTTGAATTTCCCAAGGTCTATTCCCTGCTCCGAAATCGAGAAAAGATCGGAGATTATCTGCGTGGGATGTTCAAGATCGGTAAGGGCGTTTATCACGGGAACGGCCGAGTTATACACGAATTCTTGGAGCTTTTTCTGTCCGTAGGTTCTTATTATTACCCCATCGAGATAAGAGGAGACGACTTTCGCCGTGTCGGCTATGGTTTCCCCCCTTCCGAGCTGTGTATCCCCCGGATTCATGTAAACCGCCTGGGCGCCCAGGTCAAAAAGGCCCGCTTCGAAGGAAAGCCTAGTTCTCGTCGACTGTTTTTCAAACAGAAGACCTACAGACATGCCCTCGAGGCTTTTGGGGCTCTCGCCTTGCTTTTTCAGTTCCTTAAGTTCGCCCGCGCGGCGGATTATCCCCTTGATGTCGTTTTTTTTAAGGTCTGAGATAGCGAGAAGACTCCTACCCACTTAAAATCACCTCCTCGATGGATTTTGTTATTACCGTGACGGCAAAGTCAATCTCCTCCTTGCTCGTGTTGAGAGGAGGAAGAATCCGAAACACCCGCTCAACAGTAAGTATAACCAGAAGTCCGTTTTTGACCGAAACCGAAAAACAGTCACGCGCGAAATCCTTATCCGAAAATTCAACCCCGATTATAAGTCCCTTTCCCCTTACCTCATTTACGTGCTCGGGATATTTTTTCCGGATATCTTCAAGTTTGCCGAGAAAATAGCCTCCGAGCCTGCCCGCTTCTTCGGCCAGATTTTCTTCAAGTATCGTCTGAACCGCGGCGCAGGCAGCTCCCGCGGCCAGAGGATTTCCGCCGAAAGTACTTCCGTGGGCCCCCGGGGTAAAGTGCTTTGCTACTTCGTCTGTGGCCAGAACCGCTCCGCATGGCATTCCACCGCCAAGGGCCTTTGCGAGGGCAACTATGTCCGGCCTTATGTCCTCATGCTCGTAGGCAAACAGTTTTCCCGTCCTTCCCATCCCGACCTGAATTTCATCGAGTATGAGCAGCATATTGTTTTCCCCGCAGATATCCCTTACCCGCCTTAGGTATCCCGTGGGCGGAACGATGACCCCGTTTTCTCCCTGCACCGGTTCGAGAATCACCGCGCAGGGGCTTGCTTCGGCGGCCAGATGGGCGATCGCGTCGGGATCGGCGTAAGGGGCGAAGTGAAACCCTTCAAGAAAAGGAGAAAATCCCTCCCTGTATTTTTCTGACCCCGTGGCGCTTAGCGCCCCGAAAGTTCTTCCGTGAAAAGCTCCTTCGGTTGAAATGATCGCGTGTCTTCCGCCGTTTTGCGCTCCCCATCTTCTGGCAAGTTTTATTGAGCCTTCAACGGCCTCGGTCCCGCTGTTGCAGAAAAACACCCTGTCGGCAAAGGAGTTTGAAACAAGCAGCTCGGAGAGGGCATACTGGTTTTCTATGTTAAAGAGATTCGATGTGTGAACTAGGGTGGCGGCCTGGGAGATTATGGCGTCGGTGATTTTGGGGTGGCAGTGCCCGAGGTTGTTAACGGCTATCCCCGTCGTGTAGTCAAGGTATTTTTTGCCCTCGGTGTCCCAGAGCCAAGAACCGCTTCCCCTCTGCATAGTCAAGGGAAGACGGCCGTAGGTCTGCATCAGGTATTTTTCACGCGGATCTTCCATTTCCCTCGGCCTCAAAGGGTTATCTCCGTTCCTATTCCCAAATCGGTAAGAAGCTCGAGTATGAGAGCCCTTTTTATCGTCCCGTTTATTATGTGTACCTTGCTGACCCCTTCTTCCAGGGCATCAAGCGCGCACATTACCTTGGGGATCATTCCGCTGTTTATCGTTCCGTTTCTGATGAATTTCCGAGCCTGCCTTTTCGTTACAGAAGATATGAGTTCCCCTTTTTTATCAAGGATACCGTCCACGTTCGTTAACAGGATGAGCTTTGCCGCGCGAAGTGCTCCCGCTATTCTCCCCGCTACGTGGTCCGCGTTTATGTTGTAAGTCGTTCCGTCCTCCCCCCATCCTATGGGAGCTATGATCGGAATGACGCCCCTGCCCTCAAGAACCCTGATTATCTCAGGGTTTATTTCGAGAACCTCACCAACGTAGCCGAGGTCTGCGTCCTGGGGGATGTCTATGCTGTGCTCTGCGGCGAATTTGTGCAGGTCGAATTTTTTCGCCTTTATAAGTTTTCCTTCCTTGCCCGAAAGTCCGACCGTTTCCATCTGGTGGCGGTTTATCGACGTTACGATCTGCTGGTTTATCTTTCCGACAAGCACCATCTCGACTACTTCCATTGCCTGCCTGTTGGTAACGCGAAGTCCGGCTATGAAGTCGGATTTTATTCCCAGCATGTCAAGATGCTCCTGGATCTGGGGACCACCTCCGTGCACAACTACCGGCTTTATTCCGACGTATTTCATCAGTATGAGGTCGCGCACGAAATTCGAAAGATCTTCTCTGGTGATGCTCCCACCGTATTTGACCACGACGGTTCTGCCGTGAAAGGCCTCTATGTATGGAAGAGCTTCAACCAGTATCTCCGCCCTTTCTGCCGAACTTTTCATGAGAAACTCCTTTCTGCGAAAAAAAACATTATATAGCAACCAAGGTTCTTATTACAACATCTGGGGATAATCATATACGACAATTCAGAATTGAGGGCGAAACGGGAATACGCATACACAGTTGCGTCGGTGCACGGGCCGCTTTTTAGAATTTTTGTCGCGTGCTTTCAGAAGGCTAAATCCGCTCACTAATTTTCTTTCCCGGCAGAATCTACGTGCGAAAACACCGCCCGGTTCCGTAATCTACGAATGCCCGGGCGCTGTTTCCGATTCCGTCAGCTTTTATGCCGGTAGGTCAACTGCACGCCGAAGGTTCTGCCCTTGGCAAGCGGCGAGAACGTGCCGCCAAGAGGTATCGGCTGTGTACCCAGCAGCAGCGTTGGGGGCAACTGGCTGTCACCTCCGTGCTTGACTTCGTTAAGCAGGTTCTTGCCGTAAAGCCCGATGGAAAACCGTCCGTTTGCAGGGATGATGTCAACTCCCGCGTCAAGGATGTTCTGCTCCAGGAGGTACCCCCTGTTGTCGTCGGTGAAGTATGATTTATCCCGGTAAGCGTAGTTTATGCGGGAGGTCATCCTGCCCCAGCTGGCCGCTCCCGTGTCGTGAGTAAGTCCCACGCTGTAAGTCCACTTCGCGGCGCGGGGAAGCTCAAGAGCTTCATCGTTTTCGTCAATGCTGCGATCGAGGTTAAGATCATATTTCACTTTCGTGTACTCAGGGTTGACGTATCCCACGGAACCGACCAGAAGCAGGTTCTCCGCGATGGCGAACAATCCGTCAAGCTCAAAGCCGTAGATCTCAACGTCGGCGGTGTTGTCGATCAATTGAACCAGGCCGAGTCTTTCATCCGGGAAGTTAACCTCCCTCTGCATGTCATCAATCATGTTGTAGAAAACCGCCCCGTATAGACGGCCGCGGTCTTTTGTGACCTTGAATCCGGCCTCAAAGCTGTCGATTGTCTCCTCATCATACGGTCCCGGGGAATGGTCGGGCGAGAGGTTGCGGAGGTTATAGCCTCCTGAGCGAAATCCCCTGGTCCAGTGCCCATAGACGTTAGCTTGATCGCTTATGTAATAGGCGGCCCCGAGTTTCGGCGACCAGCTGTGCCAGGTGTCCTCGCCAGTAAAGTCAAACTCGCAGGCGGGACCTTCGACGATGTTACAGGACGGTGCTAACGACGCTGGGGGAGGGGTGGTAGCGATCAAGGCTATTTCGGCCTCTCTTTTCTCGCGCGTGTATCTCGTGCCCGCGGTAAGCGTCAGCTGGCTTGTAAGATCATAATCCAAAGAGAGAAACAGACCCAGAGTTTCAACGTCATAGTTTCCTCCTCCGGACTGGGCTACGTCCGCTCCCGCCGGCAGCCGAGGATCCGCCGCAAGGACATAGGTAAACAGAGAACGGCGCTCGTGATAGTTAATCTCGTTTGTAAAGTAGTAGACTCCCGTAGTCGCGTGGAGTTTTTCGAAAAACCTGCCCGTGTAACGCAGCTCGTTGCTCCACTGGCTGTAATTGCTCCATGCCTTCGCGTGGAAGAGGTCAAGAGGGGAAGAGTCGAGGTCAACTGAAGAGAACGTTTCGGAATCGCGCCAGCCGAAGATGTTGGTTATCGTACCGCCTCCGAAATCCACGTCCCAGTCCATCTGGGCAGTGAAAAAGTGGGTGTCGTTTTCTCTTTTCCCTTCTTCATCGACACTGAAGTCATGGCTGTCACGGTCAAAGTCTGCCAGCGCGTTTGTGGAACCGAACCCGTTTGTGTGGCTCTGCGCCGCGGGGCCGTCGCCGTCAACGCTCTCGTACTGATATCGGAGCACCAGGCTAAGGTCATCCGTGGGATCCCAGACGAGCACCGGTCGTACCATCCGGACATCCAGGTCGCCGAAAGCTTCGCCGGTGTTAAGGTTCTCAAACCAGCCGTTATCCTGGTTGGTATATGCGGTTATCTTGGCGCTGACGGTTTCGCCGAGAGGGCCTCCCACGGTTCCCATGTAATAGGAGTTCAGGCTCTCCCCGCCCCCTTCAAACGAGGTGCGAAAAGACATTTCAAGTTTATCGCCGGGTTTTTTGGTATTCACCAGTATGGCGCCCCCGGTAACGTTTCGGCCAAACAGGGTTCCCTGGGGACCTCTAAGCACCTCAATGCTTTCGATATCAAATGTGTCAAAAAGAGCGCCGTTTGTAGCCCCGAAGTACACGCCGTCTACAAACACTCCCACGGTCGGGTCAACAGACGGTATGGAACTGTTTATCCCGAGGCCGCGGATCGAAAAGTTGGCGATTCCTCCCACCGTGCCGATATCGTCAAGTGCCACGTTCGGCATCGACACCGAGAGGTCTTCTAGGTCTCTTACCTTAAGAGCATCGATCTGTTCCGAACTGAAATGCGTTATCGACAGCGGAACATTCTGAATCGGCTCCTCGCGCTTTCGCGCCGTGACCGTGATTTTCTCAAGAAGCACGCTGCTTACGCCGAACGCATCCTGTGCCTGTGCGGTGGCGCCGCCGACAAGCGTCAGAAGTGCGCCCGCGGCAAAGATGCCAAAAAGCGCCTTTAACCGAAATTTAAGTTTCCCGCGAATCATGTTTATACCCCTCCTTCTTGTATGCTCATCATAGTATGGATCGCAGTTTCGGGATTTCCACCCGATGTCTTTTTAAGCTGCATTCCCCTAAAACGTTCATTATAGCATGAACCGGAATCTGAATGCGGGATTTTTTAGGACGGACCCGACGGAAAGAAACGCCTGGATATTTAAAGGAGTCCCAGCACCTTTTTTTCTCTCACCGGGGTTTTCCTAACTCTTACCTGAAACTGGAGTTCGGCCCGGGCTCCGTCCCCATAAAAGCTTCCCGAAACGGGGGTGATAAGTTCGTTGGTAGCCCCGCTTGCAACTGCGACGTGGCGGTCCGAGACCGCGAGACCAGATGAAGGATCATACCCCCTCCATCCTCCCCCCGGGATGTATATCTCGGCCCAGGAGTGAAGCTCGTCTCCTCTTTTTCTCTTTTCACTGAGCGCGTAGCCGCTTACGTGCCTGCACGCAAGCCCCGTCGATCTGCAGACGCTTGCGAAAAGTTCCACGAGATCCCTGCACGACCCCCTTTTTCCCCTGAGGGTCCTCTCGGCGGACCAGGGGGCGCCGCGATCCCTGATGACGTGGGGAAAGTTCTTGTATATGTATTCGCAGAGCGTGAGAATAAAATCCGTTGTTTTCCCCCGGGTCTGCGAGAGAATCGTTTCACGAAGCTCTGAGACCGCCAGGGCGGTTTCTTCGCTCACGGTCGTGTACGGGCGAAGAGAGTCCTTCTGCTCCCGTGGATACTGCATCGGCAGGTCGAGAAACCTTAAGTCGGAGGTTATGTAATCAAAGGGGTTTTCCCTGAGCGTCTCCACGACGCAGCGGGTATCGATCACCAGGCGCTCGGATTCGCCTGTGAACCACAGGGTAACAGTAGTGTTCCCGTCAAGATCGGAGTTTACGCTTCTTCCCGCTTCGGGTGGATCGGCTTTAAGCGAGAACATGTGAGTGATCTGCCCCCCGCCGTCCCTCGGGCGAAGTCTCACGATGTGCGGGGCCAGAACGACTTTTTTTCCGTAGGAGTAGGTCGTGTTGTGGTCTATGCTAAGCAGCACTTTGGGGGTTTCCGTTAAGAACCTTTTTTACCCATTCTGCGGGCAGTTCTTCGGCCGATTTTCTGAGTCTCTCCTGCCACCACTCGGATATGGAGGCAAGTTCATTTTCACTGAAGCTGTACTGCTCGAGATGAAACGAATTGGTTTTGTAGAGCATAATGTCTATGGGGAAATCGACGTCTATGGCGTTTATGCGGCTTGAATCAAACGCCAGGTACGCGATGCGAAGCGCGGTGTCGAGACTCGTGTCGTAGGTAAGGGTTCTTTTTATGATCGGTTTTCCGTATTTCGACTCGCCTATTATAACGTAGGGAGAGGTGGTCCCCACATTGATCCAGCTGCCCTGCGGGTAGACCAGGAAAAGCTGGGGCTCCGGGTCTTTTTCGAACTGTCCTCCTATTATGGAGTACATGTTAAAGGGAAACCCGGATTCGGAAAGCGCCTCTCCGTCTTCCTCTTTTATCCTTCGAAGCTCCCTTGAGAACAGGTTCACTGCCTTGTAGAGGCGGTCAAGGGGTTCATCTAAGTACTCGAGGGCCTCATCAAGGTAGGTGATCGTCTTGTCCCTCGCGGAGCGAAGCCCCGAGGTCATAAGAAAAAAGGAGTTTTCCCCGGAGCGGTGAGTAGTGACCTTCTTTGCCCGGATGGCTTCGTTTCCCGTTATTATGAGGTTATCGGCAAGTCCGATTATCCCTTCTTTTAGTCTCATTCCCACGCAGAAAGTCATTTTGTTTCTCCCTCTCAGATATCGTCAAAGCCCCGCAGGCTGCCGTCTTTTACCGAATAGCTGAAGTAATCGTCGTATATGCAGTTCCCAACGTCGTTTATGTGGGACTGGAAGCTCTTTAGGTACTGATGCATGCCGTGGTCTATTATCTCCTCCACGCTTATGAACCGAAGATCCGAGAGAAGCCTTCCCGTTTGCTTCTCGGTTTCGTTGTTGTAGGAGCCCGCCGGGCTGTTCGATATGCAGTGAAGGGAGTCGTCAGCCCGCGCGACGCAGTAGATTATCGAGCGGGGAAACTGGTTGTCGAGGATGAGAAAGTTAAGCACGTTTTCTATGGATATCTGCTGGTGCTTTGCCTTGTAGGTCTCAAGGGCGTTTGAGGATTTAAGAAGAGCTATCCACTGCATGTTGTCTCTCGACGTTCCTATGAGTTCCGCCTTCGAAAGCAGGGTGTAGTACTTGACGTCAAGTATTCTCGACGTGTTATCAGCCCGCTCCATCTGTTTTCCGAGTTCCGAGAAATGCCACGCTTCCCCGTGCGATATGCTGATGTACCCCGATCCGTGAAAGAGAAGGCTCTGCACTTTTGCCACTTCGCAGAACTTGCCGGGGTTGTCGAGCAGTTTCTCCTTGGCTTCGTCGCTGTTTAGCCTGTGGTAAAAACGGTTTATGAGAAGCCACATCTCAGAGGAGATTATCTCCCTTACAGAGTTTGCGCTCTCCCGTGCGTGGTTAACGCAGGAGATAATGGAGTTCGGGTTGTTTTCGTCAAGAACCATGAAGTTTATGACGTTCTCCCGGGTCGCGCTGTCGTAGAGGTTCTTGAAAAGCTCCATGTCCCCCGTGACCCTTACTATGGGATCCCACTCCTGCTCCACCGAGTCGTGGGTGTCGATCGCAAGGCTGAGGTTAACGCTTATGAGCCTCGCGGTGTTTCCCGCGCGCTCGGCGTAGCGGCTCATCCAGTATATCGATTCTGCGACGCGGCTTAGGATTTTTTATCTCCCCGTTCCCTGTTCTTCTTTCCGGGAGCAAGAACCCACGTATCCTTGCTTCCCCCGCCCTGGGACGAATTAACTATCATCGAACCTTTTCTGAGTGCTACCCTGGTGAGGCCTCCAGGCAGAACGAATATGTCTTCTCCGTAGAGAATGAAGGGTCTTAGATCGACGTGGCGTCCCTCGAAATGGTCGTCGGCTATCACGGGAGCCCGGGAGAGCGACATTGTTTTCTGGGCTATGTAGTTTCGGGGGTCTGACTTTATGTTTCTTTTCGCCTGGGCAAGTTCTTCCTTCGTTGCCTTGGGCCCGAACACTATTCCGTATCCTCCCGATTCATTTGCGGGCTTTACGACCAGCTTCCTGATATTGTCAAGCACGTATTTTCTGGCCTCATCCTCTTCGCAGATGTACGTCGGCACGTTCGGGATCACGGGGTCTTCCCCGAGGTAGTACTTTATTATCTTCTCAACGTAGGCGTATATTATCTTGTCGTCGGCCACTCCTCCTCCGGGGGCGTTCGCTATGGCGACGTTTCCCGCCTTGCAGGCGCTGAAAAGCCCCGGAACTCCAAGCACCGAATCCGGGCGGAACACCTGGGGATCGAGGAAATTGTCGTCTATGCGTCTGTATATGACGTCCACTTTTTCAAGTCCCTTGGTGGTTTTCAAGTGAACGAAATTATCGACTACAACGAGATCCCTTCCCTCGACAAGCTCTATTCCCATCTCCTTTGCGAGAAACGAGTGCTCGAAGTAGGCCGAGTTGTAGATGCCCGGGGTGAGCAGCACTACCTTGGGGTTTACGGTTCTGTCGGAGAGCAGGTACTGGAGCGTGTCCAGGAGGTGGAGCCCGTAATCGCTTATGGGCATTATCTCAACGGCGTCGAATACCTTGGGGAAGGTGCGCTTTAGGAGCTCCCGGTTTTCAAGCACGTAGGAGACGCCCGAAGGGGAGCGGAGATTGTCTTCGAGGATATAGAAATTTCCGTCCGAGTGTCTTATGATGTCCGTTCCCGTGATGTGACACCAGATCTTTTTCGGCGGAGAAAAACCCACGCAATCAAGGCGAAATCCCCTGCTCGAGAGGATGAGTTCCTTCGGGACCACCTTGTCCCTCAGGATCTTCCGGTCGTTGTATATGTCGTCTATGAAGAGGTTAAGCGCGTGGATTCTCTGCTTCAGGCCCCTCTCTAGCAGCTCCCAGTCCTCGGCCGACACTATTCTCGGGATTATGTCGAATGGGAAGATGTTTTCCTCTGAGGCTTTCTTCTTCTCCGAGTAGAGGGTGAATGTGACCCCCATCTCGAACAGGTTCATCTCGGCCGCTTTCTGCCTTTCGATAAGCTCTCCGTCGGAGAGACTTTCTATCTTGTCGGTGAGAAAACGGGTCCACTCGTACGGGACAGCGTTGTCCTCGAAGACCTCGTCGTAAAAGCCTTCCGTATCGTAGTTTTTAAAATCCATTTGGGCTCCAAGGACTTTTTCCCGAAAAATCTAACCAAAAGCAAAGGTTATGACAAAGGTTCCCTAGAGTATGTACCTGTTAAGATCCCTGTCCTTCTATATACTTGATAGAATTGTCTTTAGATTAATATTTATCCGATTTTTGGTTTCCCGTTCATCTTCCCCCCACAGCTTTGATAATTGAGTATAAATTCTTTCAACATCCCATGGCATGAGCATATTACCATATGCCTTAGCTAATGGACCGTCTGTCTCAGAGAGAACCCGTTTCTTCGGTATTTTCTTGATCAATTCTGCACCTTTTTTTGTATTTAGCATTGCAGGGCCAACGGAGAACCAACACCCTATATCTAAGGCCCTCTTAAGTTCACTATCGTCCCCAGTGAACCAATGAAGGACAGGAATACCTTCTATTCCCTCAAGTTCATCTAACACAGAACTGGTGCTTGCGCGGCTGTGAATTGACATGATACGGCCGCCATCTCTGCTCACACTTTTTAATATATGACGGAAAACTTTCAACTGAATCGACCAATGTTTCTTAAATCCTTTCCCGCCATCCAATCCAATCTCACCCACATACTTGGCTTGTGGTAAGAGTGCGTCAAATAATTCCAGTTCTTGGAATCTTTGGTGTGCTAGTTGGGGGTGTAGTCCTAAGGCTGTCTTTATTCTTTCACTACTCTTTTCTAATTTTCTTGACCCATTCCAAGATTTCGGAGTGGTAGTTACTGACAATACATAGAGGCCTTTTTGCCTACAGGTGTCCGCAACATAGAAAGGATCTGGATACAGATCTAGATGGCAGTGCATATCAACGCTCACAATACCTTAATAGCCTCTAAGTATGTTTTGATTTCTTCAAGGTTGCGAGAAGACACTTTTTTATAATCTTGGAACTGGCCCGTTGTTAAAGGGCCGCTATCCAAGATAGCTCGGGTAAAATTTCGTGTAGATTTTTGATCTATAGCAATGCAAAGTGCAAGCAGATCATCTTTCCTATCGGTTTCCTTCAGAACATCTGCCACGTTATTGAATAAGTATTCTGTTCGCTCTTTTATACCTCCGGCATGCAATGCTGCACGTCGGATGAGGCAAGGTACACAAATACCGCACTGCTTATTCTTTCTTTTCCAGCGACTACAGGAAACCGTGTGGTTAATTATTTTTTCCAATAACTGATGATCTTGGCATTCGGCAATCATTTCGCCCTTGGTTTTAAATTGGTAAGGATTTCTTATAGTGCATGGGATATTAGCTGTCTCGAAAATCTCCTGTACTAACTCAATGAAGTAAGGATGAGTCGTTCGGGTGCTTAACGAACCAATACGCCTTGATGTTAGAGGCGCATTCAAGGAAATGGACCCATTCTCAGGAACGAAAAGATCTACATATTCTTGTTGACTGATCATCTGCACCACACAAGCGCCTAGAGCACCAAAGGCGAGAAAACTACAACTTCGTGTGCGCATAGAAGTGTCGGTTTCTCTGTTGGCCGACAAGGGGTAGGAATGCAACGCAAGTCTCGGACAGTGCATCTCTGATGATAACACCGCGGCAATTTTCTTCTGGTGGGTATTGTCACCTCTATATGCATGGCTTACTAGTAGGGGATTACGGCCCTCAGCCAACAAATTGATTGCTCCAATTGAGGAATCCAACCCTCCCGAAAATAAACAAACACAATCCAAATCAGTTAGTTTTAGATATTGAAACGAGTTTTGGTATTTTTTGGGTGGAGGATACCCGCCATCTACAAACTCAAATTCCCACATATCACCACTCAGAAACTGAAAAGCCTTTTCAAGTCTCCCCTTTAACTGTTTCCAGACATCTGGTTCATTAAGAGGGAGTTTTATCGAGAGTTGCCGAGCCCAACCATTCGCTGCATCTCGTCGAAGGACGAAGGTATCTGCCGCTGTTACGGCCAAGGTAATACTCAAAAAATCGATCACCTGTGCGGGTATCTGTGTATTCAATTGTTTTATTTTCTTTACAACTGGACTACCAATAGTCCAGATATCTCCACGTGACTTGCCACTCAAACAATACAACTGAACTGGCAAGATACTATCAGAGGCAAGTGGAAGTTGGGTATGATCGTGATGGAATACTAAATGTGTCATTGATAAGTTTCCCATTCTTTCCACACATCAATCGAAACTTGGCGCTCCAGCTGAATCATCTCTGTGCGGGCAAACAGGCGAACGTTGTTATTAAGTTTAGTTGCCATGTGTTTATCAACACATACTTTGATCATTTCCCTCAAATCTGACTCGGCTTGCAACGCTTGAGCAGACGTTTCAGCCTTATTCCAAGCCTTGCCGGAATCCATTACAATTTGCAGAAGGATACTTTCGGACAAATAATTAATCATGGTGTTACAGATCATCTCGTCTGTAATCTGTTGGGGATCAAAAGTGTCAATACCGTCTAGTGCCTCAACCAAAGCGTAGTTCATAGCCGACCGTATTTTATCGGTATCTCCATTTTGCGGTGTGGGGGCTTGAGTAATTGTTGAGATAGCCTGCTCACAGGACAGGCCTTCTAAACTTTTTAGATCGAAGGAAACTTCTTCAGAAGTAGTGGCTAAGCCGCTTAACACTCCGAACAGGCTAGCCCCCGACTTTATAACACTGCCCATGTTGCGTGCAGCGATACTATTGCCCCCAGTAGCCTTACTGGCATAGTATCCTAATGCTTTGGTTAGATCTTCACGGCTCCCTTTTGCTATCGCTTGACCTAAAGCCATTCTAAACTGTGCAAACCGTCTTGGTTCTGGAGGTGGTAACGGCCGTTCTGGCTGATCATCAGCCCAAGGTGCAACTAATGGAGAAGAACCTCCAGAACCAGGACTTGAAGAAGATGTACCCATTAAGCCTCCTTATACCATTGCTCGCTTTTCAACAGAGTTGTTAACCACGGTGGCCGTCTTTTCCCCAACTCCAATCCTGCTATAAATCGTCTGAATATTCTTGCCGCATTTTCTGAGCGCTGTGCCAACAAACATCCACCAGCGAAACCTTTGGGCTGCTTGTTCCAATCTGAAACTTGACGCAGGTAACTTATTACGCCTTGCATAACAGGGACCTGCTCTTCAAATGGCAAAATGTCCAGCACATTATTTGCGGCAGGGGAACTTATGTTTCGTGTATTTAATAGGGTTTTCAAAGCTTCTTGTCCTGAAGGGGACAAACTTACCGTATAAATCCCAATTGGCATGGTTTCTCTGGAAAGGTAGATTGCTGCCCGCAGGTCTACATCCGCAAGGGCGGGTTCAAGTTGTGCCCACTCCAAGATAAAATCTTTGGTTGTGGGATTGTTGATCCAGCTCTTTGGTGCATCGGATGGAAAATCTTCAAGAGGTTCTTTCTCCAGTAATTTGAGAATTACGGGTTTGCCCTTTTCCTTATCTACTAGGCGATAAAAGTCTGCTGTGGCCTCGGCGCCCGCACACCGCTCGAAAATTACAAGCTTCGTAATAATGGCCTCATCCAAGGGTATGGAACGCCGATTGGCGATGTTGGAGCGCATCTTAACTACATTCAATAGACGCTTAACGATACGGGGATTACCGTGGATAATTGGGGAATTTGCCAATATAGGCGAGATACGGTTCGCTCGTTCGTAAGCTTGAGCTAAGTGTCCTTCTTCGGATTCACCGGTGAGTGCCAATGCGTCTTGATGGGAGATAGATTTGTTTTTCCAAGACTGTTGTAAATTCTCTTCAAGCTTGGTACGAAGGTTCTCCAGTTTTTCTTCTGACAAGCCGTAATCAATTGCATATAACATAAAAAGGTAAGAACGTATTTCTCGCACCCCCGCCTTAGGAACCCGAATAGGTATTTGTATCAGCTTGTCCAAGTAGTCAATTTGGTGGCGGTCAGAAGCCCCTTTGAAATAGTCTACTACAGAGGATCGAATCATCTCTTCATCGGCTGCGATGATGAAAGCCGTATTCTTCAGGAACAAGAAAAGGCGAATGGCTTCTAATGTATGTATTGCATTGCTAGGGAGACAGCGATCGAGATTATCAATGATAACAATCAACGGCTTGTTTAATGCTTCTAGGATTTCACCATATTCTTTGCGAAAGGCTTCAATCTGTTGGGGTGGACTTTCGTGTTGCAGAGGTTTGAGCGATTCCTCCGCTTCATTTCTTGCTTGCTTTCCTACTTTCTCATCTCGAGTTTTGTCAGACAGACTAGAAATTCCACTGAAAAGCATTCCGCTGGTTGGGATCCCAGCTAGTAAAGCGGTTCCTTCCGCAGCAATGCCTAATATCCGAAAGTCATTAACCCGTTTTAAAAGACGCTTTGCTTTCTCAAGCAAGCTCTCGTTCTCTTTTGTAGTTTCGGTGAACTTTGTAGCGATAACTTCAAGGAGCGCCGCCCGAACATCATCGTAACCTTGGTGCAACCAAGCATCGAACTTTACAATTATACAGTTCTGATTCTCACGTACTAACTGGCTTTCAATTAGTTTTAGAAGAGATGATTTTCCTGCTCCCCAATTGCCAAAGACCCCTATAGAAATCGGGAGCATTCCAGGTGAATTTAGCACATCAATCGCCAGTTGAGAGACTTCCCCAAAGTTCAAGTAGTCTTTTTCCGACTCAACGTCAGACCACATTTTCTATACCTTTTTTGGTTTTAGTACTTTAACCATCATAGCTTGATGTGTATTTGTCCAAAACACGTTATCCTTGAAGACGATAAAAATCTTCATAGGATGTATCTGCTGAGATCCCTGTCCTTGACGATATCGGCTATTTTTTCCTCGACGTAGCTTTCATCTATAACGATTTTTTTCTCCTTCATGTCGGGAGCGTTAAAGGAGATCTCGTCAAGCAGCTTCTCAAGAACGGTGTGAAGTCTTCTTGCCCCTATGTTCTCTGTGAAACTGTTAACCTCAGCCGCGGTCTCAGCTATTTTCTCTACCGCTTCGGTGCTGAACACAAGGTTTATGTCCTCGGTTCTCATTAGCTCGGTGTACTGTTTTATGAGTGCATTTTTTGGCTCGGTTAGGATGCGTATGAAGTCGTCTTTTGTGAGTGCCTCAAGCTCAACCCTTATGGGGAAACGCCCCTGGAGCTCGGGTATGAGATCAGACGGTTTTGAGACGTGAAACGCCCCGGCTCCTATGAAAAGTATGTGATCGGTTCTAACCATCCCGTGCTTCGTGGTGACGTTGCTTCCCTCGATTATCGGAAGAAGATCCCTCTGCACCCCCTCCCTTGAAATATCAGGGCCGGAGAACCCGTTTTTCCCGGCGACCTTGTCTATTTCGTCTATGAAGATTATCCCCGAGTTCTCCGTTCTCTCTAAGGCAAGCTGGGTAACCTTGTCCATGTCTATCAGCCTGCGGGCTTCCTCTTCTGTGAGAATATCCAGGGCTTCGGGAACTTTCATTTTTCTTAATTTGGATTTTTTGGGCATGAGGCTTCCGAGCATCTCCGAGATGCCGGAATCCATCTCCTCGACCCCCGCCTGGCTGAACACCTGTATCGGAAGGGACCTTGCCGTTATCTCTATCTCGACCTCCCTTTTGTCAAGCTTTCCGTCCCAAAGAAGCTTTCTCATCTTCTTTTTGGTCTCGCTCATATCCGTTTCCGTCTCGTCATCCGGGCGCGTCGGAACGAGCAGGTCAATCAGCTTGTCCTCTGCAAGCTCCCTTGCCCTCATGGTAACGGAAATGGTCTCCTCCTCCGTTACCATGTTAACGGCTATTTCCGTCAGATCCCGTATCATCGACTCAACATCCCGTCCCACGTAGCCGACTTCGGTGAATTTCGATGCCTCGACCTTTACGAAGGGCGCCTGGGCGAGTTTCGCCAGCCTGCGGGCTATTTCGGTTTTACCCACCCCCGTGGGTCCTATCATCAGTATGTTCTTGGGAGAGATCTCGTCTCTTAGCTCAGGGGAGACCTTCTGTCTTCTCCACCTGTTTCTAAGGGCCACGCCGACTGCCCTTTTGGCCATGTTCTGTCCGACTATGTACTTGTCGAGTTCCGAGACTATTTCCCTCGGAGTTAGGTAGGACTCTCTCATTTATTCTATTTCCTCTATTTCCTCTATGGATATGTGGCTGTTTGTGTAAATGCAGATGCTGGCTGCGATTTCAAGCGAGCGTTCGACTGTTTCCCGAGCGGAGAGGGGGGAGTGTTTCGCAAGCGCAAGTGCCGCTGCCTGGGCGAAGGGGCCTCCCGAGCCTATGGCGATCACGTTGTCGTCAGGCTCTATTATGTCCCCGCTTCCGGAGATTATTAGCATCGTCTCAGCGTTTGCGACGATAAGCAGGGCTTCGAGTCTTCTAAGGATCCTGTCGGTTCTCCATTCCTTTGCAAGCTCGACCGCCGCGCGCTGCAGGTTCCCCCGAAATTCCTCAAGCTTTCCGTCGAATTTGTCAAAAAGCGTCATGGCGTCTGCCGTGGAGCCCGCGAATCCGGCGCAGATCTTCCCGCCGAACATCTTCCTTATCTTGTTCGCCTTATGCTTTACCGCGGTTGACCCCAAGGTCACCTGGCCGTCGCCCCCGAGCGCCACCCGGCCGTCTTTTTTAACGCAGAGTATCGTGGTTCCGTGAAACTTGCTCATGGTTTTTCCTTCTTCTCCCGGCGCCTAGGCGTTCGGGTGGGTCTTGTCGTACACTTCCATTATACGCTCGACCGATAGATGGGTGTATCTCTGGGTCGTCGAGAGACTTGCGTGGCCGAGCATCTCCTGGATCGCGCGGAGGTCCGCGCCGCCCGCGAGCAGATGGGTCGCAAACGAGTGCCGGAGCACGTGGGGGCTCACGTTCTTCGATATCCCGGAGAGAAGCCCGTATTTTTTTATTATCCGCGCGAGGCTTCTCGTGGTTATCCCGCCTCCCCTTGAATTCAGGAATATATGGTCGGATACGGGTTTCAGCTTCGCCCTTATGTCAAGATATTCCCCGAGGGCAGAAAGCGCCTTTGAGCCCACGGGAACGATCCTCTCCTTGTTTCCCTTTCCGCGCACCCTTATTATCGCCTCTCCGATGCTCAGGTCGATGAGGGCGGCTCCCGCAAGTTCGCTTACCCGGAGGCCGCTTGAGTAAAGAAGCTCGAGAATCGCTCTGTCCCGCACGCGAAGCGGGTTTTCCCCCGGATCCTTTACATCAACGAGATTGAACACCTCATCCACGCTCAGAAACACCGGAAGGTGTTTTTCCTTTTTAGGAGTGCGAACCAGTTTCGCCGGATTCTGCGCAACCAGGTCTTTTCTTACCAGAAACGAGAAAAAGGACCTTATCGCCGATACCTTCCTTTCGACCGAAGCGGGGGAGTTTTTTCCGTAGAGGGTGGAGATGTACGCGTTTATGGTCGCGATGTCTGCGTCCTCGATTTTTTTTGCCTCTTTTAAGAGAAAATCACGGAAATTCTCAAGATCGCCCCTGTAGGCCTTTACCGTGTGTTCCGAGTAGTTTCTTTCGTCCGAGATGTGTTTTATGAAGCTTTCGAGCAGTTCGTTCATCTACTCTTGAAATATATACTCTGATTCGCTTTGGACAAGGGACAGGGGAGTTATTGTTAACGGCGAATAAGACCGTCCGGCCTTTTAACAAAACGCGCAAAGGTTGTTTTTCTCCCTGATAACGGTAAAAGCTTTCACTTAAACTTACTCGCGAACAAGGATGGTGAAGTCCTATCCCCCTTGGAAAAAAGAATAAAGTTTCCGAACGGCTCTCCGACGGGCTTAGCAAAGTTGCCGATCTTAAATCAAAGGTAGCGGCCGTAAAACCTGACTTTCTGCCGTCACTCAGACTGTTTGACGCGTTCGATGAGACCGAAAGGCTGTTCGCAAACCTGAAGAAAAAGTCGGTTATAGGTTTTTTCGGCAACTCAGGCTCAGGCAAATCGACCCTTGTTAATACCATTATAGGTGAGGATGTCCTGCCGACTGGGGATAGTCCCACAACGCGCCTGGTCACTCTGGTCGGGCACTCAGAATACAGGCCGCCTTCGCTTTCCGCCAAGGTCGCGCTTTTCAAAAAGGGATTCAGTCCCCACATGATTCACAATCCGGATCACGTGGCGGGGCACCTGCTTGAGCAGGGCGGCGCGGAGCTGCTCTCCGCCACGGGCGACGCGTATTTCGCCGTGGTCTTCTGCGAAGCCGACATCTGCCGCCACGTGTGGCTTATGGATACCCCGGGAGATCTCTACGGCCCCGACGGCGCAGGCAGGGAAAAAACCCTTGGAAGCGTGGAGCTTGCAGACGGCTTTGTTCTACTCTCCCCCCACTCGGGCTTCTTAAGGCAAAACGATCTCGGGCTTCTTGCGAACATTATTCGCCGGTGTCCGCCGGTTAAGGCGTATCAGGTGACAAACCACATGCTTTTCGTGCAGTCCCGTTGCGGCGATATAGAGTTCGGGGAGATTCGGGCGGTTTTCGAGGATGCGATTGAAAGAACCAAGAGGCGGCTTTACGATACGGCCTTTGAGTTCCTGGAGGAGGGCGATCTCATAAACGCGCTTCCGGGCGAAGAGGAGCTTGCAGCGAGGGTCCAGCCGTTTTGGCGCGAGAACGAGCGTCTTGCAAGTCGAACGCTTAGAAGGATTAACGACATGGCCGCGTATCTCGTCCTAAATAACGAGCGAACCGTCGAGGATGACATAGAGCGGGCGCTTAACCGCATAAACAGGGTCTTTCATAACGCAATTGACGTATCCGAAGCCCTTCAGTACACGATGAAGAAGGCGCCGCAGAGAGCAAAGGAAGCAAAGGAGCATATCGACCAGTTCCAGAGCAGCGGATCGGGGAGGGTCGTAAACCGCCTTGCTGAAATTAAGAAATCCTGCGAGGCGAAAAAGTCTTCTGACCTTGGGTCGATGAGCAATTATTTCGAGGCTATAGTTTCCGAGAAATTCCTCGTGGCCCTGATCGAGGAGAGCTTCAATGATGAAAAAGCGGCGCGGGAGGAAATCGGCAGTTACGTCGGACAGCTGCTCGGGTTAAGGCTCGAGGGCGTTTTGAAGAAAAGCGGCAAATCGATATCCGCCGAGGTCGAGGAGCTGCTTTCTGAGTGGCAGAGAATTCAGCCGTCGATGCGGAATCTCCAGGTCTTGCCCGGCACCGAAGCCCCCGATTACGAGATGTCCGCTTTTGACCCCCGGGCGAAATTTATGGAGGGACTTCGGGGCCCCGAGACCCTGGGAGCGATGTCGCTTTACGTGAGATCTTTTGTAACCGCCAACATGGGGCGGACCGTGCTTACCGGAAGCGCCGGTGGATATCTGCTTTCTCTTGGCCTCGCGAACCACGCCACAAAGGCCGCTTCTTTTGTTGCGGCTCTCGGCAGGCCCGTGACCATTGGTCTTACCTCGACCGCGGCGATCGGCTGTCCTGATCAGAGCGCCGGCGGCGGTTCCTGGCAGAAGGGCCTCACGGGAGTGCGCCGCGGGAGCGATGAATACCTGGCATCGGTTATGGCGGATATATCAAGGGAGTACACAGAATCCGAGGTCGATGCGTACAGGTGGGCGGTCAGAAAGGCTTCTGATTCCTTCAGTCCTGCCCCGCCGCCAAAGATGGGGCGGGCGGTTCTTCTAACCAGCATTATTCTGGCCGCCTGCACCGTGGCTTTTGCTGTTTTGCATTTTTACCACCACCAGCCGCACGGGGGCTTTCTGCCGTGATTTCGCGCGCGGTCCCGCGCCGTGCCCTCAAAATTGCAAGCTAACGGCATCGCCCGGTTCCTGATTTATAGACGCCGGGAAACCTGATTCCAAGAAAACTTTTCTTTACCCGGGGTCGGCAAATATCTTCTTCTATGACTGTTCACGTGAGATTTTGCCCTTTTACGGTCACTTATTAATCATAAAATAGCTGCAAAATGATTTATAAATGGTATGCTTATAAATCATGCGGTGGAACTGGCAACAACCCGAATGGCCCGATTTTACTTATGAACCGAAACTTCTTGAGGACTCGGAAAATGATTTTCTGCACGGGACGGGTCTGCTTTTCGGGGCTTACAGGCATCTTGACGAAGCGGAGCGGGATCGGCTCAGGGTGGAGATCCTAGGCGATGAAGCCCTCAAGACTTCTGAAATCGAGGGAGAGTACCTTGACCGCGAGAGTTTGCAGTCGTCTCTTCGCCGACATTTCGGCCTGCAGGCTGATGACCGGAAAGTAAGTCCCGCCGAGGCGGGAATCGCCGATCTCATGGTCGACCTCTACAGCACTTACGAAGGTACGCTTTCCCACGAAACGCTTTACCGCTGGCACAAGATGCTCACGCTCGGGCGCACTGACCTAAAGTGCGTAGGTTGTTACCGCGCACACGGGGTTGCGGTGGTCTCGGGACCTCTTCACAGACGCAGGATTCATTTCGAAGCGCCTCCGCCAGAGAGGGTAAAGCGGGAGATGGATGGATTTATCCGTTGGTTTAACCGTAGCGCTCTAGGCGCCGGGTCGCCGCTTCCGGCGCTGACCCGCGCCGGCACGGCGCATCTTTATTTCGAGAGCATTCATCCGTTTGAGGACGGAAACGGTCGCATAGGCCGGGCGGTGTCAGAAAAAGCCCTTGCCCAGTTCCTCGGTGAGCCTACGCTGATTGCGCTTGCTACCGTGATCAGCCGGAACAGGAAAGCTTATTACGGGGCTCTGGGGGAAGCGAACACGAAAAACGAGATAACCGGGTGGCTTGCCTATTTTGCCGACACCGTGCTGGAGGCGCTTGCCTATACGCGGACCTACGTGGAATTTCTTATAGAAAAAGCCAAGTTGTTTGAGCGTCTGCGGGGAAGAATGAATCCGCGACAGGAAAAATGCCTGCTTCGGATGTTCGAGGAAGGCCCGGAGGGCTTTTCGGGGGGTCTTAGCGCTGAAAACTATATAAGCATCACAAAGGCCACGCGCCCGACCGCGACCCGGGACCTTTCGGACCTGGTTGCTAAAGGTGCGTTTACAAGAAACGGGCAGCGCAAGTCCACGCGTTACCATCTGAATATCGATCTGCGAATCTGAACCCGGATTCGAAATCCTGCGCTTCCGAGTTTTTTTGTCGTGTTGTATGCGGGGAAAGAAGTGTTTCCTTTCGGCGACGGGTTCCTTGCCGTTCCTTTTTCCGCTCTCTGGCGATAGACACAACGCCGGAGGAACTGGCGCGGGCAATCTTCCGCAATGCGGACAGAGAACTTCAAGCCTCAAAGAAAATCAAGTTCGAAAAATAGAGTTTGTCTAGTTGTCGCTATAATTTCCTTCCCAATGGATTAAAATAGAAATAGCAGGTTATATGTCAGTCCGGGTACAACGTTTCACGCCGGACGGACGGGGTCATCCCACTGACCGGGGAGGTTCTTAGATACCAGGTTTCGCCGTATTTCTTTTGTAATTCCCATGAAACTCCATGCCGGTGCAATATGCTTCATCACTGTTTCCGTGCTGCTGGTCCTAGGCAGCTGCGGAGGTAGCGAGTCAGCCTTAATACGGCCCGATTCAATACTGCAACCCGAAGCGGTCGTTGTGCTACCACCACCACCGCCGCCACCGCCTACCTGTCCACCAGGACAAGTTGGAACACCCCCGAACTGTTCCACTCCGCCGCCGCCTACCTGTCCACCAGGACAAGTTGGAACACCCCCGAACTGTTCCACTCCGCCGCCACCTAGCATGTGTATCCTGCTTCACGACGGGACCTGCCCGTCCCCCGAACATGTCGATTCTCAGGCGACGCAGCTTGCAAGCGAATACAATCAACACGAAGGTTTTCAAAAGCAGTGGGGTCTTGACGTTATAGGCGCGGATGAAGCCTACGGCAAGCTCCGGCTGTTAAAAGGCGAAAATGCCACGCCCGGTTCCGGCGTTACCATCGGTTTCGTCGACACCGGAATCGATACGGACCACCCGGCGTTTGCCGGAAAGACGGTTGTCGAACGGTTTCTACTGGGTGCCGTCAATGAGACCGCCATAACACTTCAGACCGGCTTAAAGTTCTCTCACGGCACTTCAGTCGCGAGCATTGCCGCCGGATCTCGCCTGTCGAATAATTCCGCCGCGCATCACGGAGTCGCGTGGGGTGCCGACATCGCGATGTTTGCCATCCCTTTGCGCGCATCCAGCGGCGTGTATACTCCCATTACGCTTCAAGGTCTTGCCAACGGAGACGCGACTTTTGCCAGCGTCTTCACCGAGGTCCTGGCGTGGCGAGACGGCGAACGGCGCGTCGACATCCTTAACCTGAGCTTCGGCTACTCGGGCTTAATCAACCGTTACAGCGAGCAGGACCTCCGCGACAATTTCGGACAGACAATCGCCGCGATCGCTCAGGCAGGTGCCGGCGACAAGACCATTTTCGTCTGGTCTGCGAGCAATGCGCACGGAGATTCCTGCGATTCCTCCGTGACGGACTATTGCAAGAACGGGAGCTTAAACGCGGTTTCGGTCGGTGTGATGCCCGGTCTTATGGTGCGCATCGAGGAACTTCGGGGACATTCCATTGCCGTCGCGGCGATAAAAGAGGGAGGGGGAATCGCCGGTTTTTCCAATCGTTGTGGCATCGCCGCCGATTTCTGCATAGCGGCACCCGGACAAAGCGTTAGAATTGCCCATTTCAAATCCGCTTCCGGCGGTTCAGTTGACCGGGGATTCAGTGATGGTTCCGGAACCTCGTATTCCGCTCCAATGGTTGCCGGGGGGCTGGCGCTTATGAAGCAGCTGTTTCGAGACCAGCTCTCAAGCACGGAACTGGTGGGGCGCCTGCTCGATACGGCCGATAACACCGGCATCTACGTCGACCGGGATACCTACGGCCGCGGGAGAATGGATCTCTCCGCCGCGACATCGCCCGTGGGGGTTCTGGAGGTTCCGGTCGGGAGCATGACGGGCGGCGCCGGACCCGCTCTTCGGGCTACGGGGATCCGCCTCGGTCCCGCGTTCGGCGACGGGCTCGAGCGGTCCCTTGCCGGGCGGGAGATCGCGGCCTTTGACGCCCTCGGTGCGCCGTTCTGGTTCGACCTGAGTGGTTTCACTGCCGCCTCGTCGGGGCCGCCGATGGCGGCTCGGCTTCGCGAACTCGTGGAATTCTCCCCGCAATCGCGTTTTACCTCGACCCACGGCACGGGATTTACGGCCGGGGTGCTTCAGTCGGGCTACCGCGCCGCTTCGGCCCAGTCCGCACTCGGCCTTCTCAATGCGCCCGGGGGCTCCGGAGGAAGCCATCTAGTGCTTGCCGAACACCCTCTTGCCCCGGCGTTTGCCGGCCGGCGCACCCTGTCGTTCACCGCCTTCCCGGCGGAGGGGGCCTCCAAAGGGGGAGCGGCGCCGGGCGCCCTCGTTCGCCTAAGGCTCGGTCTTCTTCGGACCCCGGCAGACGCCGGGGGCGGGCATCTCGCGCTTGCTGAGGATGCGCTGACCGTAACCGTGACCGGGGAGCGCTCCCTGTCCCTTGCCGCCTTCGCTACGGAAGGGACCTCGGAACGGGCGCCTGCCTCGGGCGCGGTGCTCTCCTGGCGGCCCGCCGGCTCTCCGCTCGGTCTTCGCGCCGGGTGGATAGGGGAGAGGGAGACCATGCTCGGAAGCTTCTCCGAAGGAGCTTTCGGAGCGCTCGCGTCGGATGTGTTCTTTGCCGGCGTAAGCGCGGACGCGGAGCTTGGCGAATGGCGCGTGGGGGCCGACGCTGAAATCGGAACCGCAGGCCCGGGGATCCGGGGCGGGATAATAGACGAGGTCTCGTCGCTTACCACAAGCTCGTTCACCCTGCATGCCAGCAGAGTGTTCTCCGGCGACAGCACGCTGCGGGTTGGTGTCTCGCAGCCTCTTCGCATAGAGCGCGGCCGGGCCTCGCTCACGGTGCCCGTCGGCCGCACGAAATCAGGCGAGGTGCTCAGGACCCCGGTTTCGGCGTCTCTCGTGCCGAGCGGACGGCAGGTCGACTTCGCTGTGAGGTGGTCTCAGCCGCTTTACGCCGGAGAGCTTCGCCTAGGCGTCATAGCGAGCGGTTCTCCCGGTCATCTCGCGGGCGCGGATACAGAACTTACGTTTCTTTCGGGCTGGCGGTTGAATTTCTAGCCGTGATGATCTGACCTTTGCGGTTTAAAGCGCATGGTCATGCCGAAGGAGGAGGCGTGCGTTTTCGGCAATAACTCCATTATTAAAGCTCACTGGGACCAGCATATTTTGGACATGGTTCGCGAAGGGACCTGAACGCCGGTCGATACGGCCCATGGCTCCTGAATCCTTCTTCGTGCCATTGAACGAATTTTGTAAAAATAAAGCTTGATTTCAGAAATCATAAATATCAAATTCATATATCAGAAGAAAGTGGTTCCTTTCCGCGCGGGGTTCCTTGCAGTTCCTTTCTCCGCTCTCTGGCAGTAGCCGGCGGCGTGTTGGATTTTTCAGGAAGCGGGGGGATCCGGTACGTTATCTCAAAACCTTCCGGTCCTCTGATTTTATTGCGCTGCCTTGCGAGGTTTCGCGGTTAATGCCGGTTAAGCCCGCAAATGGCATTGCCGATCAGCCGGGAGAGCAGTCGGTCTTCATGAGCGGGAAAGAGTAATCTGACTTGAAAATTGGATGGCAGCCTTCCAGTTTTCAAGGTGTATTCTTACCCCGCATGTTTAACGAAAGGCGAAACCGACCGGTTAAGTGTCTGGTGTTCATTTTTGCTGGAATAAGCAGACACCGTGTTCGCCGGCCTTGAAATCCGTCTGCCTAGTGATTACAATGTAATTACATAAGGAGACGAACGCATGAAGATTAATCTGATATCCATTGGCAACTCGAAGGGAATTCGTATCCCTTCGTCGGTTATCAAGCAATGCGGTCTCGGCAACGAGTTGGAGATGCGTATCGAGAACGGAGTCATCGTGCTTGCACCGGTGCGAAGCGTGCGCGAGGGCTGGAGTGCGGCCTTTGAAAAAATGGCGACCGTCGGTGACGACACGCCGCTGGTTCCCGATGCGCTTGAAAATGACTTTGATGCCGAGGACTGGACATGGTAAAGCCGCTCCGGCGATATGATATCTATCTGGTCAACCTGGATTCCACGCAAGGATCGGAAATCCAGAAGATGTGGCCATGCGTAGTGGTCTCGCCGGATGAGATGAACCGGCACATCCGCACAGTCATAATAGCGCCCATGACATTGACGCAACGAGACTACCCTAGTCGCGTAAATGTCACCTTTCAGCGGAAGAAGGGCCAAGTGGTCCTCGATCAGATCAGGACCGTGGACAAGTCTCGCCTGGTCAAGCGACTGGGCGTCCTGCCGGACGCACGAGCACAGAAGGTGGCGGATGTGTTGCGAGAAATGTTTGCCTACGGCAACTGACGAAAAATATCCTCAGATAACAACATCAAAGAGATCATTTTTTGCTTTAGAGATTTCGGAAAATCATTTTTATATTTGTTTGTAAATATACAATGGTTGATAACTGGATGTAAATCAATCTGACAATCAGCCATACTTAAATCTGACAATTAGTTATCCTTAAACCTGACAACTGGCTGTACCTTATAACTATCTGTTATAACATTAAAAATTCTATAAAAACTGTTAATCTGATAATTGACTATATTTAAATTTGATAATTAGTCTGAATATAAAGTTGCAATTAGTTGCAGAGATGATTACAGTTAATCAACCATGTATGAAGCAAGTTACACGCGGCACGTTGAATCACGTCTGAGAGAAACTCTTGAAGATTCCCCTGTCGTGTTGATTCAGGGACCCCGCCAGTGCGGAAAAACCACCCTTGCCCGTATGGTCGGCAAGACCGAGGGCTATCACTACATAAGTTTTGATGATGAAGACACTCGCGCCGCTGCCGAGGCAGACCTCATGGGATTTGTGAAAACTCTGCCTGAACGCGTCATTCTGGACGAAGTCCAGAAAGTGCCGGAGATTTTCTCATCCATCAAGCTTGCGGTTGACCGCAATCGTACTCCGGGGCGTTTTATGCTGACCGGCTCGGTCAGCGTGCTGCATGTCCGAGGGATAACCGATTCGCTTGCCGGGCGCATGGATATAATCAGGCTGCATCCTTTTTCACAAAGCGAACTTGAGGGAAACACGCCCGGTTTCCCGGATGCGCTGTTTTCCTCGGAATTCAATATCTGGCAAGACAGGAGTGATTCACAGGAGATGGTTATTATGGATAAAGTGGCCGCCGGTGGATACCCGGTTGCGCTTCAGCGCTCCGGAGAAAGACGCGCCGACTGGTACAGAAAATATATCGAGATACTTGTAGAGCGCGATTCACGTGACATTGCCGCAATCCGTTCACCTGAAATTCTGTCGAGGCTTCTTGCCTTGGCGGCCGCGCAGACTGCAAGCCTTCTAAGCGTAAACGGTCTGTCTTCGTCTTTTAAACTGAGTCGCAATACGGTTCATGATTATCTTTTTCTGCTGGAAAAAATGTTCTTGCTGGAAAAACTGCCGGCGTGGCACCGCAATCACCTGAAACGCCTGGTCAAGACTCCAAAACTTCACATCGCCGACACGGGTATTGCCTGCGCGCTTATGAGAATGAATGCCGCCGCGCTTTCGGCAAACAGACCCTTTTACGGCCATCTTCTTGAAACCTGGGTGCTCCAGGAACTGCGCAGGCAGCTAAGCGGACACGGACAACCGCACGTTTTCTCTCACTATCGGGAAAAAGACGGAGCGGAAGTCGATATCGTTATAGAACGCGGGGCGACGGCCCTTGCCGGGGTTGAAGTCAAGGCATCGGCCACTGTGAGAGATTCGGATTTTCGGGGGCTGCGCAGACTCAAGGCCGCTGCGGGCGATCGTTTTTCCTGCGGGGTCGTGCTTTATAACGGAGAAAGAAACTTGCGATTTGGTGAAGGTCTTTATGCGGTGCCTTTGCAGTCACTCTGGGAGACGGAATAAAAGGTTGAAGACAAAGACGAGCGGAACAAGTCCTTGAGTTCTCCCATGTACCCTTCCGCGGTCCCGTGGCGTCGGTAAAGCCCAAGCAGCGCGGAAGCTTCGCGGCGATTTTTTCTTCATTTTCTCTCTCCCGTTTTTTCTCTCCGCGTCGCCGCTGGGTTCGTTCACTCCGTTTCCCCGAACCTATCCGATTCCCTTGTTGGACGCATGAGCATAAGAATTCTTTACCCCTTTTCAGCCTGCGAGGTTTTCTCTACGAGAGGCGATTTCCCGGAGAGGCTGTTTTCAGCCGATTTTGCCGACATGGGAAACGGACCGACGCTTAGTGAAGCCATTCAGTCAGCCACGTTTCCCGAAATATCGGGAAAACCCGCGCGCAAGCGGGCAGAGTGGTTTGACGGCTACCTTACAACCATACTGCAGCGCGACGTGCGCACTGTTGCCGAGCTTGAAAAAATCGGCCTTCTGCCAAGACTGCTTCGGGTTCTGGGGGCCCGCGCAGGCAAACTTCTAAACGACGCCGAGATTGCGCATGACATGGGACTTAACCCCGTTACCAGCAAAAGCTACCGCGGTATTCTGCAGGCGATGTTTCTCGGCTTTGATGTTCAGCCGTGGTATCGCAACATCGGCAAACGGCTGGTGAAGTCCGCCAAGGGCTATATTATCGATACCCTTCTGCTTTGTCATCTGCTTGACCGCGAGCTTGAGGGTCCGCGCGGCAGGTGGACCGATTTCTACGGTCATGCCGTTGAGAACTTTGTAGCTTCTGAGCTTCGCAAACTGCTTTCCTTCTCCGATGTGCGGGCGGATCTTTTTCACTTTCGCACCGCTGACAACAAAGAGGTTGATTTTGTTCTCGAACGTCCGGACGGCTCGGTTGCCGGCATAGAGGTCAAGGCTTCGGAGCGGGTCGATTCCGCCGATTTTAAAGGCATGGGAGTACTTCGGGATCTGATTAAAGACGATTTTGTCTGCGGCGTCGTGTTGTACGCGGGAGAGGACGTGGTTCCTTTCGGCGACAGGTTCCTGGCCGTTCCCTTTTCGGCTCTTTGGCAATAGCCGATAACATATCGGGTTTTTTGGGAAGCGAGGAGCTTTGGCACGTTATCTGAAAAACTGCTGCCTCCGCGGAAAAGAGGATTAAGCGCATTTTTTATTCTGTGCGCGGACCGGTTTTCTTATCTTTTTTCAGCAGCTTTTTCAGGTCCTCAACCGCATCGGGCACGCTTCGGCGAAACTTGGCTTCGTCCTGGTAAACGGCCGTCCGGCTTTCAGGAGTCTGGGAATCGTGCTTGCGGAACTCCCGAGTTATCCTCGCGGCTTCGCCCGGGCTCATTCCCAGATGCTCAAGGAGTTTTTTCGAAAGAGCAAGACTTGAGAGCAGCGTTTCTCTGATCACGTAACCCGCGCCTGCTTCACGCAGCCTGATCTCGTGGAAAGGGTCCGCGGCGCGCGCCATGATTTTAACGTTCGGAAAGGACCTGCGCACCTGGTTCGCAATCTTAAGCGACGTCTCCACGTCTTCTACCGCTATTACGATCGCCGCCGCCCGGTCGGCGCGGGCTGAAAGCAGCACCTGCAGGCGGGACGCGTCGCCGTAGTATATCTTGCTTCCGAACTGACGGACGAACCTTACCCTCCCCGGGTCAAGCTCAATCGCCGTGAACGGAATTTTGAGTGTTGCCAATACGCGGGCCACAGTCTGGCCGAACGGGCCGAACCCCGCGATTATCACGTGATTTTCCCGCGGTTCGCCGTCTGTCTCCTCATGGGGAATATCCGGGTCCTTTGGGCCGAACCGCGCGCCGAGTGTGGTGAGCACCGGGGTGGCCGCCATCGACAGCGTGACCACGAGAACGGCAATATCGGCGATGTCCCGGTCAATGAGCGCCGCGCCGACGCCGGCTGTGAACAGAACAAACGCGAATTCACCGCCCTGGGCAAGCACAAGCCCCGTCTGTACCGCTTCTCCGTGCCCGAGTCCCTGAGCCCTTGCAAGCGGGTATATGACGAGTGATTTCGCGACCATGAGAGCCGCGGTCAGCCCCACGATCAGAAACGGCAGTTCGATCAGCAGACGGAGATTGGTTGCCATGCCGACGGCGATGAAGAAAAGGCCCAGCAGCAGTCCCTTAAACGGCATCACGTCGGCTTCGAGCTGGTGGCGGTACTCCGAATCGGCAACCATCATGCCGGCTATAAAAGCCCCGAGTCCCATAGACAGTCCCACGCTGTGCATCGCTAGCGCGGCCCCCACCACAAGGGCAAGCGCCGCCGCGGTGAAAAGTTCATGGATCCCGGTCGCCGCCACGAAATGCAGGGCGGGGCGAAGCGTAAACCGCGCCACCACGAGTCCGCCCACTACTCCGGCTAAAAGCAGCGGATTTATCCCCGCCGATTCACTGGTTTCAGCCGACAGCACCGCCACCACGGCGATTGCCGGTATAACGGCCACATCCTGCATTAAGAGCGTTCCGAAAGCCGCTCGCCCATGAGGTTTGGTTAATTTTTTCTGCTCCCCGAGCAGCTGAATAACCAATGCCGTGCTTGAAAGCGCGAGGGCAAACCCGATCAGAACCGACGCGGGCGGACTGAGCCCGAGCAACATGAAACTAAATGCCGCGATGACGATTGAGGTAAGGATGATCTGCCCGGCGCCGAGCCCGAGGAGAAGCCTGCGCATGGTCCAAATACGGCGCGGGCGAAGCTCAAGCCCGATAATAAACAGCAGCAGAACTATGCCGAACTCGGCAAAGTGAAGCACTTCGGCAGTGTTGCCTATAAGCCCCAGGCCGCTTGGACCTACTAGCAGCCCCGCAAGCAGGTAGCCGAGTACGGTACTTAATCCGAACTTGCGGCACACCGGGACAACGACTATCGTTGCCAGCAGGAAAACAAAAGTTTCAAGCAGTAAGTTCATATGACCTCCCGCGCAGCGGGCAATTCATCTTTACAGGCGGCTCTTTGGGTTTTTCCCGCGCGGAATTCCGCTTTATCCGACAGGCCCGAGACCGCCCGCAAGCCGCGAACTCAACCGTCATCTCCCCTTTAAGCGTGAACAAAAACGGGGTGTCGGACTCTTTTATTCTGACCCAGCGTTTCTGATAACCGACTGAAACGAATATGAGCGGTTCATGGCGAAAAACCGTGACGCGCCCTTTTGTTTTTTATTAAGAGAAAAACGTCCCAGGGACCCGTCTCATAATTAAAACCGGTTTTGACTTAAAACCTCCCGGCGATCATTCAGGGATTGCTCTTGGAAGTCTCCGGATACCGAAAGGCCTGCTCTTTTTCCCGGATCTTAATACCCTCGGTATTTTAATACTAACAGATTTTGAATTGGTAATAAGACGCGGGATTTCTGTCAGGCGCAAACAGAATGATACTGCTCGGAATTTTTCGCAAATTCAATTTCGGCATTTCTTCAATTTAAGCCTCAATGATTGGGCAAGCCTATGAGAATTTTTCCTTGTCTGTTAAGACTACTCACTACTCACGCCGACAGGAGTTCCTCTGCGTCTCCGGTCTCCAATGACAGGTGACAGCCGCCAATTCCTTCAAAAAGCTGCTCCCGGCAGGTAAAAATCAAAACTTGGATGTTTCTAGCCGCCATGTTGAGAATGTCGAACATACGATCCATCCGACGATCATCCGAAAACACAAGAGCGTCGTCAAGCACTACCGTTGCCGGCTGCCCTTGCTCAACGAGCATCTCCGCAAATGCTAGGCGGACCAGAACGGCGATCTGCTCCTGGGTTCCCATGCTCAGGTGATGGAAGGGTTCTTCGTACCCGCCCTCCCGCACCACGCCGGTGATCTTAAGGTTTTCATCTATAGCAATGTTTGCGCCGGGGAACAGGAGTTGCAGATAGGGTCTGAGTCGATTTACCACGGGTGACATGTAGAGTTCCTTGGCTTCCCGTTCGGCATCGCGTAACGTTAAAAGCAGCAGGGTAAGAACATCCACCTCGCGCTTGGAGCGTCTGATCTCTTCTTGGCAAAGTTCAAGCTCGCGGTTTTTCTGCTGAATCACCTCGTCAATCCCGCCGCCTTCGGAAGCCTCCACGCGCGATCTGAGCCCGCTTATTTCCACATCGAGATTCCCGCGTTTCTCGCGTCTCTCCTCAATGGCCTTTTCAAGACGGTCCATACGGGCCTGGAGCTGCTCAAGCGTCTCATCCTCGTGTTCGCCGCTCAGTTTAGCTATGACTTCTTCCTGCTCCAAAAGCCTTTTTTGGGCCGTATCGATATTCTCCAGAAGCTCATCGCTTGGGCACTGCTTTTCCGCATCTTCAAGCTGACTGCGAAGACGGGCGAGATGTTCTTCCGCACCTTCGTAACGCACGTCGGCGGTAGTGAGTTCGGTCTGGAGATCGCCGAGCGCCTTGTCCGGTCCGCTGAGTTCGGCGCGTGCTTTCTCAAGAGCGTGCCGTGCGTCGGCAGCCCGCCCCCTAGCGTCCTCAAGAGCCGTCTCGGATTCTTTGAGTGCGGGTAGTTCACTTAAAGCGAGTTCATCGGTTTCCCGCTTGAGTACCAGAGAAAGACTTTCAATGTGGTCGCCAAGCGCCTGTGCGCCAGCTTCGTACTCTTCGGTTGCGGGAGAGTGAAGTTCCGCTTCTTGGCGGGCAAGCTCAGCGTCCCGTAGCAGTTTCTCTCTCTCGTCGTAACGGTTTTCGGCTTCACTTGGGCTTTCGGCGCCAGCCTCCCTCAATGCGTTTTTAAGTTCGGCTTCGGCATTGCTTTGCTGACCAAGAAGTTTATCCCGGTTTTTTACGGCTGGTTCAACCGTGATTCGTCCGCATTCGGGAATTGTTATTGTTACCGGTGAAACGGCCCGGATGGAAGAGCGGTCGTCTGTAAACGGTTGACCGTTAATCTCAATACCGTCGGAGCGGTTCGGTTCCATATCAAGGGTTATGGTGGTCGCGACGGCGCTTAGGCGGTCGGTAGCTTTTTCAAGTTCTTTTTCCGCCGCGCGTATTCGTTCGATCAGTTCTTCGGTGACCGTAATGGTCGTGGCTTCCCGTTGAGCTTCCCGCCTGCGTGTTTCTGCTTCCCTAGCTTTTTCAAAACGCCTCTCAAGCTCTCCGATCCGGTTTTTCAGGCGCACGGCTTCCAAAACGCGGCTTTCCCGCAGGACGGTATCTTCAGCCGCCCCGAGGCCCGCCTCGGCCTCGTGCACCGCTGCGCGCAACTTTTCAATTTTCTCCCGGTAGTCCCTTTCTTTTTCCCGCACCTCTCCCCGGCGTTTCCCGGCTGCCTCCAGAGACATTTCTTCAGCCTTGGTCTCGTCTTTCAGTTGACTACGCTGTTTTTCTTCCCCTTCGGCCTTTTCCAGGTTGAGCTTCCTGAGTTCAAGTTCGGTCCCTGCGGCTTCTATTCGGGTTTCAAGTTCTTTTAGCTCATCGTATCGCTTCCGTGCTCTTTTAATCTTTTCCCCGTCGGTTTCGTCACGATTCTCCGACGACAGGCGCTTCAGAGTCTCTTGGGCTTCTTCAAGGCGGGCGAGGGTGTCAGAGAGTTCTGCGCGACGCTCCCCGAAACTCTCGATTTCTCCGTTAAGTGAGGTCTCCCGCTCGAGAATATCCCTGTATTGTCCTCTGGGCTTGTTGGTGCTGGAGGTGACCAGTTCGCCGAGCTGTTTTTCTATTACCTGCGGCAGTGCCCGTCCTCGTCTCCCCCCGAGTACCGTGCCGACCTCAGATTCAAGAGCGCCGTGGAGATTCCCACGCGCGCTTTCCGGAAGATCGGGTGCTCCGAAAGACCTGCCCTGCTTTACCCAGAGCACGTTCCACATTCCCAGGGTTTCCGGCTGCGCTCCGCTTCTCGCGGGTTTACCCAGGCTCAGAAGTTCGCGAAGTTCCTCCTCAGCGGCGTCTCCTTCAAGTGTTCGCCCGTCGGGACAGTCAAGACGCGCGTAGGGCTTCTTTATGAACCGTTTTCTGATCCGGTAAATACCCTCATTAAGTTCAAAGGCAAGCTCTATGACCGGCCCTGCATTGTTCCGGTCGTTCTGCAGATCCCTTACGGGTCTTGCCCTTGAGTCGTGTTTTTCAAACAGCACTGCGCGAAGCGCGTCGAGCAGGGTTGACTTGCCCATTTCGTTCGGGCCGACGACGACGTTTAACCCGTCATTGATCTCGCCGAGACGCATAGGGCTTGTGAATTTTTTGAACTGGTTTACCGCAAGGGATCGCAATTTCATCGCCGCTCCGCCTCCGATTTCATATGCTCAAGGTAGAGTCGCTGGAGGGCCTCGGCTGCAAGTTCCCGTTCCGAATCGTTTCCTTCGCTTGCCATGCGCTTCAGGGTTTCCGCGGCCGCACGCACGAAACCCCGCCTGTCAATCCGGTCAAGGTCTTCCTCCGTGGGACTGGGGAAAAGCCGGCTGTCGTCGACGCGAAGGAAGCAGAGTGCGGCCGAGACGCCGTCTGTGATCTGCTGCTGGAAATATTCACGGTCGCCGAGCGACAGGGCTCCTTCCGCCTTCAGGTGCAGCAGCACCCGGTTCAGGTTTTCGTCCGCGCTTCTGAGCTTTTCCGAAAGAAAATCAATGTCTTCGCGGTTGTTTATCCGTTCTGAAAGACTGATCCATCTGTACTGTCCCGTGTCAAAAGGCGTTACCTTTGGAGCGGCTCCGGTGCCATCAATTTCAACCAGCAGCGCTTGTCCGCCGTCCGCAACGTCAAACGCGTCTGTTTCCGGCGTGCCGCTGTACCAGCAGCGGTCGTTTATCTTTCTCTGTCCGTGCCAGTCGCCAATGGCCAGATAGGAGAGTCCGGCGCGGGCGGGGCGGTCAGGGGCTATGTGATTCGGGATGTTCTCATCGTCCGAGCTGAAGCCGACCACAGTGCCGTGGGCGATTCCAATGCGCGCAAATCCTTCGGGAAGAGAGATGTTGTCCATGTACGCGGTCGGATCTTCAAGAGTCTTTCGATGGAGAAGCGGAGCGGGCAGCAGAACCAGAGACTCATCCTCAAAGATTGCGGGCTCGGGCATGGTATGGATATGAATGTTGTCTGGAATGCCTCTGCGAGTGAGCTGATCCCAGAGCCCGTTTGGACGATGGGGGTCGTGGTTTCCCGGCAGCAGGTGCCATCTTACCCCGGGGAAATTCCTCATGCGCTCAATCGGCTGGCTAAGAGAGCGGGTCGAGAGCGCCTCCATGTCGTATATGTCTCCGGCGACCAGGATATGGTGGACGTCGTTTTGTTCGGCGAACTCCCCCAGGCGGGTAATCGCTCCGAGGCGCGCCTCCTGAAGGAGCCCCATCGTCTGGTTATCTACGAATCGGAAAACCTTTCCGATCTGCCAGTCCGACGTATGTATTATCTTTATTTTCATCAGACCCTGCCGATGTTTCTGCCTGTTGCGACGTGGGTGGTTGTTAAACGAATGTTTACCATTGTATACGCTATTTCGTGCTAGACAAAAAAACTCCCGGTTGCGGGGCTAAAACCAAGCAGTAAAATACCATCTACCACGACTTCAACGAATGCTTATCATGGAAGGGAACTTACTCAAAGAACTCAATTCAGACCAAGTCAAGGCAGTGAGTCACGGCGAAGGTCCATTGCTCGTACTTGCAGGACCAGGCTCAGGAAAAACCAGAGTTGCAACGTACCGGATCGCCTACCTGATAAAGAACATGGGAGTTCCTCCGCATGAAATACTGGCCCTGACTTTTACTAGAAAAGCCGCCGGGGAGATGAGAAAAAGGGTGGGGGAACTTCTGGGCGCAGAAATGGGCAAAATCTGGATTGGTACTTTTCACTCAATCTGCCTTAGAATTCTTAGGAAGGAAGCGGGTTTTCTTGAAAACTACGCGAAAGATTTTCTTATCTTATCCGACCTGGAAGAACAAAAGGGCTTCATAAGGAAGTGCATGAGAGAATTTGATTTCGGAAGAAGCCATCCTTCAATTTTTGCAAAAGATGTTCTTGAAATGTTTAACGAAGCTGAAAACAGTGGTGAAGTGGTCTTCGAAAATAATTCTTTAGGGCAAGACCTAAATATTCTCTATGATTGTTACAAAAAAGAGCTAGCAGAAGCCAATTTCATGACGTTTAATGATCTGCTTCTTGTTACAAATAAACTTCTCCGCGAAAACAAAGAAATTCTCTGCCAGTACCAAAAGAGGTTTTCTCATGTGCTTGTTGATGAATATCAGGATGTGAATATCCATCAGGACAGGTTCGTAAAACTTCTTTCTGATCTTCACAGAAATCTTTTCGTTGTGGGCGATGAGGATCAGTTGATTTACGGATGGAGAGGGGCGGACACAAGGAATATACTAAACTTTGAAAAAGACTTTGTGTGTCAGAAACTCGTCAATCTTAACCGCAATTATCGTTCCACAGAGACAATTCTCGGAATAGCAACCGAAATCATAAAGAAAAATTCCTTGAGAAAAGAAAAAACCTTGTGGACCCAGAACCCCTGCGGGGAGAGGGCTGTGGTTTTCCGGGGGAGAGATGATAATGAAGAAGGGTACTTTGTCGCGAACATGATTTCGGAACTTACCCTCTCATCGGATATTACCTTCGGTCAAGTGGCGGTTCTTTACAGGGCGAACTATCAGTCAAGGGCCATTGAGAATGCTCTCCGGCGGAAGGGAATTCAATATGTGGTAAAAAAAGGGGTCGGATTCTACCAGAGAGAAGAAATAAAAGACATGCTCGCCTATCTTCAGTTGATTCAGAATCCCAGAGATCAGGCCAGCTTTGAGAGAATAATAAACGTTCCGCATAGGGGAATAAAAAAGATTGAGATAGAGAGACTCAGGGAAGTCTCGGAAGCTTCCGGACTGGGTCCGCTCGAGGCGATTGAAGAGTGCGAGAAAGGGCGGCTTCTGCCGTCAAGAACCTTGGAAAAACTAGCAAAATTCTTGGACATTATAAATAGTCTTCGTTCTGAGGCACGGGAAAATTCCGCCTTGCAGGTTATAAACAGGATTGTGAACCTTTCTGGCTACCGGGACTATCTGGGGAAGGATGTCGACAGGATCGAAAACGTCGAAGAGCTTCTAAAAGCCGCCGGAGAGGATGGGGAACCGTCCGTCTTCGATTTTCTTGACAGCGTGTCTCTCGCAACAGACGAGGACAGGGTGAGCGGTGTAGGGGAAAATGTTTCCCTCATGACTATTCACGCGGCGAAGGGTCTTGAGTTCCCGGTAGTTTTTCTGGTCGGGGTAAACGAGGAAACGCTTCCGCACAAGAAGTCTTCTTCAACCCAGAAGGGAATTGAGGAGGAAAGAAGACTTTTTTACGTCGCAATCACCAGGGCGGAGAAGATGCTCTGTCTGAGTTGTTGTTCTCCCTCGCCTTTTCTCAGGGATATTCCTCCCGAGCGTGCCGTTTACGTTAGATACGGAGGACTTGTTGATGAAAATACCTCTTCATTTAAAACAACGCCGGAGGTTGAGAACGCCGGGGCGGGACTTACCTCGGATCGCAGGGTCAGCCATAAGTTTTTCGGCAGAGGAATGCTAAGGAAAGTCGAAAATACCGGACAAAACATTAGGATTTATGTTGTTTTTCCCAGTTTCGGAGGAAAAAGTATCGTTGCGGTTTTTTCTTCCACTTCGGGTTCGCCATCTTTTCCTTTGTGCGAGATTAAGGAAGAAGCGAATGTAAATGCTGAAAATAAAGACCGTGACACCCATCTTCATGACGCTTCACTTGCAGGAGATAAAGAAGAGGTCTTTTCTCTTATTGAACAGGGAGCTGATGTAAACACTGAAGACGAAGACGGCAATACTGCTCTTCACTTCGCTTCACTTGAAGGGGGGACGGAAGTAGCGTTTTTCCTCGTTGAAAAGGGGGCGAATGTAAATGCCAGAAATAAAAACGGCGACACCCCTCTTCACTTCGCCACGCGCGCGGGAGAGACAAAAACAGCATCTTTTCTTATTGAGCAAGGAACTGATGTAAATGCTGAAGACGAAGACGGCGATACCCCTCTTCATGATGCTTTATCTCAAGGAATGATACAATTGGCGGCTCTTCTCATTGAAAAAGGGGCTAATGTAAACGCTAAAAACAAAGATGGCCATACTCCTCTTCGTTTCGATTCACTTGAGAGATTTTGCATAAGGCGGCATCTTTTCTTGTTGAACAAGGAGTTGATGTAAATACTGAAGATTAAGCTTAACTTCTGTAAGCATTTGCTGATGGCGTGATAGGCGGTACTTATTGGTTCATCCTGCGGAAGTGATATGGTGATAAAATGGCAAAGATGATTCCAGCTCATATTGTCAATGATAAAACTAGCCTTGCCGAGCGCAAAATCTTCAACCGGTTAAAAGATGACCCGGATACCAAGGGGTGGAGAGTTCTCCACTCAATGGAACTTTCGCGCAGGGGAGAAAGAAAACCATATGGCGAAATAGACTTTGTTGTGATTATCCCTGGAGAAGGAATCGTCTGTCTTGAGGTTAAGGGTGGCAGGATTTCCCGCGAGAATGGAGAATGGAGAACTACAGATCGTCACGGCAAAAAATTTGTGCTCAAAAAAAGTCCTTTCGCACAGGTAAAAGATTCGATGTACGCGTTGCGACATTCAATAATAGAACATTTCGGGGAAGGTTCCCGCGAATCGGAATGCCCGATTGGACGCATGGTTGTTTTCCCGGACATGAAGTGTCCTCCTCCCGACCCGGAATTTGAGCGTTCCGACGTCATTGATTCTAATGACCTGCGGGATCGTAAGATATCTTCGTGCATCAGGAAGACCGTGCGAAAGAGGCTTCGGGAATTTCAACGGCACAAAGAAAAACCTGTACCTATTCCTGCCGAGGCGAAAAGAATCAGCGATTTCTTGCGTCCGGATTTTGATCGAGTGCTATTGAAAAGCCTCTGGTTTGAACAAGTCGAACAGGAGATTCTGAGGCTTACCGAAGAGCAATACGAAAGAATAGACGAGCTTGAAGAAAATCCCCGCTGTTTGTTTGAAGGAGCGGCTGGGACCGGAAAAACCTTGCTTGCCTTGGAATTTTCGCGGCGAGCAAGCCAAAACGGGGAAGAAGTACTTCTTGTTTGTTATAATCAGTTGTTGAGCCAATCGCTTCAGGAACGTACAAAAGACACGGAGATCATGGTTGGTACATTTCACGGGGTAGTAGAAAATCTGATAATGAATAGCAGCAACAAAGAAGAATTCCTCGAAAAAAAACACAAATCACAAGATCAACAAATATTATTCAATGAAGTGTATCCATTCTATGGACAACTGGCTCTGGAACAACTCGGTCCGCAGTTTGACCTGCTCGTCATGGATGAGGCTCAGGATCTTCTTTACAAAGAAGAAAGATTGGAATTCCTTAATGATGCCATATATGAAGGGTTGTCTGGTGGTCGCTGGGCAATTTTCGGCGACTTCTCTCGCCAGACTATCTACGATTATGATAAAAAGGAGAACCCTGTTGATATCCTGAAGAAGAGTTGTGGTGGTCAGTACTTCGTTCGGAGCAAATTAACGGTCAATTGCAGAAACACCAAGCACATTGCTGAAGAAACTTATCTTCTTTCAGGGTTCGAGAATCCGCCATCTAGGTTGGGAGAAGAGCAGGGTCCGCCTGTGGAGTACAAGTACTGGAAGAGTTCGGAAGACTTTGCTAATCTCCTTGACAGAGAAATCAAGCGTCTGCTTCAGGAAGGAATTTCCGTGGAGGAGATAGTAATTCTTTCTCCGCGACGCTTGGAATCTTCAGTTCTGGCGGGCGTGAAAGAGATATCTGGATTTCCTCTTGAGGATATTTCCCGTAATTTGGACATTATGAGGAAGAAAAAAATCGTAAAATTCTCTACCATCCATTCTTTCAAGGGGCTTGAAAGTCCCGTAGTAATCGTCGTAGTGGGCGGCATTGAAGAAGTGGACAGAAACAATTCGCAGTCTCTTCTTTACGTATCAATGTCTAGGGCAAAGAGCTTGCTTATTCTGATGATAAACGAGAAGGCTAGGAACTTGATTGACGGTCTTAAAAAAACAACGGCGAATTCAATCTGAACCTCACTATATGGAGATTGTCTAAAGGTAATTCATACTATCAGCTTTTATGATCCAGTCGATCGTGCTATCAATATCAAAAGCCTTTGCACCGTATCCTTCGTTCAGAAGGTTCTCCGGTAACAGGTAATCGTATTTTTCGGTTTGCTTATTCTTAGCGAATTTGGCCAGATCAGTATTGCTTGGTTTATTCTCTCTGCTGAAAGTTCTCAAGCATCTGGAAACGTCCGAATGATCGGCGCCTTCAATTTCGATTACTCCCGCAAAACAGCTTGCTTTATAGCCTTGGCTGATTAATAAAACAGCCAACGTATTAACTATCTTGTCTCCCATCCATGGAATCAGGCAGGCATTGCCGGCGTGGCTGATTATACGTTTGCTTTGCAGCTTGAGGTCTCGAAAAGAATCCAGTCCTTCGGAAAAAAGCTTCTCCGCGGTGGAGTCCATGAATTCAACTTTCGTACCTCCCGCGTCGATTCGGTAGTCTCCTTCCAGATAAATTTTGAGCATTTCCTGGCGGACGTAATCGTGGACGGACATTCCGTCACCGCCGAAATTGGGCGGAGTGCCGGCTTTTGAGGGAACTACGTGTATGACTTTCCTTTCCTCATCGACATCTTTGACTTTCCAGCGTTTGCCAGCGAATACGATATGCTGCTCGGGTATAACCAGGGAATCAACGGGAAGGGTGCCCAATGTTTTTCCCTCAACGACGATCCGATATTCCTCAGGGGTTTTGAAAACGGCATAGAAGGTATAGTGGCCTACCAAATTTTCACCTCGGTCTCCCAACGCCAGCTCGCCGCTTGACAATTGCAATATCAGACGTTCTTCTCCCATTGCTTGGAGCAATGTCTTGAAGTGATCAATGGTAACATTTTTAAAGATTTCTGACTTGCACAGCAGTGACCATAATTGTTCTGCCCGTACGCCGCCCCATTGAGCGATTATTGCCAGAACCTGATGCAGGAGAGTTGAGAAGTGGAACAGACCGGTATCCGCCGGTTCATACCATTTCTGACTGACCAGAAGGCGAATCATCGCCGCGCTCTGCAGCAGTTCCATGCGCAGTTTGTCAACAATATTGGAATCTTTCGCGCTCAATTCGTTCTCGGCGATGAACATACGCAGTATTGCCGGGTCGCCGCGTCTTCCTGAACGTCCCAGGCGTTGCCTTAGGCTGGACACGGAATGCGGAGCAGTAACCTGAGCGACGGATTTCACCTTGCCGATATCAATGCCGAGTTCAAGCGTCATTGTGCAGACGGCGGTTGTCGGCAGTGTCTGTTTCTGCAGGCGTGATTCCAGGGTGGTTCTGAGTTCTTTTGAAAGTGAGCCGTGGTGAGAAAAGAATTCGTTCGGGACCAGGTTCTCGTCGCATAAATCGCTTAGCATCACCGTGAAGTGCTCCGTTCTTTTGCGACTGTTCGCAAAAACCAAATTGGTGTCTCCCCGCAGAAGTTCGTAGATATCCCCGGCAATCCGCCGGTCGGCCGGACGCTCAAGTTCCCCGCGAGCACGGTTCAAGTAACCCTTCACCTGCATTTTTAGAGAACTTTGACCTCCTCCCTCTATTAATGCGTGGGGAAAAGTGCTGTTCGGTCGGAGGTTGGCGAGCACATCGTCCATGTTTCCCAGAGTCGCGCTTAATGCGATTCTGGGTATAGGTGTGTTATGCCGGTCAAGCAGGTTCTCCAGTCGGTGCATTAAGGAGTGGAGGTGGCTGCCGCGTTCAGTGCCAATAAAAGCGTGATACTCATCAATGATAATGTATTTTAAAGACTCAAACGATGCTCTTACCCATCCTGCTTCTCGGATCAGCAGGGATTCAAGCGATTCCGGGGTGATAAGTAAAATGCCCTCAGGATTCCGCTTTGCCTCCTTCTTTTTTGACCGGGAACTGTCTCCGTGCCATGAAGTAACTTTAATGTCCATCATGTCGCACAGTTCTTCTAGGCGTCGATACTGGTCGTTAATCAGGGCTTTTAGCGGGCTTATGTATAAAATGCCGAAGCCGGAGGTCTCATCGGCAATGGCGGTTATGGCGGGCAGAAAGGCCGCTTCGGTTTTTCCCGCGGCCGTAGAGGCGCTTATTACAAGATCGGAATTACCGGCGAGTATCGGCCGGATGGCTTCTTTCTGAATATCCCGCAGGTCCGTCCATCTCTGCTTGTATATCCATTTTCGTACGGCGGGATTAAGAAGTTGGGACATATCTCCCATAATCACAAGGTGAAGTCTGCCAGGTCATCCGTGGACTCCCCTATCTCCGGCATGTCGCTGACTTTTTCTTCTTGAATTTCAACGGAATCGATCAGGTCGCTCCACGCGATATCTCTATTCTGTTCGATAACCGACAGCATGTCGGCAAACGCCCTTATCGTATTGCGCGGAGTTCTGAAATAAGCCTCGCCGATTTTTTTACTGCAGTGAAGCAGAAACGCTTCCAGGGCTTTGTCCGGTACAAGGTATTGCGTTTCATCGCCTGAAGCGAACACGCGTCTTATGTTTTTTAGAAGAACATAGAGTTCTTCGGGCGTAAGGTTATTCAGGTGAAGGGTCGGAGAGGAGTAATCTATAACTCCGGCTTTCTGCGCGAAACTGTTCTCGGCCAAGCGCGACTGCAGCGCCTCGTAACTGTAGAGACCTTTGCGAGGATCCAGAAGAAACTCAGGCGTGCCTCCCAGCAGAAATCCCAAGTGTTCGGCCGTGCCCTGGAGGCAGTCGTTGAGCATTCCCAGAATCTGTTCGTAGTTAGAAGTTCTTGCCTGCTTGCTGTTGAGCTTGTAGAGGTTCACCATTTCATCCAGAACGACCAGCAGTCCTTCGTAACCGGCCTGCTTTACCAGAAGACTCATGAGCTTGAGACTGCTGTAAAAAGAGTTGTCTGAAATGAACGCCCCTACGCCGAGAGCCTTTCTCGCATCGGTCTTAGTCGAGTATTCCGCGCGAAGCCATCGTATGGCGTTTGATTTTAACTCGTCGTCATCGTTCTCGTGGCCCCTCCAGTATGCTTCGATAACCTTCGCGAAATCGTAACCGCCGACATGTTCGGCAAGAGAGGAAAGACGATCATTTATGACGGATGAAACGGACGTCCCTGTCTTTTCAGCTTCCTGCTGGGCGCTGTTGACGAACACTTCCACGACGGCGGTTAAGGCGTTGCCCTGAGGCCTTGTTCGGGTTGCCATGTTCCGCATGAGTTCCGAGTACAGGTTCCTCGCCTGTCCCGCGGAAGCGTGAATCCGTCTGTCAGGTGACAGGTCCGCGTTTACCGCCACCAGTTTTTTTTCAAGAGCGATGGATCTTATCACGTTTAGAAAAAAGGTTTTTCCCGAGCCATATTCGCCGATGATCAGACGAAATGCAGACCCTCCTTGGGCAATTCTGTTGATATCCTTGAAGATTGCCTCTATTTCCTTTGCGCGACCGACCTGAATATGCTGAATGCCCGTGCGGGGAACCACGCCGGCTTTTAGGGACTGGATAATTGAGTCTCGTTCCTTGGCTTTGATGCGTGATCGCTTGGTCATAGTTATTGCCTCTGTGTTTGGAGTGCCGCTATTTCTTCGGCAACCTCAAGATCGATATAGATTGTACTGCCGTCATCAATAAGTGGCGCGTCGACATTGTCAAACGCCCAGTCATTGATAACTTCAACTGCTCCTTCAGTCATTAATTGCAGATTTTCGCAAAGTTTCTCCATCTCCTCGGGGGACCATTTCTCCTTGGTGATGAGTTTTTCGTAAAGGTTTCGATACTTCGTATCAAGTCCCGGAACCACCCCGGCGGATATTTGCGCTTCAGCTTTCATCTCTGTTTCAGGTTCATCAAGAACATCGTCCTCCGCGAAAATGGATTCGAGGACGGATTGAACATTCTTGGTTTCCTCTTCATACAATTTTAACAGATCGCGATCAAGCGATAAAGAAGCAACAGCCTCAGCCGGTTGTGTTTCAGGTGAACTCTCAACCGCAGTTTTTCTCTCCTGCTCAGCACGCGAGAGTCTGTTGGAAGAAAGGCTGTGAATATCGCTTGTGACCATTGCTTTATCGAGGCCAAGCTGCCCGTAGAGTTTTTCAAGCTGTCTGATCTCCGCAGGGTCAATCTTGCCGTCCGCAAGCGCTACGCCGACCAGCATATGGCTGATTGCGACTTTCTCGCTTTTGTTAAGAACCTCAAGACGTTTTTTCAATCCCGCCGTGTTGGTGGACGTGTTAAGTCTCCAATGAACGTATGCGTGAAGCGACCGCTTCTCGGTTTCATTAAGCTTTTTGTTTTGGGTGATTAGCCCCTCAAGTAAGTTGATCTCAGAATCGGCGATATGGTTATCAATGCCGGCTACCAGAGATCCCAGACGCAGTATGGTTCCGACTTTTCTGAACTCACTTGACGGCGAGAAACCCTCTCCGTGTCCTCCGGTAAAAAGCATGATCTTTCCGTCAATATCTGGTTTGGCTTGGTGAAAACGGATATCCGGCGCTATTCCGAAGCCCGCTTTTTCCGCTACGTCTGACAGCATCTCGGCTTCTTTCTTGTTGATTTTTAAAGGCGGCTTCTCCCCGAGATGCTCAAATATGGATTCCACCGAAACCAGACGATCGTATACGGATATCCGGGAGTTCATCCAGGTTTTTATACGTTCAAGTCGAGGATCGGGAGCTAATCCGGTTAGATCGTTAGGCAGCAGACAAAAAGCCCTTAAGGAGTCGCGTGAATTGCCCGGTCTGCCGATAAAGCGACTGAGAGGTTCGAGTTCTTTGGTGCAGGATTCGGCCAGATCCATCAATTTCTTAACAGGAGTTTTCAGGAGACTGACATCAGGCAGGTCAAGCTCAACGCTTTGATTATCTCCTCTTAATGATGCGCTCGCGGTGTAGTAATCAAGCCGCAGTCTGGTTTTATTGGGCTTTATTTTCAGTCCGTCGCCGAAGCGGCTTTTGTAGCGCAACTTGAAAAGAAGGTTGAATTCATTCTCGCAGCGCCGCGCCGGCGTGCGCAAACTGTAATCCGGGTGACTTTTTACCCAGGCAAAGGCCAATTCTTCATTGACGGGTTCACCGTTTTGGACGGCGTTTGCCAGCAGAAATTTAAATACGGACGTGAAATTTCTTTTTGCGACCAGCAGATCATGGCTTGGTTGTTCTTTATCGTTTTGATGATTAACAACCCAGAGATGAGACAAAAAACCGGTAACGTAGCCGTTAAAGGAGCGGTTGTGACCGTAAATGCTTTTTAATCGTTCAAGCTCCAGCATCAAGGCTTTTCGCTCATCAGGCGGAATTGCCCCGTTTTTGTCATCGACAAGCCGGCGTCTTTCAATACCGTAGAAGTAAAGAAAGACATATCCTATATTGGTTTCGGGATCGCTGCGATTACTTGCAAGCCACTCAACATATGCCGCGCGGCTCCCAGGGCTTAGGTGTTCATAACTGGGCCAGTAATCCATTTGCTCGCCGGCATAGTCTGGTGAATTAGCATTGATTTTCAGCGTGGGGTCTACAAGTGATGATTCAGTTCCGTAACCATTTAGGCTATTCAAGCGACCACCGAAATAAAAAAATCCTCGGGTGATCTCAAACTTGTCTATCCTGACTGTTTCGCCGGGCGAAACCCATCTGCCCGGTTCTTTGTTTTTACTCTTCGGTTGATCGAAGCGTCCTGAAGTTATTTCGATACGAAAACTGGCCAGGTCAGATTCGTCGTCCCTTTCATTGTGGGCAGTGGTTCCAATGGGGTTAAAAGCTTTGCCCATCTCTTCTATTTTGGTCTTTTTTTGCTTTGGATTTTTTTTCTTTCTGAAGAGATAATATAAAACGACCGCGATAACTAATAAGGTTAGAAATCCCATCCTGATTAGCCTAATGAGGAGAATTGTTTTTTGCAAACTTGCAAAAGGCTATAAAATATATGCAATGCAAGAGGTTGTCACTCATGACTGACCCACACGCAGACCGAAAGATTCTAAACCTCTACAGCCGCGCACGGCTGGATGACCGGGCGATCAATGAACTGCTTGGCCTCGCCAAGGGAATCGCCGCTGACGGTGTAGTGAACCAAAAGGAGGCGGAGTTTCTGCAGAAGTGGCTGGTGGCAAATACCGCGGTAAAAGACAATCCCGTCATAGTGACATTGTTCAAGCGGATAAACGAAATGCTGGAGGACAACAATCTTGACGATGAAGAAGCGCAAGAATTGCTTGACACCTTGCATAAGTTCGGCGGAGGGGATTTCGAGTTAGGTGAAATCCAGAAGGCCACCCGTCTGCATTTCGACGGTCCTCCCCCGAGCATTGATTTTCAGGGGCGGCGGTTTTGCTTTACAGGCACTTTTGCTTATGGTTCGAGAAGCGATTGCAAGAGAGTAGTGGAAAGCCTAGGAGGAACCGTGGGTTCACTAACCAAGGCTACCGACTACCTTGTCGTCGGCGTATACGCAACTGATAGCTGGGCACATTCCAGTTTCGGTCGGAAAATCGAAAAGGCGGTTGAGTATCGCGAGGAGGGTTCCGGCATCGCGATTATTGGCGAAGAGCACTGGATTGGATATTTGCCGGAGTAGATTGGCACAGCCCTATAGCGAGCTTTCGGTAATATTTCTTCTACGCCAAGCAGGTTCGTGTTACCATAATGTTAGGATGGTTTTCCGTTTTTTTAAGTGTGTTCCTGCTATCTTTAAGTCGCTTTGAGTCGCAGTTTTCTCGCGGGCCGTTTACTCAGCCAGTTTTTCGCACAATTCTTCAAACCTCGCTCCAGTCTCCCGATCGTCAAGAATGCGTCTCGTCTCCCGCTTGAGTGCATTAACGTTGGCCCGGCTTGCCACGTCCAGATCGGCAGAGGCTTCCCGCAAGGGAGCATTAAAGCGGTAGTACTGCGCTTCGGTCTGCGGCACTATCTGCCGCAACTGATAATCAACGGAATCGGCCACGCCGTCCATCATCACGCTTATGACCGGTTTCACCCAGCTGCCTTTACCCCAGTTTCTGGCCTTGTCGTAATCGATGGGTTTAGTTGCCACCCCGGTCCCGAGGCTCACGATAAGCACATTGTCCGGCGATTCCCCGAGTCTTATCGCTTCCGCGTAAGCGCAGAGAGCCGGGTCGTTGGCGAAGACGCCGCCATCGACCAGATAACGCGTTCTGGTTGCGGGTCCCCCGACGGTGCGTATCTCTGCCGGTTCGAAATAGGTCGGCGCCGCGGATGTGGCACGCGCCACGTCTCGGAGAAAATGATTGCGTTCCTGCGGGTTCTCCTTGGCCTTGCGGCTTTTGAAAAAGTAGGGCTGCCGCTCCTCTATCTCGTAGCTTGTCACGAGGATTTCGGTAAGTGCGTCCTTGAGCTCGGCGTCGCCGAAATAGCTCTTGAGCACCGCCTCGATCCCGTCGTTCGGATACTTTTCGTCCGCCCATCCCCAGAGCGAAGTTATCTTGCCGCAAAGCGATCGCCTGAATATGTCTTTCCCGTGTTCTTCGTAAAGCGCCAGCAGATCAGACGCCTTGAACTTGGGGCTGGGCGAAGCGGGCTCATGATCCGGGCTTGCGGGCGCGACGAGGCCGGCGGCCAGGATGCCGCCTGTGGAAGTACCGGCAATCAGGCCAAAGAGACTGTAGACGTCCTTGCCCGTGCGTTTTTCCATCTCGGTCAACAGCACGGCCGGGATCACGCCGCGTATCCCCCCGCCGTCAATAGAGAGTATCTTGTACAAGGCCATCTGGATATCCCACGATCGTAATGATTCGCCCCTCGGGTCTTTAAGTGCTATGGCATCTTTTCGGGCAAGAACTCCGAATGGATGCGTTTACTCAGGTCTCTGGAACATATTGAGCCTAACCACATTGTTTTGTCTAGTTCTTTTCCAGAAGTTTTTCCAGAGACTGCCGGAATTTCCGGTTCCCTTCGCTGTTTTTCCTGGCGTTGAGCAACAGCCGCCGACACTCTACGTAGCTTTCGTAGGGCTTGCGCCATAAATATTCGGCGCAGACCGCGTGTGTATAGATGCTCGGGTCTTTCTCACTTTTAACAAGATCCTCAAGCATTTTGTCCTTGAATCCCAGATCACGCCAGACTTTGTAAAAACACTGTCCGGTAAGCAACTTGTCTCGGATACATTCCTTGTGCGTTCCGGGCATTTCGCCGATCCACTCGAGTCTGCCGCCATCTCTTTTTACCCACTGCGCGCTTGTCGGAAAAGTAAACACCGCAATGGCCACGAAGCATAAGAATATCGTCTTCACTATACGTTAACCTTACAAGACTTTGTTTTACCCCGCCACTCGGGAAAAGGATCTTCTCATGTTTCCGAATTGTCTACCGTTGATGACGGTTTTTATTTTTGTAGCGCTTGCCCAGCTGTCGGCACAAATCGTGGATATGCTTTGCGGAGTAACGCAAGTTGTAGCGGAAGAACGACGGTGTCGGCTGTCGGGGCTTAGTTCGTATCGAGGTGCCCAAGCCGGGATGACTCCTGACCAGCGGTTGGCGTACCCGTTTCATGGACGCGTAAGTCCACCACCGCACTCATGGGGATCGGCGATTTCGTCGTCGGCTAGTCCGGGCTAGTCTCATGCCATGGTGCCGGGCCCCCTTGGCCGCCGTTTCCGGCCAAGCCATATCACTGTGACCCAGACCGGAAAACTCAGCACCACAGCGCAAGCCGCAATGCCCAGCGGGCCGAACAGCCCGGCGACTAGGGACGTTGCCACCGTCGCAGCCCCAAGCGCTGTGCCCGTCGTCCAGGCGGCGCGACGGTATCCAAGCATCCACAACCGGCGGCAGGCCAAGGCTAACGGCAGCCCGCAGGGCGCGACAACGATCAATGACTGAGAAGCCATCAGCACCGCAATCTTCCACGATCCGAACTCCGCTGACCCGAGGCCGCGGAATGCCGCAGTCCCAACTATCCCCGCCGGCAGCCACAACAGTGCAAGCAGAAGAAATCCACGTTGTCTTAAAAATCCCGGAACACTCATGTCTTGCGATAAGGTACTGAATCTTTCGTGAAATCAAAAAGGGGACGGTGTTAAACCAATAGAAAAATGCCCGAAACTTAAACCTACAAAAGATTAAGAGCACTAACGGCAGTGGTTATCAAAAGCCGCACTGATCTACGCAAACCATCCATTTACCGACCCTGTCAATAAACTCGTATTTATAACGAGACCGGTTGCACTCCACTACAAACATCTTTGGCTTGAACAGCCCGGGTCCGTAGGCCGAACTTATGCTGTCGCAAGACCAACCGCGCCCTCGGATCAAATTGACAAGCGAGGGCAGGGTGCCTTCCGGGGCGAGACGATAGTCAACTAGGATGGAAGCGTCTTTTTCCAGAATCCCAAGTTTTTCAAGATTCGCAATTTCCTTCTTTCTTGCTATTTTTCCTGACTCCTCATTTGCTTTTGCCTCTTGCTCTTTCATTGTTCCTTCCTTAAGTGCCTTAAGGAGTTCGGCGGTGAATTCCGCTTCCCAATCCGCTTCCTGCCCAAAACTATTCTCAGCCGCCACACCCCACAAGAAAAACAAAGATACGAAGATTACGAGCGACACTTTAAGATTCTGTCCAGTTCTTGAGATCCGCTTCTTAACCCTTGCTGTCTCCAAGGCAGTCGTGGTCATAAATTCCGGTGAATGATTAGGCCTTTTGCTTCTCATCGTAAGGTTCCAATAGATACAGTACACCCAAGACGCTGTCTGGTTTTCCCGGGCCACTTCTTTTGTCGTTGTATTCTTCGGATTAACCAGAACTCCATCCACTTATGAGTCGGTGAAGCGGGGATTTAAGAAATGTCGAAGCAAAATTCGCAAAAGACTTCTGACGCTGCTGTTTTGACGCTTCCGCGTGCGTGTACGCTCTGCCTTTATTTTCGGTTCTCTGGTCTGGCTGCCGGCGGCTTTGGCGCTTGGGATATTCCGGCCGCCGAGTGGGCGGCTATGGCCGTTGCCGTGCTCCCTGCAACTACTCCTTGTACACAATGGGCAGGAGTGACGGGTCTGTGATACTGGTGTCTGCATGCAGGTGCACCACGCTACGTCCCGTACCGCAGTCCCCGAAGTCATCGCAGGTAAGCGTGCCGAGGATACCTTGGAAGCCTTCAGTGCCATCCAACGCATCACGAGTTCCTCACGGTCGATGTACAGCGTATCTCCGTCGCTAACCGCAACCTGCTTGATAGCCGAGAGTAACAGAGTCGTGGCGTCATAGCCGTGCTTCCAGTACGAGGTTGCTGGAGGCTCTTCATTGTTGGTCTCCTTGAACTCGGTGAGTATATCGGCGGCGCTTCTGCCTGTCTCTTGGTTCACGTTCTCGCTGTTTCCGGGGTCAGGGCCCGAGAAATAGAAGCCTTCTGTTTCCGGCGACGCATGAATCTGTGTTACGAAGGTGGCGGCGCTACCTATCTTCGTCACGCCTCCTAGGCCGTCGCGCTCGGCTGCCTGTTTAATCAGAGACTCCGCCTCGTCCGGGAAGAGCGGGATAAACATGCCATCGGGGTCGGCTTCGTCAAACGCGTCGAGAACAGCGGCCATGTCGGTCTGGCCTTTTGTCACCTCTTCGATGACCGGAACCGTGCCGCCAAGTTCACGGAAAGCAGCAGCAAACTCATTTGCGATAGCACGGGTATACGCGTCTCCATCATGAATCGTCACCATTGTGCGCAACCCCCGTTCATTGTAGCTGAAACGTGCGACAATGCTCGCCTCGATGAGGTCGTTGTCCGCAACACGGTAGTAGCCCTTGTAGTAGTGCGGGCCGACATTTCCGGACAGGTCGGACGTAAGGACAGGTGACGTGTTGGACGGCGATATCATCGACAGGCCCGCCTTGCTTATGATGGGCGACGCCTCCACCGCTGCACCGGAGCACAAGGTGCCGATAACGCCGACGACCTGCGCGTCGGCAACGACGGCTTCAGCCGCTGCGCGCCCACCCTCACCCGAGCACATCTCGTCGAGGGTTTCGATAGAGACCTGATGCCCGTTTATGGGGCCGAAATCCTTGATCGCTATTTCTATGGCGGTTTGAATGTCAGAGGACACCGACGGCACGACCGTATGGGAAAGGAGCGCGCGGATTTCGATCGTTTTTGAATCACCGTGGCAAGCGGGCATCACGAAAACCACAAAAGCGAGTAGCAAGCCTTACATGCTGCCGATAAAAGTTCCCAAGGACTCAAGGGAAGTGTACGTTTCTACGTTTTTCAGGATAAAAGAGACACGCAGCAGAAGCAGGATACGTCGGGGAACAGTGCTCAGGAAATAAAAAAGAGGCGTCGCCTGGTTGCCTCGCGGGATATATGAGGAGACTCGAAGTATCCTCCTACGGAACTTGTTGGGGTCCAGGATTCCCCTCAGCATTCGCGTCGAGATTTTGCCATATATCCTTAACGAGGAACTTACCCGACATATAAAGGGAGTCAAAGAGAAAAAACAATGATCAAAATCTCGGTCGACACAAGACAGATAGACGGTCTTGCCTTGAGGTTCGTGCAAAAATCCTCCGACGCGGAGGAAGCCATGGCCGCCATAGCCGGAATCATGCTCGACGCAGTGGAGGAAAACTTCGAGAAGGAAGGCCGCCCCGAAAAGTGGACGCCCCTCGCGGAAGCGACCGTCGAGGAGAGGCGCTCCCGAACGAAGAAAGGCAAGCGCAGAAAAAGGAAGTTAAAGAAAGGCGGGGAAGGCCCGATACTTCAGAGAAGATATTTTCTGGGTTGTGGAAAACGGAATTAAAATGACGGGAATGCCCGCTTACGGACCCACGCACGAAGATGAGACGATCTGGGCGATCGCCATATTCCTTGACAGATCTTGAAATTTATCCGAAGCGGAACATAAAGAGCTTAAAGACAGATATAAGGATAAGCATCATTGACGCCGCCGCGCCGATGGCGGTCTCGCCACCATGAAAAGATAGATAAATGCCGCGACGGCTGAGAACAGCAGCCCGCCAAACTGCGGTGAATCGAGGCCGTATTCGAATATCCGCATCATTCCTCTGCCTGTCCTCCCCGGCGCGCTTGCGCAAACAGCAGATCCTTTGCGGCCACCACGGCGCCCCCGGTGATCAGGACGCAGGCAAGAGCTATGCGCCAGTCGGCCCGGCCGACACCTGAAGCGATAAGGATCAAGGCGGAAAGCAGTGCCGCGCCATAGCCGAAGGCAAAGCCGTCATTGAAAGAAAGGCTGTTTTTCGAAACGATCAGCACCGTTCCTGCCAGACCTGCCAGTACGCCGGTTATGTGCTGCCAACCGAGCCGCTCTCCTGGAAGGAACGCTGAACCGACGACGATCAGCAGAGGCCAGAGATAGCCAATCAGGCTCGCTTCGACAGCCGGCGCGTTGCGCAGGGCAGTGAAGTAGAAAAAGTGATAGCCGAACAGCCCTCCAACGCCGAGACACCATACGCGCAGGGGCTGGCGCAAGTTGCGAAAACCCGACGGCTTTGCGGCAAGTGCGATCAGTCCAATGGCGGTGGCGATCGAAAAACACATCGCGGCAAGCTGAAAGGGCGGCACTTCCCCCGACGAAGCCGTCAGAAGGGCCAGCAGCGACCACATAAGGATTGCGCTAAATCCGATCAGCGTTGCTTGCATCAATACTTTTTTCCATTGTCCGAATGTAGGCCCAAAGGGTAGCGGAAACTGCCTTGGTCGTGATAACCGGATTTTGGTGCGGAACTATCTGGCTTAATCAACCGTCCTTTCAAAGCCATGCGTCAAGTCTTACACTGTAGCTAACGATCTCGGTATTATCCACAACTATTCCCGTATTTTTCCCGCCACTTCTCAACAAACTGAAAAGGATTGTAGGACACCCCCTTTGGAGAGTCAATCACTCTCCTCTTCGGCCTCATCTTCCCTGTCGGTGGAGAAGATCGGGTCTTTTCCAAGATTTACGGCCTCCTCAAGTTTCTTGCCCTTAAATCCCATATCGCTATAGAATTTCTAAAAACACTGCCCGGTAAGCAGCTTGTCCCGGGCACATTCCCTGTGCGTTCCGGGTATTTCCCCGATCCACTCAAGTCAGCCGTTATCTTTTTTCACCCACTGCGGGTTTGTCGGCTAAGTAAACACCGAAATGGCCATCAAGCATAAAAATATCGTCTTCACGATACGCTAACCTTACGAAACTTTGTTTTATCCTGCCACTAATGAGAGGTGCGCTTTCTGATATTTATGGATCGTCTGCAAGTGATGACTTCTCTGCTCAGTCCATGCTTTTAATGCGGCGTGTTGTTCTTCAGCGCATTCTTGTTCCGGCTCTATGCGAAGTTCTTCCGCCCATTGTCCGTTATAAAGCGTGTAAAGTGCTTTTCATGCGTCCCGATCAATCCGGGGGATAACATCCGGAACCATTGACCTACGAGAGAGCCTGATTTTGAGTTGGTCGTAACGTTTGTTCCTTCTCATCTTGATTGAAGTGTATAATTACCCGGAAACGGTTCATACCGGGTTTGGTGCCACGATGAATAACAGCGTCAAAAAGCTTCTGGATACACTCCGCCGCCGACTTGAAGAACCGTTTTCGGCGATTACAAAACCCCTGGAAGCGAATCCGGGTATCCGATGGCTGATAAAGCAAGCCAACCGCGGTCAACGCTTTATCCGGGCGGTTCTCGGTCCGATCAGAAAACTGCGCCGAGGCGGCCCACTCGATATGACGCCGTCGCTCGGTTCCGAGGCCCGGCGCATGCGAAACACCGCGGGGAATATCGAGAGGGATTTCCGCCTGCCGGAAATCGTCGAACTGCCGAAACTGTTTCGCGAGTTTGAAAGCGGCGACGCGGCGAACGCGATAAAGCGCTATCGGGAAGAGGGGTCTGAACTCAGGCAAGCCATGGAGTCCATGCGCACGCCTTGGCTTGACGTCGAGCATAAGCTCGCCTCGGTCGCCGGTTTTGTGGAGCTGCAGTGCATAGGACATGCTCTTAGGACGGGGCCGACCTTTGACGCGTTGCTGGCGGATGCGCTACGGGTTGACCTCGGCGACTGGAGAGACAAGATTACTTGGCCTTCTGATATCTTTACCGACCCCCTGGCCCGTACTTCCTTTTACTTGGAGCGCGGCTTTGATCCGGCACTGACCGCGTTCCCGCCAGAAGCGTTCGAAGAAAGCGCCTCCATAGCCGGACTCAAGGAATTGCCTCCGCCACTGGTCCAAGCCTACAATTTCGAGCCGGAAGTGGAAGAAGAATCCGCCTTTAAGCGCACCAACAAGGCCCACGACCGGCTCCAGCGCTTCGAGACCCAGCTGCGCCGATTCATTGACGAAAGGATGAAAGTGGCCTTCGGCGAGAACTGGATCAAGCCCAAGGTGCCCGGCGACATCCGCAAGCAGTGGCTAGAAAAGAAGCACAGGGCAAGAGACAGCGGTAGGCCCGAACAACCTCTGATCGCCTATGCGGACTTTACCGATTACGTGCCAATCATAACGAGGAAGGATAATTGGAAGGAGGTCTTTGAACCGGTATTCAAACGTTCCACCTTTGTGCAGGAATCCTTCCAGCGGCTCTATCCAATCCGCGTTTGCGCGATGCACGCCCGACCCATCACGCAGGATGACAAATTGTATCTCTATGTTGAAACAAAGCGGATTCTGGATGCCATCGGAGTCGTGATCTGAGCCCCGAAGGTACACTTGGATCAAAATCGCGGTCATGCCTGACTGTACCCTGCCGTCTGGTTTTCCTAGGCCACTTCTTTTGTCATTATATTCTTAGGATTAATCGGAACTCCATCTCCTCACGAGCAGGAGAAGTCGCGACTTAGCAAATGCCGAAACAGAATCCTCTATGTTGAATCACAAAAAATTTCTGACGCTGTCGTTTCAACGTCACGCCCGCGTGTACGCTCCGCCTTTACTCTCGGTTCACTGGTCTGGCTGCCGGCGGCTTCGGCGCCTGGGATATCCCGCCGCCGCGTGGGCGGCTATGGCCGTGCTCGGGTCCGCGACTGTCGGCGCGTCTTTATTCGCGGGACTGCTCGGCCCGGTGGCGATTGCTGTATATGCCGTGGTGCTAAGCCTTCCGGTCTGGCTTGTCTGCCGGCTTGTTGACCGCAGACGGTAACCGCGGGCCCCGGCCCGGAGGCTCAAGGTTTAAAACCGCGGCGGAACCTCAGCGAAAGATATCCGCGCGACAGGTTCAATCGCGCGCCGCGTCGCAGAACATGTTAAACTTGGCAGAGCAATTCGAAAACCGCCTGCCCGGCGGATTTCTTCGGGAGATCGCGCAATGAAAAAATTATTGTTAATAGCGACTTTGATCATTGCCCCGGCACTTTACTTTTTCCTTGGATACTACGATGTCTCGGCCACAAAACCGCATTCGGAAATTGTAAATATGATGCTTGGCAGAATTACCGGGAGTTCAATCCGAAGAAACGCCCGAAGCGTTGAGACCCCCTACGACGTCAATGATGAGAACATGTACGTAAAGGGTTTCAGGGAATATGAGGGGATGTGCGTCGGGTGTCACGGGGCGCCCGGCGTTTCGCCGTCTCCGACCGGGCGGGGACTTTCTCCGAAACCGCCGAGATTCCCGGAAGAAGAGTTGCATGAATATGCCCTTGAAGATATTTTCTGGGTTGTGAAAAACGGAATTAAAATGACGGGAATGCCCGCTTACGGACCCACGCACGAAGATGAGATGATCTGGGCGATCGCCATATTCCTTGACAGATCGAGAAATTTATCCGAAGCGGAATACAGAGAGCTTAAAGACAGATATAAGCATACGCATCATTGACGTCGCCGCGGCGATTAAGATATCCGATCTGATTAACGGTTTTAGAAATTTTAAACCTTACCTCATGAGAAGGCCCGAAGCCCTCCCGAAAAACCAGTTAGGTATTTACAGTTTTGGGAATTACATGGTTAAAAAAAAACAGATAATCATCCAATGCTAAACCCAAAGAGAGGTTATAACCCTCGATCGTTATCTTCGGGCTGTTACAGGCAGAATCCACGGTACAGAAAACTTCTCCGCAGCGAGAAAAAACATAGTCGAAGGTAATACGCCGAATCTTTTGCAAAATCAAAAAAGCAGACGGCGTTTCTTTTTAAATCCGGTTGGATAAGCCCGACTTCGGTATTTACTCCCCCGCCCGGGTTGGGACTGGAAGCTGACAGTGCCCGCATGCGCGGCCGATGGGCACCCGTCGGCCCACCCTCTCACAGTGGCTGCAGCCGTACTTGCCAAAGAACCACAAAGCGGGGTCAAGCGCCGCGCATGTGCCCGTGATTCCCGGCGGTCCATCGATTTTTGCGTCGGCAACCGCTACGTGCCAAGCGGACTGGATTACCCACTTGGTGGCCGCTTTGAGCGGAAGACCTCGCGTATCCGTTACCCCTAGGTTCTCGGTAGCGCGACGAACTTGTACATCCACCGCGACGGGAATCGTATCCATGCGGTCAATCTTGGCTCCGCCCGGCTCCGCTATTATCCGCACCCACATCGGCCCGATCTTGGGACCGCGGAGCATTGGAAAGCGGGGCAGACCCGCATGATCTCGGCTCTGCAGATCCTCAAGCAATTCCCTGGCGTTTCCGGAACCTTGGTCAATCACGTGGCATACCGGGCCGCTTCCGGCGGCCAGACTCCTGGCGATTCCAAGCCAGGCTCCGGTGTCCGCTTCGTGGCGCTGGCTGACACTGCTTTTTGACAGCAGGGGGAGAAGTTCTTCAAGCTGCATGTCTTCTACCTCGGCGGGATCGAAAAGCTCCGGACGCGACTCAAAGAGTCTGGCCCCGGCACGCCACAGGCGCACGGCGTCTCGGGCGCGGTCCATAGCTGAAATGAAGGTCAGAAACAGGCGAACCATCCGGTCCGACGCACCGGAAGCGCGCAGTTTCTGCACGTATTCGACTTCCGGCATTTGTGACCATGTGTTGCCTGACACCTTGTCTCTTGCAGACAGGTCAAACCGAGCACAGTAGAAATCACCTGCGATCATCTCCGCCAATCGGGCGGCGCCGGTGAGAGGTGGATCCTCATGTTCAGACAGCTTTTTCATTGGTTTCTCTGTATTTTTTCTCGCACAAGCTTTCTTGCGCATTCATAGTGCCAGTTCGTTCTAGTCTTTGTCATAAAACGGGACCGGACACAACCCGGCGCATTCGGCGCGGTTTGTGAGTTGTAAAAGACAGTTCGTTCTGATCTGACACTTCCTGTCAGGGAGCAGAACAACGGGACATAGCTTTTCCCGCCCACAAAAACGACCGGCTTTCCGGTATCTTTCGGAAGCATCGCCAGATCCTCGTAACGGTCCCGGCGATGTCTGCGCTTGTAGGCGTCGGCACTTGCGGAAAACGTGATGTCATAGTTGGGCGTCAGGAAATCAGCGGGTATCAGGCCCCAGCCCGCCGACAGGATAAAAACGTTTTGAATGCCGAAAGCCGAAGCGAGTTCCCCGTAAGCGGGATTTTTGTAAAGTCTCCAGGCGGGAAGCAGCCCCAGTGGGTTGCCCGAAACTGCGTCTTTGTATTTGCTGTTGTATTCAATAAGCGCATCTCTCCACGACAGCCCCGAACGCGCAAGGTCGTCGGGGCGCCTGTAGATGATCGATTCATCCGGGGGCGCTTTTTGCGGGTCGGCGACGAACATTACGGGTTGTTTGTCTTCCGTCAGCATATGGCCGGCGGAGGGTTTCTTCCCCGCGGCGCACTGGATCACAGCAATTATATCTTTTTTACTCACTGTCAGCCTCCTTCTTCGACCTGTCGGGCTACCAGATTCTCAATTTCCGGCAGAAACCCGAGGTCGTAATCATCTTTAACGTGTTCCTGGTTCCATAGACCCGAGCGGCGGACTTTCTCGCGCGGACAATGAAGCCCGAGCCAATCGTCTGAGGGCGGGTCGACACACAGCCAGTTGTAACCGCTCAGCAGGGCGAGAGCGTTTCTTTCAATGTACCCCCGGCGGCTTCTGGGACCGGGCGGGTCGTCAACCTCAAGCCAGAGAAACGGCATTTCACCTATAATGCTACTTACCGCCTGCTCAAGTTCAAACTCGGCGGCGCACACATCCGAGGGCGCGGACGACCCTTTTCCCCATGTCCCGATTGCGCACTCGGGATGGTGTGCTATCAGAGCCTGCCCTACCAGCTTGCGAAAAACAGAACCCCTGTGATTGCCTCCGCCCGTGCGGGCCACGCCGCGGTGCTGGTACAATCTGCTCCAGAGAGTTGTGCCTGGAGATGAAGTCAGCGCGTGCGTACCCACGCGGACTGCGCGCGGGCCGTTGCCGGAGCGGCTTCGCGATTCGCCGTTTTCAAAGAAAAAATAAACGCCACGCTCCGGCCAGTCCATACTGCCATGGCAACGCGAAAGCCTGCGCTTTCCTCCGACGCCAGATTCCAAACGCTTAAGGGCGTTATAAAAACGGACCAAGTCATCAGTTCTTGAATGCCTTACGCTTTCTCTTTTTTTTGCGGATACAAGGTTCATTTGCCAGATTCATGTTTTGGAATCTGGGAAAATATAACACCCCGAAAAGACAAATTGAAGGGGGGTTCGGATGCCAGCTGATACGGATAAATCTGATCATATAAGGCCGACTAAAGATGATCCAAAACATCTTGGAGCTTTGCGCGGACCGTCCTTACGGTTATAAAATACATGCAACGCGGGAGGTTAAGGCCCATGACCGACTCACACGCAGACCGAAAAATTCTCAATCTCTATGGTAGAGCGCGGTTGGATGACCGGGCGATCAACGAGTTGCTCGGCCTCGCCAAGGGAATCGCCGCCGACGGCGTAGTGAACCAAAAAGAGGCGGAGTTTTTGCAAAAGTGGCTGGTAGCAAATACCGTTGTGAAAGATAATCCCGTCATAGCGACATTGTTCAAGCGGATAAACGAAATGCTGGAGGACAACAATCTTGACGATGAAGAAGCGCAAGAGTTGCTTGATACCTTGCATAAGTTTGGCGGAGGGGATTTCGAGTTAGGTGAAATCCAGAAGGCCACCCGTCTGCATTTCGACGACCCTCCCCCGAGCATTGATTTTCAGGAGCGGCGGTTTTGCTTTACGGGAACGTTTGCTTACGGTTCCCGAAGCGACTGTAGTCGAACCGTGGAAAGCCTCGGAGGAACCGCGGGCTCGCTTACCAAAGCTACGGATTACCTTGTTGTCGGGATATACGCGACCGACAGCTGGGCGCATTCAAGTTTCGGTAGAAAGATCGAAAAGGCGGTCCAATATCGCGAGGATGGTTCTGGCATCGCCATTGTCAGCGAAGAACACTGGATTGAATATTTACCGAAGTAGCAAAGATACATAATCAGGTTTGAGACATGGTATGTCCTACTGGTTATCAGAGGATAATTAAGAGGAACTCAAGGAACAAGAATGCAGATTTTGGATATCTGAAACTCCGGTTGGGCTACGCATCCCTGCGTTTCATACATCCGAGTCCTCTTTATTGATCTTGATTGAGATGTTAGATTTAAAGGTTCGAGTACACTCAAAAAAGCAAAAAAGCTTTTCAAAAAAAGGCAACCATCTCTTATAGACTTTTTTAAATCCACTGGAAAACAATGAAACGAATCTTGTTTGTGAGTAAAAATCTGATTCTCGCAGGTGCTCAAAAACATATTGTGGATCTTGCGAATGGACTTTCCCGTAAAGGTTTTAAAATTGCGATTCTAGTCTTTGATACAAAGGGAAGAGACGGTGCCAGAATAAAAGACATTAACCCCGGAATAGAAATTATTTCTCCGCATGGCAATTATCTCAGGCCTTTCTTTCTAGGAGGAACTTATGAAGCTGTAAAGGCAATTCGTAAATGGAGACCGGATGTGTTGTGTAGCATGCTCTGGGGCACGAAAACCATGGTAGCTATTCTCGGACGACTTTTAAAGACCAAAGTTGTCCTAGTGGAGTCCGGTTCGCCATTACGTACGCTGGCAACCCAAAAGCATAAATCTTTCACTTTTTTTTACAGGAAAAATACTTACAGCCTTGCGGACGTTGTAATCGCAGTTTCAGAAGGTTCTGCGCAGGCAACTAAAGAACTTTATCGACTGAATGAAGTTAAGGCGATTCATAACGGTATTGACATTGAGGAAATAAGAACGAAATCCAAGGCAGTGGGGCGTGCGCCTCATGAATACTTCTATGGCAATCAGCCTGTTCTTGTTGCCACGGGACGCTTGAGCAAGGTTAAAGGGTATGAATACCTGCTTGAAGCATTTAGCATCGTAAATGAGACAACTGAAGCGTGTTTAATAATAGTTGGCGATGGAAATCTGAAAGATGAGTTGCTTGGGATAGCAAAGTCGCTGGGAATAGACCAAAAAATAGATATAGTTGGAGAAAGGGAACCATATGGGTATATGAGGCATGCTGATATTTTTGTACTCTCGTCTCTATATGAAGGTTTTTCGATTGTACTGCTTGAGGCCGCATCACTTGGATTGCCTATAGTATCGACAGAATGTAATTACGGACCTAATGAAATAATAGAAAATGGGAAAAGCGGGTTATTGGTGCCAGTTGCCGACTCCGTAAAACTAGCCTCGGCAATACTCAGGCTCATTGAGGACAAAAAACTCAGATCAGATCTGGTATCAGAAGCTGAGAAACGGTTGCAATGCTTTACGCGAGATAGAATGGTTTCTAGCTATGAAAAAGTATTTTTAGACTTGTAGTCACGGAAAGAAGAGGACAAGGGAACCACTATTTTTAAAAGCCCGCTGACTTTATCTCGAGAGAAATTATCTTGGACAAAATCGTATTAGAACCTTTTTCAAAAATTTACTTCTCAGACTTTTCTGTTTTTTCGAGACAAGTTATTAATGAGGACTCCCCGCTTTTTACTATAGATCTTTCAGAGCACGGGTTCTTTCCCGCAACGTTTAATGAGTTCAGTTTAAGCCACCATTCCCACAATGCTAACCTCGGATAAGCTGCAAAGAAGACTGGTCAAAAATGTAGCTTGGCTTTTCAGCGGAGGGGTAGGGAGTTCCGTATTTGCGTCAATTGAACCTATACTACTTGCTAGATTCTTGGGAGTTGAGCAGTTTGGTCTTCTAACTTTGGTAATTGCTTATGTCGGCCTTATCAACAACATGGTTACCTTCAAGTTACACGAAGCTGTTGTTAAGTATGTAGGCCACTACTGGGAACTCGGGCAAAAATCCAAGAGCCTTTCATATATCAAATTCTTTTATCTGCTCGGCTTTCTGACAGGTTTTCTAGCTTTTCTGGGATGTATTCTCCTCGCCGAAGTAGGAAATGATTTTTTTATTCGTTCAGAAGAAGCTTTCAAGTTTATTCTTGTTTATTCACTAACTATTTTATTTTCAAACCTTAATAAAAACTCAGAAGCGATCCTGAGAGTTTTTGACAGGTTTAAAATTGTTGCTTTGGTAGATACATCTAATTCTGGAGTTAGGTTGGTTTTGGTCAGCATTGCTCTTTTTGCCGGTTTTGGGATAAAAGGCGTTCTTGTATCTTATGTCATAGTGGCTTTTGCGCTCTTTGTGACGCTTCAAGTAATTGTGTTCAGCGTTCTCAAAAACCAAGGATTGGAAAAATGGACGAAAGCTAGGCTTGGAAACCCGAGACTCCTTGTTGATGAAGCAGGGTCTTTTATCCTTACTTCAACCTTTGCCGGTTTTCTGGAGAACATTGTTTCCATGAAGCGATTGCCTATATTGCTTCTTGGACACTTTGTCGGCAGTGCGGCGGCTGGATTTTATAGAGTAGCCACCATATTTCCCAGCGTAATAAACAAATTACTACACCCCACAATTGCAGCCATATACCCGCCTCTTGTATCTGCCCAGAGCCGTGGTTCATATGAGACTTTCTACCAAATTGTTTCCTATTCAACCAAGAATCTTTTGAAGCTCATTCTGCCAATTGGAGCGATTTTTCTTTTGTTCGCAAACGAAATTATCGTTATCTTCTTTGGAGTTGAATATCAACCTGCCGTCGTGGCCATGCAAATAACCGTGGCTATAGGCATCTTATCCAGCTTTTGTTTCTGGGTCAGTGTTGTAGAACTCGCACTTAACAGACTGAGACGAAGAACAATCAGGTCCAGCCTTTCAATCGCGGTTTACTTGGTAGCGCTTTTCGTATTAATCCCGGAATATTCTTACACGGGAGCAGTAATAGCCGGCCTTGCTCCTTCAATTGTAATATTTGTGTTTTCAATGTTTTTGTTTAAAGATCTGCAATTTTTAGCGAAGAGAAAAACCCAAGAAGTGAATTTTGACAGGTAGTGTAGTGAATCTTTCGCAAACCTGAAATAGAGGCGAGCCCGATCGTTTAGCCTGAAATTTTTCGCAACCGGTATGGAAGAGGGCGGAAGAATGTTTTTGTCAAGGTGACTTTCCAGCTTTTCTTCGCCGTAAAAATGATAAGAAAGTGGCAAGTGATCTTTTTGTCTACTCTGAGAACGTGTTCAATCTCATAGTTTCTTAAGAGGATTTTTACTCTAGAAAATGCCTTGATTCGCTTCCAAGATTACTTATTAGAGAAACTGGATCTTCTTGGCCTTAATAATGTTTTTACGCTTGGAGAGAAAGAGTCTTTTATGCTTTCTGTACCAACCCCCGACTCTTATCTTGCTTCCGCTTTGAATACCTTCCACAAACCCCCTTGCGTAAACATTTATTCTTTTTTCGGGATCATCTTCAAAAAACCAAAACAAGGTAAACTTCTTCCCGTTTCTCATTTTCTCAAACTGTACTTCACCCACCTGTCCCTCAAGGGTGATTACCTTTCTGTGAAACTCATTACGTGAGGCGAGAACCTGGGAAATGGTTAAGGTGGGTTCTTCAACCTCTCCGATATCGGTATGGGTTCTGTAAACTTTCCCCTTTGCGTAGGACGGAACTGAAAACAGCAAAAAGAGTGGGAGAACTAAAAGAAATCTCTTCATTTCTCAACCTGCCATACATATGTTGTTTAAACCGGAAGTCGTTGTCAAATCCTGGTGTTTAAGAAATTGATTGAACTGCGACTCGATCGTCTGTTGCCACCTCAATTCCATTTTCGAATTCCACCCGGGTTATCATTTTCTTCAGATGATTGTAACCACAGGCCCTGCGCCATTCTTGTTATTGCTTGATTGTTGTTGCCAGGGACGGAATGGTAAGTTCCGTTCAATAGGAGATATTTGATGTGGCCGCGCCGGTCTCCAACGGAGTTGTTAAGGGGAGAGGTGATAACGGCAAGGAGTTTGCCCCTGTAGAAATATTTCCAAGGCACTAAAAGCGGGCGAGGTATCTGGGCTCTTTACCACTCATGGGAAAGAGGCCTGAATGAAAACACAAGCGGACTTGTCCGCAGGTACTTCCCGAGAGGAATGGACTTCGGGACACTTACGCGACAGGGTGCTCGGCGCGTTATAGATAAACTGAACAATCGACCGAGAAAACATCTTGGATTCAAAGCGCTGAATCAAGTATTCTTCGATACTGATCTGCTTGTTGCACTTGTGAGTTGAATCTACGGTTTATGAGAAATACGGCCCAGCCATTTTTGTTTCTTTACATCGTCGCGGTCCTGATCCTGAGTACCACCGCTCTGGTTCTTGTACTGGATAGTGGCGAGGTGGAACAGTTGTGTCGGGAAGAGAACTTAGTGGAGAGACTCACCGTCGTTTTGTACTTGGGTGTGATCGCTTGTTTTTTGTTCCTTTCCCTGGGGGAGAAGGTTTTCCGGTATCATTCGGCCTTTCTGGTCTTATTGCTCACGCTGCGGGAACTCGATGCACACAGGAAGCTGGTTTCAGGGAATGTTCTCAAGTTCAACTACTACCTGCAGTCCTTGGCATCACCAATGGAAAAACTCGTTGCGGGTGCTGTCGTGCTGTTCTGTGCATATGCCTTGATCCGCTATATGACCTATATCAGGACATTGATATCGGGGCTGCGTAGCCGGACCGGTTACTCCTTGACGACTGCTGCCGTGTTACTCATGCTGCCGGTCACTAAGTTGATGGATGCGACCCCAGGAATTTTGCGGAGGATTTTCGCGACAACCCTCTCGTACGAGACGGAGATATCGATGCGCTTGTTTGAGGAAATGCTCGAGCTTGGTATCCCACTTCTTATCTTGTGTGCCTGCTTGCAATATCAGATTTTTAAGCGTGACCTGTAAAGCTGACTTGGTGTCCGTTCGTTATAAACCTGCACTAAATCGCAGGGGCGGACCCCCTACCGTTTGTCAAGCAGAAATCCGAAGGGGAACATAGTCCTGTTTAACTGTCCTCGGGGACCTTGGTCGCTTTGACAACAAGTGGAGGATGTGTTTGTGTGCTTCTATATGATCCCGGTAAGTTCTGCATCCCAACCGTCACATTCCCCTGCACCGACTTTTTGCTCAAAAAAGCAGCGGAAGTCAAGGAACTCATGAGCGACTTTGGCATGTACATTCTCCACTAGGTACAACTAGATCAAGTCGCTTGATTAAGTCCTCAAGCCATATTTGACAATAAATCTAGATTATTACAGAATCTATTTACAAAAACACGGATTTTCTGCTTATGCTAGTTCTACATGTGATGCTTGATTAATCAGCAACTATGCTGAGAAACAATTTAAGAATTCACCTCATAATGTTTTCGTCATATAAACAGATAATGGAACCGTTGGCAAGGTCGTTGCTAAGGCTGTTAGACGACAAGTCTCTGGTCCGTTTGGAGTTTATTTACAACCACGGCAAGTTCCTGAATTTAACAAATCCTAAGACTTTCAATGAGAAAATACAGTGGATAAAACTGAATGACAGAAACCCCCTGATGACACTGTACGCGGATAAATACGAAGTTAGGGAGATTGTTGAGAAGAAGATCGGGTCGCACATACTAAATGAACTATATGGTGTTTTTAAAACTCCGGATGAAATAGATTTCGATTCGTTACCTGAGTCTTTCGTACTTAAGGCAACACACGGTAGTGGGTGGAACATAATAGTCAAAAACAAATCGGTTCTTGAAAGAGAAAAAGCGAAAAAGAAAATGAAAAAGTGGCTGGGGAGGAATTTTTACACGAAGAAAAGAGAATGGGCTTACAAAGATATTCCACCGCGAATAGTCTGCGAAAAATACATGAAAAATAAAGACGGGTCGCTGAATGACTATAAGTTTTACTGTTTCAATGGGAAGCCTCTCTTCATACAAGCAGATTCCAACAGATATGCTGGGCACGCGAGAGCGTTCTACGATTCCGAGTGGCGAAAGCTTGATTTCTTTCTGGCAAAGAACAGGAAAGTCCGTCGTTATGAAAAAGAGCTTGAACGTCCTGAATCTTTGACGGACATGGTTGAAATTGCGTGTGTGCTTTCAAGCGATTTTGCATTTGCGCGTGTTGACCTGTATGAGGTTGACGGGAAAACAATTTTTGGTGAAGTGACGTTCTATCCGAAAAATGGAGGGGGGAGATTTTCCCCAGAGCATTGGGATGCGGAATTCGGTAATTTGCTGCAATTGCCTGGGGTGTAACTGAATCAGGTGTTTGAATCTGCGAGAAACTGCTTGCATTATCTTAACTTTCGGATTCCGCCAATTGTTGCAATGGGTATTTTGGGCCATTGTCTGCTTCAGAGCACCTTAGGTTTTTCCAAAATAACAGTTTTAAGGAGTCCGTTTATTCCGTAAACAATCCACGGGAATCTGAATCTCTTCGCAACAGGCCGGGATGATGGGAGAATATTTTTATATTCTTGTCAAAGGAGTTCTTTATGCGGTTCTTGACCTCTTTACTCATATCTCAGGGCATCTATTGGATTGAGCGCGGCTGCTTTTTTCGCCGGATAGATACCGAAGATGATTCCCACAAGGGCCGAGAAAATAAAAGCCACGAGTATGGACAGCACGGATATCTGGGTAGGCCAGCCGGTCAGAGTTGAGGCGACCTTTGAGATCAGCATTCCTGCTACCGTTCCGATTGCGCCTCCGACAAGGGAGAGCAGTACGGATTCAATGAGGAACTGGACCAGTATGTTTTTTTCCTTCGCCCCCACGGCAAGCCTGATTCCTATTTCTCTGGTTCTTTCCCCGACCGAGACGAGCATTATGTTCATTATTCCTATTCCTCCTACGACAAGCGAGATAGAAGCTATGCTTCCGAGAAGCACGGTGAGAATTCGTGAGACGTTCTTGATGGTCTTTATCTGTGTCTGCTGGGTTTTAACGTAAAAGTCGTCTTGCATTTCACCCTTGATTCCATGTTCCCTGCGCAGGGTCTTTTCTATTTCCGTCTGGGCGTATCCAAGATCATAAGTCGGGTCTACGAAAATCGTGATTCTGTTAAGCGATTTTGAGCCCGTAAGTCTTTTCTGAACCGAGGTATAGGGGAGCAAAACAATGTCGTCCTGGTCTTTTCCGCTGGGAGTAGGGCCGATTGGGGACATCACTCCGATAACCCTGTAAGTGTATTTGCCGATCCTAACGTTTTTCCCTATGGGATCTTGGCTTCCGAACAGGTCTTGCTTCACCGTTTTGCCCAATACGCAGACAAGAGCCGCTTCCCTTACGTCAAGTTTATTAAAGAACGTGCCTTTTTCGGGGAACCAGTCGTTTATGAAGATGAAATCCTTTCCGGTTCCTATAACCGCCGTGAAGACATTCCTGTTTCCCGAGATAACATTCGCATTCGTGTTGGATATCGCCGAGACGTATTTCGCTACGTCAAGATTCCTTATCGCTTCCATATCTTTGCCGGTAAGCGGTTTTACGTTGCCCGTAACAATGCTTTTTCCGCTCTTCGTTCTTTTCCCGGTATTTACAACCAGGGAGCTGGCTCCAAGGGACGCCAGTTGGCCTTCTATCATGTTTTTCGCGCCCCCGGTTATGGAAACAAGCGAGATCACGGCTGCGACACCTATGATTATTCCTAGGGTGGTGAGGAAAGATCTCACCTTGTTGCTTTTTATCGCCCTGTATGAGATCTCGACTGAAAGCAGTGGATTCATGAGGTCAATTGTAACTGATCATCTGCCCTGTTTTTCAGACTGCTAGGGTCGGACAGCAGTAGAACCTTGGGTCACTAATATTGCCAACATGCATACATGCATAAATGACATAGCTTATAGTGCTGTTACATTAAAAGATTGAGGATTTTGTGAGAAATAAGAAGTCGCGGTTTCCATTTTCTCGGGAGACATAGTTTGTATTTAACAGTTCTTTGAGTATAAATTTACCTCCTTGTGGAACTTGATTCATGAAAGCTATAATACTTGCAGCGGGCAGCGGCACCAGGATGTACCCCTACACGCACGACAAGCCCAAGTGTCTTCTTGATATTGGGAACATATCCATCCTCGAACATCAGATAAACAACATAAGGGATTGCGGCATAAACGAAGTTGTGATTGTCGTTGGGTTTCGTTTCGAAAAGGTGGAAGATTTTCTAAGAAACTATGACGGTCTGGGGATGAGAATCAACACTCTTTACAACCCCTTCTATCAGTCTACAAACAGTCTTGTGTCCCTCTGGATAGCCCGGAGCGAATTTGATGAAGATCTAGTGGTTATGAACGGAGACGATGTTTACGAGATAGGGGTTTTGGACAAGGTGCTTTCGGTAAGGGATGAGAAGATATGTCTTCCCATAAAAAGAAGGCCGCGCTACGAAAGGGAAGACATGAAGGTTATAGTTGATGACGGCAAGATTACCAAGGTTAGCAAGGATATATCAAACGGCGAGACATCAGCTGAATCGGTCGGTATAAGAGTGTTCAGTGATACAGGGGTTGAGCTGCTCAAAAGAGCGATCGAGGAAGAGATGAGGAATCCAGGGGCTGAGGGGAAATGGTATATATCCTCAATACACAGACTTATAAACAAAGGGTATAAGATCAAGCCCCTTGATATAGGCGAGCTTTACTGGATGGATGTTGACTGTCCGCTGGATCTTTTCAGGGCGAGAAAGCAGGCTGACAGATTCTTGAAAGAGGAATACCGTGCCTCGAATCTTCTGAGAATTGTTGACTCCTCTGAATAGTCTACGTTTACATGCTCAAGATGTACCAAGCGATGGCCAACCTGGAAATCGCGGTCGAGAGTGTCCTGCCGGGGCGGGTAAAAGATGATTTCGATTTCGCACTCACAAGGGACCTCGTTTTTGCCTGGGTCGCGACGAAGGCTTTCGGGATTCCGACGGTCTACGATGCCCACCACCCTCCGGTTAACTGGGCAGCCGAGGGAGTAACAAGCTCTTTTTCCCATTCCCCGAACTTGCTCGGGATGTCCTTTAACTCGCGGGGGCTACGCGAGATATACTCCCACCTCGGGATAGCAGGGCGAAACCCCGTAGTTGCGCCAAACGGTTTTGAGCTGGAGGCGTTTGAGAAAGAGAGCGATATCTCTTCGCTTAGAGCGCGCCTCGGTCTTCCCCTTGACAGGAAAATAGTTTGTTACTGCGGGAACACATACAGGGGAAGGGGGATTGAAATCTTAGTGCGCGCAGCAGTGGAGATTCCCGAAGTTGAGTTTCTAATCGTCGGGGGCAGGGAGCGGGACAATGCGCTTTGGCGCGAGATGGCTAGGCAGTCGGGGGCGGCAAATTTCAGGATGGAGGGGTTCGTGCGGCAGCGAGAAGTGTCGGCCTATCTTCTTGCCTCAGATGTTTTGGTCATGCCGTATTCGTCTGGGGTTACCATAAGGGACGGGACGGAGGCCGGGCAGAAGGATAGGACAAAGTAGGTTCGTAGATGACCACAAGCCTGCTTCCGTAGGTTGAAATTTAAGTTGCTTGGGACTTGCATATTCCGAGCGAACGTGAACACCGATTCCGAGCGAACGTGAACACCGATTCTCTTGATTTCTTCTTCATAAAAACATCATTGAAGAGCGTTTTGTCATCCTCTTTGTCATCTTTGAGAAGGAGGCGACAAAATGCCTGGAAGAAGAATGAATACAAGAGCGATAAAGGAAGTTCTGAGACTTAAGTCCCTGAATTTTTCCCTCAGGGAGATAAGCCGTAGCGTTAACGCAAGCGTCGGCGGCGTCCACAAGCTGATCCGCAAGGCCGGGGAAGCAGGTCTGCAATGGCCCCTGCCCGAGGATACAGACGACGAGGCTCTCGAGCGGCTGCTTTATCCGGAGCCCGTGGAGGTCCGCGGGGGCAAGGTTGTCCCCCAGTGGTCTTTCATACATCGGGAACTCAAGCGCCGCGGGGTAACGAGACAACTGCTCTGGGAGGAGTACGCCGCACGCCATCCCGACGGCCATTACCGCTACTCCCGGTTCTGCGAGCTCTACGATGTCTGGCGGGGGGACAACGCCAAGCCCTCGATGAGGCAGCTGCACAAGGCGGGTGAGAAGTGCTTTGTGGACTACGCCGGGCAGACAGTGGCGATAACGGATCCGCAAACTGGGAAGCAAAGCAAGGCCCATATATTCGTCGGGGTTCTCGGAGCTTCCAACTACACCTTTGCCGAGGCCGCTTCCTCACAATCCCTTGAGAACTGGCTTGGGAGTCACACGCGGATGGTCGAGTTCTTCTGTGGAGTTCCCTCGCTTATCGTTCCCGACAACCTTAAAAGCGGGGTTGCCAAAGCCTGTTATTACGATCCGGCGGTAAACCCCCCTATATGTCAGGGGAGTTGTCGCAATTTTTGAATTTTCAATCTTCAAGAATTTAAATTCTTGAGAATTGAAGAAGGAGGACAACTGACATGCAGTACAGTTACGAATTCAAGGCCCGGGCAGTGGAAAAAGCTCTTGGGCGAGGACCCGATGTTTCTTTCAATTCCGTTGCGCAAAGCTGCGGCATAGACCATTCTACTCTGCGAAGGTGGGTGGCCAGATTCCAAAATCAACCTTACGCGGAGGAGAATATGAGCAAGGAGAAAACACCCCGGCAATGGACCCCGGAACAGAAACTTCAGGCCGTTATAGATTGCGAATCCATGGACCAGAGCCAGGTGAGCGCCTATTGCAGGGAGAAGGGAATCTTCCCCCATCACGTAGAGCAGTGGAAAAAGGAGTTTACGGAAAGCTCCCCAAAACCCGCGCCTCAGAGCAAGGCGAAAATAAAGCAGCTCACAGAGGAGAACAAATCTCCCTCTTATCAACTCTGAAGTGCAACACTTTCAGCAAAAGATGATGCTCTCCGTTTAGGGAAAAGATTATATTCCCCGGCACCGGATTATCAAGACATCTGGATGGCGGTTGCCGAAGGGAGGGCGTAGCCCGACCGAAGGCAACCGCCATCACATCTTCCAAAAACCCCCAACCACCCCCACTCAATCATCCCATCTCAATCCCTCAGCACGAAGCCTCATTGAAAACCTCAGCCGGAGTCCTGTAGTTCAAAACCTTCCGAGGCCTCCCGTTGAGCAGCCCCTCGACCCTCCTCACATCCTCCCCCAAAACCTCATGGAAATCAGTCGCCTTGGGAAAGTACTGACGAACCAGCCCGTTTGTATGTTCATTGAGCCCCCTCTCCCACGAGTGATAAGGGGTAGCGAAGAAAAACCCCGCCCCCAGCGCTTCGGTTATCTCCCCGTGACCCGCAAACTCCTTTCCGTTATCAGAAGTAATCGTATGTACAATCTCTACGTAGGGCATAAGCCTCTCCATCATGGCCTCTCCCACTTCCCCCGCGCTCCTTGAACTCACGGGATGAAGAACCGTGAACTTAGACGCCCGATCCACCACGGACACCAAAGCGCCTCTATGTCCAGCGCCGACGATTGTATCGGCCTCCCAGTCCCCGACACGCCTTTTGTCCTCAACTATCTGTGGACGCTCCGTTATGTCCACCCTGCCCGGTATATGCCCCCTGCCCGAATACCCCGACCCTCGGCTGTTGCGCTTCTTCCCCCGGCGCCGCAGATGCTTGTAAAGCTTCCCTCCGCTGCGCTTGTCCTCCCACACGTGACGGTATATCCACTCCGCACTCACCGAAACCACTGCTGAAAGCTTGAGCCGTCCCGATATCTGATCGGGACTCCACTGCAGACCAAGCTTGCTCTCCACGATGAACCACATCTGCTCGGTCATCTTGGGGGGCACGGAGGACGCCGCGGTGCCCCGCTGCCTGGCCTTGCGCTGCGCCTGGGCGAAACGGTAACCCCTCCCGCCGCTGTTGCGCTTTACCTCCCGCGATATGGTTGATGGAGAACGACTGAGATCCTCAGCAATCTTCCGAAGCGAAAATCCCTGCTTGCGCAGAAAGTAAATCCGCTGACGCTCGAGAATGTCCAACTGCTTGTAACTCCTGGTCATGTCAACCTCCTGTTCTCGTCTCGGAGATTGTCACCTCTGCATAACTGTTTTTACAGTGTGTTTGAGAAATTATAAAATTCCCCAAACTAGATCCTTAACCAGGGTGTTGCACTTCAGAGTTGAATGGGCGTCTCTTAAAAAGCAGCTGCGAAGAAAAGAAAAGGCGCTTGCCGAAGCCGCGGCTCTTCTTATTCTTAAAAAAAAAGTCGATCAGCTCTGGGAAACAGAAGAGGTCGACTGACTGTGAGTGAGGACAGAGAGGAGAGAATCGGCTTGATCGATGAAGCGGTGAAAGCTGGAGCAAGTCGGGCAAAGGCGTGTAAAATCGTCGGGACAAGCACAAGAACGCTTCAGAGATGGACAAAGCCGGACAATGTTCATGACGGGCGTCTGTACGCCCGTCATCAGCCTGCGAACAAGCTTGGCGAGGAGGAAAGAGAGGAGATAGTGGAGGTTGCAAACAGCCCCGGATACTCAGAGTTGCCCCCGTGCAAGATAGTGCCTCTGCTGGCTGATTCCGGCCGTTATATAGCCAGTGAATCGACATTCTACAGGGTTTTGAGAGAGAAGGGACAGATGACCCATCGTCACCGCTCAAACCCCGGGAGCGCGAAAAAACCCCGGGAGCTTAGGGCAACGGGCCCGAACCAGGTTTACAGCTGGGATATAACATGGATCCCGGCAATGGTCACGGGAATGTACTTCTACCTGTACATGGTAATGGACATATACAGCAGAAAGATAGTGGGATGGCAGCTCTACGGGAAAGAGTCAAGCGCTTGTGCCGCCGATCTTATGACGGATATCTGCCACAGAGAAAGAATCGAGCCTGATCAGGTAACCCTGCACTCAGATAACGGGGGAGCAATGAGGGGAGCGGCTCTGGTTGTGACCTTACAGAAGCTCGGAGTGATTCCGTCTTTCAGCCGTCCGGGGGTAAGCAGTGACAACCCCTATTCTGAATCTTTGTTCAAGACAATGAAATACGTGCCGTATTATCCGGAGAAGCATTTTGAAGATATAACTCAAGCGCGCGGATGGGTTGAAAAATTCGTCGGATGGTACAACGAGGAACACCTGCACAGCGCTATAAAGTTTGTTACCCCCGCGCAGCGTCATGAGGGTCTTGATAAAGAAATTCTCTCACAACGCGCTCGTGTCTATGAACAAGCCAGGGAGAAGAACCCAGGTCGCTGGTCAGGTAAGACGCGAGACTGGTCTGAGATACGAGAGATACGGCTTAACCCTGATAACTGCGAAAAAGCCGCTTGATATGACTGAAAACAACTTGACATGGAAATTGTTGGAGGTAATCGTTAGGGCAAGTGACACATAATATGCGACAACTCCCCTGAAAAACACCGACCCCGCCTACGGGCAGTGGGCGAATCATTACGGTGCGGTGATAATGCCTGCGAGGCCGCGCAAGCCGAAGGACAAGGCGAAGGTCGAGGTCGGGGTGCAGATAGTCGAGAGGTGGATACTCGCAAGGCTTCGGGACATGGAGTTCTTCTCCCTCGGGGAGCTTAACAAGTATATAGGGGAACTGCTTGTGAAGCTTAACGACTCTTCCTTCCAGAAGCTTCCCGGTTCCCGGAGAAGCGAATTCGAAAGGGTCGACAAGGCGGCCTTGAGACCTCTTCCTCCGCATTCCTACAGCTACAAGGAGATAAAAGGGGCCAGGGTGAACATCGATTACCACACGGAATACAGAAAGACCCGCTACTCGGTCCCCCATAATTACATAGCGGAGCGCGTGGAGGTCCACGCCGATACGAACATCGTGGAGATTTACTTCACAGAGAAGCTCATAGCAAAGCACAGGCGCACGGACAAAGGGGGATTCGTGACGGAGATCGCTCACATGCCCGAGTCTCATCAGCGCCACGAGAAGTGGAACGAAGAGAGGATCAGGAGCTGGGCCGCGCAACAGGGCGCGCAAGTGCTTGAGTGGGTAAACGGCCAGTTTGAATCAAGAGAACATCCGGCCCAGGCCTACAGGACGTGCCTGGGTCTTCTCAGCCTCTCCCGAACTTATCCCCAAAGACTGAACGACGCCTGCGGGGTTGCGAACAGAAACGGGCTCTTGAGGCTGAAGCAGGTAAAGGAACTGCTCAGAAACGACATGGACAGGCTGCCTTTGCTCCGGGAGGAGAACATGGAGCTTCCCCAGGATCACGAGAACATCCGGGGGCCGCAACAGTACAGATGAATCTTAACCCAAGGAGGTGTTTTTTATGAGTTTATCATTGACATTGTCCCGTCTCCGGGAACTTCGCCTCGGAGCCATGGCCAAGGCGCTTGAGCGTCAGCTTGAACAGCCGTCCACTTATGACGACCTGTCTTTTACCGATAGAGTGGGTCTGCTTGTGGAGAGGGAATGCGTTGAGAGGGAGAACCGCAGGCAGCAGAGACTGGTGCGCGACGCTCACTTCAGGCTCAGAGCGCACCTAAGCGACATTGATTACCGACATCCCCGCAACCTCAACAAGTCCCGGATAGCGCAGCTTGGCGAGGGGGAGTGGGTGGAGAAGGCCCGGAATCTTCTCATAACCGGTCCCTGCGGGTGCGGAAAGACGTGGATAGCCTGCGCCCTGGGACACAACGCGTGTCTTAGGGGAATAAGGGTTCGTTACTACAGGATATCAAGGCTGTTTCTTGCTCTTGCGCAGGCAAAGGCCGACGGAAGTTACAGAAAGCTTCTGGGTCAGCTTGGGAAAACGGGGCTTCTGATAATAGACGACTGGGGTCTTGAGAAGCTGACCCAGCCTCAGAGATACGACCTGATGGAGATCATGGACGACCGTTACGGTGAGAGTTCTACGGTGATGGTAAGCCAGCTCCCGGTGAGCGAATGGACTTTCTACCGTTTTCAAAATAAAAAAATAATTTTTTAATTCAGACGAGCACCGCAATCTCGCTTTACTGACAGAATCGCATTGTCCGCGGAACTCGCTTTGAACATCCGGTTCTCTTGTTCCAAGTCCAGATATTGCTCAGCCTGCCTTCGCTTCTATAAGCTGTCCTCCTTTCTTGAAGTTCTTCTCAAACAGCACTCCCTTTTCAAGCAATCTGCACGTTACATACAGAAGACGGTCGGCCACCGAGCGCAACGCCCTGTTATGGCCGTGTCCTCGCTCGCGAAGCGCTTCGTACTTCGCTCTGCTTACAGGGTCATTCTGGGTCGCCGTACGAGCCCAGTGGTAAATCGCGTCTGAGAGTTTTTTATGCGACGCTCGTCTCTGACTAACACGTTTGCTCTTCCCCGAACGTCTGGTTACCGGAGCCGCTCCCGTAAGATTACGAAGCGCCATGTCGTCGCGCCGACAAAGCAGTTCATAACTTTCACCAATCAAGGTGCAAAGAACGACCCTTCCCACTCCGGGAATAGAGCTGAGAATCTCAATGTCGCTGGGTTGGTTTCCCCTTTGCTCTTGCTGTTTTTGTTCCCTGTTTTTCTGACTCAGAGAACTGATAAGGCGATCCATTTGCCTGTCAGTCTCCCTGATCTGGCAAAAGAGAAGTTCAAGGCGCTTCACTATGCTTTTGATACGTATTAAGCACCCCTGGACTGTAGCCTCGCTGACATCCATCTGCTTTGATCCGAGAATTTCCAGAACTCCCTTGGCGTCAATACGGCGAACATTATGGCGCTTGAGCAGTTTCTCAATCGTACCGGGCCTCTTGCGCCTCGCGGCCGCCGCGGTCGGCGCGAACTTCCACAGCTCAAGAATCCAGAGATTAAAGCTCTTTCCAATAACTTGTCTGAACTGGGGGTAGTATTCCCAAAGCTTTTGGTTCATGCGGGAAATCAAGCGCCCCCGCTCTCCCACAAGCTCGTCTCTCATCCGAGAGAATTCACACAGAAGCATGACTTCCGGCTCAGAGGGCTTGAGGGGACGAAAGTGGCGGATGTCGGTGCGAAGCGAGTCGGCAAGCACATAGGCGTCGCGGCGGTCGTCCTTGGCCCCGGAGGGGGAGAATCTGTCCCTCAATCGGTCAAGCTGCCTGGGGTTTACGGAATAAGTGCCGAAGCCGTGTTTCATAAGGGTTTCCACTACCGGGCCGTGAGGAACCTCAATAGCGACATCTATTTGCCTGGAAGCGGATCGGGAGACTTCCAGTATCCATTGGACCATCTCGCAAAGACCTTCTCCTCCGTGAGCGAAGGACTGTTCTCCCATAATGGAACCTGTCTGGTTGATGACGCAGACCTGATGGAACTCGGAGCCCCAGTCAACGCCTGCGAAGAATTTATGGCTAACGTATTTCATGATATATTAAGACCTCCATGATAGATTCGGGTCATCCGCGATTTTTTCCTGTTCCTGTACAGGTGCTCTATGGCACAGACTTTCTACCGGGAATGAAATCACGGTATTCGGTCGAGGCACATGTCCACTCGAGGTGCTCAAAGGCGCAGGTACGGCAAGGGTAGCTCTCGACCGAATGGCCCGTGTTTTTATTGAACCTTTAAAATGTTTTAAAAAGCAAACTGAATGGTACAGGTACGGCGCTATAGGGGACAATACGCTTGCTGACGCAATTCTCGATAGAATTGTCCATAACTCTCACCGCCTTGAGCTGGGGGGAGAGTCCATGAGAAAAATCGAGGCGGAAAAGACAGAAAAACAGGCGCCGGAAAAAGAAAAGACCGGAGGTAATTAGCAGGAGAAAAAAACAGACTTTTTACGAGTGGTTTGACAGAAAAAAACGGAAAGTGTAAAAGTCTGTTTTGGAGAAGAAAAAAAAGAGAGTCAGGTGTTCACGTTCGTTCGGAATTGGTGTTCATTTTTATCGGAATAGGCAGGACTAAGCTGTTTGCTACGTTTTTTGTAAGAGAGTGGGCTTTGGAAAAACGGTAGAAAGAAATTTACTCGGGAGGATTTCTGAAAAACTTCTTTCGTTCTAATCTTGTCTTTATTGCTCGTGTTGATTTTCCCGGGCGGTCGGACCGGGTTTTTCGGCTCTGTCGTCAAAAGAGAAGGACTTTCGGAACTGATTGCGGTTTTGATTAGCGGCTGATATGAGAAAGGTAAAAATTATTATATGCGTAGTCACTGCTGTCCCAACGTTTTGCTTCAAGCGTTACGTAACTATTAGACATACCAAATCGGCAATAATAGGGTGTTACAGGCTGTTTCCCTGGCACACATTCCGCAGATGTGTAAACCGTTATAACGGCAACCACAAGGTCAAGTCCTTTTTCTGTTCAGAACAATATCGCTGTATGACTTTCGTCACCTACAGAGAAAGTCTGCGCGACATTGTGTCTTCGAGCCCAAGCAAAAAGACTCCCCCACATGGGAATCCTAAGCGGCATATCACGCAACACCCTGGCTAACGGAAACAAGGTGACTGGCGCATCCATGCGGATTTCGCACAGAGTCTCATCCGTAAAGCCAGAGACCTCTATCATGATGATGACTGCGGGCTTGATATCGAAAACACAGTCTATGATTCCTCTACCATAGACCTCTGTCTTAATTTATTTCCCTGTTTTCCGAAGAACAAAATCAGCCGTAAAACTCCATACCCTGCTTGACTTGCGTGGTTATATCCCTGCTTTCATTCACATTTCCGATGGCAAACTCCATGATGTCAATGTCCTTGACCTGCTTGTTCCACAACCCGGAGCCTTCTATGTTATGGATCGAGCCTACCTTGATTTTAAGCGCCTGCATGATCTTCATCAATCCCTGTGCTTCTTTATTCTGAGAACCAAAACCAATACCAAATACCGCCGCATCTACTCCCACGAGGTTGATCGCTCAACCGGACTTGTCTGCGACCAGACGATTAAACTCACGGGAGTAACGGGTATCAGAGATTTCCCTGAACATCTTCGACGCGTAAAGTACCGGGACAAAAAACGAAACAAGACACTTACCTTCATTACGAACAATTTCTCGCTTCCGGCCATTACCATTGCCGAACTGTATCGGAGTCGCTGGCAAACTGTTCTTCAAATGGATCAAGCAACACCTGCGAATCAAGAGTTTTTACGGTTCATTGGAAAACGCCGTAAAATCCCAGATATGGATTGCGGTCTCGGTATATGTGCTTATTGCCATCATCAAGAAGCGGCTTGATCTTGAAGCAGGTCTCTACACAATTTTGCAGACTTTAAGCCTTACCCTGTTTGAAAAAATCCCGTTAAATCAGCTACTTAAGACAGGGCTGGATTTTTCTCCCGACCCCGCGTATCTGGAATACTCGCTTCACCTTTTCTCACCTACAGAGAAAGTCTGCGCGACATTGAAACATGGCTAACGGAAACAAGAATTGACTGGCGCATCCATGCGGATTTCGCACAGAGTCTCATCCGTAAAGCCAGAGACCTCTAAAAAAGAACTGTTCCATAAAAGTTTTTTTGATGGTTTTGCCAAAGATTTACTGTCTGGTTTTTTCTCTGGTCTTGCCATGGGTCTTGGATCATATGGTATGGGAGGGGATTTTAATACGGGGTATGCGGTTGGAGCAATGAGCGAATTAAGCAAGCAAGCATACAGAGACGCTGTTCTCCCCTCTAATGAAGGACATATACACGCGTTTGGCAGATGCCTTGTTGACGAGGCGTTTGTATATGTTGTTGACGTAAATTCATGTGACAGGGCATTTATAAAGGTTCAATACGTGGATGTCTCTGGCGACATGCATACTAAAAAAATGACAGCTTCTGGTTCACGGACAGAAGAGCTTAAAAAAAGTGTCGAATACGATAAATGCAGAGATTGGGCGTTAGAATTGCATAGAAGAAAATTACAGAAATGCGAAGAGTTCACAAGCCGTGAACAGATGCCTTATCTCGTCGCGGTTAGCAACAGAATAAAAGATGAGCAAAAAACCCCGGAGAAGTACTGGGATAGAAGCGATGCCTATGAGACATGGCAATCCGACGATGGCAGGGATGATTATTAAAGGATGGAGTCTTTGGTTGCCTTGAGAAAAGAAGTTTTTCCGGCAGATGCCGGATATCGTTTTCAGAGATTCGTCGGGCCCCAAAAGGAAACGCGCACTCATCAGGCTTTCCCGCAAGACCGCGGATGAACCTACGGGCATCGCTCCATGGCGCACGCTTTTAAGTTTTCGGGAAGTTCGTTCGTCCACCCTTCTTGTCTCAGGTGTTCTAGTCGGAACTTCATTTAACAAATCCACGGATTGCTCAATGGTAGCGGGGAGATCCGTAAAATCAACCTGTCAGTTTACTGGGAACAAATTTGCCGAGGTCTATGCCTAGCAATTCAAACGCTTTTTTCTGCAGGGGCGTCGGTTCGGGCATAACGACGAAACCATGCTCAGAATCCCCAGGCAGCGCCACTTCATTGAGGCAGAAGGTGGCCAGATCCTCCATAAGCGTCTCGAAGCTATGCACGCAGAACCCCTCAGGAGTCTTTTTCGTGTCGCTTTTCGCCTTGGCGCTGTCAGATACCATGGCTCTCTCCACCGGCGTCCTCCGCTTCCTCTCCGCCCCCTCGCGGTCACAATCCTCAAACAATAGCGGCGCCAGCAGCCTGCGAAGGTGCCACTGAACGTAATAAGCGAGCATGCAGAGCAGAACATGTCCGCGCACGTGAGGTTCGCTGTACACGTAGAAGGGACGTATCCGCAAAGAAGTGGTCTTGATCGAACGAAACGCCCGCTCCACCCGAGAGAGGCTCTTGTACGCCGATACCACCCCCGCCGCTCCAAGAGCCGAACCGTCAAGACTGGTTCGTATGATGTAGATGCCGTCAAGACGGGCCTCCGCCTCTATTCTCTCCCGGTCACGAGACCATGAGATATCATCGTCCGTAACGGTGATCTCAAAGTGCTTCTCCACCTTCCTGCGGTTCGCTTCGCGTCCCACGCGCCGATTGATATTGTCTTTGCCTCGCAGCGAGGAGCCTTTGCGGCGGACCGCTTTTTTGATGTCCTCAAGAATCCGCTCCGTGGAAACCAGAAGCTCTTCGCGCTTGCGCGCCCTCTGCTCCCTCAGACGAGGGTTAAGACACACTATCAGACGCTCGCCCGGAAACTCGGGACTGACTATCTCACCGACCCCGTCGGGAACCAAAGCTTCGGGGCTAAGCGGCGCTTCGCCGTCCTCAGGCTTTTTCAGCAGCTTACGGATGTCGGTTGACTTGAGTGCCGATATCCACTGAAGACCGCAAGATTCGATATCCTCCCTGATGCGCGCGGTGGTGATCATCCCGCGGTCTCCGACCAACGCCAGGTTCTCAACCCCAAAGCGCCGCTGAATCTTCTCAACCTGAGCTCCCACCGTCGCCGGGTCCCCGGTGTTGCCGCAAAACACCTCCACGGCCACCGGACAGCCGTCGGCGGAGCAAAGCAGCCCGTACACGATCTGCTTCTTCCCCTTCTTTTTGTCCCTGTTGTGACCGAAGAAAGCCAGCGGGCAGCTCTGTCCCTCCATGTAGCTTGAGGTCACGTCGTAGAGCACAAGAGTGCCTCCCTTGAGATGACGGTTGGCCAGGCTTCGCTCAATCCACCTCTGGCGCTCCACAAGCCAGTCAAGCATGGAGAGCATCTCGTTGCCCGTAACCGGCCCCAGACCCATAACAGCTCCCAGACTCGTGCTCGCGCTCTCGGGGGACAGGCCCCGGGAAGCCGCCAGCTTTGAATTGGGCTTCAGCACCCCCAAGACAACTGCCCCCAGAGCCAGATCCCGCGCGCGGCTGTTTTTTCTGTGCAGAATGCGATCCAGCCCCAGATCCCTGGAGACACCAAGCGCGGCGACGACATGTCCGTGGGGCAACGTGCGCTTTATGGAAAAAGCCTCCTTGAGGTCTTTATACACCACCCCGCCTTTTAGCATGGCTCGTATGCCGTCAACGATTATCGAGGGCACGTGGGTGAGGTTGCACAGCGTTTTCTTTCTGATTCTTTTTCCTTCGCGCCTCGCCTCGCGCAGGAGTATGGTGGGTCTGCTCTTGCGGTTGGGGATTATATCTACATGTAAAGACATGGGAACATGATAATATCAATATATGGTTATGTCAAGGATAAATAAAGAAACCAAGACGTGTCAAAAACATGGGAACAAAGAAGACAGGTTTAAACCTGTATTTGGTAAGAAAAATTGTTTGTTTACAGTAAGTTGCGCTGGGAAATCAGCTTGAAATACCTATGAAGTTCCGTCTAGTTATGCCCTATTCGTCCGGAGTTACGATAAGGGACGGGACGGAGGCCGGTGGGTTTACCTCTCCGCTTAAGCTTTTTGAATACATGGCTGCCGGAAAGCCCATCGTCGCGACCGGCGTTCCGTCGGTTCTTAAGGTACTGAGGCCGGGGGAAAATTCGCTTGTGGTGCCTCCTGATGATGCGAGCAAGGTGTAAGAAAGCAGGTCAAATGATAAAGAAACAGCAATCGCCAAAAGACCAAGAGCGTAGCATGACATGTGCGTTCTGTGCGAAACATTTAACCGAATCTAACGCCAGTAAAGAGCACGTTATTCCGAATGCAATCGGCGGACGCAAGACAATCAATAATTTTATATGTGTGGATTGCAATAACTCGACTGGGGCCAATTGGGATAAAGAACTTGTAAGTCAGCTTAGACCCCTATGTACGATGTTGAATATTAATCGGGACCGCGGGAGCAACCGAGCCTTTGTGGTGGAAACTATCAACGATAAAAAACTTCTCATCCGTCCTGACGGGTCAATGACAATTGCACAACCAGTTTTTGCCAAGCGCGACCTTGGCGATAGGACGGAAATCAAAATTCAAGCCAGAACAATGAAGGAAGTTAGGAGCATTGTATCTGGTTTACAAAAACGGTATCCGCAAATTGATATCGATGAGATGTTAAGAAAAGCGATTTCAGTAAGGGAGTATTCCGCAGATCCTTATGGGATTTCTCTTAACTTCGGCGGATTCCTCGCTGGTCGGTCAGTAGTCAAGTCCTGTCTCGCGTTGGCCTACGATGCCGGTCTTGAAATCAATAACTGCGAGCATGCGGAAAGCTATCTTTTGTCGGATGGAGACGCATGTTTTGGATATTTTAACGAATACGACATAGTAAAAGACAGACCGGAAAGGACTTTCTTTCATAGCGTATATGTTTGCGGAAACCCGGCAAGAAAGCAGGTATTGGCTTATGTGGAGTATTTCGGTTTTCAAAGAATAGTGGTGTGTTTATCAAGCAGTTATGTCGGAGAAGTATTTTCGCACGGCTATGCAATTGATCCTGTTACAGGAAAGGAACTGGATATTGAGTTTGATCTTGAGTTAGAGCCGGAAGAGATTACAGAGATATACGCATATAAGAAGGTAAATTACGATAAGGTGAGGCCAGCGTTGGAGGCGCTTTTAGCGGCCTGGAACGAACTGGACGTAGAACAGGCAATGTCGAATGCTGTTGAAGATGCCTTGGAGTTTGCAGGTGCCGAGTGTGGTGTCAAATCCTGGGATTTACTCTCGGATGAGCAGGCTGCGAAGATTGCCCGTATCGCTACGGATAGACTTGAGCCGTTTCTGCTGCATCACGTTTCCGGCCGTATGCTTAGTGCGGAGGATTTGCAGAAGATTGCAAGGAAGTCACAAGAAAAGGACTGAAGACCCAGGATAAGGTGGTCGTATCCCTTCATGGTTATATATACTGAACCATTTTTGGGAAATACTCCTTCCTTGGGTTCTCTGTTATAGAAGCGAAGGTCAAAGGCTTAGTTGTGACGGATTCCAAAGTTCCTTTCAAGTATCTCCATTAGCTCCCTAAAGAGGTATAAGACATTCCTCAAGCTGTTTCTAAATCACCGTTTGCTGCCAATCCATGAAGATGCGAGAGAAAGGTAAACCAAACAAGGAAAGATTTTTTCATTCTTTCCTTGAGAAATTGAAGCGCCCATTCAACTCTGAAGTGCAACACCTTGGTTAAGGATCTAGTTTGGGGAATTTTATAATTTCTCAAACACACTGTAAAAACAGTTATGCAGAGGTGACAATCTCCGAGACGAGAACAGGAGGTTGTCATGACCAGGAGTTACAAGCAGTTGGACATTCTCGAGCGTCAGCGGATTTACTTTCTGCGCAAGCAGGGATTTTCGCTTCGGAAGATTGCTGAGGATCTCAGTCGTTCTCCATCAACGATATTGCGGGAGGTTAAGCGCAACAGCGGCGGGAGGGGTTACCGTTTCGCCCAGGCGCAGCGCAAGGCCAGGCAGCGGGGCACCGCGGCGTCCTCCGTGCCCCGCAAGATGACCGAGCGGATGTGGTTCATCGTGGAGAGCAAGCTTGGTCTGCAGTGGAGTCCCGATCAGATATCGGGACGGCTCAAGCTTTCAGCAGTGGTTTCGGTGAGTGCGGAGTGGATATACCGTCACGTGTGGGAGGACAAGCGCAGCGGAGGGAAGCTTTACAAGCATCTGCGGCGCCGGGGGAAGAAGCGCAACAGCCGAGGGTCGGGGTATTCGGGCAGGGGGCATATACCGGGCAGGGTGGACATAACGGAGCGTCCACAGATAGTTGAGGACAAAAGGCGTGTCGGGGACTGGGAGGCCGATACAATCGTCGGCGCTGGACATAGAGGCGCTTTGGTGTCCGTGGTGGATCGGGCGTCTAAGTTCACGGTTCTTCATCCCGTGAGTTCAAGGAGCGCGGGGGAAGTGGGAGAGGCCATGATGGAGAGGCTTATGCCCTACGTAGAGATTGTACATACGATTACTTCTGATAACGGAAAGGAGTTTGCGGGTCACGGGGAGATAACCGAAGCGCTGGGGGCGGGGTTTTTCTTCGCTACCCCTTATCACTCGTGGGAGAGGGGGCTCAATGAACATACAAACGGGCTGGTTCGTCAGTACTTTCCCAAGGCGACTGATTTCCATGAGGTTTTGGGGGAGGATGTGAGGAGGGTTGAAGAGCTGCTCAACGGGAGGCCTCGGAAGGTTCTGGGGTACCGGACGCCGGAGGAGGTTTTCAAAGAGGCCTTGGCCCTCGGGGGTTGATCCGGAAGAACAGGGAGAGAGGGGTCGGAGAGGAGTCCGGGGGCGCCATGGCGTTTGCCTTCGGTCGGGCTACGCCCTCCCTTCGGCAACCGCCATCCAGATGTCTTGATAATCCGGTGCCGGGGAATATAATCTTTTCCCTAAACGGAGAGCATCATCTTTTGCTGAAAGTGTTGCACTTCAGAGTTGATAAGAGGAAGGATAAGAAATTTTATTTGAGATATATGCAAATCTGGTGTTCAAGGACTTGATCAAGCGGAGACAACAACTCTAAATTTTGCTTGTGTGGTCTTAACGAGAAACAACTCTGTCGTAGCCAGTAGTTTTAAGATGTCATCGCTTGCTACCGTAGCGGAAGCTCCTGGCTGAACAATCAGCACTTCAAATTCAAATTTCGACTTACGGGCCTTTTCTTTAAAAAAGGAAAGCAACTTCATATCCCCCTTCAGGAATCGAGAAGCGCCTTCCCGCATCCAAGTCTCATGTCTTCTCTTCAAATCAGAATACAGAGTTTGCATGCCACAATGCTTCACTCTAATACTTTTCTGGGCCTGTCCGCAAACAGTATAAAAGTTCCCAATGTCATTTGAAACCACTCCTCCACTCGCCCCTTTACAGTGTACTAAGCACAACCGAATTGTCTCATCGTCAACATCTTTGATCGCAACTAAGTCGGCTGCTTCTCCACATCCATCATCGTTGAACACAAGATCATATTCATCCTGAATTTGTTCAAATGCTCTGTACTGGATAGTGTCGGTATTTCCTGCCTTATGCATAGATTCCTGATTAAGTGGAATCCCATCCCAATCCCAAGCCTCCAATTTATCTTTCGGGAACATACCTGCATTCAAGCGCACCGGGATATGATAGCAATTATAAGAGTGTGTGCCATCAGCATATCTGACGATGAAGGGATCTCTTAGCAGGTGTTCCTCTAGACTTACGGGTGCAGCATTAGATTTTTTGAAAAAGACATCTGGGCCGGAGACCTTCGTATATTGATACCCACCTGGAAACTCCCCTGATATCTGGAACTGGTATTCTGACGAGTATTGATCGCTGACAATTTGGATGATAAAAGAGCGGTCCCCCATAACACTGGAAACTTCAAGATCCACCAAGAATAGAGGGACTTCATCTTCACCAAATTGAACGAACTGTCTGTCGTTGAATTGCCTTTGCGCATACTCACCCCACTGGACAGCGATTGGCATAGATGTATGAGATTGGGTCAACTTTTCTGGACGAAGGAAGTCGCGCGTTATGTTTGCGTCAATTTCGTCTTCTTTCGAGATCTTTGACCATGTTTTAGAGCACCAATTCAGCCATTCCGGGATTGTCCCCGATGTCTGTTGCCAGACTTTTCCTCTCCGCTGTGTACACCCCCATAAAACACGCTCGCCGTCCTCATAACCGAGGCAGGCTATATTGTTTAAAACAGATTCAGTTTTCTCAATACTGGCTAGTCCCTCGGTGACATTAGATCCGAAGTAAGACGTGAAACTAATAGCACCCACCCTAGATGATCCTAGATTTTTCACCAAAGGTAATTCGACATTGTTCAATATGTTGAAGATGGGTTTACCACTCAACAGTTCTGTATTCTCGTTGGTGATTTCCTGTGCCATTTTCTCAATGCGCAAGCCCGCATAGTCACTGGAGTACATGAAGAGAGAGCCTTTCTTCTTGTCCCAATGTGCTAGTATTAAATCATAAGATGTATTGAAGAAATCTTGGTAGTTTCCCCAAGGAACAGCACCGAATCTATAAACGACTGCGACGAGAATGTTATCTTCCTTGCTTATGGAGTACCAACTCTCAGCATTCTTCGGGAGTACAGCTTTATATCTCAAAGGAGACCAGTCTTCACAGATTGTCTTGTAAATTTGCGTTGATAATGCGGGACGTAAATTCCACAATGAAAGCTGTGAATGCAGGTTTCCAGTTTCCTTCAGCCTTAGAACAACGTCTTGCAGCCGTAACTCATCTTCAATACGTTCTTCGCTAAGCTGCTTAATAATCACATCCCAATCAGCTCCTTCTGCATACAAATTTGTTAACTTTCGTTCTGTTTCTGGATCAGCGATATTTACAACGACAGTGGCCTCTCCAATCTTGCCCACAGCACCTTTGCGCGTAAATCTACCGATAAACTGTAAAGTCACGGCGAGTGATTTATGCGTATCATGGAGGGCTGCTACTTTCAGGTTTGGCAGGTCAAACCCTTCACCCAGCATGTCAACACAGACGATGATGCGCGCACCGCCTTCTCCACGATCCAACAATTGGTCAAGGGCGGTTCGATTTTCCTTTGTTCGTCCTGAACCTGAGTAAACAACTTGTGGATTGAGGTCTGGTGCGAGTTCCCTGTAAATCGCGACGACCTTGTCAGCTCGTTCTGTGGTTTTTGTCCGAGCCATGAGCAGGTGGTCAAGTCTAAGTTCCTCACGGTCGCGACGCAAAGACGCAATAGCCTTTACAGCAATTTTTCGATCCCGTTCTTCCTCATTTCCGAATTCTTCAACCGCTTTGAGATTTATAGGACAATAGTATCCAGCGTCCTGAGCATCACCGAGTTTAAAGTTGAAAACAATTTTGCCATCAACCCTTTTGTTATCCCGCCTGAAAGGTGTAGCGGTGAATTGTATAATACGTTTACCGCCAAACCGATCTCGGATAGCCAACCATTGCGGTGCGGAGACATGATGGGCCTCATCAACAATCAAATCAGAGCAGTTCGTCAGCAAATATTCTGCGGCTTCATCATTAGATGCGCGTATAGTAGCAGGCAATGTAACGATTACATTTGAGCGTTCCAACAGCTCTTTGGCTTCGTCAACAGTGCGAAGCCCTTTCGAAAGATGTGTTACAAACGGTCGCGCAATCTCTGGGGGTACAACGCCTGCTTCTGGTAACACGCCTAGAGATGCGAACTTTTGTGAAATTTGGGTTCTCAGAGCACTGGTTGGAACAATGACTAAGGTCTTTGGTAGCCGGTGATAGACCTGCATAGCCAACATCGTTTCAGTCTTGCCAGTTCCGGTTGGCAACACAACAGTAGCAGGATCGAATTTTTTCCCAACAGAGAAGTGTGCGGATATAGCATGCAGCGCACCAATTTGCGGTATACGTAAACCAGACAAGTCAAGCTCTTGATCTTCAAGCTTAAACGAAAACTTATTCTGCCATGCATCAAGGACTTTTTCAGGAGTTGATGCATAATTTTCAAGGTCACCGAGCTCATCCCACATGAATACCGTAGCATCTGATATATCATTGATATTTCCTATGCTAGGCGCACCCAATACCGCGAGGTTTGTTTTAAGTCGCCGAACCCTTTTTTTCCGAAGTAAAAGTTCATGAAAGGGTTCACTCATTCTAGTTTGTATGAGATAGTAACCTGAGAGTTGAGACTCAAAAATCTCAACAGCTTGTTTGGTCGCCAAGAACGGTTGTTGAACGACGGTATTGTTGCCAACTCTGTAATGTCTCTTAAGTAAAGCAGGGATAACAATATCCCCATGCCAGATGGGGAGCATACTCATTTAACCATCTCCTTTGTCTATTCCTTCATCTCACAATAGTGTGCCAACATCCTTTTTAGTTGGTAATGGAGATTGGCCATTTCTTCGCAGTTCAAGCTGTGAATTCACATTACTTTCCTCGTTTTCAGAGATTTTTAATTGTTCTGCTCAGTTGGCTTTATCTCTATTTTCAGATCAGAGAACATTTGTGATAAAGATTCAAAGGACTTGATGGCTCCGACACCCCACTGATTGGTAAGAGTGTATGTTTTGCCATCAAAATGAAAAAGCTCATCTTCACCAATAAAATATCGCTTGGTGCGGGGTATTTTGCCACCGGCGTCATTTTTCATAATTATTTCGCGAACCTGCTCGGTATTCAACTCCCCTTCAAAAACTTCAAACAAAGTGCTTCCTTTCCAAGGAGCGGTGGCTTCGGCGACTTTTTTTGGCGTGCCGCCGTGTTGCAATATATAAGAAATGACGTGGAACATCATCCAGCGCTTCTTTTGAGCCTGCTGAATCTTCTGACCGTTGACAAACACGTCAAATTTTCTGAGATCTTTCGTGCCGGTTCTGGCTGCCCTCTCTTTCTGTTTCTTTTCGCGTATCTGAACCTGATAATCGGCTGCCTCGGGAATGGGTATAACCGTGTGTATGTCCAGCAAGGTCTCGTTGTTGCTTATATACGGGTGAATTCTCACGCACCGGATATCCAGCCCGAAGTCGTTTAGCCACATGACGGATGTGGTGAGCTCTTTAGAAAACTCGGCGGATACGAGCACAATCCTTACTTCCTGCGCGAACTGATCGTCCTCTGGTTCTTCCCACTCCAAAAATTCCAGCAGGCTCTCCCCAGCGTTCCGGCGTATGTTGTTCTCAGCCAGGTAGTCTGCGTAAATTGCCGCTAGCTTATCGAATGTGAGGGTGGAAACCATGGAGGCGTACCTCAGCGCCTGAAGTTCCATGTGTCCGCCGTCTTCGCTACGTTTAAGCTCAATCACTACCAGGTTGGCGTTTTTATCTATCCCAAGCAGGTCAATGCGCCGGCGACTGTCTTCCCAGTAGCTGAATTCTTCCGCTACGATAAGAGTGTCGGGTGAGACAATACCAATCCGGGTTTTGAGCATCTTCTGCAAATCTTGCCTCTCCCTTACTCCTTGACGCGCGAAGGTTGTTCTCTTTATCGGCAGAATCTTATTGTCTTTTATACGGTAAATCGGCATAGGTGGCATCTGTGAGACGGGTAATTATCTAAGAGTAACAAGGTAACACGGGCCGGAATGAATGTCGAAGCCGGCTTCGCAAAAGATCCTTGTATTTCCACCCCTTATGGATCCAGTCAATCCCGGGTGGTGTTGATTTTGGGTTCATCTTTAAGATAAAATCGAACATTCCCAGATTGAATTTTCAGACGGAATTACTTCCTTGCTCCCACCACCACCTGCCTGCGGTCTGCGTACTCTTCTCTCAAAAGCATGGGAATTATCACTTTACGCCCATAAGCTATATAAATTAACTAAGGTGCTGTCTAAATTCTGGAATCCACTTTTCATCCGTCGGAATAACTTCCGTTTCTTTGCACGAACTCAAGTCGGCAGAAGCCCGAGATTACTTTTTAGTTTTCAAGGAGACTCCCAAAAAACCCGATCTCTGGATTGTCCGGTTTCCCAGTGAGCAACCCTCGGTCAAGAAGCCGATTTCCCTTTTCGCACGATGTTTCCGGCAACAAAACGCAACTGTGACAGGCAGCTAGATTGGCAGCGTAGCCTTTTTGATGCTCACTTTCAATGCAGACTGGGTCACTTGAACACCAGGAAGCTTCAATCATAGCCTTGCTTATGGTGGAACTTAAAAGAGAAGGTTCACCCCTGCGAACCAGTCCGCCGAGGCTTCCTTCGGAATCACCCGAGGCGGTGTAAATAAGAACTCCCTGCATTGGTTTGCCTAGGTTTTCCTCTTCGCAGTAAACCCGCTCTCTCAAAGAAGCGCTTCCGTAACCGCAATCATAGCTCAACTGGCGAATTAGAACATGTGCGAAGGTATGAAGAAGTATGAATTTCGGCTTGGCATTCGGGCGATCATGATCCTTGATACTTGTCAACATGCTTTTTACGCGCTCTACCACATCCGGTCTTTCGGCCCAGGTGTCCAGTTTCCGCTTGTTGAATTCAAGAAAAATCCCCTCCCCGTAATGACGTGTCGCGGGCATCCAACTGAGTTCATCCTCTGAAATGGGAAGCAATGCAGAGTCGGTCTCTTCTGGAGGGTGAAGCCTAGAAAAACCGGTAAAGACGCGCGTTTCGCGCAGCTTTCTGACTAGGCAGATCCCGTCCAGAAAATCGGACAAGGGTGAACCGCCCTCGGCCGGGTCTCGTGATTCTATTCTCAACTCCGTAGTTCCTTCGCTTTTTCCGTTTCTCAGAATTTCGTACTCCTGCCGTCGAAGCTCCTCTTCAGAATAGCGTCGCGTTGCGGCAGGTTCTGCTACTCCGTCAAGCTTCCTCTGCGCGGCGTCTCGGAGTTCTTCGGGGTCGACCGAATTCGCCCGGGCTAGTATGCCGCAGATGGATTTGTTTATGTATTTGCCGTCGTCCAGGTCTCTTGTAAGCTCGCTCCAGAAATTTTGCCTCTCAAGCAGTCTGTTGATCTTTTCGGCGGTCATAATGTTTCTTTGGAAGGGGATGTATATCGAGGACACCGTCTTCGGGAAGTAAACGTTGGATGAATCCCGCTGTACTACACGCAAGTGCTCTCCGCACTCTTCGTTCTTTTCGCCGAACCATGGCATCTTTCCCCGGCATTTATACCCTATCCAGCTCAACGCTCCTCCACTATCGGAACTGAAGTTGCAAATATCCTTCAAAGATGCTTCCTGACCGCAGGTGCACCTGATGTTGCTCACGAAACGCCCCGAGTACAGATGACCTGTCGGCCAGCTCAGCCTGCAGGTGACATAGTCCTGAGCCTTGTCCCTGTGTACCCACCGCATAAACGGAAAGTCCTCAATATGTCCCTTCTCGCACACGGCTACATAGGGGCTCTGGACCAGATAAGGCCGCTTTTTCTTGGGGAAATCTCTACAGGTATGGCATTCGCATTGTTTTCGTCCTTCGTTTAGTCTCAATCTTTCCATCGCTCCGCTCCTGGGGCAATAATGCCAGCGGGGAAACCGAACGAACGGAATGTGCTTCTCCGGGTGTTCAACTCCTTGACCATGTTCCCTGTATTCGGGAGGAAGTCTGAAGTGGCTTACGCCAAGTCGCGCCTCAAGGCGTTCTTCGCGTACGAGCCAGTCGAACGGACATTTGTCCCGGGCAAGCGGCCATTCATCAAGCCCCGCTGTCATAAGCACCTCCCCGTTTCGAAAATCCACCAAGGCCCCTATCCCGAAAGGGCTTATGAGATGACTTCTTCTTATGGGTTTCGTGTTCGCCATAGTCCTGTTACATGACGCGGGAGCAGTTCACGGGTTGTACTTTCCTCTCAGTTGACGCGCTGAGCAGGTTCCGTCAACGTGACGCATGGAAGTCAGGGTCGCGTAAGGCACCTCCTCGTCCCATGAATCGTCCCGCTGCCTGCCCGCCGGGTACATAAGAGGAGTTTGCTCGGATGTTCTGAAATCCCCGTAGCGGGATGGCTGATAATTTCCCCAGTTCTCTATGATCCTGTCTATTTCCTCTTCGGTTTCGCGCCGCTCATCGGGGTCGGCGGAGACTACCCGATCCAGAATGATTTTCTTTATTTTTCTGACCAGAGAATCGGGAGGCACTTTAGGTTCGTCTATCATCTGCGCATCTAAAAAGCGGGAGAGTATTATAACCAGAGCGTGTAGCGCGCGTTCCCTTACGGGCAGCGCGAAAGGCGTTACGCTTGCCGGCTCTACGTAACTGTAAATGCTCTGGTGGTAAGATCGGAAGTGCTCATAATATGATCGGTCCCTTGGTCTGAAGGGGTTATAGATCGTAACGATGATACCGGGGTGTTCACGCCCGACCCTGCTGGAGGCCTGTATGTACTCGGATGTTGCCTTTGGTTGTCCGACGATGGTCATCAGGCCTAGCCTCTGAATATCGATTCCGACCTGAATCATGCTTGTCGCGAAGCAGATATCGACAACTTCGGGGGAGCCATATTCGAAAAACAGCTGCTTTAAAATCCCAGGAATTTCACTGCTCGGGATCCTGCTGGTAAGCTCAAGATCCTTGCCGATATACCTTCTTTTTTCGGGGTCATCTCCCAGGCGTCTCCACGTGATTTTGAGAAATTCCGCGATCTCCGAGCGGACAAGAGTTACCGCGCGCCCCAAGTCGCGAAGAGTGTTGAAGTAACCCACCATCGTCCAGTAAGGATCAATTTCCCTTTTGTTTCTGGAAGAGAGAAGCTTGGGAGCCTGTAAAAGTGCCGCCATCGTTCGTATCTGCGCGATTACGTGGGAAGAAACCGCGTTTGCGAAGACCCCGACATAGAGACGGCCCGGTTTATCCTTTCTCTCTTCCGCGAAAAACGAATCCCCGGCCTTTAGTGCTTGAGGGGGAAATCGGAAGGTTTCTCTTCCGTAAAGACCGTTCACTTGATTCTCGGCCCGAGAAATCGTCGCTGTTGAGGCAATAATTTTGGGCGATATGAATTCTTCATCGTCTCGCGAAGCGCAAAGCGCGTTCACCGCGGTCTCGTAATGACCCACCATGGATCCCAATGGACCCGAAATAAGATGCAGTTCATCTTGAATGATCAACTCCGGGCGGGAATAGGGTGTACCGATGCCGAAAAGCCCTCGGGCTTCCGGGCGGAAAGGCAGCATAGCGAACTTGTCCACGGTTCCTATTAGAAGCGTCGGGGGTTCCCCGTAGATCTGCTCGTCCGTTACGGCAAGCGGAAGACCTCCTCCAGATAAATTGAAGTCACAGTCCTCATCCTCGCAGATTAGTCTTACCCGCGAAGGCCTGTCCAGTTTGCGGTACCCTTTGCATTGCGTGTATGAACCGACTCGCTTTGGGCCCATCCCTGCCCCGCACCAGGGACATCCGAGCATGATGAACTTGTTCGTACCGCGATTATTTTGAAGATTGCGAAGCGCGTCTGCCGCGTCTTTTTCCGTGTTGGGCGTGACTTCACCTCCCACCCACAAACCAATCGAGAAACGCTTTTCCCCAAGCCGGTCCGTCACCTCCCGGCGAATGACCTCGCACGCGCACACAAGAGAAGCGGCTCGCTGGAACTGCTGCGTCGTCAAAAGCCTGAGCGTATAGCGCATCAGTATGGAGGTTCCGGCGTCAGACGGATCTCTAAGCCTTCTGAGAAACATGGTGTAGGCGGAAAGTCCTAGATAAGCTTCCGTCTTACCCCCGCCGGTCGGAAACCATATAACGTCAACGATTTCACGCTCGTCGCACTCCGGATCCGCGATTGCCTTCAGGTTCATTAATATGAAGGCCAGCTGGAACGGTCTCCAAGCTCGCTCGGATTCTTCGTATCGCGGCCGAACGAAAGACCTTTCAATTTCGAGCTTTCCATCGTTCTCTTTCCATTCTCTCGCATGGTTTGAAAAAATCTCGTAATGCGCGTGCTGCATCAGCATGGCCCTGTTCATAAGCTTAAAGGCTTGCGCGACATCGGGGTTCTCATTGAGAAATTCAACGCCTTCCCTCACGCGGCGTAGACACTCCCGGCATTCCTCCATGTTTTTTACTGCCGTCTCTTTCATCGGCACGGGTATATCCAGCCCGGAAATCTCTCGCTCCTTCTCCTCTATCCACTTTCCGTATTCATCCGCAAGCCCTAGGCAGAGTGACTCCGCCACTTCCGGTTCGCCGAAGGCCAGATCCCGCATACGCAGACGAAGTCCCTCGATTTCTCTCGGCAAAACGGGTTTGATCTCGTATCTGGGAAAAACTGCGGTTCGTATCATGGTCGTGCGGTCGCCGTCCGGTTCGCCCCACTCCGGGGCGCAGCCGTGCCCGACGGCAAAAGTCCGCTGATGGGAATAAAGAAGCCGAAGCGACAGGTCTTCATGGTCTTCGTAATCGCGATAGCGCTCCGGATAGCTGAGAAAACACGTTTTTCCCCCCAGAGCCGAGACACTGAATCCGCATTGGAAAAAGCAATCTTCGTTTTTGGGCACGTGGGAAGCGCTAATTCGACGATTGACGAGGGTAAAAGTGATCAGTCGTTGGTTCCCTTTGCCTGAATGAGCATGAGGTCTGCTGGTGATATGAACGACAAAGACCCGAGTTTTGTCTTCCTCAAGTATGGATTTTTCAAATACCCTTGTTTTTTCTCCGACGAGTTCATCATAGGAAATGTTTATTGAACGTTTTATCCGTTGTCGCTTCCATACTTCTGATCCCTGGATTTTTTCTCTTCCGTAAGTTCCCGCGGATACGTCAACCAGCAGAGATGAGTCCTCCGAAACTTCCACAAGCGCCGTGATCCCCATCGCGCTCGGCAAAAACTGGTTTGTTAACGTCACTTCCCTGTCGGTGTCGGGAGCTTTGTTCGAGTTGTCTTCTCCTCCATGGGACTTCATCTCGTATTCGCCGTTATCGGTTCCGACATTTTTGGGATCATCCGTATAGTCATCCGGGCTTATTTCGTCGGCAACCGCTTTTTCGTCTTCGGCGGTTTCCTCGTGGCTCAGCACCTGGGCGCTTCCGGGAAAAAGAATGCCTGCTCCGTAACGCCGTCGCGGCGGGTCGCCCGCGTCAAGCGCCTCTTCCTCGCTAGAAGGTCCAACAAGTTCCTTGGCCAGAAAATCCACTATAAAGTCGCGTGCCTCGGTCTTCATATTCATTAACTCGGTTCTCCACTCCGACATCGTCCCGTTCAAAGACCCGGCCGGGGTTTAGGTGCAGGTCTCATAAATTCCGACGAATATGGGTGTCAGAGTCCACGGGGCGAAAAATAGTCACGCACCGTACAGGACTATCTTAACTGGTTCAATTTTATTCATTAAACTCCTTGTCTTGTCACTCGTCTTCGTCCAGCCAGAGAAGCCTGTTGACTTTGCCTGCGTAGTGCATTTCAAGCGTCGATTCAATGAACTCGATCTGAACTATCCAAGCCTCCCCGTAGCCGAAATCCTGAAGAACTGGCTGTTCATCCAGTAGTTCCTTGAGCTGACCGCTTTCCAATCCGCTCAAAATAAGCCTGGTTAATTCCCGACCCGCAGACCTGTGAGCTTGGCGAACTGTATCAATAGCCTGCTTGGCTTCGTCTTTTTTTGAAATCAGTTGGGTATCACCCGCCGCATCCGCGATGACTTCGAGATCGCTGTGTTTTTGTGGCGCGATAAGATCGGGGTTTCTTAGCCAAAACCCAATGGTAGCCAGCGACCTGTTGAGACCGTGTTTCGCCAATTCCGCTCGAACCGCTTCCGGGCCATCACCCAGAACACGGAGCGCCCGTTTCCAAAGTTCCGCGGTTTCCCGGGTTCTGCGGTATTGCTCCTCTCCCAGTATCTCTTCGGCCACAAGTCTTATGAATTCCTTGTCTCCCCCGGCTCTGAACAGCACGAAATCGCCCGGTAAAAGCTGCGAGGGGTTTTTCTGTAACAGTTTAGGCTTTTCTTCACCGCTTTTATATACAAATTCGTTCAGAACGGGCAACTGTATCCATTCGGTGAGCAAAGCGTAGCACTCTCCGAAAAAATAAACCGCTTGGGCTTCGCGCGTGTCCTTATGCTCCGCAATTTCAGTCGACTGTGAGCGCGGGCGTCTCCTGATCCTGTTCTCGAAGTTAAAGAAGGAAGACACTTCAATTTGCATTCCTCGCCGTGGTGTTTCTTCCTCATCAGTTTTTAACGCTCCCGGGAAATAACTAGGTTTGATTCCTAGGATTGAAGATCGTTTTTCCACGTCCATCAGGTTGGACCGCGAGTGCCGTTCCTCGTATTTTTTGTGGTCCAAAACCAGTTCCTTCTCAAATGGATAAGTCAGAACGCGGATATCCGGCGCCAAGGCCATGCTGATGAGCTTGGCAAAGTTCCATCGGTTGGGCCAAGCTGGAACGATTATGCCGTCATATTCAGACTCGGGATTGATTTCCGCCAAACGTCGCACCTCAAAACCATTGCAGGGGTCGAGTTTTTCCCGAAGACATTCGGCGGTTCGGGTTAACCTTGCCGTTACAATCCATTTGCCGTTGCATTTGGAGAGCAGATCCTGAAGAATTTCCGCTTTATTTCGCCCGTATCCGTTTTCAATTGCCTGCTCCAGCCCGTCAAGCGCTTCCTGAATACCGGTTTTTATTTCCTCTTCCAAGTACTTCTTATTCTCCGTGAAGTAACTTTTTGCGTCGGCAAGATTCGACATGGTGCCATCGCCGATCCCAAAACAACACTCACTAAAATCAAGAAGAATTCCTCTAAGATTTCCAGCGACTCTTTCAGCTTCAGAACTTTCTTCTTCGTCCTTGATCATTTCCATGACGCGCCCCAAAGACATCGCCACCCGCTGAAGCAAAGCGTCTTCACAGTCGACTGCGGAAATTTTGCCGCGACGCCTTATGTCGGCCGCCCTGACGGTTGCTCCGACCAAACTTCTGCGCGCTCGCTCGTCGACGGAACTTTCACCGATAAGAATTTCCTCCGGCGACATTTTCCATATGGCACAGTTCCGGTTCCCGAGTTGATCAATGTATTCTCTTTCATCCGGCGAAGCCAAGATCACCATTCTCTGCCGCTCGGCAATATCGTCAAATGCCTGAAGATTACCGGCGATCCTTCTCGCACCATCGACAAAGACCATCTTCGTAGCGGGTTCCGCATTCAGGCAAGCGGAAGAAAGGTATTCGGGAGCACTCGTCACGGCAATAAGAGGTTCTCCTTCCACCTGATAACTATCCTTTGACTTAAGCATGCCGTCTTGTGCGATGGAACCCCAGGACAGAAAAGAAGACAGTTTATGAAATTTTTCAGGAGGCGTTTGCGAGAGAGCTAAGACTGAGGAGTCTATGGATCTTTCAAATGCCGTCTGTTCCATAAGAACAAGAACTGTGTTTTTGATCAGGCTTTTATTTCCACATGAGTGCAAGCTTAGCAAGCGATCCAAAGGGCTTTGTTCGTAAGTACTAAAGCTAGGACCCCCTTTGCCCTTGGGTTTGAAATTAAGAGTAGGTTCCAATCTTAAAATCTCTTCAACAGGAAAACCCCGCCACTCCTGTTTATCAAGAACTTTCAACTTAAGTTGACCAAATTCTTCCCAGAAACCGTCGTACTCGTATACAAGATTATCGGGTTTTACCTTAATGCGGTCTCCCGGCGAAAACCTATTTCTCGTATAATTTTTAGCCAAGTGGGGAAAATCTTTCTTGAACCGTATCAGCGCGGCGAGAACGGACGCTATAGCAGTTGTCCCGGGTTTCTTGTCAAGCACGAAGCAGCACGCTCCCGGCTCCTCTTGTTCAGCGGCCGCCAAAAAGAATCCAAAAAACCACGGCACGCGTTCCGGCGGGAGATCTTTCCCGAACAGACCTGTGATTTTACTCAACAAGGAAAAGCGTTTTTGGAACTCGGTGACTAGACCTGCGTAATCGTCTGCTGCTTTCATCACAGTTGATATCGAAATTCGCTTTTATTCTGTACCGTACTCAAACCTCAAGACGACTTTGCGTGAAGTTTAGATTATCAAGAAGTCGTCTTTGATTTCAATCAATTTCTCAGTATCAGGAGATAAACTGAGAGGAACTAATATATCATATACGACCGGAAGCCAGATTTCGGCATTCCGACCAGAGAAGTAATTCCACTCAGAAGTTTTTATGTACAGGTTAAGAAGTGGATTCTAAAATTAAGATAGTCTTTTCGTTTTTTTAAGTATTTTTCAGCCAACGTGGTAAAAGAAAAAAGTCGTTAAAAAATGCACCCACTTCTGTTCACCGCGAACACTTTTGCTTTCCAATTCGTATAAACTTGCAAACTAATTCTAAACTCATAAACCACATGGAGGTGCGTAATGAGAAAAGTATTGCTATTCGGTATATTGGCAACCCTGTTGGTCGGCACGGCGACTTTTGCCGTGGCTGACGGTAAGAGCGGAGATTGCCCCAGGAAGTCCTCTAAAATGTTTGAGAAAAAAGACGCAAACTCAGACGGCGTTATCTCAAAGGCCGAGTTTGTGGCCCACGCGGAGAAAAAGTTCGCCAAGATGGACACAGACGGTAACGGCAGTCTTACAAAGGAAGAAGTGAAGAGCTACTGGGCCGCCAAGAAAGAGAAGTACAAAGAGAAGAAAAAAGATTCGGGGCAGTGCACCGGCAAATAGGATAGGAACAACGATAAAATCGGTGGCGCTTTGCGGCCACAGTTAAATGGAAGCAGACTGCATGGCAAGAGAGTCACCGGATGATGAAAGCTTGCTTGAACGTGTAGGGGAAGGCGACGGCCCGGCGTTCGCCATGCTTGTAAGAAGGCATAGCGAGAGATATTACCGGCTTGCCTATCGTTACACTGCCAGGCGCGAGGAAGCAGAAGACATAGTGCAGGCGGCGTTTATAAAACTGTGGGAGACCCCGGATATATGGGATCCCCGAAGGGGAGCTAAGTTCACCACCTGGTTTTACCGGGTTGGGGAACCTCTGTTTTGACAGCAGGAAAAAACGCGGCGAGGCGGCAATTCCCCAGTCGCTTGAAGTGCGGGATGAGAGCACTGATTCGGAAAGCGAAGTTGCCGAGGGCGAGGCGAAAGCCCTGCTTGGGAGAGAGATCGCCGGGCTGCCGCCAAGGCAGAAAACGGCTTTGATTCTCTGCTTTTATGAAGAACTGAGCCACGAGGATGCCGCGGGAGCCATGAACGTAAGCGTCTCAGCGCTTCGCTCCTTGCTTATGAGGGCCAAGACGACACTCAAACGGGAGATGAGCCGTTATCTTTGAGAAAGCATATGGATAAGGATAGAGGACTTGAGCGGTTAATGCGGTCTTATGACGTTCCCCCCGCCCGGGGCGATCTGGCCGAGAGAATCGTAAACGCGGCGTCGCAGGTCCCGCAGAAACAAAGCGTCTTTAGATGGATTTTCGGGGTGTTCTGGTCGCCTGTTCCGGCTTTCTGCCTCGCCTTGTTCCTGGCGATCGGTTTTCTGGCGGGCGTGATGAACTACGGCGGGGCGGATTCCCATGCGATCCCCGAGAGCGTTATCGAACAGTTGCTGAGTGAAGAGGAAGGTTTGTTATGAGAAATCCGGCTAGATTAGCCATACTGTTACTGGTTGTCCTCGGCGTTGTTCTCGTCGGTTTTGCCGCGGGGCGCGGCTGTGACCGTCATGGAACAAAGCGGGGAGAAGATATCACCGCCTTGCTTGACAGTTTCTCCCTTCCGGAAGAAAGGCGCGCCGAGCTTAAGGAAAAACTGCGTGCCGCGCTTCCTGACGCCGAGAGGAAAAAGGCGAAACGGCAGTTGCGTGAGGAGGCGATTGCTATTCTCGAGGCGGAGCATTTCGATGCCGCGGCTTACCGGGAGAGCATGAATAAGATGCTTATGGAACGCCAAAGGCGAAAGCAGCGGGTTGTTGAAGTTATAGTCGAGATAGCATCCGAACTTAACCAGGAGGAACGCAAGGCTCTTGCGGATATATTTCGCCGGTCATCCAGGCTAAGACAGCCCGCGCGGACAAATTAAGTCAGACACAAAAGTGCTCCCCGTTTATCGGTATTATGTGGGCAAATTCAACATGATGAAGATTCTTTATGGGTTCTTAGGCATTTTCTTTTTCCTGATAATGGCAGGTTGCGACTTGGATTATGAGGATTGTCCCGTGAACTGCACAACCAAAGTTACAGACCCTAACGGGCATGTAATCGAGTGCCATTGTCCAAATAACTAGGAGATACAAAAATCCCCGCGCCTTTGGATTTAATGCAAGGCCATGGCGCTGTCCTTGCCGCCGCTGAAGCAAAGAGCAGTCGGTTCGCTCATGGGTACGATATTTTTTTTGGGGGTGTCATACGGAGATCAGACTGCCTTTCGCTCCCTCTCAATCCGGTCGTAGGCGTCGTTTATCACCGCAAGCTTCTCGTTTGCCGTATCGATGAATTCCTGAGGAACTCCCTGAGCGATCAGGGTATCGGGATGGTGCGCCCGGACAAGTTCGCGGTACTTGCTTTTGAGCTCCTGATCGGAAATGTCCCTCGCCACTCCCAGGACTGTATACGGATCGGGCTTGTCAACGCCGTGTGTGGCGCGGATACGACGAAACGCCGCGTCGCTTAGCCCGAATATCTCGGCCACGCTTCGGTTAAATTGCGTGCAAAGTTTATCGGTCGTGATCCCAACTCCGGGGAGTATATGCTTTCTTACGTCAAGATTTCCGATGCGCTTTATCGGGATATCGGCCCTTTGTATATCTATTTTTGTTTCTGAGAGATTCGGGGAGACGCGCCAGTTCTCCTTGAGTGTCGGACTTGCGGTGAGGGAAGCGCTCGCCAGGATGTCTCCGCTTGTGCTGAAGCCGACTTTCCTTGCCAGTTGAAAAGTTCCCTCCGCCCTGGCCTCCCCGCTTAGTTCGGTCGCCACGCTTAGCGCTCCGCTGCGGCGTCCTGCTCTCAAGTGCCTCCCCTACGGTGGCTATGGGAACGGAGACCGGGATAGTTGCTCTTGAAAGCCGCTCCGCAAGCGGTTCAAGTGTCGGGGTCTTGGGAGTGGGTCTTTCGGCGTCAAATCTCGGTACGTTCTCCGAGAGGGAACCCCCCGCTACGAGAATCACCCCGAGCGTCGTAATGCCCAGTATTATCTTTCTCATCTGAAGATATATGGTAAGGGAATTCGTGAATTTAAAGATTTTTCATTGGCGGGCAGGCTCTTTGGTCAGTGAGCGTTGCTCTCGGGGCGAGGGAGAGTGTTAAGTCACCACAGTCGGTTGACTCCATAGCGGTCGAATACCGTATCAACCGATACAACCGCCAGATCGCGCGCTAAGGCCTGGGCAATGAGCATGCGGTCAAACGGGTCGCGATGCGGGCCGGGCAGTCGTCCTGCACGTTCAGCATCGGCAACACCGATTGTGAGTTCCTCGAAGCCTTGACGGGCGATGCTGCCGGCAACATCAAAGGCCGCCACGTCACCTTCCGGCAACCTGCCGAGCCGGTATTTGGTGGTGATTTCCCAAGCGGATGCCGCACTCACAACAATGTCGTTTGTTTCGTCCGCGATTGCCCGGCGTGCCGGACCGGACAGACGACCGCTGTCTGCGAGCCACCAGAGAAACGCGTGAGTATCCAGCAATACTCGCACCGCTATTTCCCCTCCCACACCTTCAGTTCTTCTTCCGACAATGGATCAAAGAAACCCTCGGGCAGGACAATCTTTCCCTTGAGGACATCGGGTTGGCGCTTGCCCTGGGGCTTGCAGCTGACAAGCCGTGCGACCGGGTGCCCCCTGCGGGCGATCACGATTTCCTCGCCTGCCTCAACTTGCGCCAGAAGGCGGGACAGATGGGTTTTAGCTTCGTGAACATTGACGATGGACATGACTTATAACCTCGATTGCTGATAACTTAGTCAACAAGGTAGCTAGATTTCTGTCAAAGTCAACAGGTCTTCGAGTCAAGAGGCATTTATGCCGTTAAATATATACATATAGATCAAGGGCTTTCTCAGGGGGCAAATTTAATACGACACACTGAATTTGGCCACATGAAATGTAAAGCAAAATAACTGAACGTGCGGTAAAGACAGTTAAAAACCATGTTAAAAACCCCTATACGAATTTCTATCTCCCGATCTTTATGCCGCGTGGACAAGCGTCATTGCTCCAGAAGTCCCAAGACACTGAGTATCTTTAAGGCGGTTAAAACCCGAATGTCGTATTTTCGTACCGATTTTGTTCTCCTGCGATGGTTTCATTGATTCCCGAGGTCAGTCGCCCTCCATGCGTAAGGATTTACGACGTACAATTCACCGTAATATGGGGGTAAAACCAATACAGCGCCGGATGGCAGGATCATAATTCTCTGCGTCTGCCATTGGCGGATTGAGCATAACAAAACAGATTTTTTTGTCTTCATCTCCGGTTTTTCTGTATAATTGATACCCGCTGTAATCAGGTGCGTTCTACCTTTTTTGTGATGGAGTAAATTAACCTGCGGGATATTTTCTGCGTTATCCGCCGGTTGCTGGGCGAAGTTCGTAACTTAAAAAATTCACGAGAAATTCTTAAAGGCTGCTCTCCCGTGTCTGGAGATGCATCTTCCGGTAGCGTTTCTTGTTCTGCCGGGACCCAGGGTGTCGAGTTGGAGATGATTTCGAGAAGCGAGGTACAAAGCGTGATAGGTGAACCCGATTTTTCCCGCGGAGAGGACTATTTTCTCCAGGGAAGGGTGCGGTCAATTAATATTGCGGATAAGCGCAACAATATCGGCAGCACCGTTTCCGGCAGCCGGGGAAATGTATACCATCAGGATATAAACCTGAATTTCGCGCCTTATGGCGACCTGGATTTCGTTTCAGGCAAGTGCTCATGTCCAGTCGGCTTTAATTGCAAGCATGTTGTCGCCGCGCTGCTCCATGTCGCGGCCCGGTTCGGTGCCGGAGACCGTGTCACTGAAGAGTTCTCTGAGATTCGGGTCGCCGAGCGGACCGACCCACTGTCTGAAAGATTAAGCTCCTGGCTCAAAGATATTTCCGAAGCCGGGGAATCCCCTTCCGATTCCCCGGCCCCCCGGCCCTCGGCCGAGCGGCTGTTCTATGTTTTTCGCGCCGGCGAGGACGGACAGCCCGAAATCACGCCTTACAAGGCGCGCCTCAAAAAAGACGGTGAAATCGGCGCCAACCCGGTGGAATACAGGTACAGCAATTATGTTAATTACCCGAGATTCGTGATGGTCGAGGACGTGACCATTCTCTCGAAGCTTTCCTATTTCTCCACGGGAACCTGGCCGCGGACCTTGAATTGGCCGAAAGGGGAGAAGCTTTCGGAATTCCTCAAGGAGATCGTGGGGACCGGTCGCGCCCGCGCGGGAAATATCCGCGGGCCGATGCTGGCCTGGGGACAGCCGCGCCGGGTTAACTTTGAGTGGGTTATGAGCGCTGAGGGAGATCAGTCAATCAAGGTGCGTGCGGAAGACGGGGCGGAACTGACGCTTCTGCCTTTTTGCCCGCTCATTTATCTTGACATCTCAAATGGTCTCGTAGGTATTGCCGAGACTGATATTCCTGCGCCCCTTGCCATGGGTATGGCATGTGTGCCCACGGTGCCGGCGGTGGCATCGGGTGTTTTTGCCGACGAACTGGCCCGCATAGGCGGTGAGAATGTGCCCAAGCCCCGGACAATCGAGGTAAATCGGCGAAGCGATATCACACCGCAGCCGGTTCTCACGCTAAGCGGCGTTTCGGTCAAAATCCCGGTTCACCTGCGCGGATATTTTCTCGACACCGACTTTGACCTGCCTTCAAGTCTTGTCTATCCCTGCGCGCGGCTTGAAATCGCCTATGAAGGGGTGCCGCGGAGAATAAGGCAGCGCGAGGGCGGCGCTTTGCGGATTATGACTGAACAGGGGGTTACCGAGATCGTTCGTCAGGTTGATCTGGAGTGGCAATTTGCGAATCAACTGACGCGACTCTCCCGGATTTATCAAGGAGCTCCGCCTGAATCTTTTGAGTTCGAAATCCAAAGCATCCCGAGAGCTATACGTCAGGGCGATATCGTTTTTCCATCTGTGCTCGAAGGTGACGATCTGGTCACCGAGTCGCTGATTGGTTTCATGACGGAAGCGGTTCCCGAGATGCGGAGGGAAGGATGGCAGGTTGAAATTGAAAAGAGCTGGCCGTTGCGGCTGCATGAAGGTCCGGTCGGTTTCGGTGCCGGGATAATTTCCCAGGGTAAAGACTGGTTCTCCCTGTCTATCAACCTGGAAGCGGGAGGGGATGAGGTGGATATCGTACCGATGGTTCTCTCGATCATAGACTCACTCCCGCTGAGCGAATCGGGAGAGCTTGAAGATGGTTTTGACCTCGAGCGGTTCCTCTCAGATTTTTATCTCTATCCCATGCTTGAAGACGGCACGAGCGTGCCCGTTGAGGCCAAAAGCCTCATCCCGTTTATCAAGGCTTGTATCGAGGCCCATGGCCTGACCGATTTTCACAAGGCGGAGGCGGGTCGGTTCGCCGCGTTTGCCGAAGCGCTTGAGGGATCCGGTGTGCCCTGGCGGGGAGGCGGGGAGCTTCTTGAACTTGGCCGCCGTCTCCGCGCCTTGGCGGCCGCGCCGTTTGCCGAACCTCCTCAGTCCATGACAGGGACGCTCCGTCCCTACCAGAAACTGGGCTATGGATGGCTTCTTGCCCTCTACGACAGCGGATTCGGCGGCGTGCTCGCCGATGACATGGGCCTTGGCAAGACAATACAGGCGCTGGCATTGCTGGCTCATCGTCATCTCGAGACCGGTTCTGAACGCCCGAGTCTTCTCGTCGTTCCCACAAGTCTTCTCGGCAACTGGATGCGCGAGGCCGCGCGTTTTGTTCCCGGCCTGAAACTGCTGATACTCTGGGGGCCGGACAGATACAAGCGGTTCGGGGAAATCCCGGACCACCATCTTGTTATCACCACTTATCCGCTGGTAAATCGCGATTACAAGGAGCTTTTCTCCCATGAATACGATCTTGCGATTCTTGATGAGGCACAGTCCGTCAAGAACCCCGCGGCGTCAACCGCCAGACGGATCCGCGGGATAAACGCCTGCCAGCGCATCGCACTTACCGGAACGCCGATGGAGAATAATCTTGAAGAACTCTGGGCGCTTTACGACTGGCTTATCCCCGGTTTTCTGGGTGACCGCAAGTTGTTTAACAAGCACTACCGAACGCCGATCGAAAAACATGGCGATCGGGCCAGGCAGCTTATGCTTTCCAGGCGCCTTAAGCCCTTTTTGCTTCGCCGTACCAAGGAGGAGGTGGCAAAAGACCTGCCGCCGAAAACGGAAGTCGACGAGGTAATCCCGCTCACCGGAGGCCAGCGCACCCTATACGAAACTATTCGCGTAGCTATGGATGAGCGGATCCGCGCGGCGGTCCGCGCCAAGGGGATCTCCGGGTCGCGCATAACAATTCTCGACGCCATTCTTAAACTGCGCCAGGCCTGCTGCGACCCCGCGCTTGTAAAGCTCAAAGCCGCGGAAGGATTCAGGGAAAGCGCCAAGCGAAAACGTCTGTTTGAGCTTGTCGCGGAACTTGTCGCGGAGGGGCGCAAGGTCCTTGTTTTCTCTCAGTTTGTCGAAATGCTGCGTCTGATCGAGCGGGATGTTCAGGACCGCGGCTGGGATTACGCCATGCTCCACGGTCAGACGAAGAAACGGGATGAAGAAATCTCGAAATTCCAGGAAGGTGAAGCGCAGATATTTCTTATCAGTCTTAGGGCCGGTGGAACGGGACTTAACCTCACTGCAGCCGATACCGTCATCCTTTATGATCCCTGGTGGAATCCGGCGGTTGAACGTCAGGCCATGGACCGTGCGCACAGGATAGGTCAGGAAAAACCGGTTTTTGTTTATCGCCTGATCGCCGAAGGCTCCATCGAGGCTACGATTCTTGAGATGCAGGCCCGTAAGCAGGCACTTGCCGACGCACTTTTTGAAGGCGGCGGCGAAGGATCGATGACCATGACCCAGGACGATCTTGACGCTCTGCTGATGCCGATAGCATAAGAGTGCGGGCAACTCTCCGCGTGATAAAAATCTTATCTCGAGTATTTTTACTCAATGACATAATTTAGCTGCATGAAATCTTTTCAGCGTTCTCGGGAGAAGTGGACCCCAATGTTAGGACAGTTTTTTCTTTTTTTTAAGTGGGTCGTCTCAACCAACGCGGTAAAAGAAAAAAGTCGTTGAAAAATGAATCCACTTCCGTTCCCCGCGAACACTTTTTCTCTCTCGTTCGTATAAACTTGTAAACTAATTCTAAACTCATAAACCACATGGAGGTGCGTAATGAGAAAAGTATTGCTATTCGGTATATTGGCAACCCTGTTGGTCGGCACGGCGACTTTTGCCGTGGCTGACGGTAAGAGCGGAGATTGCCCCAGGAAGTCCTCTAAAATGTTTGAGAAAAAAGATGCAAACTCAGATGGAGTTATCTCAAAGGCCGAGTTCGTGGCCCACGCGGAGAAAAAGTTTGCGAAGATGGACACAGACGGCAACGGCAGTCTTACAAAGGAAGAAGTAAAGAACTACCGGGCCGCCAAGAAAGAGAAGTACAAAGAGAAGAAAAAAGATTCCGGGCAGTGCACCGGCAAATAGGATAGGAACAACGATAAAATCGGTGGCGCTTTGCGGCCACAGTTAAATGGAAGCAGACTGCATGGCAAGAGAGTCACCGGACGATGAAAGCTTGCTGGCACGTGTAGGGGAAGGCGACGGCCCGGCGTTCGCCATGCTTGTAAGAAGGCATAGCGAGAGATATTACCGGCTTGCCTATCGTTACACTGCCAGGCGCGAGGAAGCAGAAGACATAGTGCAGGCGGCGTTTATAAAACTGTGGGAGACCCCGGATATATGGGATCCCCGAAGGGGAGCGAAGTTCACCACCTGGTTTTACCGGGTGGTGGTGAATCTCTGTTTTGACAGCAGGAAAAAGCACGGCGCGGCGGCAATTCCCCAGTCGCTTGAAGTGCGGGATGAGAGCACTGATTCGGAAAGCGAAGTTGCCGAGGGCGAGGCGAAAGCCCTGCTTGCGAGGGAGATCACCGGGCTGCCGCCAAGGCAGAAAACGGCTTTGATTCTCTGCTTTTATGAAGAACTGAGCCACGAGGATGCCGCGGGAGCCATGAACGTAAGCGTCTCGGCGCTTAGCTCTTTGCTTATGAGGGCCAAGACGACACTCAAACGGGAGATGAGCCGTTATCTTTGAGAAAGCATATGGATAAGGATAGAAAACTTGAGCGGTTAATGCGGTCTTATGACGTTCCCCCCGCCCGGGGCGACTTGGCCGAGAGAATCATAAACGCGGCGTCGCAGGTCTCGCAGAAACAAAGCGTCTTTAGATGGATTTTCGGGGTGTTCTGGTCTCCCGTTCCAGCTTTCTGCCTCGCCTTGTTCCTGGCGATCGGTTTTCTGGCGGGCGTGATGAACTACGGCGGGGCGGATTCCCATGCGATCCCCGAGAGCGTTATCGAACAGTTGCTGGACGGGGAGGAAGGTTTGTTATGAGAAATCCGGCTAGATTAGCCATACTGTTATTGGTTGTCCTCGGCGTTGTTCTCGTCGGTTTTGTCGCGGGGCGCGGCTGTGACCGTCATGGAACAAAGCGGGGAGAAGATATCACCGCCTTGCTTGACAGCTCCTCCCTTCCGGAAGCAAGGCGCGCCGAGCTTAAGGAAAAACTGCGTGCCGCGCTTCCTGACGCCGAGAGGAAAAAGGCGAAACGGCAGTTGCGTGAGGAGGCGATTGCTATTCTCGAGGCGGAGCATTTCGATGCCGCGGCTTACCGTGAGAGCATGAATAAGATGCTTGTGGAACGCCAAAGGCGAAAACAGCGGGTTGTTGAAGTTATAGTCGAGATAGCATCTGAACTTAATCAGGAGGAACGCAAAGCTCTTGCGGACATATTCCGCCGGTCACCCAGGTTCAGACAGCCCCCGCGGACAAATTAAGTCAGACACAAAAGGGCTCCCCGTTTATCGGTATTATGTGGGCAAATTCAACATGATGAAGATTCTTTACGGGTTCTTAGGCATTTTCTTTTTCCTGATAATGGCAGGTTGCGACTTGGATTATGAAGATTGTCCCGTGAACTGCACAACCAAAGTTACAGACCCTAACGGGCATGTAATCGAGTGCCATTGTCCAAATAACTAGGAGATACAAAAAAAGGAGAGTCTATCGTGAGAATACGATTGATTTTTCTAATCTTGGTTTTTTCAACAATCGGGGCAAAAACTTCACCAATGGATCCAATAGAACTGGGGCTTATTGAAGCTACTCCGCTATTTGGGGGACTGGCGGTGCCGGGAATTTCCTCTGGAGCCAGCTCCGCAAGGACAGACCTTATCTTTCTACCAATCCCAGGACATCGAGGATTTTAATCGCGCTTGAAAGCTGGATATCATCTTTTTGTCGCTCAAAGCGCGAGACTGTCGGCTGGCTTACATCCGCTATAGCGGCCAGGCGGCGCTGGGAGATTTTCCGTTCCTTGCGCCGCCTTATCGCCTCTTCGACAAGTAGTTTCCAATTGAGTCGAATATTCCGTTCCATCGTTTCTCCATCTGCTGATGCAGCTTGTCTTTAACGCTTTGGCCGATGTTTTTCGGGGCGTCTACGGCGCTGTGGGCCCTGTCGAGACGGCCGGCGAAATCAGAGGCTGCCAACATAACCGCCGCGTCGGGCAGGCCGAACAGGTTTCCCAGGCGGACGATGTTCTTCGGCCCGATACTGCCGATCCGCAAGTTCTCCGCTCCTTCCATCCCGAGCGCCAGCGTCTGGTATGGCGGGTAGCACGCGGCGGCGAGCAGATCGTAGGAAGGCGTGAGGCGAAGCCCGCCTTCAGTGTGTTCCATGGCGAAGTTTTTAAGATGCGCGTCCGTGTTTCCGGTGAGAACGCAGGCCATTACGCGGCGAAACAGGGTATCGCATTCCGCCCGCAGGCACATGTCTCCGTTTCGGATGATAAAATCGGCCATGTGTTCGTAGCATCCCTCGTACTTGTCTTCTGAGCGTTTGCCGAGGAGCTGGTTAAATTCCTCGAAGTGAAGCCGCGTGCCGTCTTCGTGCCTGTCAAAGCGTCTTATGAGCAGCACCCGCTCCGCAAACCCTTGAAGCGGTGCCAGGGTCATCTCCACTACGGCATCTCCTTTGAGCAGCGCCCCGCACGCCTGCGTGGTGATATACTCAAGTTCAAGAATGCCGGGCAGCGTTGGGGAAGGAAGCTTTGCGATATGGGTTGCCCGTTCGCCGCGACCTACCGGGCGGAATCTGCGGCCTTGCTTTATTGAGCCTAGTTTCGGTTGAACTCCGGAAAGCGACGCCCTAGCCGCAAGTGCCGCGATGTTTTCCGGGTCGCTGTGGTCAATTTTAATGTCCCAGGCGGGTTCCGGATCAATGACGCTTACTGCGCCGGCAAGGTCGGTGCCGAAGGCGAGCAGCAGCGAGAAACGGTCGTCCCTTCGAAGGCCCAGCGCGCGGGACTGCGCATTCTTAAGCCACCCCTCTGCGCAGAGATTGTCAAAGAAAGGATGCAGTCCGTATTCGTTTAAGTGAGGCTCAGCCTGAAGAGGTAGGGTGTAGGAGATGGCTGGCAGAGCGCTTTGCAAGTAGCCCTCGTCATAGGTGAACACGCACCTGCCTCCCGACTCCTGTGACAGGATGCCGGCGAACGTATCATTGTAATATGTTTTGCCCCACAGATTAACGGCCATTTGATTCAATCCGTTTAGTCATTTAGCTTGTAGTATTCAATGCTATAAAATATATTTTGTCAAATATAGGTATTATAGCTTTATGATAAAACAAGATTAGTCAAATAAGTTGTCGAAAGTTCCGCGTTGCCTATAACGTGCCGATAAAATACCGATAAAGTGCCGTTAAGCTCGAAAAAAGCGCTTTTCCGAAAATTGCGCCAACGCGGTGAGTTCTGGATGCGTTACTTCCTTTTGGGGCATCATACGGAGATCAGTTGCGGGGTGGGCATCAGACTGCCTTTCGCTCCCTCTCGATCCGGTCGTAAGCGTCGTTTATGACCGCCAGTTTCTCGTTTGCCGTATCAATGAACTCCTGGGGAACTCCCTGGGCGATCAGGGTGTCTGGATGGTGTGCCCGGACAAGTTCGCGGTACTTGCTTTTGAGCTCTTGATCGGAGATGTCCCTCGCCGCTCCCAGGACTGTATACGGATCGGGCTTGTCAACGCCGTGTGCGGCGCGGATACGGCGAAACGCCTCGTCGCTCAGCCCAAATATCTCGGCCACGCTCTCAAGATACTCGTTTTCCTTGGGATGGTAGACATTATCGGCCTTGGCGATGAGAAACAGGCAGTTTAAAAGTTCCTCGAGCACCGCGGGGTTACCCCTGAACATCTCGGCGAGCTGCCGCGCGTAAGGCTCAAAGCCCTGCGAGTCTTTTTTTGCGATATTGAAGACGCGGGCGACCTCGGCTTCCTTCACCTCGTTTCTTAGGATCGGATGAAACGTCTTGCGGAAAGCCTCGATTTCCTCCTCCCCCACTACCCCGTCGGCTTTAGCCATCTTGGCCGCAAGCACTATCACCCCGGCCGTGAAGGCAACCTGCTTTCTCGAGCGCGTGTCGGTCGGTTTCTCCTTGGTGTCGACAAACGCGTGGCCCGCCATAGTGCCGAGCAGCGCCCCGATCGGGCCGCCGAGCGCGAACCCTGCCGCACCGCCGATTATTTTCCCCCATATGCTCATATGATTTTCTCCTCGCAGAAGTGTACCAGAAAAAAACCCCTTCGGAATCGCTCTCGGGGTTCCCGGGCGCAAAAAAAGCTAGGGAATCGCCCGCACCCTCGCCCTCATCCTGCCTTCCGCCGTGAGGAGCAAACGCAGGTGCTCGGGCCCCACGTCAAGGCGCGTCAGGCGCACCCGGCTCACCTTGCCCGTAACCGAGACGTTCTCTGATGAAAGCGCCGAAATCGCGTTCTCTGACCCGTCCTTAAGCTCCTTGAGCTTCGGACCCAAGTCAAAGGGGATTCGCCTTGAGACGGCGTCCAGGAGCAGGGGTTCCGCGGCCTTTCCCGCCATTGAGAAAAGCACGTTTTGCGAATCGGTTTCAAGCTTTACGTTTTCTAGTGTTAGGGTCTGCGCCTTGGCGTTTAGTTTCGGTTCGGCAAGCACATACAGTGTTCCTCTCGCTTCCGTGCCGGAGAGATAATCCGTCTCCACTGACACCGTGGTTTCAAGCAGAAGCCCTTCTCCATACGGGCGAACCCTGATCGCCTTTATCAGAACGGAGACGTTTTTGCCCAGAGACTTGCCGACGACCTCCTCGGCAAGCACTCGCTCAAGCGTTTCGTAATCGATTATGGCGGGCATAACGATTTCGAAGCCTCCCGGCTTTGGCTTTTCTATTAGCAGGGTTTTCGGGAAGGGGCATCGGGGCTGCGTCCGCTCGGTCAGGAGGCGCGTTTTTAGTTCGACTCCAATTGTGGCGCGGATATTTTCGCGGTCGATGCGGATCTGCGCTGCGCGGGCGACGACGGGCTTTGTCTCAAGCCAGAGCCCCGAGTCCTCTCCAAGCGGCGTTGAGCCGCAAAGCCTCTTCCAGCCCTCTCTTGCCGCCTGCCTGAAGAAATCGCTTCGGGCCACGCTTCGGTTAAGTTGCGTGCGAAGTTTATCGGCCGTGATCCCAACTCCGGGGAGTATGTGTTCCCTTACGTCAAGATTTCCGATGCGCTTTATCGGGATATCGGCCGTGATCCCAACTCCGGGGAGTATGTGTTCCCTTACGTCAAGATTTCCGATGCGCTTTATCGGGATATCGGCCCTTTGTATATCTATTTTTACCTCTGAGAGGTTCGGGGAGACGCGCCAGTTCTCCTTGAGTGTCGGACTTGCGGTGAGGGAGACGCTTGCAAGTACGTCGCCGCTTGCGCTTACGTCAATTTTTCTTACCAGTTGAAGAATTCCCGTCGCGCGAGCCTCCCCGCTTAGCTTGGCCGCCACGCTTAGCGCCCCGCCGCGGCCCGATACCCGAAGGTCAGAGCGCACAAGATTCCAGCTGAGCTCGCTTTGAGCGAAATGTTCTCCGAGAGCGTTTTTCTTTAAGCCCGACTCCTGTTTTGGCGTTCTGCGCTCAAGTGTTTCCCCTACGGCAGCTATGGGAACGGAGACCGGGATAGTTGCTCTTGAAAGCCGCTCCGCAAGCGGCTCAAGCGCCGGGGTCTTGGGAGCGGGTCTTTCGGCGTCGAACCTCGATACGTTCTCCGAGAGGAAAACCCCTGCCGCGAGAATAATCCCGAGCGCTAGAATGCCCAGTATTATCTTTCTCATCTGAAGATATATGGTAAGGGAATTTTCGTGAATTTAAAAGCTTTTTCATTGCCGGGGCAGGCTCTTTAGTCGATGAGCGTTGCCCTCGGGGCGAAAAAGAGTGTTAGGTCACCACAGCCGATTGACTCCGTATCGGTCAAATACCGCATCAACCGAGACAACTGCCAGATCGTGCGCTAAGGCCTGGGCAATAAGCATGCGGTCAAACGGGTCGCGATGCGGGCCGGGCAGTCGTCCTGCACGTTCAGCATCGGCAACACCGATTGTGAGTTCCTCAAAACCTTGACGGGCGATGCTGCCGGCAACATCAAAGGCCGCCACGTCACCTTCCGGCAATCTGCCGAGCCGGTATTTGGTGATGATTTCCCAGGTGGATGCAGCACTGACAACAATGTCGTTTGCCTCGTCCGCGATTGTCCGGTGTGCCGAATCGGACAGACGACCGCTGTCTGCGAGCCACCAGAGAAACGCGTGAGTATCCAGCAATACTCGCACCGCTATTCTCCCTCCCACGTCTTCAGTTCTTCTTCTGACAATGGATCAAAGAAACCCTCGGGCAGGACAATCTTTCCCTTGAGAACATCGGGCTGGCGCTTGCCCCGGGGCTTGCAACTGACAAGCCGTGCGACCGGTTCCCCCCTGCGGGCGATCACGATTTCCTCACCTGCCTCAACTTGCGCCAGAAGGCGGGACAGATGGGTTTTAGCTTGGTGAACATTGACTATAACCATGACTTATAACCTCAATTACTGATAACTTAGTCAACAATATAGCTAGATTCCTGTCAATGTCAACAGGTCTTCTAGTTAAGCTGGTTTTCCTGCGGATCCGAGATGCTATAGTGCAGGGTGGCTCCAGCCGGTTTGCCCGCTTCCCCGCTTCCTGCAACTGTTCTCGCTTCGCAAGCACACTTGGGGGTCTTCATTCCGCTAGATTTGTAATTTTCAATTCTCCAAAATTTCTTCTTGACAACTTTTTTGGAAGTTGTTAATCTGACTGACGAGTCAGTCAGTGGGTGAGGACTATGGTTCAAGCTAGCAGCGTTCCACAGAAAAGCGCGCCAAGTGCGCAGGCGTCCCGGAAATTCAGAAGGCGCGACGAGATACTTAGAACCGCGACCGATCTTTTCTCGGAAAAAAGCTATCACGACGTCACTATGGAAGAGATAGCCGAGGAGATGGGCGTATCCAAGGGCACCATCTACAACTATTTCTCCTCAAAAGAAAACCTCTACCTCGAAATCCTGAAGGAAAGCTTTGAAGCCATAGAGGCGCTTCTGCATAAGGAAATAGAAAACCGCGATCCCGCCCCCGCCAAGCTTAAAAAGCTGCTCGCCACAATATTCACTTTCTACAGGGAGAACCGGAAGGTTCTGCGAATACTCAGCCGTGATGAGACCCATCTGCTAAAGGAGCACTTCGAGTTAACGGAAAAATGGAGGATGGAGCGCCTCAGGCTTTACGAAAAGATAATGGAAAAAGGCATAGACGAAGGAAGCTTCGTGGATCAGAACCCCAAGCTCCGCGCCCTTATGCTCTACGGAGCAGTGGGGGCGGTGATGGTTCACCACGATTTTTCGATGGACCCGGGGAGGGTGGCCGACGCGGTTTTCTCCCAGCTTGCTTCGGGGCTGCTTGTAAACAAGGAATCTTAAAGTTTTTTCGAAACATACTTAAGGAGGACGTAAGTTATGTCGTATGGATACAGTTCGCGGACCAACCACTTTGTTCCGCCGAAACAGTGGGACAGCATGAGGGTCGCCAGGGAGATTGAGAGAAAGACGGGACAGAAGATCATTCACTTTGAAAAAGGTGATTATCAGGGACCCGATTTCGATACGCCGGAGCATGTTCTTGCCGCTACGGAGCAGGCGCTTAGAGATGGTTACGTAAGGTACGATCCCGGGCCGGGACTTCCGGAGCTCAGGGAAGCCATAGCGGAGAAGATGCTTGAGCGGGGAAGACCCACCGAGCCCGATGAGGTCATAGTGACGGCGGGAGCGAAACACTCCCTTACGATGAACCTCCTTACCTTTCTTGAGGACGGGGACGAGGTGATATTCCCGAACCCGGGGTATCCTCCCGACGAGGTATGGGCCAAGTACGCAAACGCCGTGGTAAAGCACACTCCGTTAACGAAACCCGACTGGCAGTTCGATGTTGAGAAGCTTGAAGAGCTTATCACCCCCAAGACCAAGCTTGTGATCATAAACACGCCGCAAAGGCCGAACGGTCACCTGGTGGAAAACCCCCAGGAGATAGCCGACATGCTTGAGCGCCACCCCCATGTGATGATCATATCGGACGAGATATTCTCTCAGGTTACCTTCGGTAAGCCCCATCGCTCCATATCTTCTATAGAGAGCATACGCGACAGGGTGATCTGCATAGACACGTTCTCAAAGACATGGGCTATGACGGGATGGAGAATAGGGTGGACCGTGGCTCCGAAGCCCGTTATCGACAAGCTCTCGATATTCCTTCAGGACTCGATCACGAATGTGGCGGCGTTCATACAGAAAGCTGCGTACACGGCCATTACCGGACCGCAGGACTGGGTCGATAACAAGCTCGTTCTGCTTGAGCAGAAAAGAGACCGCATGGTCGCCGGACTGAACAGCGTTCCTGGCATAACGTGCGATACCCCCGACGGGGCTTTCTACGCGTTTGCCGACATATCCGGCACGGGACTCACTTCCCAGCAGTTCACCGACAGGCTTGTTGAGCGCGCGGCGGTTGCCGTTGTTGCGGGCACTGCGTTTGGAAGCCAGGGAGAGGGTTACGTCAGGGTTACCTACGCGTGCGCGGACGAGGACATAGACGAGGGCATGAAAAGGATGAGGGAAGCTGATCTTTCCTGAGTCCGTTCAGAATAGAAAGTCAGGCTGTTTTACTTAACCTTGGGCCCGCTTGTTTGCGGGCCCGGGAAATTAACGGAAATTGAGGGCGATATTTAAAAGGAAAAGTTTTTTTCCCGTGGGCTTACTGCTTCTCGCTCTTGTTCTGGTCGCGTGCGCCAGGGCGCCGATCACCAACAGAACGCAGTTTATAATCGTCCCCCAAGCCTTTGAAATGCAACTCGGCGCAAGCACGTACCTCAGCATGCTTGAGACCGAGAAGATCTCGGCGAACAAGCACTACGCCCGAGCCGTCACAAGAGTCGGGCGGCGAATAGCCGCGGTTTCCCACACCCCAAATCTCAGGTGGCAGTACACCGTCTTCGATAACGACAAGCAGGTAAATGCCTTTGCGCTTCCCGGGGGGAAAATAGGGGTTTACACCGGGATGATGCCCGTTGCGAAAACCGACGCTGGACTGGCTACGGTGATGGCCCACGAGGTTGCCCACGCCACGGCGCGCCACGGCGGGGAGAGGATGAGTCTGGGGATTCTGCTCCAGATGGGTTCCGCGGCCCTTGCGTCGGCCATGAAGAAAAAGGACAAAAAAACCACGGGCAGGGTTCTTGCGGCCTACGGAGTGGGAACCGCACTTGTGGTCGCTTTGCCGTTTTCAAGAAAGCAGGAGGGAGAAGCCGACAGGATAGGCCTCATATACATGGCGAAGGCGGGCTATGACCCGCGCGAGGCGGTTGCGTTCTGGGAGAGGATGGGAGCCGCGGGCCGGGGCGCTCCGCCCGAGTTTCTCTCGACACATCCCGGATACAGGACCAGGATAAAAAACCTCCGCAAGTGGATGCCCGAAGCCATGGAATATTACGAAAACAGCCAGAAGGCTCCCAACAACCGCATCAGAATTGCCGAGGGAAAAAAGCGCTCGCGCTAGCGGGCGGCTCTTTTTCCCCTTGGTTACCCGGCTCTCGCCCGTCCCTTTTGTTTACTTCCTTTTAACTGCTTCTTAACACCCGCTTAACCTTTACGGGTTTTAATTATCCCAGCTTGTTTGGTTTGTTCTTCACTATCTTAAGGAGGATTCCCGCAATGAAGAGTTTGAGTGTTAAGTCGAGTCTTGCGCTTGCGGTGGTCGTTTACGCGCTCGCCCTCGGCCCGGTCACAGAAGCCCAGACAGTTAAGGTTGACCCGGCCATAGCTTCCTACGCGAAGGTGACGGGTGTTTCGGGGAACATAGACAGCGTGGGTTCCGACACCATGAACAACCTTATGACGTTCTGGTGCGAGGGATTCGCCAAGTTCTATCCCAACGTTAAATGCCAGATAGAGGGCAAGGGTTCGAGCACTGCTCCTCCGGCTCTCATAGCGGGGACTTCGCAGTTCGGACCCATGTCAAGAATGATGAAATCAAAAGAAGTCGACGCCTTCGAAAAGGAAGCCGGCTACAAGCCGACCGCGATTCCGACTTCAATTGACGCGCTCGCGGTTTACGTTAACAAGGATAACCCGATCGGGTGTCTTTCGATAAAGCAGGTAGACGCTATTTTCTCAAAGAACAGAAAATGCGGCGGCGGTTCCGATATCTCTATCTGGGGAGCGGCGGGGCTCGGCGGCAATTGGGCCGGGAAGCCGATAAGCGTCTATGGGCGAAACTCGGCTTCGGGGACCTACGGTTACTTCAAAAAGAAGGCGCTTTGCAAGGGCGACTACAAAGATACCGTCAAGGAGCAGCCGGGATCCTCCGCCGTCGTACAGGGAATCACCGAGGACCTCCAGGGAATCGGCTACAGCGGCATCGGGTACAAAACTTCCGGAGTAAAGGCGATCAAGCTTACAAAGACCGTCGAGAAGGGCTGTTTCGGACCAAGTCTTGAGAACGTTGTTGCCAAGAAGTATCCGCTCGGAAGGTACCTCTACCTCTACGTGAACAAAAAGCCGAACGAAGCGCTTGATCCGCTCCGCCTTGAGTTCCTGAAATACATTCTGAGCCAGGAGGGACAGGAAATAGTAATAAAGGACGGCTATCTCCCGCTGCCTGCCGCTAAGGTTTCTAAACTGAGAGCCACTATAGGTGCGAACTGATGAACAGGTCATACGGCTTACGCGCGCTCGCGGGTCCCGGGGTGGGATCCGCGGGCGTTTGCCGTTTACCGCATACGAAATTTCATTTAAAATTGCCTGGTTGCCGGGCGATATTTCACATTGAGGTAGCTTCCATTGTCAGACGATAGCTTCGATCAACTCGAAACCGAAGAGATTTCGAAGCAAAAGCAGATACAGAGAAGAAAACTCTACGACAGGCTTGCGAGGCACGTGGTATTTATCGGCGGCGCGGGGATCATCTTCTGCATCATAGCGATACTCTTTTTCATAGGGCTCGAAACCATTCCCCTGTGGAAAAGCCCCGGGAAAAAGCTTGAAAACGTCTCGGAGATGAGGGATCGTCTGGGTTCCGGGGCGGCCGCCGACAAAATACGCGTCTTCGACATAGGGGTGGATGAGTACAGGGAGCAGTTCTTCACTATAGACTCCCTGGGTTCCGTCCGTTTCTTCACGCTTGGGGAAGAACCGAAGCACCTCGGAACCCACACCCTTTCCCATAAAACAGCCGGCTACACCTCTTTTTACAACGCTAAAACCAACACTTCCTACGCGATTTCTGACCGGGAAGGTCGCGTAGTTCCTTTCGATGTCAGTTTCACAGTCGAGTTCCGCGAGGGGATCGAAAGAACCATAGTGTCGAGGGTGACGGAGGGGGAGGCTATCGGGGTAACAGGGGAACCGATAGAAATCTTCGCCTACCAGATCTCTCCCGAGACTGGGGCTCCCGTGGTCGCGGCCTACACGGCTTCAGGGCGTCTTGTCACCTACGCTGAGGTCGAGGAAGAAGGGTTTTTGGGCGAGAGCGAAACCGAGATATTCACAACTGATCTTACCACGCAGCTTGGAGGAGCCGCGGTCACCGCGGTGCAGGTCGATTCCGAAACGGAGAACCTCTATGTCTCCACCGCAAACGGAAAGCTTTATCACTGGTCGCTTTCAGATCCCTCCTCTCCTGAACTTAAATCCACGCTTGGGGCTACCGCGGATCCCGGGGTGGCAGTTACCGAACTAGGGTTCCTTCTGGGTCACCGCTCGCTTATCGTTGGTGACGCCGCGGGAAACGTAAGCGTGTGGTTTGAGGCCGCAAGCGACGGCGCGGCGGGCAGGCTTGCGAAAGTACACGTTTTGCCCCCGCTTCCCGCCCCGGTCGACAGGTTCTCCGCGTCGCAGAGGGGAAGGGGCTTTCTTGCTTCCGACACCTCGGGAAACATCTCCCTTTACCAGGCGACTTCCGCAACGAAGCAGCTTGACTTTCCGGGCGAGGGAAAACCCTACGCCGGGCTTACCTTTTCTCCCAAGGCAAACGGGGTGGTGGCCGTGGATTCCGACATGGTGCTTTCAAGCTATTATCTTGACAACCCGCACCCCGAGACGAATTTCCGTACCCTTTTCGGAAAAACATGGTACGAGGGCTACGACAGGCCACGGTACGTGTGGCAGTCAACGGGGGGAACGGACGAGTTCGAACCCAAGTTCAGCCTGACGCCGCTTGCCTACGGAACCCTGAAGGGCGCCCTGTATACGATGCTACTCTCGATTCCTCTCGCGATCCTGGCGGCCATCTGCGTTTCGCAGTTCCTGCATCCGTCGATAAGGAACGTGGTAAAGCCCGTAATAGAGGTGATGGCGGCGCTTCCGAGCGTCGTTCTCGGATTCCTGGCGGGCCTTTGGCTCGCGCCGCTGCTTGAGAATATTTTCGTCGCGATCCTCGTGATGCCGTTTATGGTGATCGGGCTTACCCTAGGTGCGCTTTTTCTTTGGTACCGTCTTCCGTTTTCGCTCTCCGGGAGGTTCCGGATGGGAGTCGAGCTTTTCACGCTGGTGGGCGTGATAGGGATCGCGACCGCCCTTTCCCTCTGGTTAAGCGGTCCCCTGGAGAGCCTTATTTTCGCCGGGGACTTTAAGGACTGGTTTTTCAGAATGTTTGATCTTCGCTACGACCAGAGAAACATGCTGGTCGTCGGATTCGCGATGGGCTTTACCGTGATTCCCATCATATTCACCATCTCTGAGGACGCGCTGTCAAGCGTCCCGAGAACACTGACCTCGGGATCTTTGGCCCTCGGGGCCAACAGGTGGCAGACGGCCACCAGGATAGTTCTGCCCGCGGCAAGCGCCGGCATATTCTCGGCCGTCATGATAGGTTTCGGAAGGGCGGTCGGAGAGACGATGATCGTGCTCATGGCCACGGGCAACACCCCGATCATGGACTGGAGCTTTTTTAACGGCTTCCGTGCCCTCTCGGCCAACATCGCGGTCGAACTTCCCGAGGCCCCGCACGGGGGAACCCTCTACAGAGTGCTTTTCCTGACGGCGATTCTGCTGTTCGCGGTCACCTTTTTGCTTAACACCCTGGCTGAGGTTCTAAGCCAGAGGCTGAGGAGGAAATACGCGCAGTCCGATGCCTAGGCTCTGGAAAGCAGGCGACGCCTACGTTTGGATATCGGGCCTTGCCCTCATGATCACTCTCGTGATGATAGGGGGACTTCTGTTTCTCATAGCCACAAAAGGGCTGGGTTCTATGTGGCCGGTGGATATCGGACGCTACACGCTTACCGACGGCTCTGTCTATCTGGGGCAGCTTCAAAACAGGGAATCGGTACGCGGAGCGGAGGGGATAGAAAGCGAATCCGAGTTCCGCGTCAAGCTCAAGATAGGGAACAGGGATCTCTACGGCCTTGATTTCAGGTGGATAGACGAGGCGGACATAGCCTCGCTTGACTATCCCGGTGACGCCGTGGTCCTCGAGCGGCACGAGTGGGGTAATTACCACGGCTACTTAAAGGAAATAAGAAAAAACGGGCGGGTTATATCGGGAGAAGGCCCCGAGGCTTTCTCGGTTCTCAAGGACCTGATACGCGATGCGAACAGGGTACACGCCGAGATACTCAAGATAGAAAAAGGTGAGATCGGGGACATAAACTACGGAATCGAGAAGCAGCGCCTGAAACTAAGAGGCCTCTCCGTGCGCGGCGAGGACAATCCCGCGAAGGAGGCCGGTTTCCGCCTGAAGATAAAGGAATACGAAGAGCTCTACAAGGCAAGCGAGGCGAAGCTCGAAGCCCTCTACGCGGAGCTTAACAGAAACGAGGCGGTGATGGCGTCGGCGGGGGGAGACGAGAAAGTGGTGCCGCTTGGGAAAATCGTTATGGCCTTTCGCCCAAACGACATGGGATTTGCGCAGAAAGCCGGTTTTTACGTCAAGAGGTTCTGGGGATTTATCTCCGATGAGCCGAGGGAGGCGAACACCGAGGGCGGAATCTTCCCCGCGATTTTCGGCACGGTGCTCATGGTGCTTATCATGAGCATAGTGGTCATGCCTTTTGGAGTGATAGCGGCGCTTTATCTCCGGGAGTACGCCAGACAGGGGGTGATGGTGAGGATCGTCAGGATCTGCGTTAACAACCTTGCGGGTGTTCCCTCGATAGTGTTCGGAGTGTTCGGAGTCGGGTTCTTTCTCTACGGCATAGGGGGCCTAATCGACTCGGTGTTTTTCGGGGAGGCGCTCCCCAGCCCGACTTTCGGCACGGGAGGCATACTCTGGGCGTCGCTTACCCTCGCGCTGCTCACGGTCCCTGTTGTGATAGTCGCGACCGAGGAGGGACTCGCGTCCGTTCCGAGAAACATAAGGGAGGGCTCCCTGGCGCTTGGGGCCACCAAGTTCGAAACCACCTGGAAGGTAGTTATCCCGAGCGCGCTTCCGGCCATACTCACGGGCCTTATCCTCGCGGTCGCCCGGGCCACCGGAGAGGTGGCGCCGCTTATGATAACGGGAGTCGTCAAGCTTGCCCCGGATCTTCCCCTAGACGGGCACTTCCCCTTCCTTCACCTTGAGAGAAAGTTCATGCATCTGGGGTTCCACATATACGATCTGGGCTTTCAGTCTCCAAACGCCGAGGCAGCAAAGCCCATGGTGTTCATGACCGCGTTTCTGCTCATACTTATAGTGATCATGCTTAACATAACGGCGATAATAATAAGAAACAGGCTAAGGAAAAAATACGCGACTTCCGCGGTATAATTTAATAGGGTATAAGTAGTGGAGGAAAAGTTGATGCTGTCTGGAGAACAGATGGAAAAACAAGAATTCAAAGCCCACGAGGCAAACGGCGCTTCCCCAGTCCCCGAAGCCAAAGGACCAAAGAAGGCAAAGACCGTTCTGGATCCACTGGTCAAAGTTGAGAACTTAAGCCTTTTTTACGGTGCGAAGCAGGTGCTTCGGGGTATCAACATGAACATCCCGAGAAAAAAGGTCACGGCGTTTATCGGTCCTTCTGGCTGCGGCAAATCAACGCTGCTTCGCTGCTTTAACCGCCTAAACGACCTTATTGACGGCTGCAGGATCGAGGGAGACATATCGATTAACGGTAAGCACATATTCGACCCCGGCGTCGACATTACCGATCTTAGAAAAAGGGTCGGCATGGTGTTTCAGAAGTCAAACCCGTTTCCCAAATCGATCTACGAGAACGTCGCCTACGGGGCGAGAATATCGGGAATCAACAAGAAATCGACTCTTGACGATCTCGTGGAGAAAAACCTGAAACGCGCCGCCCTGTGGGATGAGGTAAACGACAGGCTTAACGACAGCGCCATGGGACTCTCAGGAGGTCAGCAGCAAAGACTCTGCATCGCAAGAGCCATAGCCGTGGAGCCGGACGTGCTTTTGATGGACGAGCCGTGCTCGGCGCTTGATCCCATAGCCACGGCCAAGATAGAGGATCTCGTAACTGAACTCAAAGACAAGTACACCATGGTGATCGTGACCCACAACATGCAGCAGGCCGCCCGGGTCTCGGATTACACGGCCTTTATGTACATAGGAGACATAGTGGAGTTTGACACTACGGAGAAGATATTCCTTAACCCCGCCAAAAAGCACACCGAAGACTACGTCTCGGGCAAGTTCGGCTAGGCAACTCCGAAGGAGCAATTACAGATGATAAAATACCAAGGGGAACTCGTGCTTCTTAACAAGAAGCTGCTTGAGATGGCGTCCCTTGTCGAAACCATGATCGCCAAGAGCATAAAGGCCCTTCGCGAGGGAAATATGATCCTGGCCAAGGAAGTTATCCGCACCGACGAGCAGGTAAACGCCATGGAGATCGAGATAGACAACCTTTGCGTTAAGATTCTCGCCCTTTACCAGCCCGAGGCCAAGGACCTTCGGACCGTCACCATGATAATGAAGGTTAACAACGATCTTGAGAGGATAGGGGATCACGCCTCGAGCATCTCGAGAATGGCTCTTTTTATGGCCGACTACCCGCCTATAAAGCCGCTTGTGGATATTCCCAAGATGGCGGAGAAGGCGATGGAGATGCTGAGAGAAAGCCTGGACGCCTTTATAAGAAGGAACGCGCAGCTCGCTGTAGAGGTCTGCCAGAAAGACGATGAGGTCGATAACTACGAGCCCAAGATAGTGAGGGAGCTTATAACCTTCATCATGTCGGATCCCTCGACGCTTAACCTGGCGCTTCGCTACATTTACGTCGCAAGACACATTGAGAGGGTGGCGGATCTCGCGACGAACATAGCCGAAAACGCCTACTACATAGCTACCGGAGAGGTGCTCAAGCACCAGCACACTTCGGAAATGAACTAACCGCCTGCCGCGCTCACTGATCGCGACGCGGAAGCTCAACCGTGAACGTGCTTCCTTCCCCTTCTGCGCTTCTTACGTCTATGGTTCCCCCGTGTTGTATGACTATGTGTTTTACTATGCTGAGCCCCAGTCCCGTTCCGCCTATTTCCCTTGAGCGGTTCTGATCCACCCTGTAGAATCTCTCGAATATTCTCTCGTGGTGCTCAAGAGGAATTCCGATCCCGTTATCCTCAACCTCTATGCGGAAAGCGCCGTTTTGGGTTGAGGCGCGAACCGACACCGAGCCGTTTTCCGGGGTGTACTTGGCCGAGTTCTCAATGAGGTTGATGAGCATGCGTTCCACGAGGAACCTGTTTGCCCTGTAGGGGGGCATGCCGTCTTCGATCTCAAGTGAGAGATTCACCCCTTTTTTCGAAAAAAGGGAGTCAAGTGAGCTCACGGAGCGGATGATGGTTTCACTGAAGTTGATCTCTTCGTATCCTTTCTTTGAGTCTCGGGGATCGGCTTCCCCGCTTTCAAGTTCCGAGAGCACGAGCAGGTCGGAAGCTAGGGCTATAAGCCTGTCGGTGTTTCCCTCTATTATCTCGAGGAATTCTTTTTTCTCCTCGTCCGTGTCATAGCTTTTGTCAAGGAGCGTTTCGATATACCCCTTTATGGACGTAAGCGGGGTCCGTAGCTCGTGGGAGACGTTCGCCACAAAATCAGCTTTTATCCGCTCAAGCTTCTTAAATTCCGTGATGTCGAAGATGACCACTATGATTTCCCTGTAGCGGGGGCTTACCCTGACGCTCACGAGATATGATCTTTCCTGGGGATAAAGCACGGAGATTTCCTGTGTGGCCGATTTCTTCTTCTGCTGCATGCGGGAGACAAGCCTCTGGAGATCGGGGTTTCTCACGGTTTCCACGTAGGGGCGGTCGATGGCCGCGTCATCGATTCCGAACATCTCCTTTGCGGCGTCGTTTACGAGTATCAGGTCCTCTTCCCTCGATATCACTATGACCCCTTCCCTCATGGACTCGATTATGCTTTTAAGCTGGTTCCCCTCCCTCTCGGTTGAGCGCATCTGAAGGGAAATTCTCTCGGAGAGTTCACTTATGGAGATCGAAACTCCCGTGTCGAAGTCGGTTACCTTGCGGCCTGTCTTCCGGGCCTTTTTCTGCTTTTCCGGCAGAAGCTCAAGCGCTTTTGATATTCTCGAGAAGTCCTTCAGGATGTCCCTTTCGATTATCCATGAGAGAATGAATCCGAACGCGACAAACGCGACCGCGTACGCGACGTAGCCAGAAGCCCCGCGCCCGGGGGGAAGCAGTACGGCGAGCAGCGCCGCCGAGGCGGCGAGGCAAAGCAGGTAAAGGAAATGTTCTCTGAATATCTTCAAACCGTCTGGATTTGTTCTAGCTTGTAACCGATTCCTCTCACGGTCTTTATCATTTTGCCGGCGGAACCCAGTTTTTCTCTCAGGTTCTTTATGTGAACGTCTATCGTTCTGTCAAAAACCACCCTTTCGTCTCCCCAGAGGGTTTTTCTTTTGAGCAACTGATCGCGTGTGAACACTTTTCCCTCCGCCTCCCCCAGGGTTTCAAGTATTTTGAACTCGGTGGTGGTGAGGTCGATCTTCTGCGAATCAACCGATACTTTGTAGCTTCCCGAATCTATTCTCAGGGGACCGATCCGAAGTGTTCCGTCCGCAGGGTCTTTCATCGCGTATCTTCTCATGATGCTTTTTACCCTTGCAACAAGCTCCCGGGTCCGAAAAGGCTTTACTATGTAGTCATCAGCGCCGAATTCCAGACCCACGACGATATCGGCCTCGGTGGATTTCGCGGTGATCATGATTATGGGGATGGACTCCGTCGAGGGTTTGCTCTTAAGAATTCTGCAGAGCTCAAGGCCGTCCATGCCGGGCAACATCAAGTCAAGCAGCACGAGATCCGGCGGGACGGAATTTATGTAGAGCAGAAAGTCCTTTCCGTTCTGAAAAGGCTTTACCTGATACCCCTCGCGCTTCAGGTGGTGGGTTATAAGGTTGAGTATGTCTTTTTCGTCATCTACTACCGCTACGAGCTTTCTCATGTGCCTTCCCTGATAATTTACAGAATACCGGCGCGTACATCAATTCCCCACCGCAGGCTCTTAACCCAGAACTAACAATTTGTTTATTCTGAATTAATCATTCGCAAATATCATTAAGCCAGAGTTGTTAAAAACAGAGCAATAAACACACCAAGGAGGATGTGAGATGAGAATTTTTGCAGCTTTAGCCGTGTCTTTCATGATGATGCTTCCCTTTATGTCTCTTCCTGCGCAGGCCGACGGCCAGCAGAGTATAAGGGAACAGATCCAGGAACTGAAGGAGAAGATAGAAAGGCTCGAGGCCCAGAGCCAGCAGATGAACATGAAGATGTACGAGGCAACCGACACTAAAGCCTGGTATAACAAAATCAAGGTAGAAACCAAAAAAGGCACCGGTCTTACTTTCCAGACTGCGGACAAAAACTACAAGCTGAGGATGAGGCTTCGCGGCCAGTTCCTCGCCAATTACATAAATCCTGACGGAGACGATGATGAAGGTTTTGGTTTCAGGGTAAGAAGGCTCAGGGCAACCTGGGACGGCAATGCTTTTGCCCCCTGGATGAAATATAAAGTTGAGTACGATTTAGGAAGAACCGGGGAACTCAAGGACATGAAGCTTTCGTTTGCCAAGAACAATGCTTTTGTTCCTACGATGGGTCAGTACAAGGTTCCGTTTAACAGGGAGGTGCTTAACTCGTCTTCAGCCCTTCAGGTTGTCGACCGCTCGATTCTAAGCGACTACTTTGAGTACGACAGGGATATAGGTGCCGGCGTTTACGGTCTTCTCGGCGACGGGATGATCCGCTATGATCTCGGTGTTTTCCAGGCAGAGGGCATGAACCAGAAAAATGACAAGGGTGATACTGGCATGCTCTGGGCAGGAAGAGTTCAGGCGGCCCTTATCGGTGGAGACGCGAAGAAGGTAAAAGAGAATTTCGCCAAGAAACCTACGCTTATGGTTGGAGCCGCTGTTGCGGGTATAGATGTTGAAGGAGGCAGTGACAGCAATATCGGAATTCCTTCAGGAGAGAGGGTGCTTGAAGACGGGAAAGTCACTTCATTTACGGCCGACATAAACTACAGAGACCCGAGATTTAACCTTACCGGTGAGTATATCGGAAGGTGGGTGAATCCTGACGATGCCGGCATAGCCACTGCCTATGACTACGGTTTCAGGGTTCAAGGCGGTTTCTTCGTAGTTCCGAAGAAAGTAGAGCTTGCCTCAAGGTACGCGATGGTCACGTTTGACGATGATGTGGTGGGGGTGGATGGCGACCTTGACAACGTATGGACGTTTACCCAGGGTCTTAACTACTACCTCAGCGGCAATCACCAGTGGAAAGTGCAGCTTGACTACACCTTCCAGAGAGAAGAGGATCTCGCTGGCGTAGAGTCGGATGAATCTATGGTAAGAGCGCAGGTCCAGGCCTACTTCTAGGACCTTTGCGCGAAGGAACAAGTTTCTTTCTCCTTCCTTTTATAATCTGTTAGGCTGAAGCCCTCTCGCATCGGAAACGGTGCGAGAGGGCTTTGTTTTTTTGCGCTCGGATGCGGGTTAATTAATTTTCTCGCATCGGTTAGGATTAACCGCAAATGACAAGAATAAAGGTGTGCGGAATAACAAACTCGGCCGACGCGCTTTCTGCAGTGCAGCTCGGAGCCACGGCGCTCGGTTTCGTCTTCTACGAAAAAAGCCCGAGGTTCGTTACTCCCTCCGAGGCTGGGAAGATAATAAAGCAGATCCCCCCGTTTGTAACCAAAGTAGGAGTTTTCGTAAACGCCGAGGTGGATTACCTGCGGGAGGCAAGGGGCACTGCGGGTTTTGACGTCTACCAGTTCCACGGGGACGAAACCCCGGAGTTTTGCGCCGCGTTCGGAGAGGATTACATAAAGGCCGTAAGGGTAAAAGACGCGAGCAGTCTTGACGCTGTGGATCTATACGACACGGACGCTTTTCTTTTTGACGCCTATTCGCCCGATGCCTACGGGGGGACGGGAGAGAACTTTTCGTGGGACGTTCTCTCCGGCCGGAAACTTGGGGATAAATTCGTTATACTTTCCGGAGGACTTACCCCGGAGAACGTGCGCGACGCCATACAGACGGTGAATCCCTACGCCGTTGACGTAAGTTCCGGGGTCGAAAACTCCCCGGGGATAAAAGATCATCTTAAGCTTAAGCGGTTCATGGAGGCTGCGAGTGATGGGCAAAACTAACCGAAAATACAGCTACCCAGACACAATGGGTCATTTCGGAGACTTCGGCGGACGCTACGTTTCTGAGACCCTGATGCCGGCCCTGATCGAGCTTCAGAGGGCCTACGAAGAGGCCTCGGCGGACAAGACTTTTCACGAGGAGATCGATTACTACCTGAAGCAATACGTCGGGAGGCCCACACCGCTTTATTACGCCCGCGCGATGACGGAGCGTCTCGGCGGCGCGAAGATTTACCTTAAAAGAGAGGATCTCGCCCACACGGGGGCGCACAAGATAAACAACACGATAGGCCAGGGGATTCTCTGCGAGAGGATGGGCAAGGAAAGGATAATAGCGGAAACCGGGGCGGGACAGCACGGAGTTGCCACGGCCACCGTGGCCGCGCTTATGAACAAGGAGTGCGTGATATACATGGGGGAAGAGGACACGAAGCGCCAGGAACTTAATGTTTTCCGCATGAAGCTTCTGGGCGCTGAGGTAAGGCCTGTGGTTTCGGGCACAAAGACACTTAAAGACGCCATGAATGAGGCCATGAGGGACTGGGTCACCAACGTGAGAAATACCTTCTACATAATAGGAAGCGTCGCCGGTCCCCATCCCTACCCCATGATGGTAAGGGATTTCCAGTCGGTAATCGGACGCGAGGCGATTGAGCAGATACTCGCCGCGGAAGGAAAGCTTCCCGACACGCTGGTTGCCTGCGTTGGGGGAGGCTCAAACGCAATGGGTCTTTTCTTTCCATTTATCGAGGAACCGGGTGTGCGCAAAATCGGTGTGGAAGCAGCAGGTCACGGCATTGAAAGCGATCTGCATTCAGCGACCATAACCGCGGGCTCCGTTGGGGTCCTTCACGGAAGCAAAACCTACCTGCTCCAGGACGCAAACGGCCAGGTAAAGGGAGCTCATTCCGTAGCGGCGGGTCTTGATTACCCGGGCGTGGGTCCAGAGCATTCATATTTTCAGGACGCGGGCAAGGTTGATTATGTGTCCGTAACGGACAAAGAGGCGCTCTCGGCGTTTTCCTTTCTCTCCAAGGTAGAAGGGATAATACCTGCGCTTGAAACCGCCCACGCCGTCGCCCACGTGCGCAAAATCGCTCCCTCCATGTCTTCTGAGCAGGTTATCGTGATCTGTCTTTCGGGCAGAGGGGATAAGGACATACATACCGCTTCTGACCTTATTTGAAGCGGTGCAGACCGGGTTCTCGCCCGCCCGCCACGCGCTTGACAATACCCATGCGCGCGTATATAAAGGTTCTGAGGGTTGGACTTCGTTTTTACTCTGGTTGTTTGCGATTTCTACATTTCCGGCCTACACCGGGATTCTGGTATCTGCTAAAAGCACATGGGAAGAATACAAGAAAAATTCCGCGAACTCCGGGAGAAAAACAAAGCGGCTCTTATCTGCTATGTTACCGCCGGCGATCCGGATATTGATTTTACCGAACAGATTATTGACCGTATGGCGGAAAGCGGTGTCGACATGGTCGAGATCGGTATTCCCTTCTCGGACCCCATGGCCGATGGACCGGTTATTCAGGCGGCTTCGGAGCGGGCCCTTGCGCACTCCACTTCCCTCTCAGACGTGCTTTCGCTCGTTAGAAGAATAAGGTCCCGCTCGGATATTCCCGTGATACTTTTCGGTTACTACAACCCTTTTTTCTCTTACGGCACGGAACGCTTTGCACGCGATGCCAGTGGGGCGGGAGCGGACGGGGTTCTGGTTGTTGATCTTCCTCCGGAGGAAGCCGGGGAACTCAGTGTTTATGCCCAGCGGGAGGGACTTGACCGTATCTTTCTGCTCGCCCCGACGAGCACCGAGGAAAGGATAGAGATGGTGTCGCAAAACGCCTCGGGGTTTATCTACGTGGTTTCGGTCACCGGAGTCACGGGAGCGCGCCCGGATATGGACTACGATCTTGAAGATCTCGTCGGGAGAATCAAACGCCGCTCCGAGCTTCCCGTCGGAGTGGGATTCGGAGTGTCTTCAGCGCGCCAGGCCGCCGAGATAGCGTCTTTTTCCGACGCCGTTATCGTCGGAAGCGCCCTTGTAAGGATAATTGAGGGCGGGGGAGAGGAAAGGCAGGAAGTGCTTGGGGAAATTTCAAGCTTCACGGAGGAACTTAGCGCCGCCTGCCAGCGGTAGACGTCCTGCGTTCCGGATACTATGGGTACGAACGAGGAAAGAAGGTATATGTTCATCGGAGAATTTGATATTCTCCTGATGAGCCTTTTTAAAAACAGGGGCCAGGCAATACAGCTCGACTCTCCTGATGACGCGTTTGATCAGAAGGGAGTTTTTACCCTCATAGTCGTAAACAAAGAACTTTCAAGCCGGGATGTTTTGTCTTCACTTGCTGCCAGTTACCCCACGAGCCCGATAGTTGTTTCCGCTGACGGTGAGCAGAGGAAAGATGGCTATATAGCGAGATACGTCAGATTCGAGAAAGTTGCTGACAGCCAGATATCGTTTGAGGAAAAGCTTGCGAGATCTGATATCTCCGTAAGGCATATAAGAGAGGTTCACCGCGACGCGAAAAGACTTCTCATACTCGTTCACAACCAGCCTGACCCGGATGCGATCGCAAGCTCCATGGCCCTTCGGACCCTTCTTAGGAGAAACAGAAAAACGGCAACCATAGGTTATCTCGGGGAGGAGATTTCAAGACCCGAGAATGTGGCCATGGTGGAGCTTATGGACATAGACATACAGATGATTTCCCATGAGGATATAAAAAACTTTGATTCCATAGCGCTTGTCGACGTGCAGCCTTCTTATTTCAGGGGCGAGATTACAGATGTCGATTCGGTTATCGACCACCATCCGAGGACTCCGGAGTGCGATGCAAAATTCACCGAGATAAGCTCCGAGGAAGGGGCTACAGCGACGATCATGACCCGGTTCCTGAGAGCCGCCCAGGTTGAGATTTCCGCGAAACTTTCAACCGCGCTTCTCTACGGAATAAAAACCGATACCATGATTCTCAACAGGGGCGCCGATCTTGACGACCTCGAAGCGTTTACCTACCTCTACAGCCAGGCCGACTTGGGTCTGCTCAGGAAAATAGAGTCCAAAAACCTGTATTCAGAAGAGATCAAGCATTACGGCGAGGCGCTTTCGAAGCACTGGATAAACGACGGAATAATTTTCATGAACCTGGGCCGGATAGAAAAAGAGCACCTGATTCCCCAGGTGGCAGACATGGGAATGAAGGTGGGAGGGGTCGAGTGGTCAGTGGCCTTCGGAATTATTTCCGGTTCCCATCTGGTTATGTCCGTCAGAAACAGCGGGTCTGTCAAAAGCGCCGGTCGGCTGCTTTTCGAACTTTTCGACGAAATGGGAAGCGCCGGGGGACACAGATCCTACGCCAAGGCCGTGATTCCAATGAGCGAGGTGAGGGAGCTTATAGGGAAGACCTCGCGCAAAAGCATAGAGCAGTGGATCGACAGGGTCTTTCGGACGGCGACCGCTCAGAACGCCTAAACACGAAAAGCAACTCTCTTCTCCGCCGGCCCCGGTTTTTTTCTATCTCCTTTTGAAGCTATATTAATCGAAGCGGACTAATCACACGGAGGCGGTTTTCCTAAGAGAAAATGAAACTTAAGACGGCGATTCTCGGAGTTACGGGGTATGTCGGCCAGCAGCTTCTTTCCCTCCTGGCGCGGCACCAGAACGTGAATCTGCGCCTGCTCACCTCTGAGAAATTCTCGGGCAAAAGGGCGGATGAGGCGTTCCCGCACCTCTCGGGCTACGCGGACTTTCCCCTGAGTTCCGTATCGAAGATTTCTTACTCGGAGCCGCTTGATATCGTGTTTTCCTGTCTTCCCGGCGGGACTTCTTCTGTTTTCGTGCGGAAATTCCTTGAAAAAGGGGCGAGGGTGATCGATCTTAGTTCGGACTTAAGATTCTCCGATCCCGAAGATTACTCCCGGGCTCACGGCACGGCGCCCCGGTTCCCAGAGCTTCTCTCCCAGGCGGTCTACGGTCTAAGTGAACTTAACCGCGAGGGGATAAAAAACGCCTCTTTAGTCGCAAACGCGGGCTGTTATTCAACATGCGTTTCGCTCGGCATAGCCCCTTTTCTCAGGACTCATGATACGGAGGGCGATATCATAGTGGATATCAAGTCCTCTTTTTCGACTTCGGGGCGGGCCCCAAAACTGCAAAGCCACTACACCGAGGTAAAGGAAGACGTATCCGCCCGGGATGCTGGGGGAGATGACCAGAAATATGAAATTCTTCGTGTGCTGTCCGATTTTTGCGGCAGGGAGAAAAAACTTCTTTTCTTTAATACCCGCGTTCCGGTTAAAAGAGGGATAATGGCCGCTTCGTACCTTAAGCTTCACTCGGCGGTTTCCCCTGACGAAGTGAAGGAGCTTTACGCGAAGTTCTACGAAACCGATATTTTCGTTCGGGTCTGCGACGGGCCACCTGGGGTGGCGTCCGTCTCGGGTTCCAATTACGTCTCTTTGGGATTCTGCGAGCGGGAAGGGCACCTAGTCGTCGTATCGGTTCTTGACAATCTCATGAAGGGGGCAGCGGGCCAGGCGGTTCAGAACATGAACATCGTCTTTGGATTCCCCGAGGACGAAGGACTCAGGCAGGTTCCCCTTTTCCCGTGACGGGGCGATGAGAAACTACTGCGAAATACTTTATTCGAACCTGGGGCGAAATTCCCGAAGAGCCGCCGTCTGGTACGAGGGGGAAACGTACAGCTACGCGCGGTTTTGCGGTTTCGTCGACGGTTTTTCCTCCTTTCTCCTAGAGCGGGGGGTGTCACGGGGGGAGAAAGTATGCGTTTTTCTCCCTAATTCGCTTGCGCTTGCCGTATCCGTTTTCTCGATCGCAAGACTTGGAGCTGTTTGCGTTCCGATCGACAGCGCCTGCGGAACCGAGGAAATAAGACACTGCCTTGAGTTCTCAAAACCCGCCCTTATTGTTACGGACGAATCTCTCGCAAAAACCATAGTTGCGGTTTCCGGGGACATAAAAACCGTTTCCGTAACCCAAGGGGATTTCTTGGGGGATGCGCCCGCAGATCCGCCCGGAAACTCTCCTTCCGATGAAGCGATCTATCTTTTTTCTACGGGTTCCACGGGAAAGCCTAAGTGCGTTGCGAGGAGCCACGGCAACATGATCGCCCTTGCCCGAAACCATACGGCCACCATAAACTGGGATAGCGGGGACAGGATTCTTTTTTCGATTCCCATATCGCATACCTATGGGCTGGGGAACTTCGTAAGCGCTGTAAGCGTTGGGGCGTGCTGTTATTTTCTTCCGAGGTTTACTAGAAAAGCGGTTCTCGGGGTGCTTGAGAGAGAGGAGATAACCGTTTTTCCCGCCGTTCCGTTCATGCTTGAAACTCTGGCGCGAAGCGCAAGCGGGGGAGCTTATGATTTCCCCCGGTTAAAGCATGTTATTTCCGCCGGGGCTCCCTTGGCCGAGGAAACGTTTTTCTCTTTCCACGGTGCTTTCGGTGTTTATCCCCGCCAGCTCTACGGTTCCTCGGAGACCGGGGTGATGACGATTAATATCGCAGAGAACATAGAGGAAAAGCGTCTTTCGGTCGGAGTGCCTGTTGAAAACGTCGTTATAAAGGTGATTTCAGAAACGGGGCGAGAGCTTGGGGCCGGGGAAGCCGGCGAGATCATAATAAAGAGTCCTTCCATGACGGACGGGTACGTCAATTTCCCAGAAGAGATCGAGAGGGTTTTCGTTGACGGTTTTTACCATACCGGGGATCTCGGAATGTTTGATAGTGACGGGTATCTTTTCATTTGCGGAAGAAAAAAGCTTTTCATCAACATCTCGGGGAACAAGGTTGATCCCTACGAGGTCGAAAGCCTGCTTATGACTCATGAAAAAATAACGGAAGCCGCGGTGATCGGTGTCTCCGGCGGGGCGGGCAGGGAGGGAGTAAAGGCCTTTATCGTCGCAGACGGCCTCACAAGGAGAGAAATTGTGGATTTTTGCAGGGGGAGAATCTCCGATTACAAGATTCCCGCGAAGATAGAATTTCTGGATACGCTTCCGAGAAGTCCCGTGGGCAAGGTCTTGAGGGAGAGACTTAAGTGACGGCGCGAAAAGAAGTTCTCGGGGAGAAGATAAGGAGGCTTGTCATAAGCAAGTTCAATCTTGACATTGAGCCTCGCGATATATCGGCCGAACAGTCGCTGATTGAACTCGGAGTCGGGGTTGATTCCGTATCTACCCTTGAGTTCATTATGGAACTTGAAGAGGAACTTGGAGTTTCGATTGACGAATCCGAAGTCGACCCCGAGGTTCTCGAGACCGTTGAGAGTCTCTCAGAATTTATACTGTCCCTTGGGTCGGCGGATACAGGTGGCGGTTAGAAGCGAGATTTTTACTTGACTGGAAAGTTGTTTTGTTTGGGGTGGATTTACAAAAAGCCTTTCATATCAGGATATTAGGAAGAAATTTTTACTTGACTGGAAAATGCGATTTTCCCGGCAAGTTCCGAGAAGGCGCAGTTTTTCCTACTTTTTGTAGAGGTTGGTTATCGGGAAGCGGCGGTCTTTTCCGAAGGCAAGCGACGTTATTTTTACCCCCGGAGCGCTCTGCCTTCTTTTGTATTCGTTCTTGTTGACCATTCTGATTATTTTCCGCACTACGTTTCTTTTCTCCCCGAGCTCTACTATGTCGTTAACCCCGAGGCCGTCTTCCACATAGGCTTTCAGTATCTTATCAAGCGTGTCGTATTCGGGAAGCGAGTCGGTGTCTTTCTGGTCGGGGCGAAGCTCGGCTGAAGGGGGTTTTTCAATTACCGATTTCGGTATTATTTCTTTTCCCCGTACGCGGTTGTAATAATGGGAAAGCTCGTAGACCATGGCCTTGGGCACGTCCTTTATTACCGCAAATCCGCCCGACATGTCCCCATAAAGCGTCGAGTAGCCGACCGCGAGCTCACTTTTGTTCGATGTGGCGAGCACGAGCCACCCGAACTTGTTTGAAAGCGCCATCAGGGTATTCCCTCTTATCCTCGCCTGGATGTTCTCCTCGGTCACGTCATCCTCCATTCCGGAGAAAAGCTCGGAGAACATTCCCTCGTAGCACCTAAAAGCGTCTTCTATAGGGATGCTCAGAAGCTCGATTCCGAGATTGCTCGCAAGCTTTTGGGCGTCGGTAACGCTTCCCTCGGAGCTGTACATTGAGGGCATGGAGACTCCGACGACTTTTGAGGGTCCGACGGCTTCTGCGGCAACCGCCGCGGTAAGCGAAGAATCTATCCCGCCGCTTAAACCGATCACCACCTTTTTAAAGCCGTTTTTCCTTATATAGTCTCTGGTGCCGAGGACAAGGGCGGAGAAGGCGCATTTTAGCGGGTCTTCGGGGCGAGTGGCGTCGGTTTCCGGCATTTTTATTTTCCGCTTTGCCTTTGTGGGTTTAAGCGTAAACGTCTCGAGTTGATTTTCCTCGAAGGAAAGCTCGTATCTTGTTTTCCTTATTGTCGGGGTGTTCAGCCTTGATTTGTATACCTTCTCGGTATTCACGTCACAAACCAGCAGGTCTTCTTCGAAGTTGCGCGCGGTGGCAATGATTTCGCCCTTTTCGTTTATGAGCATGCTGTTTCCGTCAAACACCAGTTCGTCCTGTCCCCCGACCATGTTGCAGTAGGCTATTATAGTGTTATAGTCAACCGCCCTAGTGGCAAGCATTCTCTCCCTAGCCGCCGGCTTTCCCATGTAATAGGGGGACGCCGAGATATTGAATATGATCTGAGCGTTTCCGAGCAGAACCTGGCTTCTTATCGGCTCCCCCGGATACCATATATCCTCGCAGATTGTTACCCCGAAAGTCATCTTTCCCATTGTGTATACGGGAAATCGTCTTTCTGACTGGAAATAGCGGTTCTCATCGAACACTCCGTAGTTTGGAAGGCGGAGCTTGTGATATACGTCGATTATCTCTCCCCTCTGGATCACGGCCGCGGAGTTGAATATGTCGTCTTTTTTGTCGACAAACCCCACTATGACGACCATGTTGTCCCGGCAGTGTTTTTTTATTTCGTCAAGTGCCCGGATGTTGTCGTCAATAAACTCGGTTTTAAGAAGAAGGTCCTCGGGAGGGTAACCCGTTACGGCAAGCTCGGGGAAACACAGGATATCTATATCGAGATCCCGCGCCACCTCGATCACTTCAGTTATTTTCTTCGTGTTTCCGGTTATGTCTCCCACACTTGGGTTAATCTGGGAGAGTCCGGTCCGCAACTGTTTCATCTAAAAACTATACTTGCAACCGCGGGATATTTCGAGAATTCTTCGACTTACGGACCACTAGAAATTATTGTCCAAGCTTTTTGCTGCACGGGCACGGATGCGATCCCCTCTCATCAGCATTGCCAGACCTTCTTCGTCCAAGGTCGGATCGGCAATCTGATCTAGAGGCTCAAGCAGGTTGTAAACCCAGAGAAGAGCGATGTAGACGGCGACGCTGGTTGAGGGTTTACCTTTTGCGGCATCGGAAACCGGACGAGTACCCGTACCGATTTTTTCCGCAACCCTTTTGATCGTAAGGTTTCTACGAAGCCGGGCGGTACGCAGGTTACGACCAAGACGCTTCAGGGTGTGTTCAACCGCGTACGGCGGGGAGGTATTTAGTAAGTTTTTGGCAGTCGTAAGCTTTTAAGTAAGTTTTGTACCAGTTAATCATCTCTTAAGAGCATATTTAAATTGGTTGGAGAAGTAAATAATATGTGCTTGAGTTTAAATTTGCGAAAAATTCTGAGCGTTATCAGGTTCCTGCTCCACATAAATAACGGAGATTTTTTATCACTTGACTGTCTCGAATTATTTGGTATATTAAATTCACATAAATTCTTGATTTTTGCGAATTAAAGGTATGTTAATATAGCATGAAGGAAACTAATACACATTTGCCTGCGGGAAGGGCGAAGCTTGTAGCAGTGATTAAAGCCGCTGGTGATGTCGTGACTATTGACGATGCGGTACGGACTCTTGACTTCTCCCGCACCCAAGCGGCCAAGTTGCTGTCGCGTTGGACAGAACAAGGATGGTTGCGGCGTGTGGGTACCGGAACCTATGTTCCAGTCCAGATTGACATGCTGGATGCAGAGCAAGTTGTTCAAGACCCTTGGGTTTTGGTCCCTGCCTTGTTTGATCCGGCATACATTGGCGGATACACTGCCGCCGAGCACTGGGATCTCACCGAACAGATATTCAGGGATATTGTAATCTTTACAGCTCGGCGGCCCAGAGTAAAATCACTCAAACGGCAAGGAGTTGTGTTCACTTTTTTTCCTGTTCGCGACACCCATATTTTCGGTACCAAATTTGTCTGGCGTGGACAGACTAGGATAGACGTTTCCGATATACATCGGACAATCGTTGACATGCTAAATAAACCCGCTGTTGGGGGAGGTATTCAGCATGTTGCCGATTGCTTCGAACAATACATGAAACGGCGAGACAGCGATCCAGACAAACTGATCGATTACGCTGACCGCATTGGCAATGGAGCAGTTTTCAAGCGCCTTGGATTTCTTGCGGAACGTTCGCAAAAGGGAATTGAATTGATAGCTGCCTGCAGAGCACGTCTTACCGAAGGCAATGTTCTCTTGGATCCAAGCCTTCGTTGTCCTCGGTTAATTACTCGCTGGCGTCTGTGGGTGACAAACATGTGGGCTCGTTAAGGAGTCAATAAATGATTCCGAAACAGGAGCTTCTGAAAATTGCGACCACAACCAGTCTCAATCCAAGTATTGTCGAGAAAGACTATGTGCTTGGTTGGATGTTGGCAGGAATTTTTAACCATAACGAGTTGGCCAAGAGTTGGGTGTTTAAAGGTGGAACATGCCTCAAGAAATGTTATTTCGAAACTTATCGGTTTTCCGAAGATCTTGACTTCACGCTCTTGTTGGAAGACCATCTCCAAGAAGAGTTCCTGCGGCGCGTTTTTGGGGAGATATCCGAGTGGATCTACCAGCAAATTGGTCTCGAATTCCCTGTAGCCTTGCAGTCATTTGATATTTATGAAAATCCCCGAGGGAATCTCAATTGTCAGGCTAAACTCAGCTATCGCGGCCCGGTTTCTCCAAGCTCTGGGGGATTGCCACGAATCAAGCTTGATCTTACGGCTGACGAACGCCTTGTCCTACAACCTGTACAGATATCAATCTTGCATCCTTATAGTGATGCTCCGGCCGAAGGCGTCAAGGTTCTGGCCTATGCATATGAAGAGGTCTTCGCCGAGAAGATCAGGGCACTTGCTGAGCGTACAAGACCACGTGACCTCTACGATGTTGTAAACTTGTTTAGGAACACCGAAGCTAGACCTTCGGCCTCGGTATTGTTTGATATTCTTACTCAGAAATGCGAATTCAAAGGTATTTTGGTACCGCAACACGGAGACTTTGACGAACATCGAAGTGACCTTGAGGGCGCATGGGATACGATGCTGAAACATCAGCTTCCAGCATTACCGCCAGTGTCTACATTTTGGAACGTGTTGCAAGAGCTTTTTGCCTGGCTTGGCGGAGGTTTGTTTCCCCAAGTGCCTCTTTCCTATGCGCTTGAGCGTGGCGATACTGTTATTCGTGAACACACCCTAAATCTACCGCTGGCTAGCAATGTGCAATCCTACCTCGAGATTATTCGATTTGCAGCCGCCAACAGGCTTTGTGTTGATCTGGACTACGCCAGCCGGACTCGACGGATCGAACCATACTCTTTGCGACTGACAAGGGCAGGAAATTTCGTCCTGCACGCATGGAATGTGAATCGTAACGAACACCGCAGTTACCGTATTGACCGGATTGAAGGTGCGAAAATTACTGGACAGAGTTTTTCACCGAGATACGAGGTTGAACTTATTCCGACAGGGCCAATTGCTGTGCAGGAGACACAAAGGTCCACGCGATTCTCCATACGTAATACGGTAAGATCCATATCGCGGAACTATGAACCGATTTACATTCTCGAGTGTGGTATGTGCGGCAAAAAATTGCGCAGAAAAACCTCTTCCAGAACTCTTAGGAACCACAAAACTCCAGACGGATTTTCATGCTCCGGCCGCACGGGGTATTTGATCGATATCAAGTATTGAGGCACCGAGGGAATCAGGTTGTTGATGTCTCAGGTGCGTAGATGGCTTTAAACAGCATGTACTTACTAACTTGGCTGAAAACCGCATTTGGAAAAACTCTACGTTTTTTTGAAACTCTGATTCTTTCCACCCGTATACAGCGGTGATTCAGACTAGACCAACCTAAAAGACAGGTAGACGATGTTCGCGGCGAAGTGAAAGAAAACGCTTGACCATATGGTTCCGGTTTTCATGTAGAGATATCCCATAACCAGCGAAGGAAAGAAAGTAAGGGCATTCTGGGCGCAGGTGCCACCGCCGGAGAACACGCAGATCACAAGAAGATGTGCCACGGCGAAAAGCACGCTTGCTGCGACAATCGCGCCCCATCCGCCGCCGAGCGTTCTCTGAAGGTATCCCCTGAAGAAAAATTCTTCGGGAAAAGCGATAGCGATAAGATGAGTGAACACAAAGAGTGCTGTCGGTTCGGCGAACTTAACCGTCTTTCCCGAATAAACGGAGAAAAGATAGATGCAGACCAAGTAGCAGGAAAGCACGGCAATAGAGATCACCGCTCCTCCGAGAAACCTCCGCGGATCGAATCTCAGGACATCCGCTGCACCGCGGTCAATGAGAAACGGAACCCAGAGCATAAACCCCGCCGAGAGCAAAAGGGCGTATTCACGATTAAGCGCGGTTCTTGAAACTATTATCGCCGCTATCACCAATGCGTAGGCGGCAAGCGGTATCACAAGGTTTTTCGAAAGAAGTTGTTTCACGCGGATAGTGGTTTTTTCTCTTGGGCCAAGGTTCCGACTATAATACTTAAATATTGCGCAAAAAGGTGCATTTCGTTTTCATGGAAATCTCAGAAATAAAAAAACATCTTGCGGCAGATGCGGTCGGCGGGCAGCTCTTTGTCTACAACGAGGTGGGTTCCACAAACGATGTTCTGCTCGAACTCATAAGCGAGGGCGTGGCTTCAGACGGGACGGTTGTGGTTTCCGATTCGCAGACCGAGGGCAGGGGACGGCTCGGCAGAAAATGGGTATCCCCCGCGGGCAATAATCTTTACCTCTCCGCCTTGTTCCGCCCGGAAATCCCTCCGCAGGAATCTTCCGTCTTCACGTTTCTTGCATCCTGCGCCCTTGTTGAGGTTTTCTCCCGCTACGGGATAAGCGCCACGATAAAATGGCCGAACGACATTCTCGTCGGCGGAAGAAAAATCTCGGGGGTGCTTACGGAACTCGGGACGTCGGGGGGAACAGTCAATTATCTTGTAATCGGAATCGGGGTTAATCTCAATTTGCCGGAGGAATTCATACGCCGGGAGATGGAAGATATTTCGCAAAAGACGACCTCTCTTTCGATACTGCTTGGAGAGGAGGTTAGAAGAGAGAGGTTCTGTGCGGAACTTATTAACGCCCTTGACCGGTTCTACGGGGAGTTTCGCCGCCGCGGAACACAGGTGATTGTGGATATGTGGATCGAGAGGTGGGGATTTATGGGAAAGGAGATATCGGTTGATGTATCAGAGGAGGTTATCCGCGGGGTGGTGGAGCGCGTCGATGCAAACGGCTTTCTTTATCTTAGAACGGATGAGGGCGACCTTCGCAGGGTGATTACGGGAGATGCGGTCTTTTAGAGAACTCCGACTATTTCGCGATGAAGCTTGCGCATTAGATCCATCCACTCGTTTATCGTCTCCTCGGTCTCGTCGCTCACATCTTTTTTTATGACTATTCCGTAGACTCTGGGTTCGACGGTGCACTTTCCGTGTCTTTTCGCTACCATGGAACCGAACCTGTAGAGTATCTCAAGAGCTTTCCTGTCTTTTCCCTCGAACCTGCTCACAAGGACCATCTCCGAGGAAAATCCCTCGAATATCCTGTTCCACAAGGTGGCGCTTGACTCCATGTGGAAAGAAAGAACTACGTTTTCCTGGTCTTTTTTCTCTTTGTTTTCTTGGAGGTTAGTCATTGTCTTTGTCTATTATTATAACCATGTGCGAAGTGCGTGCGGAGCTTGGGATTTATGTTACAGTTACCGCGAGATGCCCTGAGCATCCGCTTGCGTTTCTTAGGTTTCCATGTGTGCTTGCGGCAAGGAGGCGAATAACCGAAAATGACCGTTGGGGAGAAAAAAGGAGGGTGGCGGAATTTTGGATATCCCCCGGCGCCCCTGGGTGGTTCCGGTAAATCTTTGCGCGGTGCGTTTGTATCCGGCCTTTCGGTTTCGAAGCGCGACGCATACTCCGTAGCGTTTCTGGCGCTGATCGTGGCAGTTTGCTACTTTCCCGCGGTCCATGCGGGTTTCGTCTGGGACGACGTCATAATAACTAAGCTTCGATCTGTTTCTGACTGGGAAGGAATCCGCCGGATCTGGCTTGATCCCGTCGCGGCCTATTTCCAGACGGATGTTGCTGAGAACCACTACTGGCCGGTCGTTTACACGACTTTCTGGATTGAGCACAAGCTCTGGGGTTTTTCTGCCGCCGGGTATCACGTGGTAAACATCCTGCTTCATTTCGCAAACACGCTGCTTCTCTGGCGTCTGCTTGCGCGCCTCGCGGTTCCAGGCGCGTTGTTTGCGGCAGCGGTGTTTGCCGCGCACCCGCTGCACGCGGAGTCGGTCGCGTGGGTGATGGGAAGAAAGGATCTGCTATCGGCCCTTTTCTATTTAGCCGCGGTCTCAATGTGGCTTCGCCACGTCGAATCCCCCCGCCCGGGGCGCTACGCGGTGGCGCTTCTGCTCTTTGCGGTTGCCATGCTGTCAAAGTCTATCGCGATAACTCTTCCCGCGGCGCTTCTGGTTATTCAGTGGTGGCGAAACGGGCGGGTCACGAGGGCGGATATGCTTCTCGTGTCTCCGTTCTTTCTGATTGCCCTTGTCATTGGAGGAGCCGACCTGTGGTTCTTCAAGAATCAGGGACTTAACTCCTTTGACTATTCTCTGGCGGAGCGGATACTTGCGGCGTCGCAAGCCTTTTGGTTCTACATCGGCAAGTTGCTTTGGCCAATGGGCCTATCGATAATCTATCCGCTTTGGGAAATCAGGGTCACCGACCCGCTTGCCTGGGGATACGCGGTTGCGGTGCTTGCGGCTGTGTCCGCGCTCTGGGTCCTGCGCGGACGAATCGGCCGGGGACCCTTGGCGTGCGTGCTGTTTTTCGGAATCACGCTTTCGCCCACCCTGGGTTTCATTGACTTTGATTACATGAGGTATTCCTTTGTCGCGGATCGATACCAGTATTTGGCCGGCATCGGGATAACAGTGCTGTTTGTAACAGGCGCTCTCCGCGTCGCGGAGAGAATGGCTTTTAGGGCAGGTAATGCCGTAACCGGTATCGCCTTGGTGGTGCTTGTTCTGTTGGGTTCGCTTACGTGGACCCAGGCGGGCATCTACAAGGACGAGATTACTTTCTTTACACACGTGACCTCTCTTAATCCCCGGGCGCGTGGAGCTCATTACAACATGGGACTTGAGCTTTCCAGGCAAGGCCGGTTCAAGGATGCGGAGGAATATTTCCGCCGTTCCCTGGATATATATCCGCGTGACAAAGAGTCTTTTCACAACCTAGGCGAGGTTCTGCGGGCTCAGGGAAAGTACGAGGAATCACTCGTGGCTTACCGCTCGGCTATCGATATTGACCCCGGCGACCCGAAGACCCTTTTCGGCATGGGGAATGCGCTTTTCAAGCTCAGACGGTACTCAGAAGCCGTCTCGAGCATGGAGCGTGCCCTTGCTCTGGCGGTCGATCCTTCGATGGAACCCGCTTTGCGCTACACGATGGGGCAGGCGCTGTTGGAGATGGGACGGCCCGGGGAAGCCGAGGTGCAGTTTGATCTCAGCGTAAAAAGCTCTCTCCTGGTTAATCCGCGCGGAGCGGATGCTTTTTTTAGCCGGGCCGAGCTCTTGAGGGAGCAGAAACGGTATGAGGAAGCGCTTCGCTGGTATCGCTTAGCCGTCGAGACCGAACCGGGTTACGCTTCTGCCTACGCCGGCATGGGAGATTCCCTTTACCGTCTGGGACGATACCGCGAGGCCATCTCCGGCATGGAACGCGCCGTTTCGCTTCGCCCGGGCTCTCCCATGGAGCCGACCCTTTATTATCTCATGGGCCAGGCGGCGCGGGAGGCGGGCTGGCTTGACGAAGCCGCGGGACACTACCAAAACGCCTTGCTGATCGCCCCGCATTTCACCGAAGCCCTTAATCGCCTAGCGGATGTGCGCTTTGAGCAGAAGCGTTACGAGCAGGCGCTTTTGCTTTATAAAACCCTTGTCGGTATCGGGTCTGAAAGCGCGATTACCTACAATAATATCGGTGTTGCCCTGCTGAATGTCGGCAAGGCCAAAGAGGCGGTTTGGAGCTTCGAGCGGGCGCTTTCTCTTGATCCCGCCTTGGAATCGGCGAGAATCGGTCTCAAGCGAGCACAAGAGAATGCTTCGCAAGCGGGAGAGTAACGGGAGGGTACCTGATAGGTTTTCCCCTTCTGTTTTTTCCTGCGCAGTAATCGCTTACCGCGCCTCTTGGCTTGTGGCGACCACGTGTAGGGCATGTAAGGTGTTTGACGAGGTTGCTTACACCGCATCAGTTCTTGCTTTGTTTTTTCATAACGACACAACAGGCGGACGGGTTATATGAATTTGAAGAAATTTTCCGAGAAAAAGGGACTTTACGATCCTGCGTTTGAGCACGATTACTGCGGAATAGGATTCGTCGTTAACGTAAAGGGCGTTAAGTCAAGTTTCATAATCCGCCAGGCCGTTACCGTGCTTAGAAACCTTGAGCATCGCGGGGCCTGCGGATGCGAACCGAACACTATGTAAGAACTGTTGGCAGAAGACTGCGCGAAGCATCGTGGAATTCAGATGATAATGCCTTAAGGTAAAAGACGGTTGAATGGATTCCGGTTCCTGATACTTCAGGCGCTTAACCTTGATTCAAATTCATACCGCCTTTAAGGGGTTCTTCCATGATACTGCAAGCAGCGCAGACATAATCAAAAGCAGGTTGAATATGGTTCCTTGCGATGTGTTTCCCGCTCCCGCATCGGAACTGATCGTGCATCCCCCCCCTGTGGTTGTTTCTTGCTCAGGTTCTGTCGTCGTGGGCATCTCTGTTGTTATGGGCGGCTCTGTTGTTATGGGCGGCTCTAGCCCTAGGCAGTTACCCTCAGTAGTAAAAGTAATGGTTCCCAGCCAGTCCTCGAAATCCATATCAGTCGGTATATTTATATCCGTGCACTCTATACTCAGCACATCAAGATACGTAAGATTCATCAGACCCACGGGAAGCGTTCCGCTTAGCTGATTATTATTGAGATACAACCTCTGAAGGTTGGTCAGCTTTACCAACTCCGTCGGAATCGTTCCGCTCAACTGATTGTTTTCAAGAGACAAATGCGTGAGGCTGGTGAGGTTTCCAAGCTCTGTCGGAATCGTCCCGCTTAGCTCATTGGAGGAAAGGTTCAACCACGTTAATGCCTTTGTAAGATCTCCCAGTTTAGCCAGAATCTCTCCGCTCAACTGATTGTTTTCAAGACTCAAAGCTATCAGGCTGGTGAGGTTTCCCAGCTCTGTCGGTATTGTTCCGCTTAACTCATTGTCCTCGAGATACAAATACTGGAGGTTGGGCAGTTCTCCCAGCTCTGTCGGTATTGTTCCGCTTAACTCATTGCGCTTGAGATGCAAATGCTGGAGGTTGAGCAGTTCTCCCAGCTCCGCCGGAATCGATCCGCTCAACTGATTGTTTTCAAGAGACAAACGGGTGAGGTTGGGCAGTTCTCCCAGCTCAGAGGGGATCGATCCGCTTAAGTTATTGCTTCTGAGAACTATACTGACAAGGTTGGGCAGTCCTCTCAGCTCCGTCGGAATCGTTCCGCTCAACTGATTGTTTTCAAGAGATAAATGCGTGAGGCTGGTGAGGTTTTCAAGCTCTGCCGGTATTGTTCCGCTTAAATTATTATTATAGAGATACAAACGGGTGAGGTTTGGCAGTTCTCCAAGCTCTGCCGGTATTGTTCCGCTTAGCTGATTGTAATAGAGATGCAAATTCTGGAGGCTGGAGAGGTTTCCAAGCTCCGTCGGAATCGTTCCGCTTAAGTTATTGTTTCCGAGATCCAACACCTCAACAACGGTTTCATCAAGAGAATTCGTTGTAACCTTATACCAACTATCAAGTGGTTCATCGGTCAGCCAGTTAGTGTCATTCGCCCAGCCCACACCCTCGTTGGTAGCACAGTAAAGTGCTATCAGCGCATCCTTGTCCGTCAGTGGGTCAGACGGCGTGTGCGTATCGCAGTCTACCGTCTGCTGCTGCGCATGCGCGGTTCCAGTCAAGACGAAAAACGCCACGGCGAAGAAAACAAGAATGTAATTAAGAGCAGAGAGAAAAACGCTCTTTTTGCTTCGCTGTGCGGTTACGCCGTAATGTCCGGAGTTTAGAGAAAATAACAGGGGGCATCTCAGAGTTTTACGATTTTTTACGTACAAACACCCTAAATACGCATTCGTATGGATGTTTATGCTCATTTATAATAACAACTCATACTAGTATGTATTTAATGTAGATACTACCGTTCTGTCAAGCAGTTGTTGATGACAAACAGGACTGTCCGATTTCTTAATAAATAAACTGAGGCTGTGGAGTTATTGAGAATTGAGAGAAAGATTCTTAAAGAATGAACTGCTAGGAATAACACGGGTATACTTGATGAACAAGGCTGAAAAAACTCCGAGATTCAGGTCTGCCTCTTCCATTATAATCACGCAAGTGACGTCATATGGATAGATTCCGGCTAAAAAACCGTATCGCCAGCAATCACTTTACGAAGGTCGCCCCCGCCAGTTCTCAGATAAAGAAATCTGTTTCCGTCGACGCGTTCCACCACCCCGCGTACAACTTCTCCCGAGACATCAATCGATACCTCCTTCCCCACAAACCCCTTCTTTTAGTCCACATATCTACAATCGTCTGTGTTCCGCGGCAACGAAATTCCCCGTAGAACCGGTCAAGGGTGTTAACAAGCTCTGCACAGAATTTCTCCCTGCTAACATCTTCTCCAAGGAGTATTGAAAGAGATGTCGTTTTCTTTGAAATATCATTCATCTCGCGACGGATGAATTGCTCCGGTAAATCGAGATTGACCCGGATTATGCCACTGCCTACGCTGGCATGGGAGATTCCCTCTACCGCCTCGGGCGATACCGCGAGGCCATCTCCAGCATGGAGCGCGCCGTTTCGCTTCGCCCCGGTTTTCCCATGGAGCCGACTCTTTATTATCTTATGGGCCAGGCGGCGCAGGAGGCGGGCTGGCTTGAGGAGGCCGCGGCGCACTATAAAAGCGCCTTGCTGGTCGCCCCGCGTTTTGAGCAGAAGCGTTACAAGCAGGCGATTTCGCTTTATAAAACCCTTGTCGGGGTCGGGTCCGAAAGCGCGATGAACCTACAACAATATCGGCGTTGCCCTGCTAAATACCGACAAGGCCGGGGAAGCTGTTCAGAACTTTGAGCGGGCGCTTTCTCTTGATCCCGCCTTGGAATCGGCGAGAATCGGTCTTAGGCGAGCACAGGAGAATGCTTCGCAAGCGGGAGAGTAACGGGAGGGTATCTGGTAGGTTTTTTCCCTTCTGTTGTTTCCTGCGCAGTAATCGCTTATCGCGCCTCTTGGCTTGCGGCGACCACGCGCAGGGCATGTGCGGAGTTTGCGATTTATGTTATAATTGTCGGAAGGTGTTTGACGAGGTTGCTTACGCCGCATTCAGTTCTCGCTTTGTTTTTTCATAACGACACAACAGGCGGACGGTTATATGAGTTTAAAGAAATTTCCCGAAAAAAAGGGGCTTTACGACCCTGCGTTTGAGCACGATTCCTGCGGAATAGGATTCGTCGTCAATGTAAAAGGCGTCAAGTCAAATTCCATAATTCGCCAGGCCATAACCGTGCTCGGAAATCTCGAGCACCGCGGGGCCTGCGGATGCGAACCGAACACGGGAGACGGAGCCGGGATACTGTTCCAGAAACCCCACACGTTTTTTATAGAAGCCTTAAAACCCGAGAGAATCACACTGCCGACGGAGGAAAATTACGGAGTCGGAATGATATTTCTCTCCCCCGATCCGTCGGTTGAGGAAGACACCAGGAAAAGATTAGAGAACATAATTTCCCAAGAGGGGCAGACGGTTCTTGGATGGCGGGTCGTTCCGACCGACAACTCCTCTCTGGGCGCGACCGCCCTTGGGTGCGAGCCTGGGGTAAGGCAGATATTCATCGGCCGTGGGGACGAGACCGCCGCCGGAGACGATTTCGAAAGACGACTCTACATAATAAGAAAGCGCGCCGAGGCGGAGATAAAAACCTCTGGGCGCGACGAGTACTTCTACGTGTCTAGTTTTTCATCAAGAACCATAGTCTACAAGGGAATGCTCGTCACTTGGCAGCTTGATCTCTATTTCCCGGACTTAATGTCCGACCTTATGGAAAGCGCGATAGCCCTTGTGCACTCTCGTTTCAGCACTAACACATTTCCGAGCTGGGACAGGGCTCATCCCTACAGATACGTGATACACAACGGGGAGATAAACACGCTTCGGGGAAACATAAACTGGATGCGCTCAAGACAGGCCGTTTTGGAATCGGAGGTCTATGGCGACGATATCAAAAAGATCTTTCCCGTGATAGCTCCCGAGGGAAGCGATTCCGCGTCGTTTGACAACGCAATGGAATTTCTATGTCTCTCGGGCTACTCGATAGAGCACGCCGTGATGATGATGATTCCCGAGCCGTGGTCGAAGCACAAAAGCATGTCCGCTGAGAAAAAAGATTTCTACAGGTTCCACAGCTGTCTTCTCGAGCCATGGGACGGCCCCGCTTCCATAGCGTTTACCGACGGCGAAAAAGTGGGCGCGGTGCTTGACAGAAACGGGCTGCGTCCCACGAGGTACTACGTCACAAAGGATGACACCGTGATACTGGGCTCAGAAGTGGGAGTCCTCGACATACCGCCCGACAGAGTGAGCTACAAGGGACGCCTGCTTCCGGGAAGGATGCTTCTCATAGACACCTGCGAAGGCCGCATCGTCGAAGACACCGAACTCAAGCAAAGGCTTTCGACGGAAAAACCCTACGGAAAGTGGCTTGCGGAAAACATGGAGAGTTTCTCTCGGATGATGGAGGGGGAGCCCCCCGAGACTCCGCCCGAATATGATCCCTCAGAGCTTCTTGCGAGGCAGAGGGTTTTCGGCTACACGTTTGAGGACCTGCGCATTCTTCTGGGTCCGATGTCAAAAGACGCGGTTGAGCCGGTGGGGGCCATGGGAGTCGATACTCCGCTTGCGGCGCTGTCTGACGAATCGAAGCTTCTTTACAACTATTTCAAGCAGATGTTCGCCCAGGTCACCAATCCCGCGATCGACGCCATACGGGAGGAACTTATAACCGGGACCATGGTTACGCTCGGGACTACGGCTAACATACTGCGCCCCGAGGCGAAAAACTGCGAGAAAATAGAGCTTGAGACCCCGTTTCTCACCAACCCCGAGATCGAGAAGATAAAGATGCTTCAGGGGGAGAAATTCCGCTGCGAAGCCATTCCTACCCTTTTTGATCCCGAGAAAGGAACGGAAGGACTTGAGGACGCGCTTTCCCGGGTATTTGACCGCGCCGATGAACTCATAGAAAAAGGCGCCAACATCCTGATTCTCTCGGACAGGGGCTTTGACGCTGAAAACGCTCCCATTCCCGCTTTGCTGGCGGTCTCGGGACTTCACCACCACCTGATAAGAAACGGAAACAGGATGCGCACTGCGCTGATCGTTGAATCCGGCGAGCCGAGAGAGACTCACCACATGGCGCTTCTAATAGGCTACGGCGCAAGCGCCATCGCGCCCTACATGGCTTATGAGACTATAAACGGCATGATTCACCAGAACATGCTTGAGGGCATATCTTATGAGAAGGCGGTTTCCGGATATGTGAAAAGTCTCGTTAAGGGCATAGTGAAGATAATGTCCAAAATAGGCATCTCAACGGTGCAAAGCTACCATGGAGCACAGATATTCGAAGCGCTTGGGCTTAATACCAAATTTATCGATAAATACTTCACCTGGACGGCTTCCCGGATACAGGGAGTAGGAGTTGACGTTATAGCCGAAGAGTCGATAAAACGCCACTCGAGGGCGTATGCCGAAAGAGATGTGGAAACGGCGACTCTTGAAACCGGAGGAGTTTACAGGTGGAGGCCCGACGGGGAGCGCCACATGTATCACCCGCGCACGGTGCACAAGCTTCAGGAAGCCTGCCAGACGGGGAGTTACGAAAAATTCAAGGAATACACGAAGCTTGCAAATAACGAGGAAAAAGAACACTTTACGCTTCGCGGCCTGATAGATCTCAAGTTCTCGGACAATCCCGTGCCGCTTGACGAGGTGGAGTCGGTTGAGAGCATATGCAAAAGGTTTAAAACCGGAGCCATGTCCTACGGGGCGATAGGCAAGGAGGCCCACGAGAGCCTCGCGATCGCGATGAACCGCATAGGCGCAAAGAGCAATACTGGCGAAGGGGGAGAAGATACCGACAGGTACACTCCCGATCCCAACGGGGACCTAAGGAGAAGTTCTATAAAGCAGGTTGCTTCGGGCCGTTTCGGCGTCACGAGCGAATACCTGGTGAATTCGGAGGAGATACAGATAAAGATAGCCCAGGGGGCAAAACCCGGAGAGGGAGGACAGCTTCCGGGAAGAAAGGTCTACCCGTGGATAGCCAAGGTGAGGCTCTCGACTCCGGGCGTGGGACTTATATCGCCGCCCCCGCACCATGACATCTATTCGATCGAGGATCTGGCGCAGTTGATCTACGATCTTAAAAACGCGAACAAGCACGCAAGGATAAACGTGAAGCTGGTTTCGGAGGTCGGCGTCGGAACCATAGCCGCGGGCGTGGTGAAGGGCCACGCGGACGTGATACTCATAAGCGGAACCTCAGGGGGGACGGGAGCCTCGCCGCAAAGCAGCATACAGCACGCGGGACTTCCCTGGGAGCTCGGCATAGCCGAAACGCACCAGACGCTTGTTCTTAACAACCTCAGAAGCAGGGTTGTTCTCGAGACCGACGGGCAGATGAAGACCGGAAGGGATATAGCCATCGCGGCACTTCTTGGCGCCGAGGAGTACGGTTTTTCCACGGCTCCGCTTATAGTTCTCGGATGCATAATGATGAGGGTCTGTCATCTTGATACCTGTCCGGTAGGAGTCGCGACGCAGAACCCCAAGCTCCGCGAGAAATTCACGGGAGACCCGGCGCACGTGGTTGATTTCATGCATTTTGTCGCCACTGAGCTTCGCGAGATAATGGCGAAGATGGGTTTTCGGACCGTAAACGAGATGGTAGGCAGGACGGACCGCCTAGAAATGAGAAAATCGCTTGATCACTGGAAGGCCAAAGGGATAGATCTCAGCCGAATCCTCTTCCGTCCCGAAGTTCCCGAGGATTGGGGAACTTATTGCCAGATCGAACAGGACCACGGCATACAGAACTCACTTGACGAAACCGTTTTGATGGAAATATGCCGCCCGGCGATTGAAAAGGGCGAGCGGGTCCGTGCCGCCGTACCGATAAGAAACGTGAACAGGACAGTGGGAACCATAGTCGGAAGCGAGCTTACGAGAAGATACGGTCTTGACGGGCTTGAGGAGGATACGATAAGGCTTCATTTCTCGGGTTCCGCGGGACAGAGCTTCGGGGCTTTTGTTCCAAAGAGCATGACGCTTGTTCTTGAGGGTGACTCAAACGACTATGTGGGAAAGGGCCTTTCCGGGGGCAAGATAATCATCTATCCTCCGAAGGAATCAACTTTCGTTGCGGAGGAGAACATCATAATCGGCAACGTCGCGTTCTACGGCGCCACCGGAGGGGAGGCCTACGTGAGGGGTATTGCCGGCGAGAGGTTCTGCGTCAGAAACAGCGGGGTCCGCACCGTGGTGGAAGAGGTCGGGGATCACTGTTGCGAATACATGACAGGGGGCCGCGTTACGGTACTGGGTCCGACCGGGAGGAACTTCGCGGCCGGGATGTCAGGCGGTATAGCGTATGTTTACGACCCGGAGGGGGATTTTGAGGGAAGATGCAATACCGAATCCGTGTTCCTTGAGTTTGTGGGGGAAGATGAAGAAGCGGAACTTCTGGGAATGATAAGAAAACACCTTGAGTACACCGGAAGCGAGGTAGCGCAGCGGATTCTGGAAGACTGGGCAGGAAGCCTTCCCAGATTCATAAAAGTGATACCGAAAGATTACAAGAGAATGCTTGAGCACATAAACCGCGCGGAAAAGAGCGGTCTTTCCGGTGACGAGGCCCTTATGGCGGCCTTTGAAGAAAACAAAAGAGATCTCGCGCGCGTAAGCGGAAACTGACACTGAAGCTCTAACGGAGGAGAAATTTTTCATGGGTGATCCCACAGGTTTTATGAATTACAGCAGGAAGCTTGGGCCTGACAGGGATCCCGCCCAGAGAATCGGCGACTGGGACGAGTTCCACGGACACCTTCCCGAAAAAGAGCTTGCTCTTCAGGGCTCAAGATGCATGGACTGCGGGGTTCCCTTCTGCCAGACGGGCCAGATAATCGGCGGGATGACCGCCGGGTGTCCCATAAACAACCTTATACCCGAGTGGAACGATCTGATTTACTCGGGTCTCTGGAGAGAAGCTCTCGAGAGACTTCACAAGACGAACAATTTTCCCGAATTCACGGGCCGGATATGTCCCGCTCCCTGCGAGGGGTCGTGCGTTCTGGGCATAAACGAGCCCGCGGTTACCATAAAGAGCATAGAGTGCGCCATAGTCGACAGGGGTTTTGAGGAAGGATGGATCACGCCCGAGCCTCCCGCGCGGAGAACCGGAAAGAACGTGGCCGTCATAGGTTCGGGACCCGCGGGACTCGCGTGCGCCGCGCAGCTTAACAAAGCGGGGCATCTGGTCACCGTGTTTGAAAGGGACGACCGGATTGGCGGACTGCTCATGTACGGAATTCCAAACCCCCACCTTGACAAGGAAATCGTTGACCGCCGCGTCGATATCCTCGCTGAGGAGGGAATCGAGTTCGTTACCAGCACGGAAGTGGGAGTGGATATTGACGGAAACGAACTTATAAAAAGTTTCGACGCGGTTGTAATATGCACGGGAGCGACGAAACCCAGGGATCTTCCGATCGAGGGAAGGGGCCTTGAAGGAATCCACTTCGCGATGCAGTTCCTCAGAGCGAACACAAAGAGCCTTCTTGACAGCGGACTTTGCGACGGTCGCTACATTTCCTCCGCGGACAAAGACGTGATCATTCTCGGGGGTGGCGACACCGGAACCGACTGCGTCGCGACCTCGATGAGGCATGAATGCAGAAGCCTTCTTCAGTTCGAAATACTTTCCAAGCCTCCCTCTGAGAGGGCGGCGGATAATCCTTGGCCGCAATGGCCCAGGGTATACAGGCTTGATTACGGTCAGCAGGAGGCCATGGCGGTTTTCGGCGAAGACCCGAGAAGATATCAGGTTCTTACAAAAAGATTTATAGGCGACGGCGAAGGCAGGGTAGCGGAACTTGAAACCGTGCGCATTGAGTGGTACAGGGGAGATGACGGAAGGATGACGTTTAGAGAAGTGGAGGGTTCTGAGCAGAGATGGCCGTGCGGGCTCGTGCTTTTGGCACTCGGATTCCTGGGGCCAGAGCAGGGACTTTTGCAGCAGATGAAGATCCGTACCGACGAGCGCTCAAACGCCATGGCGGAGTACGGAAAGTATATGACAAGCGTTGAGGGAGTTTTCGCCGCGGGGGATTCACGCAGGGGGCAAAGTCTTGTGGTGTGGGCGATAAACGAGGGAAGAGAAGCCGCTAGGGAGTGCGACAGGTATCTCATGGGATCAACCAATCTTCCATGAACGCTCTCGTCCATCACGAGGAGGAATTTTCAGGTGGCTTTTGCTGATCCTAAAGAACAGTTAAAGGTAATAAAAAGGGGGACCGAGGCGATAATTCCCGAAGAGGAGCTTCTTTTGAAGCTTGAGGCTTCGGCAAAGAGCAATCGGCCCCTCAAGATAAAGGCAGGGTTTGACCCCACCTCTCCTGACCTACACCTGGGTCACGGGATAATTCTCAAGAAGCTTCGCGATTTTCAGACCCTCGGCCACGAGGTTCTTTTCCTCATAGGAGATTTTACCGCCTATATAGGCGATCCCTCCGGGAGAAGCGAGACCCGCCCGTCGATCTCAAGAGAGGAGATAATCAAAAACTCAAGGACTTACGAGCGTCAGGTTTTCAAAGTCCTTGACAAGAAAAAGACCCGGGTTCTTTCAAACTCTCGCTGGCTAGGCAAGCTCGGTTCAGAAGAGCTTCTCGGGCTTACATCTCTCGTTAACGTTTCGCGGATACTGGATCGCGATGATTTCTCAAAGAGGTACAAAGAAGGGGTATCCATCTCTCTAAGGGAGTTCATATACCCGCTGGTGCAGGCCTACGACTCCGTGCAGATGCACTGTGACGTCGAGCTTGGCGGCACGGATCAGACCTTTAACATCCTGCTTGGCCGCGATTTTCAGAGGCATTACGGACAGTCTCCGCAGGTAGGAGTTTTCCTTCCGATACTTGAGGGAACAGACGGGGTAAAGAAAATGTCGAAGTCCCTTGGAAACTACATAGGCCTCGATGAACCTCCTCAGGATATATATGGAAAGATGATGTCGATTTCGGATGAGCTTATGTGGAGATACTATCTTCTTCTAAGTTCCTGCGATGAAACAGAGATACGGGAGCTAAAAGCCCGCCATCCTATGGAAGCAAAAAAAACCCTTGCAGGAGAAATCGTTTCCTGGCTTCATGACTCCCAAAGTGCCTTGGATGCCGCACGGGATTTTGAAACCAAGTTTTCAAAGAGGTCTTTTCCAGAAGATGTTACGGAAAAAGTTTACGCCGCCAGCTCCCGCAAGGTAGTCGACCTTGTTTTGGAAGTATCCGATTCAGTTGATACGAAAGGGCAGGCGAAAAGGCTAATATCCCAAGGAGGGCTCGTCATAAACGGGGAGAAGTATACCGACCCGAACTCGGAGTTCCCCGACAAAGCCGCTTTTGAGGTTAAGATCGGGAAAAAAGAGTTCCTGAGAGTTTTGATCAAGTAAGCAGACCCGGTTTCCTCCCGGCGGGTTTATGCTCACATCGTGGTTTCATACTTGAAACCACGTACCCTTTTCAAGCAAATGGTTACAGAAAAAAAGAAAGCGTCGGTTCGGCGTCTGCGAAAACATCGCTGATCAGACACCGATTTTCTGGATAGTCCTGCTGTCCTGAACCCCCCGACGCGTGAATCGCTGGGGAAAGTATGAGTTTTAGCCTGCATTTCTCACAAAGCGGTGTAAGAAGTAAATTTTTTGGGGTTGGATCTGGATTTTGGCTGAACTGACAGGGAGCGAGTTTCTTTTTCGGATAGGCGGCAGCGATTTACAGGTTATTTCCGTATGTTCTTACCTTGCGAAGCGATATCAGACGCAGATGTCCCCCTGCGGTCTCGGGCAAGCATATCCGCAATCCCTTGTTCCCTATTGATTCAACGGAATCGCCCGCAGCCTGCTCAGCACATGCTTGAACAAGTCCGCGTACGGATAGAACTCCGAGAACGACAGCACAATTCTCCTGGCGCTCATTGTTATCAGCGTACCAATCTTAAGCAGCTTCAGGCGTATGGTATCGCACTGCGCCATCGCGTAGCGGGTTCCCTTAAGCCCGCTGTGTCTCAAACGCTCAAGCAGCACGTAGGCAAAGGCGGAGAAGTACATCCTCAACTGGTTTGACCTCATGTAGTGAGTTGAGGTGCGGTCCGAGAACAACTCAAGCTGCTGAGACTTGATACGGTTCTCCATCTCCCCCCGAGCGCAGTAAACCTTCTCGTAAAGAGTCTTGGCGTCATATTCTTCGTGTTTGACAGACGTTACTATGAACCGGGTGTTGGCCCCTTTCTCAAGATGCTCAGCCTTGCATACCACCCTGCGGCTTCGAGACCAGCTTTTCATGGTACTGTACATAAAGCTTACAAACCTCCTCGATGGTCTTTTGGTTTCCACATACTCTATGTGAGCTCCGCGAACCTGCTTCTTAACCCTTTTCATCAACCGGGAGTTTCTTGCCATGCCCAACACGTAATCAACCCCGTTTTGCTCACACCACCTCATAAGCTCGTCCCGGCAGAACCCCGTGTCCCCTCGTATGATAATCCCAGTGTCTTTCCACTTCCCTCGAATCCCGGAGATAATCCTCTTCAGTTCTTCCTCTGCTCCCGCCGCAGAATCCTGGTTGGCTTCGCGGAGCCGGCACCCAAGCAGATGGCGCCCGCAGAATATGTAAGAGGGGGTGTAGCAGTACCCCCCGTAATAACCGTGATAAAACCTGCCCTCCTGATTTCCGTGCAGGGGATCGTCCGTGATGTCTATATCGATCACTATCTTCTTCGGCCTTTTTTTGTGGAACCTGATGAACATATCCACAAGCAGTTTGTCAATCGCCCCAAAGTCAGCCTCTATCTTCTTGTAGCGATCCGTCCCCCCGGTGGTAAGCTCCATGCGGTTTACCGTGCTCTTGCCCGCAAGGGGAGCAGAGGTACCGCAGAACATGGATGCTATGGGATCCCCTCGGAACCTGTCATGGTCGTTCACGTCTTCGTAACCCAAGCAGATTGCCAGCACCCGCTGGGCCACTATGGAGAATACGGGGTGGGTGATGTAACTGGGGTTTCGATGATCAATGAAGCACTCGGCGAACCTCCTGATGACTCCAAAACGGTGTTCGGCTTCGCGAAGCAGGGCAATGCCGCCGTCGGAACTTACTTTGTCAGAGTCGAATTTAGCAATTACTTTGCGGGTTCTTTTAGAACCGGGGCTGTTTGTGGATGTTTCGAGAGTTTTGAAGGGTAGAAATTCGATTTGTTCCGTGTTACACTGTGTACTCATGAGGCCGTTGTTCTCCTGTGTTTTAAGTTACTGCAATTACTTATTATAACACATACAACGGCCTCTTTCTATATCTCCTTGTGAGAAATCCGGGCTAGATAGTCTTGCCGGACTGCTGCTGACTCAGGGCCGTTACGAGGAGTCGGTGGACCGCTATCAGGCACTTGCGAAAATCGAACCCGACAACGCGATCACTCATTCTCAAATCGGCATTGCGCTTTTTAAGACCGGTAAAACGGAGGAAGCGCTTGCGAGATTCGATCGCGCGCTTTCTCTTGATCCGACTCTGGAGCTGGCGCAAAACTACAGGGAGCAGGTACTTAAAAGCATGGCGAAAGGGGATGAGCAGCCTGAATGAGTCGCCGTGCGGATGTAAAACAGAAGGTACTCAAAGGACACATTAAACCCCACCGCGGGTTGCGATTAGAAAAGCGAGTCAGCCTGTAAGCCGAGTTCTGTCAAGCACGGCCATCCATCTGAGATACCTGTTGCCAGGATACCTTAAGCGACTACCCGAAAACCAGGACGGGCCGTCCTGACCGGACAATTGTCCGGGCGTTTTCCTATTTGTCTTTCTTCGGACGGGGTTTGCCTTGCCTCCTCCATCACTTTCGGAGCGGTGGTCTCTTACACCACCTTTTCACCCTTACCGAGGCGCCGACAGCGCCCAGGCGGTATACTTTCTGCTGCACTTTCCGTTGTCTCGCGACACCTGGTCGTTAACCAGCGCCCTGCCCTGCGAAGCTCGGACTTTCCTCCCGCGGACAAACCGCAGGCGACCGCACGGCCAACTCGCTAGTCATTAAAGTATCTATCTATCGCCTCGTTAGCAAGGCCGTCGGCCTCGGTGTTGTTCTCCCTGGGGATATACCCTATCTCGAATGTGGGGATCAAGGAGACGAGCTTTTTCGCTTCTGAGTGCAGGATTCTAAGCTTCGGGTCCTTTACCTTCCAGAGTCCGTTCATCTGGCTTGCGACGAGTTGGGAGTCGGTGTGGATTTTTGCGGCGGGAGTTCCTTCGGCCACCAGATATGCGAGGGCTTTTATGAGCGCTTTATATTCGGCCTCGTTGTTCGTTCCCCTGCCGATATACTCTCTTATCTCCTCTCTGCTTGCGTCAGGGCGGATTACCAGAACTCCGATGCCGGATTCTCCCGGGTTTCCTCTTGACGCTCCGTCTATGTAGACTTCGGTTGTTTTTCCGGGGGACATGTTCTTGGGAGGATAACCGCTTGGACGGTTATGGTTTAGTGTAAAGAATTTTTTTGCAGTTCGGGCACTGAATCGGCTTTAGCTGTTTCAGTATTTCGTTGTACAGCTGAGGAGGGATGTTTATGCGGCAGATGGTACATTGTTCGTTTTCGGCAAGCGCAAGCGCCCTGCCGTTTTTCTTAAAGATCTTTTCGTAAAGCGGGAGTATCTTCGGGTCTATCTTGGATATCAGTTCGCTTTTTTCCCTTTCCGCGGGTTCGCGGGAAATTTCGAGTTCTTCAATCTTTTTCTCTTTTTCCGCAATCTCCTGTGCGTACTGCTCTTTTAAGGTCGCATAAGTTTCCTGTTCTTCGGCGAGCGCTGTCTCGGTCTCTTCAATCTCTCCCATTACGGAGATCGTCTGATCTTCTATTTCGAGGCTTTCCTTCCTAGTATCGGTTATTTCTTTCTGAAGCGCTTCGTATTCCCTGTGAGTTTTTATGGAGAACAGTCTGACCTCAGAGTTCTTTATGGATTCCTGATTGGAGCGAAGCGAGGACTCAAAGTCGTTTCTCTGCGCCCTGAGTTCCGAAAGCTTGGCCTCTTTTAGCTGTATTAATTCTTCTTTTTCCAGAAGATCTTTTTTAAGATTGTTGATTTCGTCTGGATATTTTTCAAGCCCTTCTGTTAACTCTCTGATTCTTATGTCAACTGTCTGAAGCTTCTGCAAGCTCTCAATATACTGTTCCATAATTTTCTACTTTGGGTGAAGCGGCCTCACTATGCTTTTGTGAGGAGAAGATAATATTTTTGCGCTTTTGGAAGGGGATTGCTTCTGTTTTTTCTCTATTGACCTTCATGGTCTTTCGTTTCTCAATTCTGGGCCCACCCGGACTCGAACCAGGGACCGACGGATTATGAGTCCGCTGCTCTAACCAACTGAGCTATAGGCCCTAATAAAACTAGGCAACAGAATATATTTAATCGAAGTTTTTTGTCAAATTTACCGGTCGAAAAATATAAAAACCCAATTTTTACTCCTCCTGTGTTTAACGGAAAACAAAAAGATTTCCGTTTCCCGGATCCCGGGAACCCTTTACTTTGAATACCGATGAGAGAAGTTTTTCGGAAAGCACACGCGACGGTTCCCCAAGGGCGACGGCCCGTCCGTTTTCAAGCACAAGTACCCTGTCGCAGAACCTGCTGGCAAGAGCTAGATCATGGAGAACCGCGACGACTCCTTTTCCTTTTCGCGCGATTGATCTGAGCAGCTCCATGAGAGCGAACTTGTGATGTATGTCGAGGTGGGAAGAGGGTTCGTCAAGGAAAATAAAATCCGTTCCCTGCGCAAGCACCCTCGCGATCGACACCCTCTGCTGCTCTCCGCCCGAAAGCGTCGTTACTTTTCTTTGAGAAAACCCCTCCATGTCTACAAGCGAAAGACAGTCCTCGGCTCGTTTTATATCCTCTTCACTCTCACTCTCAAAAATTCCGAGATACGGATACCTCCCCGTGAGCACGACCTCAAGTACGCTTAGCGGAAAATCGAAATAGGAGGTCTGGGGGAGAAACGATATTTTTCTGTAAAGTTTTTTTGCCTCGTACTGGCGGAGATCTTCTCCGTCAATCAGTATGTGGCCGCTCGAGGGGTTGAGTATCCGGGTGAGAAGCCGAAGAAGTGTGGACTTTCCCGCTCCGTTAGGGCCTATTACACAAAGAAACTCGTTTCTTTCGATCTCAAAGCTTGCGTCGGCAACTATTGTTTTCCCGTCTACGCCGTAACTCAATTCCGATGCTTTTATGGATTGTTTTTCTTTTTGCATTTCATGCGATTCCTTTTCCGCTAAAATTCCGCCTCAGCAGAAACACGAAGAAAGGAACTCCGATAAAAGAAGTAATTATTCCGAGCCGCAGTTCCTCGGGGCTCATAACGGTTCTTGCTATAAGGTCAGCTACGGGCAAAAAAATGGCTCCCGCGATAAAACTCGCGGGCAGAAGCCGGCGATGGTCCACGCCGATTATGAGTCTTACTGAGTGCGGGATTATAAGTCCGACGAATCCTACGATACCGCTTACCGCCACGCTTGCTCCGACTATAAGGGAACTGAGAACTATCAGGTGTCTTGTCGTTTTTTCGATGTCAACGCCGAGGGTCTTGGCCGTTTCGTAGCCAAGGAGTCTTGCGTTTAGGTTCTTCGCGTAAAAAAGCAGTATGACCGAGGCGGTGAGCACTGGAACTGCTGCTATCGCGAAATGAGTCCATGTGCGCGAGTCGACTCCGCCCATTATCCAGAAAAGCATTTCCTTCATGGACCATGCGTTTGATACAGAAAGCACGAAAGTCGTAAGAGAGACAAAAAGCGTTCCAAGGGCTACTCCGCAGAGAAGAAGTGTCGTGTTCTCGACAAAACCCCTGTAGCGAGATATCCCGTAGACCGCGTATGCCGTGAGAAGAGTGCCCGCAAAAGCGACAAGCGGGAGCAGGAAAAACCACCGCTGATAAATACCGGTGTAGATCGCCACAACCGCGAAAAACGCACCTCCGCTTGACCAGCCCAGTATCCCGGGCTCAGCCAGAGGATTTCTGAACATCGCCTGCATTACCGCTCCTACAATTGAGAGGCCCCCGCCTATGGTCGCGGCGAGCAGAACCCTCGGAAGCCTGACGTTCCATATGATAAGTTCATGTGATTTCTCAATCCCCGCCTCTGCATCTAACCAGAGCAATTTGCCGGCTATTACTCTAAGCACTTCGTCAAATGGAATGCTCACCGCCCCGAGCGATACGCAAGTGACGATGGTTAACGCAAGCAGGGAAGCGAGTATTACGTATACGGAAAGCGTTTTTTTACCGATCGGCATTATTTTGCGTTCTGAAAATCAGGTTCACCAGATCGATTACGGCCTGCGCCGCGTAATGAGACGCGGCGTCAAGATGTTTTCCCGCGACGACTACAATCTTTTTGTCCCTGAAAGCGGAATTTTGGAACATCTGGCCGACAAAGTCCGGGTGAGAAGGATTATAACTACTTGTAAGCACGAGGTCAGGGTTGTTCTGGATTACGTACTCGGTCGATATGTTGCTGTATCCGCTTAGCCCGAGACGGGCCGGAAGATTGATGGCTCCTGAACTTTCTATTATGTCGTTTATGGTCGTGCGTTTGCCGACCGTAAACCCGGGAGCTCCGTAAAAAAGAACCGTCAGGGTTTTTGCGTCTGGAGGGATCTTCGCTCTGGCGTCGGCGATCTGTTTTTCCATACCCTCTACGAGGCTTTTTGCCGTTGCTTCTTCACAGACTGCTTTCCCCACCATTTTTATGTTCTTTTTTATGCTCTCAAGCGAGACGATTCCGTGGAGCACGAGCACCTTTATTCCCACCGCTTCGAGGTGCGTGCGTATGTTCGGATTCGTGTGGCCCGCGAGTATCACGAGATCCGGCGATTTTGCGATTACCTGTTCGAGGTTTGCCCGGATCTGCGGGATTCCTCGCGCTTTTTCCACTACGTTTGAGATCAGCGGGTCAGTCGAGAAATAGGTAAGCGCAGCTATCTTTTTTCTGTCGTCGACAATGTCGACGAGTATCTCGTCTGAGGCTAAGGTGAGCGAGATTATGCTTTTGGGGCAGGGCGTTTTTGCCAGGCACACACCTGGCGCGAGGGCAAAGGCAAACAGAACCGTCGCGAACAGATTTTTAATCTTCACCTCAAGAACCAGGCTTTTCCTTATGGGTTGAGAATGACTTTTCCGAATTGCTGGCGGTCTTCAAGAATTTTCTGCGCCGCCGAGGCTTCGCTCAGGTGAAACCTGCTGTGTATCGAAGGTTTAAGGGCCCCTTCCTCGGCAAGCTGCGCGACTTTCTCGAAGTGCTCGGCCCGCGCGTTAAACACCGTTACTCCGAGTACCGAGAGATCTTTCATTATAAGCGGACCGATGGACGCTTCGGTAACCCCGCCCCCCGCAACGCCGATCAGCAGAAGTTTTCCTCTCGGGGCAATATACTGAGTGTTTTCTTTCCAGACCGAAGCTCCCACGGGGTCGAAGATCATGTTTATTTTATGCGTTTTAGTAACTTGTTTTAGCTCCTCTCCGAGATCCGAGGAGTTGTAGTTTATTGTGACGTCGGCTCCGATTTCTTTTGCCTTTTCAAGTTTTTCGTCACTTCCCGCGGTAGCTATAACGAAAGAATCGAAAAGCTTGGCGACTTGGATTGCCGCGCTTCCCGTTCCGCTTCCCGCCGCGTGCACGAGCACTGTTTCTCCCTTGCCGATATTTGCTCTTTCGCAAAAGGCGTACCAGGCGGTAACGTAGCAGGTGGGAAGAGTCGCCGCGTCATCGAAGGAAAGCCCTTCCGGAATCGCGACCACGTTCGATGAAGGTATCTTTATATATTCGGCAAATCCTCCGTGAAGGTTGACCCCGACTATCTCAAGGCCCTTATCCGAACGCACAGCCGGCATGATCATGACCCGCTGGCCCGTTTCCACGTCGGACACGTCATCGCTTTTCTCGCGGACAATACCCGCTACGTCTACTCCTCCCACGTGCGGCAGGGGCACTGGACGGGGGGACTTCCCACTTCTTAATCTTAAGTCGATGGAATTTATTGAAGAGGATTTTACCTCTATCAGGACTTCTCCCGGTCCGAGCTGCGGATTGCTTACCTCTTCGTACTTAAGAACATCGATTCCTCCGAATTCGTGATAGATAATGGCTTTCATTATGTTCGCTCCTGTGGATGTTTATCGGACTAAGGTACTTGGCTTTAAGGGTTTGGCAATATCACGAAATTATACGGAAGCTTTGGATTGTCGCCTTCTAATGGGGATTCCGAAATAGTTCTCTTTCTCCCAAGACAGTAGTTCCTGAAACCCGGATGGGGACTTGGGTTTATTTCCAGAGTTTGCGGTGTTTTGTGCAAAGCTCCTACAGAGCGGGGGCGGGGAATAACAAGCCGCCGAAAAGAAGCCACGCCACGGCCAGTGTCCAGATGACGTTTATTCCCTGTGCTATGAGAAAGGCGTAGGCGGGGCGGCCTTCTTCCATGCTGACTAGGGTGGAAAGGCGAGTCTCAAGACCTATGCAGACAAAGGCGAGGGCGAACCACCAGCCGCGAAGTCCCTTCATGAGCCCCTTTGTCTGCGAGACGAGATCGTCTCCCACGACGAAGGAAAAAAGAAGCGATGCCGCCATGAAACCCAGAATGAACTTCGGAAAGCGCTCCCAGATGACCCCGGCCGACGGCTTTACCCCTTCATCTGCGCCCTGGCGCAACGTCCACCACAGAGAAAGAGCGAATGCCGCGAAACCCAGCATGGCATTCTGCGAAAACTTCACCACTATGGCGGCGTTCATCGCCGACTCTCCCACCAGTTCCCCTGCGGCCACCACGGCTCCTGTCGTGTCGATGGTTCCTCCGATCCACGCCCCTCCGATCACCGCGGGAATCTGGAAATGCTCTACTGCCCAAGGCATGATCAGCATCATTGGGACGGCCACTATGAGTACGAGAGATGTTACGTATGAGAGCTTCTTTCTGTCTCCGCCTATGGCTCCGCAGGCCGCGATGGCGGCCGAGACTCCGCAGATGGAAACGGCCGTGGAGAGCATGACGGCAAACTCGGAATCCACGGCGAGCTTCCGGCAGATCCAGTAGCAGGCATACCAGATGACGAGCATAACGAGCAGGGCCTGCAGAATTCCCGCCAACCCCGCGGAGAGTATCTTGCCGAACAGGACCCCGGAACCCAGGATGATAAGCCCGATCTTTATGTAGTATTCGGTGCGGACCGCCTCGCGGAAGCGATCGGGGAAAACATTGCCGACGAGTATTCCGATGAAAAGGGCGAAGATGACGTAGCTTATCCCCCACTCCTTGGCCACCGCGTTTCCGGCGATAAATTTGGATGCCCACGCGAGGGCGAAGACTATGGGAAAGCCCGCGGCGTAGCGGGCGACCGATCCGCCCAGCAGGCGGACGCCGACGCTTGAGAGAAGCAGAAAGGCCACTCCCAGCGAAAGGGAGACAGAGATGTTCTCCGCGCTTAAGACCTTGCCCAGGGAATCGGGGGTCCACGAAAACTTTGGAAGAGAGAGATGGGGAAAAACAAGCCCGAGAGCGATAAGGACGAAAGCCGGTCCGAAAACAACCCAGTCTTCTGAGAGTCTGCGGCTTTCCTCGGGGGGATCTGCGGTCTGGTTTTCCATGTAAGTAAAACTGACGGAAACTCCCGGTTTTTCAACTCTTCGCTGCCAACTCACTGACCGGGCGGTTGAGAAGTGGTCGTAAGTCGTTCTCCCTTTCGCCAGTTCCAGGGCGCGACGAATTCCCCGGCCCACAGGCCGCGGCCGTTTTGGCGGGCCTCCCGCTCGGCGGAGGCGTAGCGGCGCGAGTAGCGCGTGTAAGCAAGAGCGTAACCGTTTCGGACCAGCCAGCTGTTTAGGTCAAGCTCACCCAGATAGCAGATCCCGAGAAAGCGTCCGTAACGGTCACGCGCCGTGCCCTCGCACGTAATGGAATTACTCCCTGTCTTGGTTCTAAGAGCCGCGGTTGAAACAAGGCCGCAGCTGTAGCTTTTTCCGGAGGAGTCTTTGCACCGCTGTTTTCTCTCCGGCGCGTCAATGCCTTCGAGTCTGATCCGCTCCCCTGAGATCCTGACCGTGTCGCCGTCCGTTACGTAAGGCTTGCCCGTCAGAGTTTCGGCTCCCGCCGCCGCCGGGCAAAGCAGTAAAAGAAGCGTTAAGCACCATAACTGGCGGAGCGATCCGTGATCCCCAAACGCAGATCCGCTTGCCGTGCCGTGCGTTTCGGAGCCGTATTTGGAATCGGAAGCTTTTTTCATTGCGTATCCGCCAGCCGCAGTCTTATTCCTGAGCGTTTCCGTCGTCTCCGGCGGCGAGTTTTTTCGCCGTTTTTCTTTTTCTTCTTTTCTTCTGTTTTATTATTTTCTGCGCTTTTTTTCTTTCCGCAGAATCTTCTCCGTGAAGCAGCGTCGCGACTTTCTCGGCGAGATTTCTCCTGGCGAGGAATCTGTTTAGAGCTTGGGAACGTTCCCTCATTGCCTTTACGGTAATACCGCTTGGGCGGTGCCGCAACTGCACGCAGGTAGCTACCTTGTTTACGTTCTGTCCTCCGGGTCCCGAGGATCTTGTGAAAGTTTCCTCGATATCCTCTTCCTTTATGTTCAAGCGCTTCATTTCCCGCGCAAGCGCCGTCTGCTTTTCCTTTGATACCCCGAAGCTTTTCATGATGGCACGGCGGGCCGGAGGTGGATTATCTCACGATCAGTTTCAGAAAATCTGATACCGAGACGAGTCCTACGGGCTTTTCGTCCTCGACCACAACGACGCTGTGGATGCTGGCTCCGGCTAATTTCTCCAACACTTCTTTTACCGATTCGTCCGGACCGATGGAGATGGCGGGGCTGCTCATTATTTCCTTCGCGGTGATGCGCCCGGCGTCCTCGTACATCTTTTCAATCCCTTCCTTGTCGAACCACTGTCCAAAAAGTTCAAGAATTTCGGTTCTGGAAAAAGAAACTGTGGCTTTCTTGGCGACAAAGTCGGTTACGGAGAGAAATCCCGTAAGCTCTCCGTCGTCGTTTACCACGGGAAGTTCGTCGATTTTGAGTTCAAGCATCTTGCGTGCGCACTGCTCAAGGGAGTCGTCCTCGTTAGCGGTGACCACGGGGCTGTTCATTATCTCTCTGACTTTCATCTGTGCTTGGAAACCTCTTTTCTCAGGCACTTTAAGAATAAAACAGCAGGGGATTTTTGCAAGGCAAATCGGCCCAGAACCCTTTTCTTGGAAACGCGGTGATATGCGTATATAATTCCCCGCTGTAATGGAAACGCAGCGGATTCGCAAAATGATAGAGCAGGGTATTCAGGCGTCGTTTGTCGAGGTCGAGGGGGACGGAACGCATTTTCAGGCGGTCGTGGTATCCGAACAGTTCAGAGGCAAGCCGCCACTTGAGCGCCACAAGCTTGTTTACGCAGCGCTTGGAGACGCTATGGAATCCGAGATTCACGCAATCTCGATAAAAACCTACACGGATGATCAGTGGGAGAAGCTTAAAAAGCAAGGAGCAGGGTGATGTCAGATATACAGAAAAAAATAGAGCGTCAGATCGAGGAAAACTCTATTGTCCTCTATATGAAGGGGTCAAAGGATGCGCCTCGGTGCGGTTTTTCGGCCCAGGTTGTGAACATTCTCAACTTCTACAGGGTGGATTACGAAACCGTCGACATTCTTTTGGATCCGGAGATCCGCCAGGGGATAAAGGAATTCTCGCAGTGGCCGACTATTCCGCAGCTCTACGTTAACGGCAATTTTATAGGTGGGTGCGATATATGCACTGACATGCACGTAAACGGGGAACTGGGGGAAATTCTTAAGGGAGACGCGGAGAGCTGAGAAGCTTCTGCGACGGCCAATTCTGCGGCTGGGGGTATTAACATTTTTTGGGGATTCGGTATAATTGCGGTTCCCTGACAACTTTTTCACCTTTGGAGGTTCCATGAAATCGAGGCACACCATATCCATAACGGTAGACAATGAAGCCGGTGTACTTTCAAGAATTGCCGGGCTTTTCAGCGCGAGGGATTTTAACATAGAGAGTCTTAACGTCGCGGAGACCCAGGAACCGGGGACGTCCAGAATAACCTTGGTCACAACCGGCGACGAAGCCGTAATTCAGCAGATAATCAAAAGATTCAACAACATGGTTAACGTGATCAAGGTCGTTGACATGACCGAACTTGACCGCGTGGAAAGAGAGATGATTCTCATCAAGGTTGACGCGAAGGCTGATTCCAAGGCGGAAATCCTGCGGATCGCCGACATATTCCGGGCCAAGGTCGTTGACGTGTCCGCGAGATCCTACACGTTCGAGGTTACCGGGGATGAGCAGAAGATCCAGGCATTTTTAGAGCTTCAAAGACCTTTCGGGATAAAGGAAATCGCGAGAACGGGAACCGTCGCCATGTCCCGGGCGAACAAGAAGAGCAAGTAAAGGAGGATAAACGGTGAAAGTTTACTACGACAAGGACATTGATTCGTCTAAGCTTAAGAAAAAGAAGATTGCGATAATAGGTTACGGAAGCCAGGGTCATGCCCACGCCCAGAACTTAAGAGAGAGCGGAATCTCAGTCACGGTCGCGGACATTAAGGATGGGGCCAACTGGAAAAAGGCCAAGGATGCGGGTTTTAACGTAAAGACCGTTTCGGCCGCTTCTAAATCCGCGGACATAGTCGTTATGCTGGCTCCTGACACTTACCAGCCGGCTATATACCATGAGCATATCGCAAAGAACCTTGTTGCTGGAAATGCGCTTATGTTTAGTCACGGTTTCAATATTCACTACGGACAAATCACCCCTACCGCGGATGTGGACGTGTTCATGGTTGCTCCTAAGGCCCCCGGGCACACGGTAAGGAATCAGTATGTTGAAGGCGCCGGGGTACCGGGACTCGTAGCCATTCACCAGAACCCGACGGGCGGCGCGAAAGATCTTGCCCTCGGTTACGCCCAAGCCATCGGATGTGCGAGGGCGGGTGTTATAGAGACGACTTTTAAGGATGAGACGGAAACCGATCTTTTCGGGGAGCAGTCAGTTCTCTGCGGAGGGCTCACGGCCCTTATCATGGCCGGATACGATACGCTTGTCGAGGCCGGTTATCCGCCCGAGATGGCGTATTTTGAGTGCTGCCATGAAGTCAAGCTGATAGTTGACCTCATATACGAGGGCGGAATAGCGAACATGCGCTACTCGGTAAGCGATACGGCCAAGTACGGGGACATAACCAGAGGCCCCAGACTCATAAACGACTCCGTAAAGCAGGAGATGAAAAAGATAATCGGGGAGATTCAATCCGGGCAGTTCGCGTCGGAATGGATACTTGAGAATCAGGCTGGAAGACCTTCCTATAACGCGCTTCTCAGGCAAGGCGAAGAGCATCCGATTGAAAGCGTCGGGGCCGAGCTTAGAGGGATGATGAGCTCGCTTTTCCAGAAAAAACTGGTTGATAAAGACAAGAACTGATGGATTTTCGGTTTCTGAGGGTCGCAAGAGAAGGGCTCGGTATAATTTATGTTTCCGTCGCGCTTTGTCTTATCCTCGCACTCTTGGGCTCTTTCTTTCTCTTTATAGTTTTTCTTCTGCTCACCGCTTTTTTTGTCTTTTTTTTCAGGGATCCACAGAGAGAGCTTCCTCCACTTGACCCCGGTTCTGTGATTTGTCCCGCAGACGGGAAGATAATAGATATCTCAGAGATCTTCGAAGATGACTACCTTAAGCGAAACACGAGAAGAATAAGTATTTTCCTCTCGATTTTCGACTGCCATATAAACAGGTCTCCTGTTTCGGGCAGGGTCGTTGGAACTACCTATTACCCCGGCAAATTCAAAATGGCCTTTAAAGGAAATTCATCCGATACCAACGAGCGGCTTGCGACCCTTATTGAGTGCGAAGGTGGCGTGCGGGTGGTTATAGTTCAGGTAGCCGGTTTTCTCGCGAGAAGGATAGTATCGCGTGCAAAATTCGGCGACGTGTTGGAAATCGGGGAAAAATTCGGGATGATAAAGTTTGGTTCTAGAGTGGATATATACCTGCCTGAGGACGTGAAGGTAGGGGTCGAGGTGGGGCAGAAGGTAGTGGCCGGCAGGACAGTTATAGCATGGTTAACTTGAAGAAAAAGAGAAGGAAAAGGTCTTCCCGCGGAGGAAGACTTATCCCTATACTGCCGAACCTGCTCACGACTCTGGGCCTTACTCTTGGGCTCGCATCCATCGTGACTTCGATTTCCATTCAAGGAGCCTACTCAGGCGATATCTCCGAGCAGTGGACTTTCAATCGGTTCTGGTGGGCCGCGGCTTTTATCGGCATGGCGGTACTTGTCGACATGCTTGACGGCAGAATAGCAAGGGCTCTTAACTCAGAAAGCCGTTTCGGCGCGTCCTATGATTCTCTCTGTGACCTTGTATCGTTTGGAGTGGCCCCCGCTGTGCTTCTTTATGTATGGGGACTCTCAGATTACGGAAAACCGGCACTTATGGCGATGCTTTTTTACGTGGTCTGCGCTGCGCTTAGGCTGGCGCGTTTTAACATACAGTTTGCAGACAAGGAAAAGCGCGTGTTCACGGGTCTTCCGAGCCCAATGGCCGCGGGGCTTGTTCTGTCTCCGATACTTCTTTTTTCCGAATTTCAGATCATAACCTCATCCCTTATGGAATCTTTTTATCTTTTCTTCACTCCAATCGTGGGACTTATTATGGTGAGCGAGGTTCCTTACCGGAAATTCCCGCGGCTCGCCGGATTCGGACCTTTCAGCACTCTTGTAGCGGGTTCCATAATTATTGCGGCGCTTGTTACCAATCCCGGAGTGGTCGCGGTCGTTATAACTTACTGTTATTTCCTCCTCGAGCTCGGACGTTGCGCCTGGAAGCTCGTTGCGAAGGCAAAATCGCGGCACAAAGAATCGGAACCCCTCGCTAGTGACGAATCCTAGGGGTTTTTCTTCAGGCGGCGGGAGTTGATGAACTGGTTTTTCAAATCACTTTTTTTATTCGTTCTGATTACGGGAGTAAACCTTATGAGTTTGAATGCGCAGACCTTGGCGGGTGTTGGCGGAGTAACGAAATACAGTCTTGAAAATGGTATGACCGTGCTTCTTGAGAGAAATGACTCTTCTCCGGTCGTCGCCGTGAACGTGTGGGTTAAGACCGGAAGCGCGTGTGAGGTGGAGGGAGAGTACGGCCTTGCGCACGTGCACGAACACATGCTTTTCAAGGGGACGGGGAAAAGACGGGTTGGCGAGATAGCCGGAATAGTGGAGGCGGGCGGCGGAGACATAAACGCTTTTACCTCCTTTGACGAGACTGTTTACTACATCGTAAGCGCTAAGCGCTTTTTACCAATGGCGCTTGACCTGCTCGCTGACGTCATGGAGAACTCGGCTTTTGACCCCGCGGAACTTGAAAAGGAACTTGAGGTTGTCCAGGAAGAGATAAGAAGGGGAGAGGACTCTCCCTCGAGGGTCCTTAGCCAGGAGCTTTTTTCCACTGCCTACAGCGTTCATGCCTACGGAAGGTCGATAATAGGAACCAAGCAGAGCGTTGGAAGTTTCACTAGGGACGGAATTCTGGATTTTTACAAAAAGTGGTATTCACCGGACAACATGATTCTGGTTGTGGTTGGGGATTTTGATCCCAAGGAAATAAAAGACGCGGTTGCTACGACTTTCGGAAAAATAAAGAAGAGAAAAACCCCGGCGTGTGAACTTCCCCCCGAACCCGAGCAGAACCGAACGAGAACCTTCGTTCTTGGTCGCGATGTAAGCACGGGCTACTTCAGTTTTGCTTTTCACACGCCTTCGGCAAGCCACGCGGATACGCCGGTTCTTGATGTGATAAGCGGCATACTCGGCACTGGGGACAGCTCGAGGCTCTACAGAAAGCTAAAAGAGCAGAACGCCACTGTAAATGATATATATGCCTACGCGTACAGCCTCAAGGAAAACGGTCTTTTCATCGTGGGCGGAGTATTCGATCCTGAAAAGGTCAAAAAAGCCTCAAGGGAGATAATAGCCGAGATAGAACTTATAAAAAACGAACCTGTCGGGGCCGAGGAACTCGCCCGCGCCAAAACGAACATAGAAAGGGACTTTATCGGCACTAAGGAAACAATGCAGGGACAGGCAAGAAAACTTGGGTACTTCGAGCTTGAAACGGGAGATCACGGCTACGAACGGCTTTACCTTGAGAGGGTGAGAGGCGTAACCCCCGAGGACATAGTGCGCGTGGCGAGGAAATATCTGGCAGGGGAAAATCTCACCGCGGGAGTGCTGCTTCCGAAAGACAAAACTAAGGCGGTCGAACGGGACTTCAAAAAAGCTTTGCTTTTTCCCGACGGAACCGACAGAAAAGAAAAGAAAAAAGTTTCCACAGCACAGGCGGAATTTGGAAAATACGAACTTTCAAACGGGATCAGGGTTCTTTTGAAGCGGAATCCCGCCGTTCCGCTTTTCTCCGTTCACGCGGCATTTCTGGGTGGCCTGAGGTATGAGGACACGGGCACGAACGGAATTTCAAACTTCATGGCCGAAATGTTTACCCGGGGCACTTCTAGCCGCTCCGCTGAAGATATAGCCGTGCAGATAGAGGGGCTCGGTGGAACGGTTGACGGGTTCTCGGGGAAAAACAGCGTCGGGGTGACCCTCTCTGCCTTAAGCGAGAACTTTGAAGGGGCTCTGGATATTTTTTCCGACGTAATACTTAACCCCTCTTTTTCCGATGAGGAGATGGAACGTGGGAGAAGGGAAATCCTGGCCGCTCTCGAAAAACAGCAAGACAATTTGACGGGAAAGACCGTTAGAAACTTTCTCAAGACCCTTTTTCTAAAGCACCCCTACAGGTTCAATGTGCTGGGGACCGAGGAAAACGTAAGCGGGTTTAACTCGGCTGACATCCTCGGGTTCTACGAAAGAGTCATAAGACCCGAGAACATGGTTATCTCCGTTGCAGGCGACATCGATACGGAGAAAACACTTGGTGTTCTTGAAAAACTGTTTGGTTCCATGAAAAAAGGCGGTTTTGAAAAGACCCGGCCGCCTCGCGAATCTGCACTTTCGGCTGCGAGGGAAACCGTTGAGTTTGAAAAGGACAAGGCGCAGACTCACATTATCGCGGGTTTTCACGCCCCGGGTTTTAAAAGCCGGGACTACTATGCGTTTGAGGTGTTAAATTCCGTTCTTTCGGGCCAGGGAGGAAGACTCTTTATTGAACTTCGTGATAAAAAGAGCCTTGCCTACGCGGTCACTTCGTTTTATGTTCCGGGAATGGAGGGTGGCTATTTCGGCGTCTATATAGGGACCGCTCCGCAGAAGGAGAAAGAGGCGCTCGGGGCGATAAAGGAGCAGCTTCAGCTTGTTTTAAAAGGTGTCGGGGAGCAGGAGCTTGAGAGGGCGAAAAACTACATAGTCGGCAGTTTCGAGATAGGGCTTCAGAGAAATTCGGCTCAGGCCTCAACGGTCGCGTTTGACGAGCTTTACGGGATAGGCACTTACGAATACAGAAAGTTCCCGGAAAAAATCTTGGCCGTGACGGCGGATGACGTAGCGAGGGTAGCCAGGAAGTACATAAATCCCGAGGCGGCTGCGGTTGCCATCGTGAAACCCGAAGAGAGCCCCTCTGGAGACAAACCGTAGAAGATCCGTTTTACCTTGGCTCAGGGAGCGGGATTTGTTTTGCCAGGGCTCTCCTGCGTATAGGTATAGAAGCGCGTCGTGGGGTATGCAAGCTCGATATCAGGATGCTTTTCAAATTCGTCTAGTATCACTTCCCACAGACTCTGCTCCGAGCCCCTTTTCTCTCTCGGGTTTATCATGTATCTGATTGAGAACAGCACTCCGCTGTCTCTTGCCGACATGTAGACCGCCGGGGTGAGTTTCGAGAAATGTACCATGTATTTTTCAGCAGTTTGACGCAGTTGTATTTCAGCCTGCCTTGAAGAGGATTCGATTTTTTCTTTTGCTATTTTTTCAAGAATCTCGCGGGTTTTTCTCCAGTTGCTCTCAAATGTCACTAGAACATGTATTTCATTCCATATGTAATCAAATCCGCCGTGGTAATTCGCGGTTATTTCCTTCATCACCTGACTGTTGGGAATATGTATAATCCTGCCCGTGCTCTGTTCCGCTTCAACCCAGTTTCCAACCTCAACCATGCTGAACTGAAACAGCCTCAAGTCTATTACGTCTCCCTTGGTGTCTCCTATCTGTATACGGTCCCCTATTACGAAAGGTTTTCTCCAGAGTATGAAGAACCAACCGGCGATGTTGGAGATGGTTTCATGAAGCGCTATAGCGATGCCGGCGCTCGCTATACCCAGGTAGGTTCCTATGTGACCAAAACCCTTTATCCACACGCTGCCGAGCAGTATTATGAGAAGAAAAGCGTAGCCGTACCCGATGATGCGTTTGGAGCGATAAACGGTCTTGGGATCTTTTACATTCTTGGCTATGAGGGATATGAGAATTCTTCTGATGAGAAGCAGAATTACCACTATCAGAACAGACACTATCAGATTTTCTATCTGCACGTAGTAAGCCTGGTTATATTCCTTGAAGTGATTTATTAGATTTCCCACAACCTTAAAAATATACAGTCTTGGTGGAGAGTTCAAAAAAGCGAGAGTTTTTCAACTGTCTCGACTGACGGATATTGGGGTTTTCATTTATTTTCTTTTCTGTTATTCTGTTTGCGGGCTGCTAGCTCAGTCTGGTAGAGCAGCTGACTCTTAATCAGTCGGTCGTGGGTTCGAATCCCTCGCAGCTCACTTTATATTGCGTCTTAGGACGCTGTCCGGAAACCGCGATTCCGAGCGCTTTCCGATCTTTGACTGTTAAAGGCGAGAGTGGCGGAATAGGCAGACGCGCTAGATTTAGGATCTAGTACCTTAGGGTGTGAGGGTTCGACTCCCTCCTCTCGCAGAAAACATGGTTTACGTGATTTTGAAGACATGCGTCTGCTTGCGCTTTTAGTTCTGCTTTTCTGTTCCTGCTCCCATAATACGGAGCATCTCTACGAGAGATCCTTTCACTCCATGGGTTCGACCATAGAGCTTAAGCTCTATTCCCCGAGCGAGGAGCTTTTCCACCGGGTTGTTGATGCCTGCGTGGAGAGGACCAAAGAGATAGACAGGCTTTTCAGCAACTACAGGGATGACAGCGTATTGGCGGAAGTAAACGGATCCGCCGGGGTCCGGGCAGTTTCCGTTCCAGAGGAATTCCTGCGTCTCGTGCGGATCTCAATCAGGTACTCAGAATTAACCGACGGAGCTTTCGATATAACTATCGGCAGCCTTTTTAAACTCTGGCGGACTGAAACCGAGGCGGGACGGCTGCCTGCGCAATCGCGGATCCGCGACGCGCTTGAGTGTACGGGTTTTCGAAAAATAAAGATGGACGAAGCGAGATCTCGGATCTTTTTTGAGGGTAATTGCGTTCAACTCGATTTCGGCGCCATAGGGAAGGGCTACGCCGTCGACGAAATGGTAAAGATCGCCAAGGAAAACGGAATCACTAGGGGACTTGTAAATTTCGGGGGAAACATATCTGCGATAGGTTCTCCCGCCGGCGAAAAATTCTGGGAAGTGGGGGTAAGAAGACCCGGGGGCGGAAGTGAAATTATCTCGAAGCTTGATCTTGCGAACAAGGGTGTTGCGACTTCGGGGGATTACGAGCGCTACTTTGAGCATGCGGGGAAAAGGTACTCCCATATAATTGATCCCAGGACGGGTTGGCCCGCGGAAGATCTGACTTCCGTGGTTGCCGTTTCGAAGAGTGCCACGGAAGCGGATGTTTTTTCGACAGCAGTCTCGGTTCTGGGCCCGCGTGGCGCGCGGATGCTTGCCCGGAGAGATAAATCCCTGGGTTTTCTGGTCATCGGGAAAAAAGGGGAGAAAAAATCCTGCTTCGGGTCTTACGTGTGCCCCTAGTGTGCCAAGGTCACCCCGGCGGCTGTGGATACTCGTGTTTTTTTCTGTAAAGGTAATATGTTACGAAGATAATGAGGTACAGAAGAGATATTTGAAGGACGACGAAAGAGCCGATTTTAACATAAGCGAATTCGGCGCTTACGTACCTTACTAACCAGCCGCCGGCTATATCGAGGAAAGCGGAACCGTACGAGGCTATTATCACCAAAAGTTTTTCACTGGAGCTCCTGTTCGTGAAAAGAAACAGGTGGTTAAGCGTTACAAGCAAGACGGCCATTGAGAAAAAATGGAAATGAGCTTCTTCAAGCAGCCCCAAATAACTTCTTGGAGGCCTGAAGCTCTCCTCAGACCCCCTGTAGTACTCAACGACGCTTTCGTAACTGAATCCTACCTTTAGAAAAAGCAGCAGGTTGGTTATCCACAAAAAGAGAAAGAAAAGTGTTGTGAATAGAACGACGAGTTTCAGCAGGTCGTTTTTTCTTATGTCTCCTGAGACGAAGAACTTCATTTTTCCCTCTTCGAATAATTACGAATCAGCTGTATTGGCGAACATAATCCGGTAGACGGCGAGAACCCTTCTTGTTGCTCTTGAGAAAGATCTGGCACTTATCGTGGCTCCTGTAATATTGGGGATTCCTTTGCCTACCTTCATTTTGTCCAGATTGGTTTTTTCCAAGAATAAGTTTATCCATTTTCCGCTCGGCATGTAATCTCTGGGTTCGAAAAACGCAAGAGTTTCAGCGTGGCGAAGTGTCCCGTCAGGGTTTATTACGAACATTACGGTTTCGGTCAGGGTTCGAAGCGTGTGAGTATCGATAACCGCATAGCCTGTTTCCTTCCCGCCGGATTTTGCTATGTAGAAGGTATAAAGTCGTGAATTTACCTCGGCCTTGGCTATTTTACTTATGCTCTTGGCCTGGCCCTCGGTAAGAAAAACGTGTCTTTTCTCTATTTCGTCGGCTTCAGGGAAAACAAGCTCAAGCGCCTTGCCCTTGGTGAGAAGGACTTTGGCAGAAGAGTCTCCCGCACCATGGAGAAAAAACACAAGCGTTATGAAAACAAGGATTTTTGCAGTCATGATGGAATAAGGGCAACATCCTATCTGAATATTGCCCTCGTGAAGAGAGAAAGAGAGAAAAAAAGAAGCATAAAACCGCACCCGTTTTCCGCGGATTTAAGCCCTATATCCTAGAACACATACCCCATCCCAAAATTGAACTGATCCTTCGCCTCATCCGCGGCGTTATCAAGCTTCTGATATTCGGCTTTTATGACCACGTTTGGAATCGGCTTGTAATTCACTCCGAAGGTATATTCCGTTCTCTCATTTGCGGGGTTTCTTTCAAACCCGGAGGGAACCTCCTTCTGAGTGTCGTATTTCTCGTACCGGACAAAAGGCGCCAGATACTCCATATACTTGTTTCCGGAGTTAAGCAGGGAAAAGATGTTATATCCCCCGAGAACGTACCAGCCGGACTGTTTTTCCCCGACGGACTCGCCGCCTTCAAGCCCGTTGTTCTGGTTTACAAGCTCTGTGTCGTCAAGACTTGCCCATACGGACAAGGCCCTTAAGTCCAGTCCCGCGTACTGAAGCTGCGCATCCACTTCATACATCTGGAAAAGACCGTCTATCGTCTGACCATTGACTTCTTCGTCCTGCCCGGTGTTGCCGTAAAACATGGATCCTCCGATCTTGACTCCTGGAATGGGGTCGTATTCAACCCTTCCCACAAAAGCTATGTCGTCGAATCTTGCCCTGTTCCCCTTGACCCGCAGACTTCTGTTGTCGGATGCCTTAAACCCCCGCGAATCAAAGCTCGACATTCCGTAAGCCCTGTAAGAAAGCGATCCGGCACTGCCCAGATCAAACGTTCCGTGCGCCCCGGCTCCCGCCTCTCTCCACGTAGTCGGAATTATCTGTCTCTCAACCGAAGGTCTTCCCACCCCGTAAAACGTCGTCGGCTCGTGAATTTCACTGATGACCCCGAAAGGAGCTAAAAGAAGACCGCCTCTCAAGTTAAATTTATCGCTGATGAGGAAATCAAGCAATGCGAACTCAACCGATGCCGAACCCGATTTCCCATCCTTATTGCTTCCCGTTGTGCCGTGTTCGAACTCTATTTCCGAGTTAAAAACTATGTGGTCATTGAATTTGTAGCCGTTGTAGAGAATTACTCTCAGGGTATCCACCGTGTTGTGCGAATCCTCTTTCACGCTGCCTATAAGCAGTTCACCGTATCCTCCGAAAGATACTCCCTGGTCAACTCTATAGACCTTTGAAGCCGCCGGGGCCACCCCGAATTCCGTTTCGTAGACTGGAGGCTCCGTTACCGAAGCGGATTTGATGGCTTCTATCTCGTCCGCGAGAACCTTTATCTGTTCTTCGAGTTTTTTTATTTTTTCATCCGTAGTTGTGCGCGCGAGAGAGATCTGTGCTCCCCCAACTGAAAAGATCAGGAAAAATACAAAAAGCATTTTCCACTGTCTTGTATGATTACCCATCTCTTAACATCCTCCTTATAGGATTTATTCAACTTGCATAAATAGCAGATATTCTGGATATTCTATATCCAGGATGCTGATTTATAACATTGTGGAGTTATGGTGTCAAGAATTTTTTTAAATATTTGTGTGCCGGAAAATTCGAATAATAACCAGGTTTCTCTTCACTTTTTTGATGAAAATAAAGGTGGAAACAATGGCTACGAAAAATTATTGACAATGAAGGTCTAGAATGGTAGCAAATACGCTTCCAAATCCCCAGATGGAGAGCCGGTCATAAACTATGTTTAGAGAAAGCTTCTTCCATATATTTGTTCTCATATTCTTTCTTTTTCCGGGGCTTTCCTACGCGGGAGAGATAGATAGGGTTCTTTCTCTTGTGGACTATATAGGGGGAGATTACTCAAACGCCGTAAAAGAAGGGAAGATCGTAAACGAATTTGAGTATCAGGAAATGCTGGATTTTTCTTCCGCCGCGGTTGAACTGTGGGAAAATGCTGCGGAGAAAGGAAGAAAAACCGCGGGTTTTTCCGAAAAGTTCGCGCGTCTGCATTCAATCATAGCGTCCAAGGGCCCTGTCTCTGAGGTGGAAAGTCTTGCCAATGAACTTAAGGGACAGATTATTTCTGCCTATGATATAAAGCCCTACCCGGCGAAGATTCCGGATTACGAAAGCGGAAGGGTGCTTTATGCGGAGAACTGCTCCTCATGCCATGGACTTTCCGGAAGAGCGGATGGGGTTCTCTCTAAGAATCTGAACCCTCCTCCCACGGATTTTACCGATCCAGACATAAATCTTGGGCTCTCCCCTTTTAAAGTTTATAACACCTCCACTTTCGGGATCGAAGGCACCGCCATGGGATCGTTCGAAGAGGTGCTTGACGAAGAACAGAAATGGGACGTGGCGTTTTACGTTCTTTCGCTCGGGTATCCGGATATTCCCCCAGGCGGTGGCACTTCAGGCTTTTCCCCCGAGGATATCTCAGATGATACTAGAAAGCTTGAAAATCTCGCACTAGCGAGCAATGCGGAGCTTCTTCTGGCCGCGGGGGCTGGGGGCAGTGATCAGGATGTTCTTTTTTACCTGAGAACCGCTTACCTTCAGGATGGAATTGCCGTAGGCACTTCGGAGTATATAGCCCACACAATCGATAAGCTTGAAAAAGCTGTCGATCTTTACGAGGCCGGCAGAAAGGAAGAGGCTTTCAGGGAGACTCTCGACGGGTACTTGGGGGGCTTTCAGAAAATTGAACCTGCTTTGGTCTCGAAAAAGAGATCGCTTGTTTTTAAGGTTGAGAAGAAAATGGGATTTTTCAGGTCATGGATAATGTCCGACAGAGATTCCTCCGAACTGCGAGATCTAAAAACAAGCATAGAGGGCGATCTGCGCGAGGCGGAGCGCATACTTCTGGGCGGTTTGTCTCTCGGCAAATATGTAAGCTTCATAAATTCTTTTTCCATAATGCTGAGAGAAGCGCTTGAGGCCCTGCTGATAATGGCTGCCATTATCGCCGCTTTGGTCCACTCCGGGAACCGCGGTATGATCAAATACGTTCACTACGGCTGGATAGCGGCCGTTCTTGCGGGGTTTGCGACATGGGCGGCAGCCAGAACCATGATAGATATCTCGGGAGCGAGGAGGGAAATTGTCGAGGGAGTGACTTCTCTTCTGGCGGCCGTGGTTCTTTTCTACGTGAGCTACTGGCTTGTCTCAAAGGCGGACGTAAAAAAGTGGAAGGAATACGTCCGCTCCAAAACCGAAGGCGCGCTTACCCGAAGAAGCGGCCTTACTCTTGCCTTTGTTTCGTTTCTGGCCGTCTATAGAGAGGCTTTTGAGACGCTGCTTTTTTATCAGGCGCTTTTCTACCAGACCGGTTCCTCCACGCCTCACGTGATCTACGGGCTTGTTGCGGGAGTAGCCGTCGTGTTCGTAATAGCTTTTCTTATGTACAGGTTTACCCTCAGGATCCCTCTTAAGTACTTCTTTTCCTTCGCAAGCGTTTTCCTCTACCTGCTCTGCTTCATACTGCTCGGTAAGGGAATACTGGAACTTCAGGAATCGGGAATTATTTCCTCGACCTCAGCGGATTTTATTCCTTACATGGACACTCTCGGGATATATCCCACTTATGAGACCGTAATTCCTCAAGGGGTTCTTCTTTCCCTTGCTTTCTTCTTGTTTGCGCGGCATTACGCATACCGGGAAAAACATTCGTAAGCTTCAAACGGCACTCAAAACGTGGCGTGTAAAGGGTGTTGCCTTCCGATTTTTGACTTCAGATTTGAAGACCTGCTTCGCGCTACGGGGCAAGTTGGTATTTTGTGAATAATGATATATTGTTACCTGAATTATTTACCGAGGGGTTTTAGACGAAATGAAGATAGATATTGAAGATATTGACAGCACCAGAAAGAAAATCAGGGTTTCCCTTCCCTCAGAGCAGGTTGCGGAAAAAAGAAACTCAGTGTTCCGCGATGTAATGGGAGGAGTCAACGTAAAGGGATTTCGAAAGGGGAAGGTTCCCCGCCACATGGTCGAGTCCATGTACGGAAAGGAAGTTGATCAGGAAACCGCGTCCAGTCTTGTCTCGGATACCTTGTCCGAAGCCCTTGCGGACCGTTCGCTTTTGCCGGTGACGCGCCCCGACATTACGGATATGGATGAGGTCAAAATCGGAGAGGAGTTCGCTTACTCGGCTGAATTTGAGGTGATCCCCGATTTTGAGCTTTCCGATTACGTCTCGATTCCCGTGAAAAAAACCGTTCGCCAGGTAACCGAGGAAGAGATGGACGCTGAAATACAGAAACTCAGAGAAAAGGCAGCGCAGTCAAGACTTATCGAGGAGGACCGTCCGGCTAAAGAAGGCGATTACGTTTTTGTCGACTACAGTGGCACGTTTGAAGACGGGGAGACCATAGACGATCTTAACAGGCAGAACGTCAGGTTTTTACTGGGCGAAGAGCAGTTCTCTCCCGAGTTCGAAGAAAACCTTCTGGGAAAGAAAACGGGCGAGGAGGTGGAATTCTCAGTGTCCTATCCGGAAGATTTCCCGCTATCCGAGGCCGCCGGAAAAACAGTTAGGTTCACAGTCAAGGTAAATGAGCTTCACGACAGGATTCTGCCTGAGCTTAATGATGATTTCGCAAAGGATTTTGATGTCGAGAGTATCTCTGAATTACGAAAAGCCATAAAGGAGCAGCTTGAGCACCTTCACGAAAAGGAGCAGCTCTCCTCCATGAGGGAGCAGATAGTCGACGACCTTCTCTCGAAAAACCAGTTCGACGTTCCACCGTCGCTGCTTGAGAAGGAGCAGGAGAATCTAGAGGCGAGATTTGTCTCCGATATGCAGAGAAGCGGAGTTCCGGAACCTGAGATCGGAGAGGACCTGGCACCGAAATTCACCGAGAAGGCCGCTGAAAGCGTTAGGACCTCGATAATTCTCAACCGAATTGCGCAGAAGGAAAACGTAAGAGTTACCCGCCAGCAGCTAAACGAGCATATAGACCGCCTCGCCGCTTCATACAATCTTCCCCCCGACCAGGTGCACAAGGCTTACGAGCAGCAGGGGACGATGGAGCATCTTGAATCCCAGATTAAAACACAAGGCGTTTTGGATCTTCTTCTGGAGCGGGCCCAGATTGAGGAAGCGGAGCAAGAGTCCGCGCAGATTGACAAGGAATAACCCACTTAGTTATAATCGGTTTAATGATAACCGATTTCATACCTTACGTTATTGAGCGTACGAGCAGGGGCGATCAGGGCTATGATATTTTTTCAAGGCTGCTTAAAGACAGGATCGTCTTCATAGGTTCCGATATAACCGATGCGGTAGCTAACGTCGTTATCGCGCAGCTTCTTTTTCTTGAATCCGAGAGCCCCGAAACACCTATTTACCTCTACATAAATTCCCCCGGAGGGCATGTTACCTCGGGTCTTGCCATCTACGACACCATACAGTACGTAAAGCCCGAAGTATCAACCATATGCATCGGGCAGGCGGTCAGCATGGCCGCGGTTCTTCTGGCAAGCGGCGCGGCGGGCAAAAGATACGCGCTGCCTCACTCAAGGGTGATGATTCATCAGGTGCTCGGAGGTGTTCAGGGGCAGGCAAGCGATATAGAAATACACGCAAAAGAGATTGTCAGGGTGAAAAAGCAGTTGAACTCCATACTTGAGAAGCACACCGGGCAGACTTTTGAGAGGATAGTGAACGATACCGACAGAGACTTCTTCATGAGCGCTCAGGATTCCATTGATTACGGTATAGTGGATGCCATAATTACCGAAAGGGAGGAGGCGACCGGATGAGTCCCAAAAAAAGCAGAGAAGAATCGAAACACTACTGTTCTTTCTGCGGGAAGAATCAGGAAGAGATCAGCAAGCTCATAGCTGGCCACGGCGTCTATATCTGCGATGAGTGCATAGATCTTTGCAACCAGATCATAGCGGAAGAAAAGACCAAGGACAGCGCTTTTCTGAAACCGAAAAAAACCTTTCCGACTCCCCAGCAGATGAAATCCTTCCTTGACGGATACATAATAGGTCAGGAAAACGCTAAAAAAGTGCTCTCCGTCGCCGTCTACAATCACTACAAGCGGATGCAGTTTAACGATTCCGGCAGAAGAAGAAGCGACAAAGTAGAGGTGGAGAAAAGCAACATACTTCTTGTAGGGCCCACGGGTTCGGGAAAAACCCTGCTCGCGCAGACCCTGGCCAAGATTCTCGATGTTCCTTTCACCATAGTGGACGCTACCTGCTATACAGAAGCCGGCTATGTGGGCGAGGATGTCGAAAACATGATCGTGAGCCTGCTTCAGGCGGCAAACTACGATGTCGAAAAAGCTTCCCGGGGAGGCATTATCTATATAGATGAAATAGACAAGCTCACCCGCAAATCAAGCGACAGTCCCTCAATCACAAGGGATGTCTCGGGGGAGGGGGTCCAGCAGGCATTGCTCAAGATAATGGAGGGGACTCTGGCTAACGTTCCTCCCAAGGGGGGAAGAAAGCATCCACAGCAGGAATTTACCCAGGTGGACACTACGAACATACTTTTCATATGCGGCGGCGCTTTCTGCGGCCTTGAGGATATTGTCCGCGCGAGAATCGGGGAGAAGTCCATCGGTTTCGGGGCGAAATTGTCAAACACGACTGCGGAGGACGAAAGCAACTTTCTCAGCAAGGTTCAGCCTGAGGATCTTGTTCAGTTCGGACTGATTCCTGAATTCGTCGGGAGAATCCCGATTATCGCCAGTCTGAGCGAACTTACCGAAGAGCAGCTGGTCGAGATTCTGACCAAGCCCAAAAACGCAATCGTAAAGCAGTTTGAGAAGATGATGGAAATCGAGAAGGTACAGCTGGAAATAACCGAAGGCGCGAGAAAAGCCATTGCCAGGGAAGCCGTCTCGAGAAATACCGGGGCCAGGGGGCTTCGGGCCATCCTAGAAGCGATCATGCTTGAAGTTTTCTACGAAGTGCCTTCACTCGAAGGAGTGGTACGCTGCGTTATTAACGAGAGCGTTATATCCGAGGAAAGTGATCCCAAGTTTTATTTTGAGAAATCGGAGGAGGAAGCCCAGAAGCTGCTGGGAACCTAGGAAGATTCCTTATAGACGAAGGTTCCACTTGCCCATAACCCCGCAGGCGCTTTTGCAGACTGCGAATCCCAAGGCCGATGATTGACAAGGAATTACTTCAAATTCTCGTGTGTCCTGAGACCGGAGAACCTCTTGAGGAAGCCAGCAGTGAGATTGTCGCGCGTCTTAACGAGCTTGTTGATCTCGGAACTCTGGTTGACAGGTCGGGGGAACGAGTTTCCGAGAAAATCGAGGGGGGTCTTATCTGCCGCGGCGGAAAATATCTCTACCCCGTAAGAGAAAACATACCAATTCTGCTGATCGAAAGTTCTCTCCCCGTTGCCTGATTTGTCGCCTGCGCGGCGAAGCATGCCTGTGCGTCGGCTGTAACCGGGCGTTTCATGCCGCGCTATAAGTTCCGTTATGCAATAATCTGATGACTTGGGTTTTTCGTGCAGGATTATGTTATAATTTCTGACGAAAAGGAGGGCATCGAAATAATTAAAAGGAAATTCAAATCTGGAATGAAGGAGTTTTTAAGCGCGTTTCTCGCAGGTGTGCTCCTAGCGTCGCTCGGCGGCGGTGATGCAGTTGCACAGGAGGATGTGTTCGGGGTAAGCAGTGTATTTCTCAAAAAAATCACGGTCACCGCCCGAAAACGAGAAGAGCTGATTCAGAACGTTCCCCTGTCGATTACCCATTTCAGTTCGGAACAGATTGAAGCCTTGAAGGTAAACGACCTTGAAAGTCTCGCAGTGCGCATGCCCAATGTGGCACTTGACGATTCCGTCTCTGGACTGGCAGTAGCCAACTTTTCCATCCGTGGTGTCGGAATAAATAACTCCATAGCGTCTGTTGATCCGACCGTGGGGGTGTTTGTCGACGGCGTGTATCAAGGGCAGATAACCACCGTTTTGTTTGATACCTTCGATATTGAAAGCATAGAGGTGCTGAGGGGGCCACAGGGAACGCTTTTCGGGCGGAATGTCACGGGGGGCGCCATACTGGTTAACACGAAGAAACCGGGAGACGTTCTTGAGATATCGGCTCGCACTTCGTTTGAAGGAGGGGGTGAGGGCCTTAACAGCTATTACATGGCCACAGTCGGAGGCCCGATTAGCGAGACCGTCGGCGTGAAGGTAAGCGCGTACACAAATCAGGATAACGGCTGGTTTAAGAATCTCCACACGGGCGAGGCTTTCGGAGAAAACGACACACGAATGGTACGATCGGTGATTACGTGGAACCCGACGGATGACGTAAGCCTTGTTCTGCGCTACCGGTACGAAAATTCGAACAGCGATGGCGCCGCGGCACAGAACCGGCGCGACTTCGATATCGATAGTCACGATTTCAGCATCGACGAGGAAGGCTTCAGGGAGCATAGAAATCACTTTTTCTCCGCTCAGGTGGATTGGGATGTGGATTTCGGAGACGGTACCATAACCAACATATTCGGTCTTTACGACTCAGACGGGTCCGCTTTGCTTGATGTCGATTCTTCGCCGCAAAGCGTTTTGCATATACGTGGATGGACCCCCTACCGCCAGTGGAGCAACGAACTGCGCTACGTGGGCAGATTCTTCGAAAGTTTCCACGTGACGACCGGTTTTTATTATTTTACAAGCGAAGTAAATTATCATGACCGCCGTTATCTGCTTGGAGATCATATCGACAGACTTGTCACGGAGGGGAGATATTCCACCGGAGCGCACTTTACCCAAGACGTGGGAGGGAATTATTACGTCGATACGCTAGGCGTGTTCCTCTCTCTTGATTACAATCTTACGGATCGGGTAATGCTTATCGCGGGCACCCGTTACAGCTATGACAAGAGAAAAGCTGAGACCGCCTCCGGCCTTCTCAACATAAGCGGCGTGCTGGGGGGAATGCCATGCAACATTGCGATCGGACCCGCATGCCCGTTTGATTTCACCGACGAGGAGACTTGGAACAGCTGGTCGCCCAAGCTCGGCGCTGTCTACTATATGGGCGGCGGAGCGAACTTTGAAGCGAACGTTTACGGACACTGGACCAGAGGATTCCGCTCCGGAGGCTATAATCTGCGAAATACCTATACCCCAGATGTGGAACGCCCGGGGCCGTACGATGAAGAAAAGATCGATACCTTCGAGGCAGGATTCAAGATATCAACAAACATAGGCATCCTGAACGGCGCGGTTTTTTATAACCTGATCGATGATGTGCAGAGGGTGATAACTCTTCCTGCCTTCGCAGGCGGCATAGCCCAGGAGATTCGCAACACTGCGGATGTAGAAGCCTTTGGCTTTGAACTTGACGGACTGGTCGCCATTACCGGGAACCTTTTTCTTTTGGGTTCAGTTGGATACGTAGACCCCGAGTACACCAAAGTAAAATATGACCTTAATCTAGACGACACTCTTGACGAAAAAGATCTAGCCTTAAAGCTTCCCCGGGCCGCGAAGTGGACTTGGAGCGTCGGCGCGACCCATGACGCTGGACTTGCGAACTGGGCGAAGATGACTTCAAGGATAAACTACTCATATCGCGACAAAACATACCTTACAGATGACAACAAAGGATATACTCCCGAGCAGAACATTCTTGACGCCGGAATTGACATCACCCCAACGGACGGCAGGTTTTCAGTTGGATTCTACGGAAAGAACCTTCTTGACGAAGTCAAACACGGAAGCTATGTCGAGCTTCCCGATTCCATAGGATTTGGCAATTTAAGCGCGCCCGCGGGAGGTTCATTCGCACCGCTCTCCAAAGGCAGAACCTTCGGTGTGCAGCTAACCTACCGACACAGTTCATAGAAAAAAGAAGGGCATACACATGTACGGTGGCTGCGTTTTCTAAAGCAGGCAGAGAGACTCGTAGGACCTGGATTGATTAATGCAGGTTGACTAGGTCTATTTGAGGTGTCTTGAGAATCTTATGGCCTTTTGGAGCGGAGTTCCGTGTAGCTAGTCTTTTGTGAGAAAATCAAGCACGGCTTTATCCACCTCGGCTTGGCACTCTCTCCAGAATCCGTGGCCGACATCCGCAAACGCCTTTTCAACCGCGTTCGGTATAAATTCCACGAGCTTTTTCGATCTCTCGGGAGGCGTGATGATGTCCCGCTCTCCGTACATGACCAGGGTTTTCGCGGAGATCTTCCCGAGTTGGGCTAATACGTCGTGGTTCTCGCACGCGTAGCTTTGGTTTTTGTATCCGGCGGCCGCATCGGGGTCAACGGGAACTTCCTGGATTCTGCTTATTAAGGAGTCGTAGTTCTCTTCGATATATTTCCTTCGGTATCCGAGAAAAAGCGCAAAAACCCATCCCGCCCCGGGTCCTGCTTTATCCACTATGTCCCTCACGGTTTTGATAAGCAGGTTTCCGACCTCGTCCCTGTGCCCGGAGGAGCATCCCATAACGAGCCTGTTGACCCTCTCGGGGTATTTTATACCTAGCCACTGGCATATCATTCCACCCATTGATTTTCCAACGAAGTGGGCTTTTTCTATCCCGAGAAAGTCCAAGAGCCCCGCGGCGTCATCTGCCATCTGTTCCATCGTATAGGGATAATCGGGTTTCTCGGAGCGGCCCGAGCCCCTGTTGTCGAGCACTATCACGCGGAAATGTTCCGAGTAGATGGGAACCTGTACCTCCCAGCTCTCAAGACTGCTTCCAAGACCGTGGATGAGCACGAGCGGATCCCCCTCTCCGTACTCTTTGTAATAAAGATTTATTCCGTTTGTCTTTGCGTATGGCATATCAGGTCTGCCCCGAGGTTTACCTAGTTTCTGCTCAGAAGATACTCTTCCAGTATTACTGTAGCGGCCATCTTGTCTATTACCGTTTTTCGCTTCTTTCTTCCTACCCCGGCTTCTATCAGCGTCTGCTCTGCGGTCTTGGTGGAAAAGCTCTCGTCCCAGTATTTCACCGAAAGACCCAGAGAATCTCGAATGCGTTCGGAAAATCTCTTTATACTTTTTGCCCTGCTTCCAAGCGAACCGTCTTGGCTGTAAGGCAGCCCCACGAGAATTTCACAAGGGGAATACCGCTCTACTATATCGCGAAGCTGCGCGAGGTCCTTTTTTTCGTTCTCGCGACGGATTGTACAGACGCCGTTTGCCGTAATCCCAAGCTCGTCGCTTACGGCAACCCCTATTGTTTTGGTTCCTATATCAAGGGAGATTGTTCTCCCCGAAGTTTTGTCTTGCTCCTCAGCCGGTGTTCTCATCGGGCTCCAGTTTTTCTATGACTGCCGCTCCTATGCTGTCTCCCCATACGTTTACGGTGGTGCGGAACCTGTCCAGAAACCAGTCAATTGCGAGTATTATCCCTATGCCTTCTATCGGGAGTCCGACGGCCTGCAGTACAAGCACCATTGTTACGAGTCCGGCTTCCGGTATCCCCGCGGCTCCTATGGCCGCCAGAGTGGCGGTGAGAAAAACCACGACTAGTTCACCTCCCCCGAGGTGTATTCCGTAGCTCTGAGCGATGAATATTACAGCGACAGACTCGTAAAGAGCCGTTCCGTCCATGTTAATTGTGGCTCCAAGGGGCAGAACGAATTTTGAGATTTTTGGCGAAACCTTGGCGTTTTCCGTCACGTTTGTGATGGTAAGGGGCAGAGTGGCTGAGGATGACGCGGTTGAAAAAGCCGTGAGAAGCGTTTCGCTCAGGTTTTTGAAATAGGTAACAGGGTTCCTCCCGGATAATATCCGCAGCAGCAGAGGAAGAACCACGAACCCGTGGATCAGCAGTCCGAGAAGGACGCAGAACACGTATTTGCCCAGCTGCATGGCGATTCTCACTACTTCATCCCCACCGCCCGCTTCCCCGATTTTCCCGGCTATGAGACCGAAAATGCCTATCGGAGTCAATACGATTATCCAGTGGACTATCTTCATTATGGCCTTATCCATGGCTTCAAACAGGTCCAAGACCAGTTGCTTTTCTTTTTTGAGTTTTCCAAACGCTATTCCGAAAAGAAGAGACGCAATTACGATGGGAAGAATCTGGAATTCGTAGGCGGACTTGAAAAGATTCGGCGTTGATATCTGTTTGAGGATATCAGTTACGCGGAACCCCTCCTTGCTTTTTACGACCTCAGGCATGGCTCCCTTGAGTATTTCGCTTCCGTCCCCGGGCTGCACCATTGTGACTACGACTATTCCGATTGAAACGGCTATCGCGGTAGTTGCCGCGTAGTAGGCGATGGTTTTAAGTCCCAAAGACCCCAGGTTGCCGACTTTCATTATGCTGAGCGTGATTGAAACTATTATGAGGGGAAGCACCACCATCTTAAGGGCGTTTAGGAAAAGCTCCCCGATAATTTGTGTTCCTGCGCCGAATTCAGGGAAAAACGAACCCACGGCTCCGCCCAGCACAACGCCCGCGATTATTCCCAGAACCAGCCTGTTTTTCGATATGAAAGATTCCATGAATTCTTGACTCTTTTCTCCCTTGGGATAACTTAATTAAATATACAGGGTTTTTTTGTAAAGCCTGCCGAGAGTGAAAATGAATTTCCTGTCAAATAAATATCGTATGGTGTTTTTGTGCTTGCTCGTACTTGTTTTTTCTTCGGGTTGCGCGGTCGTAGTGGGCGGCGTAGTCGGCGGGGGTGCTGCGGCCTATTTGAAGGGAGTTCTAAAAACCAAGGAACCTGCCTCGTTTGACAAAGTCTGGTTTGCGGTGGTGGAGACTGTTGAACAGCAGGAATTTGAGGTAACCAAAAAAGAAAGCAAAGCGGGAAAGTCCCTGATTGAAGCCAAGCTTCCCGACCAGAACAAAACAATCTACATAACCGTCAAGTACCACAAACCCGAGATAACCAATCTGATTATCCGCGTGGGTATCTGGGGAAATGAGGACGAATCAAGACGTATTCTAAAGCTTGTTCACGAAAAACTCTATTAGTTTCTCCCGAGATTTTCGTAAAGTTCCATTTCAATATCAAGTTCCGTTCTGATACCCGCTTGGTTAAGCTTCGTGTTTGCCTCCCCTATTGTTTCGCATCCGTAAACCGCTTGTGCGGGTTTTGATATTTTTTCGTAAACAACTTTGGGATCCACGTAAAAAGTCACGGTGGAGCTTATGTCAAGTTCAACCTTTCTGCTGCCGTTCCTTATTGAAGTGGTGCTGAAAATGCCTTTTGCGTATTCAACAGGCCCTCTGCTTGCCTCGGTAGGTATTATACTTATAGCTTTTTCCATAAGTTTAAGAGTTCTCCTGGATACCCCCCAGCTCCCGAGCATTCCGTTGTTCCGTGCTATGATCCCGAATGATCTTTCAAGTTCCGCCTTGGACAGTTCTCCGTCGCTTCCGAAACCGAATACTCCCATTATGGTAGGCATCCGGAAACTATGCCTGTAAAGCGCGGCGGTCATTATGGCGTCGGCAAGCGGACTCATAAGCCCTTTCTCATCTCCAAACCCGAGAACGTCTCCCCCGACGTCTATTCCCACCACCAGATCCGCTCCAAGTCTTTCAGCGGCGTCAGTTATTCCCTCGAAAACCTTCGCCGGGCCATAACTGATATCGACAAGCAAGGTTTCTTCTCCCAGAACTTCGGCCATGCCCGCCTCGGCGAATCTTGCTCCTGCGCGGGTGGTCGAATCTTTATTGCATCTCCAGACCACATCGTTTATCTCGTGAACGTTGCATGCCTCTTCAAGTTTCCTGGGTCCCGGGTCGGGATCTATCGTGAAACGCTCCCAGCTCAGTCCCCCCAAAATGCATTGTGTGCCGTTTGTCTCGAGCAGGTTCGCTGTCGGAAGGGTTCCGACCACATCGCCGCCACCGCCTATCCCGAGCAAAATGGCCTTCTTCGAACTTTTAAGGATCTTCTCAAGCATAATGGTTCATCCGCACAGATGATTACTAATATCTGTTTTGTCGTAATCATCAAGGTGTTTCCCCTACGTGATGAATCGATCTGATAGGGCTGGGTCTTTAAGGAATATCGATTTCCGGCTATATTAACCTGTTTTTCTTACGACTTTTTATGAAGAAGATAATAACGGCTTGGAAACACTTAAAAGGTGTGCACTGCGGTTCCGCCGCGATCAAGGACATCTGCCATTACTACGGATGTGATTTCTCCGAGCAGATGTGTTTTGGGCTTGGAGCTGGGCTCGGTTTTTATTACTCTTGCGATGAACAGATGAACCCAAGCAAGATTATACAGCCCCGCGGTCCCCTGATGGAAATTAATTTTCTGAGGAACTTCGGTGTTGATGTTGCCGACTGGAAATACGAGGACGACGATGAGCAGGCCTCGGCTGACCTTAAGGAATTTATTGACAGGGATGTTCCGGTACTTATACAGGCGGATATCTGCTACCTTGAGTATTTTGACTCCAGAACCCATTTCCCCGGACACGTAATCGCGGTATGCGGATACGACGACTCTGAATCAGTTTTTTACGTGGCGGATAACTCGTTTGAAAATCTTCAGACCGTCTCTTTTGAGAACATGAAAAAGGCGCGAAGCTCAAAAGCGAGGCCGTACCCCCTTTCCAACAACCGAGTTGAAGTGGAGTTTCTGGAAAACGGTCTTGATCTTGGGGGTATGGTTCTCGGTGCTGTCAGAAACAACGCCGAGATGATGCTTGAAGGCCGAACCACTCTCAGAGGAACCTCAAGCGTTGAGGTTATAAAGAAATGGGCCGAGGATCTTCCTGGATGGAAGGATATTGCTGACTGGAAGTGGACATCGAGGTTCACTTATCAGGTCATATGCAGAAGGGGGGTTTGCGGTGCCGCTTTCAGGTGGTTTTACAGGGATTTCCTGGAAGAGGTATCCGCTGTGCTTTCGCCTTTTTACGGGTCTGATCTGCCAGAGGAGATGAACAGGATCGGTCAGAAGTGGTACGATATTGGAGTGCTTTTCAAAAAGATAAGCGAGGGTGGTTCATGCGAACGGGGATTCGAGCAGGCCTCGGAGCTTGCTTTTGATATATATAATCTTGAAAAGCGGTACTTTTGCGGTGTGCTTGAGAACTCCCCTGTCGTCGGTGCGGCATCGCTTAAGAATTCTGAGTTTTCGTAACTTTGCGTTTCCGGAGGTTGTGTGATGAAAGGGATATTACCAAAAAATAAGGTACTCTACTAAGTTACGTGAAATTAATTTAGGAACTGACTATGCTTTTGCTTCTTTTAAGAAAGTATGTCTGGGTCGTAAATGTCTTATTGATAGTCGCCATCGCGTACTCGGTCGCGGCCATGATCAACAACGGCCTGCGCGACAAAATAGAATCTGACAAGGGTGGTGTGACAAGCGAACACCTCTATAAGGAGAAGTATGGACGGGTTAAGATTCCTTATCGTTCAAGGAGCTACTACGACTCAATATTGAAAACAAACCTGTTTGGAGCGGGTGGATACGCGGGGCAGATGGAAACCATGGATCTTCCCGGAGTTCTGGAGGGGGAAATTACCCCGAAAACCTCCCTTAAGCTTGAACTTCTGGGAACTTTCATACTCAAAAGCCGCACTCATCCTTCGTCAAACAGGAGCGTCGCTGTAATAAAGAATATGGAAAATCTTAAAATAAAGGGTTATTCTGAAGGGCAGTGGGTTGATCTTGTAACATCCGAGAAAGTGGAGGTAGTGAAAATAGACGACTGCGAAGTGACTATACGTCGCGCCGAGGGTCCAGAACTGATTACATGCGGAAATGAGCTTGAATCAGTTTTTTCAAAAACCGCCCCCAGTTCTTCTTCAGGAAAAAACAAGCCGTCCTCGAAGTCAAAAAAGTCGTCAGCTTCGGGAGTAAGCAAAGTCAGCGACGGTGTGTACCAGATAGAGAGAAGGATGTTTGACGAGATGCTCGCGGAGCCCGGCAGTTTAATAACCAAAGCTAAGATCGTACCGCGCGATGACGGCATCAAGATTTTCGGAGTGAAAAGCAGAAGCGTGTTTTATAAAATGGGTCTTAGAAACGGGGATATAGTTCATCAGATAAATGAAGTTGCTTTAAACGATGTGCAAAATGCCCTTTCGCTTTTCACCGATTTAAAGGGTCAGAGCGAATTCACCGTTGATTTCACAAGGGGAGGCAAAAGAAAGAGTAACCGGTACACGGTTTACTAGGCCGGCGGTAAAAATTCAGTTCCTTAAGGTTAAAACAGGTTATGAGATCTTTTCTTAATAAAAATCTTTTCTCGGTTCTGGCGGCGGTTCTCGTTTTTTCCGCTTCGATCGTCTGTCCGCAGCTGGCTTCCGGCGAGAGCCCCGAGCCGCCGGATCCTAGGACGTTAAAGGCTGTTGTCGCTCCGAGTTCCGGACAGCAGGAAGCGCAAGGGCAGAATGGGTCCATAAAAGAGTTGCCTCCGAAACCTGCTGATATTGTCAGAGAAGCCGCGAAGGCGTTAGCCGAAGAAGCGGCGAAGAATCCTGGCAGAAAAGCCATAAAACCCTTCGGCAAAGACGCGGTTAAAGTCTCCGGCAATGAAATCCCGGAGGATTTCGTTGAAGACCCCGGCCTCCCGATCGATTTGGCTCAGCCGGGAGTCGTAGTTGAGCTGGAGCCCGAAATGGAGGAGCCTGAGGGAGCGCTGCCCGCAGTCGCAGTCGCCGAGGACTCAACTGAGAAGACCGCTAAAGCTGAACCTGAGGAGATTGCCGGGGGTTCCGGTGATGAGGCTGTCGGAGAAGATGGCGAGGAAATTCTCGAAGACCAGGGAATGGTTAACCTTCGCGCCAACATGACGCTTAAGGAAATGGTAAAGACCATAAGTGAGATCACCTCCGAGGTCTATCTCCTAAGTGACAAGATCAGGGACAAGAACGTAACGATCATCACTCCTCAAGGGGGCTTCGAGAAGGAAAACGCGTTTAGGATCTTTGAAATACTGCTCGATATGAATGGCTATTCGGTCGTAAGCGCGAACGGAGTCAACAAGATCGTTCCGAAAAAGGGGATAAAATCAGAGAACATACCGTTAAGGCTGGATTTCGAGCCTACGGAGTCCTCGCAGAAATACGTGATGAAGTTGATAAAGCTTAAAAGCGTAGAAGCCAAGGGTCTCTCCAACGTTCTTAGAAGCCTCGTGAGCAAGGAAGGGTTTATGAAGGCTTACCAACCGGCAAACACCCTGGTCGTAATTGACAATGAAGATAACGTGAACAGGATAGCCGAGGTGGTGGCGAGTCTTGACTACAACAAGAAAATAGAATTTGTAAGGGTGAATAACACAAGTTCGGCCAACGTCATTTTCAAGCTGCTTGAGATCTTCAGCACTCAAAGCGCCAAGACCAAATCGTCAAAAGGTAAAAACGACGGATTCGTATCCGGAAGCTCGAAGCTTCTGGGCTTTAAAGTGATAAACGACGAGCGGACAAATTCCATAATAGTGGTTGCCGATCCGAGGGACCTTCCCCTGATAAAGGAGACGATCGCCGTTTTGGACATCGAAAGCGAACACGCCGAACAGGATGTCTACGTTATATCGGTCGAAAACGCCGATGCCGAGCAGATAATCGAGGTTCTCGGGAATCTGTTCGCTGAGGGAGGGGGCAATGCCGTTTCTTCTGCTTCCTACCGCAACAATACCCGACAATCCGGCAGGACAAGCCAGTCTTCAAACCGTCTCGGGGAGGGCAACCCGAGTAATAGCGGAGATGTCGGCGGTCTTGGCTCAGGAGGCGGGAACATACAAAGAGGAGCGGGCCAACAGACCGACAGTTCCGTAGTCGTATCTTCCTCCGATGGATTGAAGATAACTTCGGACCCCGCGACAAACTCCATTATAGTGGTCGGTTCCCTCACGCAGTACAGAATGGTTAAGCAGATAGTGGACAAACTTGACGTAAGAAGAAGACAGGTATTCGTTGAGGCCGCCATACTTGAGGTGGGTCTTGACAACCTGCGTGCGCTGGGAACCAATTTCGGCCTCGGTCTCAGAATCGAAAACGACAACCTTGGTTTTATCGGACAGCAGCTACCGGGCATCCCGAGCCTTCTCGGAGTCGCGGCCAACCCCGCGACCGCAGCGACATCCATAGGCAGTCTCGCGGGGCTTTTTCTCGGCGTTGTGGGAAAGGAAATCGATGCCGACGGTTCGGGTCCCCTTCCGGCTCTTCCTTCGTTCTCCGCGGTGTTCCAGGCTTTAAATTCCGTGACCGACGTCAACGTTCTCTCAACCCCGAGCATTATCACTACCGACAACGAGCCGGCTGAGATAGTGGTTGCTGACATAATACCGTTTCCGATGGGCAGCACCGTGGGCACAAGCGGCGTGACGGTTCAGACGATCGAGAGGCTGCCGGTGGGAATAAGGCTCAGCATCACACCCCAGATAAGCGAAGGCGAATACCTTAACCTTGACATAGTTACCGAAGTTTCCTCCACACGGGAGGCGCCCTCGGGACTTAATACCGCCCAGTTCGGTATCGCAACCACGACGAGAAGCGCCGACTCGTCGGTTATAGTCAAAAACGGACAGACCCTTATTATAGGCGGGCTGGTTCAGGACAGAGAAGAGGTGCTTTACAACAAGACCCCTTTACTTGGAGATATCCCGCTGATTGGAAACCTCTTCAGGTTCAAACGCACTCAGAGCAGGAAGCTCAACCTGATGATACTTCTTACCCCGCGGATAGTTGAGACGGAAAGCGATATGAAGCAGCTGCTTCTGGATTACCAGAGAAGAAAGACCTTGCTTCACAAAAGGGATCTGAATACGCTTGAGTAGGGAAGTTCTAAGAAAATGAAGGCCCTGGATGAAATAATAAGCAGGCGTTACCCCGAAGTGATGGGGAGAATTGAAGAGCTAAAAGGGAAAAACGGTCGGAACACCGAGGACATACTGCTCAAAACGGACATACTCAAAGATTCCCCGGCCCTTGACGTCCTTTCCGAATTCTACGGAATCGAGAAAATCGAGTCAATTCCAGAAGACGATATAGATTATGAACTGATAAAGCAGTTTCCGATCAGTTTCGCTAAAAAATTCAGAATACTTCCCATAAACAAAGACAACGGAACACTCAAAGTTGTGTTTGCCCCACCCCAGGAACTCTATGCCCTTGATGAAGTTCGATCCCGCTTTAACTGCTCACTTGAAACTTATATTACTCTTGAGCGCGTACTGAACGACAGCATTAACAGGGTTTACGAACAGGGCAAAGACGTTGTCTCTGAAGATATGAACGACGGTTCGGGACTCTCCGACATGGGGTTTACCGAACCCCAGGATCTGATTGAGGCCGAAGATGAAGCCCCGATCATAAAATTCATAAACACGCTTCTTTTTCAGGCCGTAAGGGAGCACGCCAGCGATATTCATATAGAGTGCTTTGAAAAAGAAGTGCTGGTCCGATTCAGAAAGGACGGCATTCTGCACGACGTGACTAAAGTTCCGAAAACAGTGCAGTCTTCGGTGATCTCGCGCGTGAAGATCATGTCTGAACTTGACATAGCGGAGAGAAGGAAGCCCCAGGACGGAAGCATAAGGCTGAAGATTGGAGGAAGGGATATTGACGTAAGGGTTTCGACCGTTCCCACTTCATGGGGAGAGAGCGTGGTAATGCGGCTGCTTTACAGGTCTTCGGTGCTAATGAGCTTTGAACAGCTTGGTCTTGAAGGGAAAAAGCTTAAGTTGCTGGAATCCCTTGCCAGGCGTCCCCACGGAATAATACTCGTTACGGGACCCACGGGAAGCGGCAAGACGACGAGTCTTTATGCCGCCCTGCAGAGGATCAATCTTCCCGACAAGAAGATAATTACCATAGAAGATCCGGTTGAATACCAGATACAGGGAATCAACCAGATACAGGTTAACACCAAGGTGGATCTTACGTTTGCAAACGGACTTCGCTCAATACTGAGACAGGATCCAGACGTTATACTTGTGGGGGAAATAAGGACAGGGAAACCGCCGATATTTCAATGAACGCTTCGCTCACGGGACACCTCGTATTCTCCACATTGCATACCAATGATTCGGTAAGTGCCGTTACTAGGCTTGCCGATATGGGAGTGGAGCCTTTTCTTATAGCTTCGACCCTCTCGGCGGTAGTAGCCCAGAGACTTGTCAGGATTTTGTGCACGCAGTGCAAGGAGCAGTACGTGCCGCTTGACGGGGAACTTACCCGTATCGGACTTGCGCGCGGGTTCTGTCCCGAAGGAAAGATCTACAGGGCTAGGGGGTGCCATGAGTGCATGGAGACGGGGTTTTCCGGGAGAATAGCAATTTTTGAAATTCTGCTGATTGATGACGAGCTTAAAAACGCTGTTCTTATAAATCCAGATTCGACCACCCTTAAGGAAAAGGCTCTGAGAAACGGACTTGTCACCCTGAGAATGGACGGTGCTGACAAAGTCGCGAAAGGTATAACGTCAATTGACGAGGTTCTCAGGGTTACGGAAGAGGCGCTGGCGGAGAGCTAGCCCGGGGTTATCTTTAGCATCGGTATTTCAAAATGCCTGTTTACAACTACAAAGCCATTAACGACAAGGGCCAATCGGTAAGTGGGGTTATCAGCGCAGAATCGGTCAAGATCGCAGGCGACAAGCTCAGAAAAGGCGGTGTCTATCTTTCTTCCATAAAGGAGGCTACCGGGGCTCGTCGCTCGTCGAGAAGCCTTCCGTGGAGCGGGGTGAGCATCTCGGAACTTGCCGTTATGACAAGGCAGTTCTCCACGTTGATTTCGGCCGGTCTTCCTCTTGAGACGTCGCTTGTGGCTCTCTACGAGCAGACCGATGACCAGAAGCTGAAAGAGATTCTCTCCGAGGTCAGAAACCGACTGAGTGAAGGCAGTTCTCTTCACGCCGCACTTGAGGAGCACAAAAGCGTTTTTTCCGACCTTTACGTGAGCATGGTGCGCGCGGGCGAGGCAAGCGGCACTCTTGACGTCGTACTCGACCGTCTCGCGGATTTTCTTGAAAAACAACTAGAACTCACTTCGAAGATCCGAGGCGCCATGGTATATCCGGCGATAATGTTTGTCGTCGGGATGGGGGTGCTTGTCTTCATGATGACTTTCGTAATTCCCAAAGTCGCCGATATATTCGAGGCCAGCAATAAGGCTTTGCCATTTCTTACGGTAGTGCTTATAGGCGCAAGCAATTTTCTCAGGGAGAATTTCGCCCTGATGCTGGTTTTTATGGCCGTCGTATTCTTTTTCGCGCACAGGTACGTAAAAACCCCTTCTGGAAAAAAGATCTACGACAGACTATCCCTTCGGATTCCTGTGTTCGGGAAAATGTCTTCAAAAGTGATGATCTCCCGTTTTACAAGGACGCTTGCCACACTGCTTTCAAGCGGTATTCCTCTTCTTGACTCGATTAAGGTGAGCGAAGCGGTTCTTGGAAACAGCCTTTACGTTGAAAATATCAGGGATGTCCAGGTCAAGGTGGCGGAAGGCTCGGCGTTTGGAGACTGTCTTAGACAGACCGGGATTTTCCCGCCTCTTGTGGTAAGAATGGTATCTGTGGGTGAGGAAGTCGGCAAAATTGAAGACATGCTCTCGAAAGTGGCCGATATGTACGACACTGAAGTTGACGGCATGCTTTCCACACTGACCTCTCTTCTTGAACCGGTAATGATACTGATTATGGGCGTTGTGATGGGTTTTATAGTTTTCGCTATACTTTTACCCGTATTGAATTTAACTTCGGTAATAAGTTGAACAGGGAGGTAACAGAAATGAGATCCCAGATGGGATTTACTCTGATTGAAATTATGGTGGTCGTACTTATCATCGCGGGACTTGCCTACATAGTGGGCACGAACGTGATAGGTCAGGGGGAGAGAGCAAAGGAAAAACAGGCTATAATTCAGATCAAGCAGTTTGAGCAGGCGCTCCAGTTGTTTAAGTTTGATAACGGTTTTTATCCCGAAACCCAGCAGGGGATGCGTGCTCTGATTGACCCGGTAACGGTGGGCAGGGAAGCCAGAAGATGGAGGCGCTATCTGGAGTCTTCAAGCGTGCCGTTTGATCCTTGGGGAAACGAGTTTGTATATTTCGGAGCTGACCAGACCGAGGACGGATTGTACTATATAAGATCTAATGGTCCGGACGGTGTAGGGGATTCAGATGACGATCTGTCCAGCAGAGACAGATGAGAAGAAAATCTGCGGGTTTTACCTTAATTGAAATTATGGTGGTAGTTTTTCTGCTCGGAGCTTTTTTCTCCGTGGCGATGCCGCGGGTTTTCAAAACGGGTGACATGAGCCTGCGCAGCGCTTCAAGAGGACTTGTCACGACGATAAGATACCTGTACAGCAAGTCCGTTTTTGAAAAACGGATATACAAGCTTTCTTTCGATATTGATGCCGGGGAATACTGGGTGGAGGTTCTTCAGGGAAACCAGTTTACCTCGGGAGAGGGTTCCGGGCACGGGCGCAAAAAGCTTCCAAGCGAAGTTTCTTTTAACGATATACAGACTGAGAGAACCCAGGGTAAAGTCGGTTCTGGAAGAGATGCGTTTATACTTTTTCTGCCAACGGGGATTGTTGACTCGGCGGTTATTCACCTGAGAACTGGTAAAGATAATTTTTTCACGCTTTCCACCAACCCCTACACCGGGGCCACGAAAGTTTTTGACAAGTACGTCGAATTTAACAACCGGCTTCAGAGTATAGCGGAGCAGTAGGGAAAAACGGGATGAAGGTCTCGAAAAAAAACGTTTGCGGATTCACGTTGCTTGAAGTTATGGTCGCCGTGGCGTTGCTTTCCTTCGCGATGGTCTCAATCCTCGGCATCGTAGGCCATAATATCAATCTTGCCACAAAGTCCATGAGCTATATGATTGCCACGAGCCTCGCTGACGAGATAGCTTCCCGGATTGACGCCGAGGGGCTCCCCTTGGATTCTGAAAGAAGCGGAAAGTTTGATAATCATCCGGGTTTTGAGTGGCATATCGTGGTCGCTCCCTACAATTTGCCGCAATTCGAAGCGAAAATGAACATAGTCAGTGTTCTTATAACTTGGGACGACGGGGAGGAGAGCTATGAAATCAACTTCGTCGATTCGGGGTAATGAAAGCGGTTTTACACTTATAGAGGTTCTTATCTCCGTTAGTATAACGGTCATCGTGCTTACGATGCTCTATAGTTCTTTTTCCCAGCTAATAACCGCCAAACGCAGGGTAGAAACGGAAAACGAGCTGATCCAGGAGGCAAACACTATCCTGCTTAAGATGCGCCATGATCTGGTGAATGCATTTCCCAGAGGTAGTATCAACTCCGAAACTTCTTCTTCCGCCTACCGCTATTTTACAGGGGGGCGCGAAGGGGAGAACAGCAGGATTGTTTTTACCTCTTTTGCGAAGGACCCCACGCATTATTCCACTCAATCCGGCCAGAGCGAGATATCCTACTACTTGGTCCCACTCCGTGGCGAGCACGAGGATATGTTTGCTCTTATGAGGAAGGATAATTACTGGATCGGAAACGATGAGGCTGGAGCCGCGTACCCGATCTCGGAGAGGGTGCTTAGTTTCCGGGTGAATTTTCTTGCCGAACGATCGCCAGGCTTGGCTAACGGGCAAAAAGTGTGGGAGTGGGATTCGTCCGTTATGCGAGGATTTCCCGAAGCCGTTCAGGTCCAGATTGTTCTTGTTGGAGACGGGGGTCAAGAGGAAACCCATTCCATGATTGTTGCTATACCGGTGGCTGACTGAATGCGGAGAGCAGATTCAAAAACAGCGCAGAGAGGAATAGTACTCGTTATCGTTGTCATAACGATTGCGATACTTTCCACGATTGTGATTGATTTCATATACTCGACCCGCGTGAGTTACGAGATTTCCGTCAACAGTTCAAGCGATGTGCAGGCAAGGCATATCGCGAAATCAGGAGTCAGAGTCGTGCGAGGAATCCTGAGAAAAAAAACCCTTGAGGAAATTCCGGTGCCCAAGGGAGTGCTCGCGCAGGCAATAAAATCGCAGAACGGCGCCGGTGGCTGGAGACTTTCCGTCAGTTCTTTTCCCATCGGATCCGGAAACATATCCCTTGAGGTCATAGACGAGAGATCAAAAGTCAACCTTAACGCGCTTGTGGATCAGAAATCAAACCGAGTGGATTTTCAGGTCCGTACGCAGCTAAATGAACTTTTCCGCTTTCTCGGAGTGGAGACGGAGAAGGCCGATCTCTTCGTGGCGAGCCTTGTAAACTGGCTTGACGGGGCGGCGCAAGGTGCGGGAAACGATCAGGATCCTGATGGTGCCGCTGCGGCATATTATGCGGAACTTGAAAATCCTTATTATATCAAGGACGGACCGCTTGACAGCGTTGAGGAAATTAGGATGGTTCAGGGGATGGATAAGGACTTCTTTTTCAAGGTCAGGGACTATCTGACCGTGTATCCTAACGACAAGAAAGTGAATTTCAGCACCGCTTCAAAAACGGTGATAATGGCTACCATTAAAGCTGCCGGGGTCTCAGTCACCGAGAGGGAGAGCAATTCCCAGGAACTAAAAGACAGCCTTGTTAGGAGAATGGCCGACGAGGTAATAATGCGCAGGAGCACCAAGAATATTATCTCTGCCAGTGAAACCAAGAAGATTTTAAAGAGAGCGGACTCCAGTCTAAAGATAAGTTCCGGTATCTCGGGGGTGGTTCTCAAGGGCGGGAAAAGCGATGTCTATACTGCTGTTTCCACCGGCATAGTGGGGGAGGCAATTCCCGTGTCAAGAGAGATTCGGGCCGTTATACGTAAAAACCTGAGAAAGAAGAATTCGTATCCGACCATGGTATCTTGGAGAGAAAGATAAGAGCCGAAGTGGCGGAATTGGCAGACGCGCAGGACTCAGAATCCTGTGGGCATTGCGCCCGTGGGGGTTCGACTCCCCCCTTCGGCACACGATCTTACAGCACCTCAACCGGCGAGTTGCTTCAAAAGTGGAAGAAAAGCTGAAACGCCTCACCGCAGACCAGTGTAGCAGAGGCAATATAGAAACGGGTTCTCCTTTCCTCGAAAGTCTGCTTGTTTATGTCAAATTAACAAACGGGTTGTAGGCGATTTCCCAGAGATGGCCGTCGGGGTCCTCGAAGTATCCTGAGTAACCGCCCCAGAACACATCCTGCGGCTCCTTTATGACTCTAGCACCTGCGTTACGCGCCTCTTCTATCACCTTGTGCACTTCTTCTTTGCTCGGTTCGTTATGCGCGATTGTAACACCGGAAAAACCACTTCCTTCCGCTGAGACAGTTACATCTTCGGCTAACTTGTCTTTCGGATAAAGGGACAGCAATACGCCGTTCATGTCATAAAAGGTTATCGTGTCGCATGATTCCTTTTCAGGTATCAAGCCCATTCCTTGTTCATAGAACTTTTTCGCCGTAGCCATATCGGTGACTCCCAAGGTGATAATCGCTAGTTTCGGCTTCATATTGCGACTCCGTAAATGGTATGGTTTGTTAAAAACAAAAAAAAGGGGCGCCTTAAAAAAGGCGCCCCTTTCTGTTTTCGGATTCTGTTTCTTTATACGTCGTAATAAAGCATGAACTCGTACGGTACGGGTCTCAGCCTGATCGGGTTGATTTCGTTTTCCGTTTTGTAGTCAATCCATGTCTCAATTACATCCTCTGTGAACACGTCTCCTTTGAGCAGGAACTCGTGATCCTGTTCAAGGGCTTTGACAGCCTCTTCGAGCGAACCTGGTACAGAGGGGATGTTGCTTAACTCCTCGGGTCCCAACGCGTAGATATCCTTATCCAGCGGGTCTCCCGGCTTGATCTTGTTTTCGATTCCGTCGAGTCCGGCCATCAGCATAGCGGAAAACGTCAGATAACCGTTGCACGAGGGATCGGGGAACCGGACTTCAATTCTTTTTGATTTGGGGCTCGGCGAATACATGGGAATTCTTACCGCGGCGCTCCTGTTTCTCGCCGAATAGGCAAGATTCACGGGAGCCTCGAATCCGGGAACAAGCCTTCTGTAGGAATTCGTTATCGGATTGCTAAACGCGCATATGGCCCTTGCGTGCTTCAGGATTCCGCCCACATAGTACATCGCAAGGTCGCTCAGTCCCGCGTACCCTTTTCCGGCGAAAAGAGGTTTTCCGTTTTTCCACAAAGACTGGTGAATATGCATTCCGGAACCGTTATCGTCAAAAACGGGCTTTGGCATGAAAGTGGCCGTTTTCCCGTGTTCCCGGGCAACGTTCTTTACCACGTACTTGTACCATTTCATGTTGTCTCCCATCTGGACCATGGGCGCAAAGCGCATATCAATCTCCGCCTGTCCCGCTGTCGCAACTTCATGGTGATGGGCTTCCACCGAAATGCCCAAGCTTAAAAGCACGCTCACCATTTCGGAACGTATGTCGTGCATGCTGTCTGAAGGAGGCGTGGGGAAATAGCCTTCTTTGTGCCTGAGTTTATGACCGAGGTTCGGCTGTTCATCAGCCCCGGAATTCCAGATGCCTTCCTCCGAATCTATGAAGTAGTATCCGGCGCTGGGACTCTGATCATATCTGACATCGTCAAAAATGAAGAATTCCAGTTCAGGACCAAAGAAGGCCATGTCCGCAATCTTTGTGCCCTGCATGAAAGAAATAGCTTTTCTCGCTATGTTTCTTGGGTCTCTAGTATAAGGTTCTCTCGTTATAGGATCTTCGATATTACATATTACGGCAAGGGTCTCGGCCTGCATAAAGGGATCGCGCTTGCAGGTGGTGGCATCCGGAATCAGTAGCATGTCGCTTGCGTTAATCGCCTTCCAGCCCCTGATGCTTGAACCGTCAAAACCCAAGCCGTTTTCAAAAAACGACTTATCCACTTCACCCGCTGGTATGGTGAAGTGCTGCCACATCCCTATAAAATCAAGAAACCTGAGATCGACAAACTCAATCTCGTAATCTTTTATGAACTTTATTACTTCAGCCGACTTTTTCGGAAGAGCAGGCTGGTCCGACTTGTTGTCAGTAGGCATGATCAATTATCCTCCTTAATGCTGTTGTTCCCAGAGAGAAATTCTATGGTACGGGCGCTAATTATATAGCATCCTCGCCTCTTTCTCCAGTTCTGATTCTTATTACGTCTTCGGCCGGGAAGATAAATATCTTTCCGTCTCCTATCTTGCCGGTTTTCGCGCTTTCTTTTATGGTCTCGATTACCTTGGAGACCATATCCTCGGAAACTACTATTTCCAGCTTTATTTTAGGGAGAAAGTCAATGACGTATTCTGCGCCCCTGTAAAGCTCCGTATGACCTTTCTGACGACCGAACCCCTTCACCTCAATAACTGTCAGACCCTGAATTCCTATCTCTCTGAGAGCTTCCTTCACGTCCTCCAGTTTGAACGGTTTGATAATGGCCTCTATCTTTTTCATGGCAATAAAATCCTCCTAAGCATATTTATTCAGCTACATTAAAGTATCAAGAAATATACCATTTGTTTCGTTTTGAAGTGAAATGGTTCTTTAAATCGTCGTATAAAATAACTGTTTCTTTTACGAAGGGGAAGTTTTTTGCTTTGCAACTAACTTTTATCATTGAATATTCTTAGAATCCAAAAGCGACGCGATTTATATCTTTGTTTGCAAAAAAATCTCTTTTTTCTTCAAGTGGTATTTTGTATTTTTCCGAAGATGCACGTTTATTGTGCATAAAATCTTAAAATTTGAACACTCGGGCGGCAAAATTGATTTTGAATGTTGTTAATGATATTTTTTCCCAATGACTCACCGAAAACTTGATTACAAGTTCAAAGATCCTTCTCTTCTTGAGATGGCGCTTACCCACAGTTCATACTCAAACGAGTTCTTATGCCCTAGCAACGAGAGACTCGAGTTTCTCGGAGACGCGTTGCTGGGATGCGTGGTAAGCGTGCTGCTTTACGAAAAATACCCTTCATGCACCGAGGGCGATCTCTCCAAGATCAGAAGTCGCGTGGTAAGCGGTGCGAATTTTGCAAAATATGCCGATGCGCTTGGTCTGGGAAAACAGATGAGGCTTGGAAAAGGCGAGGAAAGTACTGGGGGAAGGAAAAGGGAGTCAAACAACGCAAATGCTTTTGAGGCGCTTATAGGGGCGTTGTATCTTGATGCGGGCTACGAGAAGACTTTCGAGGTGATCTCTCGACTGTTTCAAGACGCTATCGAAGAAAACAATTTTCCCCGCGACAGCAAAACGGAACTTCAGGAAGTTTCCCAGAGCATCTTCGGACGGATGCCGGAGTACAGGGTTTTGAGCGAAGAAGGTCCTCCTCATGAAACGACTTTCACCGTAGAGGTCAGAGTTCATTCCGATCTGAAGGGCATGGGCAAGGGCAGGAGCAAAAGGCAGTCTGAGCAGTCTGCGGCCCGTGATGCGCTCAGAAAGCTTGGTTATTAAGCTTCAACTCTTTTCTATTCCCAGATCGTTTATCTTTTTTGACAGGGTGTTTCTGTTTATTCCCAGTATCGTTGCCGCCTGTTTCATGTTTCCGCCAGTCTTTGCGAGAATGGTTTCGATTAACTGTTTTTCAACTTTGCCGATTACCTGCTCGTGAACGTTCCGCAGGGAGAAGTCTGAATTCTCTACCATCATGCGGACAAGTTCTTCAGTTTTCCTCTCCGTCACTTCTGTTTCCCCGTAATCAGCTTGTGAATCGATGGCTTCTTTTGTTTCCTTTGCGCTTATTATACTGTCGGGACTTAAAACCAGCAGACGTTTTATGGTATTTTCAAGTTCTCTTACGTTTCCGGGCCAGTTGTGGGTAATCAGCAACTGCTCCGCTTCACGGGAGAAGACCTTTTTCTCAGTGCCAAATTCCGCAGAATGTTTCTTCAAAAAATGTCTCAACAGTTCGCTTATATCCTCTTTTCTCTTTCTGAGAGGGGGGATGTTTATGCTTATGACGTTAAGTCTGTAGAACAGATCCTCTCTGAAAGACCCTTCCCTGACGGCATCTTTTAAGTTTTTATTCGTGCTTGCGATTATTCTCGGGTCAACGGAGACCGGTTTCTCGCTGCCGAGTCGGTAGATCTGTTTCTCCTCGATGGCTCTTAGGAGCTTTGACTGCAGATCGACTGAGAGGTCCCCTATTTCGTCTATGTGAAGGGTTCCGCCGTCGGCTTCCTCAAATCTTCCTCTCTTCAGGGCGATGGCGCCCGTAAACGCTCCTTTTTCGTAGCCGAACAGTTCGCTTTCGATAAGTTCCTTGGGAATCGCGGATATGTTTACGGATACCAGCCTTTTTTTTCTTCTCGGACTGTTGTAGTGGATGGATCTTGCGATAAGTTCTTTTCCGGTACCGCTTTCTCCTGTTATCAGCACGGTGATATTCTTGGAGGCGGTACGACCGATGAGCTTGTATACGTTCAGCATGTCGGGCGAACTGCCGACTATTTCTTCAAACGAGATATTTTCCTCGGAATCTTCAGACAGTCTTATTTTTCTTCCGGCGTCGTAGTTTTTTATAGCCCGCTCGGCAAAGATTTTGACCTCTTCGAGGTCAAACGGCTTGGTCAGGTAATCATAGGCACCGAGCTGCATTGAATCTATTGCGTTACTGACAGTGTTGTGCGCGGTAATGAATATTATGGGCGAGTCAATTTTCCTGTTTCTAAGCTGGGTTAGAACCTCAAACCCGTTCATATCCGGCATGTTTATGTCAAGAAGAATCAAGGAGTACGCTTCCTCGCAGGCCTTTCGGACGGCGTCCTCTCCATTTTCGGCACACTCGACTTCAAATCCCGATTTCTTAAGGGATGTCTCGAGTATCCACCTGATGTCTTCTTCGTCGTCGGCTATAAGAATACGGTTGTTCATGAGCTGATTTCTCTAGGCGGCACATCACGCGTTATGTTGTTTGTACCAGTGCGGCAGAGGGCTGATAATTCTTTAGCTTGCCGGGAGCTGTATCTTGAATTCAGAACCCTTTCCCTCCGCACTCTCCGCGGTAATTATTCCTCCGTATTTAGCTATTACCTGGCTCGATATAAAAAGACCAAGCCCAGTCCCTTTCTTTTTGCCCGAAAAAAACGGGGTGAATATTTTTTCCAGGTTTTTTTTCTGTATACCGGTTCCGTCGTCCTTTACTGATATCAAGACCGTGTGTTTATTGCGTATCTTGTAATCGGTGACCCACTTGGTGCTGACCGTTATCTGCCCGTTGCCCTTGATCGAGCTCACCGCGTTTTGAATGATGTTTATGAACACCTGTTTGAGGGAGTTATAGTCGCCCGGTACTGGAGGAATGGTAATGTCGAGCTTGTGCTTGAATTGGATGTTTTTATGAAGATTCGATTCGAGGAATATTATGTCAATCAGGATTTCATTTATATCCACCGACATTTGATGCTGCGTTGAAACCGATGACGGTTTAACAAGTCTGTTGACCAGGTCTTTCAGTCTTTCCACTTCCTTTATTATTATCTTCGAACACCGGTTTTTCTCCGTTTTCGACAGTGTTCCGTTTAGAAGCTGTGCCGCTCCCTTTATGCCGCTCAGAGGATTTCTGATTTCGTGCGCAAGCCCCCTTACCAGGGTTTCATAATTTTCTTCAAGGCTGCAGTTTCTGCTAATGATGGACATCATGTTCATCTTTTCCGTGTTTCTTATCTGGATCACGAGTCCGTTCATGCTGCCGCCGCTTCCGTATATGGGAGATGCCGTGCATTCCACGTTAATCGAGGATTCCTTGGATATGTGGAAAAGCAGGTCGTTTTCCTGCACGACTCTTTCTTCCTTCACAGCTCTGGTGCAGAGGTTGGTTATTTCCTCCGGCAAAAATCTGGATATATGGTTTCCCACGGTCTTGCGTCTTGAGATATTGAGTATGGTTTCAGACGGCTCGTTCACGGAGATTATGTTGAGGTTCCTGTCAGCTACTATTACTCCCTCGGGAAGCGAATCCAGAAGATTCTTGTAGAACATCGGATGTTCCTGCAATTCTATATCCGCAGCCATTTTTCTCACGGTTGCCGCCGCCCCTTCTCTCATATCTCTTCAATCCTCAGGAAAATCGCATCAGCGACGGATGCCATGGATTTTTTTATCATCTCAAGAGCTTTTCTGAGGCTTTTTTCACTCGACTCATGGGTCATTATTATGATGGGAACCTCCCCGCCGTTTGTTTCTCTTGTCCGCTGTATTATGGACTCTATGCTTATTCCGCACTTCCCGAGAACGGTGGTTATTTTTCCGAGAGTGCCGGGTTTGTCTTCAACCTGGAATCTCAGGTAGTAGCGTCCGGTAAGACGGTCTGTGCCAAGAATAGTCCTGTGCCCGGCGTCCTCGGAATAAAGCATGGGCGGAGCCGGTTGCGAGCCGTTTTGGACAGTTTTCGCGATTGAAACCAGGTCGCCCACGACGGCGCTTGCGGTCGGGAGCATTCCGGCTCCCATTCCATAGAGCATTGTCGGACCTACCTTGTCTCCCACGATATGAATCGCGTTAAACGCGTCTTTTACGTCAGCGAGCTGAGTATTTTTTCTTATAAGGGCCGGATAAACTCCCGCCTGTATGCCCGCATCGGTGAGCTTGGCGATGGCAAGCAGCTTGATTCTGTAGCCGAGCTGCTCGGTGAAATTTATGTCGGTCGAGGAGATGTTCCTTATTCCCTCAACGTAGATGTCGTCGAATTTCGGAAAGAATCCGTAGGCAAGCATTATCAGGATCGATAGTTTGTGGGCGGCGTCGATGCCGTCTATGTCAAACGAAGGATCGGCTTCGGCATATCCCTCCTCCTGGGCGCGCTGCAGCATTTCGTCAAACCCCTTTTTTTTCTCCGACATGTTGTGAAGTATGTAGTTACACGTTCCGTTCATTATTCCGTGTATGGAGAGGATGTTGTTCGCGACGTAGCTTTCATGCGTCGCCTTTATTACAGGTATTCCTCCTCCCACGCTCGCTTCAAAAGCCACGTGAACCTCGTTTGCGGTTGCCTCCCTGAAAATTTCGTCCCCGTGGTGAGCCAAAAGGGCCTTGTTCGCGGTTACGACGTTTTTTCCGCTCCGTATCGCACCCAAAACCAATTCGCGCGCCGCCGTGGTTCCGCCTATAAGCTCGATTATTATCGAGATGCTCTCGTCGTTTATGAGTTCCCGGGCATCGGTGGTAAAAAGCTTTTTCGGGATTCTGACCGGGCGTTTTCTCTTTATGTCGAGGTCGGCTACTTTTTTAATGTTGAGCTTTATCCCGGTTCTTTTTTCTATTATGTCTGTGTTTTCGCTTATCGTTTTATAAACGCCGCAACCTATGGTTCCGGCGCCTATAAGACCTATGTTTACGGAATTCATCCGGCAATCTCCTTTCCTTTAACGCATGAAGAGAAAATTATACATAATCCGTTTCACAATACAGTGGAAACACTGTTTCGGCGCGGAGGGTTTGACAGTCATGTTTCCTGAAATAAACTAGTTACTCTTGTCTTTTGTGGGGCCGTAGCTCAGTCCGGGAGAGCGCATGAATCGCACTCATGAGGTCGTGGGTTCGAATCCCATCGGCTCCACCACTTTTCTGGAGAACTAAAATATGTGTAAATGGTTAAAATCTTATATAATCTTTCCATGATCGGCTAAATCACGAGTTAAGACTGGAGATTATATGGAGCCAACTCATGCATAAAATAAGGGAAGAAGTACTAAACACTTCTCTTGCAGATGTTCTTTACTCTCACTCAAAAATCGAAAACCACCCAGAATCTATGCAATTAACAGTTTCCGGTAGGTTAAGGGTGCCGGATATTACTATCTATCCTATTAAAGGTTCCAGGCGACACATTCGCCTAGAATCTAAACTGGGAACCGATGAATATTCAAAAAGTGCCGCAGTCAGGCAAGCTGCCTCACATCTTTCGCTGGGTAACGCAGGTATGGTATTTGGATGCATTGCTCTGTGTTACCCTCAAGAATTTGCAGAACCTCGCAATCCGAAAGAACTTCGAGAAATACTTACTAAAACAGACAAACTTATCTTTGCGGGTGTTTCTTCAAGACAATCCAACAATTCTTCAGATGTTATCTGGCAGACAGGCACTCTGGACCAGCTTGCAGATTTGATCCGGCAAATGGAATCGGGTGATATAGGACTCGTTGATAGTCTTAGCCAGAGAGTTAAAGCAATTGCCTCTTTTTTTCCCAACTCTGAGGAATTGTCAGAAGATATCGCCGACGCTTTGAAGTTATCTAGCAATGCGAGCCCCGGTTCTTTCCATATTGCTGCCCTGATCATTCTAAATGCTGCGATGCTACAGATTCGACTCAGGACAGCCAGAAAAATAAGGGGGGGGGGTCGGCACCAGAATTCCTGATATAAGGAAGGCAATCCAAGAAGAAAATCCGCTTTGTACTTTATTGAGTCAATGGGAATCAATCTTAAAAATTGATTATAAACCGGTTTTTTATCCGGCGAGTTCTGTACTTAAAGTTCTTCCTCCAGGGTTTGACGGAAGAAAAATAGCTATAGAGGTTATAAATGCTGCGCTCCATTACGCTCCTGTAATGGGGAATATCAGGATGGATTATGCGGGTCCTCTGTATCATAGACTTCTGGATACCGCTCCGAATGATGGGTCGTTCTACACTACTACCCCTGCCGCCATTATCTTGGCCCGATTGGCGATTCCTGTTGACTGGACAAACTGGGAGGTTGTGGATGTCGATGATTTGCGGTTGATCGATCCTGCTTGCGGGACGGGAACTCTTCTAATGGCTGTTTTGCAGACAATAAAAGAACGGATTATCGCTGCTCGTGGAGATGACTTAACATCTGATGACCTTGTGGAGATGCATAGATCCTTAGTTGAAAAGGTAATTCATGGAATTGACATCAATCGTCATGCTGTTCATTTAGCAGCTTGTATGCTGACTTTTGCTGCTCCAGATGCTGATTACCGTCGTATGAATCTTGACCGGTACCCCCATGGTCCCTACAAAGGATATGTTCAGGCGGGAAGTCTTGATCTTCTTGCTATTCAAGATTCTGGAAAACTTGCGTACCACGATGACTTGAATCGAGAATATGAAGAGTTGGAGTCCGAGGATGCCAGCAAAGAAGGGATGGTTCTGAAAAATATGGAGTCCTCTTTTGACCTAGTGATAATGAATCCACCTTACACCAGAGACTCTCTCCGGAATCATCAGCATGATAAGAAAATTCAGAAAATGATTGATAACAGGGAGAAAGAGATCAAGAACTCCGTATCACATTATGATAAAGAGGCAGGAGATGCTATTAATTTGAAAACAGTTCAGACTTTCTTCTTTCCTATTGCTGACAGGCTATTGAAGAAAAACAAAAGAACACTGGCAACGGTTCTACCTTTTGCTACATCAACCGGAGCAGCTGCATTAGAACAGAGAAAGTTTTTGTCAAAACGTTTTCATGTTGAAACAGTTATCACTTCTCATGATCCAGATAGGATAAATTTTTCTGGTAATACAGCTATATACGAAAGTCTGGTAGTCGCAAGAGAAATCACAGATGAAACTGCTCCGACGAAATTCATTTCGTTGCACCGCAATCCACAGAACAATCTAGAAGCGTTAGCTATGGTGGACTGTATTGAAAAAGGCGATTTTCAGGATTGGGGATCTTCGGTACTATGGCCAAGAGAAAAGATGCTTGAGGGAAACTGGATGCCTTCTGTTTTCTATGATACTAGATTGGTTCGGATGTCACTAGAGATATTAGCCAGTAAATCCCTGGACCCTATAGGTGAAATGGCTGAGCTTGAACCTGATGGTAGGATTTTCAGAGGCAAAAGCAGGTTTAAGAAAACTTCTGTAAATTCTGGTTTGACCGCATTGTGGTACCATACGGCACAAGAGAGAAAAACTATCACTGTAAAACCTGATTCCTGGATTCAACTCAAGACAGGACCTGAGAGAAATTCCAAAGAGAGGAATTTTGTAGACAACTTATGGAGAAAGAGAAGTCAACTATTACTTGCTAACCGATTCAGGATGAATACAGTTCATGTTGTAGCGTCTTGGGCAACTGTAGCATCTTTGGGCAATGCTTGGGTCCCCGTGACTCCAGATAACCCATCACAGGAAGTGCTTAAAGCTTGGTGTATGTGGGCAAACAGTACACCTAACTTTCTGATAATGCTTTCCATACGGCAGAAGAGTCTAGATTATTCCAGTTTTTCCTTAGCTGGATTGCGTATGTTGCCTTTCCCGAATCCTAACAAAACCAACATATTGCCTCTTGTAGAGGCGTTCGATAAATGTAGTAAAGAAAAATTGAAGCCGTTTCACTTACTTCATGAAGACCCTGTGCGTAATAAAATTGATGAGGCTGCTGCGGAAGTGTCTGGTATTAATCTCGAACGCATTGCTGAAACGAGAAAACTTATTTCTAGGGAACCGACAATCATGCCTGCTTCAAGTTATACTGCGTCCCTTTCTAACTTGGCGAGTTGATGTACTGACTGCAAGGGTTTGACATACACTTGCCTTGAAACTAGATTTATAATCCTGTTTTGTGCGGGGCCGTAGCTCAGCTGGGAGAGCGCATGAATGGCATTCATGAGGTCGTGGGTTCGAACCCCATCGGCTCCACCACCCCTCAGACTATCAGTCGGGAATTCGAATATTCCTGCGGAAAAACTATTTTTTTCTCCCCGTCCTGCCACTGGGTTACCAGCATCCGGTGTCCTGTCTGACGGAGGGTGCCGGGGTTAACACGGAAATCTCCGTAAAAAGTCGTAAACTCAGAGCGCAGGGCTTCGCGCAGAAGCGCTTGTTCGTCTGTTCCCCCTGTCTTCTCGATCAGCTTTTCGATTATAAGTCCCATGTTGTATGACTGCGCGGCGGTGTAGTCAGGAACGTATCCGTAGACCGAGGCGAATTTGTCTGAGAATTCCCTTGGACTCGGACCGAAATCCACGGATACAGAAAACTTCGGTTCCCACTGGCTTGTCGAGACGAAACCCTCAGCCTCTGGGCCAAGACGTTTTTCAAACTCGTTTACCGCGGCCGCAAGTGTTGCCACTACCCCGAATGTGTGGGCGGAGTTTTTCGATATCCACATGGCGAGATTTATATCGTCTTCCATTCCTCCACAGCAAAGTACACAGCAAGCACCTCGGCTTTTTGCGGGGGCGAGTATAGAGGAGAAATCTTCTGTGGCGGAGGGAAAGTCATAAACGGCCGCCGACACCCCCAATTCTTCGGCGCGAAGTACGGCTCCTTCGCTCACCGTCTGAGAAAACCGGCTTTCCGCGAGGCGCAAAACGGCGATTTCGGCCGCCTCGGCATAGCGGCCATGGATCATATCCACCACCACCTGGAAGTAGGAAGACGCTTCGGTTATAGCGTTTACCGTCTTTCCTCGGGCGCGGGCGGGAATATCGTCAAGCGATCCGCCGTAGTTCCATACTACTCTTTGAGCTTTCTCGGCGATCTCAACGCACGCAAGCGTGAGGCTGCTTGAGTATGGTCCGAGCAGTATGTCTACCCTGTCTTTTTCTATTAAGTGAAGGGTGTTTTCCCTTGTTTTCTCCGGAACACTCGCGTCGTCGTAGAAGACAAGTTCCGGCAGCAAGAGCTTTCCATCCGGCGTTTTTATTCCGCCCCGTTCACGCAGGTGCTTGGTAAAAAGCTTTATTCCTTTAAGGCTTTCTTTGCCCTGAACAGCGTGGCGTCCGGAAAGCGTTGCGGAAAGGCCGATCTTAAAAGACTTCATTGGGAAATTATAAAGGAAAGTTGACAGAGTTCCCTGCCCATACCCCTTCACCTCAATATAAAAATGGTACAGATTATCCCTCACGAAGACAAGCTTGGGGGTAATCACAACGTCTATGCGGCAAGAGTTTCAAAAACAACTGGTCGTAAATCGTGGTTTCCACTAAACAAAAGCTCTAGAAGGGTGCTGGAGGCAGGTTGAGGGCTGTTTATTAGGGGCTGGTTTTTCATTGTCGGGTGGATTTTTGCGGGCATGCTCAAAACCTGTTATTTTAGCAGAATGAAGTTCTTGCTGTTATTGCTGATGTTGCTGACCGCATTTTCTTTTCCTGCTTCTGCCCAGAAAAGCGGGACAGGCCACGATTGGTTCTCAGGAAACAGCTACTATTGGAATACGGATTCTAAAGGTAATACGAACTTTCATGGCTTTGATACGAGGACAGGGGCGTACTGGAATGCAACTATTGAACCGGACGGAGATATGAGGGGTTACAACACCGATTACAGTCCTTGGTCTTACGATAGTGCAACGGGATATTATTATAACTTGGGCACCGGCGAGAGGTGTATCGGAAAGGGATACGTTCGGACATGCTACTGGGGTGGCGTGGTGAATGGCAGGATGGGGAAGGGCAGTCGATGAACAAACGGTTCGCCTTTAAAGCGGATAAGGGGAGGGGTGAGATCACCCAAGCTGAAGGTTAAGAAATTCTGCCGACTTTTTTTAAGGGTTCCTTCTGTTGGGAATCAGAGCAGGGTTTTTACTACTTCTTCGATTCTGTTTAGGCCCTCTTCTATATTCTCCATGGATGTTGCGTAGGATATCCTCAGATGGTCTTCCTTTCCAAAGGCTATACCCGGCACGACAGCCACTTTCGCTTCTTCAAGCAAGAATTCGGTAAACGAAACAGATCCGTCAATCTTCTTGTCTCCGTATGTTTTTCCAATGAAACCACCTATGCTCGGAAACACGTAGAACGCTCCCATGGGGTCAAAGCACGTAAATCCCGGGATTTCATTTAGCCTTTTTACTATGAAATTTTTCCTTCTCTCAAATTCCCCTGCCCTTTTGTTAAGCAGATCCTGCGGTCCGCAAAGCGCTTCAAGGGCGGCCATCTGCGAGATCGACGAAGGGTTTGAGGTCGACTGGCCCTGAAGCTTCGCCATCGCGCTTATCACTCTTTTATCTCCCGCCGCGTATCCTATACGCCACCCGGTCATTGAGTAGGATTTAGATACTCCGTTTACGAGGATGGTAGATTTTTTCGCTTTGTCGCCAAGAGAGCAAACGGATACGTGCTCAGTTTCTCCGTAGATTATTTTCTCGTATATCTCATCTGAGATTATGATCAGACCGGCGTCAAGGGCGACTTTGACTATTTCCTCAAGTTCCCCGCGCGAATACGTGGTTCCCGTGGGATTTGAAGGATAGTTGAGAATAAGGGCGCGCGTTCGTTCGTTTATTTCCGCTTCAAGCTGCTTCGGGGTGATCTTGAAAAGTCCTTGCTCGTCTGTGTCTATGATTACCGGGGTTGCGCCTGTTAGTGCCACTTGGTCGGGATAGGAAACCCAGTAAGGGGCGGGAATTATGACTTCGTCTCCAGGTTCGAAAAGCGCCTGAGTAATATTGTATATCGAGTGTTTCGCTCCGCAGGAAACCAGTATTTCATCCCTTGAGTACTCAATGCCGTGATCTTTTTTCAAAGACGCCGCTATGGCGTCTTTGAGTTCATCAATTCCGCCCACGGCGGTATATTTGGTAAAGCCGTTTTTAATCGCGGCTATGCCCTCTCTTTTTACGTGCTCGGGAGTGTCGAAGTCGGGTTCTCCGGCTCCGAACCCTATGATGTCGATTCCCTGAGCGCGAAGAGACTTCGCTTTTGCCGTTATCGTAAGCGTGGCTGACGGTTTTAGGTTGCTGACCCTTTCTGAGAGTCTCATTCTATCATTTCCTCCGCTTTTTTGCCGGGCGGAGTTTCTCGATTAGTTTTTCCTCAATCACCGCCGGCACGAAACCCTCTGCTGAACCTCCCAGGGAAATTATTTCCTTTATGAGAGATGAGCTTATGTGAGAGAACTGGCTTTCGGTCACCATAAACAGCGTCTCCACCTCTTCGTTCATAAGCTTGTTCGCAGTGGCCATCTGAAGTTCGTATTCAAAGTCCGAATGGCATCTCATTCCGCGCAATATGGTATTGGTTTCCTTCTTTCTTATGTAGTCGACCAGCAGTCCGTTGAAGCTTTCAACCTCAACGTTGGGGTAATCCTTGGTCACCTCGGCGATGAGAGACACTCTTTCTTCGGTTGAAAGCGTCGTTTTCTTAGAAGTGTTGTGTCCAACCGAGATTGTGATTTTCTCGAAGATGCCCGCAGCCCGGGCGATTATGTTCAGGTGCCCGTTTGTGAAAGGGTCAAAGGAACCCGGATAGATTACCGTTTTGCCGTTCAATCTAGCCTCCTTAGAAAACTTACGGAGGTGCCTCCGTATTTTCTGGTCCTCACGTCAAATCCTTCAGATTTCATGACGTCTCCGGACGGATGTTCAATAATCATGATTCCTTTCTCTCCGACGACGCTTCGTATCTCGCGTGCAAGCGTGTGCGGTTCGGTTTTTTCGTAAAACTCATATGGGGGATCAATGAAGACAAGATCAAACCCACGATTTTCCGCACTTAACATACTCAATGCTTTTCTGAAATCAAAATTAAGTATTCTCGATCGTTCCGCGTACCCGCAGGAACGAAGATTCTGGGCGATTATCCGTGCTGTGGAGGGGTTTTTCTCAACGAACACGCAGGATCCGGCACCTAGGCTTAGAGACTCGATTCCCAGATTTCCCGAGCCTGAGAACAAGTCAAGCACCTTTGTTCCCGTCACTTCGTGACCCAGTATGTCGAAAATGGATTTTTTTACTCTGGCCGCGGTAGGTCTAAGTGATTTCTCCTTGGGAACCTTAAGTCTTTTCCCCTTGTATTCTCCGGTAAGTACGCGCATGTCAGTTATGCCGGCTCTTTCTGCAAAAACCGGATTTACTCCGGGTTTTGCTCTGGAAGTTGTGGATCTATTCGTGTACAATATCATTCTAACCGGTTTATTTTACAACCATTCTTTTTCTTTCCCCCGGAGGGTTTCTTCTCAGTAATGGACACTTTATCCAGAGTGCAGACTGTAAACATTGAAGATGAGATGAAGGAGTCCTATCTCAGCTACTCAATGAGCGTCATAGTCGGAAGAGCCCTTCCCGACGTGAGAGACGGGCTCAAGCCCGTTCACAGGAGAATTCTCTACGGAATGAACGAGGTCGGAAACGTTTGGAACCGCCCCTACAAGAAATCCGCGAGGGTTGTGGGGGACGTAATGGGTAAATATCATCCTCACGGAGACTCGGCAATCTACGATTCTCTTGTCAGGATGGCGCAGGGTTTCTCCATGAGAATTCCGCTTGTCGACGGACAGGGCAATTTCGGTTCCGTTGACGGGGACAGTCCGGCGGCCATGCGCTACACGGAAGTAAGGCTTTCAAGAATCTCTTCTGAGATTCTTGAAGATCTGGATAAGGAGACGGTCGAATTCTATCCGAACTACGACGGGGGAGAACTTGAGCCGAGCGTACTGCCGACCAAGGTGCCGAACCTGCTTTTAAACGGTTCTTCGGGAATCGCGGTAGGCATGTCAACCAACATTCCTCCTCATAACCTCGGGGAGCTTCTCGACGCCGTAGTTGCCCAGATACGTAACCCCGACATCACCATCGACAAGCTTATTGAGATCATGCCGGGGCCGGATTTCCCCACGGGGGGTTTTGTGAGCGGTCGCGATGACATCCGATCCGCCTACACCACCGGTCGCGGAATAGTCAGGATGAGGGCCAAGGTTCTTATAGAGAAGCAGAAAAAAGGGGACAGGGATGTCATAATCCTCACCGAGCTTCCCTATCAGGTTAACAAGGCGCGGCTGGCCCAGAAAATCGCCGAACTCGTGAGGGAGGAAAAGATAAAGGGCATCTCCGACATAAGAGATGAATCCGACAGGGAAGGAATAAGGCTCGTTATCGATGTGAAGTTAGGAGAACACGCCCAGGTGGTTCTCAACCAGCTTTACAAGCATACGCAGATGTACACCTCTTTTGGCATCATAATGCTCGCGCTTGTGAGAAACCAGCCGAAGGTTCTTAACTTAAAGGAGCTCCTTGCCCACTTCATAGAGCACAGAAAGGAAGTAATTACCCGAAGAACCCAGTACGAGCTTAGAAAGGCGGAGGAACGCCTTCACCTCCTCGAGGGGTTCAAGATCGCTCTTGATAATCTGGATGAAATCGTCGAACTCATAAAAGGCTCCGAGAGTCCGGCGGTCGCGAGAGCGGGTCTCGTGCGGACGTTTTCGCTTTCGGAACGCCAGGCCCAGGCCATTTTGGAGATGCGTCTTCAGAGACTTACGGCCCTTGAGAGGGACAAGATACTTGGAGAGAGGCGCGAGCTTATAGAGACCGTGGCGAAACTCAGGGAAATACTAGGAAGCGAAAAGCTAATACTCGATCTTGCGGTCGAGGAACTCACCGAGCTCAAGGAGAAATTCGGGGACGCGAGGAGAACTGAGATAGTCGAGGATGTCGGGGAGATATCAATCGAGGATCTTATAACCGACGAGGAGATGGTGGTTACCACCACTTACGGAGGTTACATAAAGAGCATACCGCTTAGTGTTTACAGGAACCAGAGAAGGGGCGGCAGGGGAAGAACCGGAATGGGCATCAAGGACACCGATTTCGTTAACGACCTGTTCACGGCGTCAAGACACAACAGCATTCTGTTTTTCTCAAGCTTCGGGAAATGCTACTGGCTTAAGGTTTATCAGGTCCCGGAGTCTTCCCCGACGGCGCGCGGAAGGGCCATGGTGAACCTCCTTAACCTTGACAAGGGGGAGAAGGTGGCGGCCGTGCTGCCGGTCAAGGACTTTGCCGAGGATGTTTCCATAATCATGGCGACTCGAAACGGAATCGTTAAGAAAACGAAGCTTAAGGCCTATTCCCACCCTCGCGTAGGGGGCATAATCGCCCTTAACATACTCAAGGGAGACGAGCTTGTGGGTGCGGCGCTTGCATCCGAGGAAGACGAGGTCCTGCTCACTTCAAGGAAGGGTCAGGCGATCAGGTTCAAGGGAACTGATGTAAGGAATGTGGGCAGAGTGTCAATCGGTGTAAGGGGCATAAGACTCAAAGAGGACGATGAGGTGGTGAGCCTTGAGGTCATAGGGAACCAGAACGCGCAGATACTTACCATAACGGAGATGGGTTACGGCAAGCGTACCAGAATCTCCGAGTACAGGCTTATCAAGAGGGGAGGAATTGGGGTGAAGACCGTCAATATAACCGAGAAAAACGGAAGGGTGGTCGGGGCGTTTCAGGTGGGTGACGACACGGAGATAATGCTTATAAGCAACCAGGGCGGCAAGATTATAAGAACGAATGTTTCCGAGATACGCAACACGGGGCGCAGCACCCAGGGGGTAAAGGTCATAAACCTTGAGACCGACGAGCTTGTGGCTGCGGTTGCGAAAGTTGCCGAGGGGGACTGATGGTAAAGGAAATTGAAAACGTGCTCTCCGGTTTCCCCGGCTACAACTGCTTTGCCTGCGGCCCGCACAACGAGCACGGGCTTCGCCTCAAGTTTTTTCATGATCAGGAAACCGACGAGGTATTCACTACTATCTGTACCGAGGAACATTTTTCCGGATGGCCGGGGATAGTGCACGGGGGAGTGCAGTGCACCCTTGTCGACGAGGTTTCTTTCTGGGCCATGTTCAATGAAACCCGCAAGATTGCCCTTACGGCAAAGATAGACATGATTTACATGAAAAAAGTTCCAAGCGGCAGAACCCTTGACGTGAGAGCAAAGATAAGGGAAATCAGGGGAAGACGGGTCGAGGTCGATTCGGTCATAAAGGATGAGGATGGAACCGAGCTGGCAAGCGCCGCTATAACCTATGTGTTTCCCCGAAAGGAAACTCTGCGTGAAATGCTGGGTCCTGAGCGCTTGAGTGAAGAGTTTTTACAATACGTGAGAGACTAACATGATAAGACTGTACGAACACCCGCTTTCCGGAAACGCCTACAAGGCGAAGCTTCTCCTGCACCAGCTTTCGGTTGAATACGAGGGAGTAACAGTGGATATATTCGCGGGGGAACATAAAAAAGAGGAATTCTCCGCGCTTAATCCCAACTGCAAGATTCCGGTTCTTTCGGACGGGGATTTCGTCATGTGGGAATCAAACGCCATACTTTTCTATCTGGCAAAGAGGTTTTCTCCAAACCCCTATCTGTCCGATGATCCGGAGACCTACGGTCTTATCGCGCAGTGGGCTTTTTTTGGAAAGACGACTATAGATCCGAACTTGGCGCTTGCCAGATATTTCGTGAAGTTTCTGCCCCCTGACCAGGTGCCACCGGGAATGATAGAGAAGCTTCACGCCCAGGGAAACGCCGCGCTTGCGATTCTTGAAAATCATCTTTCCCGAACCGAATTTCTCTGCGGGGATTACTCCATAGCCGACATCGCGTGCTATCCCTACACGATGCTTTGCGGGGAAGGGGGTTTTGATCTGGAAGCGTATCCGTCGGTTAGAAGATGGTGCGGAAGTGTCGAGGGAACTCGGAACTTTCTTGCTTTTGCCGGGTAGTGCCGGGCGTACTTTATGGAAAGGGAAGTTAAGCTCTTTTTGGAACTGATTGAGGAGACCCAGGGGGCAGTTGCCTTTACTGGAGCTGGAATAAGCACTGAATCTGGAATACCCGACTACCGTTCTCCCGGAACCGGTCTCTGGGAAAAAATGGATCAGTCGGTGGTCTCACTCTCCGGGTTTTTGAGAAGTCCCGAGAACTACTACTCGTACGCCATGGAATCCTATCCGGTGAGGGCGGCCGCCGAACCCAACGCGGCTCACTACGCGCTCGCGCGTCTTGAGAAAAAGGGCTGGCTAAAGGGCGTTATAACTCAAAACGTAGACGGCCTGCACACAAAGGCGGGTTCCGAGAACCTGTTTGAGCTCCACGGTTCCCTAAGACGTGTCGTCTGCCTTCAGTGCCGGGAGTATTCTCCGATGGAAGACACGATGAGCAGCGTCGCAGAGGGAGAAAACCCTCCGCTCTGTTCCCAATGCGGGGGAATTCTGAAACCCGACGCCGTCTTTTTCGGAGAAGCCCTTCCCGAGGAACCGTGGGAAAAATCGATTGACCTGGTCTCAAGTTCCGAGGCGCTTATCGTTATGGGTTCTTCTCTTCTGGTCGCTCCGGCAAGCGGACTTCCCCGTCTGGCTCTCTCCAGAGGGGCCGCACTTGTGATCATAAACCTGATGGAGACTCCTTTTGATGACGAGGCGGATATAGTGATCCGCGAGAGAATTGGCGAATTCTTCGAAGCAACCGGGATCTGAACGGGACAATCTGCGGGAGTGGAGCGGGAAACGGGATTCGAACCCGCGACCTTCTCCTTGGCAAGGAGACGCTCTAGCCAACTGAGCTATTCCCGCAACGAAAGCGAACTGAAAAGATATCAAGGGCCGTTGTTATTGTCAAATAGGATAGATTTTTTGGGTAGAATAGAGACCGCCATGAACGATCAGGAAAGAAAAAGCCTCATTAAAAAGGTAAAGACCGCCGTCGTCAAGATAGGAAGCAGTGTGCTTACGCACGACGACGGATCTCTTGACGAGTCCGTTTTTAAGGAAATAGCAAGACAGGTTTTTAACCTTAAGCAGAGGCAAGTGAAGACCATCATAGTTTCTTCGGGAGCCATAGCTTCGGGCATGAAGAAACTCGGCCTTTCGAGCAAACCAAGAGAAATAGACGTAAAACAGGCGATCTCCGCCTGCGGCCAGACCGAGCTTATCAGGAATTACGAGGAGGCTTTTTCGAAATTCGGACTGAACGTCGCGCAAATTCTCCTTACCCGTGATGGATTCTCCGACAGGAAAAGGTTCCTTAATTCGAGAAAGACCATAAGGCGGCTGCTTGAGATGGAAATAATTCCCGTCATAAACGAAAACGACACGGTTTCCTTTGAGGAGATCATGTTCGGTGATAATGACAACCTTGCGGCGCTTGTGATTTCCCTTACCGAGGCGGATCTTTTAGTGCTGCTAAGCGACGTGGAGGGTTTTTTCGACAAGGACCCGGCCAAAGACGAAAACGCGAAGCTGCTTTCCACAATTGTCGAGATAGATTCGAGAATAGAGTCTTTTGCCGGAGACACTTTCGGCAAGACCACTTCGGGGGGGATGAGAACCAAGATTCAGGCGGCAAGATCCGCCGCCGCCTTCGGTGTGCCCACTATAATCGCAAACGGGAAAAGAAAAGATTCCCTGCTTAACATTTTTAACGGCCAGGAGTACGGAACCGTGATACTTCCGACAAAGGAGAGACTCACCGGCAAAAAGCACTGGATTGCCTATACGCTTAAGCCCCACGGGAAGCTTATACTGGACGAGGGTGCGGCCGAGGCGATTACCAAAAAAGGTAGGAGTCTTCTTCCTTCCGGTATAAAGGAAGTTGAAGGGGAGTTTGGAATAGGGGAGCTTGTCAGCTGCTTTAATTCCTCCGCAGTTGAGATATCCAGGGGGCTTTGTTCCTACGGTTCTTCGGAGGTGAGGAAGATTCTCGGAAAGAAATCATCGGAAATAGAGGATGTGCTTGGGTACAGGTACAGCGACGAGATAATCCACCGAAACGAGATGGTGATACTCTCCAGATGAGCGAGACTCGTGGGTTCAACCGGTTCTCAGCGGGGCTTGCGGTTTTTGTTTTTGTTCTGTTGACCTTGTCTACCTGGTTTTATTTCCTAGACGGCTTCCCCGCGGAAACAAAAATTGTCGAGATACCGCAAGGCTTCGGCCTATCCTCCATAGCGAAGAAGCTTGAGGGAGAAGGAGTGATAAGAAAGGCGGAGATCCTTTCTCTCCCGGCCTTTCTCAGCAGAACTCAGGGGAAGCTTAAGCACGGCGAATATGTGTTTTCGGCGGGTGAGGCTCCTTATTCCGTTCACAGAAAGCTGCGCCGTGGCGAAGTGTTCTTGAGGAAAGTCACTTTTCCTGAGGGAATTATCCTAGCTCAGATGGCCGGGATTCTCGAGGCTTCGCAAATAGTTTCCCGCAAGGAGTTTCTCGCGCTTGCGGAAAGCAGCGAATATTCCACGAAAAAACTTGGCGCAAACGTTTTGAGTCTTGAGGGATTTCTTTTTCCCGACACCTATTTTTTCGCAAAAAACAGCGTTGCGGAAAAAGTTATTGAAACGATGCTCAGTAGGTTTCGGGAGGCTTGCGCGACGCTTGGTATCAAAAGTACGGAATCCGGGATTAAAGAGATTGTAACAATCGCTTCACTAATAGAGAAAGAAACCGCTTTCCTACCGGAAAAACCTCTTGTTTCCGCAGTAATACGCAACCGGCTTAAAACAGGGATGAAGCTTGAATTCGATCCGACGGTGATTTACGCTCTTGGCAAGAGGTTTGACGGCAATATTAGAAAAAAGGACCTCAGTTTTCCTTCTCCCTATAATACCTACGTGGTTTCGGGACTCCCTCCGGGTCCTATAGCGGCTCCCGGTCTTGATTCAATCCGTGCGGCGCTCCAGCCGGCGGATGTGGGCTATCTTTACTTCGTCTCAAACGGGAATGGGGTTCATATTTTCTCAAGCACATACGGGGATCATCTAAACGCCGTGAACAAGATTTTAAAGAAGGCAAAACAGTGATCTTATACGTTAGAGGCGTCTTTACGGGCGCGTTAGAATTCTCCTCTAAACGCTTTTGCGAAGCCATCAAGCTGCGAGCGGGCAATCTTTTCCTGTTCGGCCTGCAGGTAAGCCCTGTCTTTTCTCTCTATGCGTATTATGTCGTCCCGCCCCTTGGAGGCCATGAACTGTGTTCCAACTGTTTCCTTTGAGATTTTCTCAAGTATCGCGGGGTAGTTTTTCGACCCGATGAATATGGAGTGTATGCAGACGCCGATACTTTTCGCGCGTTCCCTCTCTTTTTTCACCTCCGCGTCGCCGGAAGTGGGAATCCCGTCGGTTATGAAGAGTATGTGCTTGTTTCTAAGTCCTCTGCCGCGAAACTCCTTGAGCGCCTCTCCCAGAGCTTCTTCGTAGTTGGTGTTGCCCGAGCAGTCCGTTTTTTCCGCGAGACTTTCTATCCACCTGTAGTCCCTGGTGAAAAATCGCGAATTTTTCACGTGTTTTCTGGAACGGTGGTTAAATTCCAGATAGCCGATTCTCATCCTCTTTCTTCTTGCAAGCTCTATTACTCCTTTCACAACGGATGAGGACCACTCGCTGTACACTCCCATCATCGAAGTGCTTATATCCCTGAGTATGGCTATTTCTCCTCCGAGCGTCTCTTTTTCGCGGAGATGAACCCGCGGCAGTCGGGGAGAAGTATGCTGGGACCATATGAACGCCTCGACGGGATCTATGTCCTCGATTTCGTCAAAAGAGGACATGCGTTTCCATTTCCTCGGAGAACCTCCCGGGTGGGGGGTTTTTTTTGCCATGCTTGTCTGGAAGTCGCCCTCGAGGACTTTCATGATGCGTTTTATGTTTTCGGCGGTTTCCGAATTTCCCCTTCCCGGTATGACCGTTTCATCGTCCTCTCCGGCCTTGGAAGACTTGCTGCTCATGTAGGCGCGTGCGGATTTATCTTCTCTTTCCGTGTTTCCGCTGTCCTGGGGGTTTCCGGTAGGATCGCTCGGCACGTCCTGGCCTTCGGGAGGAGCCATTTCGCTCTGGTTGTTATCAAGGTTCTGCTTGAGGTCCCGAAGCGCGTCAAAGAAGGTTTTCTGGGCCTCGGCGAGCGGATTCTCGGTTTCCTTATCCGCTTCCTCGTCAGGAATCTCCCCTTTGGGTTCCTGGGAAAAATCCTGGTCAAACTCCGAATCAGGCATCTGATCCGGGTCAGGCGTCAACTGGTCATCTGGCTTTTTTTTTTATCCTGGATGATATTCCGAAGAATATTGTCCATCTGTTCGTAAACGTCGGGAGGAACTCGAAACGCGGTCATGTATTTGAGAACTTCAAGGTCTTTCTTCGAGCATATTTCCCTTTCGTTTAGAAGCGCGTGGGAGCGGATAAGCTTTAGCGCTTTTACAAAAAACGTTCTGTCGGAAATAAGGGAATTGGTTTCGTTAAGCCCAAAATCCTCAATCATTATGGCCGTAAACTTCGCAAGACCTTCCTGTACATCGGGTGGAATCTGGATCTTCTCAAGTTTCTTGTAGCTTCTGTCGAAAAGTTTTTTGCTTACTCTTTTCGGTATCTTTTCTTCAAACGGCTTTTCGGCGTAAAGCTCGATAATCTTCCTGGCTTCATCCCATTTTCTTCCGTAGGAAATTCCAAGGGCCTTCACCTGAAGAACGAACCGGTCAAGGTTGGCCGGATCAAGGGGTTCGTTGTAGTACTCATCAGCCGTTGGGTTGCTTGTCGCTATCGCGGTCAGAAGGGGAATGGGTTCGCTGAAGAATTTCCTTTCGTTAAGTATTCGAAGGAGTATGTTGAGCGATTCCCCAGGCGCGCGCGATATGTCGTCTAAAAGACAGATCTCAGACGTCAGTATTCCGCCCTTTATGATATCCTGCTTTATTCTTTCTCCGAGTTCGGTTTCTTCCTTCACTATAGTCAGGTCTCCGATAAGTTCTGAGAGCCTGGTATCTCTGTGAAGCTGGTAGAAAAAGAAATTAAGCTGGGCCGCCTTGGAAACGATTTCCGAAAGCATGGTCTTTGCCGTACCTGGAGGGCCTTCAATATAAATGTGCTCTCTTGAGATTATTCCGAGAAGAAGAGCGGTCTTTACCTCATCATGTCCGATGACATGCTTGTCCATTTCTTCCCTAAGGGACGCAAAAGGGTTAGCAGGGTTCATTCATCCACTCCTGAAAAAAAGCAATGAGCGTTATTATTACATAAAAGGATACTTTTTTCAATTTGTTTTAGTTTGTGCCGGTTTTTATATATCCAGGAGAATCCGGGCCCCGTTTTACCGACGGTTTCAGATATCCGTTACTTCTTCAAGTTGCAAAACGTCATTAACCGTTTCAACTCTTCTGATCACCTGCGCCGTAGCGCCTTGGAGCATAACGACGCGGGGTCTAGGGTAAATAAAGGGGCTTCCCTGAGGAATATTATACGCTCCCACATTCTCAACGACGATCTTATCCCCCCGCTCCAGTTCGTTTATGAGTGTTTTGGCAACGATATCTGTTTGAAGACATAGAGGACCGTATATTGTTGTATTTCTTAATCTTTTTCCGGAAGGTCTAAGCGGTTTTACTTCTTGGGAACTCCAGTACGAAGTGGGAAGTACATTTATTCCGGCATCTGCCGTTACCGCCCTCTGCCCGTTTTCAAGCTTCCTTGAAGCCAAAACGGTTGTTATAAGGAAAACCGCGTCCCTCACTATAGCCCTTCCGGGCTCCAAGAGCAAAACCGGTCCGTTTTCTCCGAATTCGTGGATTAAAGGTTCTGCTACCTTGCTTACGTATGTGCTTAGGTCTTTTATCGAAGGAAATCCTCCGCCAAGGTCAATATATTTTATTTCGACGCCAAGCTCTTTTTCTATTTTCTTTGCCAGCCTTGAAATCTTCTTAGCGGCGATCTCATACATGTCAGCGCTTTTGGGCCAAATAAGTTTTATGTTTTGCGCGGGCGTGTATTCCCCCTTGTCGTCCGCCTCGACTATATAGCTTGTTAGGTGTACATGAAGGCAGATGACGTTTAAAAACCCAGTTGCCTTGCATAGTTTCGCTGTTCTAAACGCCTCCCCGGTTTCAAGATTAAAGCCGAATCTGTCAGTTCTCTGGTTTATTCCAACATCCGCATTGATTCTGATTCCGATGTCTACGGGTTTTTTGATTTCACCTGCAATCTCGACAAGCAGTCTGATTTCTTCTTCGTTATCAATGTTTATCAGCGCCCCCTGCGAAACCGCGGTGCGGAGATGCTCCTTGGTTTTGCTGGGGCCGTTAAAAACTATCTTGCTGCCCGGAACCCGCATTTTTCTCGCTATATCGTATTCAAATCCGGAGGCGACCTCGGCCCAGGCCCCCTCCTTGTGGATTATCTTTAGAATCTGAGATAAATAGTTCGCTTTGTAGGCGTAGGCGGCTTCGGTCTTCGGGTATTTTTCGCGGAACATCCTTTTAAATGTTCTGACGTTGTTTTCAAGCGTTTCCGCGGATACCAGAAACAGAGGGCTTCCGTATCTCTCGACAAGGCTGTCAACGTATGCGGGCTCAATATCTTTCATAACATGGCGGATTGCGCTAAACGGCGAATTTCGACAGGTATTTAAGTCCCGTGTCGGGCAGTATGACTACCACACACAGGTTTTTTTCAAGTGACTCGTAATAATCAAGCGCCGCCGCGACGACGGCGCCGCCGGATCCCCCGGCAAAGACTCCTTCTTTGTTTATCAGATTGCTCACGGTTTCATAAGAGCGCTCGTCGCTTACTTGAACGACGTCGTCAACGAAGTCAAAATCAAGTGTCCCTGGAATAAAGTTTTTTCCTATGCCCTCCACTTCAAAATTTCCGGCCTGCGGGATGGTTCCTTCCCTGTAGTATTCTCTGAATACCGAACCCACGGGTTCCACACCTATTATTTTCGCGCCGGGGTTTTTTTCCTTAAGATATTTCCCGACTCCGCTTATTGTGCCTCCGGTTCCGATGCCGCAAAACACCACATCCACCATCCCTCCGGTCTGTTTCCATATCTCGGGGCCCGTCGAGTGGTAATGCGACTCGGGGTTTAACTCGTTGAAGTACTGATTAACGTACAGAGCGCCCCTTTCCCTTGCGATTTTCTGAGCGATTTTGTAACAGCTTCTTTCATCGCTCGGAGGCAGTCCCCTCGGCGTGAGAACCACCTCGGCTCCGAACAGCCTGAGGGTTTTTATTTTTTCCTTGCTTATGGTTTCGGGAATGGCAAACAGGCATCTGTAACCTTTAAGCTTGCTGATCAGTGCGAAGGAAAGTCCCATATTGCCCGAGGTGGATTCAACTATCAGATCTCCGGGTTCTAATACCTTGTTTTTTTCGGCCCTCTCCAGTATGTATCGCGCTACCCTGTCTTTTATGCTTCCGGAAGGATTAAAGAACTCGAGTTTAGCGTAAAAATTCGGGATACGACCGGAATTAATGTTGCTTAACCTTACAAGCGGGGTGTTACCTATCTGATCTAGTATGCCGCTTGACGATCCTGTGCCCTGTTTTTCAATTCCTGAAGGATCCATCTTGCCCTCTCGTTTTGTTTTTGTTCGAAAAACCTTATTACGCCTTCCGTATAAATGCCCGTCTTGGCTTCTTTTATGGCTTCGCCGATCGAATCTTCGAATCTTTTTAGTACCCGCCGGTCGGAGTGCGAAAAATTCAGTCTGACGTAGTCAGTGGCGCCACTGTCCCCAAGACCGTCGCCGGGGTACACGGCTATTCTTCTTTTAAACAGAGAGACGGTCAGTTCCTGCGCCGTTACTCCTGTGCCGCTTACGTCTATCACCATGGAAAATCCGTAACTCGGTTCGACGGGTATTTCTATTCCCTGGGTGCGGTTCACGACATCTTTGATGAAACGGTAATTTTTTCTGATAATCTCCTCCGTTTCGGCTATGTAGTTGCTGTCCCTAAGAGCGGCCAGCGCCCCGTACTGGGCGATCAGGTTGGTATTAAGGCGCGTCATGGAGGTTTTCGTCGTAAGACATGCCTTCATGATATCTGGATGCCCCGCGAGAAAACCGATACGAACGGCGGCCATCCCGTATCCGTGCGATACGCTGTAGATCGAAACAACGTTATCGGTGTTCGTGTCTTTGCAAAGCGAACTCATGGGGAAATGCTCGCAGCAGGGATCAATCCGGTGCGTGTTATGGGTTATGTCGTTCATTATTATGAGGTCGTTATCTCTTGCAATCTCGATTAGCGACAGTAGCTCTTCTTTTTTTTGTATCGTGCCGAAAGGGTTTACCGGGTCGCAAACTATTATAATTTTCGTTTTTTCGGAAAGGAGCTTTTCGATTTCAAGCGGGTCGAGCCTGAACCCGTTACCGTAGTCAAGCGTCGTTTTTACCGGAACTCCTTCCGCCATCAGGATTGCCGATTCGAAGTGAAAATAACCGGGATCGGTGATTATTACCTCGTCGCCGGGATCCGTAAACGAGTTTAGGACGTAGGAGATGCCCGCCTGCGCCCCTTCGGTGCCTATCACTTCGAAATCCCCGCCTCTTTTGCGCTTGAACACAGATTCGGCGCACGAATCCCTGAGAGAATTTATAAGGTCGGGAGAGTAGGGGTTTATGTTGGAGCGCAACGTCCGTTTTTTCATTTCTCGAACCGCGCTTTCAGGAGGGCCGCAGTGACAGAGCATCCAGCCGAAATCGGCCCACTGCTCCGGATCAAGGTCAATTCTGCCGTCGGTGTATATCTGGGCGGGATCCATGCCCAGAATATTTATCGCGTCTCGGTACGTCATGTAGTTCCACATTCCATGTGGACTTCGCGTAACGGAATCCAGTCTTTCGGATTTTGTTCTCTCAAGCAGCGGCAATGTTTCGGATTCCGACTGCCAGCCTAGTACGAACCGTTTTTGGCTCAATTGCGTAACTCCGAACTTGTGTGATCATCCATCTCGGAAAACACTATCTTATTACCTCCCCCTCATCATTACAACGGCGTATATATTATAAGGGTCCATTACAATTTCAGGATCCCTGAATCCTGCTTCTCTCGCCCATCTGATGATTTTCTCCGCCGGCCGAAGATGCCAGACACATCTTTCCCCGTGTTGGTTCTGAAGAACTCTCGCGATTGACTCTATCTGCGGGTTCTGCGTCTGAACGTTAAAAAGGATAGCCTCGGGGCGAAGGATCTCCCCGACGTCAAGCAGGTGGGCGCGCAGAAGGGCATCGTCGTGTATGATCCCGTAAAGGCCGACTTCAATCAAAAGATCGGGCTTCGGTTCTATACGTCTGAGATTTTCTGTATCAAGCGCATCGCCTTGGCGGAACCTGACTTTATCGCCAAAGCCGAGTTCATCTGTGATTTTTCTGCTTTCACGAAGAGAGGATTCCGCTACGTCGCAGAGCAGGACTTTAAGTTTGCGGTCGGACGATTTGAGGATTTCGTAGATGTAGTCCGCTTTACCCGAGGCGAGATCGACTATGAAAGTCGGCTTTTTATCCCTCTCCCGCAAATACCGGCCGATCATGTCAATCTGTATCTGCTTTATCGATCTAAAAGCCCTGCACGTAACCTGATCAAGAAACATCCTGTCGAGGATCCACCCGACGCCAAATCTTCCCCGAGCCTTGTTATCGTAGATGTAGTTCATGATGATTCCCGAGTCAAACCCGTAGGTAAACCCCGTGTCTATTCCGCATGACAGTCTCCCGAATGTCCTGAGAAAGGCGGCGAAAAGCTTGTAATATAAGTTCTTCGCCGAGCAGGAAGGCAGTGGTTTTTGAAGCTGTTCAAACGCTTGGGACATCGGAAAGTGAATACCAGTTTATCTCTTGTTCCTCTCTTTCGGCGTATTTATCTTCGGCGACGGCCTTTATGGTTTCCACGCGCTCTTTTTTCGAATTGTTGTCGGCCTGCGACTGGAAATACTCATGCAGCATCGATAAATGATTTTCGACGTCTTTTTTCACCTCCAGAAGCATTCCCCGGCTTTGGGGGTCGGCAACGCTTATGTACAGTTCAAGCAGCGCTTTGAAATGCGCAAGCGACCCCCAGGCGTATGCGAGACAGTCAAACGGGTCGTTATAGGTATTGAGAAGATCATAGATTTCCTGTCCGATTTCAGGGGGTCTGTAGGATTGCGGGTTCTGGCCTAGCTCTTTTGCTCTGTCGGAGAAAAGTTTTGAATGCCTTGCGTTATCGGCGACTACTGTTGAGACGATAATTTTGGTTTCGATACCGTTAACCGAGGGAAGCTTGGCTCCGAACAGATCAACCCATGATAGCATACCGTAGGTGTGCCTGCTGAGCGCCTTGCCCAGATTCTCGGGTTTTGAGAGAACTTCCTTTAATTCCTTGGGGTTTCGTATACTCATTGAATTTCTCCTCCACGCGGGGAAAATTATGTCATTTTCTTTAACAGAGTTACAAGTTCCATGGTTCCCTTCGCCGGAACCTTCCACTCCACATGCCTTACCTCAACTCCCTGGGCCGAGAGGGAATCCCTGAATATCTCAAGGCCCACGTTAACGACCTGCAACGGCTCATCGAGGATGTTCGGCGCTTCGGGCGCGGCTTCGGAATCACCTGATGAAATCAGCGTTTCTATTGTGTTAACCGTTTGTTCAGCAAGCTCCTTTGATTCCGCTTCAACAATGATCACAAGATCGCTTCCTTTGGCTTTTTTGATCTCTTGTGCGAGGAGCCCGGCGGAATTAAGGGCGTACTTGGCCTTATCGGTCGCCATCACCACAAAAGCGTTTTTTACCCCTGCGGCCCCGCTCGCGGTTTTCGAAATACGCATAAGACGCAGGGAATCATAGTAGACATTTTTTCTGATCTTGAATTCAATGACCAATTATATGCTCCGTCACTCCGGGTTTACGCTGTACTCGATCGGACAGCCTCCCTTGATCGTGTTCGTAATGAAACAGTACCGCTTCGCCGAATCCACAAGGTCCTCAAGGCTGGTTCGGGCTATGGAGCTTTTAACATTGATGATACACTTGGAAAACAAAAATTTTCTCCTGTCCTTCTCGCCCGTAACGTCAATTTTTAGGTCTTTTAGCGCGATTTTCCTTCTGCTCGCTACGTAGACGATGGCAAGACAGAAGCATGAAGCTAGGGAACACAAAAAAAGCTCCGTGGGCATCATCCCCGTATCGTCCCCGCTGAATTCGGGCGCCTCGTCAACCGGTATATCGAACTGCCTTGCGTTTACGGTCACCTGATAGTTTTTTTTCCAGGTTGCCTCGACTCTCATTGTTTTCACCTCTTCTCCGCCGCGCGCGAAACACCCGTATTCAGTATACCCCTGTATATGTTCAAATGTTCAAGCGCCACACGGTCCCATCCGTATTGTTCCGCGGTGTCCGTGCCGCTGGTTTTGAGTTTTTTACGCAGCGCCCCGTCTTCCAGTATTCTGATAATTCCCTCCGCGAGCGCTCCGCAATCCAGAGGGGAGACAAGCAGGGAGTTTTTCCCGTCTTCCATAAATTCAGTAAGTGGTTCTATGTCGGATGCTATAACGGGCACGCCGGAAGCCATGGCTTCGAGCACCACGAGTCCCCAGCCCTCTTTTAACGAGGGAAAAACGAAAACGTCAGCAGCGTTATAAAGGTCGGCAATCAGTTCTTCGGGAACCCTTCCCAGAATGAAAATATCTTTTCCCTCTTCTATTCCCAGTTTTTCCATCTCGGAGAAAAATTCCTTACGGTAATCCCTGTAGTCAAAAAGCGTTTCCCCGCCTCCAAGCAGCCAGATTACCCGCTCGTCCTTTACCGCGAAGCGCGCTTTTACCCGGGCAAACGCCCTTAGGGTTGATATCGTGTTTTTGCGGGGTTCAATGCCACCGATCGTGAGAACCGTCTTGCATCCGCCGGCTGAAAATTCAAGCTTTGAGGCCTCGGGGGGTTTGCTTCGGGCGGGCGTGCCGTAAAACTTGGCTAGAGCAACGCCGTTTCTTACCCGTAGCGGTCTGAGGGAGTATTTGTCGGCGAGCTCCTTTTCCCAGTAATCGCTTACGACCAGCAGGTAATCGGGTCTCGTTATACTTTTCATCTGGCATTCCACGAGGGATTCCGATACGAAATCGTCAACGTGATGAACGGTTCTCAGAAAAAATTCTATGCGGCCTTTTTGCCTTATATCCAAAAGCGCGTTTGCTGATATGCAGTCCTCGGCGTGGTAGATGTCGTAGATTTCATCAAGGCTGCTTAGGTAGTCGACATACGCTTTTATATAGGCGTGGATTTTTTCGTCCATACCGTTGAATTCGTTTTTCGGACACGGTACCAGAGTGTGTGGAACGTCAACTTCTCTGAAAAATCCACCCTCCGTCCCGAGCGCGTAAACATGAACTTTCTGGCCAAGTTCTTCCAGTTTTTCCGCAAGGTTAAGCGTGTGAACCACTCCTCCTCTGGGTTTTGTGGAATAGGTAAAAAGCGCTATGTTAAGCCGTTTCATGCAAAACCTCCAGGTTCTCAAGCCTCGAGACCAGAAACCTGGTTCCGTAAAATACCCCGATAGCGATATCCGCCCCGGAGGTCTCGCCCATTCTGATCAGCGTTTTCGAAACCTCAACTGTCTCCGCCACATCTTCGGTAAGAAGGCAATGGATGAGATTGACTACCGCGAGAGGGCACACTCCCTCGCGGGCTTCCCTCAGCATGCTTGAACCGAAAACCGTGGTTCTTTGGCGCGCTTCCTCGTAAATAGCTCCGGCGATTTCATCGAAAAACCCGGTGCCATCACTTGTGCCCAGTACCTCCGCCCCGTTTTTAAGACTGACTACAAGCCCGTAGAGAAAATCGTCGCAGGACGGCGTGAGTCCCGGTCCGAGACCTATTATTGTCTTTGCGCTTTTCATTACCGCTTCCTTATCAAGTGAGAAAATCCCCCACATCACTCTTTCGATGCCGGGTCTTGCTCTTTCGGCAAAGCTGTCGGTGCGGGGTTTTAGGAAAAGATCAATGGAGCCGACAAGTTCCACGTTTTCAAGTAGCGGTACGAGTCCTTCCCTGCTGGGACAGGTGTATATAACGTCCCGAAGCACCCTCAGATTAAGCTTTATTATCTCAAGCGGGCGTATGGACGCGCTGTCCGGGACGCGCGGTGGTTGCCATTTTGCGACGCCGTGGATATTGGCAACTGCGAATCTCTTTCCTATTAAGATATCTTTTTTCCCGCAGACAACATCCATGCCCTGTTCGATTCCCATGGATTTGAAGCCCGAATCCCGGTCTTTTTCATCTACGATTATCGAACTGGCTGAAACGTATTGTTCGTGTCGAGTAACCCTGATCAGCTCATACTCGCCGACCTTTACGTAGAAGGAATTTTCGAACACACCCTCGATGTTCGCGGGGCTTTTGAGGTTTACGAGAGTCTCGTAGGCGTTAACTCCGATCGTTTTTATGTTCAACTGTTCTCTGGCGATTAGTTTCGACATTTTAACGGAGAGGTTTACAGAACCGGGGGACGGGTTAATCGAATTTTTTCCACTTGGGACGATCACCCCCCGGGTAAGAACTCATAAGGATTATTCTTCTGCGAATTTTCCAGGGGATGGCAAGGTAAACGGGGACGAATATGTTTCTCCAGAAAAAAGGAAGTGCTCCTTTTTCACGGTAAGCGTTGGAAGTACAGTCCCGGTAACGGTTTGCCATGTCGTCCGTCGCTGCTTCAAGCAGGTATTTTTCCGCATTTTTTCTTAACCAGCCGCCCGGGGGTTTATTTTCTGACAATTTGTTTAACCTCCTTAAAAAAGCTACCTGCCGGCCAATTTGGCCAACCCCGCCTGCGCCGCCAAGGCGATGGGTTCCATCAGGGCGCCTATCGGGGGTGAATACACGTTTTCCATCCACGCGAAATCTTCAAGCGTAGCCTTGCGCTTGATTGAAAAAGCGAGAAAATCGGCTCTTTCCTTTATTCCCTCGCCGCCGGCCATCTGGGCGCCCAACACTCTGTGAGTCTCGGGGTCAGCAATGAGTTTCACCCTCATTCTCGTGACTCCCGGGTAATACCTGGCCCTGGATATTCCTTGGGAGAAAGCGACGACGTGAGGTATGCCTAGAGCCTTGTGAAGGGTTTCGCCGAGAGACACTCCGCCGATCTGGATCTTTCCGCCAACCATGCCCCACGGCACGTATACGGGATCGTACGCGCGGTCATCGCCCGCGGCGTTTGCCCCCGCTATCCTTCCCTGGGAATACGCGTGGCTTCCCGAGAGCCCCTGGATGGGAATTTCCGTAACTCCGTGCACCACTTCCGTGCAGTCGCCTGCCGCGTAGACGCCGGGTACGCTGGTTCTCATGTGGTCATCAACCAGGACCCCGCCGGTAGAACCGAGTTTTATTCCGGCTTCACGGGAAAGGGTATTGTTCGGCACCTTGTGAGTGGCGACTATAACGACTTCACACTCTATCTCGCCATCCGAAGTGCTCAGGGATTTAACCTTGCCGTCCTGCCCTTTTATCTCATAGACCTTGGTTCCGAAATGCATGTTAACGCCCAGTTCTTCAAAGGATTCCTGTACCGGCTCCATGATATCGGGGTCGGCGACCTCGGACATAAGCCAGCCGCCTTCGTCCACAAGATGGGTCTCAATACCTCTTTGCGCCAAGTTCCCCGCCATCTCGACACCCAGAGGAGAGGCGGATAGCACGGCGATCTTCTTTATCCGGTCAAGCTCCTTGTCAAATTCCATGGCCCTTCGGATGTTCTTCACGTAATGAATGCCGTCAAGATCAATGCCGGGAATGTCCGGGTTTCCGTATTCGAACCCCGTCGCGATTATGAGGCGATCCCATGGAAACTCCTGCGACCCTACCGCCACGGTCTTTTTATCGAGGTCTATCCCCGTTACTTTCGTGTTGTATCTGATATCGATTCCGATCCCGTCGTAGTGCTCGGCGGTTTGAAGAAAAAGGTTTTTGAAATCCGGAATCTCCCTGCCGTGGACAAATGGAATGCCGCAGGGGCTATACGCGACATCTTCGAACTCGGTAAAAAGCGTAACGGATGAATCAGGGTCAACAATTCCCCTCGCGGTGGAAGCCGCGGAAATTCCTCCCGCCCCTCCGCCTATTATGATAACCTTCAATTTCTCTTGACTCATCTGTATCTCCTCAATTTAACCCGAAACCCGGCGTAACAAGGCTTTGGATCATAATTTCCTTTGTCTCAGTTCACCGGGACCGATTTTATGAAATTTCTAAGCTTTACCGCCTTTGACTCGTGTAGCTTCTCAAAATCCGGGAGCACGGAACATTCACCACAGCTCACGCAGCCGGCCACGCCGCTTTTGGACCCTCCGTTGTATCTGGAGAGGATCTTGGCGGCTTCGGAATACACGTATTCCATGACTTCGGCCCTCGGTGGTCTCGTATTTTCCATCGGGGTGCCGGCGATAGGTCTGAAAGGCACGATGAAGGGATAAACGCCTATTTCGGCGCAAAGCTCCGCGCCCTCTATAACCGTTTCCAGTCTTTCGCCGAGCCCGACCAGAACATAGGTGCTTACCGCCCATCTTCCGAAAACTCTAACGCCCTCTTTCCAGGTCTCTATGTACCTGTCAAGTCCTATCATCGCCTTGCCGGGGGTTATTTTTTCGAATACCTCCGGGTCGAATGTTTCAATATGGACTCCAAGAGCATCCACCCCTGAAGATTTCAGCTTCTCAAGCCAGCCTAGGTTCTCAGGTGGGACAATCTGCAACTGAATCGGAAGCCCGGTTTCTTTTTTGACCTCAGAACATATCTCGGCGTATTTTTCAAGCGCTTTATTCTCGTCAGGTGCAACGCCGGAGGTAAAGACAATGTTTGAAATACCGTCTAGCTCCTTTGCCAGTTGAATTGTTTCAACAAGCGCTTTTGAGTTCTTGAATCCGACGGTACTTCTGTCCTTGAGAGTAAGCTCTATTCCGCAGAACTGACACCTTCTCTCGTCCTTCCAGAAATCGCAGGTCTGAAGAAGAGTAGTGGCAAAAGTGGTCGGACAGTGCAGAAGTCCGATTCTCTGCATCGGTATTCCGCTTGAAGTCTTGTGGTCATAGAACCTCCCGTCACCCATAAGCTCAACCTGTACTAAAGCCACGTCATCCCGGAAAATCCAGTCTTCGCCGTTTATCTTGTCCAGATAATACGGTGATGATTCTACGAAATCACCTACGACTGGAACATTCGCATCGGTATCGGGAAGAATTCTCAGATGAATTCCTCCCGTGGGACCGGCACCCCCTCGCCTGATATTTTTGGAATCAGGAATTCTCAAACCGTAACTCTGCAACTCTACCTTAAGGGTTCTCGAATCCATTTTTCACCCCCAGCGTTTTTATTTCATAAAACACCCTGTCCGCTTACCCCGCTGGCAAGCGGATTAAAACTGTCCGCAACTTCAAGAAGAAGCGGTATTACCTGGGCAACAACGTGAAGTTTAAAACCTTAAACAGTCCACGTGCTGAACATCATGGCGCCTTCCCTGTGATGCTCGATAACTATGTCCAGTATGTCCGTCGGATGAATCGGGACAACTCCCTCGATAAAGTTTGATTCATTCTGGCCTAGAAGCGCGGCTGCGGAAAAACGGCATACGTATACCGTTACCCCCTCCGAAAGAAGCCTCCTGACGAGATTCGGATAAAGCTGAATGCCCGCGCCGTAACCGTCATCTCCCACATTCGGCCAGCCTCTGTATACCGGTATGCCGGAAGCAGGTCCGTAGAAAAGAACCGTCACTCCATATCCTTTCTTTTTCGCCCTGATAGCGGTAAGCATGTTTATACCTGCTACAGAACCTTCATACGGAACCGAATGTATGAGAAACAAAGCTTTTTCTCCTTCCTTTGCCATATGGTCAGGAAAAAGCTTTTCTTCGTAATCCACAAGAGCCTTCCCCTCCTGGGGCCTCTCGCTTTTTATTCTGTCTACTGCCATTACTACACCTCCTAAAAAAGATATTTATTATGTTTTCCTCTCCGGGACCTCCCGGAATTTCTGTCCTTTAACCCGTTTATGTTATGAGGCTTGTCATCACTCATTGATTTCATTTTAATTCATTCCATTAACAATTTCAGTACCTTTTTTCCCCTCAAGAGCTTTAGTTGCCGATTTTGCCGACGTTATCACCACGCGTTTGCCGCCTTTTCGTAAGAACCTTATCGCCGCTTCTATCTTGGGACCCATGCTTCCGGGCGGAAAATGTCCTTCCTCAAGGTATTTTTCCGCTTCGTCTGTAGTTATTTTCTCTAAGTCCACCTGCTGTTGAGTTCCGAAAAACAGCGATATCCTGTCCACGGGCGTAATTATGGCAAGGGTCTCGGCCCCAATGAGAGTCGCAAGTTTTTCCGAAACCAGATCTTTGTCGATCACGCCGCTTACTCCCCTGAGTTCACCGGTTTTCCCGCGGACAACCGGCACTCCGCCCCCTCCGCACGCAACGACGATAAAACCTCTTTCTATCATGTCCGCGATCTCTTTTTTCTCCACTATGTCCACCGGCTTTGGCGAAGGCACGACCCTTCTATATCCCCTGCCAGAGTCTTCTTCTATCTTCCAGTCTTTCTCTCTCTTAAGAGAGTCGGCGGTTTTCTTGTCAAAAAACGGTCCTATGAATTTCGTCGGGTTTGAAAAAGCTTCGTCATTTTCGTCTACCACTACTTGGGTAATGATGGCCGCAACGGGTTTATCTATATTGTTTTTTCTGAGATGATTTCTCAGCGTTTGAACGATTAAGTATCCGATCTGACCTTGTGTCATCGCGCCGCATACGTCAGCGGGCATGGGTGGGACCGCGCAAGAAGCATATTCCTGCTGGAGCAGGAGGTTTCCCACCTGGGGTCCGTTTCCGTGAGTTATAACGATTCCGTAACCCGATTCCACAAGTTTCACCAATTCCCCTGATATATCCTCCGCGAAAGCGAATTGATCTCGGTGTGTTCCATGATTCTTATCGCCTGAAAACGCGTTACCTCCGAAAGCAACGACGGCCAGTTTCATCGCCCTGTTCTCCTCTCTGACGCAAGCCGTGCGATCAAAGCCGCGGCCCTGGCCCCCTGAGCGTTAGTTGTTGCAATTCTTATGCCGTTTCTCCTTAACTTTTTCTCCTGCAAGTCAAGATTCTGAGGATCGTCATCCGTACCGCACACGTGCGCGATGAAGGCGAGCGATCTGTTTTTGTTTTTAGCTATTTGCCTTGCTTGCCCAATGGCCGGGAGAAGTTCCCCGGCGGGGTCGGCGTTTGAGCCGTAGCCCAGTACGATATCGAGGAGAATTACCGCCGTCTGGGGATCTTTTGCTTCCTCGATTATTCTTTCGCTTCTAAGCGTGGAGTCGATCATCGGATGGGGGCGTCCGACGGTAAACTCTTCTTCGCCGAGATCTACGCAGCAGTGCCCGCGGCTTTTGCGTGAATCGCTAAGCAGGCAGTCTTTTGACAAAGGTGCGTTTGAATAAATCTTTCCGAGAGACAAAGTGAGTATTTTCTGGGCCTCGTAACATAAGGTGCCACCTGAAAACAACCCCCTTACGTATTTCTGCGAAGGGCGAAGTGAGTTGACGAAATTCCTTCCGTATCTTTTCAGGCCGGCATCGGAAACTCTGATCCGCTTGCCTCCTTGTCCGCCCGCGAGATTTACTGCAAGCAAAGACAACTCTTCGAGCGTATCTGTAGAAAACACGTTTTTCTCCGCCCCAATTCCGGTTTCCCCGAGCAGGCACATCGCGAAAGGTTTTTTCCCTCGGCGCGCCGTTTCGATTATTTTTTTTATTACCTTTATCGGAGCCGGTTTTGAGACCAGCAGAATGATCTCCGTGTTTTCATCTCTCTCGAGCAGTTCCATGGCCTTGATTGCCATCAGCCCGCCCACTTTTTCGGAAAGATCCCTTCCGCCGACCCCGATTCCGTGAGAAACGCCGACTCCCCAGTTATGAATCAGGCTTGCTACTTCCTGCATGCCCGTACCTGCGGCGGCGACAATCCCTACCGGTCCCCGTCTTACGATGTTGGCAAACCCAAAGCCCGCGCCGTTTATTATCGCAGTACCGCATCCCGGCCCCATCATAAGTAATCCCTTGCGCGCGGCTCTTCGCTTTAGTTCAACCTCTTCGTCAATACTCAGATTGTCGCTGAAAAGAAAGGTGTGAATGTTGTTTTTTATGGCTCTTGCGACTTCAAGTTTCGCAAACTCCCCCGGAACGGATATAACGGCGATGTTCGGGTTGCCCGGGGCTCTTAGGGCCTCTTCAAAGCTTTGGTATCCGGCTGTATGGCCAACTCCATCTGGCGGCGCGGTCAGAAAGGAATCGATTTTTCCCAAGGCGTCGTGGCCCGCCGTCTCCGATTCTGCCTCAACCGCTATTATAAGATCGTTCGCGCCGAGTGAGCGCGACGCGGTTTTGATTAATCCCGCGTCCCTAAGCGTTTTTAAATTCGCTTCAGTGGCCATTATGGCCGAAGCCTTTTTGATACCGGGAGAATTAGCAAGCTCTCTGCTTATCTGCATAAGCTTCATTGAATCCTGATAATGGTTCTGTTTTACGGTATTGAGCGTTACCAATACGCACCTCTCGCTTTTATAACCTATGCCGCTAAATCATGTCGTTTTCCAAACGCCCGCAGCGCTTTTTCGAAACACCCGTAAGGCGCTTTGGCTATTCCGGCTCCTATCTGTCCCACTCCCGAGCTTTTATGCACAATCGCGCTGTTTATGCTTGGCAGTATCGCCGTGTCGACCACCTTCCTTATGTCAATCCCGGTCGGCGTTCCCTGAAAATCCAGGGAAGGTATCGCGAACTTGGGATTTTTCACCGTCGTAATGAGATTCATACTGCTTGTAATATCCACTGCGTCGCTGAACCCTCCTCCGGCAAATGACGCCATGGAAGGGGCGGCGGCCATTGCGAATCCCCCAAGCCCCATTGTTTCGATGATGGAGCTGTCGCCTATGTCGGGGGCGGCGTCTTTCGGTCCGTAACCGAGGTTGTAAAGAGCGTCTTGGAGATAGGGTGATTTCGCCACGAACCACCTGTTTCCGAGCCCGCTTACCCTTATGCCGAAGTCAGTTCCGTTTCTTGACATGGCGGTAACCAAGGTGCTGCCGGCGATGTCGTGGGCGGCATCTGTGGCAAGCTTGCATGCGGTCATGGTAAAGTTAAGAAAAAAGTGGCTGTTTGCGGACATGAACCTGTAAGCGGAGATAGCGTTTGCGCGCGGGATGTCCAAAGAGAAAAGAGGCTCGGCGATATTTTTCAGGAAAATGTTGGTGCAAGCACCGTGGCGGTTATGGCATTCGTCTCCCATCTGTATTCCCTGAGACAGTATGTTCCACACTGAAATTGGCTCGGCGCTTGCAAATACTTTTTTCATAACGGGGGCGAATTTGTCTCTTATCCACCTGAGGCGCTGTAGTGTCTCCTCTCCGAACGATCCGAACCAAAGCACCTGCCCGCCGCCTTCGTTAAACGTGGAATAAGCTTTTTTTCCGCTCATCAGGTCCTTCGTGACGACCACTGGCATTGAAGCGGAGATTATCCCCGTCATAGGTCCGACGCAGTCATGGTGGTGATTCGGGGAAAGGGTTATTTTGTCTTTCAGTATTATTTTTTCAGCTTCCGAAGAGTCCTTTGCCAGCCCCTCGAATATAAGCGCACCCCGCACAGCTCTTTTCATCGGATCGCACATCCTGTGCCAGCCGATCGGCGGACCCGCGTGCAAAACGGTTGTGGAAGTCATTCCGGGAACGACGTCAAGGGCCCTTTCCACTCCCGCGAGCACAGGCTCAACGGAAAGCAGCATCTTAAGCGCGTAGACGTTTGCAGCGTCAATGCGCTCTGGCAAATCAGGTTCTTTTGTTTTTCTCTCAGCGCTCACAGAACAACTCCTTAGGAAGCCTCGATAGAAAGCACCCATAGCAATTTCGCGGGAACTTTTCCGATATTTTTCCATTTGTGGTCCAGATGGGTTCTGAAATGCAGACTGTCTCCGGCCCGCAGATCATAAGTTTTCTTGTTTACTTCGAATCTCATTTTTCCCTGCAGACAGTAAACCAGTTCTTCCCCTCGGTGACTCATGCTTTCTTTGCCGCTTGAGGCGCCCATTTCCACCGTGGCGTACGCGGCGGTCATGATGAACTCTCCGTACTGCTTGGCGGATATTCCCTGCAGGTCCAGGCCTTTTTTAAAAGTAAATACGGGTTTGCGCTCGCTTGAATTTATCAGGCAAACGTCCTTGTCTCCCGGTTCCTCTTCGACAAAATTGCTTACTTTTTTCCCGAGCGCGTCGGAAATTTTCATCATGGTGGTTATGGTCGGAGTAATTCCGTTTGATTCAATCTTGTGGATAGCGGCCGCGGATATCCCCGATCTGTCAGAGAGATTTTTAAGGGACCATCCTTTTTCCGTTCGGATAGTTTTTATCTTTTCTCCAACTCTCGCGACTATACGTTCAATCTCCTTGTTCTGCTCATTCATTGGCCGCCTCCTTCGATTCGAGGGGTTCCATGTAATATCCCCGCCCAAGATCCCAGAAAAGCTCCTTGTGATTGTCCTTGTCTTTGAAATAGACTTTCCGCTCCGCGCGCACCTCTCCGATTTTCTCGCATAAAAGGCCGTGATCCCTGAATTTCCTGCGGACTCTTGGGGTCTTCTCCGCCCTCAGGGAAAGAACGAAACCGTAACTCGGAAAAGTAACTAGCCACTCGGTCAACCCGACGCCCCGTGGCACCGGAATGTCATCAATGTGAATTTCAGCGCCCTTTTGTGAACACTCAAGGAGCATCAGAATTGAGCCGATAGCGCCGGCCATGCTGATGTCCTTGGCCGCGTCGGCAAGTTCTTCTTCTGCAAGCTCAGCAAGGATCTCAAGATGTCGCAACGCATCCGTTTTGCTTAAGCCGCTTGAGGAATCCCAGAAATTAAAGCCGGAATAAAATCTGCCTTCGCCGCCGGCCACCATAACCAGATCATCGCCCTCTCTGGCGTTAAAACTCGAAAGAAGCTTCCTGGCTTTGCCTAGGATGAATACAGCGAGGGTCAACTCGCTCGCTTCGCCGCTTAGGTGGCCTCCGATTACCGGGACGTTGTATCTTTCGGCGTTATCGTATATGCCCGAGAGTATCTCGTCCGTTTTGCCAGCGTCTGCGGAGCAAAGCACATCCAGAATCGCCAGAGGCCGTCCGCCCATTGAATAGATGTCGTTTACGTTCGTTAGGACCGAGGTTTTTCCGGCAAGATAGGGGTTTGATTTCAAAAGGGGCTGATATACGCCTTCTGCCGCGGCTAGCAAGTAGCCTCTTTCATGTTCAATAGCCGCCGCGTCATCGCCGAGGCGTACCTGTTTTCCTTCAACCTTTGCGAACTGGGGGAAGAAATTCCAGATGTCCCTTATATTGGTTTTTTCACTGAGTCTCGCAGAACCGCGCAGGGACTTGATCAGTTCCTTCATGAATCCTCCCGTGACTTTCCGACTCACGCCTTCCCCCCTGCTCCGAGCCCAGCTTCCATCAACTGATGGGGGTTTCCCTGGTATATGAGTGGCTCCCCCGAGCATTTCCAGTTGAGTCTTTCAAAAAATCTCACGTTCTGCGGCTGAACGTACGCGATGAACCGCTCACATCCCCTTGTCTTTACGGTTTCTACCGCGAATTTGACGAGATGGCGACCGACTACGCCGTTTCGGTAACCGGGCGCTGCGCTCAGACGGCCTCCTACCCAGGTGTTTCCCTCGAGGTTGTAGCACCTCACGCCCCCGACCATTTTTGCGCCTGATTTTTCGATGGCCGCTATGTGTATCGCGGCCCTGTCATATTCGTCAATATCGGTTCTGGAGAATATCTTCTGCTCCCTTACGAAAATATCTTCACGAAGTTTGTAATAAGTTTCGAGAGCTTTTTCACTTGTAATGATTTTAAACTCAAATTTCGCCATAAGGTTTAATCTGGTATCATATCCACTATATTTAATACATTATCAATTTTAGTGGACAAGGTCAACCGCTTTTAAGAGACTTGCGGCAAAAGGAAAAAGCGGTCGTGACGGCTCCTTGGAACCGCTAAAGATTAGCTTGACTGAAATGTCGCGTTTACTTTATACTTGGTCATTATAGGGACATTTTGAATGCCTATCTATGAATACGATTGTCGGGATTGTAAAAAGATCGTCTCAATACTTTTTCTGACTATTTCCGAAGCCGAAAACGAGCAGGCGGTCTGTCCTGAATGCGGGCAAAGCGGTCTTAAGCGCGTCCTCTCCTCAACTTCATTAATCAGAACCCGCACAGAACCCAAGAAAACAGATTCAGCGAAAGTTCCTAAAAACAACAGCAAATCGCTGGCTAAAACGATGAGAAAAGAAAGCCGCCGCTCCGGGCGGGATTACGGAGATGATTTCAGTGAAGTGGCCCACAGGCTTGAAAAAGGGGAAAAACCTGATTCCATCGAGAAATCCCTTCGTGCGCGCGTCGGTGAAAAGATGCAGGCGCATTGAATTTTACGATCTTTCGGGATGCCGTAAAAACTCAATGTTTTATAGGTGTTTTTATAAGAATTTTCAAGATCGAGGAGGTCGTTCATGAATATAACCAGAAGAAAGCGGTTATTTGATAACCACAGTCATATCGGTCCCGTGCCGGGGTTCGCTTATTACGGTTTACCGGAAGCGGTCAAGCCTACCACGGATTACCAGACTGCGGAAGAATATATAAAGGGAATGGACAAGCACAAGGTTGACAGGGCGCTTGTGATGTCAAATTACGGGTATCCCGATTCCGCCCAGCCCTTTGAGCTCAACCCGCTTGTGGCGGAAAGCGCGGAAACGTCTCATGACCGGCTGCTGGGCGCGATATGGGTTTCCGCCTTGCCAAAGGACAAGGAACGAACCCAGGAAGCGCTTAGGCTCATCGGCGAGAAGGGATTGATAGCTCTTAAAACCACGTGTCTTCTAGGCGGCACTTTTGACCCGGAGCAGTGGGACCCCGAATCCGCGGAACTTTGGAATATGATTCTTGACGCCGGAGCCGAGCATGATATGCCCCTTCATATTCATACGAGTCCCGGGGGAGGTTCCGATATCGATAACGCGCTTGCCCTCATAAGAGAGTACGGGAAGCGTAACAAGATTCATGTCGTTCACATGGGAGGCGGAGTCAGTGGTCATATCAAGTTCGTTCCCCGCTTTTTCGAACTGATTGAGGACGGATACCAGGTATACACCGATTCCTCATGGGCCGTGGGCTTCGGGTCCTCGTGGATACTCAAGGAGATTGAGGAAAGAGGCATAGGAGCTGACCGTTTCCTGTTCGGGTCGGATATTCCGTGGAGTGATTTCGCTTCTGAGTACTGGAAAATAGAGGGCGCGGACATCTCCGAGGAATTAAAGGAGAATATCTTCTGGAATAACGCCGAGAAGCTCTACAGCAAGTTCTGGTAAGGCGAAAAACGGCTCAGAAGTATACAACCGCTCCCAGCGAGAGACTGGTTTCATCTGCCTCAAGCGATATGGGAACCTTGACATGGACATCTGGAAAAGTTTCCTGATCTTCTTTTCCGTACTGCGTGTGACGTATCTCGCCCCGGATTCCTATCTTGTCTCCGATCGTCTTCTCAAGGCCTCCCCCGACCGTCCATCCGTAGAAAGTCTCGTCGTAGGAGTTAGTGCCGGGGGTAAACTCGGGGGTAAACTCACCGGTCCCGCAAAGCTCACGTGGATTAAAGCAGCCGTTGGAATCAACCGTTAACTCCGCGTCCATGCGACGCAGACCGCCAAGCACGTAGACGCCCGCACCTGGACCCACAAGCGAAATCAGAAACGGGGGACTCACGCCCAGCATAAACGTTACCCCGTAGCTGTTTTTCCTCTCAACGCTCCACTCATCGGGCCAAGCTTCTCCATACTGGTTTCTGCCCTGGGACTGTCCGTCTCCGGGGAGCCTTCCGCTTGGCGTGCCGCCGTGGAACCGCCCGTCAATCTCGGCGCCTAGATATAGGGTGCCGGTTGGGTCTATGTTAAACCGGTAGCCGACAAATAACCCGCCTCCAAAACCCGTTTCACTTGCGGAATCACTTGTGTTATAAATGTTTCCGCTCTGCAGGGAATTGTTCTCCGGGGATGTATTGTCAACGGTTTTCGCGTGTTCTATATTCGCGCGGTCAACCCCGGCCGAAGCGCCGACGTAAAAGCCGCCGCTTTGGGCAACCGCATTGCCGGAAACACCGAAAATCATCCCTAAAGCAACCACAAAGACCCAAAAACTCGTCTTCTGATTCTTAAGCGTTCTGATCATGATTCTTTCTCCCGATAAGTTCTTATTTCTGAGGTTAAATCCGTACGCAGGGCAGAGCCTGAAGCTCTTTGTCCTTAATATTTATAGCTTGAAGGACGTGTGTTGTAAAATGGATCGGTTAATGGCCACGGTCACTTTCCAGCCTGCGCTCCCCGAGGGCAACTCCGTTTGTGGGAAAAGAGGATATTACGGTTATAATCTGCCTCCGGAGATATCATTTTGCCCTTTCGCAGACTTTTTATTTCCGGGATCTGACTTATGGATACGGAAAAGATATTTTACGGGATAGACGAAGTAAAAAAGAAAAACCACCCGCGGATATTTATCCTGATAGGGATTGTTCTCGCACTTGGTCTGGGGGCTTTTAAGTTCGGGCTTTATCCCGAGCGATGGTTTTGGCAAAGCGATGATATTTCCCGCAAACTGATCGTGAGAAACACCGACTCCCGGTGGATAACAACCAAGAAAGGATATCTTTTTTTCGTTCGCGGGGAGATCATGAATGAAAGCGATGTGCCCGTTAGCTACATAAAGCTCAGAAGCAGTTTCCAAGTATCGGGGCGGACCGTTTACGTTCAGGACTTTTATTCCGGCAACACCCTTTCGCTTCGTGACCTTAGAAACGCCGATACGGATGATCCTTTTCAAAAACTGAGCAGGAAAAGCGGGGATGACCTCTCGGCGTTTACCGGCACGGAGGCATCGGCCAATTTCAACATAAAGCCCGGCAACACCGTTTTCTTCAACACTTTTTATCTTTCTGTAAACAAGATCCTGGGCCTTAAGTACGAAATCGAGATTACGGATTTCGAAGCAATGTCCGAGGGCTAGCGGAAACCATTCATGGTCGCGGTTTTGGTGAGAGCGTTGAGGGGCAAATTGCTTTATTAAGCTGTTTTTAGTAGACTATAGCCCCTTTATAGAAATAATCCGGTGGTTAAGTAATGAAATCTACACGAATAAAAATAAGCATAAGTCAAGACGGTTCCCTTTCCAAAGAATCCGTTGATACCGTTCGTTTCCAGTTCCCGGTCGTTCCGAAAAGGCTTTTGAGATCCATGGGATTTGAAAAAGTAGATGACACTACTTACGTGGGTATCGTATCCGTTTTTCTGAATCTCCTGGAAAAAGAGCAGGAAATAGAGATTGAACTCGGTGTGGAGGCTTCCGACGCGAGGAAGAAAATTCTCGATCTTTTCAGGAAGGGTTTTAAAAGCATGAGCGGGAGCAATGCTTCCGACGATAAGGAAGAAGCGAAACCCGCCCCGAAGACAAGAAAACCCAGGGCAAAGAAAGTCACCGCCACAAAAAAGAAAGTCACCGCCACAAAGAAGGTGGTATAGCTGCTATGCAGGATTTTGTTTTTGAAGAAGCGCTTACCTTTGACGACGTAATACTATCTCCAAGCTACTCGGAAGTTCTTCCAAGCGAAGTTGACGTCTCGGTCCACCTCACCAAGCGCATAGCCCTTAATATTCCTATACTGAGTGCGGCCATGGATACCGTGACGGAGTTTCGGACGTCGATTGCCATGGCGCAGGAAGGCGGCATAGGAATAATCCACAGAAACCTCTCTATCCCGGCACAGGCGGGCGAAGTTGAGAGGGTAAAAAAGTACGAAAGCGGAATGATAGTGAATCCCCTGACCGTGCGTCCGGGAACCCGGGTCAGTGAAGCCCTTGAGATAATGGTTGAAAACGATATCTCAGGTCTTCCTGTCGTAAACCCCGATAACACTCTTCACGGAATAATCACCAACAGGGACATAAGATTCGAAAAGAACATGGACCTTAAAATCGACAAGGTCATGACCCCCAGAAAAAAGCTTGTCACAGTTAAAGAAGGCACCACTCTTCTGGAAGCCAAGGAGCTTCTTCACAAGTTCAAGATAGAAAAACTTCCGGTTGTCGACAACAGCTTCAAGCTTCGCGGCCTTATAACCATGAAGGACATAGAGAAAATAGAGAAGTTTCCCAAGGCGTCTAAGGACGCGATGGGAAGGCTTCTTGTAGGAGCCGCGGTCGGGGTTGACAAACACAGCCAGGAGCGGGTGGATGAGCTTGTCGCGGCGGGCTGTGACGTTATAGTGGTAGACACCGCCCACGGACATTCGAAAAGGGTGCTCGACAGTTTGGTCCGCATAAGAAAAAAGTACCCCGACATAAATCTGGTGGCAGGCAACATAGCCACGTCTGAAGGGGCCGAGGATCTTATAAAAGCAGGTGCGGATTGTCTTAAGGTAGGGGTCGGTCCCGGATCGATATGCACAACGCGCGTGATAGCCGGCATAGGGGTGCCGCAGATAACTGCCATAACAAAGGTCTGTTCCGTAGCCAAAAAACACGATATACCCGTAATAGCAGACGGAGGAATAAAGTACTCGGGAGATATAACCAAGGCGCTTGCCGCCGGGGCGGATTCCGTCATGATAGGAAATCTGCTCGCCGGGTCGGATGAAGCTCCCGGGGAGGTCGTTCTCTACCAGGGGAGAACCTACAAGGTGTACCGCGGTATGGGTTCGATTGAAGCGATGAGGGCCGGGAGCAGGGATCGCTATGCCCAGGATGATGAGATGATGGAAGCCAAGCTTGTTCCGGAAGGCATAGAGGGAAGGGTTCCTTACAGAGGCAATATAGGGGCCATAGTTTATCAGCTGGTCGGGGGGCTTCGGGCGGGAATGGGCTACACCGGTTCAGCGACCATAAAGGAGCTTCAGAAAAACGCGAAGTTCGTAAAGCTTACCAACGCCGGGCTTCAGGAAAGTCACGTTCACGATATCGTAATTACCAAGGAATCTCCCAACTACAGGATCGGGTGATAACGGTTTTCTTATCTTGTAAAGCCAGCCTCAAAAAGAGCAGTTTACCCTTCTGCATACTTGGGATTTCACCGCAACGGTGGAGGCGGCCATAAAATGCGCGAAAAAGTTCTGGTTCTTGATTTCGGTTCACAGTATACGCAGCTGATCGCCAGACGCACGAGGGAGCTCGGGGTCTATTCCGAGATAAAACCCTACAACACTCCCACAGACGAGATAAGGAAAGATCCACCTGGGGCTATAATACTTTCCGGAGGGCCTTCCAGCGTCTGGGAGGAAACTTCTCCCAGAGTAGATGGAGAAATACTGTCTTTGGGAATTCCCGTTCTGGGTATCTGTTACGGGCTTCAGGTGCTGGTTCTCCAGCTCGGAGGAGAAGTCGAACGTTCCGAGAAAAGAGAGTACGGTCCGGCCGTTTTAAACGTGGGGGCAGAAGATCTGCTTTTCTCCGGTGTAGCGCGGACCTCAGGGGTCTGGATGTCTCACGGCGACAGAGTTTTGAAGGTGCCCGAGGGTTTTACGGCGATAGCCGATACCGAGAACACGGAGTGTGCGGCAGTAAGAAACGCGGGCGGAAACATCTACGGGGTACAGTTCCACCCCGAAGTTGCGCATACGGAATTTGGAGCCGAGATGCTTTCCAATTTCCTTTTCCAAGTGGCGGGTCTCACTGGAAACTGGACGGCGGGCTCTTTCATAGAGCACTCTATACACAGGATAAGAGAAATAGTCGGGGACGGCAAAATCATATGCGGACTCTCAGGAGGAGTGGATTCCTCGGTTACGGCAGCTCTTATCAACGAAGCGGTGGGTCGCAGGCTTCACTGCATTTTCGTCGATACGGGCTGCATGAGGCTTGATGAGGCGCAGGAGGTCCAAGAGGCTTTCTCCGAATTTGAGATGAACTTCATTCACGTGGATGCCTCTGAGAGATTTCTTTCTTGTCTTGAGGGCGTTGAGGACCCCGAAACGAAAAGAAAGATTATGGGTGAGCAGTTCGTGAGGGTTTTTGAGGAAGAGGCTGAGAAGATATCCGGCGTCCGTTTCCTTGCCCAGGGAACTCTCTATCCCGACGTGATTGAGAGCGTGAGCGTCAAGGGACCCTCGGCCGTGATAAAGTCCCACCATAATGTTGGAGGACTTCCGGAAAAAATGAACCTCGAGATAGTCGAACCTCTTCGGGAACTTTTTAAAGACGAGGTTAGAAGCGTCGGTGAGAAACTCGGGCTTCCTTCATTCCTCATAGGACGTCACCCTTTTCCCGGTCCCGGTCTTGCTATCAGGATAATGGGGGAGGTCACGCGAGAGAGACTTTCCATACTTAGACACGCCGACAGTATTTTCATCGATGAGCTTAAAAAATCTGGCGCCTATGATGAGATATGGCAGGCTTTTTGCGTTTTTATCCCTGTAAAGACGGTGGGAGTGATGGGCGATGAGCGCACCTATGAAAACGTCTGCGCGCTGAGAGCCGTGAGCAGTACGGACGGAATGACCGCCGACTGGTCAAAGATATCTTATGATCTGCTCGGGAAGATCTCGGTGAGAATCATAAACGAGGTAAAGGGAATAAACCGGGTCGTGTACGATGTATCCACAAAGCCCCCCGGCACCATAGAGTGGCAGTGACGTTCAGCTGACTCTTTTTTTAAATATGGCGAATTCACCCGTAATGGTGGCAAGTTCCCAGCCTTCCTCGCCAAGCGAAACGAGGGAATCTTCAAGACTTCCCCTGGCACCCTCCCTTCTCGAATCAGCTTCTTCCTTGTAGACGGCTATATCATGGTCCTGGGACCTTTTAACAAGCACGTCGGTCGAGACTACCTTGTATTGCCAGCGTTCCATTATTCTTCTTCTTGTTCTTCTGTTCCTTCTTCTTCGTCTATTATAAGGAACATTGCCTTGTCACTTACGTCGGGCAGGGATTTTACGTGTTTTTCGTAATCCTTAAGGGTGATGTCCCCTTCCTTTACATATCTTTCGTAAATTCGCAGATCAAAGAATTTTTCATTATCCTTCATTTTCCAGCCTCCGGAAAAAAGAAGATTCTAACCACGAACGGGGTTTTTTCAAAGAAAAAGACTTCCGGCGGTTCTTAATCCCCTCGCTGCAAGAACCAGTTCCATGTTCTGAAAAGCCCCTCGCCCAAAGCAACTTGTGGCCTCCATCCGAGTCTTTCTTCCGCCAGGGAGCAATCAAGACTTATTCTTCTTACTTCCCCTGGACGCTGTTTTTCATGGACGATCCTGAACTCGGTTTTCGTTACTTCACCGAGTATGCTAGCTATTTCATTTACGGAACTTTCAACCGAAGTTCCTATGTTGAATGTTCCCTCTTCTTTTATACTGGCGGCGAGAAGGTTTGCTCGGGAAACGTCAGAGACATGCACGTAATCCCTCGTCTGTTCTCCGTCTCCGAAGATGAGGCAGGGTTTTCCGCTTATTATGTTCTCGCAGAAAATTCCTATCACTCCGGCTTCTCCCTCGGGGTTCTGCCTTTCTCCGTAAACGTTTGCGTATCTTAGGATCACGTGCCCGAAACCGTGGTTTTTCGAATGGTACCTTACGTAATTTTCCGTGGCGAGCTTCGAAATGCCGTAGGGGGAAAGGGGGAGGGCTGGAGTCGACTCGTCGGCGGGAAGTTTTTCCGGTTCTCCGTAAAGGGCGCCTCCTGTGGATGAGAAAATAAACTTTTCGGTTTTGTGTTCTGCGCAGAGTCTTAGAACATTGAGAGATCCGCTTATGTTTATTTCGGCGTCAAGAGAAGGATCTTCAACTGAATCTCTTACGTTTATCTGCGCCGCGTGGTGATTTACGATTTCGGGGCGAAATTGGCGAAACGCCTTCTCTAGTCCTGTGTGATCCCTTACGTCGCACTCAATGAATTCAGCTTCGGACGGGATATTGTCCTCAGACCCGGTTGAGAGGTTGTCTATTACTAGGACTTCATGCCCATCGGAAATATACGCTTCACATACCCAGGAACCTATGAAACCCGCTCCGCCTGTGACTATTATTCTCACTTTTTCTCCTTCCGGATGCGGTGAAATAATAGTTTTCCCTTGGGATTTTGTCAAAGAGCGGGCACGCACGGATACTGGACGATGCATATGTCTTAGAAATTTCTCATAGAGAAAAATCTCTTCAACATAAATACTTTGTTTTCTGATATATCTTGGTAGAAGGCCGCAATATTAAATCTGGAGGATCCCAGGATTCTGTAGTGTAAGGGTTTTGCCGGAAGCGTTTCCGTATATCCAACCAAGGTGGATGGGTGGGCGTTTAAATTGGTGCGTAGGCGAAAACGGACATGCGGATTCTGGTTGTTAACCCCATGCCCGTTCCTCCTTTATGCTAAGTCGTTTTGTGTTATCCCAATTATGGGTTAACGTTGCATTGGAGAGACTTTCCCCTCATCAAAAACGTTGCTGCATGCTCTCAGTTCCATGCCGCCATCCTGTGTAAGATATGTCGCCAGCCCCGCGTGGACATCGCTTGCATCTGCTGTTCCCTCGCAACCCGAATCCGCTGTCTCTATAGCCGTTCTTGGTACCAGCACGTAAGGGCATAGAACAACAGGGTGGGTTGAGGGGCGATAAGCGTGGCCGATCCAGTAGCCGGTAAATATCGTTTCATCGGCAATGGCAGAGTCCATCCCTGAAGCGAGATAATATGACCCGGGATAAACAAAATTTCCCTCTCCATCATCGGTTACGTAGGCGGTTACAATAGTTTTATTCCCGTCACTATCGATGAGTTTTGATCCCACGTGTCCAAATTCCGCGCCTCCGAACTCGTCACCTGCACTCAGGATTGTGACGTCAAGCTTGCCGGTAGATTCATCTCCTTCCAGAAACACGTCAACGTCTTCGTTACTACAAACCGTTTCATTCCCCTTGTTGTCGTAGTTAATACTGATAAAAAACCCTCTCATTTCCATCGGCTCTAGTGCCGCTTCATCATCGTCCTCCCAAAACTCAAGATCACAAGAAGAAAGTGCGAGCAATCCGGTAAGACAGAACGCCACTGAAAAAGCAAGTATTCCGAAACCACGCAACCCTCTGATGCGACGCCACGCGGGGTTATTGTATAGTTTCTCCATCTCTTAAAACCTCCTTTATTATAATTCTGAGAATTTTGACATGACCAGATTTCCCCTCTCTCAGCATCAAAGAACCCAATTCCCCAACTTACCTTCTAATTCAACAACACTCTTCCGTTGTTGTCAAGAACATTGATAATCCGATTTGAAAATAATTTTAGGATGATAGAAAACGATCCGTCCTAATAAAGCTCTGCCGGGTCGGGGAAAAACCCTTTGAAGTGGAGTAGGGTTTTTCCCCGCGTTTTATTTCCCATGAATTTGAGGTAAAAAGGGGTGTCAGCCTAGAGGAGGCATTTACGCTGTTGAATATAGGCATATAGATCAGGGGTTTTCGCAAGGGGCAAAAAACTTTTTACCCCAGGATTTCCATAAAAACCCTTGAAAACCGGCTGATTCCCGCCAGAAACCACAAATTCCACCCCAAGCCCAAATTACGGGGAATCTTTCTCGGAAACTTACCACAAAGACAAGTAACTTACTGATATCACTTGTTTTTAATGTCGCCACAGGTTAGAATTAAAGTTGGCAACAAAATCCATTCTCCCGGAGGAGCAACCCCGTGGCGACACAAACTAACCTACCATTTTCATGGGATGAAGTCGACAGAATTTCTGACCTCAACCGTCTTCAACTCGTACTGGATGCCTTGCCCGACGGCGATATCATTCGTGCTCTTGGAGCCATGCGTAAAAACGGCCGTAACGAATACCCGGTGTCCGCAATGTGGAGAGCGCTGCTCGCGGGCATAGTCTTCCAGCACGAATCTATTTCTTCACTCATACGGGAACTTAACCGGAACTCATCACTGCTTGTCATGTGCGGGTTCAGTCCCGTACCTGTGCAAAGCCGCGGCAGGTACGGAATCAAACCGGGTACCGGCGGTGGTGGAGCCGAGGTGACAGTTATAGACCTTCCTCCTCGCAGTCCCGCGCCGGGAAGTTCCAATTTCTCCCGATTCCTCTCAAACGTAGCCAGGCTGGAGGAGCGCCAGGGTCTTGTTTCACAGATGATTGGCGGTATGGGGAAAGAGTTGATGGAACTGTGTCCTGACTTCGGGAAGAACCTGGGTTATGACGGCAAGGCCATAAGGAGCAATTCTACGGGGCGGAAGAACCGCGGTACCGCTCAGACATCAGACCCGGACGCGGACTGGGGAAAACACGAAACCTCCGGGGTTGACTCCGGTACCGCCAGAACATGGACAAAAATAAAGTCATGGTTCGGTTATGAGCTGCATATTATTGCCGAGACGAAATATGAGATACCGGTTGCTTTCAGCGTGACCAGGGCTTCGGTCTCTGAGGTTGGGGAACTTGACCGTATGATAGACGGGTTGTTTACCCAAGACCCCGGGTTGGCGAAGCGATGCAGATACTTCAGCGCGGACCGGGGGCTTGACAGCGGCGCTTTGAAAAAGAAACTGTGGGATAATCACCGAATCCGTCCGATTATTGACAACAGGGAATTGTGGAGAGAGGAGAAACAGAACCAAAACTATGTGCCCGGGCAGCGGATAATGAGACCTCTGGACAGTGTTCACGACAATGTCTTTTATACGGAAAAGGCGGAGCTTTGGTGTCGCTGTCCCGTAAGCGGGACGGAACGCAAGATGGCGCCATGGGGCAGTGAAGACAAACGGGGCGCTTTGAAGTTCCGCTGTCCGGCAGCCGCGTTCAATCTGCGTTGTGAAGGCTGGGAGAAATGTCACAGTGATGCCGGCTGCAAGACCAATGGTTATGGCAGAGTCGTCCGTGTCCCGCTTGAGAAGGACCGTCGTATTTTTACTCCGACCCCATGTGGTTGCGCATCATGGAAGCGCGCTTACAGGCGTAGAAACGCTATTGAGCGTATCAACTCCAGGATTGACAACAGTTTTGGATTTGAAAGACATTATATCAGGGGCAAGGCTCGTATGACCGCCCGGGCGGGTCTCGCGGTGGCGGTGATGATGGCGTTGGCTGTTGGCCACATAAAGGCCGGGCGGCCCGAGAAGATGAGGTCGCTTGTTTCCGGGTGTTACGCTCAAGCGGGATAGCGCTTCTCTACTAACTTAAAAAACAATTTTAGCGGTAAATAACCCCGAAGGTATTGCTGCGTCCTCGGTTGGTCAGGACTGTCGGTTCTGCGGAAATCAGTACTGCTTTCCGTCTGAATCAGGCAATCTGGCCGTCGGATTACGGCAATAAGGGCTGATGCCACGCAGACCCCGCTCTCATTACCGAAACCAGAACCCAAAAATCGTTACAGCGCAAATGCCTCTAGAGGGGGAGCGCTTCGGTTTATCCGGTTTTTAAGTTATACTCCCCTCGAAACCGGTTTTTCTCCGTCGGAATAAAGGCATCTATCGTTCCGGGAGTTCTTGAGTCTTTAATCAAATGGCCAGATCGTAAAAACCGGGCTTGATTCGCTATGCTTCTCGCAATTGACGTTGGCAACACCAGCATAATGGTCGGAATATTTTCCGGAGAGGACCTTGTATACAGCTTCAGGATTGATACAGACAGGACCAAAAGCCCTGACGATTACGGGATTATCCTCTTCGGGAAGATGAACGAGAATGACATATCGTCCTCTTCGTTCAGCGGCGCCATACTCTCCTGCGTGGTTACCGAAATGCAGGATGGGGTGGCGAAATTGGTAGAGAAATATTTCGGTCATCCGCCCATAATCGTGGGTCCCGAGACAAGAACGGGAATGCCGATTCGGATTTATAATCCTGAAGAACTCGGGGCCGACAGGATAGCAAACGCCGTTGCCGCTTACCACCGCTTCGGCGGAAGTGTGATAGTGGTTGACCTCGGGACGGCAACTACTTTTGACTGTGTTTCTGAAAAAGGAGAATATCTGGGTGGAGCGATAGTTCCCGGGATCGAGCTTTCTACAGTAGCGCTTTACCACGGAACATCCAAGCTTCCGAAGGTGGAACCTGAAAAACCCGAGCAGGTAATCGGCAAAGACACCGTTGAATGCATACAGTCGGGACTGTTCTACGGTTACGCTTCAATGATTGACGGGCTCTGCGCGAAACTAAAAGAGGAGATGGGGTCTTCTCCGGAGGTTGTAATCACCGGGGGGTTCGCTGACGCGGTGAGCGAGGAGTGCGCCTGTACGACGTGGGTTGACAAGGATCTTGCTCTTCACGGCCTTAGATTGCTCTATGAACTCAACTCTCAGATACTCTGTTAGGAAAATCGTCTCGGAAACCACCTGTTTTGTCCTTTCCCTTGAACTCACGGGCGGTCATCGCCACTGGGTTTTTCCAAACGCGGGATGGATGGATAAAAGGCAGAAGGCTCTGGGGATCGAGTTTGAGGAAGATGACCTGTGGGTTTTTCTCTGCGGGCAGTCCTGCTCGGCAAAAGCCGATTTTTTCGTTTCGGGAAAATACGTTTCGGGCTATGAAGGTTCCGCCAAACTCTCTTTTCGTCTTGATGGCACGCCGTGGCTTCGAGGCAATTACGTTTTACTCTCTCCAAGCTGGGGACGGCACTCAAAAAGAAAGATGTGGCTTCTGATTCCCGCTTCGGGGAGGGAGTGCGGTCGGTAGTAACGGGCTATTTAAAGCTGAAGTCCGTGGATATTTGCGTATGCTCGGTTTTTCCCGGAGGGAGAATCTCGACCCGCTTTTCAGATTCTTCGGGTCTTGGATCATAAAAGATCTCTTTTGCATCTGCTAAAAACAGTTCTTTCCATAAAGCATATCCTTTCCTGTTCAAATGAAGACCGTCTTCGGTGAACAGATCCTCTCTTATATCTCCATTCCCGTTTAACATGTAGTCGTAGACGTTGAGATAAAAAGCGTTGGGCTCTCTTGACAGGAACTGTCTTATGATATCGTTTGATGCCGTGATTCTGTCAAGAAAATGGAACCTTACTGGGCTGGGCTTTATGGAAACGAAGGTGATTTTGGTGTGGGGATAGGACTCTCTGAAGCGGTGGTAAAAATCCACGAAGAGATTCAGCACCTGCTTTGGCAGGCAGCCGTCCCCGATATCGTTATCGCCCGCGTAGAAAACCAGAGATTTAACGTCATTTGGTTTTATGATCCGTTCGAAATAATGCAGGCAGTAGGCGGTCCTGGCGCCGCCGAAACCTAGATTCACGATGTTATATTCGGAAAAATCCCTTGCCATGCCCCTCCAGAGGCGGAAGCTTGAACTTCCGTAAAACACCGTGGCGTTATTCTTTTTCCCGACGTGACGTCTTTCAAGAATCCTTACATCTTGCTCAAACAGGTTCTTATCGATTACAAGGAAATCTTTTTCGACCTGCTCAAAAGTTTTTAAGTTGATCTTGGTGGATTCCACCCGCCTTGCAAGTCCCGCCGCCTCTTCAACATACGCTCTGTACTCGTTTCCGTATTCCTTAACAAACTCAAAAAGCCTGTCTTTGTTCTCCTCGGGGTCTTCGACGTAATCGGATATCCTGAATGGCTTTTTTATTACCAGGGAAAACACGTTCTGGTTTATTCTTTTGTCGAAATTCGCCGCCGCTACGGGAACGATATAAGGCTCGGGCGAAATGGATGCGGCCAGAAGAAAAGCGCCGAGCTTGAACGGACCGGGCGATTCCTCCGTCGTCATGCTGGTTCCCTCTGGACTTATTACTATGTTAAATCCTTTCTTCAGGTATTCGCTGGCCGTTTTGTAGAACTTTTCCCTCCACGCTTTTCTCCGCTTGGGAGTTTGCTTGGTAGTGTTGGATTCGTCAGTGTAAACGTTAATGTGTCCGAGCCTTTGGTAGTAGTATTCGTGTCCGTATTCCTCCGCCCTTGGCACTCGGACAACCCGGATCCCGGCTTCGCCGTACTTGGCGTAAAGAACCATCGAGCTTATGAAGTGAGAATCGAGCGTAATCTGAAAATGGTTGGGCAGAGTGTTGTAGGGATGGTTCAGCAGATGATTGTATATGAATATGTGTCCCGGCTCATCAGGCAGATTCTCCCAGCCTTCGATTACGTAAGGAGTGCTCTTGAAAACGCCCATGAACTGCTTGGCCGCCATGGTTCTTATTTCGCTTGGAGAAAGTGACTTGGGTGCTGCGGTCACGGACTGATAGACGTTTTTTAGTCCCTCGAAAAAGTTGTATTCCTTGTAGATTTTTCCGAGGATATCAAGACTGAGACGGGAGAGTTCCCTCTCAAGGCTCTCGCCCTCTTTTTCCAGTCTGAACAGAAGCCGAAAAGCGTCATCGAGTGTCAGCGGGCTGTTTAGCAGATGAGGTAGCTTATGAATAGGCGAGTTTACGCTTAACTGCATGGCGTTTTGCCCGATAAGATTGCTTATAGCCAGTATTTCGCGTTCGTATCTTTGCGATATGAGTCCCGCGCGGACGTTTCGCAGCCGGATCGATATTAGCCACAGAAGTCTTCTGGCTAGAGCTAGGGCCATGGAAGGGTCCTGATTCAGGATTTTGTGAAGATTGCGGGCGCTTATGTGATAGATAACCGAATTTCTGCTCGCAACAGCCGTAACGTCGTTTGGCCCGGCAGGGGTGGCGCCCATCCAGCCGACCAGGTATCCGGGAAGGTTAATCAGGTGAAGTGCCACGGATTCCTCAATTCCGCCCTGCGAACCGTCGGGTGAGAAGCATAGTACGGCCTTTCCGTAAGCCAATATGTCTATTCCTTCGGAAATATCTTCCTGATTAAATATGGGTTCATTGTTCAGATAGTATTTTTTCTGGGTCGCTTTTGCCAGTTGACGCAACGTTCTGTCGGGAAAAACCTCGAAAAAAGGGGATTGTCTCAGAAGCTGAAGCGGGTTAGGCACGGATATGTATTTTCCTTCCTGGGAGAAACCGCCCGTTTTTCCCGCCTCCATGTCCCAGTTGACGTTATTGTATTCAGCAAGTTCAGCTCGAACATGCTTTAGGAGGTTTATGCTTTTGCTGAGAACGAACAGAAGAAATTCACGTCCAAGAAGAGGTTCCTGATTGAAGAACTTCTCAAGATTCTGGTGACTCCATTTTAGCAGGACGCAGGGCCTCTCGCATACAATTGTCGTGTAGTAACGTTTGGGAGAGCGAAAGCCAGACCAGCCTACGGGAGTGAACTTTTCGCTGCTTTTGCCCACAGAGAATTCGTCGGTTCTGTCCTCGACGCTGATTGAGAAATTCACCAGGCCTTCCACGAGGAAGTAGAAAGAATGGCTCGGTTCAAACTGCTTGGTGAGAACGTAGCGTTCGGGCACTTCTATGAGTTCGCCGATTTTAAGCAGAAAATCGGTCTTGTCTTTCTCGAAATTCGAAACGAACGGAAGCTCGTTGAATATTTCTCTTTTTCCCCGCATGAAAATTAATCATACCTTTTTTGTCGGCATAATATACTCCATGACCCAAAGCTGAGTAACTGCCCTGATAAGAGAGGAATTTTTCGCAATTTCGTTAAAAATAATTTACTCTGTTTGGAAAATTTACAGACCACTTTTCCAAGGAGATTCAGGTGATAAAGCATATAGTAATGTGGAAACTAAAGGATTCACACGAAGGGATGAGCAAGGATGACTGTATAGCCAAGATCAAGCAGGAATTAGAGGGGCTAAAAAGCGCCATCCCGGAGATAAAGACCATGGAGCTTGGCAAGAATTTTAATGAACTTCCCGTAACGTACGATGTTGCCCTTTATTCAGAGTTCGAATCAATGGAAGATCTCGAAATCTACCAGAAACACCCCGAACACGTGAAAGTCGCGCAGTTCATCCGGCAGATAAGAACGGATGTGGCCCTTGCCGACTATGAAACGTAATTTTTTTGTTTCCGCCTAGCGTGTTTCCGCCTAGCGGTTGAATAAGGGGATATATCAAACGTGGACACCCTGTTATCTGTATACATGTGGTAACCTAGCGTGGCTATCATGGCTGCGTTATCGGTGCAAAGGGTGGGCGAGGGCATGAAAACGTTTATTCCCTCGCTTCTGATTCTCTCCTCGCTGAGTTTCCTTAGCCTTGAATTGCAGGCCACACCGCCAGCTAAAACAACGCTTCTCACTTCGTTTTTCCTCGCCGCATTAAGAGTCTTGTCAACAAGGGTTTCCACTATGGCTTCCTGAAACCCGGCGCATACGTCAAAGAGATTTTCTTCGCTTTCAACAGGGTTTTTCTTTATGTGGTTTAAAAGAGCGGTTTTAAGCCCGCTGAAACTGAAATCGTGGGACTCATTGTTAAACGGTCTTGGAAAACTGATCGCGTCGGGGTTGCCGCTTTTTGAAAGCCTGTCTATTTCGACTCCTCCGGGATATCCTAGCCCGAGGGCTTTTGCCCCCTTGTCAAAAGCTTCTCCCGCGGCGTCGTCTCTCGTGCTGCCAAGCAGTTCAAAATCCAGGAACCCCCTTACCATGTAGAGGTTCGTGTGTCCTCCGGAAACTATGAGGGCGACAAACGGGAAATCAATTTCGTTTTCAAGATGCGCTACGGCTATGTGCGCTTCCAGGTGGTTTACTCCCACAAGGGGTTTTCCGTGGGAAAACGTAAGCGCCTTTGCCGTTGAGATTCCGACCATAAGCGAGCCTATGAGCCCCGGTCCCTGGGTTACCGCTATGGCGTCCATTTCCCCGGCGGAAACTCCGGCGGTCCCGAGAGCCTGATCGATTACCTGGAGGATTATTTCCGTGTGCATGCGCGACGCTATCTCAGGTACTACTCCGCCGAATGCGTTATGAACGTCAATCTGCGAGGAAACCACGTTTGAGAGCATCTGGTTTCCGTCTTTGACCACCGCCGCGGAAGTTTCATCGCATGATGTTTCAATACCCAGGATAAGAGAAGACATGAACCGGACCTCTTGTTTACGAAAAATGAATAATAACTTTACCCAAGCGCTCGATTTAGTGAACTGCGCGGCAAGGAAGAGTTTTCGGTCTTGTTGTGTTTCCGTGCGAACATATTCCGTTTGACATTCGGCGGGTCTATGAGTGTTTTTATACTAGGGAAGTTATGACGCACAAGCTTTTCAGACTGTTGATTCCAGGGCTTTTATGTCTTCTTTCGTCTGGCTGTGGCGGCGGGGATGAAATCGTTCTGAACATGTCTTTACAAGATCCTGCCCGACCTATGCCTGTGGAAGTTCCTTCGGAAACCCCACCACCGGAAATTTCCGCGGAACCGATACCCGAGGAAACTCTGTCGCCACCACCGTCACCTCCACCTCCGTCACCACCGCCACCACCGCCGCATCCTCCGGATTGCCCTTCGCTTGTGCTCGATCCGAAAACACTTACGGACCCGATATCCCAGCAGTCATATGAGATATCTATTCCCGAAGGGTTTTCCATCTCATTTTATTCAAATCAGATTTCTGGCGCTCGTTCACTTGCCCTAGGAACTAATGGCACTTTGTTTGTCGGTACGAGAAATCTCGGAACCGTATACGCCCTTAGCGATACAGACGGCGATAATTACGCCGAGACCGTCCGGGTAATCGCGGACAATCTTTATGTTCCAAACGGCGTGGCATTTCGGGACGGAGATCTTTATGTCGCCGAACGCAACAGGATTGTTCGCTATGACGAAATCGAGAGCAGGCTTTCGTCCCCTCCTGCCCCCGCGGTCGTAATTGACATGCTTCCGGGAGGCGCTTCGCATTGGTGGAAGTTCCTGCGGTTCGGACCGGATGGAAAGCTCTACGTTCCTGTCGGAGCGCCGTGCAATGTCTGCAAAAAAAGTGACGAACGGTACGCTGCGATCCTGAGAATGAACCCCGACGGATCAAGTCTTGAGGTTTTCGCGCACGGAGTGCGAAACACCGTGGGGTTTGACTGGCATCCGGGGTCGGGGGAACTCTGGTTTACCGATAACGGAAGAGACAATATCAGTAACGACCAGCAAATTACTGATAACAGTCCTCCGGACGAACTTAACCGCGCTGGCGGTGCCGAACTTCATTTCGGTTTTCCGTATTGCCATGGAACGGATGTTTCAGATCCAGGCTTCGGTTCAATGCGCGCCTGCAGCGAATTTACTCCTCCCGAACTGGAACTTCCCGCCCATGTCGCGGCTTTAGGGATGCGGTTTTACACGGGTTCAATGTTTCCCGCGCCTTACAAGAACAGCATTTTCATTGCCGAGCATGGTTCGTGGAACAGGAGCACACCCATAGGATACAGGGTAACATTGGCGTGTCCCAGGCCGGGGAAAGAGGTTTCCTACCAAGTGTTTGCGCAAGGATGGCTTAAAAGCGACGGAACCGCGTGGGGAAGGCCGGTTGACGTTCTCGTCGCCCCCGATGGGGCGTTGCTTGTGTCCGATGACCGCAGGGGTGCCATCTACAGGATTTCCCGCTGAAAGCACCACTGAATCACCTTGGCGTTCTTGTTACCAAATTATTTGTAAAGGGGCTTATAATCCCCTAAACTAATAATGTCCGAAGTGTTTTTGCCAAGGGGGCCTTTACTCATGAGTTCTTCTCGAAAAAAAGAGAAAATACCCACCGAATCCGCAATAACGAGAGATTCTTTCCCGAGTTCAAAGAAGATATACGTGGACGGAAAACTCCACGACATAAAGGTGGCCATGAGGGAGGTAGAGACCGATGATTTTCTCTCGGATGCCCCCGGCGCGGACAAGTTCAGGATAACCCTTTACGACACAAGCGGTTCCTATACCGACCCCGATGTCGATATCGACGTTCACAGGGGTTTGCAGCCGCTTCGCGAAAAGTGGATAAAGGGAAGGGGAGACGTTTCGGAATTACCCGATTTCTCCTCGGAATTCGCCAGAAAAAGGCTTGAAAGAGCAAACGGGATAACTTTCGGCAATATAAGAAAACCACTTTGTGCCGCTCCCTCTCGAAACGTAACCCAGATGCACTACGCGAAAAAGGGAATCGTAACGCACGAGATGGAATATATAGCCATCAGGGAAAACCAGAGAATTGATGAGCTAGGAAAGGTCTACGGGCAGCTTGGGGCTTACCACGAGGGAGTCGATTTCGATGCCCGTATCCAGACCGGCCACATAACCCCCGAGTTCGTGAGGGAAGAAGTTGCCGCGGGACGCGCCATAATTCCAAACAATATAAACCACCCTGAGAGCGAGCCCATGATAATTGGGCGGAACTTCCTCGTGAAAATAAACGCGAATATCGGAAACTCCGCCGTTACCTCAAGCATCGAGGAAGAGGTCGAAAAAGCTGTATGGGCGTGCAGATGGGGAGCGGACACCATAATGGATCTATCGACCGGAGACAACATCCACGAAACCAGGGAGTGGATAATAAGGAATTGCCCGGTTCCCGTGGGAACCGTTCCCATATACCAGGCGCTTGAAAAGGTTAATGGAAAACCGGAGGAACTTACCTGGGAGATTTACAGAGATACGCTTATAGAGCAGGCGGAGCAGGGGGTTGACTACTTCACCATACACGCGGGAGTGCTCCTTCGTTACATTCCGCTTACCGCCAACAGGGCTACTGGGATAGTCTCAAGGGGCGGGTCAATAATGGCGAAGTGGTGTCTCTCGCATCACAAGGAAAGCTTTCTCTACACGGAATTCGAAGAGATCTGCGAGATAATGGAAGCTTATGACATAGCATTTTCTCTGGGCGACGGCCTCCGGCCGGGTTCGATAGCGGACGCGAACGACGCTGCGCAGTTCGCTGAGCTTGACACCCTTGGGGAGCTTACGCAGATAGCCTGGAAACACGATGTTCAGGTCATGATAGAAGGTCCGGGACACATCCCGATGCATATGATACGGGAAAACATGACCAAGCAGCTTGAGATATGCGGAGAAGCTCCTTTTTACACTCTGGGTCCCCTTACGACCGATATAGCGCCCGGATACGACCATATAACTTCCGCCATAGGGGCGGCGATGATAGGTTGGTATGGAACCGCGATGCTCTGTTACGTTACCCCGAAGGAGCATCTCGGTCTTCCCAACAAAAAGGACGTAAAGGACGGGGTTATAACCTACAAGATCGCCGCGCACGCAGCGAATCTCGCAAAGGGTCACCCAACCGCACAGCTTCGGGACAACGTGCTTAGCAAGGCCAGGTTTGAATTCCGATGGAATGATCAGTTCAATCTATCTCTTGATCCGGATACCGCCCGTGGTTTTCATGACGAGACTCTCCCCGCCGAAGGGGCCAAGGTTGCGCATTTCTGCTCCATGTGCGGTCCTAAATTCTGCTCCATGAAAATCACGCAGGATATAAGGGATTACGCAAGAGAGCAGGGCCTTTCAGAAATGGATGCCGTTCAGAAGGGGCTTGATTCCAAGGCAAGGGAATTTGCGGAGAAGGGGAAAGAGATATACGTTGAGCGTCCAGATTAGGTTGAATCTTTTAGATTTTTTCTGGCTTTAAGTATCAAAATTATATATGTTCGGATTTTTCTTCTTTAGCTGTGCGCTGTAGTCCCTCAGGGGTAACACTTCCTGGATCAACTCGGTCCTCACGAACCCTAGGAGCTGGAGATTGGTAAGCACGCAGACGTTGACCAACAGTTTCGTAAAAACTGGAGACTAAATTTTCCAACTCATCTATAAAATTCTTTCGTTGCCCGAAACGTTTGGTCAACTGACGAATCATGCAGATTTCAAATCTAACAACATGTCGGTCTTTCGTGCTTTCCCAAGCAATTTTTGAATCCTCTCTTAATTCTTTTAAAGCGTGTTGCGTGTGAGCTTTGCGCCCGGGCCAATGTAATTTTATGTGAATATCCGTTTCTGAGGATTTCTGTAGTTGTTGTAGCAACCAATGGAGACGGGAAGTAGTAGTTTTTCTGTTGCTGGGTGCCATTAGCATCATTGATGCGCTTATGGTTCGTCTCTTTATGTCTACGACTAAGTCAATTGATGCGGCGGCATTCTGTACTTCCAATTTAGCGGAGAGTGTATGGTTTTTGACAAGTTTGGCAATATCTTCCTTTACTCGAGTTGCTGGATCCAATGCGTGAGAACGTGATAACTTGACTTCGACTTTCACATTAACTTGTCGGCTCAGCATTAGACTAATATCCTGAACCTCTTGATGCCAAGCGGCTACAACATCTTGTATTTCTTCGCTTCTTGCTTGGAGCGGAGCACCATCTGCAACTTTTTGTACAACATCGGTCCAAGCAGGGGGCATTCGGTCAAAGCTTTTTACTCCCGTACTTGAGTGTGTAAGAAACCGTACCATCTCGGTTAAGATGAAATGCTGATCCTCATCTTCAATGCTTTTGTTGGAGATCAGCAAGTCGGCTTGCGTGATTATATACATCCATGACCAATGATAGATTCCTACCTTCGAACGTGTTTTTGTGGGTAGCTTGATCGGGTGATGGTCCGGTCGCGATGTGAATTGGTTTGAGATAGTGATTACGGCATCAATATTGTGTTCTTTGGCAAGCTCCATGTAGTCAGAAATTTGCTCTTGATCCAACTTGGCGTTTCCGACCTTTGTTTCAATGAGAGCTCTCCATTCACGTCTGCCTACTCTTAGAACAATCAGACCATCCGGCCGCTGAGTCTTTCCGTTGAATGTGAGCTCAGTGTATGATTTGAGATTTGCAAGTTTTCCAATCTTCTGATTAACCGAGCCCAGCATGGATTGACCGAATTCACGAACATGGACCAAGCACGATAATAGAATTGCCGTGCTACGTCCCTCTTTTGAAGTATCCGCCAAAACTGGAAAAAGACGTGCCCTCTCGCCACGCTCAAGATATTCGGGGAAATTATTCATAACTTAAATTAGTAATGTACAGTACGTATGCCTTTTCTTCAAAAAGATGTGTAACGATTGGAATTATATAGGTCTAACGATCTACTCAGGATTCTAAGGAAGCATTTATGTCTGCAAAGGTATATTCACGACCGGTTTAAGAGCTTGTAATGGGTTGTCATAGTTATCTCCTAATATCGCGTTCTATGTTCTCAATGGTTTTTTTTAGGTCAGCGTACTGACACTCGAAAGGTTTGAGTTTCTTGAGGGAATTCAGTCGAATGCTTTTTTGTTCGGGAACTTCCCGGTTAAGTACTTCAGTGGGAAGAACGTAGAACTCCCACTTGCTCGTGTCAAGCACATGAAGAGGTTTTTTACCTTTAAAAACGCAGAACACGTAAATGTTCGCCCAACGCTTAATGTCTTCCCTGTATTTGCCGGTTTCGGTATCCCAACTTTTGTGAGGGGCGATTGCAAACTGGATGACAGCGGGTCTGATCTGTTTCCATGATTGAACGTATGCGGAGCTTTTGACCTCGATCTTGGTACCGGATTTCATGATAAGATCACATTCTTCCCACTCTATCCTTGGCTTTTTGTGTAGATCTAATGCCGCAGCAATGAGGAATTCTGCCAAAATCCCACGGGAGGTGTTGTCCAGAAGCATGGAACCTGACCATCTCCAATAATCAAGTAATCTCAGGGATTTCCTCACTCCCTGACCGCAAAATAGTTCGTTACCTTTTAATAGCTTGTGTTTCAACTGGACGTCACTCATGAATACAGCATACATTGTGAAGCTGTATACGGAAAACTTGGTATACATGTCCCCGCTAGTGCGGCTGCCAAGGCGATGACACAAATTTCTATGCGGGAAGAAGTGGTTTCTCCATATTGCCTGTCCGCGTGTTATTAAGTATATATTTGCAACCTTATTGCCAAGCTTTTCCGTTCCATGCCCAAGCGAACCGACATAAAGACCATACTGATTATCGGCTCCGGTCCGATAGTGATAGGACAGGCCTGCGAGTTTGATTACTCGGGCACCCAGGCGTGCAAGGTACTCAAAGAAGAAGGCTACAGGGTAGTTTTGGTAAACAGCAACCCGGCCACCATAATGACCGACCCGGACTTTGCCGACAGGACTTACATTGAGCCGCTCGTTCCCGAAATACTGGAAAAAATAATAGAGAAGGAAAAGCCCGATGCTCTGCTGCCCACAATAGGCGGACAGACAGCTCTTAACCTTGCCGTTTCACTTGCCGAATCAGGCGTGCTCAAACGCCACGGCGTGGAACTCATAGGCGCGAAACTCCCTGCGATAAAAAAAGCGGAGAACAGAGATCTTTTCAAAAAGGCCATAGCGAAGATAGGGCTCGAGGTGCCAAGAAGCGGTATCGCACACAACATGAAAGAGGCCTGGGATGTTGTGGAAGAGGTAGGGTTTCCGGTGATCATACGGCCTTCCTTTACGCTTGGTGGAACCGGTGGAAGTGTTGCCTACAACAAAGAGGAATATCAGGAATTTGCCAAAGCGGGAATCGAAAGCTCTCCGGCAAGCGAGATACTCGTAGAGGAATCCATAGTGGGGTGGAAGGAATTTGAGTACGAAGTCATGCGGGACCATATGGATAACGTCGTCATAATCTGCTCCATAGAGAATTTCGACGCCATGGGTGTCCACACCGGAGACAGCATAACGGTCGCTCCCGCCCAGACCCTTACCGATAAGGAATACCAGAGGATGCGCGATGCGTCCATAGCGATAATAAGGGAAATCGGCGTTGACACCGGAGGATCGAACATCCAGTTCGCTGTTAGTCCCAAAGACGGGCGGATGATGGTCATAGAGATGAATCCAAGGGTTTCGCGAAGCTCCGCCCTCGCTTCAAAGGCGACCGGGTTTCCTATAGCCAAGATAGCCGCGAAGCTCGCGGTCGGTTATTCGCTCGATGAGATCTCAAACGATATAACGAAATACACTCCCGCGTCTTTTGAACCGACGATAGATTACGTGGTGGTGAAAATACCCAGGTTCGCGTTTGAGAAATTTCCGCAGACAACCTCGGCTCTCACTACTCAGATGAAATCCGTGGGAGAAGTAATGGCCATCGCAAGGACTTTCAAGGAGTCCCTGCACAAGGCAATAAGATCCCTTGAGATAGATTCTTACGGTTTTGAGAAGATGTCAGATGATCCGGAAGTGGTTAGGGAGAAACTCAGAGTTCCCACCCCCAGGCGGCTCTGGTACATAGCCGACGCATTTCGTCTGGGCATGGACTTAGAGGAAATCTATTCAATTTCTCACATAGATCCGTGGTTTCTTCAGAACATTAAGCAGATTACCGATTTCGAACCGCATCTTGCGGAAAATGGTCTTCACCGTGAAACCATACTTCAGGCCAAGCGCTACGGTTTTTCCGACATTGAGATCGCAAAGATTCTTTCCACGGAGGAAGACGAAGTGAGGAATTTCCGTCTCCGCGAGGGAATTGATGTTTCTTTTAAGATGGTTGATACCTGCGCCGCCGAGTTTGAAGCCTACACGCCTTATCTCTATTCGACTTTCGAGAGTGAAAGCGAGGCGCTTCCCACCGACAGAAAGAAGGTGGTGATACTAGGCGGGGGACCGAACCGCATAGGCCAAGGCATAGAATTTGATTACTGTTGCGTACACGCGTCTTTTGCGCTTCGAGAAGAGGGGTACGAGGCTATCATGGTTAACTGCAACCCCGAGACCGTGAGCACGGATTACGATACCTCGGACCGCCTTTATTTCGAACCGCTTACGCTTGAAGACACACTGGCTCTTATAAGAAGGGAAGATCCTTGGGGAGTTATAGTTCATCTGGGAGGCCAGACCCCACTTCGTCTCGCCCTCGCTCTTGAAAGTGAGGGGGTGAGAATAATAGGCACTTCCCCAGAGAGCATTGATCTTGCCGAAGACAGAGACAGGTTCAGAAAGTTTGTTTCGGAGCTGGGGCTGCTCCAGCCCCAAAGCGATACCGCGAGAAGCGAAGAGCAGGCCATTGGTATAGCCCGCGAAATAGGATATCCGGTCATGGTCCGCCCATCTTATGTTCTGGGCGGTCGCGCCATGGAAATAGTCTACGATGAGGAATCTCTTCGAACCTACATCCGGGAGGCTGCGAGCGTCTCACCGAACCACCCGATACTTATAGACAAGTTCCTAAAGGACGCGAAGGAAGTCGACGTGGACGCAGTTTGCGACGGGAAAACAGTTGTTGTGGGCGGAGTGCTTGAGCACATAGAGGAAGCAGGGGTTCATTCGGGAGACAGTGCGGCGATCCTGCCCCCGTTCTCGATAGAACCCGAAATTGTTGAGGAAATAAAATCCCAGACGAAAACACTTGCGCTCTCACTCGAGGTGAGAGGGCTTGTTAATATCCAGTTTGCCGTAAAGGACGGCGAGGTTTACATAATTGAGGTAAACCCCAGAGCCAGCCGCACAGTTCCTTTCGTGAGCAAGGCCATAGGGGTTCAGCTGGCCAAGATAGGGACCAAGGTGATGATCGGAAAATCTCTTGAAGAGCTCGGGTACACAGAAGAGATCGCTCCGAAGCACTACTGCGTAAAGGAATCGGTCTTTCCTTTCGTCAAGTTTCCGGAAGTTGACACGATTTTGGGTCCGGAAATGAAATCTACAGGCGAAGTTATGGGGATTGCCCCTGACCTTGATCAGGCGTTTGCCAAATCCCAGATCGCAGCTGGCAACAGCCTCCCGTCGGGCGGAGTGGCTTTTATCAGCGTAAAAGACGAGGATAAGTCAACCAAAATACTTGATATAGCTCGAAGACTCAGTGATACCGGTTTTGAGATAATGGCTACCGGAGGCACATCGGAATTTCTCAATAAAAATGGTATATTTTCGCGAACGGTGAAAAAGGTTAAGCAAGGTCGGCCTCACATAGTTGATCACCTTAAAAACGGTGAGGTACAGTTGGTTATAAACACTACTTTCGGGAAAAAGGAAATCGCGCAGTCCTATTCGATCAGAAGGACCGCGCTTATAAACAACGTTCCTTACTTCACGACCATTGCCGGCGCGGTCGCCGGGGTTGGAGCGATTGAGGTTCTTGTGAGAAGTGGTCTGGAAGTAAAGGCTTTACAAAGCTACTATTAACCCGGATGCGGGAATGATGATTAAGGCGCGTAGGAGATATTGATGAGTACCCAAAGAGTTCTAATTACTCCCGATGGGTGGAAAAAGCTTCGGGAAGAACTTCACAGGTTAAAGACTGTTGAGAGACAGGAAGTGATCAGGCTGATAGCGTATGCGAGATCTCTAGGGGATCTTTCCGAAAACGCCGAGTATGAAACCGCCAAGCAGAAACAGTCGTTTATAGAGGGCAAGATACTGGATATGGAGGGCAGACTGGGCCGGGCGGAAGTAATCGACCCCGAGAAAATCACTGCACGTGACAGGGTTGTTTTTGGCCTTACGGTTACAGTGCAGGATGTCGATTCCGGGGAGATAAAAAAATACAAGCTGGTGGGGGAAGATGAATCCGAACCTGAAAATGGCTTTATATCCGTCACTTCTCCGGTCGGCAGCGCGCTTATCGGAAAGAGAGTCGATGACGAGATACAGGTCAGGGTTCCCGGGGGAATTAAGGGATTTCTGGTTCTTAGTATAGAATAATGCTTTGGTATGAGTGGGCCGGTTGACAATCTCAAGAAATTTATACTGTTTTCAATTGCTTTCCATGTTCTTATATCTTTCGCTTGGGGAAAAATTGTCGTGCAGCAAAGCATTCCCGTATACGGCGATCACATAGAGGTTTCCCTTAAGCATTTTGAATTCAAAAAACCCGCACCCGCGAAGAAAGTCGTAAAGAAAAAGAAGGTTGTCGAGAAGAAAAAAGAGAAGGTCGTAAAGAAAGTGGAAAAGCGGGATGATTCCCTGGCGCTTAAGAAGGAAGAAAAACCCGCTCAGGCCGAGGAGGAACAACCCGAAGAGGCTTATGCCACCACCGCGAGACCTTCTTACGGTTTTACTCCCAGACCCGGCTACCCCGCAGTTGCCATAAGACGTGGTTACGAGGGCAACGTGCTGCTCAATGTGCACGTCCTTCCAAACGGGGAAGCTGAGGAAGTAACCGTCTTCAAATCCTCTGGTCATAAGGTTCTTGATAAGGCTGCTTTATCCGCCGTAAAAAGGTGGAAATTCGTTCCGGCACAAAGAGGCTTCAAGGCAGTCTCAAGCTGGGTAAAAGTTCCGATAGAGTTTCGACTGGAGGGAGGCTAGGGCGTAGGCCGGGAGTTTCCGAGATTTTCTTTTAAGGTCGGAATTCTTTGTCTTTTTTATGAGAAATTATCTGAGCGTATTCGTTATATCTTTTTTGATCGTGTCGCTTGACCAGATGAGCAAGTGGCTTGTCAAGGCGCATGTGCCGTTTCTCTCGAGGATAAACGTGTTTTCCTGGTTTGATATAACGCATTTGCGAAATCCGGGAATCGCGTTTGGCATGTTAAGCGACATGCCCGAGAGTGTAAGATTTTACTTTTACGTCATTGTGTTTGTTTTGGTGCTGGTCGTGATCTTTTTCTTTCTTCGCAGACTGGACGAGGAGCAGAAGATCTTTCGGTATGCGCTGGCTTTTGTGCTTGGGGGAGCGATTGGAAACTCCATAGACAGGTTTGCTTACGGATACGTGACCGATTTTATCGCAGTCTACTGGCCGGGAAATCCTTCTCTTCTCTGGCCTCCTTTTAACGTGGCCGATTCCGCGATCACGGTTGGAGCGATTTCGATTCTGATCTTTGGAGCTTTGGGACGAGGCAAGGAGATATAGATGTTTACCGGGATAATTGAAGATGTGGGGGCGGTTCAGGCGCTTGAGAAAAAAGACAAAGGTGTTCTTTTAAGAATCGGGGTTCGGAGAATTGACGCCGGGGATCTGAGCCTTGGGGAGAGCGTGGCTGTAAACGGCGTATGTCTTACGGTGGTTTCGGCAGGAGACGGGAGTTTTTCCGTTGACGCGTCCCACGAAACCCTTTCCAGGACGAATCTTTCTCGACTTCGGGCGGGAAGCGGAGTAAATCTTGAGAGATCTCTTCGGGCCGGAGACAGGATGGGTGGACATATCGTCACGGGTCACGTGGATGGAGTCGGCATCGTTCAGTCTATTGTTCCGGTTGGAGAATCCCGAGTTTTTTCTTTTTCGATTCCAGCCGCGCTCGCAAAATATGTGGTTGAGAAAGGGTCAGTCGCCGTTGACGGCGTAAGTCTCACTGTTAATTCGGTAAAGGGTGAGGAGTTCTCGGTAAACATAATTCCCTACACGCTTCGGGAAACGACGTTTTCTGAGTTTCGCCGGGGCAGAGAAGTCAACATAGAGTGCGATATAATAGGCAAGTACGTTGAGAAAATGCTCTCCGGCGCAGACGCCCCCTCCGAGGGTTCTCCTGTCGGAAGAAAACTGTAGAGTGATTTGAGCGAGAAACGACACATTTTCCTTGCAGGGTTTATGGGAGCGGGCAAAACCGGCGTCGGCCGGGAGCTTTCCCGAAAACTGCGAAGGGATTTTTATGATCTTGACGGTGAAGTGGAACGAGCCCAGGGACTTTCGGTAACCGAGATATTCGAAGCAGGCGGAGAGGAGAGTTTCAGACAGAAAGAAACCGAGATGCTTGAGACTCTCTCCCGGAAAGTGTCCCCGGCTGTGATCTCAACGGGAGGCGGAGCGGTCCTGCGACAACAAAACCGCGACATAATGCATGCCTCAGGCAAGGTCTTTTATCTGAAGGTGGATATCGATACCCTTTGGAACAGGGTAAGACGTGAGAAGGGAAGGCCCCTTCTTGACGTCAAGGACCCTCGCGCTGAGTTTCAGGAGCTTTTCATGAAAAGAAAAGATATTTATGAACGCTTGCCACATGTTGTTTCTACGGATGATATGAGTATTTCCGAAGTTGCTGATAAAATAGTCGGGATGCTGAAATGAAGCTGGAGGCTTTAATTATGAAAAAATCTGTTTTCCTGTTTTTTGCTGCCTGTTTTTTGCTTGTTGGTTCTCTTTCATGTGCGAGAGTGGACGAAGACGACGAAACATCTGGACTGCTGTCAGGTGAAAGTACCTCGGAAGTTTTATCTTCTTCAAGCTCTGCGGGAACTTTCCCATCCCTCTCGGGTCTTGTCGAAAAACAAAAACATTCTGTTGTGAATATAAGTACCACGAGTGTCGTAAAAAGGGGAAACGTGCTCCCTGATTTCGGCGAAGGAGATGTTTTCGAGGACTTTTTCAAGAGATTTTTTCCAAACGACCGGGAGCGGGAATTCAGAAAAAAGGGCCTGGGCTCTGGATTCATAGTCACCAAAGACGGCTACATAGTTACCAACAACCACGTAATCAGCAAAGCAGAAGATATACAGGTTGTTCTCTACGACGGGTCAAGGTATACGGCCGAGATTGTCGGACAGGACGCAAAAACGGACCTCGCGGTCCTGAAAATAAAACCTGAAAAAAAGCTTAAGCCCGTAGTTTTCGGAGACTCTGGGAGACTGAGAATCGGTGACTGGGTTATGGCTATTGGAAATCCCTTCGGTCTTGGCTACACCGTCACGGTCGGAATAGTAAGCGCGAAAGGAAGATCTCTGGGGCTTGGGGCCTATGACGATTTCATTCAGACCGACGCGTCCTTGAACCCCGGAAACAGCGGAGGTCCGCTTTTTAACCTGGGAGGAGAGGTGGTTGGAGTTAACACCGCAATAGCGGCCAGGGGTCAGGGAATAGGTTTTTCTATCCCCGCCAGCATGGCCAAGGGGGTAATATCCCAGCTCATTGAAAAAGGCAAAGTGGTGAGAGGATGGCTCGGAGTCATTATCCAGCCTATAACACAGGAGATTGCCGAGAGCATAGGTCATAAAAGTACCGACGGGGCCCTTATATCTGATATAAGCCCGGGGAGCCCCGCGGAGAAAGCTGGTCTGCGAAGAGGAGACGTCGTAGTGGAGTTTGACGGAAAGCCTATAAAGGAGTTCACCTCTTTGTCAAAACTCGTGGGGATGAAAACCCCCGGTACTTCCTTTAAAATCACCATTCTTCGCGATGGAAAGCCTAAGGATCTTTCTGTTGTTCTTGGCGAGATGCCGGATGATCAGACCGCTGCCGAGTCTCGGCAGGACGAGGATATTGAGTTAAGTGATATTACCCCGGATATCGCTTCACGGTTCGGTGTTGAGGATAAAGCCGGAGTGCTGGTTACCAATGTAAGCCGTGGCAGCTCCGCCTGGGAAGCGGGATTTCGTCCCGGGGACTTGATACTTGAGGTTGACAGAAAACCCGTTGCAAACCTTGGGGACTATAACAAGGTCGTGAGCAGCTTGGAACCCGGAAAACAGTATCTTTTTCTGGTAAAGAAACGCAAAAACACCATTTACATCGGCTACGCTGTTAAAAAGAAACAGTAGCTGTGAACATGTGGGATTGTGGTAATTACTCTTCGGCCTTGGAGATGATTTTCTTTTGAAATTCCTCCGGCATCCGCACGGTTTTTCTCTCTTCGTAGTCAAAAAACACAAGCGAGGTTTTCACCTTGGCAACTTCTTTACCGCTTTTTTCGTTAACGAGCACGTAGACAAGCTCAAAAAAATGGTTGCCGTAATCACCGATGCCGATGCTTACTTTTATTAAGTCCCCGTAAAACGCTTCGGAACTGTAGGTGATTCCCACATCCCCCATTATGATTCCCACTCCCTCTATGTTGCCTTCGGTATAACCATGTGCTGTCAGGAACCTTACGCGGGCTTCATGCGCGAGTGTGAGCACTGAGTCGTGTCCGAGATGGGAGCCGTAGTTTATGTCGTCTATTCTTATCGGGATTTGTGTTGAGAAGACAAATCTGCTGGGAAGATCTATTTTTATTCTAGACATTTTTTCGGGTTTTCTCCCTGAATATATCAGTATTTTCGCGGCTAGGAAAGAATTGTTTGATTTTTAGTTTCAAGGGGTTATATTCATGCCTCAATAAAATTGTTCCAACAAATTTTTCTAGGAGGCAGAATCAGATGGAAGAAAGGACAGAAAAGGAGCATATCAGTAACCACGTTGATATTGAGTCCAAGAGATTTTTCTTTGACGTTAAGGAAAACCACAAGGGTCAGTACCTGAGGATTACGGAACTAAGCGGCGGCAGGTCCAGCATAGTGGTTCCTTTTGAAGGAATAGAGCAGTTTAGGGATAAGCTGGTCGAAACGATAAAAGAATCCCTTGAGTTAGTGGGAAGCTAGAGAAGTTCCCAAGCGCTTTAACCTCTCCCCCTACATGATCGCTTTTGCTTTTATCACTCTGAGTTTTATATGATTCGGGTCGGGAAGCTTGCTTATAAACCCGACCTGGACGTTTCTAAGCCGCATTACTTCTCCAGGAGCGAGGACTTTTTTTACCTTGAAGCGGTTTGATCCGAAAGGTGTATTTGCGGATTTATAAAACTCTATTTCAAACTCTATTTTCTCGTAAGTGATGTCGCTTATGTTCTCGATAACGAGTTTGCTAAGCGTTGCGGTTGATCCGGGGATTCCGCTTCCCCATTGAAACTCCCTTATGACTATATCGTGTTTTGGGAAGGGTTCTCTGAGTTCTTCCTGAGAAAGTTCCATCCCCTTGTCTATAGCCGCCTCGGCCGGATGCGGAGTGTTTTCGGTTACATCATCATGGCCGTCTTGGGATGTATCAGGAGAGGATGGTTGCTGTTTCGGGCTGTCTTTTTTCCTGAATATGCTCACGGAGCTTATTTTTTCTTTTATTTTCTCGCCGAGACTTCCCCCGCCCGCAAGAATGTAATTGAGTTCCTTTGCTGATATCGCCTCGGCTCCGGAGATGGCAATAGATCTTTCCAGAGCACTAGGACTCGAGAAGCCGACGTTTATTCCCGTAAAAGTTCTCTCCGCTCCAGCGGGAAGAACGTCATGTATTATCACCGAAGACAGATGAGTGTCGGTTGGAGCGCCTCCACCCTCTTTTTCCGTTAAGAGCAATTTTATGTTCTTAAAATGGGTCTTTCCGGTGTTCTCAAGGGTGATTTCCGTTATAAAACCTTCTGTTCCGAAGCTTGCACCTTCAAACTCCCAGTTTTTTATGAAAATCACGTTCTCGGCGCTTGCAAGCGAAGAACTTCCCGATACCTGCGCACCCGTTATTATTGCCTCGGAATCTTCAAGATCCGAATTCATAAGTCCCAAGTCAAGGTCGAAGAAGGTTTTTTCGCTTTCGGCAGGCAGTTCCTCGGGAATCGTTCCTTGAAGCGAGCCCAGAAACTTGCCGTTTCTCGTAAGCAGATCAATCCTGAATTTAATGTTTTTGTAGTTTGTCTTGCCGGAATTTACAACGGTTATTTCCCCCAGCGTTGCGATGCGTCCCACTCCGTAGGATTTCCACGAGTAGTTTGTTACGCTGAGTTCTTCCTGCGGGTCTGCCTGTGCATAAGCGACTTCCGCCCGCGGAGAGAAAAGAAGCGGAAGAAACAGAATAATAAGCGTGATTGTCGAAGAGTAGACTATGCTTTTCATCAGGTCTGAAAGAATATTTCTAATAATATAACGGAGAGTTTTTGTTATGGAAACTCCCAAAGGGGGGTTTTTCTCTTGAGATATCTCTAAAAAAAGTTATAAACCTAAAATCCACCAATCGGTAACCGAGGGTTTTTTCGGCGTGCGATTCGCTGTAAATCATAGAAGCGGCAGGTTTTCTCAATGGCAATTTATATATTACTCAGCAGACTTACTCCCGAGGGCAGAAAAACTGTGAAAGAAAGACCCGGGAGAATAAAGGAAGTCGACAAGGAACTTGAGGATATAGGCGTCAGGGTTCTCGAGCAGTATGCGACTTTGGGCAGATACGATTTTGTAAATATAGTGGAGGCTCCTGATAACGAGACCATAGGAAAGGTGTCGGTTGACCTTTGCTCAAGAGGCACGCTCGAACTGATAACTCTTCCGGCGGTTTCGGTCGAATCCCTGGTGAAGTCCCTTAACAGGGCTAGGACGCAAAAAATGCCTCCCCAGCAGGCGCGGGAGGATAGAGATGTTTAAGAAATATTTTGGTGTAGTGGAAGAACAGTCGCAGGACGTCTTCGGGACGCATGCGAAAAAAACCCTCTCGGTTTTTTCGTTTTTCTCAGTCGCCGCGGTCATTTTACCCCTCGCTCTACTCATTCTGTTTATTCTGCTAAAGCTTTTCTAAAGTATTAATGGCAAAAGTCAGAACACTTCCGGATGTCCTTGTCTCTAAAATAGCTGCCGGAGAAACAGTCGAGAGACCGGCTTCTGTCGTAAAAGAACTTGTTGAAAACTCAATTGACGCCGGGGCGACGAGAATGTCCATACATCTTGAAGCTGGGGGCAAGAGACTTGTAAGGGTTGTTGATAACGGCCACGGTATGTCCCGTGACGACGCCCTTATGAGCATTGAACGTCACGCCACGAGCAAAATAAGGGATATCGACGATCTTTTCTCGGTAGGGACTCTCGGGTTTCGCGGCGAAGCGCTTCCGAGCATAGCCAGCGTTTCAAGGTTCAGAATGACAACTGCTGCCGAGGGTTCGAAGTCCGGAACCGAAATTTACATTGAAGGCGGTGTTATGAGGAAAGTGAAGGAGACTGCGTCTCCCGTGGGTTCGTCCGTTGAAGTTAAAAATCTTTTTTTCAACACGCCGCCACGGCGTAAGTTTCTGAAAAAGCCGGAAACCGAACTTGGGAGAATTCTCGAGGTTATCCAGCGCGAGGCCCTTTCAAGACCCGAGGTGTCTTTTGAGATTTTCTCAGACGGGAAAAATATCCATCGCTACGGCGCGAGCGAATCGCTTGAGCAGCGCGTAGCGCAGGTAATTCCGGGCACATCTCTTTACGAGATAGATTTTAAAGACGAAACGCTTGCTCTGCACGGCTTCCTGGGAAGTCCCCTGGATCCTCGCTCCTCAATGCGCAGGCTCTTTACTTACGTGAACGCAAGACCCGTAAGGGACCGTTTTATAAACAGGATCATAATGGACTGCTATGGAAGAACGCTTGAAAAGGGAAAATACCCCCAAGGGGCGGTTTTCATTGAAATAGATCCTGTTTTAGTGGACGTGAATGTACACCCGACCAAAAACGAGGTGATGTTTGAGAACCAGTACGAAGTCGGCCAGAGCATTCGCCGCGCGATAGGCGGCATGCTTGCCGATGCTCCGTGGATGAAGGGCTACAGGGAAAGAACTCAGAAGGCCCTTGAGGATTTCTACGAGAGGCGAAAAGACCCCGGATTTTCACAGAGCAAGGATTACTCAGCCGAGAGATCTTTAGCGGGACCAGCTTCCGCGCGAGCCGAGGACAAGCCCGGATTGACGTCTCCCCGCTCCCACCAGGGTGTCTCCGCTGTCTTCGAAAAGTTCCCGGAGACCGCAAAGGAGGACATGTTCTCCGACGGCTTTTACTCAAGCCTCAAGTTTCTCGGACAGATCGGAAAACTCTATCTCGTATGCGAGAGTCCGGACGGGATCATTCTCATTGACCAGCACGCGGCCCATGAGCGGGTTAACTTCGAGAGAATAAAAAAGTCTTATCTCGAAGAAGCTTTTTCCTGCTCTCAGGAACTTCTCATTCCCGAAGTCATCGAACTTACGGTTCGGGAAATCAATACGGCGCGACGATTTGCAGACGAGATGGAAAGGCTCGGCTTTAGTTTTGAAATTTTCGGAGAAAACGCGGTGAGGGTGAAATCCGTTCCGGGATTTTTAAGGTATTCTGATTACGCCCGGGTTTTTACTGATCTGTTTGATGAGCTTGACGGTTTCGGCGACCCCAAAAGCTTGGGGGAACATCTTGACACCGTGTGTGCCACGATGGCGTGCCACAGTTCTATAACCGCAAACCGCAGGCTCTCGGAGCAGGAAGTCCGGACTCTTCTCGCAGACATGGACGCTTCAGAAAATCCGCACGCCTGTCCTCACGGCCGGCCGGTTGCGACTCGTATATCGTACAACATGCTTGAGAAGATGTTTAAAAGGATCTGATCCGGAAGGTTGATACATGGCGATTGTAAGCGAAGATTTCCAAGAAAAATTACTTTTTGCAAACTCATAAAGGAGGATCAAATCCGAAATGGCTGTCGTTGACACTAGTCGTTTTCACAAGGGCATGAAGATCGAGACTGAAGGGGCGATCTGGGAGATAGTCGAGTACAAGCATTCGAAGATGGCGCAGAGAAGCCCGATAGTTACCGCGAGGCTTAAGAATATCGTCACGGGAGCCGTGCGGGAAATGAAATTCCGAGCTGGAGACACGTTTAACGTTCCCGATATCCAGAAAAGGACGATGCAGTATCTGTACAGGGACGATACGATGTTTTACTTCATGGATTCCGAGACTTTTGACCAGTTTCCTTTCAGTGCTGACATAATAGGGGATACGGCGAAGTTTCTTAAAGAACAGCAGGAAGTTGCCGTGCAGATGTTCGGAGAAGAGCTCATAGGTGTGGAACTTCCCACTGCCGTTGCCTTTGAGGTTACGCACACCGAACCCGGAGTAAAGGGAGATACGGTTTCAGGCACTACAAAACCGGCAACCATAGAAACCGGAGTAGTGGTGGCTGTCCCTCTTTTTATTAATATCGGGGACATGATAAAAGTCGATACCAGAAACGGAAATTATCTCGAAAGGGCGAAATCCTGAGCGAAGACCGCCGAATCATTAACCACGGCCTATTTTCCGAAAGGATCCTCAATTTCCGGGTGCCAGAGTTTGAAGTGTTCTCTGTGCATTTGGTGGTATGAATCTTTCTGGAAATACTTATCGTAGAATTCAAGATCGAGGTGATGGGCCTGAAATACCAGCCGCACGAACATCGGGTCCAAAAAAGCAGGAAATCTGCCGTAGTTCTCATACACGTAAGTGCAAAAATCCTTTACTATCTGTATCCTGACTTCAGAGGGATGATATTCATCCCGCAGAATCGAGGCGGGGTCTCTGTATGGAAACGGATTATCTTCTTTCCAGAACTCTCCCCTGACCTGCAGGAACCTGTCGACCGCTTCGCCCATGTCTGCTACGTAAGGAGGGCAGAGGGATTCGAAAACTCCGTCTCTTCCGACGGGATAGGGTGGGTTGGTGCTCCTCACGCTTTCCTCCGGTTGGACGAACCGAAACCCGAGTCCCTTGTGGGAAGGGTCAACCCCGAGTGTGTAATGAGGCAGCAGTCCCGTAAATGTCCAGCCTCCGAGACCCAGAGCCTGTAGCGCGAGATTCATGTTCTGGCTTATGAAGGCCTGCTCTACGTTAAGGGTGGTCAGTACCCTTAATTCCAAGTCAAACAAAGAAAGCCTGACATCGTTTCTGATGTAGCCTTTTTCTATCCACTTATCAAGACCGCAGGATCTTCCCCCGTTTAGTTCGTCAATAATGTTAAAGCCGTATTTAGCTCCGAAGTATATGAACAGAAGCACCATGTACTCAACGGTGGTGTTAGTCACGGGAATAAAGAAAGTTGTCCCCGGTTTGTTGGTGTTCCAGGCGTTAAAGTCGAAAAGGCCGGGTTCTCCCTTGGGAAGGTCTGCTCTTTGGTTCTCAAGAGTAATTCTGCTTGCCCTGAAAAGCTCAAGTATTTTTTTAAGCTGTTTTTCCCTGTCCAATGACATAAAGATGGAGGTATCGGGGGGCATCAGGTCAAAAAGCCGTACCATGTAGACTCCTTCGTCGTTTGTGTAGAAAAGCTCGGTCGAATGGGAGTTGCAGGAGCACGGCCAGCTTCTCCCAGTCCACTGGAAAAGCCATGATATGCCGGTTCTTGGAAGGTCCCCCAGGGAAAGGCCCGTGGTTCCCGTGCCCGCCCAGATTAAAAAAGCCTCTTCAAGTTCGGAAAGAGGAACCGGATCGTGAGCGGAACTGTAAGCCAGGTTCCCCTCGGGAATTTCCATGCCGAGGCCGAAGCGTCGCGACCTTCTTGAGAATATGGAGTCCAGCAGACTGAAGTTTATGGCTTGTTCAAAGCCTTGAGGGATTTTCATTTTTCCGCTCTTTTAGGTGGTCTTGCGAGAAACGGCCCGATTCCGGTCAGTTGCTAAAGTTTTTGCATTCCTCGCAGATTCCGCTGAAAAGCACCGAGTATCCGAGAATTTTGTAATTGTCTATTTGCGGGTCGAGTTTCGAATAAACTATGGAATCGTCGTATAGATCCTCTATCTTTTTGCATCTCACGCATACAACGTGATGGTGAGGTTCCATGTTGGCATCATACCTGGCGGCGTGATACAGGGTGTTCACTACGGATATAAGTCCCATTTTTTCAAATGTTTCAAGCGTCCTGTACACGGTGGTGAGAGATATGTTCGGATAATAGTCCTTTATGTTCTTGTAGATCATTTCGGTGCTTGGGTGCTGCATGTTTCCCGTAAGCTCCCTGTATATCGCTATTCTCTGGGGAGTTACCTTAAGCCCCAGTTCTTTGCTTCTTTTTATGAATTGCGATATCTTGTTTTCGGTTCTGAGTTCAGAATTTTCCATGATCCGTCCCTTAGTGGAAGTTAAAACAGACCTATTTCAGTGTACCTTAAAAGTGCTTAAGTCTCAAAACACGCGCCATGAAAGAAACTGCGATTGAGTTTATGAAGAAAAACAGGGTCGTGGCCGTTATAAGATCCACCAGTTACGAAAAATCTCTTGAGTTTGCAAGGGCATGCGTTGACGGCGGGATAAAAATCATAGAAATCATATCAATCTCTCCGGGTTCTGAAAGACTTCTTCGGGAGCTTGCCCCTGAGGACGGAATATGCGTCGGGGCAGGTACGGTTCTTGACCGCGGTTCTGCCGAGCGGATGTGCGATTGCGGGGCCCGTTTCATAGTTTCTCCGCACACAGACCCCGCGATAATCGAGTATTGCCGGAAAAACGGCATCACGGTCATCTCCGGGGCATTTACATCCTCTGAGATGGTTAACGCCCGCAGCATCGGAGCGGATTTCGTAAAGATATTTCCCGCTTCGAGTTTCGGCCCGGGCTACGTGAAGGCTATAAAGGAGCCTCTCGGGTTCATGGATATTCTGGTCACCGGAGGAATTAACACAGACAACATCGGGGATTATCTAGCGGCGGGAGCTGCACTTGCCGGAGTGTCTACCGCTCTTTTGGGCGGGGGAGATGACTATCAGTCCATAAAACGAAGGGCTGAGGAATTTTCCGAATTTTCCGCGTGAAAATGAACACGAATCCGCAGTCAAGGGAGTTTTATCTTGATTCAATAGACGAGGTGTTCGCCGAGGTCTTTTTTCTTTTCGGCGGTGGCTTTGACGTCCAGATGGAAATCGCTTCTGAGACCTCGCTTGTAAACGCTTTCTTCTCGCCCCGCGGACAGGCAGATGATTCGGAGAGGGCGATTGATTTTGAACTTTGCGCCTTCGAGTGTTCGGGCGTCGCTGCGGTAGATCTCAAGGAGTATCTTGGGATCCCGGTGCATACAAGCAGCGCACTTGAGTTCTTCGACTATGTTTTTTCCCAAAGATCAGAAGTTATATGCGGCGTGGATTTTGCTGGAAACAGCTGGATAGTAGCCGTTAATGATTAAAAACAGCCATTATTTCCGGCCGTTATGTTCTTGTTGAGTGTACGGGCGAAGGCGGAAAAATCTCTTTTTTGAGGCGGTGGGTGCCTCTAGAATCTTTCCAGAATTTCGTAATAGGTATTTCTCTGCGCTGGGTTAAACCCTGCACTTTTTATCATATGAACTAGCTCATCAACAGTTGAGCGAATCTTGTTCTCAGCGCACCCCAGAACGTTCTCGTCGTAAAGAGTTCCGCCGAGGTCGCTTGCGCCATAGTGCATGGACATTGAACCCATTTTCTTTCCCTGGGTAAACCACGAGCCTTGGACATGCTTGAAGTTATCTAGAAATATCCTGCATACCGAGAGAACCCTTAGATATCTCTCCCCGCCGATCTCATCTTTTATTCTTTTCTCGAGGAGGGTGTTTTTGGGTTTGAATGTCCATGGAATAAATGCCAGAAAATTCCCCGTTTCATCCTGAAGCTCTCTTATTCTCAACAGGTGCTCGATTATGTCCTCGTCCTGCTCAAAATGGCCGAACATCATGGTTGCGGTTGTCTTAAAGCCCGTCAGGTGAGCTTCCCTGGTAATTCTCATCCATACATCGGCGTCTATTTTGAGAGGACTTATCGCTCTTCTAGTCCTGTTTGACAGTACTTCGGCGCCACCTCCTGGTATTGTTCTTAGCCCAGCATCCCAGAGACTTTGCAGCACGTATGTTGTGTCGAGATTTTCATACTTGGCAATGGCGGCTATCTCCGGGGCGGAGAAGGCGTGGAGATGAAGATCCGGTATTTCTTTTCTGGCTCTCTTTACGATTTCAATATAGTAGTCAAGTTTCAGTTCCGGGTTGTGACCGCCCTGCAAAAGGACCGTAGTGGCACCGTTGTGGTACGAGGTGCGCATTATTTCAATTACTTTGTCGACGCTCAGCGTGTAGGCATCATAGGCGCCCGGCGGTCTCCAGAAGGCACAGAAAAGGCACTCCGTGTCGCAGACGTTCGTGTAGTTGGGATTTGTATCTGCGACGAAGGTCACTATATTTTCTGGATTAAACCTTTTCCTTACTATATCGGCCAGAGAGCCGAGATGGAGCAGGTCGGCTTTCCCGAGAAGCAAGGCGGTTTCATCGGTCGATATCCGCTTACCTTCAAAAACCTTCGCGTAGATGTTCTCAAGCGAACTCATAGAGAAACTTAAATAAAGCTAATAGCGGATACAAAGTCAATTCTGCGCCTTTTCCCCGAGGGGTTAAGCCCAGTTCGCAGCCTTGCAAACACTGTTAGTATGTCATTTCTCGGACAGTATATATTTTAACGGTCGTTTTTGTTATTCTGTTTCGGGTGGTGGTGTCCGAACAGAGGCGTCGTGCGGATTGAGACCCGGTTTTTCCTGTTGTTGAGACTTCGCCCGAGGTTTCGGAACTTAAAATCTATATGCGTTTGGGTATGCGGATTGAAAAGATTTTCTGAAAAAAAGCTTTGTCTTCTTTTTTGTCTTCTTCTTTGCCTTTCCTGCGTTGGGACGGGATTCTCCGTTGACCCCAACCGGAGTCCCAAGAGCGCAGACCAGGCGGATGCCTATTACTATTTCGCACTTTCAAGGTTTTATCTCGAGGAAGGAGACCTGCCGCGCGCGGTAGAGAATCTTGAGAGGGCGGAGAGGATCGATCCCCGGTCTTCTGAAATAAAATACCGTCTCGGTTTAATTTACATGGTCCTTAATATTCCCGAGAAGGCTGTCGCAAAGTTCACGCAGTCCATCGTTCTTGATCCGTCAAATTCTCCGGCTTACAGGGATCTTGCCCGCATCTATCTGGGGCACCCTGATGAAGCCATGAAAAAGAGGGGTAAGAAGTTTCTGCTCAAGGCGGCCGAGATCAATCCCGGGGACAAGGAAACCTATCTGCTTCTTTGCGCAAGCGAACTGTATTCCGGCAATCTTGAAAAGGCAGAACAGTACGCTGAAAAAATCCTTTCAATAAGTTCAACCGATGTCATGGGCCACTTCTACCTTGGAAGCATTGCTTCCAGAAGAAACGATCTCGACATTGCTGTAAACCACTACAAAAGGGCGCTTGAAATCCAACGGACATACTACCCTGCGTTCGTCGGACTCGTTGAAACCCTTGAGAAGGCAAAAAGAATCGAAGAGGCGATAGAACAGTATGACTCTGCAATCAGAAAATTTTCTCCCTTCCGCGATATTTTCATCTCCTACGGGAACATGCTTTACCGCCACCGCAGGTTCAAAGAGGCCGTTGAGCAGTACCGCAACGCCGAGGCCGCGGACCCGGAGAATCCCGAGATCAAATTCAGAACCGGTCTCTTGTACTTTGAAAGCGGTAGTTACGAGGAAGCAATTGGAAAACTGGAACAGGTTATCGAGCGATTGCCGGCCCATTTCGAGGCAAAATACTACTCTGCCGTCGCCCACACTAAACTTGGACGGTATTCTCAGTCAAGGAAGCTTCTTGATTCAATACCCCAAAGCTCTCCACTTCACGTAGACGTGGTCATTCACGGAGCCTATATACACGAACTTGAGGGCTCGGCTCAGAAGGGCATTGAGATACTGAAAACACTTTACGAAGAAAATCCATATAATACCAAAGCCGTGAATTCTCTGGGTGAACTCTACGGAAGGCAGGAAATGCAGGAGGACTCAATCTCTTTGTACGGCAAGTACCTTGAAAAGCACCCGGACGACGAATCCGTTCTTTATTCGCTTGCCGTCTCCTATTACTATAGCGACCGTATACCGGAAACGCTTTCGGTAATGGAGGATATAATGAGCAGAAATCCGAAGAATTTCGATGCGATGAATTTTATAGGGTACACCTACGCCGAGCGCGGAGAAAAACTTGATTACGCAGAGGAGCTTATAAGCAAGGCTCTGGAGCTTGCTCCCGGGCGGGGTTACATAATTGACAGTCTGGGGTGGGTTTACTACCAGAGGGGAAACTTCACCAAGGCCCTTGAATACCTGCTTCGCGCCTCCGAGACACCCCCTCCCGACCCGGCCATTTTAGAGCATGTGGGTGATGTGTACGAAAAACTCGGCAAAAGAGAACTCGCGGCGGAGAATTACGCAAAGGCCCTTGAGCTTTTGGATTCGCAGAAGCTTTTTACTGCTGAAGACAGAAAAAACCGCGCAAGACTCCAAGAGAAGCTAAAGGAATTCGGACGTGATGAGGCATAGCTGCGTTTTTATTCCGCTTGTCCTTCTCCTTTTTTCCTGTGCCGGCAAATTCCCGCCGGCAGTTGCTGAACACCAGGATTTTTCCGCCATATTGGCGAAGGCAAAACAGACCCAGCAGGGTTTTACTTCAATAAAAGCTAGGGCTAGGGTGTCGATAAAATCCCCGCAGGCGAAAATTGTTTTTGATCAGGTAGCCACTGTTGTCCGCCCGGAGTTTCTGAGGATTGCCGTTTTCGCTCCTTTCGGCGAGATGCTAGCAAGGGTAGTTTCTGACGGGAAAAACGTCAGAATGAAAACCAACTGGGAAGAGGTGGTTTTTGAAAACGCGGAGGATTTCAGGCTTTCCTATCTTTATCCGGGACTCCCGCCTCAACTTGGCGTTGGGGACGTTATCAACTTTTTGCTCGGGGGATCTCCGGTTGCCATTCCCAAGAAGGATTATTCTGTGCGGGTGGGGGAAAGTGGAGGGGAGATAACTTTCGTGTTTTCAGGAAAGACGCCCGTTGAGGTCACGGTTGATCCCCGGAGAAACTTTATAACCAGAGTTGAGGGCGAGCTTTCCGACGGACAGAAGGCTAAAATCGAATTCTCCCTGCTGGAGCGGATTGCCCCGGATACTTATTTTCCGAGAAAGCTGCTGTTTGAAACCGCTGATTACAGTCTCAGCGTGAATTATGATGAAAATTTACGGGTAAACTCAAAGGCGGATATTTCTTTGTTCCGGCCCACGGAGTAACGTTGAATTGTCGCAAAAGCCGCTTGTAAAAAACTTCGTAATAAGAAACCTGCTGGGTCTTCACGCCAGAGCAGCCGCGGTCCTGGTTGCCCTGACCAGCAGATTCAGTTCCAGTATAATGATAAGAAAAGAGAGCTTCGAGATAGACGGAAAGAGCATACTGGGTGTTTTATCCCTCGCCGCTATTTACGGTACGGAAGTTGCCGTTACGATAGCGGGAGAAGATTCGGAGCTTGCCATGGAGGAAGTCTCACGCTTGATTGAAAACGGCTTCGGAGAAGGAATCGAGCCGGGGAACTGAGTTCACGCCATTTTCCCAGACAGGATGAATTCAATCCTGGGTTTTTAAGGAAAAACACGGTTACGGCCATGAAACTTATAAGGATTAATTCGAAGAATCTGGAAAAAAGGTCCAGGGAAATAGAAAAATCGGTTTCCCACTTTGACCCCGAGCTTGTTTCACAGACGGAAAGGATTGTAGAAGATGTCAGAACGCGTGGGGACTCGGCGCTTTTCCGCTACGCGAAAAAATTTGACGGACCGCATGTAAGCGCGAAAAACGTAAAGGTTTCCGATCGTGAGTTCAAAGAGGCGGCAACCGCCGTCGCGCCAAGCATTGTAAAGGATCTTAAGAAAGCCGCCTCCCGGGTTCGCTCCTACCAGAGAAAAAAGCTTCCGAAGGCCAAGACCTACAAGGATGCGCTTGGAAACGAACTTGGCTGGCTGATAAGACCTATTGAGAAGATAGGGATCTATGTTCCGGGCGGAAAGGCCTCGTATCCTTCAACCGTGCTTATGACCGCCATACCGGCGCAGATTGCGGGATCAAGCGAGATAAGCGTCGTCACGCCGTGTTCCGGGGAACGGGTAAATCCCGAGGTTCTTTTGGCGTGCAAGATCGCCGGGGTGAGCAATGTCTATAAAATCGGCGGGGCCCATGCCATATCGGCCATGGCCTTTGGGACCAGAAGCATACCGAAAGTGGATAAGATCGTGGGTCCGGGAAACATCTATGTTACGATAGCGAAAAAACTGGTTTACGGCTTCTGCGATATTGACATGCTGGCAGGGCCGACCGAGGTTCTGATTATTGCCGACGGTTCATGTCCGCCGGGGTGGGTGGCTTCGGACCTGCTTGCCCAAGCCGAGCATGACGAGATGTCAATCCCGATTTTAGCAACCACCAGCTACGATTACGCGAGAGAGGTGAAAAAAGAACTGCTTTTGCAGCTGGAAGAACTTGACAGGAAAGAAATCGCGGGCGTCGCGGTCGCCAACAACGGAAGAATCTACGTGACCGAGAACATGGAGCAGGCCGTGGCGCTTTCAAACGCGGTTGCTCCCGAGCATCTTGAACTCTGCGTACGTTCCCCCAAATCCCTTCTAAAGAGTATAAAGCACGCCGGAGCGGTGTTTCTGGGGTCGCTTTCGACTGAGCCTTTCGGCGATTACGTCTCAGGTCCAAGTCACGTGCTTCCCACTGGAGGAGCGGCAAGGTTTTCCTCTCCTCTGAGTGTCTATGATTTCCTGAGAATGCCGAGCACTATATCGATGTCGAAAAAAGGCTTTTCGTCTCTCGGTGCGACCGTTATGAATCTTGCCCACGCCGAGGGGCTTTCGGGTCATGCGTTTTCGGTAAAAAGACGGATTGAGGATTCCTGAGTAATGTTCACACTACAATCTAGGCCAGGAGACGCCGGTGTCTGATGCAAGTTCAATTAAAAGCAGGATTTCTAAGAACGTAAGATCCATATCTCCTTACTCGGTGCCGAGAGTCGAGTGCTCGGTGAAGCTTGACGGAAACGAGAGTCCTTACGACCTTGAGGGCGAAGAGAAGCTTCTGCTTTCCAAGCTGCTGGCGGAACTTCCCGTAAACCGTTATCCGGACCCCGAGGCTCTGGGCGTAAGAACCTCCCTTTCTCGCACAGTCGGTTTTCCCGAGGACGGCATATTGCTTGGCAACGGCTCAGACGAGATCATCCAGATGATCGTCGAGGTGTTCGGGGGGAAAAGCGGTTGCGTGCTCGTACCGTCCCCGACTTTTTCAATGTACAGGATCACGTCGCTTCTTCTGGGCAAACAGGTAACTGAGGTCGCGCTTGATGAGAACTTTGATATAGATATTGAACCGACCTTGGAGGTGGTTCGCGCGGAGGACCCTGATATTGTTTTTCTCGCGACCCCGAACAATCCTACGGGAAACTCTTTTTCGGAGGAAAAAGTGCTTGAGATACTGGATGCAAGCACAGGTGCTGTGGTTGTCGACGAGGCCTACTGTGATTTTTCGAAAAAAAGCTACATTCCCCATATAGAGAAATATGAAAACCTGCTGGTGCTTAGAACGATGTCCAAAATAGGATTTGCGGGGGCTAGGCTCGGAATGCTCTTTGCACGGCCGCAGATCGCAACCGAGGTGAACAAGGCGCGTCTTCCCTACAACATAAATTCTTTTAGCCAGCTGATAATATCCTTTGCGCTTGAGAACCCCGAAATTATTGAACGTAAGATAAGCCTTATATTAAACGAAAGAGAAAGGCTTCACGCCGCGCTTGAGCGGATTGACGCCATTCATGTGTATCCCACGGATGCGAATTTCTTTCTGGTCCGGATTCCGGATGCGGACTTTCTTTTCACGGAGCTGGTTAAAAGCGATATCTTGGTCCGCCGCTTCGAAGGAAAGGGACGCCTTGCCGACTGCCTCAGGATCACGGTTGGAACGAGAGAAGAAAACGACAGGCTTACCGAAGTCCTAGTCAGCATATTTTCTTCCTAGATAGCTTTTCACAGCAAAAAGAATCGTTATCGCAAGGGCTATCCACGCGAATATATCTCCTACCCTCGCGTAGAGAGTTTCAATTGAATCAATCAGAACTACCTCTCCTCTCAGATTCTCCGTGGTGAATATGCCCGTGCGGGCCTCGATCTCTCCGGTCGGAGATACTATTGCGCTTATACCGCTGTTTGTTGATCTTACTAGGTAGCGACGCGTTTCAACCGCCCTTGGAATTGAAAGGAGCAGGTGCTGATATGGAGCTATGCTTCTCCCGAACCACGCGTCATTGGTAAGGTTTACGAGCAAGTTAGCCCCCATTTTCACGTAGTTCCTCGAAAGCTCCGCCATTATGTCCTCATAACATATAAGGGGTCCTATTTTTATGTTCTTTCCGGGAACCTCAAGCACCCTGGGTCCCTCTCCCGGGGTAAGGTCTCCGATCATGGGAAAAACCCTTTTTAAAAACCTGAGCTCCTCATTTATCCAGGGGAAATATTCTCCCATCAGAAAAAGCCGGGTCTTGCTGTAGTGGGCGAGGATATTGCTTTTGGGGTCGAGGAGAAAAGCCGTGTTGTATTTCCTGTTGTCTTCTTCATCCCAGCCGTCTTCAAGCAGGGCGGGGTCCTGGATAAAGGAGAGCCCTCCGATAAGGAAGTGCGCTGAGTGTCCCGTCGGTACCACATCCCTTTGGTATTCGATTCTGTACACGGAATCTTCTTTTGGAAACCAGTGCTGAACAGACGTTTCGGGCCAGATCACAAGGTCCGCCCCCGCAAGTTCTTGCGACATTTCCCTGTGTTTTTCCGTTATAAGCGGTTCGTTGTCGAGATTTTTTTCCGCGTAATCGAAATTCGCCTGAACCATTGCGATTTCCACTCGGGGTTGCATCTGAAGAAAGTCCTTTATTTGATTTCCCCTGAAAGATCCGTAACCAAGCAGAACCACAATCACGGCAATTGAGATTGCAGGCGGAGCAAGCGTGATTTTTTTCTTCTCCCGCACATCGTCGACAAGGTAGAAAACCGATACGTTCACAAAAAACATTAAGAACCCGAGAAAGCTCACCCCGAGTATGTCAACCACCTGTATTACCGTTAGGTAGTGGCCTTGGGATACTCCTATTCCGTATGGAAAAAGAACCGGAAAGAAAAACTCCGCAACTACCCAGGCAAGAGAAATCATAAGCGCGTTTGCGACGCTTTTTCCGCGGCAGAGTCCAAGTCTTGAGATATACCAGGTGAAGACTCCGAACTGAAGCGATGAGTAGACGCAGAAAACGAATACGACTGCCATGCTTGCAATCAGGGGTAATTCCCCAAATCTGGTCAGGGTTCCGACGAGCCAGTAAAGCGAGACAAGATTCATGGATGTTCCCGATATCATGCCCAGTCGGAGGGACTGGCGGGCGTTTTTCCCCTGAAGGGCCGCAATCAGCGGCGCAAAACATACCCAGCCCAGTACGCCGAGAGCGCTTGAGAAAAGGGATGCGGAAAGAAGTATCCCAGATCCGGCGGCGAGGATTTCGCTTCCGGTCGGCCTGGTTATCCGGATTTTTTTCATTGTTATTAGCTTGCGGGCTTAAGATGCTTTGTTGCGTTTGCGAACAGAGACGTATTTGAGCACTCCGACAAGAATCAGAAGAAGCGCCATTATCTGCGCTACCGACAGGCCGGGTATCGAGCTCTCAGTGGTATCTCTTATGAACTCGATGAAGAACCTCTCACAACCTGCGAACACAAGGTATATGCCGGCGAGCCACCCGGCGGGTTTTTTTGTCTTCCTAATTCTCCACAGCACTACGAATACCAACAACATTATGATCGTTTCGTAAAGCTGCGTCGGATGCACCGCCTCGAGCGTCGGGGGAGAACCCTTTGGAAACGGCATAGCCCAGGGAAGAGCGGAAGTTACTCCGTAATCGTCTCCGACCAGAAAGCAGCCGATCCTCCCCGTTGCGTAAGCTATTGCGAGGGCCGGGGCGGTGGCGTCAAGGACTTTCCAGAAGCTTTCCTTGTGCTTTTTTATCACTACGAAAAAAGCGAAGAGAGCCAGAAAAAACCCTCCGTAAAAAGTAAGTCCACCCCTAAGAAGCAGGTAATGCGCGGGGTAGGAGAGAAGATCCCTTAGGGGAATGTTCTCGATTAGAAAAAGGAGCTTCGCGCCAAGCACTCCCCCCACAAGGCAGGCGAGAAAGACGTGTTCGTGAAGTTGCCTGGATATTCCTTTTCTCTCGAATTCCATCCCGGAAACCCAGAATGCGATAAGAAAAGCGAGGGCGACCATCGCCCCGAAGGAGGTGATTTGAAAATCACCTATTCTGAGAAGCTCGGGAAACATCTATTTTTCTTTTTCTCTCGATTCCAGCTCTTTTTCCGCTTCGGAATTTGATCTTGTAAGAAAGAACATGGACAAAAAAAGTGCTGCGCAGAGAATTATCTGGATCAGCAGGTTGGTTTTCATTTCCATATTACGGGACTTCCTCTCGGCTAGACGATGACAATTCTAACGAAGAGTTTGCGAAAATAAAAGTGCCGTTGCATTCTTGAATAACCTCCGCAAGCCGGTACATTAGTCGGCTAATATGCTTCAGTCACCGGTACTGGTATTGAACAGGCTTTTTATCCCTGTTTCGGTAACTAGCCTTAAAAGGGCGTTTATTCTTCTTTACGGTGGCGCCGCGAGGGCTGTAAACAGGGAGTATGAGACGTTTGACTTCGATTCGTGGAAGGATATCCGTTCGGTCGATACTGAAGACTGTGTAAGGACGGTTACAACCGTCATAAAGGCTCCCAGGGTGATAATTCTCGTGAGGTATGATGGGTATCACAGGAAACAGCCTAAGTTCAACAGGATAAACATCTTCAGAAGGGACGGCGATGCATGCCAGTACTGCGCTAAGACTTTCCCGAAAAGAGATCTCAGCCTTGATCACGTGATTCCGCGGTCAATGGGCGGAAGAAGTACTTGGAACAACATAGTGTGCTGTTGCGTTAAGTGCAACAGGAAAAAGGGAGGGAAGACTCCTGAGCAGGCGAACATGAAATTGCTCGCCAAGCCCGTGAAACCCGCTGCGAGTATTTTTACCAACCTCCATTTCAAAACCGTGAGATATGAGGAGTGGGAACCTTTTCTGAGCTTTGTCGATATGTCTTACTGGAACGTTGAACTGAGTGACTGAAGGTTTATCTCAGGATATGTCTTCGCCGCGAGACCGTTGTCCGGTTTGCGGCCTCGGGGCTTGGAAAGAGAAAAAGATGAGATCAGCGCTTGCGGTTTTCTTTACGCTCTTGTTTCTTCCCTGCTTGGCGACTGCGCAGATACTGCTTCCCCCGGTAGCCTCTCCGATAAAAAAAATACCAGTCGCTGTCGCGGTGCTTAAAGCCAGAGGGGATTTAAGCATACATGGAAAGAATTTCACCGCAGTCCTCGGAAACGATCTTACCAACGCTGCCCTTTTCGATGTCCGCCCGGTGAGCATCCTGTTTTCCTCCTCCTTTGAAGATATAGATTTCGAATATTTGAATGCGCAGAAAACCAAGTACCTGGTAAGCGGAAATTTCGATGTTTCTCCCCAGGAGGTCCTTTACGAATTAGTAGTTTATGATGTGCCCGGCAGACGGGAGCGCATGAGAAGAAGATACGTGACGTCTCCGCGCCACATAAGAAGCGTGGTGCACAAGTTTGCGGGCGAACTTATGAGGGAATTTACCGGTCTTGAAGGTTTTTTTGATTCCGAGATCGTATTTGTCAGAAAGCGTGGGCATGGAAGGGATCTCTTTATAATGGATTACGACGGGCACAACACAAAAAGACTCACCAACCACGGATCTTCGGTCCTTTCTCCAGACTGTTCGCGTGACGGAAGCCAGCTGGTTTTCACTTCTGACAGAAGCTGGGACCATGATGTCTACTTGCTGAATTTCAAGGCCACTCCCCTTCCCGCCGAGGGCAAGAGAGTAACCCGGGGTATTCACCTTGATAATTCTCCGAGCTGGTCCCCCGACGGCACGCGTGTGGCGTTTAGCCGCAACGGAGACATATACATAGCTTCGCCCTCAGGAGAGATACTGAGGCGCCTTACCAGGTCTCCCGCCATAGATCTATCACCCACTTGGTCTCCCGACGGCAAGAAAATTGCCTTTGTGTCGGATCGAGCGGGAGCGCCGAACATCTACGTGATAAGTTCGCAGGGAGGTCGTGCCGTAAGAATTACCTCGAGCGGTTACAATACCGACCCGGTCTGGTCTCCAAATGCTTCGGTTGATCGCATAGCCTTTGTAAAAGTAAGAAAATCAAAGGCCGATATCTACGCCATAGGACCTGACGGCCAGGGGGAGCAGAAGCTTACCTCTTCGGGAAGAAACGAGCATCCCTCCTGGTCTCCAGATGGTCACTACATCACTTTTTCCTCAAAGAGGCTCGGAAAAAGACAAATCTATATTATGTACTTAAACGGTGAGAACAAGCTCCCGCTTTCCCGCGGCGAAAACGATTCTTTTTCCACTTGGTGCGTGAAATAGCGGACGGGGAGGCTTTGCTCTTGAGACTTTTTGTCGCGGCTTTTCTTCCCGAACAAACACAAGATGCGCTTTTTTGCTACGTGCAGTCGTTTCGGGGTTCTCTTCGCGGCGTAAGGTGGGAGCCGAGGGAAAAATTCCATGTTACGCTCAGGTTTCTGGGCGATGTGGACGAATCGCGTTTTGCGGGCCTATCAGCGGATATCGGTTCTATGGTTTACGGTTCGGGGCGGGTTGAGTCGGGATTTAGTAACCTTTGTCTGTTTCCGGGTTCGAGAAATCCCAGGGTGCTGGCTTTGGGCCTCGTGAAAAGCGAGCGGTTCCAGTCTCTTTTTGACAAAGTGCAGAGTGCGATCCTGCAAAACGGGTTTGAGATGGAAAAAAGAAAATTTATCCCGCACGTTACTATAGGCAGGATCAGGGGGAGTTTTGAGGGGATCAGGAAAATCCCCAGGCTGGACGGAACGAGTTTCTCCATCACCGAAATCGGACTTGTGCAAAGCGAACTCGGACCCCGGGGATCCCGTTACACCAGCCTCAAGACATGGGATCTTCGGGGCGGTATTTGACAAAAGAATTTTTTAACAGGCAAAATAGTGCTTCCACAAAGTGCGGAGGATCTTATGCACGCTGTTATAAAAACCGGCGGAAAGCAGTATATAGTCAAGCCGGGTGACATTATTGATATAGAGAAAATCTCCGGCGAACCCGGTGAAGACGTGAACTTTGAAGAAGTCCTGCTCGTGTCCGCTGACGGAGAGGACGTTAAGGTCGGCAGCCCTCTTGTTGAAAGTGCCAAGGTTGAGGGTAAAATAGTACGACAGAAAAAGGGCGAGAAAATAATAGTTTTCAAGTTCAAACGGAGAAAGGGATACAGGAAAAAGGCAGGTCATCGCCAGAACCTGACCAGCGTTGAGATTACGAACATAAGCGCTTGATTCGCGGAGGCGGGTAATCATGTCAACCAAAAAAGGCGGCGGAAGTTCCAGTAACGGAAGAGATTCCATAGGCAGAAGGCTTGGCGTAAAGAAATTCGGAGGCCAGCCGGTTGTCAAGGGGAATATAATAGTGAGGCAGCGCGGTACCACCATCAAGCCTGGTTTGAATGTGGGGCTTGGAAAGGATTACACGATATTCGCGATGTCCGACGGGGTTGTGAAATTTCAGAAATCCGCAAAGGGCAGAACCAAGGTCTCCGTAGTTCCCGCCTGAGCGGTTCCCCGTAAAACTAGTTTTTTTGTTTTTCTCTTATTATAATTACTGCAACGCTTTTACCGGCATTTTGTTTTCCTGGATGAGTTAAACGGAAATTTATCTTGAATCCTTTAAAGAACCGGAAAAAATCTTTCAATCTTGTCCCCTTCTTTCCCGTATTTCTTTCCTGTCTTTTACTCTCGGTTTCGTCGGTCTTTGTATTCCAGTATTTTTATTTTCCTGAAAGATACGCTGATCTCAGAGTCGCGGAAATGGAAGAAGTGTTTGGCGAGGAAGAATTCTTTGCCGACCGCGCGAGAAGTGTTCTTGATACCAGAAACGATGTTGGGTACGTAAGGCTTCTTGATAGCAACGGGGTGCTTGAGAAAAGCTTCGGCTTTCAGGATGACAAGGGTTTTGAAAAGCTTACGCTTAGGGGACCGGAGGGAAAGGCTGTCCTTTTGGGGCTGAGAAGCTCTGTCAGCAAGAAGTTCTACCTTGACGCCCTGCTCTGGAGCCTGATTTTCGGTTCCCTGATGGCAGTTGTTTTTACCTCCTTAATACGTTTTATAAGCGATCGAGCATTTAGGTTCCTAAGAGAATTCTCAGACGCTGTAAGTTCCGTTGCCAGCGGAGATTACTCGGTTCGTCTGGATGGGCGGTCTTCGCTCATCGCGGGGGCAGGGGTTCAGTGGCTCTGCCGTGAATTTAACGAAATGGCCTCTTCGCTTGAGGGTGAATCAGCAGGGGGGGAAGGCACGGAGGAATCAGAGGATATTGACCTTGATGGTTCCACTGAACTGCAGACGGATTTTCGTCCGAAAATAGTCTTAAGCCAGGAACAACCGCCTGAGACTCTTTCATTCGAGGTTCCCGAAGATCCTTTTGATGAAGGTCTGGTGGAGATCGTGCATGTTTCTGATGGAGAGGACACCGAACCTGAACGTACTACAACACCCTCTCCGGTTACCGATGTTGTGGATTCTGAGGGAAAGGAGACGGATATAAGCATACTCATCGTAAAGATCGCGGATTTTGAGAACCTGATTGAAGATCTTTCGCCATCTAGCGTCAACTCCCTTACAGCCGATTACAGAAAATCCATTTCAACCACTATAGGTTCCTTCGGAGGGACGGTAGAGGCCATACTCCGCGATGAGGTTGTGGCTTTTTTCACTAACTCCAACCCCGATTTGGGCCCCGTGGCAAAACTCAGTTGCGTATGCTGCGCGGTTGAGATAATGCAGCTCTTCGCCGGAGTGGTCAAGGGGAAAAGAATATCTGCCAAGTCGGATATAAGGCTCAAAATGGGTATTTCTTCTGCCGATTTATTGATACGGGTGGAATCGGACGTTTTCACGCTGGCCAAACCCTTTGTGGAAGAGGCCAAGGCTCTTTGCGATGGGGCACGGGCTTGGAGCATCTTTGTTACGACTGATTTCCGCGAAGGCGCCAGTGATTATCTCGAAGTCAGACGTGAAAAGGCTGGGGGTGAACTCTGCTACGCCGTGACCGGGGTCGAGGAAGCAGCGCTGCAGCGGACCGGAAGATAGCGTTCTTTCTTTAATTCCTGCAGTTGCTTCAATTCAGTTTTCCATCATTCCTGTTATATTTCCTCTCAAGCTGAACAACCGGTTCTGCAGTCAGTTACGGTTTGCCAAGGTGGTTTCCGCACGGAGGTTTGTTAAATGAAAGGATACGAGGTGAGAAGAGAGTTTATCGATTATTTCTCCAAAAGGGGCCACGAACCGGTCCGCAGTTCCACTCTTATACCGGAGAACGATCCGACTCTTCTTTTTACCAACGCTGGGATGGTTCAGTTCAAAAATGTTTTTACTGGAACTGAGACCAGAGATTTCAAAAGAGCGGTTTCTTCGCAGAAATGTCTTAGGGCAGGGGGAAAGCACAACGATCTTGACAACGTGGGATATACGGCGAGACACCACACTTTTTTTGAAATGCTCGGGAACTTCTCCTTCGGCGATTACTTCAAGGAAGGAGCCATCAGTTACGGATGGGATCTTATGACCAACGTTTACGGGCTGCCAAAGGAAAAACTCTGGGTCACGGTGTACAAAGAAGATGACGAGGCCTTTGATATCTGGAACAAAAACGTCGGCGTTGCCAAAAAAAGGATCGTAAAGATGGGAGAAAAGGACAATTTCTGGTCTATGGGAGATACGGGTCCGTGCGGTCCGTGTTCCGAGATACTGATAGATCAGGGAGAGTCGTTCGGGTGCGGGAAGCCGGGATGTGCCGTCGGGTGCGAGTGCGACCGTTATCTTGAACTCTGGAATCTCGTGTTCATGCAGTTTGAGAGAGACGAAAGAGGGGAGATGACGCTTCTTCCGGATCCCAGTATCGACACTGGACTTGGCCTTGAAAGGCTTTCGGCGGTTCTTCAGGGAGCAAGAAGCAACTATGAGACTGATCTTTTAAGTGGCGTAATTAGCGCGATAGAGGAACTTTCCGGGAGAGAATACTCCGCCGACCGCTCAACCGAGGTGGCAATGAGGGTTATAGCTGACCACTCGAGAGCGCTTGCCTTTCTTATCTCAGACGGAGTATTCCCGTCAAACGAGGGGAGGGGATATGTTCTTAGGAGAATACTCAGAAGGGCGGTTCGACACTCGAAATTTCTAGGGATAGACGAACCTTTTATCTACAGGGTTCTGCCCGCGGTTGAGGGGATCATGGGGGAAGCCTATCCTGAAATCAGAGAGAAAGGAGATTTCGTGTCTCAGGTGGTAAAAAGCGAGGAAGAGAGATTCCTTGAGACGGTGGACAGAGGACTTGAACTTCTTAATCAGGAAATCGCAAAACTTGGGAAAAAGAAGAAGCTTTCCGGAAAGGTGGTTTTCAGTCTCTACGATACCTACGGGTTTCCGGTCGATCTCACCGAGGATATAACTAGAAACGAAGGTATAGAGGTTGACCGCAGTGGTTTTGAAAAAGAAATGGAGAAGCAGAGAACCAAGTCGAGAAAAGCCCGAGGGGACGGAGGTGAAGACGGCCTCACGCCTCTTCTGCTTCAGCTTGCCGGAAATAAGGCCCCGGAGTTTGTCGGTTACAAAACACTCTCTTCTGACAGCGTAGTTACGGGAATAATAAGCCGGGGAGAAATTTCCCAGACCGCAAATGAGGGACAGGAAGCGCAAATATTGACCGATATCACTCCTTTTTACGGGGAGTCGGGCGGACAGACGGGAGACAGGGGCGAAATTGCCGGGCAGGGATTCCAGGCTAAAGTTCTCGATACGAAGAAACTCACCCCCACGTTTTTCATCCACGACGTTGTTATCGAGAGGGGGCAGGCGCGGATCGGCGAGCGGGTGCGCATGGAGGTTGACCCTGTGTTCAGACAGGGGGTAATGGCTCACCACACTTCAACCCATGTGCTTCACGCTGTTTTAAAGGAAGTTCTAGGCACTCACGTGAATCAGGCGGGATCGTTCGTCGGACCCGACAGGCTCAGGTTTGACTTCAGTCACTATTCCTCAATTGAAAAACAGGAGCTTGATTCCATAGAGCAGATTATTAATGAGAGAATAAGGCGTGACGACGCGGTTATTACAAGGGAAGACGTTTCATACGACGAAGCCATAAAGGACGGGGCCACCGCGATATTTGAAGAGAAATACGGAGACAGGGTAAGGGTGGTAATGATAGGGGATTACAGCAAGGAGCTTTGCGGTGGAACCCACGTGCGCGCCTCGGGTGAGATAGGAATGATGAAGATAGTGTCCGAGAGTGCGTCTTCCGCCGGAGTGAGAAGGATAGAGGCCGTAAGCGGCCGGGCGGCATGGAATTACATGAAAGGACAGGAAAATATCCTGAGCGAATTCTCTTCTACCCTTAATGCTCCCCGTTCCGAACTTCTTTCGAGGCTTGCCGGAGTGATTGATGAAAACGCTCGGCTTCAGGCAGAAATCGAATCTTTCAGGGCAAAGACCCTTGTTGAAACCGCGGCCGGGTTGATTGATAAGGTCGAGGATGTGGGAGGAATTAATCTTCTTCGGGTCAAGGTTTCCGTTTCGAAACCAGCGGAACTGCGCTCTCTTTGGGATTACCTGAAAGGAAAAATGAATAACGGAGTTGCTGTTCTTGTCGCGGAGAAGGGAGGACGGGTCTTTATTCTTGTAGGTATTACGAAAGATCTTGTCGGCAGGTATCACGCGGGAAAACTTGTAAGTGAACTTGCCGGAATTGTCGGCGGAAAAGGGGGCGGAGGCGGCGAGATGGCGCAGGCGGGTGGAAATATGCCCGGCAACATACCGAAAATGCTCAACTCCTTGGGAGAGCTCATATGAAAGAGATTGTTAATTTCTTCCTGAGCCTCGTGCCTGTAGAAAACAATAGAGCAAAACTTTTGGTAGTCTTTCTCTTTTTTTTCCTGATCATTCCAAATAACGGTTTTGCAGGTACCGCGCAGGATAGTACCCCGCAGAATGAAACCGAGCTTATGCGTTTTGACAATTACGCGGGGGTCTTTATCGGTCCCGGTTTTATGAGAAACCGGATCGTCGACATTGACGGCTTCGCGGACGGGGGCAATCCCGGCTCGGTTTCCAAATATGACGATACGGGCTTTGTCGGTGGCGCCTTTGTAGGGGGGAAATTCGATGTCGGTGGCTTGACCCTAAGGGGTGAGCTTGACGGTACATTGACCAATGTATCGGCATCGACTGATAAGCTTGATCCTGAAGGCTTGGATGAAACTGCTGAATCGGAGTTTTCATGGATTGTTTCTGCGCGCGGGGGAATTGAACAAGCGGTTGGTCGCGTAACAGTATTTGTCACTGGCGGATTGGCTTTTGCCGGGGTCAGCAATTCGGTAACCGATATTGATTCCAGTGATTCAGGTTCCATGGTGGACCCTGACGACTCTTTCAGCAAGGATTCAACGGAGGTAGGCTGGGTGATCGGAGCTGGCCTGGAAGCTGCGCTGTCCGATGTCTGGGCGCTGCGGTTAGAGGGATCGTACCTGGATTTCGGCGAGAGCACTCATCTTGTTAACCGCTCTGGGGATAACCGCTGCTGCGGACCCGACACTCCCAGAAGGGCCGCGTCCTACGAAGTTGAAAACAGGTTTTCCACTGCCCGCTTGGCGATAATTCGCCGGTTCTGAGTTTGGCAAAACCCACTAGGCTACTTTGCAAATCCAAGGCAGCTTGTACGGAACTCCTTTTCGTGAAGTTCAAACTTGACTAGGAGAGTCTATCTCTATTTGAAAATTCATATGAAGAAAAGCTCTTTATGTGTAGATGGAGATGGATATGAATAGAGATTTAGAATCTGTAGGAAATCTGCAGTGGTTAAGCTTCTTGCCAAGGTGGACTCGAGAGTCCCGTACGAACTTAAGGTGACCGGCTCTATGCCTTCACTTTTATATGAAAGCACCGCCATGTTCCAAAAATCATACGGGACCTCGGTCCGTTAAGTCTTTTTCCGGTTCGTTTGAAAAAAACCGGAGATCAGAACGCGTATTTCATTACCAGGCTGACTCCGAACGCGCTTAGGTCATCGGTTTCGATCGTGTATACAACCGTATTAGTTCCCTCACCATTGTTTGAGGCGTGACTGCGCAGTTGGTCCCACTCGTTTGTGTCGCCGAACTTGGCGTATTTGACCCAGCGTCCCTTGACCCCGATGGAAGCGCTTTCGGTCAGCATGTAGTCCACTCCCACTACCGCTTGGTAACCGAACACTGTATCTTCAAGCGTGTGGCTTGCCGTGGTTGTGGTACCGGCCAGTCTTTTATGCAGGTCGACACGGTCGGCTTCTTCGTTCCCGTCTCCGTTATAGGTCGCGCCGGTCGCCGTACCAATCATGCTAACATCGTCTTCTCGGGCAAAAACGCCATCATATTCAACTTCGGCCATCCCGAAACCAACGCCGCCTCCCACATATGGACGGAGTTGCCCTGAGACCGGAAGGTCGTAGTAAACGTTAATAAACAGACTGTTTATATTCACTCCACCTATGCGTTCATCATAACGGGCTAGTTCTTCGTCTATTTTCTTTTGAACATCGGGACCCACACCTTCAAATGTGAGAATGGATTTCTCGTTGTATTGTGTACCGAGATTAAAATACTCGGCTTCAATCCTTGCGCCAAAGTTAGTGCTAAAACCCAAGGCGACACCGGCGATTATCCCTGTTGAACCGTCAAAGCTGTTACTCCAAGTTGATCCTTCATCGGAGCATCCTTCAGGTTCGGTAACTCCTTCAGAAGAAAAAAGATTGCCCGGGTCCACGTGCTTATCGCAGAGGGTTGGGAAATCGGTATCATTGGCATCGGTGTCAAAAGAACTCCCGATACCAAGTCCGATATCCGTACTTATATAGAGCTTCTGGGCGTTTGATGAAGACGGAACCAGCATTAAGACAAGTAAAAAAGAGATAATGGTTATAAATCTAGTCATTTCATACCTACTATCTAAATTCGCGATTACGAATAAAAATCACACTGCCTATTATAGAACATATTATAATTCAGGCGTAAATTCAATCGGAAATCCAATTTTTATATTTGGCAGGAAATTTTAACGAGAGAGAAGGGATTTACAAAGTGATTCTAGGATGATACGAGACGGTAAGTCCTAACAAGGACATGGAAGTTCTTCGTAAAAAACCGTTAAAGTCACCATTGGAAGTCGCAGATCTGATTGAGAACAAAAAGCTCTTGAATAGCCGAGAATTTTACGACGCCAAGACAGGAAATCCTCTCAAATCCGTGCTTGCTCCGGAAATTCTATATGTGGAACTGCTCTTTTTGAAATTCCTGTCTGATTTTGTTAAGAGCGTTTTTCTCTATCTGCCTAACACGTTCTCTTGAGATGCCGAATTTGCGGGAAAGTTTCTCAAGAGTTTCAGGAGAATCGGTGAGAACGCGTCTTTCGATAATGTACCTTTCCCTGTCTTTTAGGTTCGCCAGGGCCTCTTTTATCTTTTTCGCCACAAGCGGCCGGATCTGGGAATCTTCAAGAAACTTCTCCTGGTCAAATGTGTCTCCTAAAATGTCTACATAGGTACGTTCCGTGCCGCCTTCTACGGTTGCGTCAAGAGAAAGGTCTTTTCCGGACATTATCCGGTCCATCTCTATTACTTGGCTGTCGGGCACGTCAAGTTCTTTTGCTATCTCGGAGTAGATGCTCTCTCCCGTCTCCGCTCCGGTGGCTTCAATCTTGTTTTTCGTTGACCTCAGCTTGTAGAAAAGCTTTCTCTGGGACTGGTTCGTTCCGACTTTTACCAGACTCCAGTTTTTCATTATGTGGTTTTGTATGTACGCCCTTATCCACCAGACCGCATAAGAGATAAGCCTGTATCCCTTGGTTGGATCAAAGCCTCTTACGGCCTTCATGAGTCCTATATTCCCTTCCTGGATAAGGTCCATGGTGTTTACGTTGTAGTTTTTGTACTCGTTCGCTACACGCACGACAAACTTCAGGTTTGATACGATCAGTTTTCTCGCGGCCTCAAGATCTCCCGTTTCCCTGTGTCTCATCGCAAGTTCATATTCCTCTTCCCTGCTCAAAACGGGGTGGTTTCTGATCTGCGCCAGATAACTTTGCAGGGAATTTGAAAGCGCGGGAAGGGATGAATTCACTTCTTCAGACTTCTTTTTTTCTTCTTTTTTTGCGGCCATTTTACTCGGTATGAGATTGGTTGACTGTTTTCCTTATCTATATAAAATTAACTACTCTTTGGTTTTTTTCTATTTTCTACAGTTCCGGTGTAGCTCAGTTGGCAGAGCAGATGACTGTTAATCATCGGGTCGCAGGTTCGAGTCCTGCCGCCGGAGCCAGATTCCCGCCCATCTAAGTTATGTGGTCCACAAGTGTGGCTTTAATATTTTTCTCGTAAGTTCCCAAGCGAAGTTACGATTAATCATCAGACGGGGCGCAATGGGCAGTTTAGGCTATTTCAAATTGCTTTCTTGAATTAGCCTAAAGAAGCTTTCAAGCTGTTTTCCGCTTCGTAAGACGTGCCTGATCTAGGATAATTCTTTCAAACACGGTGAGATGATTTTTGATGCACTTACTGCTTTCAGCACTATCTAGATCAGACTGTAAATCATCATAAAGATATACCGCATGTTCGGGCTTGAGTTGTGGGCATCGAGTCTTGCCGAGAGATCCCCGATTCCGCCGAAAAAGGAGTCGTTATAAACTTCCGCCACTCTTTTGAACTCATCGAATTTGATAAGCGGTGGTTCGTGAACGGTAACCGGCCGCACGTTTTTCTCGGCGGAAGTTATCCTGATTCCATCTCCTTCTGTTGTGGCCAGGAACCATCGCTGGGAGTCTTCGAGCATAAGTTCTATGCCGCCTTCAGTTTTCTGTCTCAGAAGTTCCCACTCCTGCTCCTTTGATTCACTGAATGGTATTTTTCTGTCTGCAAGCATTTTTTCTCTCCAAAAGACTATTTTAAAGGTCTTATTCTACCCCATGGCGAAAAAACATGTAATGCTGCTAACAGAGAAGCGGTCTCAAATATTCTCCCGTGTAAGAACTTTTTACGGAAGCCACCTGTTCCGGGGTGCCCGCGGCCACTATTCGCCCTCCGTTGTCTCCTCCCTCTGGTCCCAGGTCGATCACGTGGTCCGCGCATTTTATCATCTCAAGGTTGTGTTCTATTACTATTACGCTGTTACCTGTGTCGACAAGTCGGTTAAGAACGTCAAGAAGTTTTCCTATGTCGTCTACGTGAAGTCCGACGGTAGGTTCGTCAAGGATGTAGAGGATCTTGTTTTTTTCTTTTCTTGAGAGTTCCCTGGCTATTTTTATCCTTTGCGCTTCCCCGCCGGAGAGCGTCGTTGCGGGCTGTCCGAGTCTCAGGTAACCGCATCCGACATCCTTTAGAACTTTGAGTTTTCTGGTGACAGCCAGGCTTCCTGAGAAGAAAATCATGGCTTGGTCAACCGTAAGGTTAAGTATGTCATCTACGTTTTTCCCCTTGTACCTGTAGGAGAGAACCTCTTTTCCGAATCTTTTGCCTCCGCATTCCTCGCACGTCACCATGACGTCGGCGAGAAAGTGCATCTCGACCCTGTGGCTTCCCTCTCCCATGCATTTCTCGCAACGGCCTCCCCTTACGTTAAAAGAAAAATGTGACGGAGTGAGCTTGCGGAGTTTCGCCTGGTAATGTCCGGCAAGGATTTTCCTTATGTCGTCGTAAACCTTTATGTAAGTGGCGGGATTTGATCTTGAGGTTCTTCCTATGCTTCCCTGATCAAGGATTATTACGTCGTCTATATTGTCTGTGCCTTCTATCCGCTCGTGCTTTCCGACCCTCTCGGTCTTTCTTCTGAATTTTCTTAGAAGAGCGTTATACAGAATGTCGTTTACAAGGGAACTTTTTCCCGATCCCGATACCCCGGTTACGCATGTTAGACTTCCTAGGGGAAAGCTAACGTCGATGTTCTTAAGGTTGTTTTCGCTCGCGCCGATTACATTTACTGAATTCCCGGCGGTTTTTCTGCGGGAACTCGGAACCTCTATTCTCTTTTCGTTTGAGAGGTATTTTCTCGTGATCGAGTTTTTAGCCGAACGCAGAAAACTCCCGAGCGTCCCCTGGTATACGACCTCTCCGCCGCCCTCTCCCGCGCGGGGACCGAGTTCCACTATGTAATCGGCGGATCTTATGGTCTCAAGATCATGTTCTATGAGGATAATGGTATTGTTTCTTCCCCGAAGTTCTCCTATAAGCGAATTAAGCCGTTCCATGTCCCTTGCGTGCAGACCGATCGATGGCTCATCCAGAATGTAGAGGGTTTCGGTGAGCCGCGAGCTCATCTGGCAGGCCAGATTTATTCTCTGCGCCTCTCCGCCCGAGAGCGTGCGCGTGAGTCTGGAGAGAGTCAGGTAGTCAAGTCCCACGTGGATAAGAAAATCCAGTCTCGAATTCATTTCTTCCATTATGTCAGAGACGATCTCTAGTTCGTAAGCGGACAGAACTACGCGATCAAACCAGGATTTCAGATCCTTTACAGACATCCCCGAGAGATCGGATATGGTTTTCCCCTCTATCCGCACGTTAAGGGCTTTTTCCTTAAGCCTGCTTCCACCGCAGTCCCCGCAGGTAAAGGCAGAGCGGTATCTGGAGAGAAAAACCCTTATGTGGGTTTTGTAATTTTTCCGCTCAAGCCTTCTGAAATATCCTTTTGCGCCGTAGTAGTCTTCGTTTCCGCTGAAGACCAAGTCCTTCTCTCTGGCCGAAAGTTCCGAAAAAGGCTTTTCCACATTTATCCCCACCTCTTCGGCGAAGGCGAGCAGCTTTCTCATCTGCTTTCTGTAAGAAGTTTTCGTAAAAGGTTCGATTGCCCCTTCGGCGAGGCTTAGACTGGGATCCGGAACGAGAAGTTCTGGGTCGATCTTAAGATTTCTTCCGAATCCGCTGCACTCCTCGCACGCTCCGTAGGGACTGTTGAAAGAGAACATGTTCGGGGTGGGTTTCTCAAACGCGATGTCGCAAAGATCGCAGCGAAGTTCTTTTGAAAAACGAAGGCTCTGCCCGGAAACAATATGCACAAAAGCCCGGCTGCTCTCGGAAAAGGCGGCCTCAAGTGCTTCTGTGATCCTAGGTTTTGATCGCTCGCCGATAACCGTTCTTGCGGTGACTATCTGGGTTTCTCCGTCAGCGTGCTCCCCGCTTTTTTCCATATCCTCCGTTTTTCCATCCCGGTAAACCCGGGAGTAGCCTTTTTTCATGTATTGCGAGATGGTTGCTCCCTTTTCGGTCTCAAAACAGATGACGGCTCTTTTTCCCGGGAATTTTTCGAGCAGAAGTCGCGTGAGGGACTGGGGGGAGTGCTCGCTCACTTCCTTTCCGCATCCGGGGCAGTGGGTTTTTCCGATTTTTGCGAACAGAAGTCTCATGTAATCGTATAGTTCCGTCGTGGTGCCTACGGTGGAACGGGAATTTATTACGCTGTTTCGGCTTTCAATCGCTATAGGGGTTGGAAGACCTTCTATGTCGTCCATCGCGGGACGGTCGACTTTTTCTATAAACTGTCTCGCGTAGGTTGAAAGGCAGTCGATGTACCTCCTGAGTCCTTCTCTGTACACGGTGTCAAGAACAAGGGATGATTTGCCCGAGCCGCTGAGACCGGTTACCACCGTGAACATGCTTCTCGGGATCAGAACATCTATGTTTTTCAGGTTGTTTTCTCTGGCGCCTTTTATCTCTATATATCCGTTTCGTTTTGGGGTTTTCGCCATGTAATTCTCCCGCACCGGGTTTGTCCGACCCCAAGGGTTTTTCCATTTTCCCGCGCAGCATTTATAACGATAACGGAAATTGAGGTTTGCCGGGGTATTCGGTATTCTTTTCCTCGGGAAAAATGAAATATCCCGTGGTTTCTCACTTTAACTTTACACAATTATCGTGCGACTTTTTCCCGGGATACGGGATTATTGGTGGGTCGCCGCGCCGGACAGCGCTTGGCCCTTCGGGGCCATTTTCTGAATACTTTTTCGTTTCGAGGTGAGTAGATGATTCATCTAAAGGGTGTTGATGAGCAGATAGCGGAAGTTATCCGCATGGAAACACAGCGTCAGGAATGGAAACTCGAGATGATAGCGTCTGAGAATTACGTGAGCGACGCCGTCATGGAGGCCATGGGGTCTGTGCTTACAAACAAGTACGCCGAGGGTCTTCCGGGAAGACGTTACTACGGAGGATGTGAATTCGTTGACGTGGCTGAGAATCTGGCGCGCGAACGGGCCCTTGAACTTTTCGGGGCGGACGCCGTGAACGTGCAGCCGCACTCAGGAGCCCAGGCGAACATGGCTGTGTTTTTCGCCGCTCTTGAGCCCGGAATGACGGTTCTGGGAATGAGGCTTGATCACGGAGGTCATCTTACTCACGGACATCCCGTTAATTTCTCAGGCCGCCTCTACAATGTCGTTGCCTACGGGGTTTCAAAAGAAACAGGAACGATCGATTACGATGAGGTCAGGGATCTTGCCCTCAAGCACTCCCCCGGGCTTATAATCGCCGGCTGGAGCGCCTATCCAAGGGATGTGGACTACGCGAAATTCAGAAGCATAGCGGATGAATGCGGGGCGCTTTTAATGGCGGATATAGCGCACCCGGCAGGGCTTGTGGTAGCCGGGCTTCACTCGGATCCCGTCCCCCACTGTGATTTCGTAACGACTACCACCCATAAAACGCTTCGGGGACCCCGAGGCGGGATGATAATGATGAAGGAAAAGCACGCGAAAGTCGTAAACAGCAGGGTTTTTCCGGGAACTCAGGGCGGTCCGCTGATGCACGTGATAGCGGCCAAAGCGGTTGCGTTTAAGGAAGCTCTCGGGCCTGGCTTCTTGGAGTACCAGCGCCAGACGGTGAAAAACGCAAGGCGCCTTGGAGAAAATCTCGTAAACGCGGGTCTTAAGCTTGTCTCGGGCGGAACCGACAATCATCTGGTGCTTGTCGATCTTAGGGAAACGGAGTTTACGGGACAGGTTGTTGAACAGACGCTTGAGGAAGCAGGCATAACGGTCAACAAGAACGCGATTCCCTTTGATCCCCGTCCTCCCATGGTCACAAGCGGCATAAGGATCGGGACCCCGGCGATCACCACAAGAGGGATGAAGGAGGCGGAAATCGATACGATATCCGGCTTTATAATGGAAGCTTTTAACAATCATGAGAATGAAAAGGTTCTTGGTAGAATAAAAGAAGACGTAAAGGAACTGTGCCTGCGTTTTCCGGTTTATGGCCACAGGCTCAACGGGTGAAAGATGAAGTGTCCTTTCTGCAAGTCAGATGACACCAGGGTAGTTGATTCAAGGGAAGGGAAAGACGGTTTTTCCGTAAGGAGAAGGCGGGAGTGCAACGACTGCCAGGAGAGATTCACCACCTACGAGAGAATCCATCACGCCGAAGTCATGATGGTAGTGAAAAAGGACGGTCGCAGGGAAGAATTTGACCGCAACAAGATAATAAACGGAATGCGAAGGGCGTGTGAAAAAAGACCGATCAGCACCGAGGTCATAGAGGATTTCGCGTCCGCCCTGGAAAAAGAATTTCTGGAGAGTGGGGAGCGGGAGATACACAGCGAAAAGATAGGAGAGAGGTTAATATCCAAGCTTTACGAGATTGATGAAGTTGCTTACGTCAGGTTCGCTTCGGTATACAGGTCTTTTAAGGACGTAAACGAATTTCTTGACGAAGTATCAGGTCTTTTAAAGGAGAAGAAGTAAGCTGTATGCTGGTTGATTCCCACGCGCATCTGCTGAGCCTTGAGGACCCCGCGGGCGCTGTTTCCAGTGCCGCGGCCGAGGGTATCGGGAAGATCATATCAATCGGGACCGGACTTGAATCTTCGCTTGCCACTATAGAGCTTTCAAGAAAATACAGGGGCGTTTACGTGTCGGTCGGAATCCACCCGCACTCCGCTTCTGACTTCAGCGAAGAAGTGATGGGGGAGATTGAGGGCATGCTGGAGGATCCCAAGGTCGTTGGGCTTGGAGAAACCGGGCTCGATTATCATTATATGAATTCTCCGAGAGAAGATCAGATAAGGTCGTTTGAGGCGCATATGGAACTTGCTAAAAAACACTCGCTTCCTTTCGTGGTTCACGTAAGGGACGCGGATGAGGAACTGCTTTCGATGCTTCGTGGCAGAGACCTCGGTCCGAGACCTGGAGTTATTCACTGTTTTTCTGGGGATTACGAGACGGCGAAGAAATACCTTGACCTGGGTTTCTTCATTTCATTCTCCGGCATAGCGACTTTCAAAAGGGCCGAGGAGGTAAGGGACGCGGCTGCAAGAATTCCCATAGAAAGGCTTCTTTACGAGACGGATTCCCCTTACCTGGCGCCGGTGCCCCAGAGGGGAAAGCCGAATGAACCACGTAATGTCGTTTACGTGGCCAGGCTTATTTCGCAGCTCAGGGGGCTGTCTATTGAGGAATTCACCCGGATTGTTTTTGAAAACATGACGGAACTTTTCCCAAAAGTGTCAAAGGACAAAGATGGTCTTATCTAGTAAAAAGAATTTTTGAGGTGTTTGCGTGAGCGGAAAACCAAAAATAGCTGTAACTATGGGAGATCCGAACGGAATAGGGCCCGAGGTCTGCATAAGGGCTTTTTACGACGGTTTCTTCGAGGAAATATACGACATCGTATTTGTCGGAAGCGAGCAGGTGCTTAAAAGGGCTAACAGCGAGTTCGGAAAGGGCGGTCCTCTTTCAATTATAGACCCCACGGATTTTACACTCGGGGATATTGAAGAGGGGATGAGGTCCGAAAAAGCGGGCAGGGCGTCTATTGCGTGTATAGAAAAGGCGGTAGCTATGGCTCTCTCCGGCGAGGTCGAAGCTGTTGTGACGGCTCCGATAAGCAAAAGGTCCATCCACATGGCCGGCTCTCCGTATCCCGGGCACACGGAGATGATAATGGATCTTACGGGTTCTGAGAACGTGGTAATGCTTTTTGAGGGAACGAGGTTCCGCGTCGCGCCCGTGACCATACATGTTCCCCTTCGCGAAGTTCCCGACCTGATTACAGAAGAAAGTGTTTATTTGACTGTCTCGATATCAGCACGGGAACTCAAAAAAAGATTCGGAGTCGAAGACCCCAAGATAGTTGTCTGCGGACTTAACCCCCACGCTGGGGAATCAGGATCTTTCGGAAACGAGGAGGAAGAGTATATCATTCCAGCTCTTGAGAGAGCTAGAGCCGAAGGCGTGTCGGTTGAGGGGCCTCTTCCCGCCGACACTCTTTTCTACGATGCTCTGCGCGGCAAGTGGGACCTAGTGGTTGCCATGTACCACGATCAGGGTTTTGTGCCTTTCAAGATGCTTTCTTTCGATACCGGTGTAAATGTAACTCTGGGGTTGCCTATACTGAGAACATCACCTGACCACGGAACGGCTTTTGATATAGCGTGGAAAGGCGCGGCCCGTCCCGAGAGTATGATTCAGGCTGTAAAAGTTGCCATGGAAATATGCGATGTAAGATAGTCAAAACGCATTATGCAACTGTCTCAATAAACAGCATATATTCACATTTAGCGCATGCCCGGAAGTTCGCTTGCGGAGTCTTTCTCGTTTGGCCAATTGTAATTTCCCGTCACGGCAATTCTTTTCGGCATGGATTGCAATTGGCGTATGCTACCGATGCATTATGGGAGTTTCGTAAGAGACCTAAGTTATCGGCTAGATCTAAGATAAAAACCTCCATCTGACGGACAAAGATAAGGATTTCTTACCTTATCCCAGGCTCAACTATCTTGCCCGGCAGTCCGGAGGGTTCTACGGAAATGGGTTCGCCGGACGACAACTCCGCCGATGAACTTCTGGCTTCACCAGCTCTTTCCTCGGTAGATTCGGTGGAAGGACAGACACCGTCGGTTCGATAGGCAAGAGCCGTTTTGAGAATAACTTCCTCGGGGTCACCAAGCTGATGATTGAAGTCTTCTGCAACTGGGCAGGTCGGAGTAAAGCCATCTTCGAAATCTGCCTCGCCCTTGGCATTTACTCCCCTGAAGTTAATCGAGAAGTAGAGAGTGCCGCAGTTATCGGCCGGACGAAAACCGTAGGGTTTGCCGCAGGTAACCGATCCGATATGAAGAACCTCTACATCGACCCCGCGCAAGCTATTTATGATTGATTCGCTTGCTGAGCAGGTTTCAGAGCCTGTCAGAATGAACAGGCGTGGCAAGCCGAGGCTGGGGACCGTTAAATCTGTTTCGTCAATTATATCATCTGCCGGGAATTCAAGAGTAAACTCCCAATTTTCTGATTCAATCTTGCCGTTTGTTTCAAGCTCTTCGAAAGTCAGCCCCTCTTTTTCAGTTCCGGCTACCATTGACGAGAGCATCTGTGCTATATAGAGAATTCCGCCGTTGTTATAGCGAAGATCAACGATCAGATCCTTGATGCCTGCGTCTTTCAGGAAATTGCCCGCTTCTATGATAGCTGTCGCCGCAGGTGCGGAGTGATCGTTAAATAGCATGTAACCGATGCGGTCCCCGTTGGAAGCGGTCAGGATTCTTACGTTTTGGACCGGGTAAGAAGTTGTTGCCGCGGATGTCATGGTTACCGTGCGGGGGCTTGATGATCCGAGATCCAAAACGGTGAATGTGTGGCTCTCACCCACTCCTGATGGATTCAGGCCGTCGTTTAATACGGCTATGTTATCCGAATCTATTACCCTTACACCGTCGATCTCGAGAATCCGTGCGCCGCGCGAAAGATTAACATCAGGAGCGACTGCTGGTGAGCCGGGTTCTGTGTAAGCGATCCTTACATCTCGCGGGGGGCTAGCGCGTAGAATCACAAACTCGGCGCCATATCCTATTGTAATGCTTTGTCTGGAGGCAGCCAGGTATTGTGAGGTAGGTTGAGTGAAATGAAATTTATCCTTGGGGGTTCCAGAAGGATTTGTTTCAAAGGTCTTCATCAAGTCAAAGTAGACGGGAGTGCTGCAGCAGGTGGGATCCTGGTCTTCGATCTCATCGTACCATAGGTAAGTTTCGTGACTCCAGGAACGTAGCCAGTTGTTCTCATCTGCATAAATGCCGGGAGACGTAATGCTTTTATAGTAAGCTCTGCTGGGGTCGGCGCAGTAATCTGCGAAGATATCACTGGGAGGAAATACCGGTTCCTCTCCTAGCACTGTTTCATAGGTGTCGCCGCAACCTAGAAAAGCCGATACTCCAAGCAGCGCCAAGCATATTGTGAGCAACCGTATAGATCCGAATCTGTTGAGCAGGAAGGTTTTTTTTCGTTTATGCAAGATGGTTTTCCTCCGTGGATTAAGTGCGAGAGGCAGCATTTGTGCGAGTTTAAAATATCACCGATGGCTTGAGTTATCAACTTCGCGCACGCAACGTGAGGAAATCTTTGCGTACCGGTATCGTAGACTACCGTCTGGACAAAATTAAGATAATGATGAGTCCGTTTAACGGTTTACTGATCAACAATCAGCCTCGGCAAGTTGAAAGGTTCTGTCGGAGCGGAGTCAATCGGTAACAATCCTTCCTGGAAATTTTTTGCCGCGGCCCGTTGAACATGAGCTGAATTTGAAGAAGGACACGCGCCGTCGGCCTGATAAGCCAGGGCCGTTCTGAGAAGACTTTCCTGCGGGTCGCCGAGCTGGTGGTCAAAGTCATCATCCGCAACGGAACAGGTCGGCGGGAAACCGTCGTCATAGTCGGCCTCTCCCTTGTCATTAACTACCCTGAGTTGAATAGTGAGATAGGTTGTGCCGCAATTATCTTGTGGAAGAAAACCGTGGTACTTGCCGACCGTTACCGAGCCGATCACGATTACTTCTATGTCGATGCCGAGCAAGCTGTTTATGATCAGTTCGCTTGCCGAGGCGGTTCCGTTGGTGGTCAGAACGAACAAACGCGGAAGATCAAGGGCCGGCAGTTCCTGCACATCACCATTTTCATCTTCGAAGAAATTGGCGAAACGATAGGAAACATCGTCTCTTTTGCCGTTGTATTCAACTGTTGTGAAGTCTTTCCCATCACCTGCCGACCCGGCTATTGTCGACGCTATAATCCGTGCGATGTAAAGCGCTCCGCCGCCGTTATAACGAAGATCAAGGACAAGATCATCAATGCCGTCTCCTTCCAGAAACGTATTGGCGGCATCTATTAGCGGTTGCGCCGCGGGGTCGATGTGGCTGTTAAACAACATGTAACCGACCCGGTCGCCTCCGGAAGTGGTCAGGACTTTTACGCTTTGTACCGGATGCACGGTTATCTCCCCGGCGGTCATGGTAACCGAGCGCTCCTGGGAAGATGCCCCGGGGTCTTTAACCGTGAATGTGTGCGTGTCGCCGTCAGATGGATACAAAGCGGCGTTTATGCTGTTTATGTCGTTCTGATTGTTGGAATTTACCACGTCTATGCTGTCTATGGTGAGAATCTGCGTGCCGCGCACGAGGTTGACGTCGGCCGCGGTCGCCGGAGACCCTGGTTCAGTGTTTCGTACCACTACGTTGCGCGGAGGCGTTCGGTTCAAAACCTTGAATCTTGCGCCGTATCCATACGTAATGCCTTCGTTGGAGAGTCGGTATTCTCTGGTATCAAGCGAGTAATGGAACCTGTCCTTGTCTTTTCCGGAAGATGTTGTCTCGGTTGTTCTCATTAGGTTGAAGTAATTCACCGGACTAGTGCAGCATGCCGGGTTCACATCTTCGATTTCATTGTACCACAGATAGGTTTCGTGGCTCCAGGACCGAAGCCAGTTGTTTTCATCCACGTATGTTCCCTGCCGGGCTCTGTTGCTTACAGCTTTGCTCGGATCTGCGCAGTATTGAAGAAAGTTCTTGCTTGGGCAGAACATATCTTGTTGCCATGGTTCATCCCTCGTACTACAGGGAGGCGGAGGCGGCGGCGGTGGCGGTGGAGGCGGAGGCGGTGGTGGTGGCGGTGGCGGCGGAGGCGGTGGTGGTGGCGGCGGTGGCGGTGGTGATGATGATGATGACGGCAGAGATGGAGGAGGGGGAGGTGGCTCAGGCGGGAGTAACGGTTCAATCGTTTTCGGCGACACCGTTTCCGCCGGTGTTGACGACGAGTTTTCGGTGGAATTTGTGGAAGATGAATTCTCAGCGCCCCCGCAGCCCGCAAAACCGAGCACCGCAACCAGTGCCAGGAATACCCACAGGCATTGCGACGCTAATTCGCCGGGGGAGCAGTGGTTTTCTCTTTTGTTCAAAACAAGTACCTTTCCACGTCGGATTAGTACTAACGTGTCAGTCTAGAACTAAAGGTACTTAATACGCAAGGTCTATCAAATTAACAGGTAGCTAATAATGGCCGTTTTGGCCGGATAGTGGGGTGTACAGGCATGCTTGATGTTTCTCCGCTCCCGCATCTTGATGGACGGATTTTCTCATCCGGGTTCTGGGGGCCCGGCCTGATTTTTCGTTACATGCGGTTTCGAGAGGTCTCGGACTCCACCAGGAGGGGAAGTATTTCTCCCGATTTGCCCATTACGCTTGCGTCGTAAAGACCCGTGCCCGGGGTTACATCAAGGTTGATCTCCACTACAGGTTTTTCGCTTTTCTTCGCTATGAGTCCCATTGAAGCCGCGGGTTCAACCACTCCCGAAGTTCCCACTATCAGCAGAAGGTCGCATTGCTCTATTGCGAACAGGCACCTGTCTATTCTCTCCATAGGGACGATTTCTCCGAACCACACTGTGTTCGGTCTCATTACCGCGTCGCAGGCACCGCACTTCGGGGGCAGCTCGGGAATAGGCACCTGGTAGTTTTTTTCCGTTTTTTCGCATTCCGTGCATTTAATTTCCCAGAGACTTCCGTGAAGCTCTATTACGTTTCGGGTTCCGGCCGCGAAGTGAAGGCCGTCTACGTTTTGTGTTATGAGGGTGAAATCTCTTTTTTCTTTCTCAAGCGCGGTTATTGCGAAGTGACCGGGATTGGGCTTTGCGTTTTTCATTATGGCCCTTCTTGAGTCATACCACTCCCATACCAGTTTGGGATTTCTGAAAAAGGCCTCGGGCGTTGCAAGTTCTTGGGGGCTGTAATTTTTCCAGAGTCCCTCTTGTCCCCTGTAGGTTGGAATGCCGCTTTCAGCCGAGATTCCCGCTCCTGTAAGAACGACGATTTCGTTTGAGTTGCTTACGAGTTCGTACGCTTTTGCGATTTCTTTTTCCATGTTCCTACAACCCGCCATAGATTAACTGTTTTGCGGTTTCTTTCCCATTGCTCACCGCAAAGACATGATCTGGGAGGCGGGAAATCTCTTGACAATTTATCCCCTGATACTAACCTTCTCTCTGTTGTGTTAGACCAGTATGTTCCTGTCCTCCTGATAATAGTAATAGCGATCATTTTAGCCGCGGCGCTTCTGTCCATCTCCTCCCTGCTCGGTCCGAAGAGGTACGGAAGCTGGCGCAAGCTTATTCCGTATGAATCAGGGATGATTCCCAAGGGAGACGCGAGAGAGAAGGTTTCACTCAAGTACTACCTTGTGGGAGCTCTTTTCATACTGTTTGACATAGAAATCGTGTTTCTGGTAGCCTGGGCGGTTGTGTTCAGGGAGCTTGGAATGGTGGCGCTTGTCGAAGTGCTGGCGTTTCTTGTGGTTGTCATCGGCGGGTACTTTTACGTTCTTAAAAAAGGAGCTTTGGAATGGGAGTAAACAGCGGATCACTGCTTGGCGGAGACGGTTTTCTTACAACCAAGGTCTCCGCGGTTGCCAACTGGGGAAGGAAAAACAGCCTTTGGCCCATGGCTTTCGGAACGGCCTGCTGCGCAATTGAGATGATGGGGACTTTCTCCTCAAGGTTTGATATCGCCAGGTTCGGGGCCGAAGCGGTGAGGTTTTCGCCTAGACAGGCGGACCTGATGATAGTTTCCGGGACCATAACCTACAAGATGGCATCGGTTTGCAGGAGAATCTACGAACAGATGCCCGAGCCAAAGTGGGTAATAGCGATGGGGTCATGCACCTGCGGTGGCGGACCTTTTGACAGTTATGCCGTCGTTCAGGGAATTGACGAGTTTCTTCCGGTAGATGTTTACGTGGGCGGCTGCCCCCCAAGGCCCGAAGCCCTTATTGACGCCGTGATGAAGATTCAGAAGAAAATAGAGAACGAAGGATCCCCGATCGTATGACCCCGCTACCTGGATCGATCGATCTAATAAGGGAAAAACTGCACGGCTATATCCTCTCGGAAAACACATTCCGCGGGGAGACCAGTTTCATCGTAAAGGCCGAGTCGATAGCCGAGTGCTGCTCGTTTCTGAAAAATACGCTCGGTTTTTCCTATCTTGTTGATGTTACGGTTGTCGACTATCTGACCGTCAAGTTTCCAAGATACGAGGTTGTCTACATGCTTCACCGCTTCGGTGAGAATTATGAGGAAAACTTGAGGATAAGGCTTAAGGTCGCACTTGAGCAGGATGAATTCACCATTGATTCCGTAACGCCCGTGTGGTCCGGGGCGAACTGGCTTGAGAGGGAAGCGTACGATATGTTCGGGATAACCTTCAGGGGGCATCCTGACCTGAGAAGAATACTGATGCCCGAGGATTACGACCAGTTTCCTCTGAGAAAAGATTTTGACGTGAGAGACAGGGAATCTTCCAAAAGATGTTTCGAGCGGGCTCTTGAGGAAGGGCTTGAGCAATGGAAAAAGTAGAGATTGTCACAGAAGAGTTTAGCACTGAGGCTGACGGTACGAGAAAGCACACCATGATGCTTAACATGGGACCGCAGCATCCATCGACCCATGGGGTTCTGCGGGTGGTTCTTTATCTTGACGGAGAGAGAGTGAAGGAAGCTGTTCCTCACATAGGCTATCTGCACAGGGGAATAGAGAAACTCTGCGAGGACATCACCTATCAGAAATGTCTTCCCTACACAGACAGGATGGACTATCTGGCTTCTATATGCAACAACATAGGTTTCATACTGGCTGTTGAGAAGCTTTTGGGAATTGAGGATGAAATCCCCCCAAGAGCCAAAGTTGCTGAAGTTATAATGTTTGAACTCGGGAGAATCGAGTCTCATCTCATAGGTATAGGCGCAAACGCGATGGACCTTGGTGCGATGAGCGCTTTTCTTTTCTGCTTCAAGGAGAGGGAGAGGATCTACGAGATTCTCGAGATGGTATGCGGAGCAAGGCTAACGACCTCATACCCGAGGGTAGGGGGTCTTCCCCAGGACCTTCCCGAAGGTTTTTCAGACACGGTCAGGAATTTTCTGAAGATATTCCCCAAGACCTTAAATGAAATAGACAGCCTTCTTACAAGGAACAAAATATGGATTGACCGCACGAAGGGAGTGGCGGTTATAAGCAAGGAGCAGGCAGTTGATCTGGGCATTACCGGTCCGATACTGAGAGCAAGCGGAGTCCCCTACGACGTTAGAAAAGCCGTTCCCTACCTTGATTACGAAAACTATGAATTCGATATACCGGTCGCCAACGAAGGAGACGTGTACGCAAGGTATCTTTGCAGGATGGAAGAGATGAGACAAAGCCTTCGGATAATTTCCCAGGCTATTGAAAATCTCCCCGACGGTCCTTACATTGCCGACCTTCCCGATATCGTTTTGCCTGAAAAAGAACTCGTCTACACGAAAATGGAATCCCTGATCAGGCATTTCGTGCTGGTCTATAACGGTTTTGAGACTCCCCCAGGGGAGATATACCACGCGGTAGAGAATCCCAAAGGGGAACTGGGTTACTACATCGTAAGCGACGGTACGGGAAAACCCTACAGGATACGGGTTCGCGGACCGTCATTTGTGAACCTGCAGGCCCTTCCGGATATGGTAAAGGGGGGATTCGTTTCTGATGTCGTTGCGGCAATCGGCAGCATTGACATAGTGCTTGGGGAAGTTGACAGGTAAGTGCTGAGTCTCAGGGGAAAGTCACTGTCCTCGCTCCCTTAGGTTTTCTGAACGTAAAAAACGAGTCGGGGATGTTTAGGTTAATTTCTGCTGTGCCGAGTTCTATGATCGTCGTGTTCCCGAAGATGTCGCCGATTATGATTTTCCTCAGCGTGTGGGTCTTTGGATCAACTGCTATCGTTACCTGCTTTGAGTGCTCCTGTTTTTTTTGTTTTAAGTCAAGGAGAATATTCCCCTGCTCGTCCGTGCTTCCGGCGCCTAGGCGGACATCGAAAAGACGGTCAAGGTCCTCAAGTATTGAAATAACTGTATAGGAACCGAGAGAACCTGCCCAGACGCTGTCAATTTCCGTTTCGGCAACCTGATTTTCTCGGCTGTCAAAATACCAGACTTTCTTTCCGTCAGAAGCTATCGTGTCTTTCCAGGGCTCTTCGTATTGCCACTTCATCATCGCCGGTTTCTTGAACCACACCTTGCCCGAAGAAAGGATTTTCTCCTCAAGGTCTTTTATCCGAGTTTCCTGGGTGAATTTAGAGTTGAGGTCGTTTATCGAGGCGTATTTTTTCTGGATGCTGCTTACAATAGCGGCTGTGCCTTGGGCTCTTGCGGGGTGTGCCACAAAAAGAAGGAATATTGCAAGAAGCGCTGTCGCAAGCGCGATTTTTCTCAATCCTGATTTCCCCTGTCCGCGTTGATCATGTTTACGTAGACTTCCCTCGGCTTCCCGGCCGCCCCCGGGGGTCCTATAAGCCCCTCTTTTTCCATTATCTCAACTATCCTCGCCGCGCGGTTATACCCTATCTTGAGCCTTCTCTGGATCATTGAGATGGATACCTGTCCCGTTTCGGCTATTATTCCGAGAGCGGTTTCGTAAAGTTCGTCTTTTTCGTCTTCGCTGACTCCCGCGCTTTCATCGTCCGAGTCGTTCTTGGTTATCTCTTCTATGTAGACCGGGTTTGCCTGGGATCTTAGAAAATCCGTTACCCGTTTTCTTTCATCATCGGATATCAGGGCGCCCTGCAGTCTTAAGAGGTTGCCTCCGCCTGAGGTGAGAAAAAGCATGTCGCCTTTTCCAAGCAGGGTCTCCGCTCCACCCATGTCGAGAATGATTCTTGAATCCACTTTTGAGGATACGAGAAAGGATATGCGCGCCGGAAAGTTGGCCTTTATAAGCCCGGCCACCACGTCCGCCGATGGGCGCTGGGTTGAGACTATTATATGGATTCCCGCCGCTCTGGCCTTCTGCGCGAGCCTTATTATCGAGTCCTTGACGGCACTCGGGGAAACCATCATCAGGTCGGCAAGCTCATCTATGATAACGACTATGTAAGGAAGCCACCTCGTCTGCTTCTCCTCTATCTCAAGCGTCTCAAGTTTCCTGTTATAGCTGTCTATGTCCCTTACCCCTTCCTCTGAGAGCATGCTGTATCGGGAATCCATTTCCTCAACCAGCCACCTGAGCGCTGCCACGGCCTTTTTTGATTCGGTGACCACCGGGTGGAGCAGGTGGGGAATATCTTCGTATATTGAGAGCTCGAGCATCTTCGGGTCTATCATTATCAGCTTGAGTTCATAAGGGGTCGCCCTGTAGAGCAGGCTTGTGATCGCGGCGTTTAGGAGCACGCTTTTTCCCGAACCCGTCGTTCCGGCGATCATAAGATGCGGGGCGGTCTGAAGATCCATGTAGCGAGGTTTTCCGGATATGTCTTTTCCGAGGGCAATGGTAAGCAGCGATTTTTTCTCCGTAAACGAACTGCTCTCGAAAAGTTCCCGCAGCACCACGATCTCCCTGCTTTCGTTCGGCACCTCTATTCCGACCACGTCTTTCCCCGGTATCGGGGCTATGATTCTTATGCTGAGAGCCTTAAGACCCATTGCCAGATCGCCTTCAAGAGACGATATTTTGTTTATTTTGATCCCCGGGGCGGGCTTGTACTCGAACATCGTGATGACCGGGCCGGGCCGTATTTCCACGACCTTTCCGGTTACTCCGAAGTCGGCGAGTTTTTCCTCGATCAAGGTGGCCTTCTGGTACATGGCCTCTTTGTCTATAGCTACTGATGTTTCGATTCTCGGGTCAAGCAGATCAAATGGAGGGAGGGAGTAGTCAAGCCACCTGCTCTCGGATGCGGGAGGTTCCACTTCTCTTTTTTCCTCGGGCGAGGGAGGGGAGAACACTATCTGCGGTTCCGTGTCGGTTTTCCCCTCGGGTTCCCGCTTTTGCGCCGCGGTCGGGGGTTTTGCCATGCGAGGGGCCGTCTGCGGGGCGTCTTGCCTCTTTTTGGCTCGGGCTTTTCCTGCCGAAGCGCGCTTTAGAGCGCCGAACGGCGCGAAGATTTTCTTTAACGCGCCTGAGCAGAGCGCGCGAATGATCTCCGCTATGTGCGTAAGCTTGGTTTCCGTCGTTATTATCACGGAGAGGAATATGACGATTATGGCGATAATGTATGTTCCCAGGGTTCCCGAGATGTTCTGGGCAAATTCACGGGAGATCGCAAGACCCAGCCATCCGCCGGCCGGAGAATAGCCTAAAAGCGCACTTCCTCCGTAGGCAAGCCCGAGCAGCGTAGTTGAGGAGAGAAGGAAGATAATCGCGGAGCAGAGCTTCCAGTATATCTTCTGGGCGGGCTGTTTTCTCAGGATCACGTAGGAAGCGTAAAACATCAGCACGGGAAACACGAAGGAAAGCGTGCCGAAAGAACTTCCAAGGGAGTGCGACACGTAAAGTCCCGTGTTTCCCATTGCGCCTTTTGCGTCAATCTCAATCAGGTTGCTGAAGACCAGAAGACTTACAAAGGTGAATACGCCGAGGGCGAAGAAAAAAACCGCCATCACATCCACGAATATGCCTTGAGTGTCTTTGTCTTTAGACATTTTTTAAATTCTGAAATAAAAACCCTCCGCACCCAGGCGAAAGGGGAAATGATCTGCTATCTAAAAGGCGATTGCGGCGAGAAGCATGTTTGAGGCCTGAGCCGCAAGATCCCATGACAAGAAAGGAAATATACCGAAAAAAACCGTGGCTGCGGTAAGCACGGCAATTGTAGCTCCCGAAAGCGGCTTGCTCGCGCTTGCCCCGTAGCTGTCCTCCTTCATAAACGCGTGGACGAGCACCTTGAGGTAGTAGTATGCGGAGATTACGCTTGTTATTATTCCTATCACTGCAAGCGGTGTCAGATTAGCGTCAACCGCAGCCAAAAACACCCTGTATTTTCCGAAAAATCCTATAGTCGGCGGGATTCCCGCGAGCGAGAACATGAATACCCCGAGCGCGAGCGCGGTCGCCGGTTTTCTCTTCCAGAGTCCCGATATCCGTTCAAAAGTATCGCAATCATCTTTTTCCCTGCTTACATAGGCGAGGATTCCGAAAGCCCCGAGATTCATGAAGGCGTAGGCAAACAGATAATAAAGAACGCTTCCACTCCCGACAGAGGTGTCCGAGAGAACAGCCGCCACTCCTACCAGAGCGTATCCCGCGTGGGCCACACTTGAGTAGGCAAGCATTCTCTTTATGCTCTTTTGATAGATGGCGGCTATGTTCCCCACTATCATTGTCAGCACCGCCGCTATCTGTATCGCGGCCGTCATGTAGTTTTCAAACGCCGGAGCGGAGCCAATAAATATTCTCAGCAGCAGTACAAACGCCGCCGCTTTTACCGCTACTGACATATATCCCGTAACGGTTAGAGGAGCACCGTCATAGATGTCGGGTACCCACTGGTGAAGCGGCACCGCCCCTATCTTGAATATAACTCCCACTGCCACGAAAGCGGCTCCGCAGACATACATCGGGAGATTCGCGGGATTTGCGAGAATTTCCGCTATAAAAGTGGAGCCGGTAGCTCCATAGAGAAGGGCAATTCCGAAAAGCAGCACGGCGGAGAAAAATCCCCCGAGAACAAGATATTTTATTCCTGATTCCGTTGAGTTAAGAGACCCGCTTCTGAATCCCGAGAGTATGTAGACGGCGATTGACATGATTTCGAATCCCACGAAAAGCGTCATGAGTTCAACCGACGAGGCGAGAATCATCATCCCGCTCGTGCAGAACAGCACGAGGGCGTAGAACTCCTCAAGCCATTGAGTGCGTTTCTCCAGGTGATCTTTTGAAAAAAGAATCGTCGCAAGCGCGGTCAGGAGAAAAATGGAGTTAAAGTAAGCGGAGAAGGAATCGATTACAAGCGCGCCGGAGAACGCGGAGTCGGTCCCGGAGAACCTGGCGAAGTTAAGGATTAACGAGGCTACCGTGCCCGAAACCGCGAGAAAAAAAAGCGACTTCGTCCATCTTTTTTTCAGGACCGGGGCCAAGACGAGTATGAGCAGGCCCGAGAGTATGAGTATGCACTCGGGAAGGATAACAAGCGTGCTTTCAAATAAAGCCTGAATATTCATGGTTACGTTTCTACCGGCATTTACAACCTTTTCCGGGTCTCAGTTTCTCTCATTGCTTCAATCGGAGTCTTTAACCACTTCGAACTTCCTTTCTTCAAACCGAAAGTCCCGCTCGTCAATGTACCATATTCTCGCGTCGGCGAGTTTTCCACGGTTCACCGAAAAAATTATATACGCCCAGCCGGGTGATGCCACCTGCCTGTCTGTTTCTGAAGGGACCGAAGGGTGATCCGGATGCGAGTGATATATGCCGAGGATCTCAAGACCGTTTTCCCTTGCCCACGAATCCGCTTCTATATAGGAACGCGGGTCAAGCTCAAAGCGGTCTTTTAACCTTTTGCTGTCAATGTCTCCTGTTTCCTTAAACGCCGTTTCGGATCCGTCGTCAGCGACCAGATTGGCACATTTGCGAAAGTGAGTGACGGTATCTTTCTCCCCTATCATCACGCCACATACCTCGTAAGGGTAACCGGATTCAGCGTCTTGTGTCATGCCCTGATAAGCCGATTTACGTATTTTCACCACCAGAGTTTTTCGCTCAGGTACCTTCTGCCCGAGTCGGGAAGAATCGTTACCAGCACTCCTTCTTTCAGTCTTTTTGCGTACTCAAGCGTTACGCAGACCGCGGCTCCTCCTGAGTGACCGGCAAATATTCCTTCGGTTTCCATCAGCCGTTCCATCATATCATACGCTTTTTCAGTTGAGATGAAGACAACTTCGTCGGCCGCTTTCTCGTCGTATATGCCGGGAACTATTGAAGAAGGCATGTGTTTCATGCCCTCAAGTCCGTGAAGACTTTCTTCGGGTTGAATCGCGATTATCTTTATGTCGGGATTGTATTCTTTAAGTTTTTCCCCGGTTCCCATGAAGGTTCCCGATGTGCCGAGTCCTGCGAAAAAATGGGTCACGGTGCCTTTTGTCTGCTCCCAGATCTCAGGCGCGGTTGTCTCATAGTGTGCAAGGGTGTTGTTGACGTTGTTATACTGGTCCGGCATGAAATATCTGTCGGGTTTATCCGCCTTGAGTTTGTGGGCCATTCTTATCGCTCCGTCAGAACCTTCAAGAGGGTTTGAGAAGATTATTCTCGCTCCGTAGGCTTCGATCGCTTTTTTTCTCTCGGTGTTTACGTTCTCGGGCGTTACGATTTCAACCTCGTATCCCAGCGCGGCTCCCAGCATTGCGTACGCGATTGCGGTGTTTCCGGAAGAGGAGTCCATGATCACCTTGTTTTTTGTGAGTTCGCCTGAGCGGATGGCTTCAAGGATCATTCTGCGGGCGGGGCGGTCTTTCACTGAACCTCCGGGGTTAAACCACTCGGCCTTTGCGTAAATACGTACTCCCGGGGAGCATTCTTTTACCGTTTCGGAGAGTTCCAAGAGGGGGGTATTGCCTATAAGGTCAACCACAGATTCGACTCTTGAACCTCTGGCCGTGGAGGTTCCGCCTTCGGACCTATACATTAGCAGCGCTCGATAATTACCTTGTGGTAACGGCCTTCTTCCTTCACTATGGAAAGAACCTTGTGACCTTCCTGTTCAACGCTTCTTGGGAGATTGGAAAGCGGCTCTCCCTCGCAGAGCTTGACTTCGAGGAGTTCTCCCCGCTCCATTTTCTCAAGCTTAAGCTTGGTTTTAACAAACGTCATCGGACAGATGTCGCCCGTTATATCTATTCTTTCCTTGCCCTGCGTATTGTCCATGTTAAAAAACCTCGTGCGCACGTTATTCCGTTAAGACTAACACAGTCCCCATTTTACTCAAACGGCTCTCCCGGCGGTATTTCGGGACTTTATCCACGATATTACGGAATCGAACATTTTTTTGCCGTCTTCTGAGCCGAGCAGGCTCTCGAAACTGCGTTCCGGATGAGGCATCATCCCGAGTACGTTGCCCTGGCTGTTCGCGATTCCGGCTATATTGTCCTCGGCGCCGCTTGGATTCGCCTCGGTGGTAAGCTCTCCTCTCTCCCCGCAATACCGCAGAACTATTCTCCTTCTCTGGGTGTCCTCCCTGCCCGGGGGCAGCACGAAGTTCCCTTGGGCGTTTGCGACCGGAAGTTTCAGCACTTCTCCCTTGCGAAGAAGGCAGGTAAAAGGCGTGTCGGTATCCTCGATCCTTACGTTTGTCCATCTGCAGACAAACTTCAGGGAGGAGTTGTGTATGAACGCTCCGGGAAGAAGCCCTGATTCAACAAGAATCTGAAAACCGTTGCATATTCCTATTACCGGGACTCCGCTTCCCGCAAGGGCCCTAAGAGGGCTCATCACGGGAGAGAACTGCGATATTGCTCCCGCGCGGAGATAGTCCCCGTAGGAGAACCCTCCGGGTATCACGACGCAATCTATTCCTTCAAGGGAAGTTTCCTCATGCCATACGAGATCGCAGGGCTGGCCCAGAATTTTTCTTATGGCGTGGTAGCAGTCGTGGTCGCAGTTAGAACCCGGAAAGAACAGAACTCCGAAATTCGGCATCTTACTTCTCCGCTATCTCTACAGAAGAATCTTCAATTACCGGGTTGGAAAGGAGTTTGCGGCACATTTCATCCGCTTTGCGGCTCACTTCCTCGGCGGATTCGCCCTCCATGGTGAGTTCCACGATCTTGCCTACCCTCGCGTCGGAGACCCCGCTGAACCCGAGACCGCCAAGCGCATTTAGCACCGCTTTGCCCTGGGGGTCTAGCACCACGGGCTTAAGCTTAACCTCTATTTTGACCGAAAACTGTTTCATCTCTGATTCCTTTGCTGCGGCGTGATTTCCGCGGGATATTACCCGCGCGAGAGAAGTATGCCAACAATTCTCTCAAGCTCCTCGGGAGAATAATACTCTATTTCTATTTTTCCTCTTTTCTTGTTGCTGCTTATCTTTACTTTGGTTGAGAATCTCCCGGCAATCTGCTCGATCAGATCCCTGGTGAAAATATCTTCTTCCACATTATCTGAAGTGGACTCGGGGGATAGCTGGGCGCTTCGATTCCTCTTTTTTACCAAAGCTTCGGTTGCCCTTACCGTAAGATCCTTTTTCACCACTTCACCGAGAAGGGAGTCCATTTCTTGTGGGGATAAAGCAGCGAGAAGCGCTCTTGCGTGCCCCACGGTTATAGTGCCCGAAACAAGAGCTTCTTTTGCTTTTTGAGAAAGCCTGAGAAGCCTCAGCTGTTTGTGACGACCGAGCGGTTTTTCCCTGTTTTCTTCGCTATCTCGTCGTGGGTAAGCCCGAAGCGCTCCGCGAGCTTCTGATAAGCCTCTGCCTCTTCAATGGGATTTAAGTCTTCTCTTTGTATGTTTTCTATTAACGTGAGTTCCGCCACGTCCTGGTCTGTAGCGGTCCTTATCACGACGGGCAGTTTCTCAAGCCCCGCTATTTTTGCCGCTCTCCACCTGCGCTCACCGGCCACTATTTCAAATACGCCGTTTTCTTTTCTGACTATAAGCGGCTGTATGACCCCGTTTTCCCTTATGGACTCCGCGAGTTCCTCAAGAGCGCTCTGTTCAAAGCGTTTTCTCGGCTGCGATGCGTTTGGCTTCAGCAGATCCGTGCTTACCATCTGATACCCTGCGGATTCCGTTTCCAGATTCTTTGGAATAAGCGAGTCAAGCCCTCTTCCCAAACTTCGTCTCTTCACGTCAGTCAGCCTCCGCTTTGCTTATTATTTCGTTTGCGAGTTTCATGTAGTTCTGCGCTCCGCTTGACTTGATTTCGTAAAGCAGAAGGGGTTTTCCGTGGCTTGGCGCTTCGGCGAGCTTTACGTTTCTGCTTATCACGGTGTCAAAAGTTTGTTCGCCGAAGTGATTTCTTACCTCCTCGGCCACGGAGTGACATATGTTGTTGCGGGAATCGAACATCGTCAAAAGATAACCTTCCACTTCAAGCGAAGGGTTGAGCCTCTGCCTGGCAAGAGATATGGTCGTCTGCAGCTGACCTATCCCTTCAAGCGCGTAGTATTCGCACTGAACGGGTATAAGCACCCGGTCGGCCGCGGCAAGCGCGTTTATGGTGAGCAGGCTCAGTGACGGGGGAGAGTCTATGAATACGTAATCATATTCAGCCCTTATCTCATCAATAGCTTTTTTAAGGCGGTATTCCCTGCTTTCGGTTTCTATAAGATGTATCTCTGCCCCGGTAAGCTCGTGATTCGCCGGACATACATGCAGGTAACCGTTTAGAAGATCGGGATATATGTCAATTATGGTGTCCGCCAGCCTGGCTTCTCCCAGTATGACGTTGCAGATGTTTTTCGAATTGATCGATTCTTTATCAACACCAAGCCCTCCGGTCGCGTTTCCCTGAGAGTCAAGATCTATTAGAAGCGTGCGGCGGTTTGCCGCTGCCAGAGAAGCCGAGAGGTTGACCGCGGTTGTGGTTTTCCCGACTCCCCCTTTCTGATTTACCACGCATATTACTTTTGACATTTGGTGATGGAAAAAGGATAAACTTGCAGGTGTTATCAGTCAAATGATTCTTTCCCGGGAGCCGCGTCCGCGCGGACAGTTCTTGGAGGTTTAACCTTGATAAACAGGATATGTACTGTTTTTTCGACTTTTTTCGGGGTGGGGTATGTTCCCGGAGCCCCCGGAACCGCTGGGACCCTGGGGGCGGTCGGGGTCGTCTACCTGCTCAGCCTCGCGGGCGGTGCGGTTCTCTACCCGGTATTCACCCTGGGACTGATTCTCCTCTCTTTTGCGACCGCAGGCCGCTACGCGTCGGTTTTTCAAAGGAAAGATCCACCTGAGGTCGTCATTGACGAAGTATGCGGATTCTTGGTATGCATGCTTTTCGTCACGCCGAATCCCATCAACCTCGCGCTCGGCTTTTTCCTCTTCAGGTTTTTCGATATCGCAAAGCCGTTTCCGATAAAAAGAGTCGAGAAGCTCCCAGGGGGTTACGGTATCGTAATGGATGACGTTTTGGCCGGAGTTTACGGTAACCTGTGTCTTCAGGCGTTTGTTCTTCTTTCCAGTTAAAATTACCCGGCAATGTGTGTTGAGGTGATAACGACCGGAAACGAAATAATGAGCGGTCTTACACGGGATACCAATTTCAGCTGGGTTGCCGCGGAGCTGTCCTCATCGGGTATTGAGGTCAGGTACCATTGCGCTGTAGCTGACAACCTTGAGGATCTTCTCGCTTCCTTTACGGCGGCGTCAAAAAGGGCCAGATTTGTCATAGTTACGGGAGGACTTGGCCCCACCGGGGATGATCTAAGCGCGCTTGCCGCCTCGAAATTCCTTGGAACTCCTCTTGTTTTAAATCCCGCAGTCTATCAGGACATCGTCCGAAAGCTCGGGGAGAGGGGAAGAGAGCCCAACAGCTACCATGAAAAGCAGGCCATGTTTCCCCAAGAAACTACGGTTATCGAAAATCCAGTTGGCACGGCGGCAGGCTTCAGCTTTCTCTTCGGCCGCTCGAAATTCTACTTTCTTCCGGGTGTTCCAAGGGAATTCAGGCGAATGTTCTCAGAGTATGTTTTCCCGGATATAAACAATGCTGCGAAAAAAGGAAAAAGCCTGGTTGTTAGAGTGCTTAGGACCTTCGGGCTGGGTGAATCCGAAGTAGCGGAAAAATTGGGGGATTTCTCCCCCGAAGGAGTGGATGTCGGATACAGGATCCGTCTTCCTGAGATTCATCTCAGGCTCACGGCCTCGGGTGATGACAGTGAGACCTTGGATTCGCTTCTGCGCGATGCCTGCGGGGAAGCGGAAAAAAGGCTCGGGGATTTTCTCTTCTCGCAAGGGGATGAGACCCTTGAGGAAGCAACCGCGTCTTTGCTGCTTAAAAAAGACCTGACCCTGTCTGTTGCGGAGTCCTGCACGGGAGGGCTTTGCTCAAACCGCTTTACGGATATCGCGGGAAGTTCGGGTTATTTCCTGGGCGGGGCGGTGGTCTACAGTAACGATTCCAAGGAAAAACTTCTAGGGGTAAGCGCCGAAACCCTCGAGCGGTTCGGTGCGGTGAGCGAGGAGGTGGTTTCCGAGATGGCTTGCGGGGCAAAAGATCTTTTCGGAAGCGATATAGGGCTTTCTGTATCCGGGATCGCGGGTCCGGGCGGTGGAACCGTGGAGAAGCCCGTGGGTACGGTATGGTTCGGGTTCACTCACGCTTCATACGGGATTTTTTGCGAGAAACGGAATTTTACTGGCACAAGGGATGTGATAAAAAACTTTGCTGCTTCCACCGCAATCGATATGGTTAGGAAGTTCTGCCTCGATTATGTAGGATAGTAGCTTTAGAACCGCAAAAACCAGAACGGAGATTCAAACGAAAATGAGCGATATCGACGAGAAAAACAAGAGCATAAACGTAGCTATCGAGACGATAGAGAAGCAGTTTGGAAAGGGCTCCATAATGAGACTTGGCGAGGATGCTTCCCTTGCCGACATTCCGGTGATTACCTCGGGTTCCCTCGGACTTGACATAGCGCTTGGCGTCGGCGGCTTTCCCAGGGGAAGAATCGTTGAGGTCTTTGGTCCCGAGGCCTCGGGTAAAACCACCATAGCGCTCCACGCCATCGCGGAAGCCCAGAAGGCCGGCGGAATAACCGCCTTTGTCGACGCCGAACACGCTCTCTCAACAAGCTACGCGGCGGCGCTTGGCATCAAGGTTGAGGATCTTCTTATTTCCCAGCCTGATTTTGGAGAACAGGCGCTTGAAATCATCGATACCCTCATAAGAAGCAATGCGGTTGACCTAATAGTGCTTGACTCGGTCGCGGCCCTTACCCCCCGCGCTGAAATCGAGGGGGAGATGGGAGCCACTCACGTAGGTCTTCAGGCGAGGCTGATGTCGCAGGCGCTTCGCAAGATAACAGCTAACGTGAGCCGCTCAAAGACCATAGTGATTTTCGTTAACCAGCTTCGCATGAAGATCGGGGTTCCATCTTACATGAACCCGGAGACTACAACGGGAGGTAACGCGCTTCGGTTCTATTCGTCGGTGAGAGTTGATATAAGGCGCATTGGGTCTCTTAAGGACGGTGACCGTATCGTGGGTAACAGGGTCAGGGCAAAGCTTGTAAAGAACAAAGTCGCCCCTCCTTTTCGCGAAGCGGAATTCGATGTGGTTTTCGGAAGGGGAATATCAAAACTCGGGGAACTTGTGGACCTGGGAACCAAATTCAACGTGGTAAAGAAGAGTGGCACTTGGTATTCCTATGACGGGGAGAGAATGGGGCAGGGCAGGGAAAATTCCAAGAAGTTTCTGCACGAAAACCCTGAAATTCGCGAAAAAATAAGAGACGAAATCATAAAAGCCTCCGGGATAGATTCTTCTGAGAAAGCGGAGGAATTGGCAGACGCAAAAAAATAATTTCCGGCATGCCAATCCACTAAATCTGAGCGCATAACCGTCATTCCTTAAAATGCCTCGTTTTTTTACTATCATTTGGGCAATACACATGAAAATTCTAGGAATCGAAACCTCTACTTTTTCGGGAAGCGTGTCAATATCCGATGACGAGGCGCTTCTTTGCGAATATGTTTTCAACACCGGTCCGAGGCATAACGAAGTGCTTATTCCCACAGTCAAGCGGCTTCTTTCGGACTGCGGGCTCGGGAAAAATGATCTGGATGCTGTCTGCGTATCAACGGGACCGGGTTCCTTTACCTCGCTTCGCATAGGGGTGTCCACCGCGAAGGCACTTTGCTATTCTCTGGGAACGGATCTTACCGGAGTTCCCTCACTTGAGATTGTCGCCTCGAACGCGCTTTGGTCAGGAAACGATGTATGCGCCATGACCGACGCGGGCAGGGGGGAGGTTTTCTTCTCCTTTTATGATCCCAAGAGCGAAGAGATGACTCCCGCGGAAATCGCCGCCCCGGAGTCTGTATGCTCCGGGATAAGAAAAAAGACTGTTTTTGTGGGCAGCGCGGCGGTTCTCCACGCAGAACTTATACGGGAGACATTAGGGGAGGACGCTGTGTTCTTACCTGCGAATCTAAATACCCCCAAGGCGTCTGCCTGCGCGCTTCTGGGGAGAAAAAAGATTCTTTCAGGGCAAAAAGATGATCCGTTCACTCTCACTCCGTTTTATCTTCGCCGCTCCGCAGCGGAGCGTGAAATGTCGTCGCCGAAACGGCGGTAGGAATCTTTTTCCCTGCCGGTCTTGAAGTTGTCTGCACGCAGTGATAGATTAAGCGGGTGGGTTGTAGGTATTCCGCATTTTCAGAACAATCACGGGAGACAGTATAAAATGGCCAAGATGCTCGGCGCACAGATGTTCTTTGAGACGCTCCTTCACCAAGGTATTGACGTGGTCTTCGGACTGCCGGGAGGTTACGTTCTCAAGGTCTATGACGTGATGACCGGTTACACCGACAGGATAAAGCACGTCCTGGTGAGACATGAGCAGGGAGCGACGCACATGGCAGACGGGTACGCAAGAGCTTCTGGAAGACCGGGAGTTGTACTCTGCACTTCGGGTCCAGCAGCAACCAATACCGTTACCGGTATCGCGACGGCGCAGATGGATTCATCTCCCATAGTTATTTTTACGGGACAGGTTCCGACACAGTACCTTGGAAGCGATGCGTTCCAGGAAGCCGATCATATCGGCATAACAAGGCCCTGCACGAAACATAACTACCTTGTGCGGAAAACCCGGGATCTTCCGAGAGTAATGAAAGAGGCCTTCCACATAGCCGGCACCGGAAGACCCAGCCCGGTTCTTGTTGATATGCCGAAGGATGTTCTCATAGGAGAAGACGAATTCGTAATCCCCGATGAAATAGATATCAAAGGCTACAAGCCCACTATGAAGGGAAATCCCTCGCAGATAAAAAGGGCGGTCGAGATGCTGGTTGCCTCAAAGCGACCCGTCGTCTATTCCGGAGGAGGAGTTATCTGGTCCGGGGCTACGAAGGAGCTCCTTGAGTTCTGCCACCGGCTTCAGATACCTGTGGCTTCAACCCTTATGGGGCTTGGAGGTTATCCGGCAAGCGATCCGCTTTTCATAAGCATGCTCGGGATGCACGGTTCCTACGCGGCCAATATGACTGTGACCGAATCGGATCTCGTTATCTCGGTAGGCGGGAGGTTTGACGACAGGGCTACGGGTGGAAACTTTGAAGAGTTTGCCCCCCACGCGGAAATTATCCATATAGACATAGACCCTTCCTCGATAGACAAGAACATAACGGTTCAGTGTCCTATAGTAGGGGACGCCAAGACCATACTGCGCCAGATACTTGACGCTCTTCCCGGCGAGATTGACCTTGAGGGAAGGGAATCCTGGCTCAGGCGGGTAAGGGATTGGGAGGAAAAACATCCGCTTACTTATTCTCAGGGAAGCGGGAAGATTCTCACGACCTACGCCATAGACATGCTTTACAAGATCACGAATGGGGACTCCATAATAGTTTCCGACGTGGGTCAGCATCAGATGTGGGTAGCCCAGTTCTACAAGTTCGAAAGACCCAGAACCCACATTACCTCTGGGGGACTGGGAACAATGGGATTCAGCCTCCCCGCCTCTATGGGAGCGAAGTACGCAAGACCGGATGAGCGGGTGATATGCGTTGCCGGCGATGGAAGCTTCCAGATGAATTTCCAGGAACTCGCAACGGCGGTTGAAAACAATATGGATCTTAAGATCATTGTTTTCAACAACGGTCATCACGGAATGGTAAGGCAGTGGCAGACGATGTTCTTTGATAGCAATTACTCCGCGTCGCGGTTTGAAGTGCTGCCGGATTTCGTAAAGCTTGCCGAGGCTTTCGGTGCCAGAGGCCTTCGGGCGGTGAAACCCGAAGAACTTGAGCCCACTCTCAGAGAAGGTCTTAACACTCCCGGCGTTGTCCTCATGGAAATAGAGGTCGATGAAACGGAAATGGTTTATCCGATGATAGCTCCCGGCGGTACGATGGACGATATGATAATGATGCCCGCAGATCTTGCCTGATATTGCGCGTGGGTGAATCGCGCGGGGCAGGGCTTTGGTTTCATATCCCCTTTTTTGCGTACATGTTCCCGCTTTCCATATCTCGAAGTTAATAAGGGAAACTTCTCGGCCCGAACCCAAGGTTCTTTCCCGGCTTTTATATATACTTTTCTGTGAGACTAGATTTTCGGATCTTCTGAGATTGCTATGGCTTCAGGAAAGATTGTTCAAGTAGCTTTGCCAATTCATTCCGAACAGCTTTTTCTATATTCGGTTCCGGGACATTTCCAAGACAGTATCGCTACGGGAAAGAGGGTGTTCGTTCCACTAGGGAACCGCAAGGCCATAGGGTACGTGGTAGGGCATGAAAGGAAACGGAAAGTCGATTTCGAGTTAAAGGATATAATCGACATTCTGGATGAATCCGCGCTTTTTGACGAAAAACGCCTGGAATTTTTCCGCTGGGTCTCCGAGTACTACATGGCGTCTCTCGGAATCGTGCTTAAGTTCGCGCATCCTCTTGGGCTCGGTAAAAGCGTCGAGAAAACCGTGCGGGTCACGGAAGAAGGAAAAAACCGTCTTCGGGAAAAGGGCTCGGATAACCTCGAGAAAAAAATCCTTGAAACTCTTTTGCTTGAAGAGGAACTGACTTCGGAGAAACTTCTGGAACTCAGTGGCGGAGCATCGCTTGAGAATCTTAACTCTCTTCAGAGAAGAGGGCATGTTGAATTTGACTACAGGGTTATAAGCGACGAGAAAGTAAAATACGAAAAAATCTACGGTGCCGCCTGCGATCCGGACACCGTTTTGGGGATCAAGAAAAAAAAACCGGCCAAGGGAGCCGTACTTGAATTCATAAACCTCCACGGCTCGGTGTCCCATTCGGAATTAAAGGAGATATTCGGTAATTTCACGGCTCACGTAAAGTGGCTTGCAGATAACGCCTTGGTCTCCGTGGAACTGAGGGAGATCGGAAGAGATCCTTACGCCGTCTTTGATGCTGAGGAGGAGCCGCCCAAGCAACTTACTCAGGATCAGCGGATGGCTATAGACAAAATTCTGCCTTACATTGAAAGGGGTGAATATCGCTGCTTTCTTCTTCACGGGGTTACGGGAAGCGGAAAAACCGAGGTTTACCTCAGGGTTGTGAGCGAAGTGATAGCCGGGGGAAAACAGGCGATAGTTATGGTTCCCGAAATAGCGCTTACCCCGCTTCTGGTGAAGAGATTCCGTTCCCGTTTTGCCGACGCGGTATCGGTGATTCACAGCGGACTCAGCGAAGGGGAGAGGTTTGACGTCTGGAGAAGGGCCCGTAGCGGCGAGTTAAGCGTTGTAATAGGCGCACGCTCCGCGGTTTTCGCTCCGCTTGAGAATCTCGGCCTCGTGGTGGTGGATGAAGAGCACGAATCCTCCTACAAGCAGAGCGAGACGCCATGTTACAACGCCCGTGACGCCGCGGTCGTGCTTGGAACGATATACGGCTGTCCGGTTATTCTGGGCTCCGCGACTCCTTCCATTGAATCCTACGCAAACTCGATCAGAGGCAAATACGAATATCTTTCTCTTCCGGCGAGAGTGGGGACAAGCAGGCTTCCCGATGTTGAGCTTGTGGATATGAAAAACGTAAATGAAAGTGTCTTCTCCCCCCCCCTCAAGGAAGCTCTTGTGGAGAACTTCAGCCGCGGGGGACAGACGATCCTTTTTATTAACAGAAGAGGTTTTTCCAGTTTTTTAGTCTGCGGGGACTGCGGTGAACTTTTTAAGTGTCCCAACTGCTCGATAACCCTTACTTTTCACAAAAAAGATAATTCAATCAAGTGCCATTACTGCGGAATCCGCCAGGAGTTCGAGAACAGCTGCAGTCACTGCGGGGCCAGATACATGGGCAAGGGCCTAGGTACCCAGAAAGTAGAGGAACAGGTAAGAAACATCCTCCCTGATGCCAGGGTTTTCGTTATGGACAGGGATTACATTCGCGGAAAAACCAAGCTTTTTGACCTTTACCGAAGGCTTGAATCCGGAGGGGTGGACGTTCTTGTCGGAACCCAGATGGTGGCCAAGGGACATGATTTGCCGGGGGTTACGCTGGTCGGCGTTCTCTCTGCCGATCATATGCTCGGGATGCCCGACTTCCGCTCGGGAGAAAAAACGTTTCAGGTACTGACACAGGTAGCCGGGAGAACGGGCAGGGGAGAGAAGCCCGGGACGGTTATTCTGCAGACACATAACCCCGGACATCCTTCGGTAGAATTTGCCGTTACTCATAACAGTTCCGGGTTTCTGGAGGAAGAACTGCAACTTAGAGAGTCTCTTAACCAGCCTCCTTTCTCAAGGTTCATATCTTTTAGGATAAATGGACTTAATGAGGAAAAAACAAGAGATTTCGCCGAAAAGATGAAAAGCACGGCGGAAAAGTTTCTCCTCAAACTTCCACCCGGATCGCTTAAAGTGCTCGGTCCCTCCGAGGCTCCCATATACAAGTTGAGAAACAGGTTCAGGTGGCAGATTATTATTGTGTCAAAAAATCTGGGGTTGCTTAGAAACTATGCTTCTGCACTTTACGATTCGTTGAAAAAACACGCTTCGGGAATTAAGCTTGTAGTGGATGTTGACCCTTATGATTTCATGTGACCCGGCGTGATGAAAAAGAAAATTTTTTTCCCCGACGAGGGAAACGGGCGCTTAACCGTTGAAAGATTCCGGGAGATAAATGGCAGGCTTTCTGCGGAAGAGGAGAAAATTATTTACGCTGTTTCCTCGCACAGCAGATTCCTCGGCAGTTCAATCATAAGAAATCCCCGTACGCTGAACATACTCGCGAATAAAAAGGCTCTCGGGAGAAAAAAAACGCTTTCTTCCCACAAAATCCCCCTTGCCTCAGTTGTGAGGAATTCGCAGGACTCAGAACAGCTCTCCGAAAGGCTGAAGGAATACAAGTACACAGAGCTTTCGAGAATAATTTACAGAGAAATTCTGGGTCTCTGCGCGTTTCGCCAGACCATGGAGGAAATTTCGGATCTTGCTGTTGCGGTGGTCAGGGCGGTGCTTGATTTTTACAGGTCAAGAGCCAAAGGCGGAGATCAATTCGAATTCGTGGTACTGGGTATGGGGAAACTCGGCGGGAGGCTTCTTAACCTCAGTTCCGATATAGACCTTGTCTATCTTTACAGAGGCGAGCGGTACGCCGAACAGATATTCACGATTTCCTCCTCGATTACCAGAACGATAAGTTCTGTCTCTGCCGGTGGTTTTCTCTACAGAGTGGATCTGGGACTGCGCCCGGGAGGTAGCAGGAGTCCGGTCGCGGTATCGATTGACGTGGCACTTGATCATTATTACCACTGGGCTGAGACCTGGGAGAGAGCGGTGCTGCTTAAGGCGACCCCGGTTGCGGGGGACCTCGAGCTTGGTCGCGAGTTTCTGGCGGAGCTTGAACCGGTCATATACCACAAGTTCCTTGATTACGAGTCCATAGAGGATCTTAAGGACATGAAGGTTCGTCTTGAGGGCGTGCGGAAGGAAAACGATGTGAAGCTTGGCAGGGGCGGAATAAGAGATGTTGAGTTTTTCGTACAGGCGACCCAGCTTATGAGCGGCGGAGCGGTAAAAAGGCTCAGAGGACTTATGAATACTCTTGACGCTCTCAGGACCATGTCAAAGACGGGTTTTATAACCGAACAGGTAAAGGAAGAGATGGAGCATTGCTATCTTTTCCTAAGAAAAGTGGAGCATTCGATACAGCTCTGGGATGAGGTTCAGACGCACAGAATTCCCACGGAGAAAAATTCACTTGCAAGGCTCTCGAGGAGGATGGGTTTTAAAAGGACAGATGATTTTAAAGCCGCTTACGAAGAGGTAACTTCGCTTGTTATGAAAAGCTACAGGAACCTGTTCTACGACCCGGGCATGCAGGTTGAGGAAAGAGGCAGGGAATTCTGGGAAGTGGCTGACTTTATGGCCGAGGGGAACGTAAACCACGAGGAGGCGGTCTTAGCTCTTGGCAATCTCGGTTTTTCGGTTCCGGACGACGCGGTCGAAATCATATCGCGCCTCGTGGATCCCAGAAGGGCCGGACTCACGGAAAGAGGAAGGATACTTTCGAAAAAAGTAATACCGGCTTTTCTTTCAACCATAATCAAGCTGAGCGACCCGGACTCGGCGCTTGTGAATCTTGAAAGATTCATCTCCGGTCTGGGCTCCAAGATGTCAGTTTACGCGCTTTTAACGGAAAATCCGGAAATCATCTCTCTTCTGTCCAAGCTCTTCTCAAGAGGCGGCATGCTGTCCGATTTTCTTATCAGGCATCCAGAGTACCTTGACTCGATCATATTAAAGGACGTAACGCGGTTCTACGATTCAAAAGATGCTTTGGCTTCGGCACTTACGGAAGCCGTTTCTGAGGAGGAGTTTTTTGAGGATAAGCTAAACGCCCTTCGAAGTTTCAAGCACATTGAGTCCCTTAAGCTTTGCTTCAGAGAACTTTCCGAGGATCTGGATCCGATCTACGTGGGGAAATACCTCTCGATGGTGGCGGACGTGGTGATGGACTCAAGCCTTGAGCTTGCCAAGGAGTCTCTTAGGTGCTCTGCCGGGAAAAGGAAGCTTCTTGATAACATGCTTGTCCTGGGACTCGGGAAACTTGGGGGAAGGGAAATGAGCTATGCTTCCGACCTGGACATAATTTTCATTTACGAGGGAGAGGATCATGAACTTTTCTCAAAGTACGGTCAGAGGTTTATATCCAATCTTTCGGTTTATACTTCTGAGAGCTTCTGTTACAAGGTAGACGTGGAACTGCGCCCGTCTGGAAACTCGGGAGCCCTTGTTACCTCGCTTGATGCTTTTGAGGAGTACCATGATTCAAGCGCGCTTACTTGGGAAAAACAGGCCCTCCTAAAGGCCCGGGCGGTCGCGGGAAACCGTGCGCTTGGTGAGAAGGTCATGAAAGTCATCGAGAATTTCGTCTACGCGAAAAAACTTGCTCCGGATTTTCCGAAGGAAATTTACAAACTTCGCGGGAGAATTGAAAAGGAACTTGCCAACGAGACGGAATCAAGATTCAACCTGAAAACTGGCAGGGGAGGGCTGATAGACGTGGAGTTCCTGGTCCAGATGCTTCAGCTTGCCCATGGAGGGGAAACCCATGAGGTCAGAACGGTAAGCACAATGGAGGCTATCAGGGCACTCGGCCGGTCCGGGCTGATTGAGAGGGGGGAGTCTGAAACGCTTGCCGAAGGCTACCTGTTTTTGAGGAGGATGGGCAATTTGCTCAGCCTGCTAAACGAGCGGGCCAAAAACGAGATTACACGGAACGATTTTGACCGGATGGCCGTTGAGTTCGGTTTCGGCGGCAGGGGAGATTCCCTTAAAGCTGAATACGCGCGTGTGACGGTGGATATCAGGGGAATTCATAACAAATATTTTTTGGGAAGCGCCTGATGGATAAAAGGAAATGCGTTTTTTTTCTTGCCGACGGCTCTAGACTGGATGTCTTCGCCGAGCTTTTCAAAAGAGGCGATCTTGAGAATATACAGAAATATGTCGTAGAGCCCGGAAAATTCCTTAAGGGAATCACGGTGTTTCCTTCAACGACGGGTCCGGCTTATACACCGTACCTTCTCGGCAGATTCCCCGGCAGATGCAATCTCCCGGGCATAAGGTGGTTTGACAGGAGGTATTACGATGCGACCCCCTTTTCCCTGCGAAGGTTCAGAAGCTATGCGGGTCCCCAGTCGTTTCTTATCAACCGGGACATAGAGTGCGACTCCCCGACACTTTTCGGACTGGTACCGGGAAGTGTCAGCATTCTTAACGAGATAACCAGGGATATAGAGCCCGCTTGGAACAACAGAACCAGATATCTTAAATATTATCTGGTTTTGAAAAGCCACTTCACGGAAAGAAGTGACAGTGTCGAAGAGGCCGCGGGAAGAATTCTGATTGACTCCCTTAAAAGTTCTCCGCGTTTTATTTTCTGCGTTTTCCCCGCAATAGATTCCTACTCCCACCGCTACCATCCGTTTCACCAGAGGGTTATTGAATCCTACAGAAGGCTTGACCGGTATGTTGGAATGGTAGCGAAGAAGATCGCGGAGAGGGGGGAACTTGACGATACGCTTTTCGTTGTGGGAAGCGACCATGGTCTTACGTCCACCCATTCCCATTTCGATTCCCTGGATTTTCTTCGCAACCGGGGCTTCAAACCGCTTTATTACACCAACGTGCTGAGGCATTTTCTCGATGCCGATTCATCCGTCATGGTTTCGGGAAACTCCATGGCACATTACTATTTCAAAAATTCCGATGGATGGAAGAGACATACGCGCTGCGAAGAAATAGCGGATATAGTGGGTGATCTCTCCAGCCGGCCCGAAGTGGACATTGTCTGCGCTAGAACTGGCGGGACGGGTGGTGAGGTAAAAATAATAAACCCGAGAGGAGAGGCTCTTTTGAGCGTAGATCGTGAAGGTTTCATTTGCTACCGTAATGTTTCGGGTGACCCTCTCGGCTACGGCTTTCAGTCAAGGAAGATGGATGCTGCCGAGTCGCTTCGACTCACGATAGATTCTGATTACCCCGACGCACCCCTCCAGATTCTCCAGCTTTTCGAATCACCTCGCACCGGTGATGTGGTAGTGAGTTCAAAACCGGGCTATGACCTCAGGGCTACCCACGAGAACCCCGAACATCACGGTTCCCACGGCTCCCTGCACAAAGACCACATGGTGGTCCCCATTCTTATAAGCCGACCGGCGCAATGCGACTACGTACGAACCGCGGATATCTTTTCAAGCATCGTCCGTTATCTAGGGCTTGATATTCCCCGGGGTGTTGACGGAAGGGATATTCTTGAGTGACTGGCTTTAGGAGAAGATTTCCTCTATTTGGTCGTTGACTTCTCCCTCTTTTTTCCGAAGCGCTATGGAGAGTTCCTTGACTACATGAGAGAGGGCGTTTTCCATTATTCTTTTCTCACCGAAGGACAGATTCTTCACCCTTTTCAGATGATGTATGTCCCTCAATACCTCGGCTATTTCGTAGATGTCTCCGCTTTTAACCTTGTCGGCGTATTCCTTGTACCTTTTGTTCCAGCTCTGTACACCTAGTTTTGGTATTTTGCCGTCTTCTTCCCTTAGGATGTCGAGGATTTTCTTTACTTCATTTTTAGCTACCACGGGCCTTAAACCTACGGAGTTTATGTTGTCCGTGGGAACCATGAGTTTTACGTTGCTTTCAAGAACGTTAAGTATGTAAAAGGCTTTTCTCGAACCCAGTATCTCCTTTTCTTCGACTCCCTGAACCTCAACCACCCCATGCACTGGATACACGGCGTTTTGCCCTGCTTTAAATTTCTTGCTCATTTTATTAAGTTAAGTTATACAAAACCGATAATCTACCTGATTTACGGTCGATTTACCAGAGAACGGGTGAGAAGGGTTGGAGTAATGGAGAAAAGTTGCGATTTTCTTGTCGTGGGCGCGGGAATTGTGGGTCTTGCCATCACGAATGAACTTCTTCTGCGCGGTTGTAAGAACATTCTTGTTTTGGAAAAGGAAAGAAGTCTCGGAGCGCACTCAAGCGGTCGAAACAGCGGTGTTCTTCATGCCGGGATATATTATGCGCCCGATTCTCTCAAGGCAAAGTACTGCATTGAGGGAAACCGGTTGATGAGGGATTTCTGCCGGGAGAACGGAGTTGCCATATCTGAATGTGGCAAGGTCATCGTGGCGGACTCTGAGGAGAAGCTTGAGGGACTTTTGGAACTCCAGCAGAGGGCAAAAAGAAACGGAGTGGAATCGTATCTTGTTGATGAAAAAGAGCTTGCGGAGATAGAACCTCATGCCGTTACGTTTGAGAAAGCCATATATTCTCCGGCGACATCCGTGTTTGACCCCCTGGGGGTTCTCGAAGCCCTTTACTCCGAAATTAAAAGAACCGGAAAAGCCCGTGTGCTTTTTGATGCGGCTTTTATCGGAAAAAAAGAGGATCGCGTCGCTCTTACAAGCAGGGGAGACGTAAGTTACGGGAAACTCATAAACGTTGCGGGGCTCCACGCGGACGTAGTGGCACGCCATTTCGGAGTAGGTCTTAAATACAGATCTATTCCTTTTATGGGTTCCTACAGGGAACTTACGGAAAACAGCTCTCATCTTGTCCGCGGCAACATCTACCCGGTTCCCGACGCGAGAATGCCTTTTCTGGGGGTGCATTTTACAAGGAGCACTTCGGGGCGGGTCTTTATCGGCCCTACAGCCGTGCCGGTTCTCGGGAGGGAGAGCTACGGGTTTCTTGAGGATCTGGGACTTGAGTCGTTTCGCTTTCTTTACAGAAACGCATCGATGTTCATGAGCGACAGCGGCTTCAGGGCAAACGCGTTCTCCGAGGCAAAAAAATATCTGGGGCGGCATTTCTACTCCGAGGCCAAAAAGCTGGTTCCCGCGCTTCTTCCCCGCAATCTTATCTCCTCCGCGAGAACAGGCATCCGCTCACAGCTTGTGGACTGGGAAGAGAAAAAGCTCGTGATGGATTATGTTGTCTTCGCAGAAGGGGACAGTCTTCACGTGTTAAACGCGATATCGCCCGCTTTTACCTCTTCAATGTCATTTGCCAAGTATGTGGCGGACATACTCCTTGAGGAAATAGAGCCGCAGGCGCGGTGAACGACAGGCTTTTTTTACGCCCGCTCTTATTTTTTCCGTTTTTTCTTGAAAAATTCCGGCAATCGCATTTAATATTTATCCGTACTTATCCTCTTTTCCATTTAGAAGTTGCTTTAACCGGACTCGAAAATGCCCGAGCAGAGAATCATAAGAAATTACGTCGATAGGCCTGACTCCTACACTATCGAATCATATCTTGCCTCCGGCGGATATTCAGCGCTCAGAAAGGCCCTTGGAATGGCTCCGGGGGATATAACCGACGCGGTCAAAAAATCGGGTCTTCGGGGAAGGGGAGGGGCGGGTTTTCCGGCGGGAATAAAGTGGAGTTTCATCCCGCCTGATTCCAAGAAGCCCGTCTATCTCTGCTGCAACGCCGACGAAAGCGAACCCGGAAGCTTCAAAGACAGGGAGATCCTGGAAAAAGATCCTCACCAGATGATTGAGGGCATAATAATTGCCTGCTACGCTATCCGGTCCCACAAAGCCTACATATACATAAGAGGAGAGATGCCCTACGGAGCTAAAAGGGTACAGCAGGCCATAGGGGAAGCCTACGAGCACGGCTATCTCGGCAAAAACATACTTCTAAGCGGTTTTGATATCGATATCAAGCTGTACATCGGCGCCGGCGCCTACATATGCGGAGAGGAAACCGGTCTTCTTGAGTCAATAGAGGGGAAGAAGGGAGAACCGAGGCCAAAACCTCCTTTCCCGGCCCAGATAGGCCTTTTCGGCTGTCCCACCATAGTTAATAACGTGGAGACGCTCGCTTGCGTTCCGCATATAATAAACAACGGGGCGGATTGGTTTGCCTCAATAGGTACTCCAAGAAACACGGGAACCAAGATTTTCGGGCTAAGCGGGCACGTAAACAAACCTGGGCTTTACGAACTTCCCCTCGGAATAAACCTTCTTGAACTGATTGAAGAGTACGGCGGAGGAGTTCTCGGGGGAAAGGGAATAAAGGCTGTTTCTCCCGGCGGTTCTTCTTCCGCGGTTTTTTCCGCGGATGAACTGGACATTGCGATGGATTTCGATTCCATGGCGGCCGCGGGTTCAATGCTTGGAACGGCTGGCGTAACGGTGATGGATGAAACGGTGAGCATGGTGAAGGTAGCCCAGAATCTTGCCCATTTCTACAGGGATGAGTCATGCGGGCAATGCGTTCAGTGCAGGGAAGGAACGTGGTGGCTTGAAAAGATACTGAGAGAGATTGACGAAGGTAAAGGGTCAATTGAGTACATCGACATAATACTTGACGCATGCTCGCAGATGAGGGGAACAACCATATGTGCCCTTGCAGATGGTTGCGCCATGCCTGTTGACTCGATAGTGAGAAAATTCAGGGACGAGTTTGAGGAGCATATAAAAAGCGGGCGATCTTCGGGTTGAGAGGATGTCTTGAACACTTCCAGCCTCTGAGGCTGAGGTTCTTACGCTAGAATCAGTTGCCTTAGTTATCCTCCGGGAAAATTTTTCTTATATCCTTTTCCCAGACGATCTCGCCATCCCTGAAAATAGCTACCGAACCAGTGGTTTCTATGGCCCTGCTACATGCTAGCTTGGCGGCTCTTAGCATCGCCGCCTCCGCACCAACCAAATCCTGATTCCACAATTCCTTATCCTGACCTAAACCTTGTTGTTTCTGCGTAGCCATAGTCAATCCTTCTGCTCGATGAGTATAGGGATGCCTCCGGAACTGTCGTACACTTTCCAATCATCCACCATATCTTTATAAACTAACTGAAAATTGTCCCACCCGGAATGAAACCGGCGACGGATTGTTTGTTCCGGTACATCATGTCCTCCCTCTAGGACCCGCTGCCTGACACGGGCTATAGCCATTTCCGGTATCGGTAATCTCAAGAATAGCAGTTTTATTAGGTAACCCTCTTTTTGGCAAAGGGGAATCATGCGTGTGTAGATACGTCCACTAAGGGTGGTCTCAAAGGCAAAGCTCTCCTCTTTTTCCACGCAGTCGTGAATCATCTTCAGCATCAGCCTGCCAGCCTGAATTGCCGCTAGATCCGGTTGAAGCGGGTTAAGTTCCGCCGCTATCAGGTCTGCGTTTATGAAAGTCGGACAGCGAGCCTCGTTAGGAAGGAACTCCGCGGCAAATGTAGTTTTTCCAGCGCCGTTGGGTCCGGCAATGATTAGTATTTTTTTGGAATTCTTCATGCTGCCGTTTTTTCTGGGGTTTCATCGCCGCGCGTAGTATCCCCTCTCATCCTCAAGAATTACGTTATTCTTTTTCGAGGGATTTCCTGAGCGTTTGGTTTACAACCGCGGGGTCGGCTTTTCCCTTTGTTGCCTTCATCACCTGACCGACGAAAAAGCCTAGAAGCTTCATGTCCCCGCCCCTGTACCTCTCGACTTCCTCTGGACTTTCTTCAATTATTTTTGCTATAATTGAAGAAATCTCGTCTTCATCCGTAATCTGGGTAAGCCCCTTCTCCGTTACTATTTCTTCGGCGCCTTTACCTCCGCTTATCATCTCGGAAAATATTTCCTTGGCGGTTTTGCGGTTTATTCTTCCTTCCCCGAGGATGTTTAATAGTTCGGCAAGATCCTTGGGCTTGACGGGGAATCCCCTTATCCTGTCCTCGTTTTCAACCTCTCTTAGTAGCTCGTTTAAAATCCAGTTGCTTGCAGCCTTCTTGTCGTTTGCGTGTTCTGTGCACTCTTCAAAATATTCCGCGAGCGGTCTTGAGGACGAAAGTGTCTCCGCGTCGTTTTTCGATATGGAGAATTCATCCACGAACCTGCTGAGTTTTTCATCGGGCAACTCTGGAAGGGAGAGACGGATTTCTTCTAAGTAATCCTCTTCCACTACAACCGGCAGAAGATCCGGGTCTGGAAAATACCTGTAGTCGTGAGCTTCTTCTTTTGATCTCATTGCGAACGTGACCCCTCTTTGGGAGTCAAAAAGCCTTGTTTCCTGAACAATCTTTCCTCCGCTTCGCAGAACCGCTTCATGCCTCTTTGTTTCATATTCTATGGCTCTTTGTATAAAACGGAATGAATTCAGGTTCTTTATCTCGGTTTTCGTTCCAAGTTTGCTCTGTCCTACCGGTCGCACGGAAACATTCGCGTCGCAGCGCAGGCTTCCTTCCTCCATGTTTCCGTCGCAGACCTCAAGATATCTCAAGATGGTTCTCAGTTTCTTTACGTATTTGACCGCTTCTTCGGCGGTTGAGATGTCAGGCTCGCTCACTATTTCCACAAGGGGCACTCCAGCCCTGTTCAGATCCACGTAGCTTTCAAAGTCGGAATATTCGTGCACGAGCTTCCCTGCGTCTTCTTCGAGGTGTATGCGGGTTATCCTGATTTTCTTTTTACCGTTCCCCAGATCTATCTCGAGGTGTCCCCGAAGACACAGTGGTTCATCGTACTGGGAAATCTGGTAGCCTTTCGGAAGATCCGGGTAGAAATAGTTCTTCCTCGCGAATCTGGATTTCAGGGCAATTTCGCAGTTGGTCGCCAATCCCGCTCTTATCGCGTACTCAAGAACCTTTTCGTTGAAAACCGGCAGCACCCCCGGCATTCCAAGACAGACCGGGTTCACTTGGGAATTGGGAGGACTTCCGAATTTAGTTGAGGAAGAAGAAAATATCTTTGATTCGGTGGCAAGCTGCGCATGCACTTCAAGACCGATTACCGCTTCGTATTCCATTGGTTGTTCCTTCAGGGGAATTTTGATAAAGATAACCGAGCGAAGATTATATATGCGCTTGGCCCGCAGGCAACCCTGCTTAAGTATTTCTACTTGAGTTTTGAACATGGATGCTGGAACAACATGTTCTGGGAGGATTAGGTATAGTAGATTGTCGGTTTATAAAATAATGTTTAAAAGGACTTTTAGTACCTTTAAAAGTTGTTTAATAAACTTTATTCTTGACTAGGTTTAAAGAATATTATATATTGGTACTATGAGTACCCAAAATAATTCTAAAATAAACCGACTCTTAAGGACTGTACCTAGAGGAGTTGTACTCTTGTCACCATGGCTGGCAGAGCGGGGTTACAGCCTGGATCTTCAGAAACGCTATCGACGCAGTTATTGGTTTGAATCAATAGGTGCGGGTGCTATGGTCCGTGCGGGAGACGAAGTTGATTATTTGGGTGCGGTCTATGCCCTGCAAAAACAGCAAGGTTTAAGTGTTCACCCTGGTGGTCGAACTGCTTTATCATTGCTCGGTAAATCCCATTATCTTGAATTGTCCCCGAAACGGGCAATATTATTTGGTCATGCTAGCGAAAGATTACCCCTTTGGTTTAAGAAGTATGATTGGGAGTTAGATGTTTACTACCGCGCATCTTCCTTTCTTCCCCCACAACTGGGACTGACCAGCGTTGAACTGAAAACTTTTTCCGTCAATGTGTCCGGGGCTGCGCGAGCACTAATGGAATGCCTTTATCTTGCGCCTGAAAAGCAGTCTTTGCTTGAGGCCTTTGAGTTGATGGAGGGACTTAACAATTTAAGACCTGCCCAAGTGCAGACATTGCTTGAGCAGTGCCGTTCGGTGAAAGTGAAGCGGCTTTTTTTGTATATGAGCGAGAAAGCGGAGCATGACTGGTTTAATTTTCTGGATTTAGAAAAAATCGATTTGGGCAAAGGCAAACGAAGTCTTCTGACTAATGGTGTTTATGTGCCAAAGTATCAAATCACTGTTCCTAAGGAATTAGAAGCAAAGAGCAATGAGACAGGACTATAAAGAACAGGTGGAACTTTTGCTTGAAGTTTTGCCTGAGGTGGCAAAGCAATCCTGCTTTGTGCTCCATGGTGGTACGGCAATTAATTTTTTCGTGCGTGAGATGCCACGTCTGTCCGTTGACATTGATTTAACCTATGTGCCGCTTGAAGACAGGGATACATCTTTGAATAATATCAATCAAGGGTTAAGCAGAATAAAAAGTGGTATTGAATCAAAAAAGAGAGGCATGCAGGTTGTTCATCAACAAAATGTCTGCAAGCTTTTTATCTCTCGCTCAGGTGCACAAACAAAAATTGAAGTGAACATGGTAAAACGGGGTGTTATTGCGCCTCCTGAACAATTAGAGCTCTGCCAAAGTGCGCAATCAGAGTTTGATACGTTTTGTGCGATGCATTTGGTGCCAACAAGCCAACTCTATGGTGGCAAGGTCTGTGCGGCCCTGGATCGACAGCACCCCAGAGATTTTTTTGACTTAAGTCCGCTTATGGATCAAGAAGGTTTTTTCAATGACATAAAACGTGGTTTTTTATACGGTCTGCTTTGTAGTGACAGGCCGATGTATGAATTGCTTGCCCCGCGACCGCAAGACCAAAGAGATATCTTTGAGAACCAATTTGAAGGCATGTCACGTGAACCTTTCTCCTACGAGGAATACGAAAAAGCTAGAAATAAACTAATTTGGATGATAAATGTGTCTCTTACTGACGAAGACAAGGATTTTCTTTTACGTGCTGACAATGCTGAACCTGATTGGAGTCTTTATGACTTTGAACAATTTCCAGCAGTTCAGTGGAAGCTTCAGAATTTGAAGAAACTACGAGACACAAACCCTGATAAGCACAGAAAGCAGCACGACCTGCTGGTAAATGTCCTTTCAGAATCTTCTTCAAAACATAGATAGCCATGTTAATTATTACTGAATCAGTGGGTTTCTGTTCTATAGACCTCTGGCACCGTAGAATGTTATCCGAGAAAGCATCTGACGAGTGCTTCTTGGCATTTTTCTAATTTGAATTCACGGTGTAATGTAGATTCCGGCAATCTTTTTATCGAGAAAATTCATATGTCCGACGCAAAAGCCCTTATAATTTCCCCGCATCCCGATGACCTTGAGATAGGCATGGGAGGAACGGTGTGCCTGCTTCTGGAAAAAGGTATGGACGTGATTTCCGTTGTCGTTACCGATGGGAGGAGAAGCGCAAACCCGAGGGGTATTACGCGGGAGGAGCTTATACGGACGAGGGAGCGGGAAGTCAGGGAATCTTCAAGGGCACTTGGTGTGGAGCTTTCCCTTCTTGGTTTTGCAGATATGGAATCTGATGCGAACAAGCATGAATTCAGTTCCAGGATGCTGGAAATTATAACCAAGCTCTGTCCAAATGAGATATACATCCCCCATCCCGAAATTGACAAACACAAAACCCACAGAACAGTTTCCCGACTGACGCTTGATTGCCTGAGCGCCGCGACCGACGCGGATGCTTTTGAGTGCGAATGCTGGTTTTATGAAGTATGGACACCTTTTCCCTCATACGACCGTATTGAGGATATAACCCCTTTTGCCGACCGCAAGCGCCGGGCTATTGAAGCGCACAGAAGCCAGACGGCCTACAAGGACTATACCGACGGCATAATGGGTCTTAACAGGTACAGGGGGGCTTTTCACGATACCGCGGACGGATTCGCACCGCTTTGGGCTGAGGTTTTTATAAGATGCGCCTCCGGGTGATCTTACCTCGGGACATATTTTCTTTTCCTTGACCAAAGAAGCAGGTCAAATTCATCAAGACTCATTCCCAGTTCGCGCGCGGAATCCGTCATCAGGTTCTCGGTTTCAAGATATCTTTTTTTTGTCGGGGGATATTTCGCCTCGCTTATAATCCCCAGTTCAAAAAGAGATGTTATGTTGTTTCGGTCAAGAATTGCGTAACCGGGAAATCCTAGGTTCCTTAGAAAATGGCTTGTCTGCACGTATCCAAGCCCTTTGATCCCGGGGTTTTTTACGAAAAAGTCTCTTCTTTCCACCCTGTCTTCAAAGGAACTGACAAGTGATTTCAGAAGAAATCCGTGTTCTTTTTTAAGATATTCTCTGGTAAAAACAATGTAGCGGGACACGTTCTCGGCATATTTGTGAATTGCTTCAAGGCTGCTTAGCAGTTCATCTTCTTCTCCGTCCGCGAGCTTTTCTCCTATGGCCCTCATGCATTGACCAGCTATTTTGGGACCGACCCCGGAACTCAGTATGCAGAATGAAAGTTCACAGAAGATCTGGTGGTCGTCAGCTTCTTGAAAAGCTTCTTTGAATTCCAAAAGCTGGTTCCTTATTTCTTCTTTTTTAAGCTCATAAAGTTCTAGGAGTTCTCGTTTTTCTTTTTCCGTCATTCGGAGACCCCTGTTTTTCGAGGCGTTATTTCAGTATTTCGCCTGTCTTTTCACTCCAGAGAAACAGGTCCATTTCATCAAAATCAAATCCGTTTCTCTCCGAGAAACTTCTAAACTTGTTTTCAATCTCGATGTATTTCGACCTTGAGTGTGGTGCCCGGGCAGATTCCGTTATACCGAGTTCGAAAAGGCACTGGAGTATGTGCTTATCAAGTATTGCGTAGCCGCGAAAACCGATGTTTCTCAGAAAATGGCTTGCTTCCTTGAAACCAAGTCCCTTTACGTCGCTGTTAAGTGCGAAAAAATCTCTTCTCTCAACCGGATCTTCAAAGGAGAGAAGAAGCGGCCTTAGCTTGAGTCCGTACTCGCGGGCAAGATAGTCCCTTGTGTGGATCACGTGTTTTGAGCGCACGTTTGGAAATCTGTATACTCCGCGAAGCCTCTCCCTGAGTTCATCCTCGCTTGCGCTCGGAAGTATGTTCCTTACAGCGCGAATCGCGCTTAGCCCCATCTTGGCGCTTGTCCCGGCCGTGAATATGCAGAAAACCAGTTCCTCGAAAATTACCTCTTCGGAAGCGTTTTTGATAACGTTTTCAAATTCCCTGAGTTTGAAGCGTATCTCGGGAGCTTTGCTCGGAAGGTTTTCCCTTATTGACCGTACTGTCAACATCCGGGGTTTATTTGTAAATGACGAGATTTCTTCCGGCGATCAGGGTGGTTGAGGACAAGTTGTTCCATCTCTTGATCTGGGAGACCGATACCCTGTAACGAAGCGCCAGCTCGCTCAGAGTATCGCCGGGTATTATTTTGTGGCTCATTTTTCTCGGAACGTCCCGCTGCACGTAAGTGGAGGAAAGTCTCTGGGGGATTGAAAGGGTCTTCCCCGCTATTATAAGCGAACCCTTGAGGTTGTTAGCCCTTTTTATCTCGTCAATGGAAACGCCGTATTTTTTCGCCAGGACGTAAATGTTTTCCCCGGGACGAATTTTGTGCTTTACGTATACGACATTTCCTCTTGTGGGTATCTTAAGCCTCTGTCCGGGACGTATGATTGAACTGGAGAGGCGATTTGCGTACTTGAGTTTCTCGATGGAGGTTCCGAATCGCCTGGCTATCTTCCAGAGACTGTCGTCCGGTTTCACCGTGTATCTCGTGGGTCTTGTCCTGAAAGGAATTTCAATGTCTTTTAGGGCCACCACCTGGCTTTGGACTGAAACGAGTTTCTCCCCGTAGCCCTTGGGAACCTTAAGCTCATAGCTTTCTCCAGGAGGAGTGGTAAGTCCGATAAGTGAGGGGTTGTACCTGGAAATTTCCTTGTACCCCATGTCAAGCAGGTTAGCGATTTCCGCGAGACTCTTTCTGGGCGGAACATTTACAGTTTCATAATCTTTCTCCGCTTCCATAATCCTGAAGCCGTATTTCTCCGGGTTCTTGGCTATTATCAAAGCGGCGTTGAATTTCGGCAGATAGTTTCTTGTTTCTCTCGGGAGCTTCCTTGAAAGTGTCCAGAAGTCGGTCGAACCTGTTCTGGTGATGGCCTTAGACACCCTACTCTCTCCGCAGTTGTAGGCGGCTAGGGCAAGTTCCCATGAACCGAATTCGTCAAACATCTCCTTGAGATATCTGGCTGCCGCCAGGGTCGATTTCTCGACATCCATTCTCTCGTCTACCCAATAGTTTACTTTTAGTCCATATCTCAGCCCGGTCGGTCTTATGAATTGCCAGAGACCGACGGCGCTCTTTCTTGAAACGGCACGGGGGTTAAATCCGCTTTCTATAAGCGGCAGATACGCGATGTCTGAAGGAATTCCCTCGGAGAGAAGCGTTTTTTTAATCTCCGGAAGGAATTTCCCGGAGCGGTTGAGAATCGTAGCGAAGCCTTCCTTTCCTTTTCCTGAGAACCGGCGGATGTAATGCTCAACCCTTGAGTTTCTCTTTATCTCGAATTTTATGTCCTCATAATCCTGTGAAGTTTCCGTGTCCTCGACCGCTGAGATCTCTTCGGTCCCGGGTTCTGTCTGGTCAGCTTGAAGGATTTTTTCGTCAGGGTCAGAAGATAGTTGGAGCGCCGTAACGGTATCCGTTTCCCCGATTTCCCCGGCCTCGGGTTGTGTCAGGGGAACTTGTGGGGTTTGTTCGCCAGAGTCAGAAGACAATTGGGCCGCGGTATCAGTGTCCACTTCCTCGATTTCTTCAGCTCTCTGAGCTAACTCGACGAATTCGATCTGTGCTTCTTCCAGAGATGTGTGTGGTTTCAGTAAATCCTGACTTGAAGCGGTAGCGGGAAACCACGGGAGAAAAACGGTGAAAACCGCGGAAAGCATCACGATTAAGCTGGAGTTGATTCTGTCTGCGGTAAATTTATCCATATTATTCATTATTTTCGTAATTTTTAATCAATGGCGGGGACAATAATGCCCCGAAGAAAGTCTTCCGGTTTATTTTTCTTCAGTTATTTGTATAATAATTTTAACCACATAGTTTCAATAGTCAAAGTATGTTGTGGGAGATTTTATAGAAACGGGATTTAGCAGGTTTTTGTTTTCTTACAGTTTCTCTTAAAAATTTTTCCTGAAACACACCGGGAGTCATGAGTTGAGCAGAAAAACCGTTGCGGTTCTTTTCGGTGGGATTTCGGTTGAGCATGAGGTATCTCTTGTCTCCTCAAAGTTTATCGTAAGCAACCTTGATCCTTTGAAATTCGCTCTGTTGCCGATTTTTATTTCGAAAGAGGGTCGCTGGCAGAGGGCTTTTCTTGAGAACTGGCCGGAGGGGAAACCTCCCGCCCTGGTTCCCGACTCCGAGATTGTTCCCATGCTCTACGGTTCTCCCCCGGGCCGTTTCGCTGAAATAATCGAAGGAGAGATAAGGGAGATTTTCTCCGTGGATGCCGTTTTCCCCGTTCTTCACGGAACCTTCGGCGAGGATGGGTCGGTACAGGGTCTCATCGATCTTATGGGTGTTCCGTGCGTGGGCGCGGATTTGCTTGGGTCTTCGCTTTGCATTGATAAGATAGTTTCAAAAACCATCCTCAGGGATAATGGTATTCCGGTTGTCCCCTTTTTTGGTTTCGCAAAAACCAGCTGGCAAAAAGATAAAGAAGGAATTCTCCGTAGCCTGGAAGATGAAATAGGCTTTCCTTGCTTTGTAAAATCCTCGAACCTTGGCTCTTCGGTCGGAGTTTCAAAGGTGAGTTCTCCGGCGGCAATTGGTGATGCCGTGGAGGCTTCTTTTGATTTTTCTGAAAGGGTGATCGTTGAGCGGGCGGTATTGAATCTCAGGGAGGTGGAAGTAAGCGTTATAGGGAACCATGACCCTCGGGCATCAATTCCCGGGGAACTTGTTGTGGAAGGGAGTTTTTACGATTACGCAAAGAAGTACCAAGATGAATCCACGGAATTCCGCATTCCCTGCGACCTTGACCAAAAGATTCAGGATAGAATCAGAACTCTCTCTGTTGCTTCTTATTCTGCTCTTTGCTGCACCGGTATGGCCAGAGTGGATTTTCTGATTGATGCCGATACGGAACAGGTGTTTGTAAGCGAGATAAACACGATCCCGGGTTTTACGCCCATAAGCATGTATCCGAAGCTGTGGGAGGCAAGCGGACTTTGCGTCGGGGAAATGCTCGAGATGCTGGTTGAGCTTGCAGAGCAGAGACATCGGATGAGAAGGGAACTCAGAACAGATTTTTCTAGTTCCCGGTAGGAACTCACTTGCCGAGAATATCGTTTTTCTGTCCCCGGAAAAGCACCAGAAAAACGACTCCGGCGATTATTGAAGCTCCCCCCAAAAGTTTCGTGACCGACGGCAGGTCGTCGAAGAAAACGTGCGCGAGAATCAGTACGAAGATCGATTCCATCGGCATCACGGCCGTTGTTCTTGAGATGTCGAGAAGCTTTATGGCGTGAAACTGGCTTCCTTTGGCTATGTATGCTCCGCATGCTCCTCCGCATGCCATCACAAGCGCCTGTTTAAGGTTAGGGGGCTCGAAGCTTCCGGTGAGCATAAGGTAAATGAAAAGAACTATGGAGACTCCAAGAGTTCTAAGCGTCGCGACTGTGAGCATGTTAAGGTCCTGCGCTATCTTCTTTACCATGAAAGAAAGAAGGGAATACAAAAACGCGGCTCCAAGAGCCATCGCGGTTCCGAAGATGAGATAATCTTCTCTCTGGTAGGCGACTACCACTCCGCCCGCCACGGTCAGAGCTATTCCTATGCTCTCCCCCTTGTTAAGCCTTTCCCCGAGAAAGATTATGCCGAGCAGGAGCGCAAAAAGCGTCTGGGCTTTCATCAGGAACGAGGTAATGGCCGGTCCGATTGTCCAAAGCGCCACCATCCACAAGGCGGCTCCGGCCGAGGTTATCACGGAGCTCCAGATGAAAATGTCGCGGTACTGGCGGATTCTTTTCAGTTCCTCTCTCTGCGCGCGAAGAAACGGGAACAGAATCAGGGCAACCACAAAAGCCCCGAAAAACCAGAAAAACGTAGTGGTTTCCGGGTGAAGGTCGCTTCGCTCAAGCGACTTTCCTATGGCGTAGGAAAGCGCCGTAAAAAAAGCGGTGGCTATCAGAAAAAGATAGCCCTTTATTGGAAGCTTTTCTTTTTTCTCAGTTTTGTTCATGAATGCTGCTGTTTCTCCATAACCACGCTATCGCTCCGCCCGAGATATTATGCCAGATGCTGAAAAGCGCCGCGGGAAGTGCGGAGAGATAACCGAAATGCAACTGGGAAAGAGCCGCCGCTAACCCCGAGTTCTGCATTCCCACCTCTATGGATATCGCCCTGGCGCTGCTTTCTCCGAAACCCAGCGCCTTCGCTATAAGGTAACCGCACGCAAGACCCAGAGTGTTATGAATAACTACGATAAGGAAAACTACCGCGCCGATGGTTTTTATGGATTCTGCGTTCAAAGCCACGATTATTCCTACCACAAGCGCTATCACCAGAGACGATAAGGAGGGTAGAAAAGGCAGGACCGTCTCTAATTTTCTCCCGAGCATTTTTCTTGAAATCACTCCCAGAAGTACCGGCAGCAGTACTATCTGAAGTGCCGAGATGAAAAGATCGACCATCGGAACGTCTATCCACCTTCCCGCGTAAACGTACATTAGTGCGGGCAGCAGAAACGGGCACAGGAGTGTTGAAACCGACGTAAGCGTTACTGAAAGCGCCAGGTCGCCCCTTGCCAGGTAAGTGATCACGTTTGATGCGGTTCCCCCGGGGCACGAACCCACAAGAACGACCCCCGCAGCAATCAAAGGGCTTACCCCGAACGCAAGGGCGAGGATGAAACCCAGAAAAGGCATCACGACGTACTGAGCGGAAATCCCCGCCAGGATCTCAAGCGGTCTTGAAAAAACCCTCCTGAAGTCATCGGTCCTGAGGGTTATGCCCATCGCGAACATTATCACAGCGAGCATGGGAACTATGAGGAAACCGAGATTTTCAAAAACGGAGGGAAACAAGTACGCAACAGCCGAAAACAGTATTATCCAGAGTATGAAAAACCTTGTTACCAAGTCTTTAAGAGAGTTCAACTTCTTCTGTTATCGTCAGGGTCGCCGGATTGTCGGGGGAATGATTGGGGGGAGTTTTATCGCTTCGGCTCAACTCCGATTGCTATTTTTGAGAACCCTTGGGTTTTCGCCAGATCCATGGTGCTTACCACCGGGCCGTGCAGGGCCTCGGAATCAGCTCTGATTATTATCAGGGTGTCTTTGTCAGGTATTTTCTGGAACTCGCGTTTTAAGGAGTTAGCGGAGGGCATAAGTATGTCGTTGAAGTAAACTTTTCCGTCTTTGGCAATGTTTATGTTTACGTCTCTTATCTCCACGATTTCACCGGTCGCTTTCGGCAGGTTGACTTTTATGCCGCTTGATATGGCGAAGTTCAGTGTAAGGGCGAAGAAAATAAGGAGATTAAAAACCACGTCCACTATAGGGGCGAGGTCTATGCCGTATCTTGCACCAGAACTTTTCTTTGTCCTGAAGTTCATAGGGATGTCTTTGCGGAAAAAGCCTCCAGTATTTTCTTGCCTTCGTCCTCAAGCTCGGAAAGTATCTCCTTGAATTTCCCGTCGGTGTACTTGTAGGCTATGAGTGCCGGAATCGCTATCGTGAGTCCGAGGGCCGTTGTGTAAAGGGCTTCTGAGATACCTCCCGCGAGGGAAGGCGGATCCACTATATCCTTCTCCGATATGACGGCGAACACCTTTATCATGCCCGATATCGTTCCGAGAAGCCCTATTAGAGTACTTATGCTGCTTATGGTGAGCAGAGTCTCAATATATTTTTCAAGACCTTGCGTCTCCGCTTTCCCGGCCGTCTCGATCGCTTCCTGCATCTCGGCTTTCGATTTGCCTGAGTTCTCTGCGGCGACAAGCGCTATCCTTGCTGCCGCGGAGTCGTTTGAAGCGCAAAGCGATTTCGCTTCGTCAAGCCCCTTTGTCTCGACAGCCTCATACAAGCTTGAAAGAAATTCTTGCGGAAGAAGCTTTTTCTTCTGAAGCGTATGAAGCTTCTGCAGAAAAATTGCAAGTCCGAATATGGAACATAAAATGAGGGGGAAAATATATATTCCGCCCTTGGTAAACAGATCAACAATTGCGTCCATGGGAATTTATCCTTGATTAAAGAGAGGTTTTCGCTCCAAAAGTTTAGGTTCTAGGTACGACGAAACCATTATAAAACAAATCTGGGTTTTGTCCAAGCAAAATTTGAAGGGGGGAGTTTACTTCATTCATCATTGCTTATGTCCGGGAGCTTGAGAACTTCAGTCGGATGCGGGGTCGGTAATTGTTTTCCACTGTTTTTTTCGGGTAAATTTTCTACCTTCAAACCTGCGGGGACTTATATGATGACTTTCGATTTTGAATATACCAACGGCGAACTTTACGTGGAAAAAGTTCCGGTGCGAGAGATATGCGAGAATCTGGGCACTCCCATCTATATCTATAGCCACAATTACATCAGGTCAAGCTTCCTTGAATATAAGCAGGCGTTTTGTGAAATCGATCCCCTGATCTGCTATTCCGTTAAGGCGAACTCAAATATATCCGTACTGAAGATCTTCTCCTCCATGGACAGCGGTTTCGATATCGTCTCGTCGGGGGAATTGCGGAGGGTGATTGCCGCGGGGGGAGACCCCTCGAAAGTGGTATTCTCGGGAGTCGGAAAGACCGAAGAGGAAATAGAAGCCGCACTTCGCGCCGGGATACTTTTTTTCAACGTGGAGTCCGAAGCGGAGCTTCAAAATATAAACGATGTGGCCGTTTCCATCGGGGAAAAGGCTCCGGTTGCGATAAGGGTGAATCCTGATATTAATCCCGATACACATCCGTACATATCAACGGGTTTTGAGAAAAGCAAGTTTGGAATCGGAATCGAAAAAGCGATGGATGTTTACAGAGACGCCTCGCGGATGAAGGGAATTGAGATAAGGGGAATTGATGCCCATATAGGTTCCCAGATATTTGATCTTTCCTCTTTTTCCGAGTCCATATCAAAGCTGGTTTATCTTGCTGACAGACTTGGGAGCGACGGGATTGAAATCTCCTACATAGATATAGGAGGGGGGCTGGCGATAAGCTACGAGAGCGGGGAAAAACCTCCGGCGAAATCTGAGTACGCGCAAGTTTTTGAGGAACATCTTCGCGATACCGGTTACAGGCTGGTCCTTGAACCCGGAAGATCAATGGTGGGCAACGCGGGAATAATGGCTACCAAGGTGCTTTATATTAAAGAGGGAACTTCAAAGAAATTCGTAATAGTTGACGCCGCGATGAACGATCTTGTGAGACCCGCGTTTTACGATTCCTTTCACCGGATAGAACCGGTGCGCGGGGGAGATTCTGAGTCCTGCGGGGTGGTGGATATAGTAGGTCCCATATGCGAATCGGGAGATTTTCTGGCCAGAGACAGAAGTCTTCCCGCGGTTTCCGCGGGCGAACTGCTTGCGGTTTTCAGCGCGGGAGCCTACGGTTTCGTGATGTCGTCGAATTACAATACGAGGCCCCGGGCGGCAGAAGTTCTTGTAAGCGGTGAAAGATACTGCGAGATAAGGGCCAGGGAGACTCTAGAGGATATGCTGAAAGCCGAGAGCATTGCGGAATTCCTATAGTATCGAAGGTAGTGGTTTTGGCTCCTGAACTTGGGATTAAGTCATGAAACAGGGTTTTAACGGACTTAAGGTGACGTCTTTTGAAAGTCGTCGCTGTGAGGAGATGAAAAAACTTATCTCTTATCACGGCGGTGTCCCCAGGGTCGCGCCCTCGATGAGGGAAGTCCCTGATCTGAAAAGTCCTTACGTTGTCAGGTTTGCTGATGACCTTTTCTCCGGCAACGTTGATATGCTTATTCTGATGACTGGGGTGGGAACCCGAATTCTCTCCGACATGGTAATCGAGGAGTCCGGGGAAAAAGAGTATGTTGAGGCTCTGCGCTCAACAACGATTCTCACAAGAGGTCCGAAACCCGTCGCGGCCCTTCGCAGATTCGGCATGAGGCCTGATATCACCGTTTCTGAACCGAACACGTGGAGGGATATACTCTCCACTTTTGACCAGAGGGACATGTCGCTTGAAGACCTGGTCGTGTATGTTCAGGAATACGGCGTTTCCAATGAAGAATTTCTCGCTTCCCTTGAAAAAAGAGGGGCGGACGTAAGAAGAATTCCAATTTACAGATGGGCGCTGCCGGAGGATCTGGGTCCCCTGCAGGACGCGGTAAGGTCCATATCCGAGGGCGCTGAGGATTGTCTGCTGTTCACAAGTTCCCGGCAGGTATCCAATCTTTTTGAGGTGGCAGGTACGCACGAGTGTGCCACTGAATTTATGGAGGGGATGAAAAAAGCTCTTATATGTTCAATCGGACCATCCACTACCGAAACGCTTAGAGGAAACGGAATATCCGTTGACTATGAGCCCGACAGCCCGAAAATGGGAAATCTGGTGAGAGAGACGGCCAGAAGGTCCGCGGCGCTTCTGGCGAAAAAAAGAACCGCCTTTCAAAACGGTGTCGATACCCGAAACTGGAGCCGTACGCAGATGGTCTGGTCTGGGGACGGCACGCGGGCCCGAAGAAGCGAAATTACGTCCGCGGGGGCGTTTATGAAGGCGTGCCGGCTCGAGAAAGCCGATCATACTCCCATCTGGCTTATGCGCCAGGCGGGCAGGTTTCTCCGGGAATACAGAGAGGTCCGCTCCCGCGTTCCGTTCATGGAGCTTTGCAAGACCCCGGACATAGCTTCGGAAATTACGCTTATGACGGTTGACCGACTCGGCGTGGACGCGGCTATCATTTTCTCCGACATACTGCTTATCCTGGAACCCCTGGGGCTTTCGCTTGAGTATTCAAGCGTTGACGGTCCCGTGATAGCCAACCCCCTTCGAACACGAAAACGCATAGAGGCCCTGAGAGAATTTCATCCGGAAAGCATGGACTTTGTCTACCAGGCTGTGCGTACTACCAGAGAGGCGCTTGATCCCGAAGTTTCGCTTCTGGGTTTTGCCGGCGCTCCGTTTACCGTAGCGTCGTACGCGATTGAGGGAAGGGGCTCAAGAAACTACGTCAACACGAAAAAGCTTATGTACGGGGACCCTTCTTTGTGGGAGAGGCTTATGGAAATTCTGACCGCGAGCATTTCGGACTACCTTTGCGCTCAGGTGGAAGCAGGGGCCGATGCAGTGCAGATTTTCGACAGCTGGGTAGGTTGTCTCTCTCCTGCGGATTATGAAAAGTTCATCTTTCCGCACGTAAAGAAACTCATCTCCACGCTCCCGTCGGGTGTTCCGGTAATATTGTTCGGGACCGCAACCGGCTCTCTTCTCGAACTCATGGGGAGGACCGGAGCTGGAGTTATCGGTCTTGACTGGAGGGTCGATATTCTTGACGGCTGGCGCAGAGCCGGCAGCTCTCTTGCGGTTCAGGGGAATCTTGATCCCGTTTCTATGCTCTCAACCCCCTCTCACGTCGTTGAGGAGGCAAGGAAGATACTGGACAGGGTAGGAGGGAAGCCCGGCCACATATTCAACCTGGGTCACGGAGTACTGCCGCAGACACCGGTTGACAATGTTCTCAGGCTGATTGATGAAGTTCACCAGTACTCCGCGGGAACAGGTATTTAGGAGAAAAGCTGTATGGCAAAAAATTTTGACGCGATAATGATGATCGGATACGGCGCCCCCGAGAAAAAACAGGACATAATGCCCTTTCTAAGAAATGTAGCGGGCGGAAGACCGATACCCGAGGACAGGCTGCGGGAAGTTGCCCATCACTACGAAATCTTCGACGGAAAATCTCCTCTGAACGAATTCACGTACAAGCAGGCTCAAAAACTTGAGAAGCTTCTTTCGGAACACGGGTACGGTCTTCCGGTTTACGTCGGAATGAGAAACTGGCATCCGTTCATTAAGGACTCTCTTGAGAGCATGCGGGAAAATGGGGTGAAAAACCTCGTAGGCCTCATAATGGCCGTTTACCGCTCCGATGCGAGTTGGGAGAGATACATGAGGGATGTAAGCGAGGCTTGCGAAGATCTCAGGATGGAGCTTCACGTGGAATACGTCCCGCCGCTTTTCAATCATCCTTTTTTCATAGAGAGCTCTGCGGGCAAGGTCATCGAATGTCTGCGCGAGATTCCCGCGGACAGGCTTGATACCACTATGCTCGTCTTTACCGCTCACAGCATTCCGCAGAAAATGTCGGATTCATCCCCCTATGCCTTGCAGTTTGAAACTTCCGCCATGCTGGTGGCAGACGGAGCCGGGCACAAAAAATGGATGACCGCCTATCAAAGCAGAAGCGGCTCTCCGAACGAAAAGTGGCTTGAGCCGGACATATGCGATGTGATAAGGAATCTCGCTGACCAGGGTTTCACCGACATTGTGGTTCAGCCGATAGGGTTTGTGTGCGATCATATTGAAGTGCTTTTCGATATAGGGGTTGAGGCCAGCGAGGCCGCGCGCGAGTGCGGAGTGAACCTGCACAGGGCCGAGACTGTGAACGATGATGACCGCTACATAATGGCCCTCGGTGACGGGGTGCTGAGACTCTTCAATTCAGAAAACTCCCAGCAATAAGTAAGATAGTTCGGTATGAAAGTCGCGATTGTCGGCGCAGGGATCTCGGGTCTTTCCTCTGCCCATTATCTGAGAAAGCTTTGCCGGGAGGAGAGTGTTCCTCTCGAACTTGTTCTTTTTGAGTCCTCAAACCGCCTGGGCGGGGTTTTCGATACTGTAAAAAAGGGGGATATGGTTCTTGAACTTGGTCCCGACTCCTTCATAACGTCAAAGCCCTGGGCGCTTGATCTTGCAAAAGAACTGGGACTTGAGAATTCGCTCCTCGGAGTGGGTTACGGCAGCGGGAAAAACACGTTTGTATATCACGGCGGGAAGCTGCAAGCACTTCCCGAAGGTTTTTTTCTCATGGCTCCCTCAAAGCTTCTGCCCTTCCTGCGCTGCGGGCTGTTCAGCGCCGGAGCCAAACTTAGGGTGCTTCTTGAACCCCTGGTTCCGCGCGGCGGCGGAGAGGATGAAAGCGTCTCTTCGTTTGTGGAAAGGAGATTCGGAAGGGAAATTTTTGACAAGGCCGCGCAGCCTCTTCTAGGCGGAATCTACATGGCCGACCCGGACAAGCTCAGTCTTTCGTCCACCATGCCACAGTTCCTTGAAATGGAGAAGCGAAGCGGAAGCGTTCTTTGGGATCTTCTTCGTAATCCTCCCACCTCCCGTGGTGAAAGTGGTGCCAGGTACGGCCTTTTTTTAACTCCCGCTCAGGGGATGTCCGTTATCGTTGAGAAACTTCGCGAAAGCGCCGAATTTGCGAGACAGGATTTTGAGACTGCGGTCTTGTCCCTTAAGAAATCGGGGAAGGGATGGCTTCTTGGTTCTGACCGTGGAGAGGAACAGTTTGACGCCGTAGTTCTGTCCACCCGCGCCGATACGGCGGGGCTGCTGCTCTCTGATGTTGATCCGCGGCTCGGAGCCGAACTCTCAAATGTGCGCTATGTCTCTTCCGTTGTCGCGAGTCTTGTCTTCGATGAAAAGGATTTCCGCGGTCTTCCCGATGGTTTGGGGATTATAATTCCTTCTGTGGAGAAAATGAATCTTGTGGCGTGTTCGTTATACAGCAGCAAGTTCCCTGAGAAATCCGGAAGCGACAAAGTTGTGGTCAGGTGTTTTTTTGGCGGAGAACTTAACCCCGAAGCGGTTCTTTGGGACGAGGAGAGGATAAAGGCCGTTTTGATGGAGGAACTTTCGAGAATATTCGGATGTGACAACTCTCCGACGGAAACTCATATCAGGAGATATCCGATGTCCATGCCGCGTTATGCGCTGGGACATAAGGAAAAAATCTCAGGGGTTATGCACAGGCTTTCCCACCACTCGGGACTTGCTCTTTGCGGAGCTGCCTATTCTGGTGTTGGAATTCCCGATTGTGTGCGTTCAGCAGAACTTGCGGCCAGAAAAATTTATGCGGATATGATCCGTTGATTTATAACGGGATATAAGCGGAAGCGGTGAAGAACGTTAATTTTCTAGGATCATATGCTGGTTCCGCAAATGTGTTTCGCTATGTAATTACAAGGGGTTTCTCACTTGGTTGACTATGCTCGGCGACATGTCTGGCCATTTTTTCCCTGCTATACAACAAAATTGTTGACAACAATTTTGTTGTAAGTTTTTAGCGACAGATTATGTTCTGTTTCAAGTATGGAGGTAATCACCAAATTCTCTTTCTTTAATGTTCACAAAAATTTTCCCTATGTCATAATTAAACGGATAATTACTGCCGATGTAGCTCAGTCCGGTAGAGCAGCTCACTCGTAATGAGCAGGTCAGGGGTTCGAATCCCCTCGTCGGCTGTAATTCCCCTTACCGGAAGATTTTTGAGAAGTACTCCCTGAATTCACTGCTAGTAAGGTTGGTCTGTCTTGAGAGTTTTTCCAGGGTCGCAGGCGTGTCTATATCGTCGCGGTTTAACTTGATCATGTATTTCTGAGAGACCTCATAGGCTTCTGTGTTCTTATCAACATATCGTACCTTAATGCTATTTGTTTCTTCATCTATGAGTTCTTGAAACGGGGTCGCCTGTATTTTTCCCCTTCTTACGTATACAAGAGCCCCGCCTCCCTCTCCATCAAGCAGATACTTGACGGCGCAGTAGCCTAGCTTTCGCGTATAATCCACGTCAAACGGAATCGGAGCGGCCGAGCGCAGTTCATAGCCCAGTCTTTTGTGCACCAGCTCCACGTTAACCCCTTTTTCTGAAAGCTTTTGGCCAAGAGAGTTTTTCAGAAGCTGACCGAAGTTAACGTCCACGTATCTTATTCTTCCCATGCCGTCCTTGTCCATAAGCCCCAGGTCGACAGGATCTATCTTGTCGAGCATCCCTTCAGCGAGTATCGCCACTCCGTACTCTCTTCCCATGCTCATTCTTTTTATTATGGAACCCTCAAGAATAGCCAGGGCTTTTTCAAGCGGCACTTTTTCCTCTTCGAAGTCCTCGGGGATTATTGTGATGGTGGCTCCTGAAGCCTGCCCGATTCCAAGAGCCAGATGGCCCGTTCTTCTGCCCATGGTTATAATCAGAAACCACCTGCTCGTAGTTTTTGCCTCTTCCATTATGTTATTCATTATCTTTGCCCCGACATCCCTAGCGGTTTCAAATCCGAAGGTGGATATATAGTCGGGAAGGGCTATGTTGTTGTCTATCGTTTTGGGCAGGTGCGCTATTTTTAGTCTTCCCCCGAAGTGTTCGTAAAGCGTTTTTGCGAGAAACATGGTTCCGTCGCCGCCTATGGTTATCAGGTTGCCTATGCCCAGTTTCTCAATCGAGGAAACCGTGTTTTTAAAGGTCTGCTCAGTAACAAGAGGGCTTTGTCTGGATATTCCGATAAAGCAGCCGCCGGTTGTGTGGATTCTTGATGTGTTCTGAATGTTGAGATCCAGGATCTTTGACGTGTCTCCCCTGGAAATCCATTTGAACCCGTCAAGAATGCCGATCACTTTCTTCCCTCTGTTCCTGGCCTCGATCGTGGCTGAACTTATCACGCCGTTTATTCCCGGTGCGGGTCCTCCGGCCGCTATTATTCCCAAGTTATCCATCGTCTTGCTAGTCATCTTCTCCGTACCACCCGGTTCCATAACCGGCTTTGTATTTTTTACTGCGATATCCCCTTGTGTAAAGAAAACCGCTTCCAGCTATGGCCCCGCAAGCAAATCCTGCTAAGTGGGCCCATAAACCATCGGTTCCCGCGTCACCAATATAGCCGATTCCGGTCAGAAACTGAACGGCGAACCAGAAAAGTATGAACAGGTAGGCCTTTATGCGTATGAAATGGACAAACACAAGGACTATTAGAAGCGTAAGTATCTTTGATCTTGGAAAAAAAAGCATGTACGCGCCAAGAACTCCGGAAATCGCACCGCTTGCACCTATTACGGGAATTGTCGAGTGGGAGTTTAAAGTCACTTGGATAAATACGGCTACCAGTCCGCAGACAAGATAGAAAAGCAGATATCTTGCGTGGCCGAGCAGGTCCTCAATTCCGTTTCCGAATATATATAGAAAAATCAGGTTCCCGGCTATGTGCAGCCAGTTTTCATGAACGAACATGGAACTGAAATATTTCGCCGTCCTCTCAAAGAATCCGTAGGTTTCGAGGGCGGTTATCTTGCTGGGCACTATACCGTGTGTATGATAGAACGTCCCAAGCGACTCTCCCGTCAGAGAAAGGATGTACGCGAAAACCAGTATGTTTACGGCGAGAAGCGTGTAATTTACATAGGGTACGATTTCGGTTCTTATCGTGCTTCTAATCGGTATCATTATCACGACAAGTATACTTGAGTTTGAGATAACTCCTGGAGTTAGGGTAAATTGCGAAAGCACCGCACAGGTGTTCTGACAAGGATCAGGACGGACATGAAGAAGAGGTTCCGCGAAGCCACTTCCCTTCTGGTAAACGTCGGGGTGTTTGGCTGTCCGTCAGGCGATGACCTTGGGATTCCCGGGAATTTCTCTGCGCCCGAGCTTCTTCGGGAACTTCGTTCACTTGACACCGAGGTGGTGTTTTACGGTTCGGGGGACAGGGATTTTGCTTCGACAAGCGGGTTCGGGGACCTGATCGAAAGAAACGGTCACCGCGTCATCGCCGGCCACGGTTACGTTCAAGAAAGGGTAGGGGAAAAAGATTGCGTGCTGCTCGGTTCGGAGGTCTACGACATTGATTTTTTCCGTTCCGGGATTTTTTCCGTAGCGCCCAACTCCGCTCCGCTTGAACTCAGAATGGTCTCGAGCTACGTATCTAACTTTGACGGAGAAGCGGTCTTCACGGAGCTTGGGAATCTGATCGTAAACTCAAAGAAGGGAGTTTGAGTGTTGTGATGAGAACAGCCCCTCGGCTCTCGGCGCTTATAAGAAATCATGCGCTCACTCTCGGGTTTGACCTTGTTGGAATAAGTCCGGCTGAGAGTCATTACGGGGAAGCGGATCTCTTTGAGCGCTGGCTCGGGCGGGGTTACGCAGGGGAGATGAGCTATCTTGAGAGGGGACTTTCGAAGAGAAAGGAGTTGGACACAGTCCTCTCCGGTGCCAAGTCGGTTGTGTCCTGCGCCGTTAACTACAATACGGAAAATCCCCTCTCGACGGAAGCTTCGGGCGGGGGCTGGATATCAAGGTACGCGTGGGGAGATGATTACCACGACGTAATGGGAAAGATGCTTGGCGAGCTTGCCGACTACATGACGGGTCTTTGTCCCGAGGATGCCGGAGTTAGGGCTTACGTGGATACGGGACCGGTTCTTGAGAAAGTACACGCGAGCCATTCCGGAATAGGGTGGGTAGGCAAAAACACCTGTCTTATCAATCAGCAGGTCGGTTCCTGGCTTTTTCTAGGCGAGGTGATAACCGATATTGAACTTGACTACGACACTGCGGTTGAGGACCGCTGCGGTACCTGTACCAGGTGTATAGATGCGTGTCCCACCGATGCCATAGTGGAATCCTATGTGCTTGATGCCAGGAGATGCATCTCCTATCTTACGATAGAGCTTAAGGGGAAAATACCGCTTGAACTGAGGGAAGGCGTGGAAAACAACGTTTTCGGATGCGACGTGTGTCAGGATGTCTGTCCGTGGAACAGCAAAGCCCTTTTTACTCTGAAAGAAAATTTCAGGCCGCGCGAAAAACTGCTCAGTCCAGAATTCAAATGGCTTCTGGGACTTGACGGGGACGGTTTCCGGGAGGTTTTCAGGAAAAGTCCCGTTAAGAGGGCCAAACGCAGGGGTTTTATGAGAAATATACTCGTGGCTGTTGGAAATTCCGGAAATAAGGAGTATATAAAATATGTAAGGAACCTTATCTGTGATGATGAGCCGATCATAAGGGCTCACGCGGTCTGGGCGCTTTGCAGGCTTGAGGGCGAAGATTGCCTGGTTGAGCTTGAGCGTCTCCTTGAAACCGAAACCGAGGAAGAAGTACTGGAAGAGATTTATTCAGGTATTGATTCCATGCGAAACTGAGGCGTATTTTTTATGAGTTATGAAAAAGACGAAGTAATAAAAGCGAACAGGAAATTTTACGATGCCCGCAACCGTTACGATCTTGACTTGATAGAGCAGGTTTGGCTTACGGATCGACGCGCCAAGTGCGTCCATGCGGGCTGGCCGATAATTCTCGGATGGGGAGCCATAAAAGAGAGCTGGAAGACTATTTTTGAAACGGGCGGATTTGACCGTGTTGATATTTCGGATTTCTTTGTCGAGGTGAAGGGAAATTCGGCCTGGCTTAACTGTGTCGAGAGGGCGACTTACTCAATAGACGATCGCAGAGTCGTTGTGCTGGCCCAGGCAACCAACATATTTGAGCTTGCTGATGGAAGATGGAAGGTAGCGCTTCACCACGCCTCTTTGATGCCTATTCCGCGTAAGGAGATTGATTACGGGAATCTTCAGTAAGAAGTTTTAGTCTCTCGCCGATTAAGTAGATCAGTTGTTGTGAACCTTCTCCCGTGACCGCGGATATGCTGAGGGTCTCAACGTTTCTTTCTTTAAATCGCCGAGCTGCTTGGACGCTTTCCTCCCTGGCTTCAGTGATGTCGATTTTGTTCAGCACGACCAGCTGGGGTTTTTCGGCAAGATTCGCCGAATACTCTCTGAGCTCGGAGTTGATCTTGTCAAAATCTTCTACGGGATCTCTCCCCGACATGGGGTCAAGATCAAGCATATGAACCAGAAGACGGGTTCTCTCGACATGTTTTAGAAACCGAATACCCAGCCCCAGGCCCTTGTGGGCGCCCTCGATGATTCCGGGGATGTCGGCGATTACGAAAGACTCGTGGTCACCGTAGCTTACGACCCCGAGATTGGGTACTAGAGTGGTAAACGGATAGCCGGAAATTTTGGGTCTCGCGGCCGAGATTTTCGATATAAAGGTTGATTTTCCTGCGTTCGGGAACCCCAGGATACCGACATCCGCCAGCACCTTGAGTTCCAGCTTTACTTCCCTTCGCACTCCCTGGCGTCCGCTCTCCGATTGTCTGGGCGCCCGGTTAGTCGGCGAGACGAATCTTGAGTTTCCCCTGCCTCCTCTTCCGCCCTCAGCTATGATAAAGTGCTGACTGTCCTGAGTGAGATCAGCGAGTGTCTCTCCATCTTCGCAGGACGTTATCACCGTTCCCGCGGGAACCGGGACAATCAGGTCAGAACCCGACTTTCCATGCTGGTCTTTGCCCCTTCCGGACTGCCCGTTTTGGGCTCTGTATTCTTTTTTGTACCTGTAGTCAAGAAGAGAGGACATATTCGCGTCCGCGACCACAACCACGTCTCCCCCCCTACCGCCGTCGCCGCCGTTTGGACCCCCCTTGGGGACGAACTTCTCTCTTCTGAAACTGACGCATCCGTCGCCGCCGTTACCCGAGATAACGGTTATTTTGGCCTCGTCTATGAATTGCATCTTGGCTTGGGCGGTCGCGAATCATTTCGCGGGGGCTTCGGTTCTGGGGATGGCCAGACGGTCTTTCGGACTACTGTGTCCGGAACGAAGCTCAGGGCTGTTTTTGATGCTGCGCCATATCCTCTCTTACGTTTCCCGTTATACCGTCCCAATATCTCCACCAGTAGGAGTCCGGATCGTGGTTCGTCTTCTGCTGTTCGGCCCAGATAAGAACCTGCACGTGGTCTCCATGATAAAGAACCAGTTTCTTCGCGGCGTCGGCAACCTCTTCGTCGTTTATGGGAATCTTGTTGAGCTCCACGTCAAAAACGGCCTTTATCTCCTTTATGTAAGGAGCCGCGGCGCTTGAGATTTCCTTGATCTTCTCAGCCGGAGTCATTACGTCTCCCGGAAACGATTCCTTTATGTTTTTCATCAGGTCTACAAAATCCAGAATATTATCCAGAGAGTCCTGCGCTTTTTTCACTTCCTTAAGACATTTCGTGAGTTCTTTTGGGTCTAAAGACATTAATCCGCCTCCTTGATTGCGATCATGCCCCGCCTTGGGGCAGTTCTGATTTTACCACATAATCTGTTATTTTACCCTGTATACCAAGAGTCCGGGCTTGTTTTTCATGTAAACGGTAAGCTCTTCGTCCAGCACTTTTTTATGCACCGAAGAAGCGTGACGCAGGTAAACCCCGCCGTCCTTTCTTACAGCGATCCCTGTGTGAGAAACGTCAAGACCGTCTTTATCGGAGTATATCCCGAGGTAGTCTCCCGTCTGTATCGCTCGAAGTATCTGTGGGCTGATTTCCTGAGAGGGGATGTAGTTTATCTCCCTTTTTACTGCCGCGAGATCCGGGAGCCACAAAGAGCCGTCTGCTCTCCTGTTTAATTCCTTGGTTGCCGTTGCCACGGCGTCGCCTCCGACTTCCCTGGTGGCATCATTCGCGTTTTTATCGTCTCCGCTAACCCAGTCCGAGAAAAAATGTTTCCTTCTCTCCCACTTCACCGCACCGTCTTTGTATCTGATTTCCGCGAGCTTTCCCTTGAATTCCCCGAAGCTTCCCGACAGTCTTAGCGATTCCACGTAGTCGATATAGGTAAAACAGTCGAGTCCTGAGAGATCCACGGTAAGTTGCTCCCTCTGCCCGCTTCCTCCGCCGAGGGTATTGTCGGCGTAGGGAGTTTCTAGGAAACTTTCCGAGAGAAATTCTATTTTCCCCTCGGGACTATCTTTCGCGCCGGCTTTTTCTATAAGCGTTTCAATGCTCTGTTCCGTCCAATCCCCAAGGATTATTTTTTCCGTGTATTCGGTGGAAAGGCCCTTTCCGAATGTCGCAAACAGAAACTTAGCCGCGATAACTATGACGATCAGAAGAAAAAGATTTTTGATTATTCTGTTCATGGTTTTACCCAAGGGGCCCGATGTTTATTCCGAGGAGGAGAAAAAGTTTGTCTCCGAGCAGATACAACACAGCCGAGAAGGAAAGAAAAGGACCGTAGGCAATAGCGTGTCCCGGGTCCTTTCTGCGCAGTATTATAACCGACAGTCCTATCAGGGTTCCCAGAATGGAACTTAGAAATATTATGATCAGCACTCCCCACATTCCAAAGAAAGCGCCCAGCATTGAAACAAGCTTGACGTCACCCATTCCCATTCCTTCTCTTTTTCTAACTGTTTTGTACAGAGTAGCGATCAGTAAAAAGTTCCTCCTCCAAGCAGCGCTCCCCCTATGGAATTTAAAATCGCGATATTCGCTGTTGCAGGCAGAAAGTTCGCGAACCCGGAAGAAAAAAGCACATCTGTCGCCGTCCCCCAGTCGGTTCTGATCGCGTTAAGCGCAATCCCGCCAGCTATTCCCGGCAGCGTTATCATGTCGGGAATAATAAGATGTCTTATGTCTATCAGGGTTATAACAACAAGCGATACGCAAAGCGCGAGGTAGAAAAACAGCTCAAGCGAGACTCCAAGCTCCCTGTAGAGAAAAAGCGCAAGTACTCCGCATAGAAGTTCCACAATCGGATATTCGACAGATATCCGCTCTTTGCAGTAGGAACAGCTGCCCCCGAGGAAAACCCAGCTTAAAACGGGAATGTTGTGAAAAGCCCTGATGGGGGTTTCGCAGCTATTGCAGCGGGAGCGGGGAGAGATGACGGAGACCCCCGCCGGAATTCTCCTCACGCAGACGTTCGCGAAGCTTCCAAGCGCCGCCCCCAGCATGAAAAACCATATCCCGGGAAGAATGCTGTTTAGAAAGAAAGAAGAATTTTCCAAGAGACTAGTGCCTTGGTGTTATGCAAAGGCTTCTTTTTTGAAGTTCCGAAAGCGCCAGGTCGAAATGTCTTTTGCAGAGTTTAAGGACTTTCCTGCTTTTCCCCAGGTGTTCTTTTATCGCGTGCAGGGAAGCCCGGTTGCATACAAGTCTTACGTCCGCTCCGGTTCTGCCCTCAAGCTGTTTTGCAAGCGCGGTGATTTTCACGTCGGTACCGAGAGGTTTTTTCCGAGTGTGGATCTTCAGGATCTCAAGAATTCCCTGTTTTGACGGAGTCGGAACTTCGACTACCAAGTCAAATCTCCCGGGTCGCAGAAGTGCCGGTTCAACCATGTCAATCCTGTTTGTCGCGGCCAGCACCAGAACATCCGGGAGTTCCTCAACCCCGTCGATTTCAGCAAGCATCTGGCTTACGACTCTTTCGCTCACGCGGGTTGAGTTTGATTCGGATCGTCTGGGACAAAGAGCGTCGAGTTCATCAAAAAACACTATGCAGGGAGAAACCTGCTTTGCCTTTCTGAAGACTTCCCTTACAGCGCGCTCCGATTCGCCGACATACTTGGAGAGAAGCTCCGCTCCCTTTATGGAAATAAAGTTGACTTCCGTTCTGTTCGCAAGCGCTTTTGCAAGAAGGGTTTTTCCCGTTCCAGGCGGACCGTAGAGCAGTATTCCCTTCGGTGACGTCACGTCGAGAGCTTCGTAGAAATTTCTGTGCTTCATCGGCCATATAACGGATTCAATCAGATCGTTTTTTACGTTCTCAAGACCTCCCACATCCTCCCAGGAGGTTTTCGGTATCTCAACCACTATCTCCCTTATTGCCGAGGGATGGATGTTGCGAAGCGCCTCAAGGAAGTCTTCCATACTGACTTCAACGGGAAAGCTGTGTCCGAGGTCGGAGACGGAGTCATGCTCTATGTCCGGCAGAATATTGGTAAGAGAATTTATGGCCGCCTCTCTGCAGAGATTCTCTATGTCGGCTCCCACATAGCCGCTTGAAAGCTCAGAGAGTCTCTGAAGATCCACGTCATTTGAAAGCGGCATACTCCTTGAATGAACCTGAAATATCTCGAGGCGCGCCTTGGTATCGGGAACCGGGAGGTAAATCTCCCTGTCAAACCTGCCCGGGCGCCGTAGCGCGGGATCAATCATGTCGGGAAGGTTCGTCGCTCCGATAACCGTAACGTTTCCCCTGTCCTTGAGTCCGTCCATGAGGGAGAGGAGCTGTGCCACTACTCTTTTTTCCACGTCTCCCGTCACCTTGTCCCGGCGAGGAGCTATCGCGTCGAGTTCGTCAAGGAATATTATTGAAGGCTGATTCTTCGTCGCGTTCTCAAATATCTGGCGCAGCTTGGCCTCGCTTTCTCCGTAGAACCTGTGAATTACCTCGGGGCCGTTTATTACTTGAAAATTTGAATCCGTCTCAAACGCTATGGCTTTTGCAAGCAGGGTCTTTCCGCTTCCCGGGGGGCCTGTCAGAAGGATTCCCCTGGGTGGCTGGACTCCGAGTTTTTCAAAAAGCGAGGGAAAGCGTATCGGAAATTCAAAAATCTCCTTTATTCTTCTTAGCTGGCTTGAAAATCCTCCTATGTCCGCGTACGAGATCCTCTCTGCGTCTACTCTGGTTCTGGGTCTCTGTATCACGTCCATGCGGGTTTTCTGGCTTATGACCACTGAGGGCTCAGGCATTGTGGTAAGCACATCGAAGTCTTCGGTCTTAGCGGAGGACATTTTGACTGACACCCTGTCTCCGGCCGTTACGGCAAGTCCTTCGAGTCTGTTGCAAAGACGCTTGTTTTTAGCGGGGTCGTAGAGAAAAGCCTTGTTTCTCGGACACAGGGTTATCCGGCTTGCCTTTTCAAGATCGGCTTTTGTTACTATTACTATGTCGTCAAGCCCCACTCCCGCGTTTTCTCTGGTTACCATGTCTATTTCTATGACGGACTCCGGTTCCCGTTCATCCGCATCAAGCGGCATGGCTCTCACAACGGTCTTTCTTCTTCCGTCTATCTGTATGAGGTCCCGGGACGTGAGGCCGAGCTCCTTCATGTCCATGCTGCTGATCTTGGCATAGCCTTTCCCGCAGTCTTTTGAGTGGATTTCCGATATTTTAAGCGATATCATTTCAAAAAAGATATTAACGCTTAAAATTTTATGGTCAAGAAAGTATCCGCGGAAAGCGGAGAAGCGGTTTTTCTCAGAAAAAAAACAGTCGGCAAATCAAGTGCAGCTCAAACATCTAAGCCTTAGGAACTACAGAAATTACGAGAGCCTTTCCCTTCCGTTCTATCCGGGATTCAACGTCATTCACGGTCGAAACGCCCAGGGGAAAACAAACCTTCTCGAAGCCATTTATCTTGTCTGCGGGCTGCGGCCTTTCTCGGGCGCGAAAAACTCTGACCTTGTGCGCTTCGGCTGCGAAGCCTCGCTCGTAAAGGGGGAGATTCTTTCGGGAAACGGCTTGAACGAAGTGCACATAACCGTGAAGAAAGAAGGCCGCCACACACGGCTTAACTCAAAGACCGTGCGGAGCATAAGCCAGCACTTCGGTCGATTCAAAGTGGTCTTGTTTCTTCCGTCGGACATAGAGATAGTAAAGGGAGGGTTGCAGGCCAGAAGAAATTATCTTGATTCCGTGATAAGCGCCGTTTACCCGGTTCACATCAAGCAGCTTCGCGACTACCAGAGGGCCGTGAGCCAGAGAAACCATATGCTTGCTTCAAGAGAGAAAGTGTCTGCGCTTTCCAATGGAACTATGGGACGAGCAGATAGCCAGGGGCGGAGCCGACATCGTAAGCAGACGTATCGAGATGATAAAGAGCTTTAACCGCAAACTTGCCGAAGTTTACGGGGAGCATGGGGAATCGGACACGTCGGCGCACATAAGCTACGGGTTTTCCTTTGAACGCAAGGCGGACCTCGGTGAGGGTATAAGGGAGGCACTTTCAAAGAATTTCCCTTCGGACAGAAAAAGAGGTCACACGACCGTCGGTCCCCACAGGGACCGGGTCGGTTTTCTGCTGAACGGACAGGACGCTTCGCGCTTTGCCTCGCAGGGACAGTCAAAAAACCTGGTTCTGGCGCTCAAGGCCTCGGAGATAAGGCTCTTTAAGGAGCATACGGGGACCAATCCCATACTTCTTCTTGATGACATAACGAGCGAACTTGACATGGAACGCAGGGGCTTTCTTTTCCAGACGCTCTCAGAATTTACCGGGCAGGTGTTCGTTACCTCGACCGATAAAGACGAGATACCCCGTCGGGGGGAGTTCCACTCGTTTTTCGTTGACTCCGGTCGTGTGAAGGCCGGTGCGTGAGAGATGCTGTTGTCCAGAGCGAATTGTTTTCTCGGAAGAGTTGCCAAAACTATCTGAAAAGGAAAAATTATCATGCATTGGTTAACCGTCGAGCGGAAAAAGCTATGTTTCTAATTGAAAGGAGGTAGTGAAATGAATAAAATTAAACTGTTCTTAATAGCGGGCTTAATAGCTATTCTGCCGACACTGGCAACCGCGGAAGATTGCAGTACCGTTGAGAACAACAATCTCGCAATCCATGCGGTACCGGAACTTGCTCACCAAAAAGTTACGTTTGACGTAACCGCGTCACACACCCCGTTAAAATGAAAAATACGCGGGGATTGATAATATCAGTGTGTTTACGGGAGGCGCGGGCTTCAAAGTAGCAGGAGTTAAGTTGGGCATGGGCATTAGTCACTATACAAACGGGGCGTCTTACCCGGTAAAGGGCGGAGACCCGTGTGAAGGCAACACTGCGTTAGCCGTTGCAGGCTTCTTGAACCTGAGTGACAGCGCAAGGATAAAACTAGGAATTGCCAGAAGTAGCGATGTAGTAGATTCGTGGTCAGTTGACAATACGACATTCCACGCAGGTCTACGTTTTGGATTCTAAACAACGAGCAAACGCAATTTTCAGGAGGACAAAGCTAAATGGATTTAAAGATCATTGACGTTAATTTCTTCACGACAGAGACGATAGCATCTTATCTTATCGAGACCGGTGAGGGGCCGATACTGATAGAGACGGGTCCCGACACTTCGTTTGAAAATCTTAAAAACGGTCTTTCGGATCTGGGCTATGCACCCTCGGACGTAAAACACGTGTTCGTAACCCACATCCATCTTGACCACTCAGGGGCCGCCTGGCGTTTCGCCGCTGCGGGTTCCCACTATATATGTTCACCCGGTGGGAGCTCCGCATCTTGTTGCCCCCGAGAAACTCATGAAGTCTGCCGCAAGGATATACGGGGATAAGATGGAAGAACTGTGGGGCGAGGTCAGGGGAATGGATCAAAGTCGCGTGGTTGCCCTTGAGGATGCCCAGAGCGTCAGCATAGGAGGCGTTGAAATAAAGGCTGTTGAGACCAGCGGACATGCGGGACATCATTACTCTTATCTCGTTGAGAACTCCCTTTTTACGGGGGATACTGCTGGATGCGTAATGGCGGGTGGGCCTATGATTCCCGCGACTCCTCCTCCCGAAATACACCTTGAGAAGTGGCACGCTTCTATTGACAGGATGAAAGAGATATCCCCCGACGTGATTTATCTTACCCATTTCGGCGGATACACGGATGTTAACGCCAGACTTGATGCCGCCGCGGAAAGACTCGAAGAGTGGTCGGAGTGGGTCGGCGAGAGAGTATCGGCGGGGAAGAGCGATGAAGACATAACCGAAGAGTTCGGCGCCTACTTCAGGGAAATATTCGAGCGGGAAGGCGTAAATGAAGAGATCTATCGCAAGTACGATCTCATGGCTCCTTACCATATGAACGCCGGCGGACTTATAAGGTACTGGAAGAAATACAGGCTTTCGGATTCCTGAGTTCTTCGTTATAACCGTGGCTTTGTTTTCTTCAGCCGCTGTTGTTATAATTACAAGTTTTTAAATCGGGGTGTGGCGCAGCTGGGAGCGCGCAGCATTTGGGATGCTGAGGTCGGAGGTTCGAGCCCTCTCACCCCGACATTTTCTTCGTGATTTGATGCGTGTTTGGTTTTTTGGCGCCCGTAGCTCAGCCAGGATAGAGCAACGGACTTCTAATCCGTAGGTCAGAGGTTCAAATCCTCTCGGGCGCGCATTCAATACTCTGGTAGAGTCCTTTTATTGGACGCAATTCTTTAAGAAACCTGGATTAAAAGAAATTCCAAACCAAATTTGCGAAAAATTCTGACTCTACTATCTTCACAGCAGTGCGGCACCTAGAAACAGGTAGAAAGCGGTACCGAATATATCGTTAAACGTAACGAGAAATGGTCCTGATGATACTGCGGGATCCATCTTGAGTTTGTTAAGTAGAACAGGGCCTGCAACGCCCAGAAAGGAAGTTGTGAGCGTGGCTCCGACAATTCCTGCGAATATTACGAGAAACAGCCTTACGAAATCTATGTCCGCTGTATTTAGCAAAATTCCAAGCAGAGAACCCAGAATACCGCTTATGATCCCGAGAGTCAGCCCCACTTTGAGTTCCGCCAGAAGAAGGCCTTTTATCTGGTTCATCACGAAATCACCGGTGGCTATGATCCTGACGGTGATGGTGTTTGTCTGAACTCCGACGTTTCCGCCCGTGGCCATAACCAGGGGAAGCAGTGCCGCGAGAATGATGAAATTCTCAAGCGTGGTCTGAAACTTCTGCATTATCATGAACGCCACGAAGAGCTCTCCAACAAGAGCAAGCATTATCCAGGGCGCTCTCAGCCTCACGTTGTCGTATATGGATGTGTGTATGGGGTGCAGTCCCTCGCCGCTTATTCCACCGAGTTTGTATATGTCTTCCCCTGCCTCTTCTGAGATAACGTCAAGTATGTCGTCGGCGGTTATCCTGCCGAGCAGCACGCCGGAATCATCCAGCACGGGAAGCGACATCTCATCGTATTTCCTGAAGATCTTGACCACTTCCTCCTGATCCATGTTCGGAGTGAGCGTTACCTCGACCGGATCCATGATAGTCCAAAGGGGAGAATCAGCTGCCGCCGTTGAGAGCTTAAGCGGAAAAACCCTTCCGACGAGCCTTCCCGTTTCGTTCACCACGTAGACCATGTGCAGGTCCTCTACGTCTTCTTCATCTTCCTTCTCGATTTTTCTTATAAGTTCGACGGTTTCTCTCGAAGTGGCGTCGTGGGAACTTCTAAGGACCTCGGTCTGCATGATCCGCCCGCGGAATCTTCCGGGTACTTGAGAAGCGGCGTTACGTCCTTGCGTTCTTCCGGGTCCATGGTCTTGAGAACCGTCTCCGCCAGAGCTTCCGGCAGTTCTCCAGGAAATCGGCGGCATCGTCCGATTCCATCTCTTCGGTCATCGCGGTTATGGATGTTTCCCGCATAAGCTTCAGTATGCTTACGCGTTCCTCGGGGTTTAGCTGAAAATAGACCTCGGAGGCTACTTCCGTGTCCAGGGCCTCCAGTATAAGATGCTTTTTCCCCTGTGGAGAAGCCTGTATCAGGGATGCTATTTCGGAGGGGGTGCATGGACTGGGTTATGCTTCTCACGGCATCCCAGTTTCCCTTCTCAAGAGCCCTGTCTATTCTCTTTAAGGTTTTTTTGACGTTTACCGGCATTGCGTCACTCTCGGTTACGTGTTTTCTCAAGAGACGTGCTGAGTCGCCTCTGTTCTGAATAAATTAGGATACAGTTTTTGGTATTGATTACTACGAAAATATATTTTACGGTTTTTTTCCTTGAAACCGTAAGGCTCTCCGCTCCGGAATGATGGCTGACGGAGAGTTCTCTGGGTTTTTATGTCAATCGCAGGGTTCTTTAATCGAATCTCGTTTTCAGATTGACATCTGCCAGCCGACTGTGAAGCTGTAGCCGTTTCCGTCCATTTTCATGAAACCGTAGCGGTAGGAGACCATCCATTCACCTGCTTTGTGAGTATGGTCGCTCATAACTCCTATAGGGGCGTGGTCATTGAGCAGCGAGATTTCATCAGCAAGGGAGATATCGCAAAAGACCCAGACAAAGACGGTTACAGCTCAAGGCAAAAAGCGTTGTTTTTCGCCTTGAGCATGTACGAAAAGAGATTCTATTCAATTTAGGATCTCTTTATTTCTTTTTACGGGATTTGGTTTTCTTCGCTATAAGCTTTTTCAGTTCCCTGCGGTCGGGACTCAGTAACTCTTTTACGTAATCGACGTTTACCTTGGTCACTATTATATGACCGACTTCGGTGTTGACCGATTCGTAAATCCCGAGTCTCATCATTCCCTTGGTCTGCATCAGGTTATCATCCGTGGGACTTACGTAATGTACGAAGTCCGTTTTGTAGCGATGAATGAGGAACAGATGGAGCAGGGTGGCGAGACGTTTCTGGCGAAGAGCAGTATCAAAATTGTTCTCATCCCTTATCGTAAGTATTTTTTCTCCCTTTCTGTCCTGCAGAATTTCGAATATGATGTCCGCTACCTTCTCGCCCTTGCCGTTTAGAATGTTCAGTTCAAGCACGAACGTTCCCACGGTGTGGGGCTTGAGTTCAACGGTGAAACTGTCCTTGATCTTGTAGTGCCTTGTCCAAGACTCAAGCCATTCTTCGAGAAGCTTGATGGAAATTTCCGTCTGGACCAGGTGCTGGAACTGGGTGGAACCCTTGCCCATGGCTTTTGTCGTCGCGGTTCTGCCGGAGCTTGCCACAAGCGCTCCGTCCATGCGGGGTCCTCCGACGTGGCTCTGCGGAGTTTTGTAAGGCGAATCTATGAGCCTTAGTCTTCTCTGTACCCGAGCCAGGGCCAGCATGCCGTCTTCCTGAAGCGCCGTTGCGAACTCTTCTGCGGCCATACCGTCAATCTGATGACCACCGTAGGTTATGAAATCAAACACGAAGCCGAGCTTTCCTATCTCTTCGGGGAATTTCTTCATTTCCTCGTCGGTCATTCCCGTTGTATCCCAGTTAAAGGAGGGGGACAGGTTATAGGCCAGCATCTTGTTCGGAAAGACTTCGTGGATGGCGTCTGCGAACTGCCTGGCATCCTCTATGTCCGCCGTTTTGGTTTCCATCCAGAGCAGGTCGGCAAAAGGCGCTACGGCAAGCGACTTGGCGATTGCGTACTCGATTCCCCCTTTTACCTGATGATATCCCTCGGGAGTCCTTGAGATCTCGGTGTCCCATATATAGTCAATTCCCATGGAATCAGCTTTTGCCATTGCGTCTTTTGTCGACGCGGTTTTGGCAAACTCTTTCCACTGCTCGACACTCATGTCAAACTCAATGCCCTGCTCAATATTAAACTGCATCAGTTTCTCTATCGTTTCGCCGAAAGTGCTCAACCCGGATTCCTCTTCCCATGTCTTGACGAAATTGGTAACTATGGAATCGAAAACGGTTTCAAACTCATGCGTATCCCCTTTCATTTTCTCCACGCTCTCGTCTATAAACGACGCTATTCCGACCTTTTCGAGCCACTTGTCAGTGTCCGCGTAGGTCTCGTCGCTTATTTTATAGAGCTTGTGACCGTTTATCTCTTTTACGCCCTTTTCATTGATCCTTTTAAGGATTGTCAGGTAAGTGTTTTTGTAACTTGGGATATTAAGCTTGGTGGCTCCCAGAGTAAACGGCTGGTCACGCTCATCCCCGTTTCCGTCAAGAAGTGCCGCGGCTTCGGCGTCGGTTCTTGAAACTATTATCCCCGGCACTTCCATGATATCGAGCTGAAACCTTGCCGCGTTTAGTCTTTTTATCTGTTCGTCAGAAGGTACTAGAACCTTTCCGCCCTGATGACCGCATTTCTTGGTTCCGGGTTTCTGGTCTTCGATGTGACAACCTGTTACGCCTACTTCAACGAACCTGCGGATAAGGTTCCTCACATGGGCGTCGCCCCCGTGCCCGGTGTCCGCGTCCGCAACTATGAAGGGGCTGTAATCAATCTGCGGTGTCCGAGCCCTTTCCTTCTCCGTCATTCTGGAGCGGTTGTATCTCTGGTTCTTGTCCGCGGACAGAAGGGCTCTTACTATTGGAGCCGCTTCGTCAGGTACCTGGCTTAGTGGATAGCTTGCGAGATCCGCTCCCTGGTCCTCGTTCATTGAGCCTTTTGCCGACGTGGCCCATCCGCCAAGATAGATTGCCTCAATCCCCTTTCTTTTCATCATAACGGCCTGGCCGGGTGAGTACGGACCGAAGGACGTTATCTGCTTTTTCTGGGAAAATAGCTCCCGGAGTCTTTTGTAAAAATTCTCCGCCGCGTTTTTCGCGATCGAATAATCCCTTCTTATGGTTCCTCTCTGCTCCACTACTTGTCGGGGGGAGTAGAGACGGGTTATTCCTTTGAAGCGCACGCTTGAAAAATACCTTTTCGTTTTCCTTATCTCAGCTTCAAACTGGCTCATGAGTCTGCTCTCCTAAAAAATATTGTTTTCTTCGAGAATCTAAATTACAAAATCCAGATTCTCGGTGATTCTCTTATCTTTGCCCGCAAACTCCGACATGTAGAGTTCGATTCTTTGCGCGGCTATATCGTGATCGTGGTTGTTTAGGTTTATGTTGAGAAGGTCTATGTACCACGGTACCTTAACGTCGTCAAGCACATAAGTTCTCACTATCTGTTTCGCTATCGGAAGCGTGGTGGGTTTCGAGATGTCATGGACGTCTCTGTCACTTGCTTTCTGCAGTTTTTCGTATTCTTCCTCAAGAAGCCTCTCGAAAACCTCGATGGTGAACACATCCCCCGCTTTCAGTCCGGTTTCCGGGTCGTCCTCGGTGAGCTTTGCTCCTTTGTGGACCCATTCCCAGAGTATGCTCAGTCTTATCTCTCCGGTCGCGGCGTCTTCCATCAGGTAAAGAATGTCGTCGTTGCCGAAGAAATCCGCGGGTTTTAGCGCCGCGGCCTGGAAGCCCTGTCCGAAAGCGTTTCCGTACTGAAGCCCCACGCTGAGCAGGTTGCGGGCTCCTCTTATCGTTCTTGGAGCCGGTTCAAGAAGGGTAAGGCCGTCTGCGTCTTCCTGGGTATAGGTCAGGGGAGGGAACTCTCTTCCGAGCTGGTTTTCCTCGCCTGTTTTTTCCCATACGGGCCTTATTATGTGCACCATTTTCCAATGGGCTACCCATTTACCGCTGGCTCCTTCCTGCTGTTCGCGCACGGCTCCTGCGTACGCTTTTTCCATGCTGCTTTGAACGCCCTCTTTTGACCCCACTGGGATGTTCGGTTCCATCCCTCCCTGCCAGAGCGCGAACTTTCCGTTTATATCAGGCGTATTCACCGCTCTTCTCACGCGGTCTTCGTAGTTTCTCATGTAACCGTAGGTCATGGTGATCGACTCTATGTTCGGATTCAGAAAATCCTTGTCCCACGCCATGGCGTCCGAAACGCTGTTTATGTAATCCCACCTGCCGGTGTTAAATCCAGCGAAGTGTTTTCCCAAAGCGGCCCTGATTTCCATAAGCTGGAACGTTTCCTCAAGCTGCTCTATCAGCACGTATACCTTTATGGACCCTTCGGGAAGTCCGAGATGGCTCTCAAGAGCCGTCAGCATCTCGTTCCAAAGCGCCGCTTCCTCCGCGGTCTGAATCTTGGGCAGGTAAAGAACTATGGAAGAGTTTCTTTTCGCAAGCTCCCTGTAGTTGTTCACCACAAACAGAGTCATGTCGGCTACGGAAGCGGAAAGAGCTACGCCGTCAGCGTTGCGTATGTGCCGGTCGTCGAGATGAAGTCCCCTGGCACGGAAAATAACGGTAGTGAAGTCAAGCTGCTTTTCCCAGTCGTCTATTATGTCATGTCCGAAGAAGCTCTGTCCCCACCTGTTCATCTCTCCGGCTACCGCCTCGGCTGTTTTCATGAAGACCTCGTCTCTTGCGATGGCGAGCTTGAGGTTTCGCTGGTTGTCAAGGGACATCGTGGAGATCTGTCCGAGGGCGTCCTCTCCGTCGAACATCCACCCGTCGGCGCCCGAGAGAAGAGCGTAGGCAACGTTTCTTATGCTTTTTTCAACAGGCGAGTTCGGTTTGGCAGCAGGGCCCGTTCCCTGTATCCACTGTCTTTTGAGATCATGGGGAATCTCTGCTCCCTCGAATTTCCCGTCCCTCGCGTCCTGGACTTTGATGTTGGTACGCGGGATCAGGGAATCGGGATCAAGAAACGTTATTCTCTCACCGGACTCATAGCGTCTTTTCCTTCTTTGCGTCCTTTTCTCCATAATCGCCTTCTGTTCCCCGTTAAAGCGGGCCATGAATTCAAGGGCCGCGAGCGCCTCTGGCGTGTACACGTCGCCATAGGATTGCTCGATGTTGTCTCTTATGTGCAGTTCAGTGCCCATTGGTTCGTTGCTCCTCGGATACCTGTTGAGATTAAATCAAAAATTGCCTAGTATAAACAAGTTTCTCGATTAAATCAAATATGTACTCCAAGACCTGTCCGTAGGTCCAAAAAACAGCGGTTTTCGTCGCGGCCTAGTGCCTTGTGTGCGATGATTTGTTTGTTAACAAAGTTGCCGGTATATTAGCGGATTCGGTTTTGCTTCGTAGACGAAGAAGATTTCGAAGGTGGGTGTAGCTCAGCCCGGTTAGAGCACTTGGTTGTGGCCCAAGAGGTCGCCGGTTCAAATCCGGTCATCCACCCCATTTTCTTCAGGCTGCGGGAAGAAAAAACATATGAGACTAGGATGCGGAATAGTAGGACTTCCCAATGTCGGGAAGTCAACTCTTTTCAACGCGCTCACAAACGCGAGCGTTGCCGCATCCAATTTTCCTTTCTGCACCATAGATCCGAACATAGGAGTCGTCGGAGTTCCGGACCCCAGACTTTATGCGCTCTCGGATATCGTAGGACCGGAGAAAACCATCCCCACAAGCATAGAGATCGTTGACATCGCGGGGCTCGTGAAGGGAGCTTCTGAGGGAAAGGGCCGGGGAAACGCCTTTTTGTCCCATATAAGGGACGTGGATTTGATACTGCACGTGGTCAGATGTTTTGAGGATGAAAACGTTATCCACGTGGAAGAGGGGATTGACTCCATCCGGGATATCCGCACGATTGAAGACGAACTTATCCTAAAGGACCTTGAAACAGTTGAGAAAAGAGAGGAAAGACTCTCAACGCAGGCCAAAAGCAGGGACAGGGAAATGGTCCGGGCATTTGAGACGGTAAGGTCGCTTAGGGAGTTTATCGAGACGGGGAAGCGCGCGCGCGACTTTCCCGGGTCAGAGCAATGCGCGGATACTGTGCGGGAGCTTTTTCTTCTAAGTTCAAAGCCCGTTATTTACGTCTGCAACGTCTCCGAAGATGAAGTCTCGGGAACTGAAGAAAACGCTGAAGTCCGGAAGGTAAAAGAACACGCAAGCCGCTCGGGGGATGATGTTATCATTGTCTCTGCCAGGATAGAGGCTGAAATATCCGAGCTTGAAGGAGAGGAAAGGGCGGCTTTTCTAGGGGAACTCGGGCTTAGCGATTCCGGCCTTGACAGGCTTGTTAACTCCGCGTACTCGAATCTCGGACTTCTCACCTATTTTACCGCGGGGCCTAAGGAAGTAAGAGCATGGACTGTTCGCCAAGGGACCAGGGCGCCTCAGGCGGCCGGGGTTATCCACACCGATTTCGAAAGGGGCTTCATAAGAGCCGAGACCATATCCTACAAAGATTACATAAACGAGGGTTCGGAGCAGATGGTTAGGGAAGCCGGGAAGATGAGGGTTGAGGGAAAGGAGTACGAGGTCTGCGACGGGGACGTGATGTTTTTCAGGTTCAATGTCTGATCTTCCGGTATTCCTTTTTAAAGCCGGCTTTTCCCGAAGTTCCCTGATTCGGATAAAATCTTCTCAGGGTAATGAGCTATAAAACTTTTGTAAGACCGGTTCTTGACCGCCTTGATTCTGAAACATGGCACCATAACGTAAAGGAGCTTATGCATCTTTGCGAGTTCTCGGGTCTTACATTGAGACTTCTTGAATTTGCCGCAAGCGGTGGAGCCAGGGTCCGGGACAAAAGACTTGGCGTTACGATTGCCGGAGTGCCCTTTGAGAACCCCCTTATCGTGGGTGCCGGGTGGGATAAGACCGCAAGGGCGGTTAAGGCCCTGTACTCGATTGGTTTTGGGGGAGTTGAGGTGGGTTCGGTCGTTGAGAGACCCCAGAGGGGAAATCCGAAGCCGAGACAGTTCATGGTGACCCCGGAGGTGTGTCTCAACTCTCTTGGACTTAACAGCCCGGGGATGGATGCTGTATTCCGAAACCTCGCGTGGTACGGCCGCCTGGACATGCCCGTGGGAGTGAACCTCGGCATAAACTCCGATGTAGACCACGAAGACGCCGCGCGGGCGTACGCGGCCGTCGCCCGGAAGTTCCGCGGCAACGCGGCCTACTTTGCCATAAACGTGAGCTCTCCTAACACCCCGGGATTAAGGAGGCTTCAGGACGGAGGGCGGCTTGAGGAGATAATACGGGCCGTAAGGGAGTCTCTCGGGGATTCTTCCGGCGCCAAACCCCTGTTTGTAAAAATCTCTCCTGACCTTGCCACCGAAGCGATAGACAATGTACTAAAGGTCGTGATCGATTCCGGGATTTCAGGCGTAATCGCCACCAATACGACAGACAGCGGCCTGGTTAAGGGAAAATACGGCGCGAAGTGGGAAGGTCTTCCTGGGGGAATAAGCGGAAACGATTTTGAGTACAAATCGCTTTCCACGTCAATTATTTCCCACATTTACCGCACTACCGGCGGGGAGGTCGAGATAATCGGAGTCGGAGGGGTGTGCGACACGGCTTCTGCGCTTGAGAAGTTGCGCGCGGGAGCGAAAGCCCTCCAAGTAGTCACTGGTCTTCGCGGAGAGGGGCTATCGGTTGCGAACTCGATAAACAGGGGGCTCCTTGGGTTCATGGATAAAAACGGAATTAGCGACCTGAGCGAGATTACCGGTTCTGATCACAAGTGAACCTAGCGGGAGCGTTAAAGGAAGCGGTACGGGGAGCCTCTTTCCCGGCGGTTGTTCCGCGGGAGTTGCAGTTTCCTTCGGGTTTTCCGGTTCTTATTCCGTAGACAGCATAGTTTGTATATAATTTCCCTATGAAAAACGCACCGGGATTTCTGCTAAGCGGCGTATCCGCCGGACTTAAGAAAAACGAGAAAAAGGACTTGGCTCTCATATTCTCAACCGCTCCGGCCCGCGCGTCCGCCATATTCACGAAAAACCTGATAAAGGCGGCGCCCGTGCTTCTTGCCGAGGAGAGAATAGCAAGCGGGTTCTGCCAGGCGATAATCATAAACAGCGCGAACGCAAACGCCTGCACGGGCAAAAGGGGATACCAAGACTCGCTTGACGTGGCAAACTCGCTCTCCAGCCGGCTCGGAATAGACGAGTCGCTCGTAATTCCTTCGTCAACCGGTGTTATAGGGCAAAAGCTTCCCGCCGGGAAAATCAAAAAGTCCATCCCCAGGCTCGTAAGGGGCCTCGGTGAGGATAACGCTCGGGAGGCCGCGGAAGCCATAATGACGACCGACGCCTTTCCCAAATATGCATCGAGGCAGTTCCCCGTGAGAGAGTTAGTATTGGGAGAAAAGACCGCCACCGTCTCGGCTATCGCCAAGGGGGCGGGGATGATATGTCCCGACATGGCGACCATGCTCTGTTTTATAATGACGGATCTTAACATCGGGCGGAAGGCTCTTTCGAAGGCTCTTTCTGCGGCCGCGGAAGGTTCCTTTAACGCCATGACGGTTGACGGGGACACTTCCACTAACGACTCCGTTTTTATCCTCGCAAACGGGGTTCTCGGGAACGGGAAAATCACCGAGAAAAGCGAGGATTACGGGAAGTTTGTAGAGGCGCTTTCGTCTCTATGCGGGGAGATCGCCGAAATGATAGTAAGCGACGGTGAAGGGGCTACGAAGGTCGTAAGAATCAGTGTTACGGAGGCAAGGACCGAGGGAGACGCCGAGAAAATCGCAAGGACGATAGCCACTTCCCAGCTCGTTAAGACCGCGTTTTACGGAGAGGACGCTAACTGGGGAAGGATAGTGGCGGCCGCCGGCAGGGCCGGCGTCGGGATCGATCCCGAAAAAATAAAGCTCTATTTCGATGAGACTGAAGTGTTCTCAAAAGGTGTTAGGTCCCAGCCGGAATCAAGGTTCGCCTCCGTATTCAAAAAACCGTCCTTTACGGTAACCCTGAGCCTTGGAGAGGGAAAAGAGACTTACTCGCTTCTTACAAGCGACCTGAGCCACAGGTATGTCTCTATCAATTCTGATTACAGGACTTGACAGGGGGCCCGGCGTAGCGGCTCTCCACTTCATGTTGCGGTCTCACCCGCAAAATCGCTTTTCCCAAGACGCTTGCTGGTAAGGTATTCGGTGTATCTCGTGAGAACCCGTATGTTGTTCTTTACTTTCTCAGGGTTTTTATCCATGATTTCTGGACGTCTCATTATGTCCATGTGAAAGTGATAAACGTTTCTTTTACTCTGAGTTTCTCGAGGTTACAGACCCTCCCGTTTTCCACGTCAAAACCCGCAATGTCTTTTCCCTTGTCAAAACGCAAATCGGGTCTGTAGCCGCAAAGAGTTAGCGCGCGGAGGAGGAAAACGAGGAAAACGGAATACGGTTCCCATTTTTTTGAGAGAAGTTCCAGAGTGTCTGCGGCGAGGTCGAACAACTCGCTTGCGGGTTCCTGTTCGGGAATGAGGAAATCCACAAGTTCAAGAACGCGGGTTGCCGTAGCGAAAGAGTCCACCGATTCCGCTATATCCCTGTAGGTTTGCTTTAAGGTCACGTCCCCGATGAGATTGAATCTTCCTTTGTTCAGAGTTACGTCAATTGAGAGACGGTTAAAGAAATCGAGTCGTCCTCCGAAGCGCTTCCGGCTTTTTTTCGCGTTTTTGGCAAGCGCCCTGAATTTTCCGGATTCCCTTGAGAAAAGCGTTACCAGAAGATCGGCTTCCCCGTAACTGGATTTTCTTAAAATCAGCGCTTCAAATGTTTCCATCGTTTTTGCCTAGGTTCAAAACGCGGGTTCTGGGGAACGGAAGCGGCATTGGATCCAGCCCCCCGTTTTTGCCTCCCGTGGAATTGCCTTTCGGATTCTCATTGAAATTTCCGGTGTGTTTGAGAAGATTACAGTTATTTTAAATGACAGGCAAAGTAAAGCCGGGCAAGGCTGCGCGAGGGACTTTTCACTCAAAAGACCGTACGTGCAAATAAAACATCCGGTAGGACTCCGTATCTAAAAATGACATTTTTAAAGAACCTCTCGGGCTTTCTCAGAATAGAGCACACGTTTTTTTCCCTTCCGGTTATCTTCGCGGGGGCTTTTCTGGCCGCCGGCGGGATTTTCAGCGCCCGGCTTTTCGTGCTTATCATCCTTGCGGGCACGGGAGCGCGGACAGTCGCCCTTGCGCTTAACAGGATTTTCGACCGGAAAATAGACCGGGAAAACCCTAGAACCGCTGCAAGAGAGCTTCCCTCGGGCAGAATGGGCATGAACGAAGCGGTTGGGGTAGCGGTTGGGGGATCTCTGCTTTACTTTCTCTCCGCTTATTTTATATGCCCGCTGGTTTTTCTCCTCTCTCCGCTGCCGCTTGTGGCATTTACCGTGTATCCGCTGATGAAAAGATTCACAAGCCTGTGTCATTTCGGCGTCGGGTTCTCTCTGGCGCTTGGCCCATTGGGCGGATGGCTTGCCGTGAGGTGCTCTTTTGATGAGATGCTCGCGGCAATCGTACTTTCGCTTTTCACTTTTTTCTGGATTTCAGGCTTTGACATAATATACGCCACCGCTGACGAAGAATTTGACCGCAGCCGCGGTGTTTTCTCTCTTGTCGCCCGTTTCGGTAAACAGAAGGCGCTTTTTGTTTGCAGGATCGCTCACCTGCTTTCGTTCGTTTCCCTTGTTCTTCTGTACCTTCTTTCGTTTCGGACCTTCTTCGCGCTTTTGCCGCTAGCGCTTTGCGGGTACCTCCTTTACCTTGAGCACAGAAGTTTCGGCCAGGTGGATTCCGCTTTTTTCAGAACCAATATTCTCATAGGGTTTGCGGTTTTGTTTTTCACCCTCGCGGGTATATACTTACCCTGAACCATGAGAACTATAGTCGGAATTACCGGGGCCTCAGGGGTTGCTTACGGGGTTGATTTTCTAAGAAGATGTCCCGATGAGAAATATCTGGTGGCAAGCAAATGGGGAAAGAGGGTCCTTCACGAGGAACTCGGCCTCAAGGTCGAGGAAATGCGTCCCTGGGTAACCGATATTTACAATGATTCCGACCTGGCGTCACCTTTTTCCTCTGGAAGCAACCATTTCGATTCCATGGTCATAGTGCCCTGTTCGGTTTCAACGCTTGCGAAAATCGCAAACGGCATAGCCGACACACTCATAACCAGAATAGCGGCCGTCGCGCTCAAGGAGAAAAGAAAGCTCATAATTGCCCTGCGGGAAACCCCGCTTGGCACAATCGCCCTTGAAAACGCTCTGCGGCTCTCCCGCGAGGGAGTCGTGATCGCGCCGATTTCTCCGACTGACTACATGGGTGCCGAATCGATTTCGGACGTGGTGAGCGGATATGTGGACAAACTTTTAGGCCTTGTGGGAGTCGATACCGGCAGGGGATGGAAAAGGGACGAACTGGAGTAGCCCTCTCTCATGTCCACAAAAGGTTTCCGTAATCTCTCGAGCTATATCAGCCATCTTGAAAGCATAGGCGACCTCAAGAGAATAAAAACCGAGGTCTCGCCGGAACTTGAAATAACAGAAATAGCTTCGCGGACCGTTAGGGACGGCGGCCCGGCCCTTTTGTTTGAAAACGTGGAGGGCTCGGATTTCCCCCTGGTCATAAACCTCTTCGGTACCGAGGAAAGAGTGGAGCTTGCCCTTGGCAGAAAACCCTCAGACGTCGGCGAGGAACTTGTCGAGATATTCCGCAAGGTTAATCCTCCCACGATAGGGGGGATTTTCTCCGTGCTTCCCAAGGCCGCCGGCCTGCTTTCCATGAGAACGAAAAAAGTGAGGCGCGGCGATGTTCAGCAGGTTGAAACCGAACCTGATCTCTCTAGGCTTCCGGTGATAAAATGCTGGCCGCGCGATGGGGGAAAGTTCGTAACCTTCGGCTTGGTGCTCACAAGGGATCCCGCTACCGGCTCGAGAAACCTGGGGATTTACAGGCTGCAGGTATTTGACCGCAAGACCACCGGGATGCATTGGCACGCGCACAAGGGAGGAGCCGCGCACTACCACGAAGCGAAAAAACTCGGAAGAGATCTTGAAGCTGCGGTCATCCTCGGAGGAGACCCCAGGATGATTTTCTCCGCGGTCGCTCCGCTTCCAGACGGCATGGATGAACTTGCGTTTGCAAGCTATCTTCGCAGAAGCCCGATGCCTATGGTAAAGGGCAAAAGCATTTCGCTTCACGTCCCGGCCGAAGCGGAATTCATACTTGAAGGTTCTGTTCCAAGAGACGTGCTGAGACAGGAAGGACCCTTCGGCGATCATTTCGGTCACTACTCAATGGAGGCCGATTTCCCTGTTTTTAATCTCAGGCAAATAACCCACAGAAAAAACCCGGTGTACCCCGCTATTGTGGTCGGCAAACCGCCTCAGGAGGATGTCTACCTGGGGATCGCGGCGGGCGAGATGTTCTCCCCGCTTATAAGGATAATACAGCCGGAGGTAAAGGACATGTGGGCGTACCCCGAAGCGGGGTTTCACAACCTTCTCGCGGTTTCCGTAGATGAGCGCTATCCCAAAGGCGGGATAAAGGTCATGCTCGCGCTTTGGGGAACGGGACAGCTTCTTCTGACTAAATGCATGATCTGCGTTTCAAGCGACGTTAACCCCAGGGATTTTTCCGCGGTGCTAAATGAGATAGGGGAGAATTTCGATCCCAGAGAGGATTTCCTGATGATACAGTGGGCGCCTCTTGACACACTTGATTTTACGAGCAACAAGTTCAACGTGGGAAGCAAAATGGGAATAAACGCCGTTAGGAAAAACTCCGCTGACAGGAAAAGCTACGCAAAAAAGGTTCCGGATCCCAGAGAAAAACATGCGGATATAACAGGGTTCAGGCTTCTTGCGGGGGGTTTCTGCGTCGTTCGGATTGATGAATCCAGGACCGATCCCAAGGAGATGATACGCAGGCTGTTTGAAACTCCCGGCCTTGAGGGGGTACGTATAATTGCAATTGTTAGCCCGGATATAGATATAATGGATGACACGGAGCTTATCTGGGGTATCTTTACTAGATTCGATCCTTACCTGGATGTTCTGTTTGAACATACCGAACTGCGGGGTTCCGCGGTTCTTTATGACGGCAGAATGGGAATTGACGCTACAGTAAAACAGTGGTATCCCCCGGTTATAGAGATGTCAGAAGATATAAAAGACAAGGTGGAGACGAGATGGAGCGAGTACTGGAACTGACGGAGAGTTTCTGCACGGACGCGAGTCTGCTTCCGATAATGGAGAAGGTCGCTACGGGCCGGAGGCTTTCTTTTGAAGACGGACTTTTGATACTTGATTCCCCGGATCTTAACACCGTTGGCATGATGGCGGATTACGTTAAGAGAAAGAAATCGGGGGAGAAGGTCTATTTCGTCGTAAACCGTCACATTAATCCTTCGAATATATGCGCCATATCGTGTCGGTTCTGCGCTTTTGGAACTACGAAGAAATCCCCCAACGCCTATGAACTTTCAAACGAGCAGATGCTTTCCATGCTAAGCGACGAGATAAGGGAGGTTCACATAGTCGGAGGTCTTCACCCCGACTGGGAATTCGATCATTATCTGGACATAGTGAAGATGATAAAGCGCCACTACCCGGATATTCACGTAAAGGCTTTCACCGCAGTTGAGATCGACTGGTTCTCGGAAATAAGCGGTCTTTCGCTAAAAGACGTGCTCCTTACGCTTCGAGACGCGGGGGTGGACGCCCTTACGGGCGGCGGAGCGGAGATACTGCATGAAGATGTAAGAAAGAAAATCTGCGCCCCGAAGACGGTCGCGACAAGGTGGGAGGAAATCCACCACCTCGCCCACAAGCTCGGTATTCCGACAAATGCCACTATCCTTTACGGCCATCTGGAGAAGCCTTTCCATGTCGTTGACCACATGGAGAGACTGAGAAGAATAGAGGACGAGTCCCCGGGGTTTTTCGCATTCATTCCGGTTCTTTTCCAGCCGGAAAATACGGGTCTTAAAAACGTAAAACCCTTCCCCGCTTCATACGACATGAAGGTTCACGCACTCGCGAGACTGTATCTTGATAACTTCCCTCACATAAAGTCCTACTGGATCACCCTCGGGGAAAAAGCGGCCCAGGTGGCCCTGCATTACGGCGCGAGCGACGCGGACGGAACGATAATGAGGGAAAAGATCATCCACGATGCGGGTGCTCCTTCTGAGGTGGGTCACAGCAGGGATTTCATGATAAAGATGATCCGGGATTCGGGATACGTTCCCGTTGAAAGAGACGCGCTTTATAATGAAATAAGAGTGTACAACTGATCTCCGTCTGAAACCGGTTTTATGAATTACCGGGAAAGCAGACGAATCAAGGATTTTTTTGATTTGTACAGGGTACGGAGGGGAAATGTCATATAATGGTTTTTGGTTTCGGGTTATTTCGATGGCGCTTGTTGTGTTTGCGGGCGTGACTTTCTCCATGTACAACGAAAGCTCAGGGGAGGTTAAAAACATGGAAAGCGGAAAAAACAGCGGTTACCGGGAGGCGACTTTTGCCGGAGGATGTTTCTGGTGCATGCAGCCTCCTTTTGACAGCCTTACCGGGGTCGTTGAGACGGTAGTTGGTTACTCCGGGGGAAAAGAGGAAAATCCTACCTACGAGCAGGTCTGGCAGGGGAGGACCGGTCACGCCGAAGCGATAAGGGTCGTTTACGACCCCGAGAAGATAGGCTACGGAACCCTTCTTGAGACTTTCTGGATAAATATTGATCCGACCCAGGAGGACGGACAGTTTGCCGACAGGGGAAGGCATTACAGAACCGCCATTTTTTACCACGATGATTCACAGAAAGAGGAGGCTCTTGTTTCGAAAAAGAAACTCGAGGAGTCCGGGAAATTTAAAAAGCCGATAGTTACCTCGGTAGAGAAGTTCGTTTCTTTCTACAGGGCGGAGGAGTACCATCAGAAGTACTACGAAAAAAACCCGATTCACTACGGCAGTTACAAAAAAGGTTCGGGAAGAGAAGGCTTCATTAAAAGAAACTGGGGAGAGTAGAGTTTGGAGCGAACCGGCAGGCCACAGTTTTGCGGTTTGGTTAATTATATAAGGATACGGAGAAAGGAGGTTTTATCATGTTAAGACTGCTTCCGCTTTTGTTCCTGATTCTTATGGCCTGCGGGGGGCACGATCACTCATACGATTTTGATGTAGTTCAACGCTGGAAGAGCAAACGAAATCAGATCTTTCTGGTAGAGATTCCCTATAACGCAGCACAAGAACATATGAAGGCGTACGGAGACACCAAGGGGAGAACCAAGGGCGGGATTACCGCAGTCTATTTTTATCTGGAAGGAAGTAAAATCCCTGGAATTTCAGCCCGCCTCAGATGGACTTATCCAGAGGTTTCTGAATATATCCATTCAAAAGGTTTTGACAGATATTCGTACAGATACCTGAAATCCCAGAACGCGGAGGCTTCCTTTGACCTGGTTGACCCGGGGAATTTTCTTGAGTGAAGCAAGAGTCGCTTAGCATGCTTTCGTTACGAACTGCAGTTGCCCGGCGGATACCCGGGGGAACTTTACCGGTCGCGACGGCCGTCACGATAAGAGGGGTTTTATCCGGGGTTCATGACCGTTTACTTTCTCGATTCCCGAATACGGTTTCCTGACCCGTCCGAAGCGGGGCCGGGAGGGCTTTTGGCCATAGGAGGAGATCTTTCTCCGAAGAGGCTTCTTTTGGCCTACGAAATTGGTATTTTCCCCTGGTATTCCGAGGAGGACCCCATTTTGTGGTTTTCTCCCGACCCGAGGATGGTTTTTTCTCCTGGCGACTTCAGATTTTCAAAAACCCTCATAAAGACTGCGTCTTCCGGAAAATTCTCGGTACGAGTCGATACGGATTTCGCCGCGGTTATCGAGGGCTGCGCTCAGGTCAGAAGAAAAGGGCAGAGCGGGACGTGGATAACGGAGGAGATGAAAACTGCCTACCGGAAGCTGCATGAACTCGGTTACGCCCATTCTTTTGAGGTCTATTCGGAAGAAAGCCTCGTAGGGGGTCTTTACGGAGTGTCTCTCGGCGGCGCGTTTTTCGGAGAATCGATGTTTCACCTCGAAACCGACGCTTCAAAGGTAGCTCTTTTTCACCTGGCGCGAAAATGCTGGGAATTCGGTTTCGATTTTATAGATTCCCAGGTTCCAACGGATCATATGAGGACTCTTGGAGGAAGAGAAATCAGCAGAAAAGAGTTTCTGCTTGCACTTAAATCCTCTCTTCGGAAAAAGACTTTGCGTGGTGTGTGGCAGATCTGAGTTGTCCGGCATCCGGTGAAATGACAGAGGCTGGAAAAATGGTTAAAATCCCGTCTCATGCCAAAATTGCTTGTCTTTCAGCATGTTCCTCACGAGATACTGGGAACGCTTCACCCGATGCTCAGAAACGCCGGTTTCAGGATGCGTTACGTAAACTTCGGCCGATCTAATTGCAGTATCCCCAAACTTCGCAACTACGACGGTCTTGTCGTTCTCGGAGGCCCGATGAACGTGGACGAGTCCGATGAGTATCCTTACCTTGTGCCGGAGACCGAATCCATAAGGGAGTTTATCAATATGGACCTTCCCGTGCTCGGCATATGTCTCGGTTCCCAACTCATTGCCAAGGCCCTTGGTGCCCGCGTATACAAAAACCCCGAAAAGGAGATCGGCTGGTATGACGTTTCCACTACCGAGGAAGGAAAGAGGGATCCGCTTCTTGGTGTATTCGGCGAGGTTGAGAAGGTTTTCCAGTGGCACGGAGATACTTTTGAGATTCCGCCGGGCGCTTCGCACTTGGCTACGTCTCCCGCGTGCGCAAACCAGGCATTTCGATACGGAGATAAGGTATACGGGTTCCAGTTCCACCTCGAAGTCGACGCGCCTATGATAGAGCGCTGGCTTGTTACCCCTGTTAACAGAAAAGAAATCGAAGAGCTCGGCGGCAAGATAAACCCGGATACCATAAGATCCCAAACGCCGAAAAACATAAATACGCTTTCTGAGCTAAGCAGACGTACTTTCAGCGGTTTTATTGACCTGCTTGGCGCCCCATCAGAAAAAAAAGCGCATATGCCTTCTGTCTGAACTTAGCCGTTTGCGGTCCGTTCAGCGGTTTTCTCTTTGATCGCTGTTGAAAAAAACCCAAGCGTGTGTATAATCCGTGCGTTTTTCAGTTACGAAAAATCTTTTTTCAATCCACTCGACGAGGTGAAAATGAACAGCTGGGAATATAAAAATCACGGTCATCCGGACATAAAGCCTTCTCCTTCCAGAAGAGCCATATTTATCGGCAGGTATCAGCCCTACCACGCCGGACACATAAGCCTTGTCAGGCAGAAACTCGACAATGGAGTTCCGTGCCTGATAATGGTAAGGGATATTCCTCCCGACCCGAGAAACCCTTTTACAACTGAGCAAACGGTCGGAATGATAAGAAAGTATCACGAGAGCAAGGGTGATGACGTGGTCGTGGTGGTAATTCCGGATATTGAGTCGGTAAACTGGGGCAGGGGAGTCGGTTACGAGATGAACGAGTTTTTTCCGCCTGAGAACATAGGGTTCATATCAGCGACCAAAATACGCGAGTCGATAGCAAGCGGCAATGAGGAGTGGAAAGAGCTTGTGGACGAGTCTATTCAAGATGATGTGGTAAGTTACCTGAGCGGCAACTGATCACGGCTCCTGAAATTCAGCAGGCGGCATCACGGACCGCGCAACGCACAAACCGGACATATCCGAGCGGGGTGAAATAGCAGGGGAATCGCATGTCGGAAAGAGCGCATCAGGGCGAGGTTGCCGGAACGCACTGGGTCCCTGATCAGTACCTGAAGTTCGCCGAGCACCGCTTGCGGCCGGCTCTTGAATTACTTGACCGTATACCTCTTGGCGCACCTGGTGTGATCTATGATCTAGGCTGCGGTTCAGGCCACCTGACGCGTCTTCTGGCCGAGCGCTGGTTCTCGTCCGAAGTTTACGGGCTTGATCATTCGCCGCAGATGCTGGCTGAGGCGGCCGGGGAGCCGTCGACTGTGCACTGGGTGAATGCCGATATCCGCAGTTGGATTCCCCGGGAAACCCCTGACCTGATTTATTCCAATGCGACTCTGCACTGGGTCAACGGCCATTTTGACCTGTTTCCGCGCCTGATGGGCTACCTTAACCCGGGAGGTTGCCTTGCAGTCCAGATGCCGCTTAGCTGGGATCTTCCGTCTCACCGTCTGATGAGAGACACCTTGGCACAGGGCGGTTCCGATGGGACACCCATCGGCGACGCCGCGTTGCGGGTCTCCCTGTCAAGCAACTGGGTTGAGAATACGGAGGTTTACCATGATGTTCTGGCCCCTTGTACGCGATACCTCGATATCTGGGAAACGCAATATCTCCATGTACTGGAAGGCGATGACCCTGTTTTTGAATGGGTTAGGGGAAGCGGTCTTCGCCCGATTTTAAATAGTCTGTGTGATGCCGATCGGAACTGGTTTTTAAAGGCATACAAGCAGCGACTGCGAGATGCCTATCCCAAACGTTCGGATAACCGTATGCTGTATCCCTTCCGCCGCCTGTTCATCGTTGCATTAGCGTAAGGGCAAGGTGGATCCGGAATTTCCGCCAGGCGGTTAAGGGGAAAACAGAAAGTTTTAAAAGCCTCTTTTACTGTGAAGCCTCTTCCTCGGTTTCTTTCTTGGCGGAGTTTTTCTGGTACTTGCGACGGAATTTTTCGACCCTGCCTTCTTTTTTAAAGTGTTTTTCCTTCCCGGTATAGAAAGGGTGAGAGTCGCTTGAGATCTCCACGCTTATAAGCGGGTACTCGTTTCCGTCTTCCCATTTCGTAGTTTCCTCGGATGTTCTGGTCGAGCGCGTAAGGAACATATGCCCGGTGAATGAATCCTTAAAGACCACGTAGTTATAATCTGGGTGAATTTCTTTTTTCATTTTATCTATCCAGTATTTTTTATCAGAAACGGAATTTTATACGACTATAAAATTTTGTAAAGCGCGCCGCGGCATCGGTTTTTCCTGATTGCTAAGTCCGGCTCAGAATTTCAGCGGCTTTTTTCGCAAAATAAGTGATTACGATGTCGGCCCCGGCTCTTTTTACGCTGAGCAGGCTCTCAAGGATGATTTTTTCCTCGTCAAGCCACCCTGATCCCGCGGCCGCCTTTATCATAAGGTACTCTCCGCTTACCTGATAAGCCGCCAGGGGAAGATCGGTGTTTTCCCGAAACAGGGATACGAGATCAAGGTAGTACCCCGCGGGTTTTACCATTACAATGTCCGCACCTTCTTCTTCATCCAGAATAAGTTCCCTCAAGGCTTCTGTTGAGTTCGCGGGATCCATCTGGTAAGTCATCTTGTCCCCGCCCCTGGGCGCCGAATCAAGCGCTCCGCGAAACGGTCCATAAAAAGAGGATGCGTACTTGGCCGTGTACGACATTATAGAAACGTTCGTATAACCGTCCTCGTCAAGAATCTCTCTGATCGCTCCGATCCTACCGTCCATCATGTCGCTTGGGGCTACTATGTCTGCTCCCGCGGCGGCGTGGCATAGAGCCTGCTTGCAGAGCACCTCTACCGTTACGTCGTTAAGTATTTCTCCGGAGGGGGATACCACCCCGTCGTGTCCGTCGCTTGAGTAGGGGTCAAGCGCGATATCCGTTATTACGGCGACTTCGGGAACCTGTTTTTTAATGGCCGCTACTGCTCTTGGCACCAAACCCCTGGGATTGTAGCACTCCTCGGCAAAAGGGGATTTAAGTCCGTCTTCTATTGCCGGGAAGATCATCACAGCCCCTATACCCAGACCGTGGGCCTCTCTCACTTCCTCCACGAGACCAGAAACGCTCCACCTTTTGCACCCGGGCATTGATTCTATTTCCTCATCGCCGTCTTTATCGTGGATAAAAAGCGGGTAGATGAGATCTCCGGGCAGAAGGCAGGTTTCCCGCACGAGGTTTCTTATGGAAGAGGATTTCCGGTTTCTTCTCGGTCTTGCGGACAGATCAAGAGACGGGATGTCTTTGTCCGGTGTTCTTGTTTTAGATTTCCTTCCGGTACTCATAGCTTTTATGATCTTGGTTTTATAAGCATGGGCGGAAAAGCGGTCCCACCCAGTGCCAAGACTACGGAGAATAATAAAAGGCTAAGGACAATAGTCAACAAAAGCGAATATAAGGGTTTTGCCCGCGGATGTTTGAAAAGGGTTTTCTGATCGGTTCGGTTTCAGTCCGCAGCCGGAATTTTCGAAGTTCTGCCGGATTCCGGTTCGGGGGCGCTTTAAAACACTTCCTTGAGTGGCTATAATGAGCCTTCAGCATACAAAGGAACAACTGATGAACAGCAGCAACACCCCACATGCTTCCAAACCTAGCTACACCATGGGATACAGCGACGATTTTCAGAAACTGCTCAGGCGCCGCAACGCCGAGACAAATGCCGCGCACCTGCTTCCATACCTCAGGCCGGGTCTGCGTGTTCTGGATTTCGGGTGCGGTCCCGGAACGATTTCGATGGGACTCGCAAAAGCAGTGGAACCGGGAGATCTGCACGGCGTCGATATGGAGGAATCGCAGATAAGCATTGCCCTGGCGGCCGCTCGGGCTGGCGGGCACCGAAACGCAGCGTTTCAGACTGCCGATGTGACCGATTTGCCCTTTGAAGATGACTCTTTCGATGTCGCACACTGCCACGCTGTGCTCACGCATGCTCCGGACACCCAAGCTGTTTTGGCCGAGGTGCGCAGGGTGCTGAAGCCCGGGGGCATCATCTCGAGCCGGGAGATGTTCGTTGACTCGTCGTTTGTAGAGCCTGAAATAAGAGATGGATGGGAAGTGTTTGCGAAACTTATCGCAGCCAATGGGGGCCATCCCCAGATGGGCAAGGAACTTAAGCGTGTGTTTCTCGAAGCGGGATTTTCGGATGTCAGCGTGGGAGTTTCTTTCGAACCTTTCATTGCGGTCGAGGACCTTGACTTTCTTCATGGTCTTATAAGCGGATGGTTCTTTGCCCCAGATACCGTTGAAGCAGCCATAAAATATGGACTGGCAACCGAAGAACAGTTCAGCAACTGGCGTGCCTTGCTCGACCAGTGGAGGGAGAATCCTGTCGCGTTAGCCGCTTTTGCCTGGGGAGAGGCGATAGGACGCAAATAGGCTCCCACACTTTTTTGAACTGCGGACAATCAAGACCTGACCCCAAAATGTATTTTTCATCTAATTTTCTGCGCGAAACTTGCTGCTACTATCTTGGAGAGTTAAGAAGACGGTTCTTGTATTTGCCGTACTTGTAAACAGAGCGATCAGGTCTTATTTTTTACCATGTAGACGCAAAAAACGGTTTTTCCGGGTGAAATTTATCACGGAAAAGGAGGTTTCAGATGACCAAGGAGAAAACAGAGAAACACGAGTTTCAGGCCGAAGTGCGAAGGCTGATGGACATCGTGATCAACTCCCTTTATACCGACAAGGAGATATTCATCAGGGAGCTTGTTTCAAACGCCTCAGACGCGCTTGAAAAACTCAGGTACATACAGCTCACCGAAAAAGAAATATACGACGATACGCTCCTGCTTGAAATCGAGATATCCACCTCAAGCGAAGACAATACGATTACCTTTACCGATTACGGGATCGGAATGAGCAGAAAAGAACTGGTTGAGAACCTGGGAACGATAGCCCGCTCGGGCTCAAGGAGTTTTCTTGAGGCCATGGAGAAAAGCGGGACTGAAGGCGGAGGCCTGATCGGCCAGTTCGGCGTCGGGTTTTACAGCTCTTTTATGGTTGCCGATTCCATTGAAGTGATAACGCGGGGTTACAGGAAGAATTCAGAGCATCTCATCTGGCGTAGCAGCGGCGACGGAGTGTTTGAGATATCAAAGGGAAAAGGTCACAGAAGGGGCACCAAGGTCGTCGTATCTTTAAGGGAAGACGCAAAAGAGTACTCAGACCCTGACGTGATAAGGGGAATTCTCAAGAAGTACTCCGCGTTTGTTCCCTTCCCCCTTAAGCTAAACGGCGAGCAGATAAACACCACGGAAGCCGTCTGGCTTCGCAATAAAAACGAGATTACCGACCAGGAATACGGCGGTTTTTACAGGTTCCAGACAAACTCCTTCGACGAACCCAGATACAGGCTTCATTTCTCATCAGAAGCCCCCATTGACATGAACGTGCTTCTGTTCGCACCCGAGGACAACATGGAGCGTCTGGGATTCGGAAGAATGGAACCCGGGGTTAGTCTTTACTCAAGAAGAGTGCTAATTGACGCCTCTCCCAAGAAGCTTCTTCCCGAGTGGGCGAGATTTCTAAAGGGGGTGGTGGACAGCGCCGACATTCCGCTTAACATCTCAAGAGAGACCATGCAGGACAGTTCTCTTTTGAGGAAGCTTAACTCGGCCATTACGAAAAGGTTCATAAAATTCCTCGAGCAAAGCGCCGCTGACGACCCGAAAAGTTATGCTGATTTCTACCGCAAGTTCGGTTTTTTCATAAAAGAGGGTGCGGCCTCGGATCTTGAGCACAAAGAGCAGCTCCGAGAGCTCCTGCGATTCGAATCTTCGGGCAGGGACGAAGGAGAGTTAGTCTCTCTTGATGACTACCTCTCGAGAATGCGCGAAGGCCAGGAGGAAATCTATTACCTGTTCGGTTCCGGAAAAGACGCGCTTGAGAGCGGGCCTCACATGGAATTTTTCCGCTCCGAGGATATCGAGGTTCTTTTCGTCTACGAACCGATTGACGAATTCGTGATGTCGACTCTTGGCGAGCATAAGGAAAAAAAGATCGTCTCGGGGGACAGCGTTGATATAAGCATTGCGGATAAGGACACGGGGAGTTCTTCTGAGGGTCCGTCAGAAGAGGAGAAATCGCTTTGCGGCTGGATGAAGGAAGTGCTTGGCGACAGGGTAGGGGACGTGCGCGTTAGCCGAAGGCTCGTTGAGAGTCCCGCCGCGGCGTTTAACTCCGATTCCACTATGACGCAGGGAATGAAAAGGATAATGAAGAACCTTAATGCGGATGCCGATATGCGTTCGGTCGTCCGCCTTGAAATAAACGGCAACCACGCGCTTATAAAGAACCTCGTTTCCATGAGAGAAAAAGATGCGGAATTTGCCGGAATTATAGTTGAGCAGCTCTTTGATAACGCCCTTTTAGCCGCCGGGTACATGGAGAATCCCGGGAGCATGGTCGGAAGAATAAACACGCTGCTTGAGCGGCTGAGTTCTGGATAACACCCACAGATGAACTACCTTGCTCATATTCGCCTTGCAGGAGATGACCCGGAATGCGTGATAGGAAATTTCCTGGGAGATTTCGTAAAGGGAAGACTGACCGAGGACAGCTATACCCCGGGCATAAGACATGGGATAGTAATGCACCGCAGGATTGATGCCTGGACGGATTCTCATGAAAGGACGAGGGAATGCGCACGGCTCATAAGTCCCGAGCGCAGGCGCTGGGGCAGGGTTATTATCGACATTTTCTATGATCACCTGCTTGCCGCGAACTGGAACAGGTACTCGGATGAGACTCTCAGAGATTTCCTTGACAGGGCATATGGTATTATTCTCGGAGCGGCGAATATTTTTCCCGAACCCGTAGCGGCCAGGATCGGCACCATTATCGAGGATGGCTGGATAGAGAAATACCGGAGCATCTCCGGGCTCAGTATCGTGTTTGAGGGGATATCGAGAAGGGTAAGGAGAAAAAATCCCCTTGCCGGATCCGAGCGGGAGCTTGTTGCGCATTACGACGAGATGAACGAGCACTTCAACCAGTTTTTCCCGGAGATTATTGAATACGCAAAACTCCTTGAGAAAGCGAGTGATGCTAAGATCGGGTGAGGCCTGCACTGTTGCTGTCTGGTTCCCGACTCCCCCTAGGAGGTGAAAAATGATCGATCTTTACACGGCGGCCACGCCGAACGGCAAAAAGGTTTCGATAATGCTTGAGGAGCTTGGAGCATCCTACAAGGTTCACGCGCTTAACCTCTCTGGGCTTGAACACAAGGAGCCGTGGTTTCTCAAGATAAATCCGAACGGAAAAATCCCCGCGATAGTTGACAACAATGACGGCACGGTAGTTTTTGAGTCAGGAGCCATACTCATATATCTTGCCGACAAGTTCGGGGGCTTTCTTCCGCCGGATGGGGACAGGCGAAGAACGACTTGCATCCAGTGGCTTATGTTCCAGATGTCGGGGGTAGGACCCATGCAGGGACAGCTCAATGTCTTTTTAAAATACGCTCCGGAAAAAATATCGTACGCCATAAAGAGATACACCGAGGAAACGAAAAGGCTTTACTCCGTACTCGACGAAAGACTCTCTGAGGTGGAGTATCTTGCAGAAGAATATTCAATTGCCGACATAGCCACGTGGCCCTGGATAAACGCTTACAGTTGGGCGGAAATAGATCTTGGGGCTTTTCCAAATCTTACCAGATGGCATGCCCAAGTCGGCGAGAGACCCGCCGTGGTAAAAGGAAACGGGATTCCTCAAAGCCCGGAAGAAGAGGAAACGGAAGAAGAGAGGATAAAGAGAATCCGGAAACTGCTTTCCTAGTTTCCCTATGTCCGAGACGGCGAACTTTCCTCTCATTCTCATAAGATACGGATATAATGTTTACACTCTTTCTATATTATGTATATAATTTCCAAGGTTAATCCAAATGCATTTCTGGTACTTAACGCTGGATAAGCGGAGATAACAGCAATGAATCCAAACCCAAACGTGCGCAAGGATGAGGCCTTGCTTTACCCATTTCCGGAAGGCTGGTATTTTGTCGCCAGCCGCAAGACGATTGAAAAAAAGGGACTCTTGAAGAGAACCTGGTTTGGAGAACAGATTGTTGTCTGGTGCAACGGGGAAGGGAACGTTTGTGTTGCTGAGGCAATCTGTCCGCATCTCGGAGCCGACCTTGGTCCTGAGTCAGGGGGACGGGTGCGCAACGGTTGCCTCGTATGTCCTTTTCACGGTTTCGAGTTTGATGTAAGCGGTCAATGCGTGGCGACACCCTTCGCTCCTGCGCCAAGGACCGCCAAGCTGAAGGTGTTCGAGACACGGGAAATTGAGGGTCTCATTTTTGCGTGGTGGGGCAGCGGCGGTCGAGAACCTCAATGGCACCTGCCCGAACTTTCCCCGACGGATACCGACTGGAGTGGGATGGAATTTCAGAACATCCGCTTCCTAGGGCACCCCCAGGAAACTACCGAGAACTCTGTGGATGTTGCACACCTTAACTATGTGCACCACTACGACAGTGTGAACATTGTCGGTTCGGTATCAATTGACGGCACCTTACTCAGGAACTCCTTCAACTTCAAACGTAGCCTTACAGTTGCTGGTATCAAGCTTATCGAGTACGACGTTTCTGCGGTCGCTAATATACATGGGCTCGGCTATTCAATTGTCGAGGTTCACGAACATTCGATCAATATGGACACCCGCCTGTGGGTACTTGCAACACCGATTGATGGCAAATTTATTGAAATGACGTTGGTGAGCCAAGTGCGACAACTTCGTAATCCGAAGGGACTGGGCCACGGGCTGCGGCTCCTTCCCCTAGTACTCAGGACCCGCATGATGAACAAGATTCTCATTGCCTCCCAGAAACATTGTGTTATGCAGGATGTCGTAATCTGGAGCAATCAAAAACATCGGTCACGTCCGAAGCTTTGCAGTGCTGACGGCGATGTTGGGAAGTATCGGCGCTATTGCAAGCAGTTCTATCCAGATGGTCAGTATTATAACCCGTAGAGGGATGTACGGATGTTTATGCCGAAATCGACATAACATCCAGCCTTTCCATACCGCTTGAGTGGCATCTGCTAGGTTACTGACCTTGTGTCGGGAGGTATTGTCGTTTCCCAAAGCCTATATCCTTGGGGTGCGCGGCTGTTCCTAGGGATCGTCGGCAAACACAAAATACTTGTCCATGCAGTGGAATCTTCGCGATCTATTCGATTGAGCCTCTCAATCGCTCCCTAATCTCCTCGCTGGTTTCTTTGGTCTCGTCAAGCAGCATCAGAAGTGGTGGAAGAAAGAAAAAATCTGCCAGTAGAGCAAGAATTACCGTTATTCCCACCAACAGACCAAGCGCTTGGTTTGTCGACATCCCAGATGCTCCAAATACCATGAAGCCCAGCCCAAACACTATGGTAGTTGTAAATAATGCCCTGCCCACCGAGCGAAAGGCCATTTGAACGGACTCCGACGGCAATCTTCCTGTTTTTCTGTTTTCTGCATATTTTGTCATGAAATGGGTCGTGTCGTCCACAATGAGGCCGAATGCTATAGCGGTGACGACCGACGCTGCAACTCCGACCTCTCCCACCAAATACCCCCACAGTCCCATGGCCATAGCAGCCGGAATGAAATTGGGGATCAAACTGATCAGCCCCAGGCGGATACTTCTGAATACGGCGAACAGCAGCAGGGAGACGATGGCCATCGCCACAACAGTGCCCAACAACATACCTTCAATGTTCCTCTGAATCGAATGAGCCCCCACAACCGAAACTCCTGTAGCGGCGGTTTCCAGGCTAGGGGCATTTTGCTGCAACCATACACCTGCACGATTGTCGAGATTGATCTTTTCCAAACTGGACATACTTTTCAGTGAGACCGTTACGCGTGTTGCTTTCCGATCATAGTCGATTAAATTGTTTAGATCGCGGCCTACCGGAAGAGAGAATTCGTAAAGCAAAAGATACTGTGCAGCAAGTTCAGGATCGTTGGGAAGCGCATAGTAATCCGGGTCATCACCATGCAGGTTCTTGTTCAGACGCTTCATGATGTCGGCAATTGAGAAAATATGGGCAAATTCCGGTTGCGCCCGGTACCACTCCGCAAACGCATCGACCTGCTTCAGGTATTCTATATCCGTGATGCCGCCTTTACGGCCGGAGTCGAGAGAGTACTCATAGGTTTCCACGCCAGAGAAATTCTCTCTCAGGAAATCCGAGGATTGCCGAAACTCGTAACTCTCATCAAGAAGCTCAAGCCAGTTCTCCCTAAGTTCGACCCTAGAGATACCGACAATCAGCAGGACAGTCAGAAGGCCAAAGGAGCACAGAAGGGTCATACGATAGGAGATGACAAAACGACCGAGACGATCGAAAAAATCCTGTTTATTTTCGCGCATCGTCCCGGCACGAATAGGTAATATTGACAGGAATGCGGGCAATAGAGTCACCGAAAAGGCGAAAGCGCACATAGAGCCGAACGCCACGATGTTGCCCATGACCCGAAACGGCGGCATATCTGCGAAATTCAGGCTTAGAAATCCGATTGCAGTTGTGAGCGAGGTAAGGAAAACAGGCCACACGTTCACTCGCAGAGTATGGATCGCTGCCTCTGTTCTCGCCATACCCTGACGTAAACCCCCAGCCATTCCCTCAATAATGTGCACAGAATGAGCGACGGTCACAGCCATCAGTACGAACAGTGCGGCACCGCTTTCACCAAACAGTCTTAAGCCAGCCCATCCGGCAAAGCCCAGCGCAGATGGGATGACGGCAACAAGCATCAGCACAATCGCAAGTGTCCCCCATATCGAACGTATCAGAACCAAGGCGACGAGCAGCATGGTTCCAAGAGCAATGGGCCCAAGGATGGCCATTTCATCGTTAATCGCGTCACTCATGGCACGATTGAGGATGATTTCACCTGTAAGGTGGTAGTCGATGGATGTATGTTTCACCCGAGCGTCGGCAACAATTTCATACAGGTAGTCGGTAACCTCTTGCTTACCCGATTCCCGATTGTCAGGAAGCGTAACACTGACAACCAAACCGGCAACTCGTCCGTTATGGGAAATGAATCGCCCGGCAATTTCCTGAGTACCGAGCGCGATATCCATGATTCGTTCTATATCAGTATCGTTCAGGGAACTGGCTTCGTCGATAAGCGGCTCAACAACCAACTCGTCTTCGAACCCCTCGGTATGCGTATAGTTTGAAATAGAGTCGACACGGGTGGCGTACGGGGTGCGCCAAAGCTGCTCAGTCAACTCTTCAATGGCAACAAGCGTTTCCTGTGTAAAAATGGTGCCATCATGTGGCGCCACGGCAACCAATGCAACATCGGACAGTGCATATGTGTCTTCAAACTGTTCCAGCGCAACAATATGTGGGTCGGATTTACCAAAGTGATTACGAACGTCTACATCCACCACAGTCAAGCGTGTGACCCCCGCAGCAAGGGCCATCATAACAAGCAAAGAGAGCAAAATGGTCAGCCAGCGGCGGGCGACGATCATCGAGATGCAGGATTCCAGGTTCATACGATCATCCCGAATTATGCAATATGTGTAGGTTTCAGATCTGGCATTTTCTCTTCACCTTGCCACGTCCGGCCCTATACACACCTTGCCAGTGCGATATTTACTGAACACAAGATAATTATAGCGAGACAAACAAGGATTTACCACTGGGCAGGGATTTTTCCGACCTCAATAAACGCCAGGAATAATCCGATACTTCACCCGTGCCTGATACTCTGCCCACTTATCGGCGCCGTATTTCTCGGCACAGAACCTGTCGTCAAAAAGTTGACGGAAGGTAAACAACGTTACGATGAAGACGAAGTAGGTCCAAGCCCAGGGATTGGTGAAGTAGCCGAATACCAGGGCAATGGAAAGAGCAAGGAAGCCTTCGCCCAGATAGTTGAAGTGGCGAGCGACGCCCCATAGGCCACTGCACAGGATCTTGCGGTCACCGGCCTCGATGTACTCAGGCTCGATGAGCCCGAGAAACTTGCGGTCGGGCCATCGCTTGAATGTGTATTTCTGCAAGTTGGCACCGCGCGAGATGCCCCACCCGAACAGGAATAGCGCAGTCGTTCCTATGAGCCAGACATTCGTCCATGCCGACGAGAATCCGGGAGCCGGGTAAGCGGCCATGCCCCACAACGGGAGGATGAACAACCACCCGTAGACCACGAGGCCGCCCCAGAACAACTTGAAGCCGAGACGCTCATGGATCAGATCGTAGGTATAGAGCTGGACGCGCTCAAAAACAAAGTAGTCCAGTATGTAGAATGTGAAGAACGCCGCATACAGGAAAACGCCTGGATTGGAGTTCTCGCCAAAGAGTTCGTAGTGGTACGCGGCCCCGGACAAGGCGTTCAGCGCCAACATCGTCCCACCTACGACATAGAAATACATCTTTACATCGAAGCGGTCGTTGAAGAACGACAGCTCCTGGACCCGCCCATCCCACAGCGCGAGGAGCGGGTTCTTTATCTTGCCTTGCGGCTGGCTGAAGACCGCTATGATTGCAAAGATGGTGGTGAAGACAGTTCCACCGGCCACAGCATAGATCGAAGACCGATAGAACCAATCACGCGGCATCCCGGTGAGCTCGAGAGCCCACACGATCAGCGCGATTGCAAACACCAGAATGCCGTTTAGCCGATAGTTGCGGGGTTCACCGGTCTCCGGATTGGTGACGTAGCCGGGAACCCGCTTTCCAGGCAGCACGAGCTGCACCAGGAAAAACACGGCGAAGATCACCAGCGGGGTGAAAAAACCCGCAATCACTTCCGTCCGGGAAAGCTCGAAAAGGTGGCCGATACCAAGCCATTCAATCATGATCGCATGCCCCTCCCTCATGAGTGCTTCCACAATGCGGGCAATATGGCGTATCGCCGAAGCGGATGTTTTCAAGGTGCTCTATGCAGGCTTTTTGGTCTGGGAACCGCTTGAAAATCTTGATTAAATCCATGTCTAACCTCCTAGTATAGTATTATTATACAAGAGGTTAAATCAAAAGCTAAGCCCAGAACTTACAATTGCGAGGCTCAAGCCTAGAACACATAATTCGTAAATTTTTTGCTTGATAAAGTGTAGGAAGTACCAGTACCTGCGCAACCTCGGATTTCTGGGGTTGCGTCCCCTGAAATATCCCGGTATTGTCTTTGTTTGTTGCGACATGAAAGCCCCATCTTGATTGTCGCGCTATAGTCAGATAGATTACTGCCACTGGAGAATGGTCATTCAAAACAATCAAGTTGAGTTGCAGGCCAACCAGATCGAAGGGGCCTTGGTAATAAGTGTAGCTGGTCGAATTGATGGTCTGAACGCGCAGGAATTCTACAAAAGCGTGGACAAGGAAATTGGCGGCTCTGACAATCCCGTAGTTCTGGATCTTGAAAAGCTGTCCTACATCAGTAGTGCGGGATTGCGTTCAATTCTGCTTATTGCAAAAGCATTAAAAGGTAGAAATACGAGATTTATGCTGTGTTCCTTGCCCGGTCCCATAAAAGAAATCTTCGAGATCGCAGGTTTTGACAAAATCATTGATGTGCTCAAATCTCGTTCTGATGCTATAGCTACAATAACGGGTTAAAACGCGTTAGGAAGAAGCAGTTGCTGAATCCTCGCCTTCTGCCGCTTCTTCTAAAGTATCAATTACTTGATGAGCTGCAGGGTCGAGCGGCAGGACAACAATCATATCTGTATATTCGCCTTCCTTCGTGTCTACGCGAAACTCACCACCGTGCTGTCGTATGATGTCATTGGACAGAGACAATCCCAGACCAGTCCCCTGATCCGTGGGCTTCGTTGTATAGAACGGATTGAAGATACGCTCCAATGCAGATTCGGGAATACCGGTTCCATTGTCACGAACATGTACCTCAATACGGTCATCAATGAGCCGCGTACTCAACTTAAGCGTCGGTTGATAATCCTTCTTCGACACATCGTCGGCTGCCAGCATTTTTCGTTTTTCGTTCGTCGCATAGCCGGCGTTAGTTACCAGATTTAGGAAAACCCGGCCAAGGTCTTGCGGTTGTACCGTGATCTCGCCTATATCCGGCCCATAGTCTTCCTGAATTTCTAGCTGGAATTCAGTGTCGGTGGCGCGAGCACTATGGAACGCAAGCAACGCATGCTCGTTAAGCAATACGTTGAGGTCAGTTGGTTGCCATTCCCCACCACCACGACCCATCTTGAGCATGTCTGTTACAATTCGGTTTGCACGCATTCCGTGCTCGTGAATGCGCTTCAAATTCCCTGTCAAATCCTCAGCCAGTTCCTCGACTAACTCCGGATCGTATTCCTCTTTCGTGTCCCCACTAGCCTTGTTTTTGGCTACCTCCTCCACCAGTTCTTCCAACAACTCTCGTGAAACCTCTGAAAAGTTCATGATAAAGTTCATTGGATTTTTAATTTCGTGCGCGACCCCCGCTGTCAATTGACCAAGCGCAGCAAGTTTCTCTCGCATCACGATCTGGTCCTGCATTCGTTCCAATTCTTCATTAATATGTGCTAGTTCCTCATTCTTTTCTTGCAGTTGGTTAGCAAGCGTTTCTACAAGATTAAGGCGCTGTACTTCCAGTGCGTTATTTCGGAACACCTCAAGCGCCTTGGCTAATTGCGCGATTTCATCATTACCTTTGATGTCGACGGCTAGTTCCAGGTTGCCATCAGCCATTTGTCGCATTTGATTCGATATCCGCTCCAAACGCCGAATCAGGCGACGTTGTACAAGTAGCCACCCGAACAAGATTGCACCACTTATACTAACAATATTGACAACCAGTAGTAGCTTCGCGCTGGTAGCAGTTGCTGCAGCTGCTTTGCTCGCCATCTCTCCTGCAGTCAAGCTTGAATCATTTACAACACTTTCTACTCGCGCTACGATGTCAATCCCTAAAATCTGATTCTCGCGGAGCAGAGCGGATAATTTGCCATCAACTGCAAGTTCCCGGCTGCGCAGGTCGAATCCGTTGTCTTCCCTTCTGCCGAATGAGATCAGGTTTTCAAAAATCCGAGACAGTCGATCGTGAGGGTAGTCTCCGTCCTGTTCGTGTTTCTTAAGCGCATCAAGCGATCGGCTGATACTACCGGCTGTGGCTTCAAACCGTTCTCGCAATGGTTCCAGTAGAGCCGCATCGGTCACTATAAGTGCGGTTGCAAGCAACTGCGCAGAAACTGCAGCCGCTTCGCGGAGTTCAAACAAGCGACGATAGATCAGGAATTCCGGTTTGGAAAAATGAACCGAGCGAGGTGATTGTACTTCATCGAGAGACCGATAGCCGGTCATCATATAGAACATCTGATTGTCGATTTCGTTAATTATAATAGGCGTTATTTCACCCTGGATCCCCTGAAGCTCGTCTCTAAGATTGAGACTGCTCTGACGAAGGTCAAAACCTTCCCTGACAAGCAATTTGATTCGCTCAATGTTCTCGATTATGGCGACCCCGTCAGATTGAATCTGCCGCGCTTGTTCGCCTTCTCCTTGATTTTCCATCATGGCTGAGAGTTGTGTTTTAAATGTATCCGTCTGCTGGTCGATCGTCGCAGCTACGGTCTCGAACTGCTCAGGCGTACTCACAGTGAGTCGAGGAGCAGCGGCGACAAGCATGGCTGTCTGCTGGGCAATTGCAAACGCCGATGTCATCTCGGGTATATTCTTTTCATTAACGCTTTGCTGGATTTTACCAATGTAGTTAAGAAAGAAAAGAGCAAGCAAACTGATAATGATGATGAGTACGACGCCACCTCCGAAACCTATATAGAGTTGCGTAGAAATTCGATTCCAGAGTTTTGAAAGCATTTTGAGTTTTGAAAGCATTTTGCTTATCTCAACGTTTTCTGCATACGCAAAACGTCGGTCAGTATCATCGCGAGGTTAAAGACCTGAGTGGGGTATATTGACCATCAGGACCAATAATCGTCAAGAACACGCTGTCTGAACCTTGATTATCATTCTTGCTATATCGCAAGGTGAAGCCATCCAAATTAATGTTGTTGCCAGTCCGCAGCACCGTATCAATACAGCTGCGGTCAACCTGCTTGCCACAATGATCTACGACATAGATAGCCAAACGCCCTGCTAAATATCCTTCAAACGATATAAATCCGGGTTTCGCCGCCGGATCGTACGACTTCAATGCAGCACGATAGGAAGCAGAAGCAGGCACCGTATTCCCGGGTGGAAAGGGAACCACCTGCGTAACTAGAACTCCGGACCCTTGATCACCTAGTTCGTTTGCCAAGGCATTACTGCCTACGAAAGAAAGCGTCATAAAAATGGAATTCATACCGAGGTGGCGTGCCCACTTAATGAATGTCGCAGTTGGCTTGTAGGGACCAATAATAATCACAGCTTCCGGTTTAGTGGCACGCAAATCAAGAAGCGCCGTCTTTACCGCGACAGTATTGCGGGGGAATATCCCCGTTCCGGTAGCAGAAAGTTCGCGACGCTCAAGAGCAAGAAGGATCCCTTGCAACCCAGCACGACCGAATGAATCATCCTGATAGAGAATGGCGATGCGATTGATTCCGAGATCAATCGTCAATCGTTCTACCATCTCCTCGGTTTCTTGATAATACGAAGCCCGAAGATTGATGACTGTCCGGCGTGCACTGTCACGCAGGTATTCTGCACCGGTCATAGGCGCTATGTAAGGTACATCGTGTGCCTCCGCGACAGGCACCGCAGATTGGGAGGTAGGGGTACCAACTGCACCGATGAGTGCGAAAATTCCCTCACCAATCAGTCGCTGCGTATTTACAATTGCCGCTTCCGGTTCGTATGCGTCATCCAATGATAGCAGTTCCAGACGACGTCCGTTAACGCCACCCCGGTCATTAACCTCTTTAAACGCAGAAAGAATGCCAGCTTGCATGCCTTTACCAAGCTCGCTAGCCGGACCACTCAAGGCAGCGGACTGCCCAAATACAATACGATCACTGTACACGCCCGGCACGGCGTATACTTCTTCTTTGGCTTCACCTGATGCTGCGCTTACCAGTATTGCAACTACTGAAGCGGCAAACACTTTTTTGAGAGATAGTTTGCTCAACACCCGCATTTTTGCTAGATTTTCTTGATCATAGTCAGATGATTACGAGTACTGTCGCGTTGATAGCGTAACTCCGTCATCAGTTGCTTCGCCAGCCTTATTCCTGCTCCACCAATACCGCGGTCTTCAAGCGAACTTTCGACATCAAGCTCCGGCGCGTCTTGTAGCGGATTAAAGGGGCATCCATCATCCAGTATCTCAACAGTTATGGTTTCAGCTTCTCTCGAAAATATAATTTCGACTTCATGTTCCTGATCATCATTATGCGCATAGCTGACCACGTTAGTGAAGAGCTCCTCTAAGGAGAGCTGCGTCTGAAACAATGCCTCAGAGGGAAGATTTTGCTGTTCACAAAATTCCTCCAGCGCCACTTCAATCGTTCGGATTTCTTCCATCCGATTGGGAACGATCAACGTACGTGAAACTCGCATCTTACCGCCTTTGCCCATTAGGTGATTTGCAGAACAAGACAGGTTATATCGTCAGATTGCGAATTTTCACCAGCAAACTCTCTGACCGTCTTGAATATCTCATTCGTAACTTCCTTGGCGTCCTTGAAAGTGCTGCCTTGGAAAATTTCGCAAAACCTGTCCATTTCGAATAATTCCTTATTTGCTCTTTCCGCTTCCACTACTCCGTCAGTGTAAAACACGATCATGGAACCCGGCTCAAGGGTGACTGTATTTTCCTGATATTCGAGACCCTGCATTACGCCCAGAGCAACTCCGCCCGTTAACTCCAACAGTTCAGTTGTCAGATCCGGTTTGATGATGAGTGGCGGATTATGTCCACCGTTGGCGTACACGAATTCTTTCGTTTCAGAATCGTAAATGCCATATAACAGGGTTACGAATGTCATGGCATCGTTGTCATCCGACAACATCGTATTTACCTGTTCCAGCACAGCGGCCGGAGAAGCGGAAATTACCGCGCAAGCCTTCAGCAGTGTACGACTGGCCATCATGAACATTGCCGCAGGCACTCCTTTGTCCGACACATCAGCTATTACAATGCCAACCCGGCCATCATGAAATTCATAAACATCGAAAAAGTCGCCGCCTACGGAACGAGCTGGAACCATGTTTGCGTACAGATCAAATGCTTTAGAAGTCGGAAAGAATTTTGGAAGAATGTTCTGCTGCATCTTCCGTGCCACATCAAGCTCGTTCTGGAGAGCTACAAGTTTGTCGCGCGCACTCAGTGCTTTACGCCAGAGAGCAAGGTTTTCAATCGTACGTTCGATTGTAATCTTCAGGTCCGTGAAGTCTATCGGCTTGGTAATGAAGTCGAATGCCCCACGATTCATAGCAGTCCGTATGTTTTTCATATCGCCGTATGCGGAGACCATTACGGCGCGAACATCAGGGTTTACTTCCGGTATCTGTGCCAACAACGTCAATCCGTCCATAACGGGCATGTTGATATCAGACAGTACAATATCAAACCCGCTGTCTTTGCGTAGACGTTCAATGGCTTCCGCACCGTTGTGTGCAAATTCAAATTCGTAACGACCGTGGCGAACTTCACGCCGCATTTTCTGCAGCATGAGCTGTTCTAGATCTATTTCATCATCAACAACCAGAATTCGGACTTTGCTGTCGTCCATTTAGAACCTACCATAAGTATTAGGTTAGTAATTATATACCTGATTACACGAAGTTATGTATAGGGAATTACATACTTGACTTGGCAAAATATCTGTGTACAACACTAACAAATCCACAGAAAACACAGTTATTTTATGGCAAACGCATTAGGCAAAAACTTCCGCAAAGGCATTTCCATCATCGAACTGTTTCAGTTCAAAATCTTTATATTTCCTGCCCATAGTGGCGTATCCTCCTGTTGTTTGTTTGGTGAATTTAAATCAACCGGATACGCCGCTTTTTTTCAAAATCTCCGTACACCGGATTTGAGTATAACTCATGTGGTTGGTACACTACATGGTCTGTCCGAACTGGTGTGCGAACGTTCGGTTTTCTGGCAAACACCAAATACTCTGGAACCGTTGAATGAACAGTCAGAATAAACACCATCCAGTTAATGCGGTCTGCCTGTTTTTTTCTTGCTGTCTGGCTTTTATGTACGCCCTGCCCCTGGTCGGTGTTGTCCACGCACAAACCATCGACGAGGCAAGGGCGGCCTACGCACAGGGGCGATTCGCCGAGGCGGTCCGGATCGGTAAAAGCCTCGGGACTTCACATGGGTTCGCGTTGTCCGCAAAGTCGCTGTCAGTTTACGCCCACTACATCGCCAAAGAAGGCAAAAAGAAAAAGTTGCTTGAGCACGCCATAAGGCTGGCGAGAAAAGCGGTTCTCTCCGACCCCGATAATGCGGATGCCCATCTGCAACTGGCGCGTGCTATCGGACGGTACGCGCAGACTACCGGCAAGTTCAAAGCAGCCGGCCAGGCGGAAAAAATACGCGAATCCACAGAAAACGCGCTTCGAATTAATCCCGAATTGGCATCAGCATATCTCAGCCTGGGGCGGTGGCATTCGGAATTGGTTGGCGCAATGGGTTCGTTCACGGCCCGCATCGTTTACGGTGCGCGGAAAAAGGATGCCATTGCCTCCTTCGAAAGGGCTCTTGTTCTGGCTCCCCATGCGAAAGCTGTGCCCCTGGAATACGCACTCGGCTTGCTGGCGCTGGATAATGTCCAATACCGGGAGAAGGCGCAGAACCTGCTGAAGCACGCCATCAGGTTACCGGCGAAGGACGCTTACGGACGGATACTACACACCAAAGCGGTCGAGCTCCTCAATAGCCTCAATGCATCCGACGACGACTGACGACTTGCCGCACCTCCCGGAACCGAGATGCCAGGGCTGTTTTACGCCTTTCTGAAGCGCCAGCCGTACATCATACGTCCGTAAAAGTTAAACCACTTCCTCGCTTCGGAATCCTGAAACGGATAGTCCGCTCCGATTTGTCTCGCCGTAACGAGGCCGGAAACGAAACATGTCTCTTGACTGTTGATCAGAGTATGGGCACCACAGTGCCAGGTTCTTTTCCTGCCCTGAACGAAACGAAACAGATTAATCAGAAAGGCTATATGAAACACATCGTGTACGATATGCTGAAACCACCATTTCTTTACGATTTTCCCTTCGTTGATACGACTGATTGGGTTGTAGGTCACCAGGCATGGCTTGTCCGGTTCCTTTGCCCAGAGTTGTTGGTTGTGCATGATGTAGGTGATTTCATAGTTGTCGGGTCTCACACCGTACTGTTCAATGTGGTTGCTCCGGGTCTCGAGGGGTTTGACAGCGTTGTCCGGGAGGACCGAGGCATCCGAATGGACAACCGTATGGTTGTGCAATTCGCTCTCGTAACGAATCGAAGAAAGAATAAAGTTCTCCAGGAAGGTCGGATTGTCCAGAATCATCAATGTCTGGTTCGCGTTGCACGCAAAAACCACATCGTCAAATGTCTCCGTGGTTCCGTTCTCATCTTCAATGACCACACCGGATGCACGGCGATACACTTTCCTCACGGGCCTGTTAAGGTATATCCTGTTCCGAAATCCAGCAGACATTTCCTCGTATATACGCCGCGTACCCATATCCCATGTTTGCATTGGTGTTGCGGTTTCTATATCAAAGAACTCCAGATACCGGGCAAACAGGGACGCGGGCATGTCGAACACATTTGTTGCCATCAGGAAATTGACGAACATCGGCTTCAGAACCTTGTACCTGAAGTCTCCGGAGAACCTGCCCAAGTTGAGAACCATACCCATGCTGATGTAGTTAAATGGATTGAGAGCATTGAGCAATAGGGATCTGGAGCGGTTAAGTTGACCGAACCATTTGAGACGCTTCAGGAGTTTCTGGAACTTGGCAATTTCCGGTTGCAACTGCCTCCTGATGTCTGAGTCAAAATCGTGTGCATAGATTCCGCCACGGTACTTTACGCTGTAGCTGAATTTGGTGTCTACCAGATCAATACCGTGTTGCTGCATGAACAGCAGCATATGGTGGTATACCGATGGAATGCACGCGGTAACGGAAATATCAAACGGGATCGAGGTTCCATCCTTTTGTGGCATGTCAACTGTTATGGCATTGCCACCAACCTGAGACTGGGCTTCAAAAATTCGGAACTCGAACAGATCGGGGTGTCGGTGCAGAGCCCAAGCCACCCCCAACCCAGATACTCCACCACCGATAATGGCAACCTTTCTCATTCTCCCGGTGTTCCCCGTTTCGTTCATAGCTGGTACCATGGCCTCTTAATCTTACTTCCCCATTATAGCACCCGGTCAACCGGGTGTAACACAAGAGCGAACAGACATTAGGAGGAAGCCCCATGAGCACGGATGCGCCCTGATCGACTAGGACATGCCCATCCCTGGAGCCTCGAAACGTTTGACAAAACCACACAATCTTCCGTAGGGCAAAGCTGAGGCTATTCAACGAATTGAACGAAAAAAGATTTACCGGTATCACCTTGACCGGCATTATCCCAGAAAGCTGAAATTCCACTCCCCCACTGCGTCAACGTATCCAGAGATCATGGCACATCAGATGGGCAGTTCGCGTATCTGTTCGGCGATATGGAATTTAAGCTTCTTGCTTGGTTTCATTGATGGAAGCGGGCTGATCCGAAGTTCATAGTCTTCGGGATATACGCGAAGAGTAAAGTAATGCGCTATGATCATCAGGTTGACAGTCATCTGCAGGGTCAGCCATCGGGAGCCAAGGCACGTGTGCGGGCCCAGTCCGAATGGCGCGTATCCGGGGTTTCGATGCTCATTGCGAGGCGGCAGGTAGCGGTCGATATCAAATGAAAAGGGATCCGGGAAGATTTCTTCCATATAGTGCGTGGCGGTTTGTGCAATGGTTACCGTGGACCCCAGCGGTATTTCGTAGCCCTCGACCGTGCACGTATTCACAACGTGACGCAGAGACATCGGAACAATCGGATACATTCGAAGGGATTCATTGATGAGGCGACTGGTGATGTCCATATTGGCAGAAGTGAAGTCCTCGCCAACTGGATCACTATTTGAAAACAGTGAATCGGCTTCACTTCGAATTTTGTCGTAAAGCGCAGGTCGTGATGCCATGGCATAAAGGGCGAAGCTAAAGGCGTCACCCAGGTACACGCTGGCAATCAACGCTGCCGATAGAGCGAAACGCAGATTCGACTCGGGCACCAATACCGGGTCGCTCGCGTGGAGGCTTAGCAGATCATCCGCCAGGTTTCGCGGACAACCGGCCCGTTGGGCTGATGTATGGACACCTTGTACCCGCTCCAGCAACGTGTCTATTGCCTTGGACCTGCGTTTCATTCCCGGTGTTTTCAGCATGAATTTTGGCAGGACGTTTAAGATATGGGTGTTGAGTGCCCGTTCCTTGTAGGTCATTAAATCCTCGAAGATATCCTGCGAATCAACACTGACGGATAGAGGTGATATCTGAGCGTTAATCATTCGTCGGCACAGATTCCTTGCGGGATAGCTTTCGCCCACTTTCCAATCTGCCATGTATTCGCGTGCCTTACGGTAGACCACATCCAGCTGACCTTCCAGTCTCCCGCGTGAATAGGCTGGAGCCAGGGCTCTGCGAAGCTGGAAATGGTCCGCGCCATCCAGGGAAGGTAATACGCCTGTCGCCCCATAGACTTTCTCAAATGGGGCGAAGTAGGTCCTAGATGTCAGGTACTTCCGTTCGTGTCGATTTACCCAGCGGTTTGTTTCTGGTCCGGCAAGAAAGATATTCGGCTTTGAAAAAGGAGGAGCGATCTCAAAGACTGGGCCATACTTCTTTGCCAATTCTGCCAAAAGTGCTGGAATGTTCCCAGTACGAACATGTGGGTTGAGCAGTACCCGATAAAATGGAACGCGCGGGATTTTTTTGCTCAGACTAGACCTTTCAAACAGTGGATTATTGATGTTCTGTTCGACCGCATCCGCTATTGAACGACCGATGAGGTCCATCTTGCAGATAAGCTTGATCCGTTCTTCCGCCTTTTCGTCGAGCTCAAATATAAAACGAAAGATATCGCATGTTTCGATCAGGCAAATGATGATGATATCTTGCGGATCTGGAATGTCGTCTGAAAAGATGACTTTGCCGATTCTGGTTCTAATGAACTGACCTGCAGTTTCATTATCGGAGTCGCTCGCGTATGATTTGGCAGATGCCAGTGTCCAGAAATCACCGTCGTGATGTTTCAGAATTCCCAGATTAACCAGGTTCTCTAAAGTCAAATCAGTGATTAATTCCGCATGGTGGATGAGCTTTTCAATCCAGTATTGGGCGTTGTGCTGAACTGGCTCATCAACGATTTCCTTCAGAATTGGGTCCAAGCTGGGGCTGCCCGTTTCTGTTGGATCCAGAATGAGAAGTGACTCCATGTCTGTGTCGATACGCGAAAGGAGGGAGAGTTCCGCGAGTGCTGCACCGATGACAGTGCAGTTCATTTCCCGGCCGGGTATTTGGTGAAAGTAGCCGCTTTGCTCGTTGAGGAGCATCAACATGAACTCGTCAAGCAAACCAAGTGGCTGGCTTGTAAAGTGCTCAGTAGAATCATTCATTAGCCGTCGCCTCCTTCAATCTGAATCTGTGACGCGGTTCGGACTCCAGAGCACCCGCGTAACCTGATCAGCCGAAAATGATTGCAGGAAATTGTAAGGCCGACACTCATAGCTCGTAACATGGAAATTGTATATTCCAACCGAGATATAGTCAAATCTGGTATTCTGGAATACGCAAGGCCGGCGCGCGCTCCAGGACGATCTGCACACGGTGGAGAAGGGGTAGGGCCGCCGAGGTGATCTTGCGGCCAAGGGCCGTTCTCGGCAAACTCCTCAGCTTCAGGCTACTGCCTTCCAACGGTTGATACCACGGCGTCTGAGGGTCGGCGTCCGGGGCGCGGTCACGCGCCTCGACAAGTTCGAAACCGGCTGCCCGCAGGCTGTCGGTTATCTCCGTGAATGAAGCGATTTCCGGAAGAGCGTTGCCGTATTCGATTCCTTCCTTGAGTTCCCGGTGCTCAGGGTTTGCGCCGTCGTACAGCGGGGTCATGCACCAGTCGTAGCCGGCGAAGACCGCACCGGGCCGCAATACACGGAATATCTCGGCATAGGCGGCGGCTTTATCCGGCGCATGAGGCATGGCCTCGATATGGTAAGCCGCGTCGAAGCTCTCGTCTTCCGCCGGTATATTCAGGAAATCGCCGTGCAGGACGCTGCAGAGATGGTCCAGGCCAGCCTTGGCGTTATACGCAGAGCACTTCCCGGTCTGATATTCGCTGATGTTGAGGCCCACGATCGAAGCGCCGAACTTTCTTGCAAGGGCGCGTTGGGGTCCGCCCACGCCGCATCCGACATCCAGCACCTTCATATCCGGCCTCAATCCAATGGCTTCGCCCAGAAAACACTGATGGCCGGCAATGGATTCCTCGAAAGACCCCCCTCCGATACCCTTTATCCAAGCTTAATTTAGCTAAAATTTAAGAATCAAGTTTAATAGAATTCACGGGCCACTCGATCGAGAGCTACCTGCCCCCCCGATACCCTTTATCAAGCTTGATTTAGCGGAAATTTTAAAACCAAGTTAAGTTGAAATTCACGGGCCACTCGATCGAGAGCTACCTGCCCCCCCTGCGCCTCTGAGCACCTCCGTATCGGAGCAGACACACACATCACGGCAAACCCGATTTAATGACTAGGAGGTATTACTATATCATGAACAATGATAAATCATTATTTTTTGCAGGCGTCGACTGGGGATCCCAATCCCACTACGTCTGCCTCATTGACCAAAACGGTTCCATTCTCAAGGAAAACTCCTTCAGGCACAGCGGCGAAGGCCTTTGGAATATGGGTGACTGGTTAATTGAAGCGACAGGCTCAATCCCGGAGAATGTCGCCGTAGGAATTGAAGTCACTCGCGGTCCCGTCGTGGAAAGCCTCATGGCTCGCGGCTTTGATCTTCACTCCATCAACCCAAAACAACTGGACCGATTCCGCGACAGATTCTCCGCCGCCGGAGCGAAGGACGACCGCAGAGATGCCATGGTGCTCGCCTCGGCTCTTCGTACCGACAGACGTCACTTCCGCTCTCTGGAACCCCAGTACGAGGATATCACGATCCTGCGCAGCCTCTCGCGCAGAAGAGAGGAACTTGTGTTTGAACGCAATCGCTGGACTAATCGACTGAGCGACCAGTGGTGGACTTACTATCCCCAGTTCAAAGAAGTGGTGGGCGACGACACTGTCCGCCCCTGGATTATTGAATTATGGAGACTTGCTCAAACACCTGATGCCGCAAGGCGAATCAGAGTGTCCTCTGTGCAGAAGATACTCAAGCGCCACAGAATACGACGTATCGACGCGCAGCAAGTGCTTGGGATTATTCGCTCAAAAGAAATAAACCTCATGCAGGCAACAGTTTCAAGCTGCGTTTGGCGTGTGAAGAGCATTATTGAGTTCCTCGATATCGTCAACAGACAGCTCAAGGAAATCGAGACCCGTATCAAGGAGATGCTCCATTCAATCATCTCTCGGGAGAAAACTGAAAACGCGGGGACAGGAAAACCAAGCGATGTCGAAATCCTCCTGTCCATGCCGGGAATCGGCTTTGTCACTGCCGCCACGCTGGTCTCCGAGGCTTATGATCTGATACGACGACGCGACTACAAGGCGCTTCGGTGCGTTGTCGGCACAGCTCCGGTGACAAAACAGTCGGGCAAGAGCAAGTATGTCATGCGGCGCCGAACATCGTCTCGCAGACTTCAGACAGCGATCTACCACTGGGCAGGGGTAGCGGTTCTGCACGATCCCGTAAGCAAAGCCCGCTACGCCTCGCTACGGGCACGGGGACTGCGCCATTCCAGGTCTCTTCGCACCGTCGGCGACCGTCTTCTCTATGTTGCCTGCACCCTGCTCAAAAAAGGAGAAATGTTCCGCAAAGACTTCAAGGAACTGCAAAAGGAAGCCGCCTGATAGCGATTGCCAACAGGCTTCCCAATAGAAAAAACGAGGAGGCGCCTCAAAAAAACTGAATCCGCTATATATATAAATTTAACACTTGATGAAAGGTAGGAAGTCCCCCTGCGCCTCTGCGGTACCCAGACAGCGTCTCCGCCGTGTCCTCCGGCAGAACCCGCCTTCGAAATTGGGTTATGGAAGTCAGCCGCCACTCGTGTTTCCCTCAGCCAGGGCATTGGCCCGATAGTCCGGATAAAATTGCCGGTACCACTTGCGCATTTTTCCCAAAGGGCCATCGCCCCTGCCCCGCAACGGGCGTTGCCGATAGATTTTTCTTTTCCAGATATCCACGTCCTGGCGCCATTGCGATATCCAGTTCCCGACCATATAGGACACGAATATTCGCGGCACATGCCGGGGGGCGAACCAACGGAGAGTTACCCTTTGCTTAAGCGCTTCTACGGGAGTGTGGGTCTGGAACATCGTTATTTCGCCAATTCTTTGGAACATAAAAGTCGAACTTCACAATACTGCCGGAACCGAGAAAGGTAATGAGCGCCCGGGATTTTGTTCTTTCGCAAACCCGACCTCCTATCTCAAGCGTTGCCTCGTCTCCAAAATAGGAAATGTGCTCGAGTTCGTCGTCAAGAGACCAGGAAGGCTCGTACCGGATTCTTATCCCGGGCAATTTTATGTTTGTCAAGTATATAATCCCCTATAATCACGTTTCTTTTTGACCTTCCAGTTCAAAATCTTTATATTTCTTACCCATAGTGGCGTATCCTCACGGTTGCTTGTTTGGTGAATTTAAATCAACCGGATACACCGCTTTTTTTCAAAACCTCCGTACGCCAGATTTGAATATAACTCTGGTTCAAGACCCGGAACGCGAGAATTTAAGTTACTATACTCTGAAATAAAATGTGGCTGACGCACTAACATCATGTTGTTTGAAAAGACCCAGCGCCGGATTATCAAAAGTTCATTCACCGCACCCGGTGAGGGCGGCAAGAGCGTTCCGGCCTCACTCCTCCCAGCGATTTTCGCGGCGGTGCTTGGGGTGCTTGTTTCAGTGCTCCCGACCGTAGCATACCCGGCCGGGCTCGCCGACGGGATTGATATCACCGGACGCCTTTCGACGGAGGCTTGGCTGTATCCCCAGAGCGCTGAGTATCCCGCCCAGCGCTCGTATGCAGGTGGCCTTGCGCTGGAGACAACGTTCTATATTGAGAGTGAGGGAGGCACAAGCATAACACTAACACCCTTTTTGCGGTACGATGCTGGGGACCCGGACCGCACATACGCTGATTTCCGCGAGGCCTATCTACTGATGTACGGCGATGTCGGCGACGACGAATGGGAATTGCGTCTGGGCATCGATCAAGTCTTTTGGGGAGTCGTGGAGTTGCGTTCCCTGGTGGATATCATCAATCAGGCCGACGGTGTGGAACACCCGAACGAAAAGATAAAGATGGGTCAGCCAATGGCCCATTTCACTTGGTCGGGTGACTGGGGAGCGCTGGAATTGTTCGCGACGACATGGCACCGTGCGCGCACCTATCCGGGCCGGCATGGTCGCCAGCGGTATGAGTTTGTTGTGGACCAGGATATGATTTCATACGAATCCGGCGCGAAAAAGTGGCATATTGATCTTGCCAGCCGGTACAGTGGCTTTTTCGGACCGCTCGAAATTGGTCTCAGCCTGTTTGACGGTACGAACCGAGAGCCCACCCTTCTCCCGAGATTTGTCGACTCCGAGTTGGTTCTGGTTCCAGATGCTCTGGCCCCACATTACGAGAAGATTCGCCAATTTGGTGTGGATGCCCAGCTTACCAAGGGCTCCCTGCTGCTCAAGCTGGAAGCCATCTACCGCGCCGGCGCGAAGAACAGTAGGTTCATTCAACACCTCAATAATTTCGAAGAAGAGAACTACACGGCTTTTGTCTTGGGTAGCGAGTACACATTCTATTCCATATGGGACTCGAACTCTGATCTGGTCCTGTTTGCCGAATGGGCTTACGATGGACGGGGCCAATGGGCAACCAATGCATTCGAGAACGACCTGTTCCTTGCCGCGCGTCTCGGATTGAACGATGCGCAGAGCACCGAATTTGTCGTCAGCGTTTTGGGTTCCGTTGACAGCAGCAGTCGCGTCGTCGCAGGCGAGTTCAAGCGCCGCCTTTCGTCGGACAACTGGCTCCTGCATATTGAGACCTCAGCTTTTCTGGATATCGACGAAGAGGACTTCATATACTACGTCCGGCGTGACAGCTTCATAAAGGTCAATCTGGCCTACAATTTCTGAATCGGTCTAGGACCCGAAATCAACACAGTGTCTTGAGAAAGGCAGGGATGAACTGAGGGTATTCTACGACTTTCCTGCCAAACATTGGAGAAGCATAAGGACAACGAATCCGATTGAGTCTGCCTTCGGGACGATAAGGCGCAGGACCGGGAAAAGCAAAGGGTGCCTGAGTTCTCAGGGTATGTTGCACATGATATTCAAGCTGGGAATGTGCGCGGAAAATAGGAAAACAACTGGAGAAAACTAAACGGATTTGACTTCCCTGGAAAAGTAATAACCGGAGTGAAATTCAAAAATGGAATCGAGGTAAAATTAGACAATCAGGCCGCCGTTTGGTCATGTCCCCATACACCAGATTTGACTATATCTCTGGTTTTGTTTATATCCATTAACAGGAGGAGCCAATGATTCGGTTCTCAATCCCACGCACAATACTTGCGGTGCTTGGGAGCTTTCTTGCAATTTGTTTCTGGTCAGTTGAGTCGTATTCCGATCTTCTGAGTGGTACCGCTGAGGAAGCGGGTCTCAGGGTTGCGACCGAAGTTCGTGAGCGCCAGAAGGGTTTCGGCAATTTCACCGCAGACCTGACTATGACGCTACGCAACAAACAGGGGAAAGAAAACCAGCGCTCACTCCGCCTCAAAGTCATCGAAGTCCAGGAGGACGGCGATCGAACCCTGTTTGTGTTTGACCACCCACGGGACGTCAAAGGAACCGCCTTTCTCGTCCACGCCCACAAGGATGGGCCAGACCAGCAGTGGCTCTATCTCCCCGCCCTGAAGCGGGTGAAAGGCATCAGCGCCTCGAAACAATCCGGCTCTTTCATGGGCAGCGAATTCTCCTACGAGGACATGGGAGCAGTTGAGGTCGAGAAATTTACTCACCGGTTCCTTCGCGAAGAGCCCTGCGGTGATCTCAAGTGCCTCGTTCTGGAGCGTATCCCGAAAAGCCAGGATTCCGGGTACTCCCGCCAACTGGTTTGGCTCGACCAGGAGGAACTTCGAACAATTCAGACCCAATACTTCGACCGCAGGGATGAGCACATCAAGACGATGGTCGTGGAGGGCTATGCAAAATACCTTGATCGATTTTGGCGGAGCAGCAAGATAACGATGACAAACCTGCTGACGGGCAAGAGTACCGTGCTGCTGTGGTCAGACTACAAGTTCGGGACCGACATGGACACCAACGACTTTACCCGAACAGCGCTAAAGCGGATACGGTAGAGAGGACATTCGGCATTCGTGCGAGTACGGATACCTTAAGGCCAAGGGGCGTATCCTTGTGCAGGAAAATCCAAAGCACAACTTTGATTTTCATGGTTGAGAAGTGATGTGAGCGGCGATGAGGCACTGGAAAGTGCAAGAAGACTGCCAAAATGGCAGGAAACTGCTCATCCAGAGGCCCGTGGCTTGGCCCCAAGGGGCCTTCAACGAATAGGTCTGCCAAAATGGCAGGAATCTAAACGACACCGTGATGACTGAAACAGCCTTCCACGGCGCGCTGGTGTGGGCGGTGTTCGCGATGGCGATCCTCACCTTCGCAAGCCTGCTGTACCTCAAGGCGCCTTACGGCCGCCACTATTCGGGGCGCGGCTGGGGCCTGGAGATGTCGAATCGGGCAGGATGGATCGTGATGGAGCTGCCAGCGACGGTCCTCTTCGCGGGCATCTACCTCATGGGAAGGGCCGCCAGCGATCCGGTTGCGCTCATCCTCCTGGGAATCTGGCAGTGTCACTACCTGAACCGGACCTTCGTCTATCCGCTTCGCACGCGCACCGCGGGCAAGAAGATGCCGATTGTGGTCGTGGGGAGCGGATTCGCCTTCAATGTGGTCAACGCGTACGTCAACGCGCGCTTCATCTCGCACTTCGGTGAGTATGGGCTAACGTGGCTTGCGGATCCACGATTTCTGGCGGGGCTGGCCATCTTCGCGACCGGTTTCGCCCTCAACATCCACTCCGACAACATCTTGCTGCGGCTGCGCGAGCCCGGTGGGCCGAGCTATTCCATCCCCAGGGGCGGGGGTTTCCGCTACGTCTCATGCCCCAACTATCTCGGGGAGTTGCTGGAATGGGCCGGGTGGGCCCTGGCGACGTGGTCGCTCGGCGGGCTGGCGTTCTTCAGCTACACTGCGGCCAACCTGGTTCCGAGGGCGCTCGCCCACCACCGGTGGTACAGGGAACGTTTCGAGGACTATCCGACCGGACGGAAAGCGGTGATTCCGGGAGTGCTGTGAGGCCCAGAGCCTCGGCGGCCTTATCTACTGGTATGGTCTTTACCCAGTCCACTGGCTTATTTTCAGGCGGATGCTCAAGGGAATTGCAAGGCGCGCAGATTATTAAGAGATCCATTGATCCTCTTAATGAGTTCCATGATCTCGCTATTACGCTAACTCAAAACGTAATCATGAATTTTTCCAGTCTACTGTGAATTCTTGAGAGGTTATTGCCCTCTCGTTCTGCCTCGCTCGCTCCTTATAAGCGAGATGACTTCCTTGGTAGACATATTCGCTTTTACAGAAGGAACATCTAGAGGAGAAGTGGTTGCATGTTCCGGCACCAGCGCGTATGTCCTACCGTCTCTTCGACGTATCAATACTTTTCCAGTTGACTCTGCTTTATCTAGAACGCTAGATAGCTTTTGTCTAGCTTCCGAGTATGAATAGATTTCCATCTTATGCCTCCACATTTAAGAGATTAATGCCGAGTTCGTCTGCCGTGTTTTTCATTGCAAGATCCAGTGTCAACAAGGGCGCGCGATACCGCACGGCACAATCCAGAAAATACGCATCGTATGCATATGTGTTAAATTTAGCTGCAATGGACACGACGTTTTCCATGTTGATATGAACGTATCGCAGCGGGATGCGGTCGAAAATCTGTAGGCCTTTTCGGGCTTCCTCAACTTCAATTCGTCCCTGTTTCATCATTGCGGTAAAAGCATTTCCCACTTCCCATGGTATGGAACCGGGACCGATAAGTTCTTGCCCAGACGTAGCGGAGACAATAACGTCTCTCTCCGGTTCTCCTATAATAACCGCGATAATTGCCGACGTGTCGATTACGATGTCCAATACGGTTACCTCTTGGAATTGAATTGTACAATTGTCTATAACAATGTCAAGCGGTATTTAGACACGGAACTTGATTGTCCGGAAGAAGAGTTGCGGATGGTGCCCACAAATGGACTGAGAGAATCTTTTATTTGCCAGAATTAATTTGGTCCGTTTTTTCAAACCCGGAATTTTGGCAAGCCTGCTTCAAGTGCAAGATAATGAAATGAATGCAGGCGTTTTTGCCTTTTAGAGGGGGGTGAATTAAAATTTCTGCATCTAGAAAATTCTGAAAGGGGAATTATGGACCATGCTCGCTTCGACTCTTACACAAGAGCAGCGTTTAATCAAGAATCTCGCCTCTGAGTTTGCCGAAAAAGAAATCAGGCCTGTTGCCTCTGAAATCGACAGAACCTGCACTTTTCCTTCGGAAATAGTGAAAAAACTGTTCGATCTGGGCTTTATGGGGCATTTCGTTCCGGAGCGCTACGGCGGAAGCGGCCTTGATTATCTCTCATATGTAATCGCGCTTGAGGAGATATCAAAGGCCTGCGCTTCAACGGGGGCGATAGTTATGGCCCATAATTCCCTTGCGTGCGCTCCGATTATTGATTTCGGCACCGAGGAGCAGAAAGAAAGATATCTGCCGCAAATGAGCCGGGGCTCTATAGGATGCTTTGCTCTCAGCGAACCCGAGTCGGGTTCCGATGCTGCAAGCCTTAAGACAAGCGCCGCTAAAAAAGACGGGGTCTATATTCTCAACGGAACGAAAAGCTGGATCACAAACGGTCGCGAGGCGAAAGTCGCCGTGGTTTTCGCAAGAACCGACAGATCGAAGCGAAGCGGGGGGATCACGGCGTTTATAATCGATCTTGACGCCCCGGGGGTCTCTATTGGAAAATCGGAGAGCAAGCTTGGAATAAAGGGTACGAGCACAGTGCAGCTTGTTTTTGAGAACTGCGAGGCTCCGGCGGACCAGCTCCTCGGTAAAGAGGGCGAGGGTTTTAAGGTTGCCATGAAAACGCTTGATGCGGGAAGAATAGGGGTTGCTGCCCAAGCCGTGGGGATAGCCCAGGCGGCCCTTGAATCCTCGACGCAGTATTCCCGGGAGAGAGAAGCTTTTGGCGAGAAGATCTCCGGTTTTCAGGCGATACAGTTCATACTTGCCGACATGGCGACTAGGATTGAGGCCGCAAGGCTGCTTACCTACAAGGCAGCTTTGATGAAAGACCGCGGAGAGAAATACACGAAGCTCTCCTCCATGGCCAAGCTCTACGCCTCGGAGACCGCCATGTGGGCGGCGACCAAGGGCATTCAGGTGCACGGGGGAAACGGGTATACGACCGATTATCCGGTGGAACGATATTTCCGCGACGCCAAGATAACGGAGATATATGAGGGAACCTCGGAGATACAGAGGATCGTCATTGCCAGGCAGGTTCTTTCCGAGTTGGTGTAGGGTGGTATAATTTCCAGTTTGTAATTACTTGTAAGTCGAGGGAAAAGCATGTCTGAGTCAAACATAAACACTGTAGGTATCGTGGGTGCGGGCACTATGGGCTCGGGTATAGCCGAGCTTGTCGCCTCTGCGGGAAAAAACGTCGTTCTTCTGGATATTGAAAAAGGCCTTGTGGAAGAGGCGATAGGGAAAATAGAGAAAAACTTCAAGAGACTTGCGCGCAGAGGCAAAATCGACGAGGAGCAGGCCTCCCTGATTATCTCAAGAATCCAGGCAACTGAAGACTACGCCGATTTTCGCGACACAGATATCGTGATTGAAGCCGCAAGCGAGGATATGGACCTTAAAAAGGCGGTTTTCTCTAAAATCGAGGAGAACACCGAACAAAGCGCGATTATCGCCACTAACACCTCGACCCTCTCGGTTACCGAGCTTGCCATGAGCATATCAAGGCCCGAGAAAGTTCTTGGAATCCACTTCTTTAATCCCGCGCCGATAATGAAGCTGGTCGAGGTGATCAATACCGCGAAAACATCCCCCGAGACCCTTGAGCAGGCAATGGAATTCGCGCGCAGCCTCGATAAACATCCGGTTATGGCAAAAGACAGGTCGGGATTCGTTGTAAACAGGATTCTGCTGCCGATGATAAACGAGGCAATCTTTGTACTTGACGAAGGCATCGCCGCAGCCGCGGAGATCGATAACGCTATGAAGCTCGGAGCGAATCACCCCATAGGACCTCTTGCGCTCGCGGACCTCATAGGGCTTGACGTCACTCTGAGCGTACTCAGTGTTCTCTACGCTGAGCACGGGGATCCGAAATTCAGGCCCGCTCCACTGCTTAAAGAAATGGTAAGGGCGGGGAATCTGGGCAGAAAAACAGGAAAGGGTTTTTTTGAATATGGAAGAAGGTAAAGGAGGTACAGATGTACGAGGATCTTTTATTTGAGAAGGTTGATAACGGCGTAGGCGTACTGACGATTAACAAGCAGAGGTCTATGAATGTCCTAAGCCCTGACACTATACGGCAGTTCCATAAATTTGTAACCGAGCAGCTGCCCGCAGAGAACATAAAAGTAGTGGTTGTCACCGGAGCCGGGAAAAAAGCTTTTGTCGCCGGGGCCGACGTAAAACAGATGAGTCAGATGACGACGGATGGATTCAAGGATTACTGCGTACTCGGCAGAGGAGCCTTTGACTATCTTGAGCGGGCGCCTTTTGCGGTTATAGCCGCGATAAACGGATACGCCTTGGGGGGAGGGCTTGAACTCGCGCTTTCATGCGATATAAGGGTCGCTTCTGAAAACGCCCGCGTGGGGTTTCCCGAAACCAAGCTAGGCCTTTTTCCCTGCTGGGGAGGAACCCAGAGATCGACCAGGCTCATAGGGCCCGGAAAAACCAAGAAACTGATTTTTACCGGAGAGATGGTTACCGCCGCCGAAGCGCTTTCACTTGGGCTTGTGGACAAGGTGGTTGAGCAGGAAGAACTTATGGATGAGGCTTTGAAAATAGCCTCTCAGATAGCCAGCAACAGTCCGCTTGCCGTCGGTTACGCAAAAAAGGCGATAAACCAGGGATCCGAGATGGGGCTCTCCGATGCGCTTGCGTATGAAATGGAAACGGGACTCGAGTGTTTTGATTCCTATGACAGGGTAGAGGGAATGAGCGCGTTTGTCGAGAAGAGAACGGCTGAGTTTAAAGGAAAATAATTATGGAAAAAGTCGTGCTTTCAGAGCCGCTTAGAACCGCGATAGGGACATTCGGGGGAACGCTTAAGGATGTCTCCGCGATCGATCTCGGAACGACGGTCGTCAAGGAGATTATAAACAGAACGTCCGTACCGCCCGAACAGATAGATGACTGCGTAATGGGCAACATACTCGGGGCGGGGCTGGGGCAGAATCCCGCGAGGCAGGTATCGATTAATTCGGGGTTAAGAGTCGAAACCCCCGCTATCACCATTAACAGGGTCTGCGGTTCTGGCCTCCAATCCGTCGTAAGTGCCGCCCAGGCCATAAAGTCAGGTGACTGCGAATGCGTTGTGGCGGGAGGGATGGAGAATATGAGTGCGGCTCCATTCTACCTGCGAAAGGCCAGGTGGGGATACAAGATGTCAACACCTTCAGATGAACTTGTAGACGGAATGCTGTGTGACGCGCTCTGGGATGCGTTTAACGACTACCACATGGGCGTTACGGCAGAGAATCTCGCGGAAAAATATGAAATATCAAGGGAGCGGCAGGACGAATTCGCTTACTCAAGCCAGATGAAGGCCAAGGCTGCGATTGAGAACGGGAAATTCACCTCCCAGATCGTTCCGGTGACCGTTCCCCAGGGCAGAAGGACCCCCGTTGAATTTGACACCGACGAGCACCCGAGGTCTGACGCGACCCTTGAGCGGATCTCTGGGTTAAGGCCGGTTTTCAAGAAAGGCGGTACCGTAACGGCGGCTAATTCCTCGGGCATTAACGATGGCGCCGCTGCTTTGATCGTCACGTCTGAGAGCAAGGCGGAAAAGCTTGGCTTAAACCCTCTTGCGTCAATAAAATCCTACGCAATCTCCGGCGTTGATCCCTCGATCATGGGAATCGGTCCGGTTCCCGCAATGCGCGCGGCTCTCGACAGAGCCGGGCTCGCAATTGACGATATCGATCTGGTTGAACTCAACGAGGCCTTTGCGGCTCAGTCCCTGGCCGTACTCAGCGATTTTCCCATTGCCAAGGAGAAGTTAAACGTAAACGGCGGAGCTATAGCTCTCGGGCATCCCGTGGGGGCCACGGGGGCGGTACTGCTTGTGAAGCTTCTTCATGAATTTGAGAACGTTCGCCCCGGCGGATACGGGATGGTTTCTTTGTGCATGGGAGGCGGTATGGGTATAGCAATGATTGTTGAAAAAATGTAGACTCAGAAGTGTGTTTCTGCACCGCAAACGGTGACTGTCCGGCAGTAGCGGATTGCTTTAATCAAGAGCTTGATATGAGTGAAAAGACCAAAATAGAAGTCATGGATGACGGGCCGCTGATTGTAAGTGACCTGCAGTTGCTTGAAGGCGGAGGCGGTGAAGAAGTTGCGATAAAAAAGAAGATCGCTCTTTGCCGCTGCGGAGCTTCGGGGAACAAGCCGTTTTGCGACGGCTCGCACAAGGGCGCAGGTTTTAAAAGCAGTCTCTCCCCTGCCGAGTCTTCTGCCCCCGCTAAGGAAGGGGATACGGTTATAAGGTCATTTGAGGCTGGTCCCTATGAGGTTTGTGGAAATATTGAGCTTTGCGTTGAGGATGATCTGGGGCTATCGGGGGATGACCCTTACTATCTTTGCCGCTGCGGGGCTTCTGAGAACAAGCCGTTTTGCGACGGCTCGCACAAGCGCATCGGTTTCACTGGCAAATAACTTAGAAACCCGGAGAAGATAAAAAATGGTTAAGACTCCATCAACTATGATTCCCTTGGGGAGCGAAGCTCCTGATTTTCGGTTGCCGGATGTCGTAAGCGGCAGCGAGCTATCGCTTGGCGATCTTAAGTCGGACGTGGCTACGGTGCTTATGTTCATATGCAATCACTGTCCTTACGTAAAGCATCTGCAGGATGGACTGGTAGAAGTTGCCGATGAATACATTCCCAAAGGAGTTTCCTTTATAGCGATAAATTCAAACGACGTTGAGAACTACCCTGACGATTCTCCCGAGAAAATGCGGGAAGTCGCCGAGGAAAAGGGATATTCGTTTCCTTACCTGTTTGATGAGACCCAGGAAGTCGCCAGGGTCTATGACGCCGCCTGCACCCCTGACTTTTTCGTTTATGACCGGGACCTGAGATGTGTTTACAGGGGACAGTTTGACGACTCAAGACCCGGAAACGGAAAACCGGTTACCGGAAAAGATATGCGAAAAGCACTCGACTCCATTATAGAAGGAGAAACGATTGACTGGGAGCAGATTCCGAGCCTCGGTTGCAACATAAAATGGAAATAGTGGGTTTTTCCCCGCCGCGGGGAAACGCCCGGAATTCCATACCCTTGTTCGATGGATGTCATCACGCGTAATCATGGAACCGAAGTCGGATAGCAACGGACATTCGGAGCCCGAAGATTTCATAAGGGCCAGGGTAAGAAGCGATCTTCAGTCCGGCATCGCAAAGCCCATTACCCGTTTTCCGCCTGAGCCCAACGGATATCTGCATATCGGCCACGCGAAATCCATATGCCTTAATTTCGGTATCGCCGAGGAATTCGGCGGAGAGTGCAACCTTCGCTTTGACGATACCAATCCTTCAAAAGAAGACATAAGGTATGAAGAGGCCATAAAGGAGGACGTCAGGTGGCTTGGTTTTGACTGGGAAGACAGAATTTATTACGCCTCCGACTATTTCGAGCAGCTCTACCAATACGCCCTGAGGCTCATTAGCGAGGGAAAAGCTTACGTGGATGACCTGAGCGCGGAGGAAATAAGAGAGCACCGGGGCACTCTTTCGGAACCCGGCAGGGAAAGTTCTTCAAGGGAAAGATCAGTTGAGGAGAACCTAAGACTCTTCCAGGCGATGAGAAGCGGGGATTTTGACGAGGGACAGTACGTGCTGCGGGCGAAAATAGACATGTCTTCTGGCAACATGAACATGCGCGACCCGGTCATGTACCGGATAATGAGAAAGTCTCATCCCCGTACCGCGGATTCCTGGTCTATCTATCCGATGTATGACTGGGCGCACGGACAGAGTGATTCCATTGAGGGCATCACCCATTCGCTCTGTACTCTTGAGTTTGAGGATCACCGGCCTCTTTACGACTGGTTTATCGCCCAGCTCGGCATATACCACTCCCGCCAGATAGAGTTCGCGAGGCTTAACCTCAGTTACACGGTTCTTAGCAAGAGAAATCTCATGAGGCTGGTTTCCGAGGGATTCGTAAGCGGTTGGGACGATCCCAGGATGCCTACAATCTCGGGGTTGCGCAGAAGAGGGTACACGCCGGAGTCGATAAAGGATTTCTGTCGAAAGATAGGCATCACGAAACAGGACAGCGTTATAGACATGGAACTTCTTGAGCACAGCGTCAGGGAAGATCTTAACAAGAGGGCGCAAAGGGTGATGGCGGTACTTGACCCGATAAAAGTCGTGATAGTCAACTACCCGGAAGGAACCCAGGAGGAACTCGACGCGGTAAACAATCCGGAAGACCCATCCATGGGAAAAAGAAAAGTGCCTTTTTCAAGAGAGCTTTTCATTGAAAGGGATGATTTCATGGAGGACCCGCCGAAGAAGTTCTACAGGCTCTCTCCGGGTTCCGAAGTGCGTCTGCGTTACGCCTACATAGTAAGGTGCGTGGGCTTTGAGCGCGATCCGGAGACCGGAGAGATAGCCGAGGTTCACTGTGAATACGATCCCGACACAAGAGGCGGGACCGCGCCTGACGGAAGGAAAGTAAGAGGCACTATACACTGGGTCTGCGCGAAAAGTGTCTCAAAAGTTACCGTCAGGCTCTATGACAGACTTTTTACCGTTCCCAACCCGATGGCTGACAAGCAAAAGGATTTTACCGAGTTTCTAAATCCGGATTCCCTGCGGGTCCTTGAGAACTGCGCGGCCGAACCGGCTCTTGGGGACTGTGCCGGGGATATTAACTATCAGTTTGAAAGGAAGGGATATTTCGTACTTGATTCCGTTGATTCAGTGCCCGGGGCGCCCGTTTTTAACAGAACGGCTTCCCTGAGGGATTCATGGAAACGTCAGTTGGGCGGCAAAGTGGCTTAATTTGCGCCTCCGCGCGAATGGAGAAATATTATGAGCTGGGAAATTGAAAGAACAGGCGACGTCGCGATCATGCGCATGAACTCAAACCCTATGAACGTTATTAACGAGGGTTTCTTCAGCGATCTTGAAGAGGCTTTCGCGACGCTTGAAAGCGATCACGCAGAAAGCCCCGTGGTGCTTACCTCTTCTCAGAGAGCTTTTTCTGCGGGTCTTGACCTTAAATACCATTTTTCGCTTTTCACTAATGGAGACGAGGAGGAGATCTGGCAGTGGTACAAGCGCTTTCGCGGTGCTTTGCTCCGGGTTTTTAATTATGAAAAACCGGTTGTGGCTGCGGTAAACGGTCACGCCATAGCGGGTGGGCTTATACTCGCGCTTTGCTGTGATTACAGGGTATGCGTTGATTCAGGGGCAAGATTCGGTCTTAACGAAATCACCATAGGTTTTCCCCTTCCTTCGGCCATAGCGCAGATCATGCTTTACGTGCTTGGGACGGCGACCGCGCAGCGGGTCATTACAACAGGTTTTCTTTACGAACCGCACGATGCCGTCGCGCTCGGCTTTTTCGATGAGAGCTGCGAAGCGGACAAGCTTCTTTCTCACTGTATTGAGTTCGCGGGACAATACGGTCCGTCGCTTATTCCCGGCTACACTTTTTCTAAAAGGGCTCTTCGCCGCGAGGTCGTGGCGAACATGGAGGGAGCTTGCGCCGAGCTTGACCGGGAGCTTCCGGGAATTCTGCGCAGTCAGGGGGTCTTGGAGAGCCTGGGCGCTCTGCTTGAAACCCTGGGGAAAAAGAAAGAATAGTCATCTTGCAGGGAAAGTTTTGAAGAAAATCACCGTAAGAAAAGCCACAGGAGAGGATGCAGAGGCGATGGCCCTGATACTAAGGGAGATCGGCTGGTCTGAAAAAAGGAATTCCCTTCCGCTTGAGGAGGTGTCGTCTCCGATTCGGGAACTGATACTCGGAGTCGGCGGAGATCCGGAAGGGCACACCATGTACGTAGCCTGCGATTCAGGGGGAAGGGTTGTCGGTTTCACCACTGTTCACTGGGTACCGTTCGTGATGCTCGGAAGCTATGAAGGCTATGTTTCGGACCTGTTTGTGAGTCCTTCGGCAAGCGGTAGGGGGGCGGGAAGCCGCCTTATCGAGGCGGTCATGAAAGAAGGCAGAAAAAGGGATGTCTACCGTCTGATGGTGACCAACGGCAAGGACAAGCCGTCCTATCTGCGGGGCTTTTACAGAAAAAAAGGTTGGACGGAACGGCCGAAAGTCGCTAACTTTACCTACTACTACAAGGAGCTTTGATCCCGATCATGTCAGAAAAATCCGAAGAGGCAATACTGCTTACATATTCTCCTGACCGCCCAGGTCTTACCAGCGCAATAATCGACTTCGTATTCAAGCATGGCGGTAACATACATGAAATGCAACACTGTGTGGACAGGGACGATATGGTCACCTTTGTCCGTCTAAAGTGGGGAATGGAGAATTTTTCCATTTCCAAAGAGGAAGCTTCCAGATGTTTCCAAGAGGAAGTAGCTTCAAAATTCAACACGAAATTCGACATATTTTTTACCGGGAAAGCGCTACGCATGGCGGTTTTCGTCTCCAAGCTCCCCCATTGTCTCTCCGATATCATATACAGGTTAAGAGTCAAGGAGTGGAATGTGGAAGTTCCCGTCATTGTAAGCAATCATCCTGACCTCAAGCCTATTGCTGACCGGTACGGCATAAAATTCGAAGTGTTCAGGGATCTAGAGAAGAACAAAGAGGAAGTGGAAGCCAGACAGCTTGAACTTCTCGCGGACCACAAAGTGGATTTCATAGTGCTTGCCAGGTACATGCAGAGACTTACCGGGAATTTTGTCTCACACTACAAAAACAGGATAATCAACATTCACCATTCTTTCCTTCCTGCCTTTCCTGGAGCGCGTCCCTATCACAATGCCTACAAAAGAGGGGTCAAGATCGTCGGAGCCACTTCTCATTACATAACCGAGGAACTTGATTCCGGGCCCATAATAGAGCAGGATGTGATAAAGGTTAATTATGATGATTCGGTTAAAGACCTCATCAGAAAAGGCCAGGATCTTGAAAAACGAGTTCTCTCAAACGCTATCTGGTCCCATATCAACCGAGAGGTTCTGATTTACGAAAACAGGACAATAACGTTCAATAAATGACTCACGAAGCTTTTTGGAACTTTGGAGTTTTAAACCTCCCTTGATCACACAGCAATTCCCACTATACGGACGGAAGCTGTAAAAAACCAGGAAACGGGTCTCAACTAAAATGCCGGAAAAACAGGAAGAAGCGATTTTGCTCGTGCACTCCCCCGACCGTCCCGGTCTGGTCCGTGCGGTCACCGACTTTATATTCAAATACGGAGGGAATATCCACGCGCTGCAGCATTGCGTTGACACGACCGACATGGTGACCATTATCCGTGCCAAGTGGGGGATGGACGGTTTTACCCTCTCCCGCGAGGAGGCGGAGGAAATTTTCCGTGAGAAAGTAGCGGAAAAATTCGACATGAAATTCGAGGTCTTCTTTACTGGAGACGTGCCGCGCATGGCGGTTTTCGTCTCCAAGCTTCCCCACTGCCTCTCAGACATAATTTACAGGCTCCGCGCCAGGGAATGGAACGTGGAGATGCCCCTCGTGATAAGCAATCATCCGGACCTCAGGGATGTGGCAGCTCTTCATGGAGCGGATTTTTACGTGTTCGAAAACGTTCGGGACAACAAGGAAGAAGTGGAGGCCCGGCAGCTAAAGCTTCTCCGCGACTACAATGTGGATTTCATAGTGCTCGCAAGGTATATGCAGATTCTTACCGGGAATTTCGTATCGCATTACCCCAACAGGATAATCAATATTCACCATTCATTTCTTCCGGCCTTTCCGGGGGCCCGCCCCTATCACTCCGCTTACGAAAGAGGGGTCAAGGTCGTCGGAGCCACTTCTCATTACGTAACCGAGGAACTTGATTCTGGGCCCATAATAGAGCAGGATGTGATAAAGGTTAATTATGATGATTCGGTTAAAGACCTCGTCAGAAAAGGCCAGGATCTTGAAAAACAAATTCTCTCAAACGCTATCTGGTCCCATATAAACCGGGAGGTTCTGATTTACAAAAACAGGACAATCGTATTCAATAAATAAGCGAGGGGTCTTCGGGGTCTCCCCGCGGGTGGGTGAAAAATGAAATTTAAGGGAACAAGCGATTACATAGCCACAAATGACTTGTCGGTAGCCGTTAACGCTGCCATTACGCTTGAGCGTCCGCTTCTTGTGAAGGGCGAACCGGGCACGGGAAAGACCATGCTCGCGTTTGAGGTCGCAAAGGCGCTTGGAAAGCAGCTTATAACATGGCACATAAAGTCCACCACCACTGCGCAGCAGGGTCTTTACGAATACGACGCAGTCGCTAGGCTTCGTGACTCGCAGCTCGGAGACGAGAGAGTAAACGATATCTCAAACTACATAAAGAAAGGAAAGCTCTGGGAAGCTTTTGAGAGTCCCGAGCAGCTGGTGCTTCTGATTGACGAGATAGACAAGGCGGACATAGAGTTTCCAAATGATCTTCTGCTCGAACTCGACAAGATGGAGTTTTACTGCTACGAGCTCAGAAAAACCGTAAGGGCGGTTAAAAGAGTCATAGTGATAATCACTTCGAATAACGAGAAGGAACTTCCAGACGCCTTTTTAAGAAGATGCTTTTTTCATTACATAGCTTTTCCCGACCGCAAGACTCTTGAGGAAATAGTAGGGGTGCATTACCCGGATCTCGGGCGGAAGCTTATGGATAACGCGCTTACCCTCTTCTATTCCGTCAGGGAAATCGACGGTCTTAAGAAAAAACCCTCAACAAGCGAGCTTATAGACTGGATAAAGCTCCTTGCTGCTGACCGCTTGGCCGCTGGGGAACTCCCGGAAACAGATCTTGAAGAGAACCTTCCGCCTTACTCGGGCGCGCTTATCAAAAACGAGGCTGATTACGAGATGCTCGAGATGATGAGGCGAAGATTCAGAAGGTGATGGCAGGGAGATACGTTCATGTTTCTTGATTTTTTCCTGCTGCTTAAAGACGACGGATTTCCCGTTACCCTCAAAGAATATCTTACCTTTCTTGAAGCCCTAGACCGCGACGTAATCGGTTATGACACGACCGATTTTTACTATCTCAGCCGTTGCATAATGGTAAAAGATGAACGGCACATGGACAGGTTCGACAGGCTTTTCTCCGCTTATTTCAAGGGAGCTCAGCTTGCCGATACGGAGCAGTTCATGAAGATTCCGCTTGAGTGGCTGCGCAAGAATTTCGAGAACACCCTTTCTGAAGAGGATAAGGAGATGATCCGTTCCATGGGCGGGCTTGAAGAACTGATGGAGAGACTCAGGGAGATCTTTGAGAAACAGAAAAAACGCCACCAGGGCGGAAACAGATGGATAGGCACCGGTGGCACTTCGCCTTACGGAGCTTACGGTTACAATCCCGCAGGGGTTCGCATAGGACAGGACGGCGGCAGGCAGAGACGGGCTGTTAAGGTATGGGACAAAAGGGAATTTCGCGATCTTGACGATTCGGTGGAATTAAACGTCAGGAACATGAAAATGGCACTAAGAAAACTCAGGGTTCTCACGAGAGAGGGGGTGGGGGAGGAGCTTGACCTTGAGAAGACGATTGACAGGACTTCAAAAAACGCGGGGCTGCTTGACCTTGAATTTGCTCCCTTGCGGAAAAACAACGTCAAGGTTTTGATGTTTTTTGACATCGGAGGTTCAATGGATGATCACGTCGAGCTTTGTTCAAGACTTTTTTCCGCCGCCAGACATGAGTTCAAGCACCTTGAGTTTTACTACTTTCACAACTGCATATACGAAAGAGTCTGGAGAAACAACGAAAGACGCTTCAGTGAGCAGATTCCTACATTCTCTGTGCTTAATAAATACAACGGTGACTACAAGTGCATTATGGTCGGCGACGCGTCCATGTCCCCGTGGGAACTCGTTTATCCAAACGGAAGCGTTGAACACAATAACGATGAGCCGGGTCTGCAATGGCTCGGGAGAGTGAAGGCGAAGTATCCTTCTACCGTGTGGCTTAACCCCGTGCCGCGGGATGAGTGGAAGTGGACTGAAAGCATAGGCGTTCTGAACGATTTCTACGAAGGCAACATGTTTCCCCTGACGCTGCTGGGTATAAAGGATGCGATTTCGGCTCTCAAGCGGCGTCCCAGATCCTCTGACGCGTCGGGATTCCCAGCGGGTTTCTGATGAAAGTATACACCGTGGATGCGTTTACGGATGGACCGCGTTCGGGGAATCCGGCCGCCGTGTGTCTTCTTGAAAAAGATATACCGAAGCGGACAAAACAGAAAATCGCTTTTCAGGTAAATCTTTCCGAGACAGCTTTTCTTCTCGAAAAAAAAAGATGTTTTTGAACTCAGGTGGTTTACTCCTGAAACCGAAGTTTCTCTGTGCGGACACGCCACCCTCGCAAGCGCCCACATTCTCTTTACTCTCGGCATCATCCCCGCGGCGGAAGACGCCGTGTTTTCCACAAAGAGCGGGGTTCTTACCGCGAGGAGGGAAAACGATCTTATAGAGATGGATTTTCCTCAGAAGATCCATGGGAAGTGGAGACGCCTGAGGATCTGCTAATGGCGGTTTCAGCTACGCCTCTTTACGTGGGCAGGAACCGCTTTGATTATATTGCTCTTTACGAAGGCAGAGGCAATAGTAAGAAACACCGTCCCGAGGCTGACCCAGGTTAGGAAGCTTGGTTCAGAGAGGACTTATAATAACTAGCGTCTCAAGTTCTGACCGCTACGATTTTGTATCGCGTTTTTTGCGCCCAATGCCGGGATAGATGAGGATCCGGTTACGGGATCTGCTCACTGCTGTCTTTGCCCTTTCTGGAGCCGAAGGCTTGGCAAAAAGGAGCTTACCGGCCACCAGGCGTCAAAAAGAGGTGGCCTTGTTCATACGAGACTTCTTGAGAATAGAGTCTTTTTGTCGGGAAAGGCGGTTGTTGGGGAGAGCTTCGAAATTAATCCGCATAGTAAGAGAACGCAAACGCGCCGCTTGCCAGAATTCACAAAACTTCTTTTTTTCGGTAAACTCTAAAATTCTAAAAGTTACAGGGGCGGCGTAGCCAAGAGGTAAGGCGACGGTCTGCAAAACCGTTATACCCCGGTTCGAATCCGGGCGCCGCCTCCAGTTCTTAACCATGTTTGGCGTAAAGCCCGGGTGGCGGAATTGGTAGACGCAAGGGACTTAAAATCCCTCGGGAGTATCTCCCGTGCCGGTTCGAGTCCGGCCCTGGGCATTTTTTGTAATAAACCCTGAAATAAGTGTGTAAAGAGTAATTTGTTCAGAAACCGCTCGGTTCCGTTTGTTCTTTACAACACTGAAACAAATGTGTTAAAATCGAAAATTACTGCGTAGTGCGTGGTGTGAATAGTGACAAACGCATAGTTTCAAAGAGGTTAAGGAGGTTTTGGAGATGAACTTTAAGACTCAGATTGGAGTAGTTGTAAGATTTTTTGCATTTACTTCCTTGTTTGTACTGGTTTTCTCCCTAAACGCGGTTGCGCAGGAAGGACAGGATTCTGAATCCGGTGTCCAGGATGAACAAACGGAACGTCTTAGTCTGGTAGAAGAAGGCAGCTACACGCTTCAGAGAATGCTTGTGACCGCTACCAAGCGTGTTCAGCTTGCCCAAGATGTGCCTTTTTTCCCTGAATGTTCAGTCAGAAGATGATATCAAGCGGCTTAACACTACCAACTTGGAAGATCTTTCCCGCAACGTGGCCGGGCTCTCCATACAGAACCTTGGGCCGGGCCAGAGCGTAGTTACGATCCGCGGCGTTTCTTCAGGACAGGTAGTGCGGGATCAGCCCGGCGTAAAGGAACAGGTGGGGGTCTATCTTGACGAAACCCCGATATCCTTGTCGCTTTTTACCCCCGACATTGATCTTTTCGATCTTAACCGAGTGGAAACCCTAAGAGGACCTCAGGGCACGCTGTTCGGATCAGGTTCCATCGGCGGTACCCTTCGCTATATAACCAATCAGCCGTTGCTTGGCGTAAGCGAGGTCAAAGTCGAGATTGACGGAAACTATATTGACGAAGGTTCTCTCGGGGGTCATCTAAAAACGGCTCTCAATGTTCCTCTGGGTGATGATGCGGCCGTTCGCTTGGTTGCTTATGGTACTAGATACGGCGGTTTCATTGATGCGCGTAAAGAAGGGGGCAGCGTGGATGAGGATGTAAACGACGGCGACCGCTACGGCGGGCGGATTGCTCTTTTATGGGAACCGACCGAGAATCTGTCCATTACCCCGCGTGTCGTATATCAAAAAATTGATCTTGGAGGTTTTAACCGAGATGAGGTATTTAACCTTTTCGCAAACCCCTATACCGACCCCGCGATACGTCCCCGCATCACGCTTGGCGAAAGAGAGCAGTTTTTGCTGCTTGACGAAGCTTTTGAAGATGAAACCCTGATTTTCGACACTGTGGTAAATTGGAGCATTGAAGATTTCTTTGATATTACTTACTCGGCAAGCTATATAAAACGCGACATTCTGGTCAGCCGAGACAGCAGCGCATTGACAGGGAGCGTGGGCATAAGTCCCTTCGGATCAGGTCCCTTCACTTTTCCAGAGGATAAGGTTTCAATCCCAGCCAATCTGCGTGATACTACCGACTTGGAGCAGATGACCCATGAACTGCGCTTGAGCTCTGGTGATGACAGCGCACTTCAGTGGCTTGCGGGTGTTTTCTACGCAAATGTGAAGCGTGACTATTCGCAGCGCAATCTTACCCTGGGTTATGACGCTCTGGCTCTCGAACATGTTCTTAACAGGATAGGTGTAGCGCCGGAAGATATCAGTAACGGGTTTACCGATATAGACTCTAACTATATTTCCGACCTCACATACGATCTGAGGCAGATTGCCATTTTCGGAGAAGCGACCTACGCGTTGCTTGAACGTCTAGACTTAACGGCCGGTCTGCGCTGGTATGACTGGGAAGAGGATAAAACTTTCAAATCAGGCGGTGTTTTTTCGAATTGGGAGATTCAGAATCAGGAAGTTACGGTTTCTTCCGACGGATTCACGCCCCGGTTCATGATGAGCTACGATGCTACCGATAATTTTAAGCTTAATGCTCAGATTTCCCGCGGATTTCGTCTGGGTGGAGTTAATGATCCGCTTAACCAAGAGCTTTGTGAAGATAACGGAGTCGATTATTATCCTATTTACAGCGTTTATCAGGAGTTTGAAGACGAAACTCTTTGGAACTATGAGGTTGGTTTTAAATCTTCGTTTGAGAATGTTACGCTAAACGGTTCGGTTTTTTATACCGATATTGAGAATCTGGGTATAAACGTTGACGCAGGACCGTGCTCATCGCGGGTTTCAATCAGCGTACCAGAGTCTCACACGGTAGGAGCGGAACTTGAGTTAACTCTTCAGCCGACAAGATCTTTGCTGGTCGCTTTTGCCGGAAGCTATGTGGAAGCGGAGGTTGATTCTACTCTTAGAACGGTTGATGGAGGCATTCTTAACGGCATAGAAAAGGGTAACAGAATACCTTCGGTTCCTGACTGGCAACTCTCGGGATCCGCCACTTATACTTTGCCGGGCCTTCTGAGCGCTAGAGAAAGCTATATATCAGGTTCATGGCAGTTTGTGGGCGACAGCATCACGCAGTCGGGCGACCAGGTTCCAGAAGCAGGGGTTTTTGAGCATAATTTGCCATATGCTGGCATCCCGGCCGATCAGACTACGGAAGTTGATCTGCTGCTTGACTCGTACCACTTGTTTAACCTCTCTGCGGGACTTGTATATAACAATCTGGAATTCACGGCTTACGTAAAGAATCTTACAGATGAAAACGTGAAGCTTTCGTTTGACCGCGAGCGGGGAGGACGAGCCCGTCTTGCCTACAGAGTGGGTCAACCCCGTACTTTCGGTGTGGTTACGCGCATGCGTTTCTGATAATAAAGGGAAGGTGATTTGAATCACCTTTGTTGTCTCAAAAATATGAAGCTTGAACCTTGCAGTCATGGCATTTGATGCCATGACTGCAAGGTTCATATGCTGGCCTGTTCTGTACCGGCTTGGCTTTTACTTAGTGAAGTACTCTTCTTCCTCTGTCATCCTCAAAAATTTCTTCTGAGTCGTCATCGTAATAGAGATAGTTTACTTCTTCGAAAAGCTCATCAAACTCGTCGGCAAATTCATCCTCAAAATCATCTTCTTCATCAAACACATCTAATGGGTAATTCAAGGTTTCGTCTTCTTTTTTGATAAATTTGAGCATGGGTACCTCCGGCGGGAAAGAATTTCTATCCAAACACTACACCCCGATTACCAAAAGTCAACAGCACAAGATTAAGTCTTGGTTAAGGGATCTGGGCCACCCTCATTCACTACCTGTTTCTCCCAATGGTTTTAAAAGAAAAGAGATATTTTCCAGTACGAAATCGGGTTTTACTCCATCGTTTCCAAGGTCGGTTTTTTTCGTAACCCCAGTCAGCACAAGCGCCGTTGTATAGCCCGCTTTTTTTCCTCCGGCAATATCGGTGAGGAGACTGTCTCCAACCAGAAGGGTCTTTTTAGTCTGTGGTATTCCGGTTTTTCTCAGGAGATCAAACATGTATCTTTTGGGTTTTCCCGCTGTTAGAGCTCTCTTTCCCGACGCGACTTCAACCGATGCGAGAAGGGCTCCTGTCGCTGGGGCCCGGCCGTGTTCGCAGGGATAGAAATAGTCTCCGCTTGTGCCGATAAAACCTGCCCCGTTTCCAACAGTTATGGATGCGGTTTTTATTTCCTCAAGGTTAAATCCGGGGTGGCTTCCTATCACCACGAGGTCGGCGTCGAGAGAATTTTCTCCGGTAAGCTCAACCAGTCCAGTCTTCCTGACTTCCTTTCTCAGGTAATCGCTTCCCGCTATGAAAACGGTCTCCCATTTTTCCGAGGGAAGTTTCTCCTTTATCAAAGAAACGGTTGCCATAGGAGAAGTTACAAACTCGCTATCATGCGATTCAATTCCGAGTTTGCGGAGTTTTTCGGCGTAGTCTGAAGGAGACCTCGAAGGGTTATTGGTTATGAAACGTATGCTCTTTTTATTTTCTCTTAATGTTTCGAGTACTTGGTGGGAGTTGCCGATGGCTTTTTCACCTGAATATATAACCCCATCTAGGTCAAAGACGAAATGATCAAATGAATTTTGAAAATCCATAGCAGTGGTCGGGAATTTTATGGGAGGAGGTTGTTCTATCCCCAGATACTTTTCTTAAGCTCTTCCTGGAGCTGGAAGTTGTCGTTTGACTTCATTATCTTGATCAGCTTGTTTTCCCTGTCTTCGAAGAACTCAACCCCCATAAAAGAAAGTATGTCAAAGGCCGCCCTTTTGTACCCTTCGTAGAATTCTTCTATCTCCCCGGACGCCCTGACGGTCTTTGAATCAAGGTAAAGGGCTATTGCTGCGAGTTCATCTTTTATTTCTGGGGATATGTCGATCTTAAACCCCTCAAGCTCGCCCTGAAGGATGTGATTTGTGTACATTTCTATTACGGCGTCAAGTGTGGTTGCATCCATATTCAGTATCCTTTCCCGCCTATCTTAACCGTTTTTATTGAGAAGTTCACTCGCTACTATTATGTTTTCTCTTCCCGCCTTAGCTGCAAGTTCCACCGCTTCTTTAAGAGTAGTTTTTTCCTCAACAGTGCCGAGTTTTAAAAGCATGGGCAGATTTACCCCGGAAATTACCTCCGTTTCGCCGCCTTCAAGAAACATAAGACTTATGTTGGAAGGGGTTCCTCCGAACATATCCGTTACAAGCAGTATCCCGTCCCCTTCGTTAACGGTATCAATCGAGGCTCTCACCTTTTTCTCAAAGTCCTTGGAGTCTTTCGAAGCGTCTATTGAGACCGCCGTCATCTTGACCCTGGGTTTTTTAGGCAGAATGAAGTTCACGGCCGATACAAGCTCCTTCGCGAGCTCTCCGTGCGTGATCACTACTATGGAAAACATAGGATTTTTATAGCTTATTTATGTCCCTGTGTCTAATAATAGCGGAGTATTCGGGGAGATCTTTGCCCAGAGCGTTGGCTATAACCACCGAGCGGTGTTTCCCCCCGGTGCAACCGATGCCCAAGGTAAGGTAGGATTTTCCTTCCTCGGAATATTTGGGGATCAAAAAGCGCAGAAAAGAACACAGTTTTTCCAGAAACTCCTGCGAAGTTTTATCCGACATGACAAAGTCTACGATTTCGCTTCTGGTTCCGTCAAGATCCCTCAGGGATTCGGTAAAGTGGGGGTTTTTCAAAAAACGGACGTCAAAAACCAGATCCGCGTCTTCTGGAACCCCGTACTTGTAGCCGAAGGAAAGGAAGGTGAGAAGAGGGGTCTGCTTGCCGGTTGTTCCGGCAATCTTGGCTATAATCGCTTTTAGATCATGAACACTGAGAGTGGTTGTGTCTATGCGCTTATCAGCGAGCTCACGCATGTATCCTAGAATTCGTTTTTCCTCGGAAATTCCCTCGGGAAGAGTTTTCTGGCCCCCAAGCGGGTGAATTCTCCTTGTCTCCTTGTATCTTTTAACAATGGTTTCGTCCGAGCATTCAAGAAATACAAGGTCGACTCTGCTGGCTGATTTTCTTATCTTTTCCAGCACTTTTTCGAAATGATAAAGCGTGTCTTTTACCGGTATGCGTATGTCAATGACTACGGCCGCCTTTTTTATCTGCGTAAGCGATTTTCCGCAAAGGTCGATAAAAGAGAAAAGAAGCTCGGGAGGCAGGTTCTCGACGCAGAAAAAGCCCAGGTCTTCAAGTACTTTTGCCGCGGTGCTCTTTCCCGAACCGGAGAGTCCGCTTAGTATTATTATCCGTTCCATTATTCCCGAGTGCCGGACGGAATCTCGACGTTTTTGCCGGTTTCCTTCAGTATCTGGTTTCGCACTGCCACATCTATTACGGATGCCATATTTCTGCCGGGACTCACCGGCAGTATCATGTACGGCAGTTCGATTTCTAGTATGGAGTATGTTTTCGTGTCCACGCCCAGACGATCGTATTCTGTTTCAGAGTCCCACTGGTGAAGCTCTATAACCATGTTGATCTCTCTTTTTTCCATAACGCAGGTGGTTCCGAAAAGATCCTTTATGTTTACTATGCCTATTCCCCTTACCTCCATGAGGTACCTTATGTTCTCGGGACCCACTCCGACAAGAGTCTGAGAGCCTATCTTCCTTATCTCGACCACGTCATCCGCGATAAGCTTGGAACCCTGTATTATAAGGTCAACCGCGCATTCGCTTTTCCCGATTCCGCTTTTCCCAAGGATCAGGACTCCCATATGATGCACATCCAGAAGTACTCCGTGAACCGTTATCCGGGTTGCGAATTCCTCGGCGAGCAGCTCATTGAGAATGGTTATGAATTTCCCCGTGCCCAAGGTCGTGGTAAAAAGCGGTATCTGTTTTCTTTCAAAATGTTCGGTAAAGGACTTTTCCGGGCAAGCCCCCTTTGAGAGTATAAAGCACGGAATATCGTTTGACAGAAGATTCGTTATTATCTTTTTTTGCGTTCTGCCGGGAAATTCGTTTATGTAGGAAATTTCCGTTCTGCCGAGTACTTGTATGGTTCCCTCCTCGAGTTCTATCCTTTTTTCTATCATTCTTAATCCCGGCTTTTTGGCGCTCGGTGAAATTATGCGTCTTTCAAACCCCTCTTTCCCGCAAATAGGTTCAAGACAGAGTTTTTCTCCGAACTTTCCGTAAAAGTCCCCGACTGAGAGGGAGTGGCTATTCTCAGAGTTTCTCATCTTCTTCAATCAGCAGGTTGTAAATCTCAGAAGCCTCTTTTGAAGCAACAAGTTTCGACCTCACGTCGTTTTGCCCGAGTATCCTGGATATTCGCGCAAGCAATGTTATTCGGGTTTCCGTGGAACAGTTCTCAGGGGTTATCAGAACGGCGAAAAGATGGGTTTTTTCTCCGTCCAGCGAGTCAAAATCAATCCCCGTTTCGCTTCTGGCAAATGCGATGGTTATATTCGGGATGTCAAGGAGCTTTACGTGTGGGATTGCTACTCCGGAATCAATTGCTGTGCTGCACAGTCCCTCACGTTCAACCAGAGTTTCGTTGAGTCTCTGCACGTTAAGCCTGGGTATAGCTTCTGCGACTTTTTCTGACAGCTCTCGCAGCACGTCCGGTTTTGTAGTCGAAACGAGCTCGGGAAATACGGAATTTTTTTCCAGGCATTCCGAGATTCTCACTTTTTTTCCGTGTTCAGGGGGTAAGAAGTCGTACCTTTTTCGAATCAGTTTTTTTGTAAACAACATTCATCTCAAGCGTCTCGCTGTTTCTAAAAGCCACGAACCTCTCTTCGGACGCGTCAAGCTGCAGCAGTGCTTCCGCAACGCTCATGGGCTTGGGGCTTAGAGACTGGTGATCTACCCTCAGGTTGTTTTCCCCTTCCGTTTTCTGCGCGCGCGCCGCAGAAGGAGTCTTTGAGATGTTTCTTCTCCTTAAAGTCAGTTGCTTGTCGGTTCTTCTTCGCAGTTGCTTTACGATCGTGTCGAAAAGTTTGTCTATGGCGGAGTGCATTTCCTCCGTTTCTACTGATGCGGCCGCTTTTAGTGGCCCTGAGCTGATTGTTATTTCTGCGCTGTTTCTGAGTTTCTCAGCCGAAAGAAGTATTTTCGCCTCTGAAGGATTTCTCTCGGGATCTATGTACCTCTGGAGCTTTGGCAGTTTCTTCATCGCGTAACGCTTTAGGTGCTCCGATTTTCTTCTGTCGGGAATGTTTTTCGTGATGATATCAATTTTCATGGTTCAAGCCTCCTTTGATAGTCTTTTTGATGAACTGGGTATGCCGAGTATTTTTCTGTATTTCGCGACCGTTCTTCTCGCGACCTTTACGTTTTTCATAGAGAGTATCCTGGATATGTCTTCGTCGGAGAACGCACATCGGGCAGGTTCGTCGTCAACTATTCCCCTTATCATTGATTTTATCTTTTCAAGCGAAACCTTTTGCCCGTTTGACGAGTGAACCGCTCTTGAGAAAAGCTTTTTAAGTTCTACAACCCCTTGGGGACACTGTATGTATTTTCTGCTCGTTATCCGGCTCACAGTTGATTCGTGGATACCCACGGTGTCAGCCACATCCCTTAACCTGAGGGGTTTTATGTAAGCACTGCCGTGGTCGAAAAACTCTTTTTGCTCGTTTACGATTTTTTCCATTACCTTGCGTATCGTGGTTTCCCGCTCTTCGATACAGCGGACGATTCTCTGAGCCACCTCGATTTTTTCCCGCAGATAATCCGTGATTTCTCCGGTGAGGTTGGCACGGTCGGCGAGAATTTTTCTGCAGTAGGAACTTATCCTGAGTTTCGGAAAGCTTCTGTTTGACTGGATCTGCAGGTCATCGCCCACCTTGTACACATAAAAGTCGGGAACGATATTTCTGGCGGTGTCTTTGGTGTAATAGGGACGCCCCGGCTTGGGCTCAAGGGAGGTTATTACGGTTTCAATCTCCTTTATGTCTTCCCTTTTTACGTCAAGTTCCGAACAGATCTTGTCGTAGTCTTTTTCGCCCAGATCGTCAATATGATTTTCCACCAACCGCATAAGCGAGCTTCCCCTTTCGTAACCGAGGTCCGTAGCCTGCGCGACTAGACACTCAGAGAGGGTGCGGGAACCGATTCCGACGGGATCAAAAGTGGTGCGTATTTTCTCGGCGATCCATGCTACCTCTGCCATGCTGTCCCCATCCGCCGTGGAGGAACCTTTTACGTCAAGCAGTTTTGCTATTTCCTCAAGTTCGATCTCAAGGTATCCGTCCTCGTTTATGTTTCCGATGATAAGCGAAGCTATCTGCTTTTGCCGTTCGCTTAAATCAGTCATTGAGAGTTGCCAGTTGAGGTGTTCAAACAGGGAGCCCTGATCGGGAATCTGGTTTTCCCACGCTGTCTCCTCATTTCTCTCCGAGGAAAACTCTTCGGGCATCGGGTAGTCGGTTTCTGTCGGACCGAGTTCATTCAGAAGGGATTCTCCCTGGTCTTCTTTCTCTGTTTCCGCGGATGAGTCAAGGTCTTCTTCAAGGGCGGGGTTTTCTATGAGTTGCTCTTCAAGATATTCCCTGAGCTCAACCGTGTTCATCTGGATCAGGCTTAGAAAAAGCCTGAGATGCTGGGTTAATATGAGTTTTTGCTTCTGTACGACATTCGGGGTCTGCGCAAGACCGACTCCGCTCATTAAACCATTTCTCTCCTTTTTTTTATTCCCCCGACCCCATAAAACCAACCTATCTAGATTATAACACCATTTGACCCTTTTATTTAATCTTCATTCTCCCGGAACTATAAAGCGTTAATCAGGAGTTTGTGCGTTAAGAGTGACTGCTCAGAGGAGACTCAGGCAAGGTAAGTTGTAGTCGTCAGGTGGGCTTGGGGATATCAAGCTCTTCAGCGGTAGCACAGACCGCTTTAATGCGAAGCTCCGCTTGTGAAGTATCCACTGGAACTTCCTTTTACCGGCTCGATCGCAAAACCCAAGCCGCGAGTCTGCTGGGTACTGGCGGGTCGTATTATTCCCTGTACCACTCGTGAATATTCCAAAGTTCGGAGTCCCAGCCGTTCACCCGAACTCCCTTGAGGCTGTTACTGAAAGCCGAGGCAAAAGCACGGTCAACCAAAGGAATCAGTACATAATTTTGGACCAGCAGATCGTTTAATTCAATGACTAAGTTCTCGCGGTCTGTGCCAATGGGGGTCTGTCTCAATTTTTGATAGCGATCATCGTACTGCTTATTGGACCAGCGGGGTATGTTACCGCCCATCCAGTTATTTTCAGAACTGGTAATTTCAGTAGTCTGCCAGCCTGACAGATAACCCTGCGGATCAATGGATGCCTCGTTGGCAAACATTTGAACGTCAGCATAGAATCTCCAGAGATTGTTGGGGTTGTCGGGGTCACTGCTGAAGAAAACACCCCCATCAATATTGTTCAACTCGGTTTCCACCCCTATTTCTTGCCACCATCTCTGAATCAGCTCTTGGGTCGCTTGGCGAACCGGGTTGGTGGAGGTCTGATAGGTAATATTCAGGCGGGTTCCGCCTTTCTCGCGAATGCCGTCGTCTCCAGGTGTCCAGCCAGCCTCATCGAGCAATGTCTTCGCTCCCTCGATATCCTGAGTTAGACATTCATCATTGTTGGGTGAAGCGTACTCCAGAGGAGCCGGAAGGACATTACAGGTTGCCCTGCCCGTATGGCCGTACAGTTGTTCGGCAATATGGACGCGGTCAATGGCTAAGGACAAGGCTTTGCGTACGGCCAGGTCGGTCAGGAAAGGATGGGGGTTATTACCTTCTAACCACTCCGAACGTTGATCTCCCAAAGCCGGATCAGGATTGGTGAAGTTTACCACCAGATGCTCAACGAGGGAGGCGAAGGCGGGCTCAACCATTCCCTTGCCACCATCCTCCAGAGTTTTTAGGGTTTCGGGGTCCACTTGTAAGTTCCAACCATAATCAGCCTCTCCCGTTTCCAGAACGGCCCGGGCGGATGCGGCAGCGTCCCCGCCGCCTTTGATGACTACTTTTGAAAAGAGTTTCTCGGTCGAGCGGAAATGTTCGTTGATTTCATAATTGAGAACCGATGTGGTTTCTGTCTCCGATTCGCTGACTGTGAAATCGATAATTTTGTAGGGTCCCGTGCCGATGGGGTATAGGTTCTCCGTGCGACACCCCTGAGCTACCTCGCCGACGCAGTTTGCAAACTGCGCTTTCTGCAGAACGGGTAGTGAGGCTCCAACAAAAAGAGTATACGGGTAGGTTACGGGGGAAGTGAAGGTAATTCTAATATTAAGGGGAAGGTCCTTGACAGGGTCCACATTCCCTACGGGGACGAGATCACACACATCTTCTGTTGCTGGCAGGGAACACAGGTATCTGTGGGTGAATATAATATCTTCGACCGTGAGAGGAGTGCCGTCGGACCAGAGAATTCCTTCTTTAAGCTTCCAGGTAATTGTGGTCATATCCTCTGATATGCCACCATTTTCCACGGTTGGAATTTCCTCGGCCAGACGAGGTACTAACCTTCCCTGTTCATCATAGTTCGCCAAGGGCTCTAAAATCAAAGCGCTGGCATCAACATCTTTATTCCCTCCGGCAAGATAAGGATTGGCGATAGTAGGGGCCTGCCAGTAAAGTATGGTCAAGGTATCATCATCGGCATCTCCACAGGAAGTTGCGAGAAGTCCTGCAACTATCATTGTCAAGACTAAAAATATTTTTCTGTATTTCATCTGAATTTCTCCTAAGAAGTTGTCAAAACTACAAAGTTTTAAAATTCTTCTTATAAACTTCCTGAGGAAAAGTCGGAACGCAATCTTGGATTTCCATACCAGTTCCCAAGGGTCAAGTATAGAGGTAAGCGTATTCAGGTTGTCGGGAAACCAGTAATCGCATAATATCAGAAAAACTTTGGCACCACGGGAAATTTCTTAATTATTTTCATGCGGTTATCTTTTTTATGTGAATATAAACGAAGTCGCAAGGGCCGTAATCATTCTTGGTGTGGTGCTCATAGCGCTCGGAGTCATTCTGCCTTACGCGGCGAGACTTGATTTTCTCGGGAAACTCCCGGGAGACATAAGAATCAAGGGTGAGAACTACAGTTTTTATTTCCCGATTGCGACCTGCATAGTACTGAGCGTTTTGCTTACGCTTCTGGGAAAGCTTTTCTTCAGAAAGTAAAAACAGGGAAGGGGTGAGGCCTAAGGGCTTTTTCGCTCATCTGGAAAAACCCAGCTTCTTTTATCCGTGAAAAGTTTTTCATACTTTTCTATGCTGTCTTCTACCTCAAGGGTTTGGGATATGTCGTCAAGTCCTTCAAGGAGCACTTTTCTTTTGAAATCGTCTATCTCAAATGAAAAGTCTATTCCTTTCCCAGTTACGGATTTTTTAACCAGGTCAACCTCTAGGGAATAGCCTTCGTTTTCCCATACAAGTTGAAAAAGCTCATCCGTTTTGTCTTTGGAAACAACTATGGGAAGTATCGAGTTCTTAAAACAGTTGCTGTAAAAGATATCGGCGAAGGAAGGAGCCAGTATTACCCGAAAACCCGCTTCCCTTATGGACCAAGGGGCATGCTCTCTCGAGCTTCCGCTTCCGAAATTCTCTCTTGTGAGCAGTATGCAGGCGCCTGAGTATCTTGGCAGGTTGAGTTCGAAGTCCTCGTTTAAGGTTCCGTCGTCGTTGTACTTCCAGTCGAAAAACAAAAATTCTCCGAATCCGGTTCTCTCAATGCGTTTTAGGAACTGTTTGGGGATTATCTGGTCGGTGTCGACGTTCATTCTGTCAAGAGCCGCTACTTTTCCCGATATCTTGCTAAGTTTCTCCATTATTTCAGATCCCCTTTCCTATTTCCCAGTCGCGCACGTCCACGAAATGTCCAGTGAGTGCCGCGGCAGCCGCCATTATCGGGCTTACCAAGTGGGTTCTCCCCCCTTTCCCCTGGCGGCCCTCGAAGTTTCTGTTAGACGTGCTGGCGCATCTTTCCCCCGGAGCGAGTATGTCGGGGTTCATTCCAAGACACATGCTGCATCCTGATTCGCGCCACTCAAATCCAGCCTCGGTAAATATCTTGTGAAGTTCCATTTCCTCTGCTTTTTTCTTTACGAGCTGGGAGCCGGGAACTACCATGGCGTTTACTCCGCCGGCGATTTTTTTACCTTTTACCAATTTCGCAACCGCCAGAAGATCTTCCATTCTGGAATTCGTGCAGGAACCTATAAACACCCTGTCCACGTGTATATCCGTTATCGGGGTATTCGCCTTAAGACCCATATACTCAAGAGCCTGCTCCATGGATTTCCTTCTGCCTGCGTCTTCGCATTCCCCAGGGTCAGGCACTTTTGAAGTTACATCCGTTACCATTCCCGGGTTAGTTCCCCAGCTTACCTGCGGTGCTATCTTGCGGGCGTCAAGGCTGACCGATTTGTCAAAAACGGCGTCGGGATCCGTGCTGAGCGTTTTCCAGTGCTCAAGGGCTTTTTCGTAATTACTGTTTTTCGGCGCGTACCGGCGACCCTTCACGTACTCGAAGGTCTTTTGGTCCGGCGCTATCATTCCGGCTCTTGCCCCTCCCTCTATTGACATGTTGCACACCGTCATCCTTTCTTCCATGGAAAGCGCTTCTATCGCTTCCCCGCAATATTCGACTACGGTTCCGGTGGCCCCTGCAGTTCCTATATGTCCGATTATGCCCAGGATTATGTCCTTTGCGGTAACCCCGTACTGGCGTTCACCCTCAACCCTTATTTCAAACACCTTCGGGCGATTCTGTCTTAAGCACTGTGTCGCCAGGACATGTTCCACTTCGCTTGTTCCTATGCCGAAAGCAAGAGATCCAAACGCCCCGTGGGTGGAAGTATGGCTGTCTCCACATACTATCGTCATCCCTGGTTTTGTAAGGCCGAGTTCGGGACCGATCACATGCACTATGCCTTGGGAATGGTTGTTTATTCTTATTCCGAAAAGCGTTACTCCGAAATCCTTGCAGTTTTGTCTGAGAGTTTCTATCTGCTTTGCGGATATGGGATCAGAAATGGGTTCGCTTCGGTCTGTGGTCGGAACGTTGTGGTCCATTGTGGCGAAAGTAAGCTCGGGCCGTCTTACTCCCCGCCCCGTGATTCTTAGTCCTTCAAACGCCTGGGGTGAAGTGACTTCGTGAACGAGGTGAAGATCTACATAGAGAAGGGACGGCTTGCCCTCTTCTTCGTGAACAAGGTGAGATTCCCAGATTTTGTCAAAAAGAGTTTTTCCCGCCATGATTAACTGCTCCAAAGCGCCGTTTTTTCATTTCCGAATCGCGCTTCTTTCCCAAGCTCCTCCTCTATGCGCAGAAGCTGGTTGTACTTCGCTATTCTGTCGCTTCTGGACGCCGACCCGGTTTTAATCTGCCCGGCGTTTGTGGCAACCGCGATATCCGCTATCGTCGAGTCTTCAGTCTCTCCCGAGCGATGGGATATTATGTAACTATAACCCGCCTGTTTGGCCATCTCAATAGCCTCGAGGGTCTCGGTAAGCGTCCCTATCTGGTTTACTTTTATAAGGATGGAGTTTGCCACGCCCGAGCTTATTCCGTCTGAAAGTCTCTTGGTGTTCGTCACGAAAAGATCGTCTCCGACGAGCTGGACGGTGGAACCTATTTTCTTTGTAAGTGCTTTCCAGCCTTCCCAGTCGTTTTCATCCAGGGGGTCTTCTATGGAAACAATAGGATATTTCTTTATCCACTCCTCGTATATTCCCATTAACTGGGCCGTCGGCACGGTTTTTCTCTCCACGTGATATTTCCCCTCGTGAAAGAACTCGCTTGAGGCTACGTCAATTGCTATTGATATCTGCTTTGAGGGGTTGTATCCAGCTTTCCATATGGCCTCTATTATGCATTCGAGGGCTTCTTCGTTTGATCCCAGAGAGGGCGCGAAACCTCCTTCATCTCCGACCGCCGTTGAGAGGTTCTTGGCTCCCAGTATGGATTTCAGCGCGTGAAAGGTTTCCACTCCCGCCCGAAGGGCTTCCCGGAAAGTGGAAAAACCATGGGGCACTATCATGAATTCCTGGAAATCAAGGTTGTTATCCGCGTGAGCACCGCCGTTTATTATGTTCATAAGTGGCACGGGAAGGGTGTTGGCATCCTCGCCTCCGAGGTAGCTGAAAAGAGATGTTCCGACGGAATTTGCGGCTGCTCTCGCCGAAGCTAGCGAAACGCCCAGAATGGAGTTCGCTCCGAGTCGGGATTTTGTTTCTGTTCCGTCAAGTTCTATCATGGTCCGGTCTATTAGAGCTTGGTCGCTCGCGTCAAGACCCTCAAGGCGCGGGGCTATTATGTCTTGGACGTTCTTTACCGCCCCGAGAACCCCTTTTCCCATGTACCTGCGCTTTTCCCCGTCCCGAAGCTCAAGCGCTTCGTGTTCTCCGGTCGATGCTCCGGAGGGAACCATCGCCCGCCCGAAGGCGCCGTCTGTGCAGCGCACCTCCACTTCTATAGTGGGATTTCCCCTTGAATCCAGTATTTCTCTTGCTCTTATTTCGCTTATCCGGGCCATTTATTGACTCCTTTAAGATTTTAGAAAGGTATCAAACTACCACGCGGGGCAAAACAATCAAACCTTTTTTAAGATCTCCCCCACTCGAGACGGCGGGGCAGTAAATCGGGTGAATCAGACTGGGCTGTTCGGTCTGTCAGTGGTGATTTCCCCGTCCTTTAGGTTTATTATCCTTTTCGAGTGGGAGGCTATGTCTTCTTCGTGCGTTATCATTACTATCGTTTTTCCCTGGTCGTTCAGGTCCCTGAATATCTTCATTATCTCGTAACTGGTGGCCGTATCCAGATTTCCGGTTGGTTCGTCTGCGAGTATTATCCTCGGGTCGTTTACAACTGCCCTCGCTATCGCCACTCTTTGCTGCTGTCCCCCCGAGAGCTGGTTAGGAAGGTGATCTGCCCTCTGACCGAGTCCGACGAGAGCGAGCGCGGCTGAGGCAAGCTTTTTTCTCTTCGCTCCCGCAATGGCGGAATAGACTAACGGCAGCTCCACGTTTTCAAGTGCCGTCGTCCGCGGCAGCAGGTTAAAGCTCTGGAAGACAAAACCGATTTTCGTGCTTCTTATCTCTGCCTTCCCGTCCGTTTCAAGTTCCATTATATCAGTACCGTCAAGCAGGTAGTCTCCACGGCTCTGTGTGTCAAGGCAGCCGATAATATTCATAAGGGTGCTTTTGCCTGACCCCGAAGACCCCATGATGGCGACAAATTCTCCCTGCCCGATTTCAAGGTTTATCGACCGAAGCGCTTCGACCTGCATTTTTCCGTTCGAGTAGGTTTTGCCGATGTTTTTAAGCTTGATTACAGGCGGTGTCATCAGAATCTTTTCGGCTGGGGAAGCGCAAAGCCCGGACTCTTGCTGTTTCCACCGGACATGGTGTACTCAACCACTATAGAGTCTCCTTCTGAGAGCGGGCCGTTTACGATTTCTGTGTGGAAGTCGTCGCTTACCCCTGTTTCTATTCCTACGGGGGAGAGTTTTCCCTGCCTGAGGGTCCAGACGTTCTCGCCCGCCTCGGTCGCTACGGCCGAAGATTTCGGGGGAATGAAGCGAAGCGCCGCGGTGGGAACTTTCAGTACGTCTTTTTTGGTTGATATGACTATCTTCACTTCGGCGGTCATCCCGGGTTTTAACTCAAGTTCCGGGTTCTCCACTAGGCACGTTACGTTATAGGTAACGACGTCGTTTTTTATACTGGGTGAGTTCGCCACTTCCTTTACCTTCGCGCTGAAATTTTCCCCCGGGAAGGCGTCAACCCTGAAAAGGGCATCCTGACCCTGTTTTATCTTTCCTATATCGGCTTCACTTACATTTGAAACCAGGTGAAGAGTTCGCGGGTCTTCGGCGAGTATGTACAGGGGCTCGGATTTATTCGAGTGTATCTGTTCGCCGATTATGATGTTTTTTTCAAGCACCATACCGTCAAGCATGGAGGTGATTCGTGTCGCGTCGAGTCCTCTTTGGGCCGTTTCCAGGTCGGCCTGGGCTTTTTCCTGGGTGGCGACTGCCAGGCTGTGTTCGGAAAGAGATTTGTTGAATTCTTCCCGGGAGATGAGTTCTTTTTGATAAAGCCTTTTGTTTGCCTCGTGCGAATTGGTTGAAATCTCAAGGTCTGTAGCGGTTTTTTTCAGCATCTGCTTAAAATACTCGACGTCTCCCGAGAGACCCTCCGGCTCCTCCATGAGGGCTAGTACCTGGCCCTTTTTAACCTCATCGTTTACCTCCGAGCGGATTTCCTTTATCGTTCCGTTTATTTCGGAATATATCCTCGCTTCTTTTGTGGGTTTTAAGGTTCCCGAAGCTCTTACCAGCGAAGTTATGTCTCCTCTCTCGATTTTCTGCGTTACGTATTTTATTTGGCCTTCTTTCTTTCCGAAAAAAAGGAAGTATCCGCCGACGATAACGACTACGGCGGCGACGGCGTAGAGAATTTTTGAGCGGGACAAGTTTTTCATGGTATATCTTTTCCGCAGAGGCTTAGAAGTCTTAACCTCACTGTTTTATAGTCATATATGGAGTTTTTATAGTCCGCTACGGCCCCTTCGTAAAGCGCCTGCGCTTCGGCAAGTTCTATTTTTGAAGTGCTTCGGGCCGCGTGTCTTTCCTTTGCAAGTCGCAGGTTCTTCTCCGATATCGATTCCGACTCCGCGAGTATTCCCATCTTTTTCTCAAGGTGTTTGAGTTCGAGGTAGAGTTCTCCGATGGAAAGGACGATTCTGTTTCTGAGCAGTTCCGTCTGCGCGTCGTTTCTTACGAGTTCAGCTCTTGACTGCGCCATCTGGCCGAATCTTGAGAATCCTTCGAAGATGGGAATCTTTACGCCGATCCCGGCTATAAGCGCAGGAGTCTGGGCGCCTTCCCCTTCAAACCTGTACGCGGCCCTGCCGAATACCGACGGGAGAAACTTTCCTCTGTTCTCCGCAAGCGAGGCTCTTATTCCGTCGCGGTCTGCCGAGAGGCTCTTTACTTCCGTGTTTTCGGAAAGGGCGAAATGGACAAGATCTTCTCTGGTCTCATTTACCTTCTCATAGACTAGATTCTCCCGGATATCGAATTGCCCGAGCGAGGGATCGTTCATCAGGTGTCTGAGGTTAAGCATGGCGAGTTCATAGGAGTTTTCTCTTGAGACGAGCTCGAGTTTTGCCTGCTGCAAGTCGATTTCTGCCTGACTTAGCTGCTGGGCGGATTTTTTCCCGACGGCGAAAAGCTCTTCGGTCTTCTCAAGAAGCCATTTCCTGCGCTGAGTTTCCGTGGTCGCTTCCTGAAGCCGGTTTTTCTCGGAAAGGGCTTGGTAGTAGGCGATGCGCGTGTCGCGCACAAGCATCGTTTTTGAGCCCGTAAGCGAATGCTCTGCGGATTCGAGGTAATGTTTCTTTGCTTTTACCCTTGCTCTTGTCTTTCCGAAGTCCCATATCATCTGATCGACGTAAAAGCCGGACTCTCTTCCCACAAACGGAACTACGAGTTTTCCCTTGAGCTGGGGGTAAAGGGGAGCTTTTGTCTGCCTGAGTATTGATTTTGAGATGTCTACCTCGGAACGGGAAATCCGAAGTTCAGGGTTGTTCAGCAGGGCTATCTCGACGGCCCGCTCAATCGGGATTATCTCCTGTGTCCACGCGGTCTGGGAAAACAGCAGCAGTGAAATCAGAGAAAGAAGGAGTTTTTTCGGTATACTCATCTATGTGGCAGCCGCCGGTGCGCCGCTTGAGCGCGGATGAAAGAGAATATCGATAGAGACCACACGCCGCTTGGCGTATACGTTCATATTCCATACTGTCTTACCAAATGTCCGTATTGTGATTTTAACTCTTATGGGACTAATGGCAACTTTCCGGAGGATGATTACGTCCGTGCTCTGAAAAGGGAAATTGAAAGTTCCCGGCGGACTCTTGAAGGCAGAGAGATAAGCACGGTGTTTTTCGGGGGAGGAACCCCGTCGCTTTTCAAACCCCGAAACATAGAGTTGGTAATGGAGAAACTCGCTTCGATCGCGTCTTTTTCACCCACGGCAGAAGTAACCCTTGAAGTGAACCCCAGAACCGCTGATAAGGAGAAGCTAGTTTCGTTCAAGCGCATCGGAGTAAACAGAATAAGCGTCGGCGTACAGTCTTTTTCTCAGAGGAAGCTTGATTTCTACGGAAGATACACGGCTCCGGATGACTGTACGAAAGCTCTTTACGATGTCAAGGACGCGGGTTTTCGCAACTACAATCTGGATCTTATATACGGAAGCTCGCAGGAAACCCGGGAAGAGTTTGAGAAAGATATTCGTACCGGCGTCAGTTTCTCTCCGACCCATATATCCGCCTACTGCCTTACGATTGAGCCCGGTACGGAGTTTGCGACGCTTCTGCGCAAAGGGAAACTCTCTATTCCCGATGATTCCGTTCTGGTCAGGTTTATGCAAAGCGCGCGGGAGATTCTAGAGGGGGAGGGGTACGGCAATTATGAAATATCGAACTTCGCGCGAAGCGGTTATGAGTGCAGGCACAACCTTATCTACTGGAACTGCCATGATTACCTGGGTGTAGGTGCCGGGGCCCATTCCCACCTTCGCCGCGCTGGAGAAAAGGGGTGGGGAAGAAGGTGGTCAAACGTAAGAAATCCGGAACTCTACATTAAACGAATTGCGGGCGATGGAAGCGCTGTCTCAGTCTCTCATGATCTCTCGCGGACAACGGCACTTGAAGATACGCTTCTTATGGGGCTTAGGCTTAGTGGAGGGGTAGGAATTGAAGATATAAAAAACCGCTTCGGCTTCGAACCTGACGCTTGTGGCCTCAAATACCTTGAGTCAGACGGCTTTATTCTCACAGACGGTGGCCACCTGAGACTGACCGCCAAGGGAAGGGTTTTTACCAATGAGTTGGTGGCGAGGGTGTGCGAGGTTTTTCACTGATCCTGCTGCGGGCTCTCTAGATAGTGTTTTTTACTTCTGACTTCAACATAGAATCCTTTTTCATCCTTACCGACGTACTTCATGAACTCATAATAAGCGGGGCTTAGCAGGCGGGCGGTGAATTTGCCCTTTTTTACTTTTACGTAAGGTATGTTCTGCTTGGCTATGGTGAGAGTCGTCAAATCCAGTTTTTCCAGGGATTCGTCGTTTAACCTTATGGAAAAACCGTCTTCTGTCTTAATGACCATGGTAACAACAAAAGGGGTATCCTCGCACTTGACGTAGACCCTGCTAATTCCTTCTTCAACGAAGAATCTTCCGTTCTTGTCCACGTCGAGATTTTTGTTATTCTCAAGATATGTCCACCTGTGGGTTATCCTAATCCCGTCCTGGAACCATCTGCCGCGGCTGTCTATGAATATTCTGGGCTCTTTGCTCTGCTGCCTGTTTTTCATATCCCGATAGCTTTTACGACGACCCTTTTTCTTCTTCTGCCGTCAAACTCGCCGTAGAAGATTTCCTGCCAGGGGCCGAGATCGAGGTCTCCTTCCGTTACGGGAACTATCACCTGATGGTGCATGAGGAGATTTTTCAGATGAGCGTCGCCGTTATCTTCCCCCGTGCGGTGATGTTTGTAATCTTCCCTGAAGGGGGAGATGCCTTCAAGCCACTCCCAGATGTCCTCGAAAAGTCCTTGCTCAAGGTCGTTTACGAAGACAGAAGCCGTTATGTGCATTGCGGACACGAGGACAAAACCCTCGCTTACGCCGCTTCGCCCCACGATCTGTCTTACTGTCGGAGTTATGTGAACGAACTCCCTTTTTTTGTCTGTTTTAAACCACAGATACTCTGTATGAGATTTCAAGATACGCCTCCTTAGCTTTTTTCCGGTAACTATAACTTTGTCCGCCGAGGATTTCCCCAATCTGTTTATTTTTTGAGGATTTGTTGTACCCTATGTTGTCTTTTAGTTGCTGAAAAATTCCTGCGCGAGCGTTCCTCGCAGGTTTTTCCTGGGAGATTTAAAAGATGAAAATAGCCGTTATAGGAACGGGTTACGTGGGGCTTGTCACCGGAGCGTGTTTTGCCGGAAGCGGAAACAGCGTTTTCTGCGTTGACATAGACGAAAACAAGATCGAAAGCCTTCGGCGCGCTGAGGTTCCGTTTTTCGAGCCCGGTCTTGATAAGATAGTGCGCACCAACATAGATGAGGGAAGACTTTCTTTTACTACCGACATAGCTTCGGCCGTCAGGGAATCCTCTCTGATATTCATTGCGGTCGGAACTCCTCAGGCGCAAAACGGCGAAGCTGATATCTCTTCTGTTCTTGATGTGGCTCGGTCAATAGGAGCCAATCTTGATGGCTATAAGATAGTCGTAACCAAAAGTACGGTTCCCGTGGGTACCACCGAGAAAGTGCGCGACACCATAAAATCTCTCACGGATCAGGAATTCGGCGTGGCGTCAAACCCGGAGTTTCTGAAGGAAGGCGCGGCGGTTGAGGATTTTCTTAAGCCCGACAGGGTCGTTATAGGCGTTGAGGACGAGTCGGCAGGTTCAGTTCTGAGAGAGCTTTACTCCCCTTTTATGAGGTCCGCCGACAGGACAATCGTGGTTTCCATCCGGTCTTCCGAAATGTCAAAGTATGCCTCAAACGCGATGCTTGCCACCAGAATATCGTTTATGAACGATATAGCGAACCTCTGCGAACTTCTGGGCGCAAACGTATCCCAGGTGCGCTCGGTGATGGGTTCTGACTCGAGGATAGGCAGATACTACCTTTACCCGGGAATCGGATACGGAGGGTCATGTTTTCCAAAGGACGTAAAAGCCCTTGAGAAAATGGCGCGTGATGTTGGATATGAACCCGAGGTGATAACCGCGGTTGATTGCGTGAACGCGGCTCAGAGGGAGAGATTTTTTAATAAAATAGCCGGATTCTTCGGTGATCTTCGCGGAAAGAGAATCGCCGTGTGGGGAATTTCGTTTAAGCCCAATACCGATGACATAAGAGAGGCCCCGTCGCTTTACGTGATAGGCAGGCTGCTTGAGGCTGGATGTTCGGTTGCCGTCCACGACCCGGCTGCCATGGGAAACGCGAGGGCCGTTCTCAAAGACAAAGTGGATTACTTCGAATCCTACTATGATGCCTGCAGGGACGCGGACGCCCTTGTGGTTCACACTGAGTGGAGTCAGTACAGACAGCCGAATTTCGAGAGAATAAAGGAACTCATGAAGACACCCGTAGTATTTGACGGAAGAAATGTTTATGACCACGCGAAACTAAAGACCTTGGGCATAACGTATTTCGGAATCGGCAGGTGATGGAAATGGACTGGGAGCAGTCCTCGCTATCATGAATATAATCGGAACTTATATACTTGATTACCCAAGGCATAATTACTAGCAAGTGGGGTATTATATACCGTAATGACTAAAGAAATACGTACTGTAGAGTTTGTCGTTCTTCCTACCGCTAAGGCTAAGGCAAAGAAGATGTTCCAGATAGCGGGAGCTTGTCGGTATGTCTGGAACCATTTCAGGGAGAAGAACCTTGCCGACTACCAGAAATCCAGGGGCGGCGAGGGAGAGAGGCCATCTGCCAGTTATTTCAGTCTCGGGGTGGAATTCACCAGGCTAAGGCATGAGACGGACTGGCCTGGGGAGCTTCCCGCCAATCCTATTAAACATACTCTCAAGTATTTCGCAGACGCTCTGAAGCAGGCAATGCAGGGCAAAAAGGGTTTTCCGAAGCCTAGAAGCAGGAGAAGGACTGCCCCTAGTTTCACACTCCCCAGCAAAGAGAACTTCAGAATAAAGAATATTGATAGAAAATACTCTCTGCTTCGCATTCCCTTGGTAGGTTGGGTGAGGCTCACCCGCAGGGGTGGCAATCCTTACGAGGACGGCGCACCCAAGCAGGTTGTGCTTCGCCATGACGGGCACAGATGGCGTGCCTTTGTCTTCTATGAGGTCGAAGGGGAACAGAGATTGGACAATGGTGAGTTCTTAGGTGTTGACATGAACGTCCGCCAGGTTGCCACCTCGGATGGACATTTCTACTTCCTGCCCGATCTAAAGAAGAAAGAAGCAAGGCGGAAGAGATATCAGCGAAGGATGGCAAGGCAGGTCAAGGGGTCTAACAGGCGGAAGGACACGGAGAAGAAACTTGCGAAGGTGAGCAGAAAGATACCCAATATCCGCAAGAACTGGATTCATCAGACCACAAAGGAGATTGCCGAGAAATGTGGGACCGTGATAGTGGAGGACTTAAAGGTCATGAACATGACGGCCTCTGCAAAGGGTACGATAGAGAATCCCGGAAAGAACGTGAAGAAGAAGGCGGGACTTAACAGGGCAATACAGGATACCGCCATAGGGGGACTTAGAAGGAATCTTGAGTACAAGTGCGGGAGGCTCATAGAAGTAAATCCCGCGTACACAAGTCAGACATGCTCCGAATGCGGGCATGTGGATAAAGAGAACCGTAAAACCCAAGCACGGTTCCTATGTGTGAGTTGCGGCTTTGCGTCCAATGCGGACACGAATGCGGCAATGAACATAAGGCGTCTGGGAATGGCGCGACTGCACGGGGAGGTTTCTGGTATTAGTACAGTCCCGATGAACCGTGAAATTGATGCGAGGCTACCCAATGGGTAAACAAGTATATAATTTCCATATAATCGTTTCGGGTTGCGCGGGATTTATAGGCGCCAGGGTATGCGAGTTTCTGCTTGAGCGCGGGGATTGTGTTTTCGGCCTCGATAACATGTCGGATGCTTACGACGTGAGACTCAAACACCACAGGCTAGAAACTCTTTTCGAGCGGGAGGGGTTCAATTTTTTCGGGTGTGATATATCGGATAACGCCAGGCTTCTTTCTGTGTGTGAAGAAATAAAGGGTTTTTGCGAGGGTGGCCGAATTGACTGCGTAATTAATCTGGCGGCTCGGGCAGGTGTTCGCCAGAGCATTGAGAACCCTTGGATATATTACTCTACCAACGTGACGGGGACTCTTAATCTCCTTGAATTCTGTCGCTCCGAGGGGATAGGCAAATTTGTGCTCGCTTCAACTTCGAGTGTTTACGGGGGGAACGATATTCCTTTCAGCGAGGATATGAAGACCGACTACCAGCTTTCTCCCTACGCATCTTCAAAAAAATCCGCCGAGGGTCTTTGCTCGGTTTACAACTCCCTTTACGGAATAGACATCTCGGTGCTTCGCTACTTTACCGTTTACGGTCCTGCTGGAAGACCCGATATGAGCGTTTTTCGGTTCATAAAGTGGATAGACGAAGGACAGGAGATAGAAATACTCGGCGACGGGGAGCAGAAAAGAGATTTTACCTACGTTGACGATATCGCCGCGGGGACGGTTCTGGCGATAAGGAATCTCGGCTTTGAGGTAATAAACCTCGGAAGCGCGACCTCGGTTTCCCTAAACGAGATCATAGGTGTAATGGAACGCAGAACCGGCAAAAGGGCCAAGATCGCTTGCAGCCCTCCGCATCCTTCCGATATCAAGGTTACCCTGGCAAACATAGACAAGGCGAAGAGGGTCTTGGACTGGGAGCCTTGCTTTGATATCGAAACGGGCATTGAAAACTCGCTTAGGTGGTATAATGCTAACAGGGCTCTTGCGCAGAGCATAGAAGTTTGATACGCTGTAGCGGCTTCGGGGGAGTAATCCCGGTTTCTGCGTCGGTCTTGACAAATTCCGCCGGCTTTTTATAAGTTTAGAATCATTTTACGAACAGGAAACTGTCTCTATGGCTAAATCCCTTGTAATAGTTGAATCTCCATCAAAGGCGAGAACAATAAGAAAATATCTCGGCCGGGATTTCCGCGTGGAAGCTTCTTCGGGGCATCTTATAGATCTTCCGAGCAGCAAACTCGGAGTTGATATCCAAAACGATTTCAAGCCCGACTATACCGTCATAAAGGGCAAAACTAAGTATCTTGAGAATCTGAGAAAAGCGTCGCGGGACGTGGAAAAAGTTTATCTGGCCTCTGATCCGGACAGGGAAGGGGAGGCCATCGCGTGGCATATAGCCAACCGTCTTGATCTCTGGGATAAAGCCCAGAGGGTGCTTATACACGAAATAACGGAAGCTGGAGTCAGGGATTCCATGAGCAGACCGCTTGAGATCAACAAGGACCGTTTTGAATCTCAGCAGGCGAGAAGAATTCTTGACAGAATCGTCGGCTACAAGGTGAGTCCCGTTCTCTGGAAGAAGGTAAGGAAGGGACTGAGCGCGGGGAGGGTGCAGAGCGTCGCCCTGAGATTCGTTGTGGAGAGAGAGAGGGAAATTGAGAATTTCAAGCCCCAGGAATACTGGACACTTGATGCGCTCCTTAAGAAAAATGCAGCCCCCGACACAGATGCCTTTACGGCTTCGCTCCATATGTTCCGGGGAAAAAAGGCCAAAGTTGAAAACGCACAGCAGTCAGAAGAGATAGTTTCCGCGCTTTCGGGGAAAGACTTTGTCGTAGGGTCGGTAGAAAAGAAAGAAAGGAGAAGAAAGCCGCTTCCCCCTTTCATAACCAGCACTCTTCAGCAGGATTCCTCGAAAAAAAACCGCTTCTCCGTAAAAAAGACGATGTCGGTTGCCCAGGCACTCTACGAGGGAATTGAGCTTGGAAGCGAAGGGCCGGTCGGACTCATTACATACATGAGAACCGATTCGGTTAGGGCGTCTGAAAACGCCGTCTTGGAAGCAAGGGGTTTTATATCCGAGAATTACGGAGGCAATTACGTGCCGAAGCGCCCGAATGTGTTTAAGGTAAAAAAATCCGCACAGGACGCCCATGAATGCATAAGGCCCACCTTCCCCTCAAAACAGCCCGATGAACTAAGGAAGTTCCTCACCGAGGACCAGTACAAGCTTTACACCCTTATATGGAAAAGGTTCATCGCCTCGCAGATGCCCCCGGCTGTATACGACCAGACTCGTGTTAACATCTTGGCGGGCGAAGCCATTTTCAGAGCCACAGGCAACGTGATGAAGTTTTCGGGTTTTACTGCTGCCTACGAGGAGACTGCGGAAAAAGAAGAAAACAACGAAACTGGTAAGAACTCCAAAAAAGACGAGGACAAGCGGCTTCCCGAGCTTTTTGAAAAAGACGCTCTTTCTCTTCTAAAAGAACTTGATCCCAAGCAGCATTTTACTCAGCCTCCTCCAAGATATTCTGAAAGCTCGCTTGTAAAGGAGCTTGAGGAAAAAGGCATCGGAAGACCTTCTACCTACGCGTCCATCCTTTCAACTATACAGGACAGGGGATACGCCGAGCGACAGAAGGGAAGGTTTATTCCGACCCCTCTGGGTTTCTCCGTAAACGATTTTCTGGTGGAGGGGTTCCCGGGGATAATGAGCGAGGAGTTTACAGCCCGTATGGAGAGCGATCTTGACAGGGTGGAGGAAGGTGAAATCCACTGGGTTGAACTGTTACGGGGCTTCTACGAAGGGTTCTCAAAGAGCGTGACCAGAGCCGAGGAGGAAATCGAGGGGCGCAAGGTGGAGATTCCAACCGATATTGAATGCGACAAGTGCGGTGCTCCCATGGTGATAAAGGAAGGGCGCTACGGGCAGTTTCTTTCCTGCTCTGGGTATCCGGGGTGTAAGAACGCAAAGGATTTCAAAAGAGCAGAGGACGGGGAAATCATCGTGGGGAAGAAAACCGATCCCGAGATCTGCGATGATATTGAATGCGACAAGTGCGGTGCTCCCATGGTGATAAAGGAAGGGCGCTACGGGCCGTTTCTTTCCTGCTCAAGGTATCCCGATTGCAAAAACCCCAAGGAATTCACGAGGGAAGACGGCAGGATTGTCATAAAGAAGAAAGAAGCTCCCCAGATCCGCGAAGATGTTAAATGCGAGAAGTGCGGCAAGCCCATGGTAGTTCGCCGCAGCCGACGCGGGCCGTTTCTCGGCTGCAGCGGCTATCCCAAGTGCAGAAGCACCCTTAATCTCGATAAAGACGGCAATATAGTTAGAAAAGTCGCTAAAGCGGAAAAACATTGATTCATAATGCAGGGCGAGCTGGAAAAATCTCTGAGTCGTCTTGAAAACCCACTTGATTTTGCCTCAAAGAATAATTTCTCGAATCTTGACAGGATAGTTGGCTTGGAAGGAAACGTAAGGAATTTATGCACAAAAGTTCTTACCTCCGCTCCTCCGGCAGAGATAAAAACTCTCATAACAGCCCTTCGGGATTCTTTTTCCGATTTTGAGGGATTGGGGCGGCCAGAGAAAAGAAAAAAAGTATCTTCTGCCCTCTTGGTCGTGCGCAAGACAAAAGGCCTTGCCAGAAAAAGCGAGCGCGGAAGTCTCCCTAAAAAAACATCTGCCTCTGGAAGAAAGCCTCTCTCGGGTGGGAACCCCTTTTCTCTAAGCGTCACGCGTCTTGAGGGGATCGGATCAAGGGTCGGGGGATTTCTCGCAAAAAAATCCATACGTACCGTTTCCGATCTTCTTTTTTATTCTCCGAGAAAATACGACGATCGAAGAAAGATAGCTGACATATCGGAAGTTGTTCCCGGGGATTCCTGCACTGTTCGTGGCAGGGTTGTTTCCGTGAGTGACATAAGAAACAGAAAGAGAAGCTTTTTCCAGGTAGCACTCTACGACGGAACGCAGAGGCTGAGACTCACCTGGTTTAACTACAAGGCTTCTTATCTGAGGGGAATTTTCAAGAAGGAAAGAAATTTCATAGTTCACGGCAAAGTATCGCTCGGCCCGGGAGGCAGAACTCTTCAGATAATTCATCCGCTTCCCCAGGACATCGAGATAATAGAAGATGAAGAAGATACAGGGAACCCTCTTCAGTTTGGAAGAATCGTTCCCGTCTACCCGCTTACAGAAGGTCTTACGCAGAAAAAGCTGAGGGAGGCGATAAGAAACGCTCTTGACGGCTATGCGCAGGACTTCAAGGGGCTTATCCCGAAAGACATTCAGGAAAAACACGACCTGATGAACTTGCCTGAGGCACTTGAGCAGGTGCATTTCCCTCCGGGCGACGTCCTCCCGGTTGATTTTGACGACCCCGGGTCGGTCGCGGCCTCGCAGGCTCACAGGACCGTTATATTTTTCGAGTTTTTCGTTCTTCAGCTTGGCCTTTTTTCCAAAAAACGAAAAGTGGGCGAAAGTCACGGCATATCTTTTAACTCCAGCAGCTCTCTTTCAGAAAAACTTCTCCGCTCACTTCCTTTCGATCTTACGCGCGCCCAGAAAAAGACTATTTCGGAGATAGCGGATGATATGGTCTCTCCGCACCCGATGAACAGGCTTCTTCAGGGTGATGTGGGAAGCGGAAAAACTCTTGTCGCCCTTGTCTCCATGCTCCGGGCGGTTGAGTCCGGTTATCAGGCCGCGCTTATGGTTCCGACGGAAATACTGGCCGAGCAGCATTTTCGAAATATGAGACAAATGACCGAGAACATAGGAGTAAGCGTAGTTCTTCTTAAAAGTGCGCTTTCAAGAACGGATAAATCCCACGTTCATGAAGAGATAAAAACCGGGCAAGCCGATATCGTGGTGGGAACCCACGCCCTGATCTCAGAAGCGGTGGATTTTAAGGCCCTCGGGTTCGTAGTAATAGACGAACAGCACAGGTTCGGAGTTATTCAGAGGGCTAAGCTTGTACGGAAAGCGACGGTGCCTGACGTGCTGGTTATGACGGCTACTCCAATTCCGAGAACCCTCGCTATTACCGTGTACGGAGATCTTGAAATCTCCGTGATCGATGAGCTTCCTCCTTCGAGAAAAAAGGTAGAGACGTTTGTTCTTAGGGATACGCAGAAAAACCGAACATGGTTTTACGATCAGACAAGAAAAAGACTTAAAGAAGGTCGCCAGGCGTATTTCGTCTATCCCTTTATAGAGGAATCCGAGAATCAGGATTTCAAGCGAGTGAGGCACGTAACCAGAATGGTTGAGGAACTGCGCGAAGAGTTCTCCGAGTTTCGCGTTTCTCTTCTCCACGGCAGGATGAAAAGCGATGAGCGAGAAGGTGTTATGGACGATTTTCTCGCGAAGCGAAGCGATATTCTCGTGTCCACAACGGTGATAGAGGTCGGAGTTGATGTTCCCAACGCTACTGCCATCGTTATAGAAAACGCGGAACGATTCGGACTCTCACAGCTTCACCAGATGAGGGGAAGAGTGGGGAGGGGAAGGTATGAATCAACCTGCTACATAGTGTATTCGTTTGTGTCGGGAGAGGAGTCCGAGGAGAGGCTTAGAATAATGGGTGAAACCTCAGACGGTTTCAGAATCTCTGAGTTTGATCTTGCCAGCAGGGGTCCCGGGGAATTTATGGGCACAAAACAGTCTGGGGTTCCCGGTTTCAGTTTTGCCAACCTTATAAGAGATTCTGCGCTGCTGAACGAGTCAAGAGATTGCGCCCGCGGATTAAAGGGCAAGGTAGATAATTGCGCAGAATACGAAAAACTCTTCACGCACGTAACGGAAAAATGGGGTGAAATGCTTGAACTGGATACGAGCTCATAAGATGCCGAGCGGGTATCGCTCTTCTTGCCTTATTTTTTCTTGGCGCAAAGCCTAGGGCTTAACCTTCGATAAGGAGAGTTTCAGGATCTTCGATAAGTTCCTTTATTCTTACGAGAAACTGCACTGCTTCCTTTCCATCGACTATCCTGTGGTCGTAGCTAAGAGCCGTGTACATCATCGGCCTTATAACTATGTCTCCGTTCAGCGCCACGGGCCTCTCCTCTATTTTGTGAAGTCCTAATATGGCGGCCTGCGGCGGATTCAGTATAGGGGTGCTCATAAGGGAACCGTACACTCCGCCGTTTGTTATGGTGAAAGTCCCGCCGAAGATCTCATCAAGCGAGAGGGTGTTCGCGTTTGCCTTTGCGGCGAGTTCTTTAACCTCTTTTTCTATCTGCGCGAAGGTCTTTCTGTCGGTTTCTCTTATTACGGGAACGACAAGTCCTCCCTCGGCTCCAACTGCTATTCCGATGTCGTAGTAGTCTTTGTAGATTATTTCATCGCCCTGGATCTCCGCGTTTATCTCAGGAAACAGCTTGAGTGCTCCGATAGCGGCTTTTATGAAAAAGGAAGAAAAACCGAGGCCTACTCCATATTTTTCCCGGAAAGCGTCTTTTTTTCTCGAACGAATCTCCATTACGTTTGACATGTCGATTTCGTTAAAAGTGGAGAGTATGGCGGCTGTCTGTTGAGCTTCCACAAGACGTCTTGCGATAGTCCTGCGACGTCTCGACATTTTTATCCTTCTTTCCTTGTTCGCGGTAAGTTGGGATAGGGACGGGAAAAGCTCGGGTGATACCGGAGTTTCGAGAATTTGTTCCTCCGAGGGACCCCCTTGTGGGATTTCTTCTCTGGTTCTCTCGGATTCAAGGTGTTTTTCCACGTCATCTTTCGTGATCCTGTTTCCCGCGGGTACGACCTGGGAAAGGTCAACTTCGTTTTGTTCAGCGATATTTCTCGCCACGGGAGTCACGCGGACCTGGGGTTCTTCTTCCTGCTGCTTTTCCCGCGGAGCTTCTTCGCTTTTCGGTTGTGGCACGGCCTCAGTTCTCTTAGCGGCTTTTTCTGTGGCCTCTTTGCGTTCTGATACCTCGATGGTTCCCAGTATGTCTCCTACCTCGACGTCCTCATCGGCTTTCTTTGCTATTGAAGTCAAGATCCCTGTTGCCTCGGCAGCGACTTCAAAATTCGCCTTCTCAGTTTCAAGCTCAACTACGGTTTCCCCGAGTCTTACGTTATCTCCCTGCTGCTTGGTCCACTTTATTATTGTCGCTTCTATTACTGAATCCCCCAGATGTGGAACGACGATATTCTTGGCCATTTTTTCCTCGCTTTTGTGTTTGTTTTTAGATATCTCTGTGCCAGGTTATGCCGCTTTGCTCATTTCCTTCCACTACTTCGTCTATACTGAAGGCCTGTCTTATAAGCAGATCCTGGTTGTATTTGTGCATGGAGGAAAGTCCTTCGGAGGGGCTTGAGTAACGTTTTCTCCCTATATAGCTTAGGGGAAGGCGCTTTTTGATAATCTTTCTTCTGAAAAAAGGCAGCATGTATTTCCAGGCCCCCGCATTCTGGGTTTCTTCCTGCACCCAGACTACCTCTTCAAGTTTAACATACCTCTCCAGAATGGCGCTTACCTCTTCTTTGGGTCTCGGGTAAAGCTGCTCGATTCTTGCTATCGCCACGTCGGGTGATTTTGCCCTGAGTCCGCTTGAGATCAGGTCAACGTATATCTTGCCGCTGCAGAATATGAGTCTTCTGACTTTTTTCGCCTGTCTCGTGCTCATTGGGTCGTCGATTACCGGGAGCCATTTCCCTTCGGAGAGATCTTTAAGAGACGAGTTCATCCTCGGGTTTCGCAGAAGTCCCTTGGGCGTCATGATGATCAGAGGAAGGGGGTCTTTTTCAAGCAGCAGGGCTTGGCGGCGAAGCACATGGAAAAACTGCGCGGATGTAGTGCAGTTCACTATCCTTATATTGTATTCCGCAGCTGACATAAGAAACCTTTCAAGCCTTCCGCTTGAGTGGTCCGGTCCCTGTCCCTCATAGGCGTGGGGGAGCAGGAGAACCAGGGATGGGGTCTGACCCCATTTGGCCCTTGCCGATACGAGATATTCATCCACTATCGCCTGCGCTCCGTTTATGAAGTCTCCGTACTGAGCTTCCCATATTACAAGGCAGTTCTTTCTCTCGATGCAGTATCCGTACTCAAAACCCAGACAGGCGTTTTCGCTTAGCGGGCTGTTTTTTATCTCAAACGCGGCTTTTGCCTGGGGGATTTTCTGCAGGGGAGCGTGAATTGCGCCGTTTTCCGAATCATGAAGTACCGCGTGGCGGTGGCTGAAAGTTCCCCTCTCGCAGTCCTGCCCGGTTATCCTGATGGGAATGCCCTGCGCGACTATGGATGCGTAGGCAAGTTCTTCCGCCATGGCCCAGTCGATTGTCTTTTCCTTTGGGTCATCAAGAATATTTTTTCTTCTGTCACGTATCCTGGCGATCTTTGAATTTACAGTGAATCCTTCTGGAACCGAAAGGAGGGAATCATTGAGTTCGCGCAGGTTTTCGTCCGGAACCTTGGTAACCGTTCTTTTCGCTATCCCTCGTTCCGGGGAGGGTGCCGTTGATTCCTCGGGGGAATCGTCAGGAGAGATTGATTCGAATTCCTTTGAAATCTTCTCCATGTGTTTTTCCTGCAGTTCCTCTACCTGTTTTTCAGTGACGGCGCCCTTCTCTACCAGTTTTTTCACCCAGATGTTCATTACTGTGGGATGATTATCTATGTTTTTGTATATCATGGGCTGGGTAAATCCCGGTTCGTCAGCCTCGTTGTGCCCGTACCTTCTGTAACCGACGAGGTCTATCAGGAAATGTTTTTCGAATTTGGATGTGTAGCCGAAGGCCAGGCGTATTGACTCTATGCAGGCAACCGGGTCATCCGCGTTTACGTGGACAATCGGTATTTCAAACCCCTTGGCAAGATCGCTTGCGTAAAGGGTGCTCCTGCTGTCGCTTGGAAGCGTGGTATAGCCGAGCTGGTTGTTGGTGATTATGTGTATAGTTCCACCGGCGTGATAACCCGGAAGGGCGGAGAGATTAAGCGTTTCCGCGTTTATTCCCTGTCCCATGAACGCTGAATCTCCATGTATCTGCACGGGAATTACCGCGGAAGGGTCAAATTGCGGGGAACCCGGAGCGTCATCGCTTGTTCCGCATGCTCTTGACATCCCCTGCACTACCGGATTTACCGATTCCAGATGACTGGGGTTGGGTACCAGCGTTATCCTCATGCTGCGGTCAAGCATTTCTCCCTTAGGAATATCGCGTCTTACGGCCTCGTGGTACTTTACGTCTCCCGTCCATCCCATGTCATCGGCAAAATCCCTTACCAGAACCGGGTCCTTGAACTTAAGCAGCGTGTATTTGTAGGTTTTTTCCATTACGTGGTGCATGACGTTCAGCCTTCCGCGATGGGCCATTCCGAGAATTATCTGGTGTATGTCGGCTTTGATGGCGAGATGTATAAGTTCATTTAGCATCGGCACCAGCATGTCGACGCCTTCTATTGAAAACCTGAATTTCCCGGGGAAAATTCTGTGGAGAAAGTTTTCGAATATTTCTACTCTGGTCAGGTTATCCAGAAGCTCTATTTCGTTCACGGGGTTTAAGGGAGGGCGGTAGACGCCCGATTCTATGGCACCCCTCATCCACCTTCTCTCTTCGGCTTCGTAGATATGATCGTAATTATATCCCGTCGTGGACGAGTAGAGCTTTCTCAGTTTTTTTATTCCGTCAAGTGCGTCAAGGGAGTTCTCGGAAAGGGGCCATCCTATGAGCGTTGAGGGAAAGTCTCTTAGCTCTTCCTCGTCAAGCCCGAACGTTTCGGCGTGCAGGGTGAGTTCTCCGTGGAGGGGACCTCCAAGAGGGTCTATCTTGCTTTCCAGATGGCCGTGTCTTCTGATTGCCTGGGCCATGTTCGCGATGGCGACGGCCTTGCTCACGTCCTTTACGGATGACTGCTTAAAACCGTTTTTCTCGATCTCAGGCTCTATTTCAACCCTGAGGGACGAGTATTTGTTATCGGGTTTCCACCCATCAAAAAGGGTTTTCGTGGCGGGGTCAACTGAAGAGGAGTCTCTTACGTAACGTTCGTAGAGATCCATTACGTAACCGGAATTGAGTCCGTGAAAATTTTTCCAGATGTCCATGCACCTTCCGCCTGCTCTGAAACGTAAACGGATAGAATCATAGCACAAAAAAACATAAAGCAAACAGGGATTCTGGGTATCCCGTCAAAATAACGTGCGAACGATTTTAGATGGCGCGCGACGCAGGTTCATGCTCCTGGCAGATCTGTTCGGTTTCGTATTCAAGAAGTTTTTCCAGAGTTAAACCGCATCTTAATGATCCGCTACCCTCGTCAATGAAAAAATTACAGGTCCTGCATACTCCGAATATCCGGTTTTTGTTTGAAATCTGAATTGATCTGAGAATGGTTCTCAAAGCGTCTTCAGCAATTCCTATGGTTTCCTCGTCAAGAATCTTTTGGGAACTTTTAGACGACAGTCTTTCAAGCAGGGTGAAAGTTTTTTCCGTAAGGTGAAGATTCACTACTCTTTTATCGTTCTCCGCCTTTTTTTTGAGCACGTAACCCTTTTCCTTAAGCACGTTTACACTCTGGGAAGTGGTACCCTTGGTATTACCGAGATATTTGGTCAAAGCAGCCGCGTTATTGCTGTATTTATTGCATATCGACAGATAATTAAGAATGGCCAGATGAATTGGCAGAAGCTCAAGGGGCTTGAGGAGCTTTCTTTGTTCTGAACGAAGCAGGTTGCCGATTCTTTCTATCAGGTTCAGCAGATTCGTAAGGCTCATGAAAATTATAATATCGCATCGATACTTGCTTGACAAACGGTAGTTTCTCTTGATAGTATTGAGTCGAAACTAAATAGGGAGGTTTAAAACTATGAAAACCAAAGCAGTTTTTTATCATGCCGGGTGCCCCGTTTGCGTGGATGCCGAACAAGGTCTTGCAGATTCTCTTGATAAAGAGAGGTATGAGCTTGAAATCGTGCATCTTGGAGAAGACAAAAGCAGGATTTCGGAGGCGGAATCAAGCGGCGTAAAATCCGTCCCCGCGCTTGTCATAGGCGACAGCGCGTTTCATATAAATTTCGGCGCAGGCATAGACGATCTTAAGTAACTTATGTTTCGGAAGCGGAGCATCCGGGTGGAAAAAGTCAGTAATAATTGATAAATGGCGTGTTGGGTATTCTGGAATTTCCAGGCTTTACGGACAAACAGCAGGAAAGTCAGTTTTCTGATCTTCTGGCAATAATGCTTATTCCCGCTTCAAGAAGCTGCTCGGGAGAGACTTCAGACGGCGCTTCTGTAAGCGGGCATGAGCCCTTCTGCGTTTTGGGAAAAGCTATTACGTCTCTTATCGAGTCTCCTCGGGAGAGAATCATCAAAAGCCTGTCAAGACCGAGCGCTATGCCTCCGTGGGGAGGAGCTCCGAATTCAAGGGCCTCGAGGAGAAAACCGAATTTCTCCTGTGCTTCATCCTCTCCGATTCCTATTGCGTCAAACACTTTCTGCTGTATGTCTTTTCTGTGAATTCTTATGCTTCCCCCGCCTATCTCAACTCCGTTTAAGACTATATCGTAGGATTTTGAAGCGGCGCTCCCCGGGGAACTCTCGATTTTTTCGACATCTTCGTCCTTGGGGGCGGTAAAAGGGTGGTGAACGGCGACGTGTCTTTTTTCCTTGGGGCTGTACTTGAAAAGCGGAAAATCGACTACCCAGAGAAATTCAAGTTTTTCTTCGTCAACAAGCGAAAGAGTTTTACCGAGGCTTAGCCTTACGTTTGACATCACCTGGTTTACCATCTCAACGGAGTCCGCACCGAAAAACACTATGTCTCCTTTTTCCATCAAGAGAGCGGAGGCTAAAAGTCCGCGTTCCTCTTCGCTTAGAAACTTCACTATGGGAGAGTTCCATCCATCCTCGCCGACTCTTATCCATGCAAGCCCTTTTGCCCCAAGAGAGACTGCGTATTCGGTAAGATCGTCTATTTCCTTTCTGGTGAGTTTTCCGGCTCCTCCCTTGAGGTTAAGCGCCTTTATCGCTCCGCCTTTTTCCAAGGCTCCGCGAAATACCTTGAACTGCGAGTTCTCGAATATGGAGGAGATGTCTTTTAGTTCAAGACCGAACCTTGTATCAGGGCAATCAGTTCCGTATCTCTCCATGGCTTCTTCATAAGGCATTCTCAAAAAAGGAGTGGGAACGTCAATTCCTTTCGTCTCCCGAAGGACCGTTTTTATCATGTCTTCAACAATGGAAATCACGTCATCTTCTGAGACAAAGGACATTTCCATGTCTATCTGGGTGAATTCGGGCTGGCGATCCGCTCTTAGATCCTCGTCCCGAAAGCATTTTACTATTTGGTAGTATCTGTCAAAACCCGAGATCATCAGGGTCTGTTTCAATATCTGGGGTGACTGGGGAAGCGCGTAGAACTGTCCTTCGTTAAGCCGGCTCGGAACTAAAAAGTCCCTTGCGCCCTCCGGAGTTGATTTCGTGAAATAAGGGGTTTCGATCTCAAGGAACCCGTTTTCATTAAGGTAGTTTCGCACTGATGCTGCGACTTTGTGGCGCAAGATTATGTTATCCCGCATTGGCGGTCTTCGCAGGTCGAGATAACGGTACTTAAGCCTCAGAAGCTCATCGGCGTTCACCTCGTTTTCTATGAGAAACGGTATTACCTTTGAAGTGTTAAGAATCTTTACTTGCTCGGCGATAATTTCGATCTCACCGGTTTTAAGGTTCGGGTTTATGGTTTCCTCCGTTCTCGGCGTTACCTTACCCTTTATCGCGATTACCCATTCGTCGCGGAGCTGCTCGGCGATCCGGTGGATTTTTGGGTCACGCTCCGGGTTAAAAACGATCTGACAGAGTCCGTCCTTGTCGCGCAGATCCACAAAAATTACCCCGCCGTGATCTCTTCGGGACTGCACCCAGCCCATTAGCGTAACAGAGCGATCAACGTGTTTTTTTCCAAGCTCTCCGCAGAAATTCGATCTTTTCCACTCTCCCATAAGTTCAAGCATTAAAACGCGGTTCTCCCGGCAGTCAAGAATTGGCTAATCATACTAGATTGATTTGCATTGGCAAGGTTTTCACGCCATTTCAAAAGAAGGTTAAGGCGTGATTCTTTGTTTTGTATTTCTGAGAGAAAAAGCCTGGGTGGCGCGTGTCCTTCATACTCTTCTTTTCCATTTGTTTTTTCCTCTTTTTTACATACCATTCTAATTCGGAAGGCGGAAATTTTTCCTCCGACACTAAGATTAAAGGAGTTCCGAACTAATGAGAAAAGAGCTTGTTTGTAAAGAAAACCTCTTTTTTGCTATAGCTATCTGTTTTGTTTTTCTTGTAAACGGTTGCGCGGCAACCAGAACCCTTATCGAGAAAAGGAAGCTTACCGTTGAGACCAAGATGTCGGAGACGATTTTTCTTGAACCGGTGTCGCCTGAAAAGAGAGTCGTATACGTCGACGTAAAAAATACGACCGACAAGGAACTGCCTGGAATTGAGTACGGAATCAAAGGCAGGATAGTCTCTAGCGGTTTTAAGGTTACAGAAGACCCGGCCGAGGCGACTTTCATTCTTCAGGCTAACATTCTCAAGGTCGGGAAAACCAATCTTGAGGAAACAAATGCAATGTTTGGAGAGGGATACCAAGGCGTAGTTGAAGGCGCGGTTATCGGAGGAGTAATAGGCGGTGCCATAGGCGGAGATGTTGATGAGATAAACAAGGGCACTGTGATTGGGGGAATCGCCGGGGGAGTAGCAGGATTTATTTTTGACGCCCTCGTAACGGATGATCTTTTCACGATGGTGACCGATATCCAGATCAGAGAACGCGCCAAGGAAGGAGAACTTGTTTACCAGACAGAGGATACTGATGCACGGCAGGGCACCGCGACGCAGACTAGGCAGACTTCACATGCTGATGATGTTAAATGGAAAATATACAGGACCAGAGTTGTAAGCGTTGCCAACAAGGCGAACTTGGATTTTGAGGATGCGAAACCGCATCTTCAGGCGGGTCTTGTTAGGTCTATAGGCGGGATTTTCTGAGTTGATTATGGGATAGTTAGAAGACTGAGGCGTTTGAGGTGAAATAATGGGTTTACGAATGACGGTACCGAAAGAGGAAGTGGTCGCTTTTTGTAAGTGCTGGAATATTGTCGAGCTCGCGTTTTTTGGGTCTGTTCTCCGAGATGACTTCGGTCCTGACAGCGATATAAATGTACTTGTGAACCTCCGTTACGGTGTCGGTTATCGTGGTATTACCGAAACACTGGATATGAGAAGAAGAGTTCGTTGACATTTCGGGAAGGGAAGTGGATCTGGTCTTTCGCTCTGACGTCGAAAGTAGCAGGAACTACATACGTCGCGATGCAGTTCTAAAATCTGCCAAGGTGTTTTATGCGACAGAGTAATACTACCTCTTTGCTTGACCTGCTGCTTGTGGCACAAGATGTTAAGGAGTTCATATCTGGTCTGACGTTTTAGCAATTTGAGCAGAATCGTTTACCAAAAGTAACTTAACCCGGATTTCTCACAAGGAGGTATAGAAAGAGGCCGTTGTATGTGTTATAATACAGTTATTACAGTAACTTAAAACACAGGAGAACAACGGCCTCATGAGTACACAGTGTAACACGGAACAAATCGAATTTCTACCCTTCAAAACTCTCGAAACATCCACAAACAGCCCCGGTTCTAAAAGAACCCGCAAAGTAATTGCTAAATTCGACTCTGACAAAGTAAGTTCCGACGGCGGCATTGCCCTGCTTCGCGAAGCCGAACACCGTTTTGGAGTTATCAGGAGGTTCGCCGAGTGCTTCATTGATCATCGAAACCCCAGTTACATCACCCACCCCGTATTCTCCATAGTGGCCCAGCGGGTGCTGGCAATCTGCTTGGGTTACGAAGACGTGAACGACCATGACAGGTTCCGAGGGGATCCCATAGCATCCATGTTCTGCGGTACCTCTGCTCCCCTTGCGGGCAAGAGCACGGTAAACCGCATGGAGCTTACCACCGGGGGGACGGATCGCTACAAGAAGATAGAGGCTGACTTTGGGGCGATTGACAAACTGCTTGTGGATATGTTCATCAGGTTCCACAAAAAAAGGCCGAAGAAGATAGTGATCGATATAGACATCACGGACGATCCCCTGCACGGAAATCAGGAGGGCAGGTTTTATCACGGTTATTACGGGGGGTACTGCTACACCCCCTCTTACATATTCTGCGGGCGCCATCTGCTTGGGTGCCGGCTCCGCGAAGCCAACCAGGATTCTGCGGCGGGAGCAGAGGAAGAACTGAAGAGGATTATCTCCGGGATTCGAGGGAAGTGGAAAGACACTGGGATTATCATACGAGGGGACACGGGTTTCTGCCGGGACGAGCTTATGAGGTGGTGTGAGCAAAACGGGGTTGATTACGTGTTGGGCATGGCAAGAAACTCCCGGTTGATGAAAAGGGTTAAGAAGCAGGTTCGCGGAGCTCACATAGAGTATGTGGAAACCAAGAGACCATCGAGGCGGTTTGTAAGCTTTATGTACAGTACCATGAAAAGCTGGTCTCGAAGCCGCAGGGTGGTATGCAAGGCTGAGCATCTTGAGAAAGGGGCCAACACCCGGTTCATAGTAACGTCTGTCAAACACGAAGAATATGACGCCAAGACTCTTTACGAGAAGGTTTACTGCGCTCGGGGGGAGATGGAGAACCGTATCAAGTCTCAGCAGCTTGAGTTGTTCTCGGACCGCACCTCAACTCACTACATGAGGTCAAACCAGTTGAGGATGTACTTCTCCGCCTTTGCCTACGTGCTGCTTGAGCGTTTGAGACACAGCGGGCTTAAGGGAACCCGCTACGCGATGGCGCAGTGCGATACCATACGCCTGAAGCTGCTTAAGATTGGTACGCTGATAACAATGAGCGCCAGGAGAATTGTGCTGTCGTTCTCGGAGTTCTATCCGTACGCGGACTTGTTCAAGCATGTGCTGAGCAGGCTGCGGGCGATTCCGTTGAATCAATAGGGAACAAGGGATTGCGGATATGCTTGCCTGAGACCGCAGGGGGACATCTGCGTCTGATATCGCTTCGCAAGGTAAGAACATACGGAAACAACCTGTAAATCGCTGCCGCCTACCCGAAAAAGAAACTCGCTCCCTGTCAGTTCAGCCAAAATCCAGATCCAACCCCAAAAAATTTACTTCTTACACCCCTTTGTGAGAAATGCAGGTTAAAATAGATTATTTAAATTTCTCTCAGATTTTTTCCTAAGTGTCTGACACAATATGCTGGAGAGCTATTATGAGGTTTACTATATGGAACAACTAACAGACCTGAAGGCAATTCTTCACTCCAAGCGTGCCAATATCTATTACTTGGAAAAGTGTCGCGTCATGCAAAAAAACGGACGCGTACTTTACCTGACTGACGCAAAAAACGAGAACCAATACTGGAATATTCCAATCGCCAATACGACCTGCTTGTTATTGGGCACAGGAACCTCTGTTACCCAGGCAGCGATACGGATGTTAGCTCAGGCTGGCGTATTGGTAGGATTTTGTGGAGGAGGTGGTACACCGTTGTTAATGGGTAGCGAAGTTGAATGGCTGACGCCGCAAAGCGAATACCGTCCAACAGAATATATGCAGGGCTGGGTCAGTTTCTGGTTTGACAAACAAGCCCGTTTACAAACCGCCAAACAATTCCAGCAAGCCCGTATTGATTACTTGCAGAATGTTTGGAGCAAGGACCGGGATTTAAACACAGAAGGTTTCAATAGTGACGATGCCAATTTGATCCACACACTGGAGCGTTACCGTCAACAAATTGCCGTTGCTCCCGGAGTTGGTAAATTGCTGCAAACCGAAGCTGACCTCACAAAACGGCTCTACAGATTTGCTAGCACCAATACTAAATACGGCGATTTCACGCGCCAGCGCGAAGCTACGGATAAAGCTAATGCTTTCCTTAATCACGGCAACTATTTAGCATACGGATTAGCTGCCACCACTCTTTGGGTGTTGGGCATCCCCCATGGTTTAGCCGTTATGCACGGTAAAACCCGACGCGGTGCGCTTGTGTTTGATGTGGCCGATTTAATCAAAGATGCTCTAGTGCTGCCGTGGGCATTTATCTGTGCTAAAGAAACCGTCACTGAACAAGAATTTCGCCAGCAGTGTCTGCAAGCTTTCGCAAACCACAAAGCCTTGGATTTTATGTTTGACCATGTCAAACAAGCCGCCTTACAGTGCAGTGGAGAGCCAGTCACATGATGGTGACATTTGTATCGCAGTGCGAAAAGAAAGCATTAAAACGCACTAGGCGTGTATTGGACGCCTTTGCCAGCCGCATTGGTAACAACACTTGGCAAACTGTTATTACTCAAGAGGGGTTGAATGCTGTCAGGAAGTTGCTTCGCAAAACCGCAAGTAAAAATACTGCAGTCAGCTGCCACTGGATACGCGACCGTTCACGCTCGGAATTGCTTTGGGTAGTGGGTAAAAGGGATGAGTTTAACCATGCGGGTGTTGTGCCTGTGCATACTACAACCAAAAATATTGCAAACAATCAATGGCAAAACAACTGGCATTATTTGCCTCTTGTTCGAGTTGCGACAGCCTTGGCTGCTTTGTTTCATGATTTGGGAAAAGCAACGATTTGTTTTCAGGAAAAGTTAAAAAAGACCAATTTTCAAGCTGACCCTCTGCGGCATGAATGGATTTCCTGCTTGTTATTGCATGCCTTCGTACAACACTGTTGCAGGTCTGCTGAGTCAAGCGATATAGATTGGCTTGATGCGTTAAGTAAAGGCAATATTGATGAAAATATGTTAAAAAATGCTTTGAAGGGCAGTGCGGAGGGAGCAGCACCACTCTATAAACTTCCTCCACTTGCAACAATAGTCGCTTGGTTAGTTTTGACTCATCATCGTTTGCCATTACCACCTAAGGAGAACTTGCATAGGTACAAGGATCCTTTGCCGGAGTATCAGCAGTTACTGAAGGCCCTGAAGGCCGATTTTGACTATAAAAATCCCGAGTCAGAAATCGATATAAAAGATTGTCTGGCATTTGCAAATGGATTCTTGAGTAATTCAATTCCTTGGATAAGAGAAGTGAAGAAGTGGGCAAGCAAGGCGCTAAAGCAGCAAGATCTTTTAGCTGATATTATGGATAATGGGGGAATGCGAGTTGTTTTGTTTTATTCTCGACTCTCACTAATGCTGGGAGATCATAGTTACTCTTCTCAAGGTGCTGACGGTAACTGGAAATCAGTTGTTAAGTTATTTGCAAATACAGAAAGTGGAAAATTAAAACAAAAATTGGATGAACACTTGGTTGGAGTACTAAAGAGTGCTTTGAGCATAGTAAATTGTCTGCCTCTATTTGAAACGGGGCTTCCCGTTGCTAAAGAAACAAAAAGTCTGAAGATAAAAAGCCCTAGGTCTTTTGAATGGCAGGATAAAGCGGTCAGGCAAATTAATCAATGGCGCAAAGAAAACAATCATACCGAACCCGAGGATCAGTTCGGTTTTTTTGCTGTCAATATGGCTAGTACAGGAAAGGGAAAGACTTTCGCAAATGCCAAAATAATGCATGCTTTATCTAGTGATTGCAGTAAATTACGCTATATATTAGCTTTGGGTTTACGTACGCTTACTTTGCAAACAGGTGACGAATATAAGAACCGCTTAGGTCTAACTGATAACGATTTAGCTGTTTTGATTGGATCAAAGGCAGTTCTGGATCTGCATAATCAAGGTCAAGAAACGAAATACGAGCAATCTGAAGCAGAAAAAAGCGGTTCTGAATCCACAGAAGAGCTATTAAAGGAAGAGTTCTCAAGGGAAGATATTTACTACGACACCCAGAATATTCCAGAAAAATACCTTAAAACAATTCTCAGAAAAAGTAAAGACCGCCACTTTTTATATGCACCAGTATTAGCGTGCACGATTGATCACATAATCATGGCAACAGAGACTACTCGTGGTGGACGTCATATATTACCGAGTCTTAGACTGATGTCCTCAGATCTGGTGATTGATGAAATTGATGATTTTGATGTGAACGACCTGAAAGCAATTGGTCGTCTGATACATCTTGTCGGTCTGCTTGGACGCAAAGCCATGATTTCATCGGCAACAATTCCACCTGATCTAGCTAAGGGACTATTCCATGCTTATCGACAAGGCTGGTTGCTGTTCGCAACGAGCCGGGGGATTAGCCAAAACGTCGGATGTGCTTGGGTGGATGAATTCAGGACAAATGTCTCAACTATTTCATATAAATCTGGTGAACATTGCGGTTTCTCTTGTCTACATGATCAGTTTGTCCAACAGCGTGTCAGAAAGCTGAGAGAAGAGAAAGTCAAGAGAAAAGCTGTGATTTCTGTGTTGGAAGTGCCACATGAAAACGATGTGAAAACACTTGAAAAACAATATTTCGAATCTGTTAAACAGTATATTGAACAGATGCATGAGAAACATTTCATAGTAGATGAAATCAGCACCGTCCAAGTTTCCTTCGGTGTTGTTCGAGTGGCCAACATCAAGCCGTGTGTGAATCTGGCCAGATATTTGTTAGAAGAAGCGGAATGGCGAGATGATGTAAATGTAAAAGTGATGGCATATCACAGCCAGCAAGTGCTTTTAATGCGGAATGAACAGGAAAAACATTTGGATGTGGTGTTAAAGCGAAAAAATCCACAAGCAGCATTTGAGAATCTCATCATAAAAAAACATCTCTCAGAGCGTTCCGCAAAAAACGTGATTTATATATTGGTGGCTACACCAGTAGAGGAAGTTGGACGTGATCATGATTTTGACTGGGCCGTGGTGGAGCCGTCATCCTATCGGTCAATTATTCAGTTGGCCGGGCGTGTGTTGCGGCACAGAAACAAGTCTCCGGTTGAACCGAATATTATGTTGATGCAATACAATTTAAAGGGGTATATACAAAAGTATTCTGACAAAAGAGATAACAAACCGGTTTTCTACCGTCCAGGATATGAAACATATGATGATCGTTTGATTAGTCATGATCTGAAACAGATTGTTTGCGAAGAAGATTTGAACCATTCAGTTGATGCTATTCCCCGTATCCAGCCTAATAAAAAGTTAACTCCCAAAAAGAATCTGGTGGATTTGGAACATGTAGCGATTAAGAACGCGTTAAATACGCCTGATAATCGAGGTGCAGGAAATTTGGAGGGATGGTTAACACAATATTGGTGGTTAACGGGTATTCCGCAGCGTCTTTACCGTTTTCGGGACACATTACCTGGTAAAAACATCTATCTGGTTCCCGATAACGACAATCCTGACCGAGCTGATTATGTTTTCTGCCAAAAAGACGCTACTGGGTGCCCTGTTAAAATTGAAATAGAAATGGGGATAGAGCATAGGAAGTGGGATGATAGTCAAAAACGACTCTGGCTATATCGAGATTATGCTAAGTTGCTAACCTATATTGCCCAAGAACAAAACTTAAAAATAGAAGATGCAGGGTTGCGTTACGGTGAACTTTGCTTAGCCCATTATAACGATAATGACAACTATTTTTATTCACCGCAGTTTGGGTTGGTCAGAAAATAAAAAATTCGTATATTTACAATACATGCCTCCTCGGCAGTGAAAAAATTAATGAACATATAATTTTATAAGCAACTTATTGAATGATGAAAGAATTATACTCCACAATATGGAAGATTTAGGGAAACAATTTGTCATAAAAATACTTTGAGTTGTGAACATATAGTAGTTTGACTTCAGTAAGACAACCAGATATTGTACCAACCAAAACTCCACGACAGGTAGGATACAGTTGGATCCAGCAATTAAGCAGTTCTTTTTAGAACGCAGGGAAAGAGAGTTAAAGAGAAAAACCCCGGAAAAAGTAAAAAAGAAATTTGCTTTGGAAAACTGGCTTCCGGACGCGGCAAGACGAGCCGGACAAATGTGCCTGTCCAGTCATCCTTGCACATTTAGTCATCCAAGTGGCCGTAAGAACAAAAATGGTAAAACCACCTCAGTTATCGCAACAGCCAAACGGGCTGCGGATGGCTATTGCAGAAGTGGTAACACACAGGTAGAACTGGACTCTCTTGGCAATGCTGCAGCACTTGATGTCTATAAGTTTGTCTCCCTTAAAATGGAAGACGGACAGACCTTGCTTGATCACATTGAGCAGGAAACGGAACTGAGCAAGTCTCTGTTAAGTCTTGAAACCGCCACATACGAATCATTAAGAGATGGATTTTTGGCGATCAAAAACAGTGAAGACAGTCAATTGACCAGCTCAAAAATAAAGCAGGTCTATTTTCCAGTTCGTGATGAAGGCTACCATCAGCTTTCTATACTGACACCCTCTGGGCTTGTATTCGAGATGCGTAGTCGTATCGAAAAAATGCGTTTTGATGATGCAACTAAGACGGCACGGGAACTGCGCAAAAGAAACGAGCACAGCGAAACAGGTTTTAATGATGTTTTGGGACTTAGCATGATTGGCTATGGGGGTACAAAACCACAAAATATTAGCGGCTTAAATAACCAATTTGGTGGCAAGGCTTATCTCTTACCAAGCTTGCCTCCAAGCTTGCAGGATCAGAAGATTAGACTGCCACAAAGGAGCTTTTTTAGAGAATGTCTCTGGTCAAAGAATTTTAGAGATGATTTTACCAGGTTGCATAAATTACTGATAGCCGATGTTAATAACTTGGCAATACGCCAAGGTCGAGACAGTATCATTTTAGATGTCTTTGATCGTATAGTAGAAAAAATCTGGCAGATTCGTAATCAGGGTTCCGGTTGGACAGAACGTGAACGATTCAATCATCTACCTGATTATCAAAAACAGGTTTTAGATAATTACTATGCAATAATAAGGGAAGAAAGCTCTGAAAGCATTATCAGGTTTCTGCAAGATAGCGCACGCTGGATTATAGCTGCATACAAAGATGTTTTAGGTAAAAAAGCTCTGGGGATGCACGACGATGAAATACAATACTTTCATAAAATCATCTCTACCAAGCAGGATGCGTTGTTATGAGTCTCTTTTTAGTGTTACCACATCTTAAGATTCAGAATGCCAATGCGTTATCCAGCCCGTTTACCGTTGGCTTTCCGGCAATGACAGCTTGGTTAGGAGCGGTACATGCATTGCAAAGGCGTTTAAATCAAAGAGATTACGATGAACTTCGATTTGTAGCGGTTGGCGTAATTTCTCATTGTCTAGATCTACAGACTTATAGAGGAAAAACCGATTTTCATAGTTCGATTGTGAGTACAGGGAATCCATTAGATAAAGAAGGTAAGCGCCCTGCATTTATTGAGGAAGCGCGTTGTCATCTTGAAGTGTCTTTAGTTCTGAAGCTTGAAGGATTTGGTCAGTTTGATGATGAAAGAGGTCTGTTCAGTGCGCTGAAAAATCTCCTGCCGATGATGAAGTTTGCATCTGGAGATCTCATCGACTTCAGTGAACCGCGTTTGGAGTCAGACGATGATGAGAAGTCACAGCGTAAACTGTTGCGTCGTTTAATGCCTGGCTATGCTTTGATCGAACGCCGAGACCTTATGGTTGATGCAATGAGTAATGGACAGGATGCGTTAGATGCCTTGCTAGATGGAGTAAGTATCAAACACCGTAGCGAAATCGACGACAAAGGCAATATAAGCTGGACCAGCGAGCGTGCACATACTGAGCGTGCACATACTGGCTGGATTGTTCCAATCGCTACCGGATTTCATGGTATTACAGACCTTGCTAGACCCGGCGAAACGTCAAATCAACGTGATACGTCAATACCACACCGGTTTGCCGAGAGTGTAGTGACATTAGGCGAATTCGTTATGTCTTATCGGCTTGATCGAATTGAAAAGCTGCTTTGGCGTTATATCTATGAGCCAAGTAGCAATCTATATGTATGCAGAAACTGGCAACCAAAGATGACTGAGAATGTTAATTAGTTATTAAAGGAGAGTAATAAACATGGCTAAAGTTAAAAAAAACATTGCATCCGTGCTTGCATTTGAGAAGAAACTGGTGCCATCCGATGGTTATCTGTATGGTACAACATGGGAAAAACGTAGTGAGCTTGCGATACCTTTATCGCTCTATGAAAAATCCGTTCGAGGCACTATCTCCAATCGCCTGAAAAAAGCTGTTGCTGACGACCCGGCGAAGCTGGATGCTGAGGTTGAAAAACCTAATCTACAAACGATAGATAGCTGTTCCCTCGGAACAGATCAAGATACGCTTAAGCTCAACTTCACATTGAAAGTGCTGAGTGGCGTGGAACAACCGTCAGCCTGTAATAGCGAGGATTTTAACACCTCTTATATACAGGTTGCTAAAGCTTACATTGAGAAATATGGTTTCAAGGAGATAGCTAAACGCTATGCAACCAATATTGCGAACGCACGTTATTTATGGCGCAATCGTGTAGGTGCAGAAAATCTTGAAGTACAAGTGAGAATCTTAAATGAGGATGGGGAACAGTATTGGCAATTTGATGCAGGAGCAATCAGCATCAGGGGTTTTGACACACCGAACCCTGATATAGCTGCGCTTGCTAGCAAAATTGCACGAGCACTATCTGGAGAGATTGAATTCCTTTTACTTGATATCACTGCGTTTGCTCAAGTCGGTAAAGCACAGGAGGTATACCCAAGCGAAGAACTGGTATTAGATAAAGGCAAAGGTGGAAAAAGCAAAATTTTGTACCATGTCAATAAACAAGCAGCTATACACTCCCAAAAGATTGGTAACGCTATACGTAGTATTGATACATGGTATCCCGGCTTCGCTGACTCACGCACAGGTCCGATTGCTATTGAGCCATACGGTGCAGTCACGAATTTAGGCGTTGCTTATCGAAATCCTAAGAGTAAAACAGATTTTTATACATTATTTGACAAATACGCTAATGGCGATCCTTTAGAAAGTGAAGAGCAAGAGCATTATGTGATGGCTGTTTTAGTTCGTGGAGGGGTATTTGGCGAAAGTGATAAGGAGTGAAGATGAACTATTATATCGACATTACTTTATTGCCAGGTGCCGACGTCGGATTGTTTTTTTTGTGGGAGAAAGTTTACCAACAAGTGCATCTTGCATTAGTCTCAATCAAAGATCAAAAACAACGAACACCAATAGGAGTAGTTTTTCCCGAATACAATGTCAAAAAAAACTACCTAGGGCAAAAGTTGCGGCTGTTCTCACCGGACAGCAAAACATTTGAGCAGCTAAACCTACAAAAATGGTTAGGTTGTTTGGCAGATTATGTTCACTTAACTTCTATAAAAAATGTACCAGGTAGTGTAGAAGAATATGTATGTTGTTGTCGGGTACGTTTAAAAACTAATCAAGAACGTTTAGCGCGAAGAAAAGCCAAACGTTCAAATATAAGTTTTGAAGAAGCCTTAGCTGCTTTAAATGGTTTCGAAGAAAAACGCACCGACTTGCCCTACATTCAAATGACTAGTCAAGAAACAGGCCAACGTTTTCGCTTGTTTATTGAGCAGAAGTCAGTAGACGTATCATCAATATCGAAAGGTTTTAGTTGCTATGGACTAAGTGCCGAGGCTGCTCTACCCAAGTTTTAGCCTTTATTTCGATACTCCTCAAAAATTACATATAAATCATATAGTTACAATAGGCCTTAAATTTAAAGGTAAAAAACCCATAAAATTAGATAAGGTGTTGTTATAGTTACTTTTTTGCTGCATATCTTGTAGTTGACCGCCGCATAGGCGGCTTAGAAAAACGGAGCAGGAATTCTCGGAGCTCAAGAAAAGTTGACCGCCGCATAGGCGGCTTAGAAAGTTCATGACAGCTCACAAACGAGGACGAAGACGTTGACCGCCGCATAGGCGGCTTAGAAAATAAGTACGCGGGCAGAAATGACAAAGTTGAGGTTGACCGCCGCATAGGCGGCTTAGAAAGAGATGCGCCGAAGAAACGGGGGAGTCTCATCGTTGACCGCCGCATAGGCGGCTTAGAAAAGAAAATTCTTTGGAAAGCTTTGGAAACCGAAGTTGACCGCCGCATAGGCGGCTTAGAAACAAAAGCCCTGTTGCTGATGCTGGAGACGACAGTTGACCGCCGCATAGGCGGCTTAGAAAAGTTCCAGGAAAGCGTATGGCCCTTTGAGCGGGTTGACCGCCGCATAGGCGGCTTAGAAATTAGATGCTGATGAAAGCCATTGGATAAAGCTGTTGACCGCCGCATAGGCGGCTTAGAAATTACAATGCGCAGGCGAAGAACATCGAGCGAGGTTGACCGCCGCATAGGCGGCTTAGAAAGCCGCGGCGGGAGCCGAGGCGGAAGATATATCAGTTGACCGCCGCATAGGCGGCTTAGAAACTTCCCCCGGGGGTGATCAAGCGGATTATTGAGTTGACCGCCGCATAGGCGGCTTAGAAAGACGTCATAGCTATGCCGACGACGTAATTTTTGTTGACCGCCGCATAGGCGGCTTAGAAACATCGATGTGGTCGGAAAGCCGCCGGAATGGTGTTGACCGCCGCATAGGCGGCTTAGAAAAGATTAGGCTCATATTTTAGCCTCCAGATACCGTTGACCGCCGCATAGGCGGCTTAGAAAGTACCCCGACTTTCCTACCAGCGTGACCATGCGTTGACCGCCGCATAGGCGGCTTAGAAACTTCCTGTGCGCAGCTGCAGAAGCGCGTTGCCGTTGACCGCCGCATAGGCGGCTTAGAAATGGATACAGCACGATGTCCTTAGGCGGCCCGGAGTTGACCGCCGCATAGGCGGCTTAGAAAAATCGCCCATTTCCGCAGCGGGAGCTTAGATTGTTGACCGCCGCATAGGCGGCTTAGAAAGGAACAGACATGCCCGGAACAGGCATGCCCGGAGTTGACCGCCGCATAGGCGGCTTAGAAAACCAGAATTGACCAGCAGGATGTGTTTGGGAAGTTGACCGCCGCATAGGCGGCTTAGAAACAGATCTCGAGATGCCTTACGCGGGTTTGTAATGTTGACCGCCGCATAGGCGGCTTAGAAATAATTCCTCAGAGCGAGACATAGACGGACCAAGTTGACCGCCGCATAGGCGGCTTAGAAAATACCGCCGATGACCAAAAACAGTGGAACATAGTTGACCGCCGCATAGGCGGCTTAGAAAAGCACCCGTTTGCCGTAAGGATTCTGGTAAGAGTTGACCGCCGCATAGGCGGCTTAGAAAGGACTAAACCTTCGGAAGCTCCGATTATAAGCGTTGACCGCCGCATAGGCGGCTTAGAAAAGACACCCTTTCTTTTGAGCACCTTCTCATCATGTTGACCGCCGCATAGGCGGCTTAGAAAAAGAGGTCCGCGAGTTCAGACAATGACACCAAGTTGACCGCCGCATAGGCGGCTTAGAAAGCCAATTCCAGGCATGTTGACTGCCACTCCTAGTTGACCGCCGCATAGGCGGCTTAGAAAAACGGATAAATGAAAAAATACGGAAACCTTATGTTGACCGCCGCATAGGCGGCTTAGAAATTTGCGGTTATCGAGGGCGAAGGTAACATCCCGTTGACCGCCGCATAGGCGGCTTAGAAAAGTATCTTGCCAACAGACACGGCGGCGCACGTCGTTGACCGCCGCATAGGCGGCTTAGAAAAACCTGTGGAACTTGTGTTTATCGGGTATCTCGTTGACCGCCGCATAGGCGGCTTAGAAAGGTTCCACGAAATTTTAATATCGTACGACTGGGTTGACCGCCGCATAGGCGGCTTAGAAAAATATACAAAATGAAAACGAAAAGGGGAATGAGGTTGACCGCCGCATAGGCGGCTTAGAAAAGTTCCTCGATGAATGATCCTTTCATGAAGGAGTTGACCGCCGCATAGGCGGCTTAGAAAGGTGACTAATTTTGCAGTTCCTTTTGCTATTCGTTGACCGCCGCATAGGCGGCTTAGAAATCTCCACTCTTTAGAGCGTCGATTCGCGCACAGTTGACCGCCGCATAGGCGGCTTAGAAAACCGTCTTATCCTGCGCGATATTTTTCTTTATTGTTGACCGCCGCATAGGCGGCTTAGAAATATGAAAACCACGATTATCATCGGGCCCCAGGGTTGACCGCCGCATAGGCGGCTTAGAAAACGGAATCCCGCGGACGTCACAAAAAACAGGGGTTGACCGCCGCATAGGCGGCTTAGAAATTCGAAAGAAGCGCCTGCGGCGTCGATATAGTGTTGACCGCCGCATAGGCGGCTTAGAAAATATGCGCGCTCCTGCGCGTAGACGTTCATTTGTTGACCGCCGCATAGGCGGCTTAGAAAGTCAGCCGGGCACGGTAATCCTCATCGGATATGTTGACCGCCGCATAGGCGGCTTAGAAACACAGCTCCAGCAGCGAGGCCGTCGTTTCTACGTTGACCGCCGCATAGGCGGCTTAGAAAACGCTTCTTCGGTTGCGCAGTCGCGCCTCTCTGTTGACCGCCGCATAGGCGGCTTAGAAAATTTATTCCGCGCCTCGTCTGATCGATCTCTTCGTTGACCGCCGCATAGGCGGCTTAGAAATCCGGCCTTCAGCATCAGGGGAATTGAACTCTCTGTTGACCGCCGCATAGGCGGCTTAGAAAGCCCAAAAGTAGTCAGCATGGGTCTCCGCCCCTGTTGACCGCCGCATAGGCGGCTTAGAAAATGGCGGCGCTTCACATAAAGAAGAACCCGGGGTTGACCGCCGCATAGGCGGCTTAGAAAATGGCGGCGCTTCACATAAAGAAGAACCCGGGGTTGACCGCCGCATAGGCGGCTTAGAAAAAATCCCGTCTCTCTTCATCGATCGTATCCTCGTTGACCGCCGCATAGGCGGCTTAGAAAATACTAGGAAACTGCTCCAGTCCGGCAGCTCATGTTGACCGCCGCATAGGCGGCTTAGAAATCAGTATAAGTTTGATATCGGGCAGAAGCCAGGTTGACCGCCGCATAGGCGGCTTAGAAAGGAATCCGAGCGAATCTCGACGGACTGGGTCACGTTGACCGCCGCATAGGCGGCTTAGAAATGTATAGGAGATGGGATCAGTTTTTGCAAAGAGTTGACCGCCGCATAGGCGGCTTAGAAATCGCGCTGCACACGGAAGGGGGTCTTCGAAAGGTTGACCGCCGCATAGGCGGCTTAGAAACCCGGCGTGCGCCGCAGGTCTAAAATCGTGTCGTTGACCGCCGCATAGGCGGCTTAGAAAACTGTGCATAGGGAGAGTGCCGGACGATCTTCGTTGACCGCCGCATAGGCGGCTTAGAAAATCTAGCAAGCCCCGGAGCGAACGGCCATCGCGTTGACCGCCGCATAGGCGGCTTAGAAATTAAATTTCTTGCTTGTGTAATCGAATTTAACGTTGACCGCCGCATAGGCGGCTTAGAAAAACTCCCGCGGACGGAGACGTTCAGGCTCATTGTTGACCGCCGCATAGGCGGCTTAGAAACTATTCAGCTTGCCAAGCCCGCGGGGGATCTCGTTGACCGCCGCATAGGCGGCTTAGAAAGAGTGGGGGAGCTGGGCTTGTCCTTCCGATAGGTTGACCGCCGCATAGGCGGCTTAGAAATGATAATCAGCTCCGCGAATGGCTTTGCGGAGAGTTGACCGCCGCATAGGCGGCTTAGAAAGATACGGCCGCAAGGAAGAGCTCAGGGGGTATGTTGACCGCCGCATAGGCGGCTTAGAAACTGCTACATCGAAGGAATTAAATCGCGGTGGATGTTGACCGCCGCATAGGCGGCTTAGAAAGTTCTTGTCTCCGGATCCGCGGTCTTCCCTTCGTTGACCGCCGCATAGGCGGCTTAGAAAAGGAAAATAGCAAAGGCTTACGCTAGCGACGTGTTGACCGCCGCATAGGCGGCTTAGAAAGTATTCCATGACCTCTCACCGCGTGGTGCGGAGTTGACCGCCGCATAGGCGGCTTAGAAAAATAGAGGAACTCTAAAGAAACGCTCAGGGATATGTTGACCGCCGCATAGGCGGCTTAGAAACCTACGGCAATTCGTCGCGGTAATGGATCCCGTTGACCGCCGCATAGGCGGCTTAGAAAAACACACTGCCACTTGTCAGGAAGAATCGTTGACCGCCGCATAGGCGGCTTAGAAATTTTGTTAACATGGCGAGCGTGGCCACAATCAGTTGACCGCCGCATAGGCGGCTTAGAAACGGCGTGGAGAGCAAGGACCCGATCACCGACAGTTGACCGCCGCATAGGCGGCTTAGAAAGCGGAGAAGCCCCGCCCCGGCAAAGACATTGAGTTGACCGCCGCATAGGCGGCTTAGAAACTATTCTTGCCTTCTTTGCGTCAGCCGAGTCCGTTGACCGCCGCATAGGCGGCTTAGAAAAGGGCCGCCGCCCAATCGCCGCCAGATCGTCAAAATGTTGACCGCCGCATAGGCGGCTTAGAAAGGTCCTATGTGCCGCTCATCGAGGCGTTTGCCGTTGACCGCCGCATAGGCGGCTTAGAAAAGAGGAACCGGTTGAAGGATCGGGGCATAGCAGTTGACCGCCGCATAGGCGGCTTAGAAAGCTCAAGGAACAGAGAAGCAGTACTCTTGACAAGTTGACCGCCGCATAGGCGGCTTAGAAACTCAAAAACCGCTTTGTTAAATAGGTTGGGAAGTTGACCGCCGCATAGGCGGCTTAGAAACATAAAAACCCGGCCGCGACGCAGTATGAGCCTGTTTCCACGGGCTTCCAAGGATTTGTTTAGTGCTACTATGCTGTGGTATAACCACCATCTGCTTGTGCCACCGGGTGTCCAAGGGTCTGAATTTTTGTCTTCAGGTATGTAGATCGGCACCACGGAACGAGTGGATTTAGCCGCCTCTGCGAGTGCTGGATTATCTAGGAGTCTTAGGTCATCCCCGAACCAATGGATAATTGGATGGGATGTCTCTTTGCCTCGATTCATTTTCATTGAGAAATCGGCTTTTGCTTCAGAGATGCCGGTAAATTATACTGTAGAAGAATGTTTTTCTGAGAAAAACTCGGCAGTTCTTCGTTAGAATCTAACTAGAGATCTATTCCCATGTCCCAAACAGTTTCAAAAGAGAGTTTCAGATCCGGGTTCATTTCCGTTATAGGACGGCCCAATGTCGGCAAGTCCACTCTTGTAAATTCCATCGTGGGAGAAAAAGTCTCGGCCGTTTCGGATAAGCCGAGCACTACCAGAAACAGAATCTTGGGCGTAAAGACTTTTGATGATTCGCAGCTGGTTTTTCTTGATACCCCGGGTGTTTACAGGGAAAAAAGCAGGCTTGGAAAATCCATGGCCCGAGCGGTAAGCAGTGCTCTGTCGGATGCCGACCTAGTGGCATTTGTTACGGACGTGGAAAAACCTTTCGGAGCGGCAGATGAATCTATACTGAAGATGCTCAGGAAACCTTCTGTGTTTGTCGTAAACAAAATCGACAAGGTAAAAAAATCAAAGCTCCTATCGGTACTTTCGGCTGCTGAGAGATTCTCTGAGAAGTTCCTTGAAATAATCCCCATCTCAGCTCTTAACAACGATGGGGTAGAGCAGCTCATCCAGCTTCTGAAAAAACACCTGCCCGAGGGACCGAAATATTTCCCCGATGATGTTTTCACGGATCAGCCCGAGATCTTTTACGTTAGTGAACTCATAAGGGAGAAGGTATTCAACCTCACGCGGAAGGAAATTCCCTATAGGGTTGCCGTGGTGGTTTCAGGGTTCAGCGAGGATAAGGAGCGAAACCTGATAAGGATAAACGCGGAAATCTACGTTGAGAGAAAAAGTCACAAGGGAATTTTGATAGGGAAGGGCGGGGGGATGCTCAAGCAGATCGGTTCTGAGGCCAGGGTTGAAATTGAAAGAATCCTGGGAGTAAAGTTGTTTCTGGAACTTTGGGTGAAGGTTAAGGAAAACTGGACCCAGAGCGATCTCCTGATAAAGGAATTCGGTTACGGAGACTGAATTATAAAAGCCGCTATTTTCCCTTAAAAACGGGCTTTCTTTTCTCGAGAAAGGCTTTTTTCCCTTCTCTCGCGTCGCTGCTTTCCCTTACTTTGGCAAGAAACGATTTTATAAGTTCTTCATTTTCTCTTGAAAGCGGATTTTTCTCTTCCCAGATATTTATCATCTTTTTCATCGACATCATGGAAAGCGGCGCGTTTTCGCTTATTTCCTCGGCAAGCGTGTAGGTGAATTCTTCAAGCTCGTTTCTTTCTACAACATGGTTTACAAGCCCTTTTTCCAAGGCTCTTTCGGCGTTAACGGAGGTTCCCGCTAAAAAAAGCTCCCTTGTAAACCCGGAACCCACCAAGTTCAGAAATTGCTTTATCCCGCCGTAGTGATAAGTGACTCCAAGTTTTGCAGGCGGGATTGCGAGTTCTGCGTCTGCAACGCACACTCTTATATCGCAGTTTACCGCAAGCTCAAGCCCTGCCCCGAAAGCATGACCGTTTATCATTGCTATTACGGGAAGGGGGTAAGACTTTACGACCTTCATGGCTTCGGTGAGGGGATGGTTGTTTTCTATAGCAATTTCTTCATCGGATATTGAAGCTATATCGTATCCTGAGCAAAAGGCCCTATCACCGCTTCCTCTTATTACAACACATCTGATTTCGGAGATTTCCCCCAGTTTTAGAAATTTCTCTGTTAACAGTTTGAGAGTCTTTGGGGTAAGAGAATTCCTTTTCTCGGGGCGATTAAGCGTGAGGGTGCATACGGAATTTTGGGTTTTTACGAGAATTTCTTTATTCTCGGCCATGGGGAAATTATATATTATCGAGGCTTGGTGTCTAAGCGGAAACTGGGAGCAGGGTTTTCAGTGCGTTTAATTTGCATTTTGTTACTGACTTACTTCGTCATCCGAAGTATGCGCTCAACTGCGTCTTGCAGATTCCTTAGGTCTTTGCGGCATATTTCCCATAGAATTCCCGCATTGGCTTTATGGTAATCGTGTCGTAGAACATTGCCGATTCCTGCAATGTTCCGCCATGGTATGTCCGGTTCCCGTTGCTTAAATTCATCCGGCAGATGACGGCTTGCTTAAGACAGAATCTCCAAGTTTCTTTCAACAAGTTGGCGAGTGCGCCTGTCAGCACAAAAGCTCTCCAGATTCTTGCCATCAATATCAGCGTAAATATTTTTTATGGCTTCCAGAATCTGATCTGCGTAGAGAGTTGAGTCTTTTGACATTTAAAATACCTGCTTGGATTCACTGATTATTCTTTCCTTAATATGAGGATGGAGTCCTTCTCGGGTCACTACATCCGCTTTGTATCCCAAGTTGTCTTCAAGGAAATGTTTTACTTCAATTAAATCTAGCAGACTGAAGGGAACTCCCGGGTCGGTATCGATAAAAACATCTATGTCACTTGCCGAGGTGTTTTCGTTTCGAACAACCGAACCAAATAGGAAAATAGACTTGACTCCTCTGTTGCGCAAGGGTTTTTCCAAAGACAAAATCTGTTTATGGATTTCCGCTTTTGTTAATGGTGTTCTCAAAAAGGTATCAGTTGAAGAATTATCCTGCTTAACTAACAGTCGCAATGCTTCGCGAACCACACAAAGTGCTCGCAGAACAGTTATATGGGTATAATCACAAAGAGGAAATAGCTATGAAAAAAAACAGGGCATCACGCGAACGAACCTATAGAGTGCTGTTCCTTTGCACGGGCAACTCGGCCCGTTTGATCATTGCCGAATCTCTTCTGAATTACAATAGCGACGGACGATTTGTCGGCTACAGCGCGGGCAGTAATCCGCGAGGAGAAGTCCATCCCCACGCTCTTGAACTTCTACTCAGCCGGGGGCATGACACTGAAAATCTGCGCTCCAAATCATGGGACGAGTTTGAGGTGGAGGATGTTCCAGTGACGGATTTTATCTTTACGGTGTGTGACAACGCGGCGAATGAACCTTGTCCCGTGTGGCCGGGAAGGCCCGTGACGGCTCACTGGGGTCTTGCGGATCCCGCGGGCGTCGAGGGAACTGAAACCGAACAGCGCGAAGCTTTTGCCAAAGCCTATAAATTATTGGAGAAACGGGTTGCGGCGTTTCTGTCTCTTCCATTTGAATCGCTTGAAGCTGAGGAGCTTGAGAATAAACTCAAGGAAATAGGACGCTCCGTATCCTGAAAAATTTACCGGTCGGCTATTTTTAGAACTTTGGCCCCTTTTCCTCCTCCCCTTCTGATTTCCAAAAGTGCTGTGTTTGCCTCCTCAAGTCCGTACTCGGTGACCTCAGCCTCTATTCCCAGAGTGGATGCGGCCGAAAGAAAGCCAGCGACATCCTCTCTTGTAACATTAGCTACGCTTTTTATCTCTTTTTCAAGCCAAAGGTGCGACTGATAGTCAAGACTCAGCAGTGAGTCAATATCGGAGTTCTCCTTGCTTATGGCGTTTACGATCAGTTTTCCCCCGGCAACAAGATTCTCAAGCGAGCGGAGAACCGGGTTCCATACAGGCGTGGTGTCAATGATAGCGGAAAGTTTCTTGGGGGAGCGCTCTTCAATTCCTCCCGACCAGGATGCTCCAAGTTCCATGGCAAATCGCCTTTCTCTTTCTCCTCTTGCGAATACGAACACCTCGCTTAGTGGGTATGATTGGCGGAGCAGCTTTATCACAAGATGCGCAGAAGCCCCGAACCCCATGAGTCCTACTGCGTCTCCGTTCGTTATTCCGGAAAGTCTCATGCAGCGGTAGCCTATAGCTCCGGCGCATAGAAGAGGGGCCGTCTTCACTGGATCCATTTCCTCCGGTATAGGGTGAATGAACCCTGCGTCTGCGACCGTAAACTCGGCGAAACCTCCATCTCTGTCCCTGCCGGTGGCAATGAAGTCATCGCAGAGGTTTTCCCGTCCGCTCCCGCAGTAGCCGCACTCTCCGCAGGCTCCCCCTATCCACGCGACTCCCACCATGTCGCCTACGTTGAAATTCCTTACTCCCAGGCCGGTTTCTTTAACCATCCCCACCACCTGGTGTCCTGGAACAATCGGAAAAGCTGGAGGCACCACTCTTCCCTCTACCTCGTCCATGTCGGTGTGACAGACCCCGCAGGCCAAAACGCGTATCAGAACTTCTCCTCGAGTGGGTTTTGGGGTGGGAATTTCAAGCAACTCAAGAGGAGCATCATTCTGAGACAGATCGTGCGTATCTCTTAGAACCATTGCCTTCATTGCGCTACCAAGTATAACACGCATATACGGCAGGTTGTTGAATCAATTCGGGGGATATGATTTAGGGGCAGTGGCGGATACTTCCCCGTTGCTTGCGCGGTTCGGGCAGATTTTCCGATATAAGATTCTACCCTTTCTTTTTACTTGAACGCGTCATTAACCAAATTACCCATAACACGACCAAGACAACAAGGCATCCGATAATTATTGCACTTAGAACTTTAGTCTCGGTCTTCATGTCGGTTGCGTATTGGGCGTCATCCGCTGGGTAAATGCCCGACCCGAGAATATAGGTGTCATCACCGAGCCTTATTTGCTTTACATAGCTTATTTTGAGCGAAGTTCCCATTGCTTTGCCGACTTCTGTGATTTCGTCTCCTTCCACCAACGGATTGTCCCAGAGATAATGGACAAAGCCTCCTCCGCTTTCTGCCACTTTGATGATTCTTTCTCCAATGTCAACTCCGTTTTCGTCTAGGACATTTATAGTGGACGCCTGACTGAAGTCTGGATTGTTGCCGTTAAACACTACAAGGCCCTGGTTTGTAATGGCGAAGAGATAGATCTCATTGTGTTTCCAGGCTTCCTTCCCACTGCTTACTCTTAGCAATTCAGCTATGTCCATATTACCCCGCGTAGCCTTGTACACATGATCAACAAACTCAACTGTTTTTTCCACAAAATTCTTAAGCGTATACCTGTCTTTTACGGAACTGGCCTTTACTTCGGGCACGTATTTCCCCAGGACTTCTCTCATGGATGGGATCAACTCGTCATGATGAAAGCCTCCGATAAGGACAAGCTCAATTCCCAGCGCGTGAACTGTGTAATTAACTGCATAGCTTGATTTGGGCAAGGTCTCATAGTGCGACGGATCAGTGGGGTCATTCCAGTAGTAATCAACAAAACCGCCCTCCTTGTTTTTTTCGGCCGCTTCGACGAGTTTCTGCACTACATCAGTTCCTCTTGAGTCCCGCAGGACGGTTAAGTCTCTGCCATGGGCTGATTCATAGTATCCGTGAGCTATACTTCTGCCCTGTTTGTCGACTAAAATGAGGTACTTGGAACCGGACTTCCAGTCTCCTTTCTGTTGTATTTCGTGCAGTACCTCCTGCCAGAGATCAAAGCTCTGTTCGTCAGGAACCGGGACTTCCCAGTGCGCCTTTGCGTGCAGTACAAACTCTCGCAGAGCATCGCGGCTGTCGGATGCTCCGTTGGCTGTTACGGTCTCTTTACTGGCGTTGGCGTGCTTCCCGTGGGCTAGGGCAATACGCACATCGAAGAAAAGGCATACAAGTGCCAACGCGCACAGAAAACCCCCCATTAAAGCAAAGGTTTTCGTAATATTGTCTTTTAGCATGGCCTTTATCGTATCTCCTGTGTTTGAAGCAGAATGAACATGCAAGCTTATCAGTTTTTACAAGCCAGAAACGAACCTATCTTACTCCGAGAATATTAAGAAAAACATGTGAAGTCAAGGCTTTTTTGTAGGAGAAAGTTAAACTAGCTGGTTTCTCTCTAAGTTAAGAAAATACCATTAGCGAGATTAAAACATAAAGGTTTAAACCTTGGAGAAAACGGATGTCTTGCTAAAGCATTCAATAAGCGAGGTCAATTTTCAATCATGGTTTAAGCGAATACTTGCACCTGTTTTTGACATGTAGATACATTGCGCGCGAGAGAAACCGCTCGATTCGCTTATCATTTACGGGTTTGCCTGACTGAGTCAGATTTAGTTTTTGCCCGAGGCTTTTCAGATTCCTGCGCAACGCCCAAGCCCAGCAGTCTGGTTATCCCAAGCGCGGTATCTGTGTACGCTCTCAGAACGATTTCAGCTGCGACTCTTGCGTCTTCTCCCGCATCGTGATGGCGAAAGCGGATCCCAAGATCACGGGCGACGTTCCCGAGATTGTAACCCCTAAGAGCGTATTTATCCGGCCAGGCGCGTCGCGCTACTTGTGCGCTGTCAATCCAGATTCCATAGCGCAGGGATTTTCCGCACTCCGCAAACGCTTTTGAGATCGCCCTGCGGTCAAAAAAAGTATGGCTTATCACGATTTCTCCGAGATGTTCCGCGATTTTGTCACATATTTCTTCAAACCGCGGGCAGCCCCTTACCATGTTATGGTCTATGCCGTGTATAACGGTGTTGTACGGGTCGAAAAAGTCATCTGGATCTATAAGCTGCGTCCACACGTCTGCGATTTTTGCGGACTTTACCACTGCGATGCCCACCTGACAGATGCTTGAGACGTTTGAATTCGCAGTCTCCACGTCAACCGCGACAAAGCTCAGGTCTTCGTCGACAGAACAGTTCTTTTTTTCGTTTCGCTTGCGCGTCATTTTTGATTTTCCTGCTTTTTTCATTCCCTTTACTATGAAGCGGAAACCATTTTCTTTCAGCGGTATTTCAGATGCTTCTGAGTTTCCGGGCTTTAAACTCAAATTATATTGTTTATAATTCTTCGGATCAAAAGTTTTTTCGGAGGCCTAACGTGCCATTATATGAATATGAATGCGACAGTTGTATGGAAAGTTACAACACGGACATAGACAACTTGGTCGCCAAGCTTACCAAGACAAACGCAAGGAAAGTTCTCAAGCAAAACCGCAATTTCTGTTACATCGAAGTCACAAGTGGCAAGAGCAGAAAGCTACTTTTCGAGCTTGGGGAAAAGGGGGTAAGCGGTGCGAGGAGATTCCGTTATAAGCTTGATGACGGGAAGGTGCTTTACCTTGAGCTTAAGAGTTTTCGTTTCAACCACCTTGTGTACGGAGATGACGACCAGGATGAAATCAAATGCCCTCTCTGCGACGATTCCGGGGCGGTGAGAAGGGTTTTTTCCACCTTCAAGGCTATATTCGAGGACAAGAGCAAAAGGGCTCCGGGTCCCGGAGACGAGCTCAGATGGCATCTTGAATACAAGCAGCAAAAGGATGAAGAGATAGCAAGTGACTGGGTCGGGCAGGACCACCTGAGCCAGTATTTCAACAGATAGGAGACGAAAATGCCCCTTTATGAATTTGAATGCATTAAGTGCAGAGGCAACGTTGAAAAATCCCTAAAGACTCTTGAGAGAAAACGGGACAAAGAGACCGTAAAAAGCCTTGTCGAGAAATATGACAATATCTACGCCATAGAGGTTGTCGACCTTGAGCGTGAAGAAATAGTCGCGAAGCACGGAAGAAAGGGAAAAGATTCCATGTTTAATGATTTCTACCTTAAAGATGGAACCCTGCTTGCGCTCTTCAACATGCGGAACTACAGGTTCTCTGAGCTTATATACGAAGAAGGGGACGAAGAAAAGGTAAGGTGCTATTGCGGGGAGAAAAAGAAGGTGGAAAGAGTAATCTCGACTTTCGCTTTCACGAAGGATCTCTCAACCGATATGCCGAAGCCCAATCTCTCGCACCTGCCGCCTTCGGTTAGAAACAGAACTCACATCGGGGAGTATATAGAGGAAAAAGACAGGCCTAAAAAGAACAGGCCTCCGAAGAGCAGGAGATAACCGCCGGCGCCCGATTTCTTCGCTTCCGGCTGGATTTCTCACGCCTGATTCCCTTTATTTTTTTTCCGCGTATTCTTCTTTGCGCTTGCCGAATCTTTTCTCAAGTTCATCTGATATGTCCTCGGGGCCAAGACCCGCTTCGCAGAGAAGCACCATGGAATGGAACCATAAATCGGTAAGCTCGTATACGAGTTCGTCTTTATCCCCGTTTTTCGCGGCTATTACGACTTCGCCGGCTTCCTCGCCGATTTTCTTGAGTATCCTGTCAAGCCCGCCTTTCATAAGACCGCTTACATAGGATCCTTCCTTGGGGTTTTGTTTCCTGTCCTCTATTACGGAAAACACCTTTTTAAGGGATCCTTTCTCAAATACAGGGGCCGCTTTTTCTTCCATGTCCCCTGATCTGTAAAAACATGTAGGCTCTCCGGTGTGGCAAGCCACCCCGGTCTGATCCACCGTTATAAGCACTGTATCGCAGTCGCAGTCAACGAAGATTTCCTTTACGTCCTGAAAATGGCCGGATTCTTCTCCCTTGTTCCAGATCTTTTTTCTAGACCTGCTCCAGAAGTGGGTTCTTCCCGTTTTGACGGTCATCTCAAGAGCTTCTTTGCTCGCATATGCGAGCATGAGTACCCGCCCGCTTGAGCTGTCCTGCACTATTACGGGCAAAAGGCCTTCGTCGTTAAACTTGAGTTTTTCAAGATCCATATCCATGGGGGTTTCGCTCCGCTGGAAATACGTCAAGATAATAATTGCAAAGCCTACGTTGTCAAAGAGCTGCAGCGGAGGGGAGCGGCCGTGGAGGGTTCAGTTTGAAGCGCTTTTCCGTCTGGGAGTTTTTCTCTGAGTTGTAGTTGATTTTAGATGTGTAACTGTAAGACTGCCGTGCGCAGGGAGGACTTGCGTTTGTGTTTTCAATAGTACTTTCCCTCCCATCTTGTATTTTTGTGGAAAGACCGATCAAAAGTATAAAACGAATTCTCCTGAGAGTTTTTTTAATTCATAAGAGGAGCAGCTGATCTGGACGGTTTTTTTATCAATACGGATTTCTACAGCCGCCTTTACTTCTACGGACGAAGGTCTTTTGGTATACTTCCCTTTTTTGTATGTGGAGATGTGTACGTGGTTGTTGAGCGGGCGTATCTTGAGTTCAATGGAACCACTTTGAAACATAGTGCAAGACGGGATTCCATTGACAGACCTGCAAAAAGTCGGATGATATTGAGTGTTGCGTTTTCAAACCGTTTTTAATGAACTCAGAGTTTAATCTTGGTATTATCAGGAAGGTAAAAACCTATGGCTAGAATTACGATTGAAGACTGCTTAGAGAAAGTTGAGAACAGATTTGCTCTTTCCATCGCTGCGATGAAAAGAGCAAGCCAGATATCCAAGGGAGCTACTGTTGTGGCTTCTGAAAACGACGATAACAAGCATGTCGTTTCGGCGTTGCGAGAGATAGCCGAAGGAAAAATAAACGTCATATATCCAAGAGACAGGGACAATTACTGATTACACGCGTAGCCTCTCTCGGTTTTAACCCGCACACAGCGAGGTAAAGATTCTCTTATGCTCTCGGTAGGCATAGACGCGGGAGGAACGTTTACTGATTTTGTTTTTTTCGATGGAAAAGAAATATCGGTAAACAAGGTTCCTTCCACCCCCCGCGACCCTTCGATAGCAGTACTCAAGGGGCTCCAAAGCCATCCTGTTGAGTTTTCCCAGATATCCGAAATTATCCACGGAACCACCGTGGCCACAAACGCTCTTTTGGAACGCGAGGGAGCGAAGACCTGCCTTGTTACCACAAAGGGTTTTGAAGACGTAATAGAAATAAAGCGCCAGAACAGGGAAAAACTGTACGACCTGTTTTGGAGCCCTGCCGTTCCTCTTGTTCCCTCAGAACTCAGATTTGGTGTTTCCGAGAGAACGGATTACCGCGGGCGTGTGCTCGCTTGCCCCGATGGGGCTGAAATAGAGGAAATAATGGAGAAGATATCTTCTCTAGGTGTTGAGGCGATAGCGGTTTGTTTTCTACATTCGTATGCGAATCCTGAAAATGAGCGCGCAGTCGCAGCCGTGCTCGCTAGGCTCGGTATCCCGATTACCATCTCATCGGAGCTTGTCGCGGAATTCAGGGAATATGAAAGGACTTCGACGACCGTTTTGAATTCCTACCTGATTCCTAAAGTGAGCGAATACATGCGCTCGCTTTCCCGTCGCCTCAAGGAAAAGTCTCTCTCCATCATGCAGTCAAACGGCGGGGTTATATCCGCCGAGCAGGCGGCCGAGGGGCCCGCGAAAATAGTTCTCTCCGGTCCCGCTGGAGGAGTGGTCGGGGCTTTTGAGATATGCGCGCTCTCCGGGAGAAAGAAGATTATTACCTACGACATGGGAGGAACCTCAACCGACATATCTCTTTGCGATGGCAAAATAAGCTTTACGACCGAAAACACCTTGGGCGGTGTCGCGATCAAGGTGCCGATGATAAACATCTCAACCATAGGGGCCGGGGGTGGTTCAATTGCTTACATCGCCGAGGGGGGAATCCTGAAGGTAGGACCGCGCAGCGCCGGCGCCGACCCTGGTCCCGCGTGTTATGGAAAAGGCGTTTTGCCGACCGTAACGGACGCGAATATAGTTCTTGGGAGAATGGATCCCGGCTGGTTTCTTGGCGGCGAGATGAAAATACACCCCGAGAGATCCTTTGAAGCGCTTCGCTCGCTTGCCCCGGATCACCCCGCGGAAGAAATCGCGGAATCTGTAGTCAAAATTTCGAATTCAAACATGGAAAAAGCTCTTCGTGTGATATCGGTCGGGAGGGGCTACGATCCGAGGGAATTTTCCCTCGTTTCGTTTGGTGGTGCGGGAGGGCTTCACGCCTGCGACCTTGCCCGTTCCTTGGGCATCGGGGAAGTCGTCTTTCCAAGAAATCCCGGGGCGCTTTCCGCCTACGGTATGCTTCTTGCCGATTCCTTCAAGGATTACGGGGTTACGTTTTTCTCCCAGGCGGATGAGGATTACTCTCAAGAGACGGACCGCAAATTCACGGAACTCGAGAAGGTTGCGTGGGCGGATCTCGAAAGGGAAGACCTCAGGTTCGAAAAACATGTTGACGCCAGGTACCGAAGACAGTCCCATGAACTTGCGATTCCCTACAGCTATTCCATAGCTTCAGATTTTCACCGCGAGCACGAAAGGGTGTACGGGTATATGAAAGAGTCTTCCGTCGTAGAGATCGTGACTCTAAGACTCAGGGCTTATATTCCCGGTCGCAAGATAAAAATTCTTCCTGCCCCTGGCGGAGGTCCGGAACCGCGGTTTTTCATAAAAGAGGTGATATTTGAGGGCAGAAAAATAAAGGCCAGGTGCTGCGAAAGAGAAAAGCTCGGACCGGGTTTTCGATTCGAAGGTCCCTGCATTCTTTACGAGAGAACCGCGACTGCTTTTATTCCTCCTGAGACCGTCTGCGAAGTGGACGAATACGGAAGCGTTATTGTAAACGTCTCTTCGTAAGAGCTTTTCTCTATGGATGCGATGAACATAAGAGAAGAAATAAGAAGAAACTTTGATCCTCCGGGAACCTCCCTTGATCCCGGCAAGGGACTTCTGGCATCCGCCGTGTTGGTTATGCTCTGCGAGCGGGGTGGAGATCATGGAATATGGTTTATAAAAAGGACCGAATACAAGGATGACGCTTTCTCGGGTCACGTCGCCTTCCCGGGCGGAAAGAAAAAACAAGATGATGCGACTCTTCTTGATACGGCTTTTAGGGAAGTTGGAGAGGAACTTGGTTTTGATGTCGGGAAAGAAGTAGAAATTCTCGGGGAAATGGATTTTGTGCGTCCCTACACCCCTTCTGTCAGGCGGTATGCGGTAAAGCCTTTTGTAGCCATGATAGATGGTGAAGTGGAGTTTGTTCCCAATTACGAGGTATCGGAATTTTTCTGCGTCCCCGTTTCACACCTGGTTGACCCAAAAAATCAGGACGTAAGGGAGAGAAAGCGGGATGGAAAGGTGATAGATGATCACGTGTTTGCTTACCGCAATCACATAATATGGGGGCTTACGGGGAGAATACTTAACGAATTTTTCAAGAAAACTTCGGGATGTTTCCCGAAATGATATTTAAATCTCCCTAACGATCATGTAGATTTCTGCAATATCCAAAAACGGCGGTGATTAAGACTCATGGCAGCAGTTAACAAGGCTATAATACTCGGCAATCTGGGAAGAGACCCCGAAGTAAGGTATACGTCGGATGGAAAGGCGGTTACCAATTTCTCGGTTGCTACAACGGAAAAATGGAGGGGCAAGGACGGAAATTCCCAAGAACGCACCGAGTGGCACAGGGTAGTGGTGTTTGACAGGCTCGGGGAAGTGTGCGGCGAGTATCTTTCCAAGGGAAGTTCCGTTTACGTGGAGGGTCATCTGAGAACCCGCTCATGGGACGACAAGGAAGGCAACAAAAGATATACGACCGAGATTGTGGGAAGAACCGTGCAGTTTCTCTCCCCTAGGGGGGAGAGCGGAAGGAAAGGCGGCGGAGCGCCTCCCGCTGAAGATGATTTCGCCTACGAAGAGGGCACCGGCCTCACTGACGACGATGTTCCGTTCTGATTCTTTTGGCTTTTACTGACACACAATAAGGTTATGTCTCTGGCCGTTATAATTCTGGCGGCGGGCAAGGGAGTCCGCATGAATTCGGAACTTCCCAAGGTGCTCCACCCCATCCTCAAAAGACCCATGCTGCACTATGTTCTGGACGCGGCTCAAGAGATGGAACCCGATAGAATCGTACTTGTTCTGGGGCATGACTCTGAGCTTGTGAGAGAGACGGTTTCCGATTGCCCGGTGAAGACGGTAATTCAGGAGCCGCAGCTTGGAACAGGACACGCGGTTTCGTGCTGTGAGGATGCTCTCCGGGGTTTTTCAGGAGATATTCTTATACTGAGCGGAGATGTCCCCGCGACGGACATTTCTACTCTGCGTGAATTTACGGATTCCCACGTGAAAAACGGAACGGATGTTTCGTTCATATCCACAGTGGTCGAAGACCCCGGCGGATACGGAAGAGTGTTGAGGAATGCCGGAGGGGAAGTACTTCGCATAGTGGAGGATAAAGACGCCACTGCGGACGAGAAAAAAGAAAAAGAAATAAATGCCGGAATTTACTGCGTGAATTCCTCTTTTCTCTGGGAAAGCCTGGGCGGACTCGACAGGGAAAACAGCCAAGGAGAGTATTACCTGCCCGGAATCATAAATCTCTGCGTTTCCCGTAAACGCAGGCTCCTGGCTTTTACGCTGGCAGATCCAAAGGAGGTGTCTGGAGTGAACAGCAGAGAACAGCTCGGCGAAGCGGAAAAAACCGTAAGACGCGCGATAAACCGCCGACACATGGAAAACGGGGTTACAATAGTAGATCCCGAAACCACTTACATATCAGATTCCGTTAACATAGGTAAGGACACGACGGTGTATCCGAACACCTATATTTATGGCGAAGCCCGCATTGGGAACGGCTGCAGAATAGGACCCTCCGTATACATTGAAGATTCATGGATAGGAAATAACGTCGAGGTAAGGTTCTCTTCGTATCTTACGGGGTGTGAAGTCGAAGACAGCGTTGTAATGGGGCCTTTTTGTCACCTGCGGCCCGAGGCCAGGATAAGAAGCGGGGCCAAGATCGGAAATTTCGTCGAGATAAAAAAATCGGAAATAGGAGTCGGTTCCAAGGTTCCCCATCTATCCTACGTGGGAGATGCCGATATCGGCGCCGGGGTTAATATCGGTGCGGGAACCATCACCTGTAACTACGATGGCGTGAACAAGCACAGAACCGTGGTGGAAGACGGCGCTTTCATAGGAAGTGACACCATGCTGGTTGCACCTGTAAAAGTGGGAAAGGACGCGACTACGGCGGCAGGTTCCACCGTAACAAAAGACGTTTCCTCGGGCGCTCTCGCGATAGCGCGCGCGGTACAGAAGGAAATAAAGGGCTGGGCGGAGAGAAAAAGAGTGAAGAAGGGGAAATCCTGAGATGTGCGGAATAGTTGCATACGTGGGCAGTTCCGAGAGAACCAAAAGAGTTCTCTGTGAGAGCTTGGGGAGGCTTGAGTACAGAGGATACGACTCTTCCGGGATCTGCTTTGTTGAAAACGGTCGTTCCCGCGTCATAAGAAGCGAGGGGAAGCTTGAAAACCTTCTCTCCAAGCTAAAAGACTGCGAGGTGACTTCTTCTCTCGGCATTGCTCACACAAGATGGGCCACCCACGGTGACCCTTCAGAGCGAAACGCCCATCCCCAGGTATCGGGCCCGGTAAGCGTGGTGCACAACGGCATAGTGGAGAACTACCCCGAGCTCAAGGAGGAACTTATCGCGGCCGGTTACGAATTCCGCTCCGATACCGACACCGAGGTCATTTCTCATCTGATCCGCGATTTTACGGAGAAAGGAAACTCTCTTCTCGAATCAACAAGAAAAGCATTTGAAAAGGTGGAGGGCTCTTACGCAGTGGCGGTCATGTCGGATACGGAACCCGGGAAGATAATCGCCACCAGGCGTTTTTCCCCTCTCATAATAGCGCGCAGCGGAAACGAATGTTTTCTGGCTTCGGATATCCCCGCGATTCTGCCCTACACAAAAGAGTTTGTTTTTCTCGAGGATAACGATTTCGTAGTTCTGGATGAAAACGGCATCTCGATAACCGACGCGGCCGGCGAGGCGGTCAAAAGAGCGCCGACGGTTGTGGACTGGGACCCTTCGGTAATTGAGAAATCGGGCTATCGCCATTACATGCTAAAAGAAATTTTCGAACAGCCCCGGGCGATTTTCGATACGCTTCGGGGGAAATTCACAGCCGACATGAAAGAAGTGGTTTTCGAGGACATGGATCCTTCCCTTCTGCGAAAAACGCAAAGAATCATTATTGCGGCCTGCGGCACTTCCTACCACGCCTCCCTTATAGGAAAGTACATGATAGAGGAAGTGGCCGGAGTGAACACCCAGGTGGAGCTTGCCTCTGAGTTCCGGTACAGAAATCCCGTTACCGGTCCCGACGCGCTTTTTGTCGCGGTTTCTCAGTCGGGCGAGACCGCGGACACCTCAGAAGCCCTCCTCAAGGCCAAGGATCTGGGTATGAACTCCGTCGGCATAACGAACGTGATGCTGAGCAAAATCTCAAGAGAGTCTGACTGCGTCATAACCACGAAGGCGGGCCCGGAGATCGGAGTTGCCTCCACAAAATCCTTCACGGCGCAGGTTATGGCGTTCTATCTTTTTTCCATATACCTTGCGATCTCAAGGAAAGTGATTGATTCTGAGAGGGCGAGGCAACTGATAGCCGATGCCATATCGGTTTCGAAACTCCAGCAGGAAACCCTTGAGCTTGACGGGGAACTTAAAGATCTTTCAAGAGATTTTTACGGTTACAGGAACTTTATCTATCTGGGCAGGGGGATTAATTACCCCGTGGCTCTTGAAGGCGCGCTGAAACTAAAAGAGGTTTCCTACATACACGCCGAGGGGTATGCCGCCGGGGAGATGAAGCATGGTCCCATAGCCCTTATAGACAGAAACATGCCCGTCGTGTTTATCGCGCCCGAGGAGGACACTTATTACAGAAAGCTCCTTGGGAATTTCCAGGAGGTAAAGGCCAGGGGAGGGCGGATCATTTTCATAACGTCGGATGAGAATCTGCAGCTTCCCGATGAGAGGGACAGGAAAATAGTGATCCCGAAAAGTCCATACCTCGTAAGCCCGATGGTGTCGGTTATCCCCGCGCAGTTTCTGGCTTACCATGTCGCCAATATTCTGGGGACGGATGTGGACCAGCCAAGGAATCTGGCCAAGGTCGTCACTGTTGAATGATGTCGTGCCGTCGCGACGTGATAATGATATAAGCTTTATGAGAGGGTCTAAATGAAGGTACTTGTTGTCGGAGGAGGCGGAAGGGAACATGCCCTCTGCTGGAAGATAAGCCAAAGTCCTCTTGTGGAGAAAACCTACTGCGCTCCCGGAAACGCCGGGATAAGCCGCCACGCCGAGTGTCTGGATATCGGTATGGGAGACTTCGATTCGCTTGCGCAGTTCGTAAAAAAAGAGTCCGTTGACCTTACGGTCGTTGGCCCCGAGCAGCCTCTTTGCGAAGGGATAACCGATTTTTTTGAAAAAGAAGGGCTTTTGATTTTCGGTCCCTCAAAAGCCGCCGCGGAACTTGAAGGAAGCAAAACTTTCTCAAAAAATCTGATGAAAAAATACGGCATCCCGACAGGGGAATATTCAGTTTTTACCGATATCGAGCAAGCGCTTGCCAAGGCGGGGGAAACCGAACCTCCCTTCGTGGTGAAGGCCGACGGCCTTGCCGCCGGCAAGGGGGTTATCATATGCCGCTCCCGCGAGGAAGGAGAAGACGCGGTTCGCTCCATGATGGAGCGCGGAGCGTTCGGCGAGGCCGGTGAGAAGGTTGTAATAGAGGAATTTCTTACGGGTGAGGAGGCCTCCTTCTTTGCCTTGACCGACGGGGAAAACGTACTTCCGCTTGAGCCTTCTCAAGACCACAAGCCCATTTTTGACGGGGACAAGGGGCCGAACACAGGAGGCATGGGAGCCTACACTCCCGCTCCTGTTGTAAACGATCGGTTAAGGCAGAGAATAATCGACGAGGTAATGGTTCCGACCGTGCGCGCGATGAAATCCGAGGGCAGAACTTACAAGGGAGTTCTCTACGCCGGATTGATGATAAAAGACGAAAGCTTTAAGGTGCTTGAATTTAACTGCCGCTTCGGCGATCCCGAAGCCCAGCCGCTTCTTATGAGAATGGAATCGGATGTAGTCCCCATTCTTCATTCAATAGCCCGCAGCGAGATGAAGACCGATCCGATAGAGTGGAAAGATGGATTCTGCGTCTGCGTCGTCATGGCTTCAAGAGGCTACCCCGGAAGCTACGACAAGGGGGTTGAGCTTAAAAGACTCAAGGACTTCTCCGACACTCGCGAGACGGTGGTTTTTCACGCCGGAACCGCTTTTTCCAAAAACAAGTTGGTTACAAGCGGCGGAAGGGTTCTCGGAGTCACTTCTCTTGGCGATACTATAGAGGAATCGATACTGAGGGCATACCAGGCAGTTGGCTCCATTCTCGATGAAAATCTGGTCTACAGGACTGATATAGGGAAAAAGGCGCTTTTGCGTATTGGTGGTTGATATGTCTTGGGTATATCACGCCTGAGGAGTCTAAATTTATAAAATTTTCCCCCACTCGAATTTTTCTGTTGAAAACCTATTTTCTTTCTGTAATATAGTCCTTCCCTTGATTTGGGTCTTGAGTGTTTTTTTTCATTTCACTTATTGACATCAGCTCGTTATTAAGCTTATAATGATCGGATTACCCAAATTTCGGGAGAGGATGTTTTTATGCCTACAATAAGTCAGTTGCTCAGCAAGGGAAGAGAGTCGGTCAAGAAGAAAAGCAAGGCCAGAGCTCTTCAGGGATGTCCCCAGAGAAGGGGGGTTTGCGTGAGGGTTTATACCACCACTCCGAAAAAACCCAACTCGGCACTTAGGAAGGTCGCCAGGATAAGGCTTACAAACGGCATAGAGATCACGGGATACATCCCGGGGGAAGGACACACATTGCAGGAGCATTCAGTTGTGCTCGTAAGAGGTGGAAGGGTAAAAGATCTTCCTGGAGTCAGATACCACATAGTCAGGGGAACTCTTGACTCGACCGGAGTTGAGGGCAGAAGAAACGGAAGATCCAAGTACGGAGCCAAAAAGCCTAAGTAGCGGGCGGGAATCAGAAGATGCCGAGAAAAGGTAGGGTAGCGAGAAGAAAACTGATCCCGGATCCAAGAACCGGAGATCCGATAGTCGCCAAGTTCATAAACAGCCTCATGTACGACGGCAAGAAGAGCAAGGCGGAAAAAATCTTCTACAGTTCTCTTGACAGGATAAGGGAAAAAACCGGAAAAGACCCCATTGAGGTCTTTCTCGATGCTCTTGACAAGATAAAGCCTGCTGTTGAGGTAAGGTCAAGGCGCGTCGGCGGAGCCAACTACCAGGTTCCTATGGAAGTGAGTTCTTTTAGAAGGCAGTCTCTCGGGATCAGGTGGCTTATAAACTCCTCCCGCTCAAGATCGGAAAAATCGATGATAGACAAGCTTTCTTCAGAGATAATCGATGCCCATAACAACAGGGGCAACGCAGTAAAGAGAAAAGAGGACATTCACAGAATGGCCGAGGCCAACAGGGCCTTTGCCCACTACAGGTGGTAATTCCCTCCGGAGGATTAGGTGTCAGAACAGGTATTTCCCATAGACAGGGTAAGAAACATCGGAATAGTTGCCCACATAGACGCTGGCAAGACCACCACTACTGAAAGAATACTGTTCTATACAGGCATAACCTACAAGATAGGCGAGGTGCACGAAGGCGCGGCGACTATGGACTGGATGGAGCAGGAACGCGAAAGGGGTATCACCATCACTTCCGCCACGACTACGTGTTTCTGGAAAGACTGCAGGATAAACATTATAGACACTCCCGGTCACGTTGACTTCACTATAGAGGTTGAAAGGTCGCTCAAAGTGCTTGACGGGGCGGTGGTGGTGTTTGACTGCGTTGGCGGAGTCGAGCCCCAGACTGAGACCGTGTGGGGGCAGGCCGATCGTTACTCGGTTCCAAGAATCTGTTTTGTGAACAAGATGGACAGGGTCGGGGCGGATTTTTACAGGGTTGTGGACCAGATAGAGGAGAGACTTAACGCTAATCCGGTGTGTCTTCAGGTCCCGTGGTTTGACGGTGATGAGTTCACTGGGATAGTTGACATCATAAGGATGAAAATGGCTGTGTGGGACGGGGAGAGTCTTGGGGCCAAATTTGAATTCATCGATATTCCCGAAGACACAAAGCCGCGCGCGGCTGAATACAGAGAAAAACTTCTTGAAGCCCTTTCCGATAATGACGAGGAAATAATGGGGCTGTATCTCGACGGAGAAGATGTTCCGGAAGAGATGATCCGAAAATCCATAAGACGACAGACAATTGACGCGACCATAATACCCGTAATGCTGGGGTCGGCTTTTAAGAACAAGGGAGTTCAGCTGCTGCTCGATGCCGTTGTGGAATACATGCCGGCTCCCATAGACCTGCCCCCGATGAAGGGCATTCATCCCAGAACCGAAGAGGAAGTCCAGAGAACTCCGGACAAGAACGAACCTTTTTCCGCACTTGCGTTTAAGATCATGTCGGATCCTTTCGTTGGACAGCTCACCTACCTTAGGATCTACTCCGGAAAACTTAAATCAGGCACCACGGTTTACAATTCATCCAAACTTAAAAACGAAAAAATCGGAAGACTTCTTCGCATGCACGCAGATAAACGCGAGGACATAAAAGAAATTGAGGCCGGAGGCATAGCGGCTGCCGTAGGGCTCAAAAACACCCTTACTGGCGATACCCTGTGCTCGGATTCGAACCCCGTGGTTCTTGAGAGACTTTATATATCCGATCCGGTCATTTCGATTGCCATAGAGCCAAAGTCAAACGCCGATCAGGAGAAACTCGGTATTTCCCTGAGCAAGCTTGCCATGGAGGATCCTTCCTTCAAGGTGAACACCGATGAGGAGACCCGGCAGACGATTATTTCCGGCATGGGAGAACTTCACCTTGAGATAATCGTGGACCGGCTTAGAAGAGAGTTCAAGGTTGATGCAAACGTCGGAAAGCCTCAGGTCGCATACAGAGAAACGATAACGTCCACATCCCAAACCGAGGGAAAATACATAAGACAGACCGGTGGACGCGGTCAGTACGGCCATGTGAAGATAAGAGTTGAGCCTCTTGAAAGGGGCGAAGGATTTCAGTTCCACGATGGGATAAAGGGAGGAGCGATTCCAAAGGAGTTTATTCCCGCAGTGCAGAAGGGAATAGTCGAGGCGATGGAGACTGGCGTTGTATTTGGATATCCGGTTGTCGACCTTGCAGTCACGCTTTACGACGGTTCTTTTCACGATGTCGACTCCTCAGAAATTGCCTTTAAGATCGCAGGTTCCATGGCATTTAAGGAAGCGGTTCATAAATCTTCTCCGGTTGTCCTTGAGCCCGTAATGAAGCTTGAGGTGGTTATTCCAGAACCTCACATGGGAACCGTTATAGGTGATCTGAGTTCTAGGCGGGGGAGGGTGAACAGTACGGAAATGAGAGGCGCTATGCAGGCGGTGAAAGCGGAAGTTCCGCTTGGCGAAATGTTCGGTTACGCAACTAACTTAAGGTCAATGACTGAAGGGCGGGGATTGTTCACTATGGAATTTTCCCATTATTTTGCCCTGCCTGCCAACATCGCCGAGGAGTTAAGACAGACAGCCAATGTCAGCTGATATTTTCATGTTCTTTTTAACAAGGAGGTCAACAAGGAATGTCTAAGGCAAAGTTCAAGAGGGGGAAGCCGCATTTAAACATAGGAACGATAGGGCATGTGGATCATGGGAAGACGACATTAACGGCGGCAATAACGAACGTATTATCGAAGAAGGGACAGGCGGAGTATGTGGAGTTTGACAACATAGACAAGGCACCTGAAGAGAGGGAGAGGGGAATAACGATAAACATAGCGCACGTGGAGTATGAGACAGCGGGGAGGCACTACGCGCATGTTGACTGTCCTGGGCACGCGGACTACGTGAAGAACATGATAACGGGAGCGGCTCAGATGGACGGAGCGGTGCTGGTGGTGAGTGCGCCTGACGGGCCTATGCCGCAGACAAGGGAGCACATACTGCTTGCGAGGCAGGTAGGGGTGCCGTACATAGTGGTGGCACTTAACAAGATTGACATGCTGGATGACGAGGAGTTGCTTGAGTTGGTGGAGCTAGAGATAAGGGATTTGTTGAGTGAGTACGGGTTCCCGGGGGATGAGATACCTGTGGTGAAGGTAAGCGCACTTAAGGCGATAGAGGGGGATGAAGGGGCAGCGGAGCAGATAACTGAGTTAATGGCCAGCATAGACGGATACATACCTGAGCCCAAGAGGGAGATGGACAAGCCGTTTTTGATGGCGATAGAGGATGTGTTCACGATATCGGGGCGGGGCACGGTGGTAACCGGGAGAGTGGAGAGGGGAAGGATAGTAGCGGGGAAGGAGATAGAGATAGTAGGGTTTAAAGAGACGAAGAAGACAGTGGCTACTAGTTTGGAGATGTTCAGGAAGATACTGGATGACGCGCAGGCAGGGGACAATGTGGGAGTGTTGCTGAGGGGGATAGGGAAGGAAGAAGTGGAGAGGGGGCAGGTATTGTCGGCGCCTGGGAGCATAAAGCCACACAAGAAGTTTAAGGCTGAGGTATATGTGTTGAAGAAGGAGGAGGGGGGAAGGCACACGCCGTTTTTCCCTGGGTATCGGCCGCAGTTTTATTTAAGGACAACGGATGTAACGGGATCAGTGATATTGCCGGAAGGGGTGGAGATGGTAATGCCGGGGGACAACGTAGGCATGGATGTGGAGTTGATAGCGCCGGTGGCGATGGAGGATCAGCTTCGTTTTGCGATAAGAGAGGGTGGGAGAACCGTAGGAGCGGGCGTGGTAACCAAAATCATTGAATAATGGGTAAAGCTTCGAAAATAAGAATAAAGCTTAAGTCTTTTGACCACAGGCTTCTTGATAATTCAACTGAGGAGATTGTTGATACCGCCAAGAGAACCGGCGCAAGAATAGCCGGTCCGGTTCCGCTTCCCACCAGTATAAACAGGTACTGTGTGCTGCGTGGTCCTCATGTGAACAAGAACTCGAGAGAACATTTTGAAATAAGAACGCATAAAAGGCTTGTAGACATACTTGAACCTACCCAGCAGACGATAGACGAACTTATGAAACTAAATCTTGCTTCGGGTGTGGAAGTGGAGATAAAACTTACGGGCTCGTAAAAATATGATTCAGGGACTTATAGGAAGAAAAAGGGGGATGACCGAGTTTTTCAACGACGATATGGTGAAGGTCATCACTACCGTCGTTGAAGTGGGTCCATGCCCCGTGGTTTCAAAAAAAACCAAGGACTCAGACGGCTACGATGCCATCCAACTCGGGTTCCAAGATGTAAAACCTCAGCGGGTTACGCGCCCCATGAAGGGACATTTCGCGAAAGCCGGGGTGAATCCCACCGCGAAGCTCAGAGAATTCTCCGCCACAGTTGAAGATTACAACATAGGGGATGTGCTAAAGGTTGACGTTTTCAAGGTAGGAGACGTTCTTGATGTCACCGCTAAAAGCAAGGGCAAGGGCTTTGCCGGAACCATAAAACGCTACAATTTCTCAAGACAGCCGATGTCCCACGGTGGTATGGGCAACAGAAGACCTGGTTCTATAGGACAGGCTTCATCTCCGGCCAAGGTGTGGAAAGGCATAAAAATGCCAGGGCGCATGGGTGGAAAGAATGTAACGGTTCAGGGCGTCAAGGTAGTCGATATAGATGTTGAGAGGAATCTTCTTTTCGTAAAGGGATCAGTTCCAGGCCCTGTGGGAGGAACGGTTCTTCTCCGGTACACGTCAAAGGGGGCGAAAAATGCTTCAAGTTGACGTCTACGACATCGCCAGGAAAAAGGTGGGAACGATTGAGCTTCGCTCCGATATCTTTGAAGCTCCGGTGAAAAAGCACCTGCTTCATGAAGTCGTTAACTGGCAGCTTGCCAAAAAAAGGGCCGGGAGTGCGTCCACCAAAACAAGAGGTGAAGTCCGCGGTGGCGGGGCAAAGCCTTGGAAACAGAAACACACGGGTCGCGCAAGGGCGGGATCCAGACGTTCTCCGATCTGGCGCAAGGGTGGAGTGGTTTTCGGACCAAAGCCTAAAGACTGGTCTTACTCAATTCCGAAAAAGGTAAGAAAAGGGGCGCTTGTTTCCGCTCTTTCAAGCCGTTTCGGCGAAGGTGCCATAGTTGTGCTCGACAATCTAGAGCTCCCGGAAATAAAAACCAGACAGGTGGCGAAATTCATGAAGGATTTCGAATTTTCCAAAGCCCTTGTGGTTGTCGGTCCGGATAACGAGAATCTCCGTAAGTCTGCAAGGAACATACCAGACGTAAAGGTGCTGGTAGATGAAGGACTCAATGTCTACGATCTGCTTAGGCACAAGAACATAGTCATTGTGCGGGATTCGGTTGAAAAAATTCAGGAGAGACTTTCATGAAAGATCCTCGCTCGATCATAAAACTTCCGATAGTGACTGAGAAAAGCACCGAAGCCAGAGAAAAGGGCTGGTATGTTTTTTCCGTCGACAGAAGATGCAACAAGAAAGAGATACAGGACTCAATTGAGAAGATTTTCGGCGTCAAGGTGGACAAAGTAAGAACACTTGTACTTCCTGGAAAAAGAGTGAAAAGACTCGGCAGGGTTGTGGGAAAGAGATCAGCGGTTAAAAAGGCTTACGTGAAACTCAGAGAAGGAGAAATCAACCTGTTTGAGGGAGTTTGATCATGGGAGTAAAAAAATATAACCCCACATCTCCGGGAAGAAGGTTTATGTCCGGGTTTGATTTTGAGGAAATAACCTCCAAAACGCCCCACAAGTCCCTTACTGTCTCACTTAAAAAAAGCTCTGGACGCAACTCAAATGGAAGGATTACCAGCTTCAGAAAAGGCGGCGGTCACAAGAGACGTTACAGAATAATAGATTTCAAAAGGAACAAGCACGGCGTACCTGCCAGAGTCGTCTCGCTGGAGTATGATCCGTATCGCTCGGCTAGAATTGCGCTTCTGGCCTACGCTGACGGTGAAAAAAGATATATTATAGCCCCTGCGGGCCTTAAAGTGGGTGATGAGTTGAATTCCGGACCCGGGGTAGAGATTTCAAGCGGAAATGCTCTTCCCATAGAAAATATTCCCGTGGGTACAGTTGTTCACAATATAGAAATGAGACCTGGAGGCGGAGGAAAGCTAGTCCGCTCCGCCGGTTCATCTGCACAGATTGTCGCAAAAGACGGCAACTACGCCCAGATAAAACTCGCCTCTGGCGAAATAAGACTTGTTCACCTGAAGTGCATGGCTACCGTAGGAAGAATCGGGAACGCTGAAAACGAGCTTATAGTGTGGGGCAAGGCCGGAAGATCCCGTCACAAGGGGATAAGGCCCACAGTTCGCGGGGTGGCTATGAACCCGGTTGATCATCCCCATGGGGGAGGAGAAGGCAAAGCGGCCAAGGGAAATCCTCATCCTGTTTCCCCTTGGGGTTGGATTACAATAGGAAAAAAGACGAGAAACAACAAGAGAATGGACAAATATATAGTTAAGCCAAGAAGAGTTGGCTACGGAATGGATTAATCGCGGGAGCTTCGGATGGCAAGATCAAGTAAAAAGGGACTGTACGTACACGAAAAACTTATGAAGAAAGTTGAGCAGGCGCAGAGTTCTGGAAGTCAGAGAATTATCAAGACCTGGGCAAGAGCCTCAATGGTAATACCAGAGATGATAGGAATGACTTTCGCGGTTTACAACGGAAAGAGATTTATCCCCGTATTCGTATCTGAACAGATGGTTGGGCATAAACTGGGCGAGTTTTCTCCCACAAGGACTTATCATGGTCACTCGGGTGACAGAAAAGCCAGAAAGAGATAGTAATAATAGAGAGATAACAAATGGTTTCTAAAGCAGTACATAAATATGCTAGGGTATCGCCGAAGAAGGCCAGAATAGTGCTTGACCTCGTAAGAGGCAAGGGTGTTGAGGAAGCTTCATCGATTCTTCTTTCTGCCCGCAAGAGGGTCTCACCGATGATTTCGAAGCTGCTGAAGTCGGCTGTTGCCAATGCCTCTGAAAAAGGATACAGCGATATAGATTCCCTTTACATAAAGGAAGTCTATGCAACGCAGGGCCCAACACTGAAACGTTTTCGGGCCAGAGCGATGGGAAGGGCTTTTGCCCGTAAAAGCAGTATGAGTCACATAACGATAATACTTGAACAGAGGGGATTCTGAATTGGGCCAGAAAATTAATCCTATAGGATTTCGCATTGGAATAACCAGGTCGTGGGACTCCAAGTGGTTTGCCGAAAAACAGATGTACAGATACTTGCTCAAAGAGGATATAGAAATTCGCAACTACATAAAGAAGACCTTTTATCAGGCGGCTATCTCGAACATTGAGATTGAGAGGGCCGCGGCGGACAAGGTCAGGATTTTGGTGTACGCGGCAAGGCCCGGGATCATCATAGGAAGGAAAGGCCAGGAGATAGAACAACTGAAGAAAAAACTCCAGAGGATGACCGGGAAAAGCATATTTCTTGATATAAGGGAAGTAAAGAGGCCCGAAACTGACGCGCAGCTCGTCTCGGAAAACCTTGCCCTTCAGCTTGAAAGAAGGGTTGCGTACAGAAGGGCCATGAAAAGGGTGCTTTCCTCCTCCATTCGAGCTGGGGTTCTCGGGATAAAAGTTATGGTCTCCGGGCGTCTCGGCGGAACCGAAATAGCGAGAAGAGAGTGGTACAGGGAAGGAAGAGTGCCATTGGCAACGCTCCGCGCAGACCTTGACTACGGGGTTGCCGAAGCGTCGACTACATACGGAGTAATAGGCGTAAAGGTCTGGATATTCAAAGGCGAGATAATACAAAAAAAGGTAAAGGGGAGGGCGAACAAGGCCCCTGAGAATATAGATACCGATGCTTCAGCCTAAAAAGACAAAGTACAGAAAACAGTTCAAGGGAAGGAACAGAGGAGCTGCAACCCGGGGGACGAAGTTTGCCTTCGGTGATCTTGCGCTTCAGACCGTGGAGAACGGGATGATCACCTCAAGACAGATAGAAGCTGCTCGTATTGCGATTACAAGACACGTGAAAAGAGGAGCGAGCCTCTGGATAAGAATATTTCCCTATAAACCCATTACCAAAAAACCTGCCGAGACCAGGATGGGAAAGGGCAAGGGGGATGTAGACGGTTACGTGGCGCCGGTAAAAAGAGGACAGTTTCTTTACGAAATATCGGGAGTAAGTGAAGAACTTGCACGCTCAGCCTTAAGGCTTGCTTCCTATAAGCTTCCTCTTAGAACTAGGATAGTAACCAGAAGCGAGGAGGAGTTTATCTGATGGCAACAAATGCAGAAGAACTCAGAAACCTCACGCCCGAGGAACTGCGCAAGCGCCACCGTGATGCGATCGAAGAGCTTTTTAATGTCAGAATACAGGTTGCTACCGGGCAGAACCCGAACAACGCGAGGATAAAACAGCTAAAAAGGGAGATTGCGAGGATACTTACCATAACAAAACAGCGGGATATCGCCTCGGAGAATTGATTCTATGGAAAGAGGAAAGTTAAAGACGAAAACGGGGGTTGTGGTAGGTAACAAAATGGACAAGACCGCGGTTGTAGAAGTGCAGCGGACAAAGAGTCACGGTCGGTATAAAAAGCAGATAAGGGTCAGCAGGCGATTTAAGGTCCATGACGAGCGCAACGAATGCAACATCGGAGACAAGGTGGAAATAATGGAGTCAAGGCCCCACAGCAAGACCAAAAGGTGGAGACTAAGCAAGGTGGTCACTCAGGTCGCAAGCGCATAAGGCGGGTTTTTTGATTCCGCGGACGACGGGAGAAAATAAATGATTCAGTCAAGCACATATCTGGACTCGGCGGATAACACAGGGGCCAAAAAGCTGTTCTGCATAAAGGTCCTGGGTGGGTCGGGAAGAAGATATGCGCGGCTTGGAGATGTGGTTGTAGTTTCAGTCAAGCAGGCCATTCCGAAGTCCAAGGTGGAAAAGGGCAATATATACAAGGCGGTAATAGTCAGGGTGAGAAAGGAACAGAGAAGGCCCGATGGCACCTATGTGCGCTTTGATAATAACGCCGCCGTTATAATAGACAAGGAAAACGAACCAATAGGCACGAGAGTTTTCGGGCCGATAGCTCGTGAACTGAGACTCAAGGGTTTTATGAAAATCATCTCGCTTGCCCCAGAGGTTGTCTGAACATGGCCACTGGGAAGAGAAAGTTTAATATAAGGGCCGGGGATACGGTCTACGTAGTTGCTGGCAAGGAAAAGGGGAAGACCGGCAAAGTGCTCAGAATTGACAGGGGCGCCGAAAAGGCCTTCGTGGAAAAGCTCAATATCATAAAGAGACACAGCCGTCCGACGCAGAAAGACCCTGGCGGTGGCATCATTGAGAAAGAGGCTGGAATCCATGTCTCAAACCTGATGCTGTACGATTCTGAGAGTGGAACACCGGTAAAGATCGGGTACAGAACCGGCGAGGACGGTGGAAAAGTGAGATACAACAGAAAAACTGGAAAGGAAATCTGAGGAAATGATTCCGAGAATAAAAACTCTGTATATGCGCGAGGTCATACCCGCGCTGATTGAAAAGTTCTCCTACGGAAACGCTATGCAGGTTCCGAAGCTTGAGAAAATCGTGGTGAACATGGGGCTTGGGAGGCTTAGTGAAGCTGGGAGACAGACAAAGGTAATAGACAACGCTGCCTCGGAACTGGCGGATATAACGGGACAGAGACCGGTGATTACAAAGGCGCGCAGGTCAGTTGCGGGTTTCAAACTCAGGGAAGGCCTGCCAATAGGCTGCATGGTTACGCTTCGGGGGGAGATGATGTATGAGTTTTTTGACCGTTTGGTGAATCTCGCTCTTCCAAGGGTCAGGGATTTTAGGGGTCTCTCACCGCGGTCTTTTGACGGTTCGGGTAATTATACTCTGGGGATAAGGGAACATCTGGTTTTTCCTGAAATAGATTACAGCAAGGTTCAGCACAACAAGGGGATGAACGTGAGTCTGATTACGACTTCAAAAACGGACGCTGAGGCCATAGAGCTTCTCAGCCGTCTCGGAGTGCCGTTTGCGAAGAATTAGGAGAGAGGGATTATGACAAGAAAAGCGTTACTTGAGAAATCGAAGAGAAAGCCAAAGTTTCGCGTACGTGCGGGTAACCGTTGCGGGCTTTGCGGAAGGCCGAGAGCTTTTATGAGAAAATTCGGTATCTGCAGGATCTGTTTTAGGTCTCTTGCCAGCAGGGGACATCTTCCGGGCGTTAGAAAGGCAAGTTTTTAAGAAACATATTTTGGAGAAAAAATGACGGATCCGATAGCAGATATGTTAACTAGGGTAAGGAATGCCTTCATGGTGGGTCACGGCCATGTCGAGATTCCCGGTTCGGTTATAAAAGGCGAGATCGCTAGGGTTCTTACCGAGGAAGGCTACGTGGAGAGTTACAAGGTCACGGAAGAAGGGGTAAAGAAAACCATAACAATCAAGCTGAAATACGGTCCTGGCGGCAAGGCTGCCGTAGAGGAGATAAAGAGAATAAGCAAACCATCGAGAAGGATTTACGTGGGCAAAGATGATATTCCAAGGGTCAGGGGAGGAATGGGAATTTCAATACTTTCAACTTCAAACGGAATAATGACCGGGGTTGCCGCAAGGAACAAAAAGATAGGTGGGGAGATTCTCTGCACGGTGATCTGAGGACAAACGGATGTCAAGAATAGGAATAAAACCGGTAGTTATTCCCGACGGAGTAACGGCGATGCCCAAGCAGGGAGCGATCGAAATCAAAGGGCCTAAAGGGAACCTAGAAGTTCCCGTACCCGAAGGAATAAAAGCTGCGCTTGAGGATGGAACTGTGGTTATCTCCAGACAGAGCGACGAGAAAAGAATAAAGTCTTTTCACGGTCTTACACGAAGCCTAGTTAACAATTCCGTAATAGGGGTTAGTGAAGGATTTAAGAAGGTCCTTCGCATAACCGGTACGGGTTACAAGGCGGATCTTGTGGGAGAAACGGAACTCAGGCTTACACTCGGTTACTCTCATCCAGTTGATTTCCCCCTTCCCAGGGGTATAGAGGCGACTGTGGAGGAACGGGGCACTCTGCTTTCTCTCTACGGAATTGACAAGCAGCTTGTGGGGGAGACCGCGGCACGCATAAGAAAGGTAAGACCACCTGATTCATATAAGGGTAAAGGTGTTCGTTATGAGGATGAGAAGTTGAGGCTTAAACCAGGAAAAGCTGGAGCGGCTAAGTGATGATGAAGAAGAAAAGTAGAAATTTGGCGCGTCAAAGAAGACACACGACTGTCAGGAAGAAGATAAGCGGTACCTCGGATGCGCCGAGGGTTTCCGTTTTCCGTTCGGCAAAGCATATATACGCCCAGCTGATAGACGATACTGCGGAAGTTACCCTTCTTCAGGCGTCGACAATGTTTTCTGAGACGAAAAAGAGGCTTTCTGCGGAGAATATGAAGAAAACCGAGATTGCTAAAGAGGTTGGAAAGCATCTCGGAGAGATGGCCGTTGAGAAGGGTATAACCAAGGTGCGTTTTGACAGAGGGGGCTACGCTTACCACGGAAGGATAAAGTCGCTTGCCGACGGAATCCGCGAAGCGGGAGTGGAGTTCTAAGAGAAAATTTAAGGAGGCTCTTATTTTGGCAGAGGATAGAATAGATCCGGCGGAACTTGAATTAAAGGAAAAAGTGGTCCATATAAGGAGGGTCGCGAAGGTGACCAAGGGGGGGAAGAGGTTTCACTTTACCGTTCTTGCCGTAGTCGGAAATTCCGATGGGGTTGTGGGAGCCGGCCTCGGTAAGTCAAACGAGGTTCCAAATGCCGTCAAAAAGGCGGTTGAGAAAGCCAAGAAAAGCCTTATAAGAGTGCCGCGAAACGGCACCACCATACCACACGGAGTCCGCACGCAATATGTGTCAAGCAAGATTATGCTTCTGCCTGCTGCCCCGGGTACGGGTGTTATAGCAGGTGGTGCGGTGCGCGCGGTGGTTGAACTTGCGGGAATACACGATGTTCTATCCAAGGTTGTAGGATCGAGGAACCCTCTTAATGTCGTTATGGCCGTTATAAAGGGGTTCTCGGAACTGCAGGTTCCCGAAGAAATCGCGAAGGCTAGGAACAAGGAGATAAAGGACCTTGATCTTCCCAATTATTATGGCGCGGCTCGTTAGGCCACGCGCTTAGCAGTGGAGCAGAAAATGTTAAACGAACTTTCACCAACTAAGGGATCGAAGGCAAAAAGAAAAAGGGTAGGAAGAGGCGCTGGTTCTCAGGGGAAGACCAGTGGAAGGGGGCACAATGGCCAGGGGTCCCGTTCAGGGAGAGGGGTATCCCGGTGGTTTGAGGGCGGCCAGACTCCACTCAAGATGAGAAGCCCCAAGAGGGGGTTTACGAACATATTCAAAAAACAGTACGACATAGTGAACTTAAAGGATCTTGAGCGCTTCACGGACGCGGGATCGGTGACGATCCAGGCGCTTGCCGAGGCTGGAATAGTAAGCGGTAAAAAGCCCGTAAAGCTTCTGGCCACTGGGCAGGTCAGTGCGCCGCTTTCCATAACGGTTAATGCCTGCAGCGAGGCGGCTGCACGCAAGGTAACCGATGCGGGAGGCAAAGTGGAAATAGTATGAGCAGTAACGTCGCCTCACTTCCCAGAATTCCCGAACTTAACAGGAAGCTACTTTTTACGGCCGCGATGCTTGTTGTTTACAGGGCGGGTGTTTTCGTTCCGATTCCGGGAATCGACCCGGATCAGATCGCCAAGATGTTCGAGCAGACCCGCGGCACGATCTTCGACATACTTAACATGTTCTCCGGGGGAGCGCTTGAACAGGCGTCGATTTTCGCCTTGGGAGTGATGCCTTACATTACTGCGTCAATCATCATGTCGCTTCTGGTAAAAGCCTTTCCTTCACTTGAAGCCATGCAGAAGGAGGGTGATGCCGGAAGGAGAAGAATAAATCAGTACACAAGGTATGGCACCGTTCTTATATGCCTCATTCAGGGCTTTATGCTGGCTGTTACCCTTGAGCGTGGGGGAGTAGGCGCAGCGACCGTTGCAAGCGCCGTTATGGATCCCGGACTGATGTTCAAGATCACAGCGGTTCTTACCCTTACCGCTGGTGGACTTCTCGTTATGTGGCTCGGGGAGCAGATAACGGAAAACGGAATCGGAAACGGGATGTCTCTTCTTATCGCCGCGTCGATAATCGCCAGTATTCCAGGGGCGTTCTGGAACCTCTCAAGGCTTGTCGGCACCGGGAACATTTCTATTCTCGGAGTTCTTCTTATTTTTATTTTCCTAGGGCTTCTTATGGGTCTTATAGTTTTCTTTGAGCGTTCCTACAGAAAAATACCGGTTCAGTACCCCAGGAGAGTTGTGGGAAGGAAGGTTATGGGAGGGCAGAGTTCTCACCTGCCGCTTAAAACTAATCCTTCGGGCGTTATACCGCCGATTTTCGCCTCTTCGCTCCTTATTTTCCCTGCAACGCTTGTTACGTTCGCCGATATTCCAGCTCTTCGCAGCTTCTCAGACCTTGTGTTTCAAAACGTGTTCGTATACAACCTGATCTTTGCCGTACTCATAGTATTCTTCGCTTTTTTCTATACTTCAATCATATACGACCCGGACGATCTCTCGGATAACCTGAGAAAAAACGGCGGAAACATACCGGGAATAAGGCCGGGCAGAAAGACATCGGAATACATAGGCAGTGTTCTAGGGAAAATTACGTTCATAGGAGCTATATACGTAGCGGCAGTCTGCGTCCTGCCGGTGTTTCTTGAGAGAGAACCTTTTAATCTGCCGTTTTACTTCGGAGGCGTGTCGCTTCTGATCGTAATAGGGGTAACGCTTGATTTCATGCAGCAGATCGAGTCTTTTCTGATAACTCACAGTTATGAAGGCTTTATGAAAAAGAGGGGTATGAAAGAACCGCAGAGATACAGGTTCTGAGGAAAAGGAGAATGCCGGAGACTATGAGACTGATACTGTTCGGGCCGCCTGGGGCGGGAAAGGGAACGCAGGCTGATTTCATAAGGGAGAAATACGGAGTTGAGCATATATCAACTGGAGACGTGTTGCGTGAAGCCATGAAAAATGAGACCAAGGTTGGACTTTACGCAAAATCGTTTATGGACAAAGGAGAACTCGTACCCGATGAAGTCGTAACGGAAATAATAAGACTGAAGATCTCCGGGCTTGGCGAGGGAGGTTTTATGCTTGACGGTTTCCCGAGGACTCTGGAGCAGGCAAGATCTCTTGACAGTATTCTCTCCGGTGCCGGAATTGGCGTTGACGCGGTTATTTTTCTTGAAGTTCCCGATGAAGAGGTTGTGCGGCGAATAATTAAACGCCAGGAAATAGAGGGCAGGCAGGACGACACGGAGGATGTGATAAAGAATAGGCTGAGAGTTTACAAGGATCGGACCGCTCCTCTTAAGGATTTTTATGGAAAGGCCAGTGTCCTGCGCATGGTCGAAGGAGTGGGAGAGATATCGGATATCGCCGAGGGAATAGACGGCGTACTGAAACAGTTGCAGTAATGATTCGCTTGAAAAACAAAGAAGAGCTTAAACGTATGAGGGCCGCTGGCAGGGCGGTTTCCGAAGTGCTCACGAGACTTGAAGAAGAGGCAAAGGAAGGAGTGACCACTTGGGAGCTTAATGAGATCGCGGAGAGAATGTGCGCGGCGGGGGGCTTTAAAGCCGCTTTTAAGGGTTATGCGAATTACCCCGCATCGGTGTGCTTTGCGCTTAACGAAGAGATAGTGCACGGTATTCCCTCGAAAAAAAAAGCGCTTAGGGATGGAGACATAGTGGGAATAGATTTCGGAGTGGTGCTCGACGGTTATTACGCCGACTCGGCAATAACGGTTGCAATCGGTGAAATCCGGCCCGTTGCCCAGAGGCTGCTGCGGGTTACCAGAAATTCCCTCTACAAGGGGATAGATATGGTGACAGGCTCAAACAGGGTTATGGATATATCAAAAGAGATACAGACTTACGTTGAAAGCGAGGGTTTTTCGATAGTCAGGGATTTTGTCGGCCACGGCATAGGCCGGGAACTCCATGAGGAACCGCAGGTGCCAAATTTCATTCCCCGCAATGGCGCGGGAAGAGGAGTAAAGCTTCGCTCTGGAATGGTAATGGCCATAGAACCCATGGTGAACGAGGGGTCGGAGAAAACAAAGATACTTGAAGATGGGTGGACGGCGGTTACTTATGATGGTAAACTTTCCGCTCATTTTGAGCATACGGTGGCTCTCACGGATAACGGTCCTGAGATTCTTACCGAAAGGATTCACTAGGAACAACAGGTAATGGAGAAAGAAGAAAAATTAGAGTTTGAAGGAACTATAAAGAAAGCTTTGCCCAACGCGATGTTTATGGTCGAAATAGAGAACAATCACGAGGTGCTGGCCTATGTCTCCGGCAAGATGAGAACTAGGTTCATAAGGATACTTCCTGGAGACAGGGTAAAGCTTGAGATATCTCCCTACGATCTTACAAAGGGAAGAATCACCTACAGACTCAAAAAGTGAAGACAGGGGCGGAAGCAAGTTGAAAACGAGGGCATCAGTAAAAAAAATATGTGACAAGTGCAAGATCATCAAGCGCAAAGGGGTTGTGCGGGTGATCTGTGTTAACAAAAGGCACAAGCAGAGACAAGGATAGTGCGCAGGAGGACATGCCTTAATGCCTAGAATAGCAGGGGTTGACATACCGCTTAACAAAAGAGTGGAGGTAGGTCTTACGTATATATACGGTATAGGTAGGGTGACTTCAAACGTCATACTTACCAAAGCCGGTATAGACGTAAACAAAAAATCCGGAGATCTTGACGATCAGGAAGTAACGAAACTTCGGACGATAATTGAAGGCGAGTACACAGTTGAGGGAGACCTGAAAAACGAGGTTCAGCTCAACATAAAGCGCCTCATAGAGATAGGGTGCTACAGGGGCATGAGACACCGAATGGGACTTCCTGTGAGGGGACAGAAAACCAAGTCAAACGCGAGAACTAGAAAAGGTCGCAGGGGTACTGCGATAGCGAAGAGGAAAAAAACTGGTAAATAAGAAGGGTCTTTGCAAATGAGCAAGAAGAAATTCACCAAGAAGAAAACAAAGAAATTCGTTGAGCATGGAGTGGTCAACATACAGGCTACTTTTAACAACACGATAATCACGATCAGTGATATGAAGGGAGACGTCATAGCTTGGTCAAGCGGTGGCAACAGGGGGTTTAAGGGGACGAGAAAGGGGACACCGTTTGCGGCCCAGGTGGCGGCGGATGACGCGTCAAAAAAGGCAAAGACCTTTGGACTAAAGTCTGTTAATGTTTACGTGAGCGGACCAGGTCCGGGAAGGGAGCCGGCAATAAGAGCCGTCCAGGCCGCGGGAGTGAGAGTTATGATGATAAAGGATGTTACCCCGATTCCCCATAACGGTTGCAGACCTCCAGGAAGGAGAAGAGTGTAGGCATTATGGGAGAAGCCATGTTCATGTTGTTTGCGAGGAGGAAAAAAATAATTGGCTAGGTATAGAGGACCATCATGTAAGCTTTGCAGGAGAGAGGGCGAGCAGCTTTTTCTTAAGGGCGCTAGATGTTATACGTCAAAGTGCGCCATCCAGAAAAGACCTAACCGTGGACCTGGAGTTCACGGGGCCTCGATAGGCCGTTCCAAGTTCTCCGACTACGGAATAAGATTGAGGGAGAAGCAGAAAGTTAAGCGTATTTACGGGCTGACCGAAGAGCAGTTCAGCCGTTGTTTTGCTGAGGCGGCCAGGAGAAGCGGAGTGACTGGTGCCATGCTCATATTGCTTCTTGAGAGAAGGCTTGACAACGTGGTCTACAGGCTCGGGTTTGCAAGTTCGCGGAATGAGGCCAGGCACTTGGTTTGGCTTGGACATGTTCTTGTGGACGGCAAAAGAGTCGACATTCCCTCTTTCAGCGTGAAGCAGGGGAACAAAATAGAGATCAAAGCAAGAACCAGGAACAACCCGCATGTAAACCAGTCTCTTGAAGGCCTTGAGAGAAGGGGTTTTCCCCAGTGGCTTGAACTTGACAGGGACAATTACAGCGGAATTGTAACCAAGCTTCCCGAGAGAGAGGACGTGACGGTTCCAATAGACGAACAGTTAATAGTTGAGTTCTACTCAAGGGTTTAAAAAAGCTTGGCACAGACGGAGGGATTAAATTTGGAGAATTTTCAGAAAAACTGGAGAGATTTACAATATCCAAAAGCACTTGAAAAAGACGAGCAGGTATCAACTCCTTTCTACGGCAAATTTATCTGTGAACCTCTGGAACCGGGTTACGGCGTTACACTTGGCAATGCAATTAGAAGGGTTCTTCTTTCCTCGATACAGGGTCCTGCGATTACTGCCGCTGTAATAGACGGGGTATCGCATGAGTTCTCTACCATACCGGGAGTTATGGAAGATGTTACAGAGATCATCCTGAACCTAAAAAACGTGGATTTCAAAATGCATACCTACGACCCGCAAACAATAACTCTGAGCGCGGAGGGTCCGGGAGAAGTCAAGGCGTCCGACATAGCTACGACCCACATGGTGGAAGTGGTTAACGGCGAACAGCATATAGCGACTTTAGCGGATGTAGCAAAGCTTGAAATGGAACTCACCGTGAAGATGGGAAGCGGCTACGAGCCGGTATCGAGAAGAGAGACGCATAAGTCAATAGGTTTGATACATGTTGACGCGTTCTTTTCTCCCGTTAAGAAAGTTAACTACACGGTTAGCAACGCTAGGGTGGGACAAAGAACCGATTATCAGAGACTGACCATTGAAATATGGACAAACGGCACGATTCTTCCCGAAGAGGCGCTTGCTTACAGTGCAAAGATTATCAAGCAGCAGCTAAACGTCTTCATTGATTTTGATGAGGAACTCGTAGACAAGATTGAAGAGGAAGAGTCCATGGGTATAAGCGGAACCGACGACAAGCTTTTTATCCCCATAGAGGATGTGGAACTGTCTGTAAGGTCTATAAACTGTCTTAAGAAAGCGGAAATAAAATACATCGGAGAAGTAGTTCAGAAGACGGAACAGCAGCTTCTCGATCTTGAAAATTTCGGGAAAACCTCACTTGAGGAAGTCAGTGAAAGACTCAAGGAAATGGACTTGAGCCTCGGGATGGTTATAGACATTGAGGTTTTTGAGAAGGAAAAGGAGAAGCGGAATTCTGAGAGTGTTGAACAGTAATCGAGGTCCGTACACGGTAAAAAGATGCGACACAGAAAATCGGGAAGAAAACTGGGAGTTACAACGAAGCACAGAAAGGCCATGTTCCGCAACATGGCTACCGACCTTTTGCGTAACGGCAAAATAAACACAACGGACACAAGAGCCAAAGAAATAAGAAGGGTTGTAGAGAAGCTCGTAACTCTTGGTAAAAACGGCAGTCTTCACGCGAGAAGAAAAGTTCTGGGTTATATAAGGGATCGTTTGGTTGTGGAGAAACTTTTCTCCGAACTTGCCCAGAGGTATATGGAGCGTCCTGGCGGTTACACAAGAATAGTAAAGCTTGGTTACAGAAAAGGAGACAATGCCCCTGTTTCTCTTATTGAGCTTGTGACCGAAGAGTACAAAGCCAAGAGAAAAAGGCGAAAAACAGAGCCCAAGGCGAAGACAGAGAGTGCGCCGGGGAAAAGTTCGAAGAAAAAATCCGCAGAAGAACTTGGTCTTGTCGGGGAAGAGGAAGCCACCAAAGACCAGATGGACGAACAGGGTGAAGCCGAGGTGGCTGAAGCTGAATCCCCAGAACCGGAAGAGAAAGCCGATTCTTCCGAAAAGACCGGGGACTAAAGTTCCTCCCGTTTACTTTTATCAGAAATTCCTCCGTTTTTTCCCCTGCGCAGTCTGAGCGGGTTTTTTCCGGCCCCTCTATTCTTTATAATAGATCTGATGAAAAGAGTCGGATTTGTACTTGATGCCGGGTCAATTGAAGAACTCAAGGATCTTGCGGTTGCTGCGGAGAAAGCGAATTTTCACTCCGTCTGGGCCACGGAACTTTATAGAACCCCCTTTCAGCAGCTCTCAGCCGTTGCTCCCGTTACCTCTAAGATAAAACTCGGTACCGCAGTTGCCCTTGCCTTTGTGAGAAGCCCGCTGATTACTTCCATTACTTCTCTTGATCTTGACGAAATAAGCTCGGGGAGGCTGATACTGGGTCTTGGTACGGGAGCAAAGAGAACAAATGAGAATTTCCACGGTGTTTTCTACGGAGACAGGCCGGTTACGAGAATAAGGGAATGCGTGGGGTTGATAAGGGAAATCCTGTCCGGGGTTCATACGGGCAGGGAAATTACTTTCGAAGGACAGTTTTACAGTATAAACACAAGGGGATACAAAAGAGCTTTTGAGCCTGTCAGAACAAATATACCGATATTCATGGCCGGTATAGGAAGCAACATGGTTCGCGCCGCGGCCGAAATCGCGGACGGCTACATGGGACATGTTGTCTGTTCGCTTGAGTACATAAAAAAAGTGGTTTCACCTTCGCTCAAGGAAGGATTGGAAAAACAGGAGAGAAAAAACGGGAATTTCATGAAGTGCTCGATAATCACCTGCGCTGTTTCGCATGACTGGGAAAAGGCAAGGGAAGCCGCCCGGGCGACCGTAGCCTTTTACGCCACGGTAAAAACTTACGACCCTCCTTTCAGGCTTCACGGTTTTACGGAGGAAGTGGTAGGTATAAGGGATGCTTTTCGCAAAAAGGACGTCCATGCTATGATAAAAGGTGTCAGTGATGAAATGGTTGAAGCGTTTGCCATTGTCGGGGACGCGGAACATTGCAGGGAGAAAGTGGAGGAGTACAGAGAATATATTGACCTTCCGGTGCTAAGCGCCCCGCATTATTTTCTCGATTTTAAGGAGGTAAGAAGGTACCAGGAGCGACTGATCGCGGCTTTTGCCTCGTGAGCGCCTGTTTTTTCAGCCAGAAACATGAAGATACTTGTCTCAGGATCTACCGGAACCGTAGGAAGCCATCTTCTCAACGTCATTTCTTCGAATTCCTCTGAAATATGGCGACTAGTAAGATCGCGCGCGGCGGGAGAGCGCCTGATTTTCTGGGATCCACAGGGTGGCCGTGTAGACAACCCGGATCGGCTTGAGGGTTTTGACGCCGTTGTTCATCTCTCGGGTGAGAACATAATAGGCAGATGGACTGAGAAGAAAAAAGATTCTATACGGCAAAGCAGGGTACTCAGTACCCGCTACCTGGTAAGTCTTTTCTCGGGACTCCGTAATCCCCCTAAAACTTTTATCTGCGCCTCGGCAACCGGGTATTATGGAGATAGAGGAGGAGAAAGACTCACTGAGCGCTCGGCGGTCGGTTCGGGGTTTCTTCCCGATACTTGCCGCGAGTGGGAGAATGAGGCCAACAAGGCTTTGGATTTTGGCGTAAGGGTCATAAATCTGCGCACAGGTACTGTTCTAAGCCGGAGAGGAGGCATGCTGAGTTCTTTGCTGCTTCCCTTTAAGATGGGTCTTGGGGGAGTTGTTGGAAGTGGTGAGCAGTACCTGAGCTGGATCTCGATAGAAGATCTTTCGCGGATAATTGTTTATCTGCTGGAACGTGAGGAGGTAAGGGGGCCCGTTAACGCCGTATCCCCGAATCCGGTTACTAACAGGGAATTTACCGCAACGCTTGCGCGGATTCTGCGAAGGCCTGCGTGGTTTGCTGTTCCCGCGTTCGCCGTACGGCTTTTTTTCGGAGAGATGGGTCGCTGCACTGTACTTGCCGGCAGCATGGTTTTCCCCGAGAAGCTTCTTTCCTGCGGTTACGAGTTTTTACACGAAGACCTAGGTTCCGCGCTTGAAGATATTGTTTTGAGATGAAATGTCGAAAAAAAACAAATTCAATTCACGCCAGTACCTGAAACTGAAACTGGAGAGAAAAGATCTTGACGACAACCCGTTTGTTCAGTTCGATATCTGGTACAGACAGGTTCTAGAGGTCGAAGTTGATTTTCCCAACGCTTTTATTCTATCGACTGTTGGATCTGGAGGCTTTCCGTCCTCAAGAGTGGTCCTTCTCAAGGGCTACGACGAAAGAGGTTTTTCCTTCTATTCAAATTCCCTTAGCCGTAAAGGCCGGGATATTGCTGAGAACCCAGTCGCTTCGCTTTGCTTCTGGTGGCCTGAATTTGAAAGGCAAGTGAAAGTGGACGGTGAAGTTTCACTTTTACCCGAAGGGGAGGCTGACGAATACTTTGCGTCAAGACCTCGTCAAAGCCGTATAGGAGCGTGCGTTTCGAAACAGAGCGAAGTTCTTACGGACAGGCGGTTGCTTGAAGAGCAATACGACCAGTTCCGGCTAGAATGGAAGGGGAAGAGTATAGCGCGGCCCGACTTCTGGAAAGGGTACATAGTGAATCCTCTGCGATTTGAGTTCTGGCAGGGAAGGAAAAACAGACTTCACGACCGTTTCAGATACCTTCCTTCTTCGGATGGTGGCTGGAGTATAACCAGACTTTACCCGTAGCTCTTAGAACGAAAAATCGACAACCGCTGATTATCTGGTTGCGCGATAAAGAGCTACTACCCCCATGGTGAGTTCTGAGTACCGGCAATCCCGAAACCCCGCGTTTTCAAGATGCCGTATGAAATTCTTTCTCTGAGGAAACGAGGCGGTGGATTCAGCCAGATACCTGTATTCCTTGCCCCTGCCGTAAATGCTTCCGATAAGTGGCATCAAAACTTTGAAATAAAACATGTAGAGCGGTTTGAAAACAGGATTTCTCGGGATCGCAAATTCAAGTATAAGAAGTTTTCCGTTTTCCCTTAAGACCCTTCTTATTTCCCTCAGGGAAAGTTCGTAATCGACGGTGTTTCTTATGCCGAATGCTATTGTAGCTGAGTTAAACTGTTTTTCCGCGAAGGGAAGATTCTCCGCCGCAGCTGACACAAGCACTATTTTCTCCCTGAAATCCAGGTCTTCGATCTTCTTTCTCGCTATCCGGAGCATGTTCATGCTGGGATCGATTCCGATTGTTTTGGCCGCAGGGTATTTTTTCGCAACCTCAATCGCAACTTCTGCCGTTCCGGTTGCTATGTCCAGGTTGTACTCGGTGTCAGATAATTCATCCGCCAGTTTTTTTCTCCAAAGCTTGTGGATTCCGAGGCTGAACAGAGTATTTAGCCAGTCATAGTGGCTTGCCACTTCATCAAAGATTTTCTTCGTTTCAGGCATCAGATGGATCCCAGAATCCTTTCTATATGGGAGGTTCTGTTGAGAACATAGAAATGAATTCCCGGTACTCCTCTAGCGATAAGTTCCCTTGCCTGGTCTCTGCACTGGGCGATTCCTATTTCCACCGCTTTGCGGTTGTCATCTCCTGCGTCCTCAAGTCTCTTTTTCAGTACCGTGGGGATTTCCGTTCCGCAAAGGGATGATATTCTTATCACCTGCCTTGATGAAAGCACGGGCATAAGGCCCGGGATAACGGGAAGGTCTATTCCAGCTGTTCTTACCCGGTCAACATAATCAAAGTAGTAACGGTTATCGAAAAAAAGCTGTGTGATTATGATATCGGCTCCGGCATCCACCTTTTTCTTGAGATTCGCTATATCCTCCTCAAAGCTCGGGGACTCAATATGTTTTTCAGGATAGCCGGCAACGGCTATGGAGAACTGTCGCGACTTTCCTTCTTCATACTCTCTTATGTGTTCCACAAGTTGATTTGCGTGTTGAAAGGCTCCGTCGGAGAGCAGTTTTTCGTCGTCTTCCTTCGGGATATCTCCCCTGAGTGCCACTATGTTGCGTATTTTCTCCTGCTCTATCCCCTCAATCATCAGGTCTATTTCTTTCTCGGAAGATCCTATGCAGGTCAGGTGGCAGGCGCTTTCCGTCCCGATAACGTTTTTTACGTAGGAGGCGACCTCAAGGGTTCTTTTCCGCCCCTTTCCCATGGCACCGTGTGTCACGGTTATAATGCTGGGCGAGAATTCAGCCAGTTTTTTGAGAATGTCTTTGAGTTTTTCGAATTCAGAATCGTCTTTCGGAGGAAAGACCTCAAAGGATATAAAAGGAGCATTTTCTTTTTTGTTCTTATATTCAGAAAAATTCACGGTTTTCCCCCGAGGCTTAAACTTCACAGTCTGGATTTCCTTTAATTTCCAAAAGACTTTCGAAGTCCAAAACTGCCGTGATCAAACATGAAATCCACTTTGCTTCATCTGGCAAGTATGAATGCCTCTATAATTTTGTTGCGGAGTCAGCCATCATTATTATGGAAACGATGGCAAGCAGAGCCGCGAGGCAAGTCGTTCCTATGAGCAAGAAAACCAGCAGTTCTTCTTTTCCCTGATGGCGTTCGACCTCTTTTGCTGTCCTTTCGTCTACGGCGTTAAAGAACTTTTCCAGCGGGTACATAATTCGTTCTTTCGCCTTGTGATATCCCTCGCCGTGTAGAAGTTGGCGCGCGAGTCTAGAATCCGGTCTTCCCTTGACCGTGTAGTTGCCGGAGGCATCTTTATAAAGACCGGCCATTGCATTCATCGCCTGAACTTCCAGATTGACCAGGGAATTTGATTCATTCTCGGCTGTTGCCAGAAGGTCAAGTTCAGCATCGGTGAATCCTGATTTCTTCATGAGCGTTTTAAGAGGCACGGGAGCACCGCTTGGGCGCGGCGGAACACCTGTAGATACCACAAAGTCCCAGTATATGCTGTGATATTTTTCAGGACGAGGAGACTTTCCGTTTCGGATATCGAGAATTTCTTGGAAATAATCTACGTAGCGCTCATCGCTAGTCTCGGAGTAAGTACGTACCATGCGTGTGAGGTCGTCGGAACTCTGGCGCAGTTCATCGGCCAGAAGGTATGAGGCGTATCTATTTCCTTCTGCTTCAACCACTTTCTGAGTGTTTCTCATAATAATGAATGCTTCGGTCAATGACACAAGCACAAGTGCCATAATAGCCGTGGAGATGATCATCTGCCGAACCGCGGTAGAACTTATCGGACGGCGTTGGTTTCCGCCAGTCGGTTCCGCGGAATGCGACGGGTCATGCGTGGACATTTACTGTCTCCTTACTAGTATCCATCGGGGTAATACCTGCCGCCTCACCACGACTGGGGCGGCAGGGAATTCGCCAACTGCCGGATACACACATATCTCCAAGCCCGAAACGGTCTTAAGGACAGCCAGACGGACAGGCGTATCCTCCGTGGGGAATGCGCATTTTACAATGCAGCCAGTGCACGCCGGATGTTCACAAGATAATCGAGTTGAACCCACGAGCATTGTCTCCATCATGTAATGCCTGCACACCTTCATGAGCAGACCCTATCCCGCAAATATACCCTGCACGATATCACGCTTCAAGCTGGTGCCGCGGTGAGGAAAAATTCGCGGCGTTTTTTTTCAGTTTCCAAACAGTTTCCGAAGTCTGGCGCTTCTGTAATCGAATATGAAGTCCAGTTTTCTGCTTACAAAAAGCGGATTTGCCAGCCTTCCAATCGGACCAAACGGGAGGGAATAGTGAACAAGGTCACAGACCTTCGTTTGTCCCCCGGTCTCTGTGAAAAAATGCTTGTGGTGCCAGAATTTGTAGGGTCCGAATCGTTGCTCGTCAACGAAATAGCGCAGTGGGTCAACTTGGGTTATTTCTGTTGCCCAGGTGCTTTTGAAAAAGGGAAAGGGGGTTGCCGCATAGGTGATTATCATGCCGGGATATATTTTTTCTTCCGCCTCAGGTGTTATGCGCAGGTTTAGTTCCGGGGAAGTGATTCTGGGAAGATTGTTTGAGTTAGAGAAGAAATCCCAAGCTGTTTCAAGAGAGACCGGCAGAAACTCTGTTCTCTCAAGCGTATATATTTCATTTTTCTTCAGTCTGCTCAAGCGGCGGCCCGGGAAGCCCGATAAACTTCCACGCTATCAAAAACAAGAGTCCAAATATCAGGGGAAGAGATTCGTGAGTCTCATAAAGTATGCCGGCGGACATCCCGCCCACACAGGCCCCCATGAAGTTCGCCAGATTGAAAAAGCCGGAGAGAACGCCCCTATTCTCTGAAGAAACTCTCTGTGTGACAAACGCGGGTAGTATGGACTGAAATATGGAGTACCCGAGAAAAAACACTCCTCCCGCCAGATAGAGAGCAAGGCTGTCGGATTGTCGGAACAGATAGATTGAAAAGGCGGCTACTAGAAAGAAAAGTCCGAATCGGGTCGCCTGCTTCAGTGTTTTTCTTATCTCGGAAATTCTGATGTAAGCGTTAGCCAGAAGCGCGCTCGGAGCGAGTATTACCAGGTAGACGAACCACAGGTCTTCGGGTCCGGTACCGAGGTTTTTCCAGTCAAGTGGGTAGATGAACAGCATAAGGTTAAGGGCGAGAGATGTTATGAAGGTTGAGGAAAGAATTTTTCTAACTTCCGGTTCCCGAAGTTTGAGAAGAATCTCTTTTCTGTCCCCTGTTTTTTTCTTTGGAAGTTCCGGGAACATGAAAAGAGTAACGAAAACCGCTATGAAACCCAGGACCGCGAGTATGAAGAAAAGGCTCTCGAAACCGAATTTTGCCGCAAGCACGGGACCGACTATGAGTGAAGTTATAAATGCCACCCCGATTATTATTCCGGTCAGCATAAAAGACTGCGCTCTTACCTCGTTTCTTGTTGAGTCCCCGAGAGAGGCTATGGCAACTGCGCCTATCGCACCGCTTCCCTGAAGCGCCCTGGTTATTATGAGTTCCCAGATGTTGTCTGCAAAAGCGCAGAGAATGCTTCCCAGACAGAAGATGATAAGTCCAGATATTATTACAGGCTTTCTTCCGAACCTGTCGCTTGCCATACCGAAAGGTATCTGCAGGAGACTCTGCGTGAGGGCATATATTCCAAACGCGACTCCCGCGGATGAGAGAGTTGCTCCCTCGTAGTTTACGGCGTATATGCTGAAGACGGGAATTATCAGGAATATCCCTAGAAGCCTAAGCGCTATTATTGTTCCTATTACGAGAACGCAGCGAAGTTCATATCTGTTCAGTTTCATGCCGTTTTTCCCGGAATTCTCCGTTCCGGTTTCCATTTAGTAAGGCGGTTGAAAAAACCAATCCAATGAAAGATAGGGTATTTATCACGTTTGACAATGGCAGAACTCTGTAAGATAATAAAAAAGCCGGAGTTTATTAAAAGGAATGGCCGTAAGGAGGAACATCTAATGAAACTGCTGTTTCAGTCTGACAGTACTAGGTTACTATCAATAAAATTTCTTGCGCTCTTGTTTTCAATTGCACTTGGTCCGTCCGTGGTTCTGGCGGGAGGAATGCCGCCCGATGTTGAGAAGGAAGCCATGATGGAACAAAGTGCCGAAGCTGAGGAGACTTCTACCGAAGCTAAAGAAACTTCTTCTGAGGTCAAGGAGGAGCCTTCTACCGAAGTTAAGGATGAAGCTGTGGCGGAACAGAGTCCTGACTCTGCGGAGCCTTCCACAGAACTTGTAAAAGAGATGCCCGAGGTAAAAGAGGATTTGCCTGCCACAACCAGCGGATTTAGCGTTGGAGTCCGCGGTGCTCTCAGCATTCTAAACAGCGGTAGCGTATCGGGGGCCTCAGTTCAATTCGGGGGTTCTCAATATGGGCCGTTAGAAGGTACCGTCGATTACGACAAAGGATATGGTTTCAGCTTCCTTCTGGGCTACGCACTTGGAAATGGCCTGCGTCTTGAAAGTGAGGCTGGCTATATGAATAACGGTTTTCAGGGAATAAACGTAGAGACGTCGGGAGCTTTGCAGCTTGAGCCTGGAGAAAACGAGCTCGAAGGCGATCTCTCCGCTCTCACTCTGATGATGAATGCCTATTATGATATAGACTTTGGCGGCAATCTGGTTCCTTATATAGGCGGTGGATTAGGTGCGGCTGATCTGTCAAACGAAATGAAATCAGGTGGGACTACTGTAGGCAGTCTACTTGTTGATGACAGTGATTACGTTTTTATTTATCAGGTAGGCGCCGGGTTGGGTTACAAACTTAACCGGTTCAGCAATGGGCCCGATGTAACGGTGAGTTTGGATTACCGCTACTTAGCCTCTTTCGAAGACCCGAGGTTCAAAGAAAAGGTGACCGGTAATCTTATAGAAGGCGAGTTCGGAGGACATTACATCGGCGGCGGAGTCAGGTTAGGACTTTGGTAGAGTCCTGACCGTATGCGGTGTCGTTATATCCTGATATCCGGGAAGCCAAAGAATCCCGATTGTTTTTTACGCAAGATATCCGGGAACAGAAGAACTCCGAGAAACAGAAGCACGCCAAATATCGACTGCATGCTTTAAGAAATTGTAATCAGCCCCTTTGGCAATTTCCCTGATATACGGTCCTTTTCAGTCTCCATTATGAGGTGCGCCTGAAACTTGTTTTAGGCAATGGTATAATTTCTCCTTTAGCTGGTCAGGGAAAATACGACCGCTTAACAGACAATTCGAACGAACTCCTTCACTCAGCTTTTGGAGAAATTTCCAGTCGATGAGACCTACTTGGGCTGAAATCAGTCTTGATTCTTTTAAATCGAACCTCGGTGAAGTAAGAAGGCTTGTAGGGGAAAATGTCCGTATAATGGCGATTGTAAAGGCCGACGCTTACGGACACGGTGCGATAAGGCTAAGTGAGGTTGCCCTTAGTAATGGGGCGGACATGCTTGGGGTGGCTACCGTACCGGAGGCGCTGGAACTCAGGCAAGCCGGAATAAAAAGCGAAATATTTCTCCTAGGGGGGATTGACCCGCAGGAGGCTGGGGTTGTTGTAGAAAACGCGCTTACTCCGGCGTGCTATTCCCTTGGTGTGCTAGAGGCCCTCTCTGGGACCGCTGTTGAGTACGGAAAAACAGTCGGTTATCACCTAAAAGTCGATACGGGCATGACCAGGCTGGGGGTGGGAGCGGGCGACATGGAATCTTTTTTCGCTTCGTCTGCATCCCTTCCCGCTATAATGCTTGAGGGTGTTTTTACCCATCTAGCATCTTCTGAGATTCATCAAAGCGACTATACTGATTATCAGCTCGGGATTTTCCGCGAGGGTCTAGTTTTTCTGGGCGAGCTGGGAGTTAGATACCGCTACGCACATTCCGCAAACAGCGCCTCCATTCAGAGATTCCCGGATTCTCACATGGATATCGTGAGACCCGGGATAATGCTTTACGGTTCGGGCAGCATGGGAGAAGTTGATCTCAGGCCCGTTATGAAACTCAAAACAAGGATAGTGCAACTTAGAAAAGTGCCTCCGGGCACTCCGGTCGGCTACAGGGGAAGTTTTGTTGCGGGGAGGGAAACGCTGGTCGCGACCCTTCCGATCGGGTATGCGGACGGCTATCCAAGGGCTCTCTCAAACAGGGCGAAAGTTTCCCTGGGCGGAAGACTTGCTCCGCTTATAGGATCTGTCTGCATGGATTTTATCATGGTCGATGTAACGGACGTTCAGGGTGTCGGTGTAGGGGACGAGGTAATACTCTTCGGAGACGGACTTGTAAGCGTTGAGGATGTTTCTTCCTGGGCTGGGAGCATATCCTACGAAGTTTTATCAAGGATCTCGCCAAGGGTTCCGAGGCATTACGTATAATCTGTCTTTATTAATTTATCCGAGGGAAAGCTGCAAATGAGGGCCGTTATACAGAGAGTGACCGAAGCGTCAGTGGGCGTTGAGGGGAACACAGTCGGAAGTATAGGCAAGGGGATGGTTGTTTTTCTCGGGGTTAGCAAGGATGATTCGGAAAAAGATGTCGTCTACATGGCGGAGAAAATCTCAGGTCTCAGGATCTTTGAGGACTCCTCAGACAGGATGAATCTCAGTGTCGAGGATGCAGGGGGAGAAATTCTGGTTGTCTCCCAGTTTACCCTCTACGGTGACTGCAGGAAGGGTAGAAGACCTTCTTACGTTCGGGCTGCGGGTGGAGATTTCGCGAGGCGATTCTACGAACTTTTCATCGCTGAGCTTACGGAGCGTGGAATCCCGGTGAAAACCGGTATTTTCGGGGCTCAAATGGATGTCCATATAGTGAACTGCGGGCCCGTTACGCTTCTCGTTGACAGTTCCAGGGATTTTTGAGTTCATGCTGGTTATTTCGCCGCGGCGGATTATTATTAGGATAGATGAAAACCATATGCAGCCATCCTACCGCTCACAGGGATTATATATTCGAGGAGAAGTACGAAGCGGGTCTAGCTCTCAAGGGTTCCGAGGTTAAATCCCTTAGAAACGGAAACGCGAGCGTAAAGGAGAGTTTCGCGCTCATAAGGGGGGGCGAGGCTAGGCTGGTTAACTGCTACATAGCTCCTTACGACGCCGCTAACACGCTTAATCATGAACCGACCAGAGAGAGGAAGCTTCTGCTCAACTCCCATGAGATAAGGAGGCTGATTGGAAAAACCAGCATTAGAGGTTACACTTTAGTTCCTCTCAGGATTTATTTTAAAAACGGCATCGCAAAACTCGAGCTGGCCCTTGCCAGAGGCAAGAAGACAAGAGATAAAAGAGAGGATATCAAGCGTCGAGAGGCCCAAAGAGATATGCAGAAAGCCGTAAGACGATCTTTAAAACGTTCATAACTTAAACAAGGGGGCGATCGGCTTCGACGGAAAATAGGGAAGCTTGTGCCGCATGCCGAGCTTGGTTAACTCGTAAAACTGATCAAGCACGATAAGTGCCGAACCAATAAACGCACTCGCAGCCTAAAAAAAACTGCGACGTCTCAGAACGTCATGCCCGCTGGGCTTTCTGAGGCGTAATTCAAGCGGGATGGCTGGTACGTGATTTCCGAGGCGTTTGCCAGCGAGATTTTACTCGGGACTACGGCGAAAAAACCTGCCTGTCGGTGATTTTGCCGTCTGATTTAAAAGACAGGATAAGCATGTAGAAGCCTAGTGAAACTTTTTTCGGACCCGGGTTCGATTCCCGGCGCCTCCACCACAGTGGTTGTGTAACTCCTTCAAATCATTCATCTTTTAAGGGTATAGGGAATTTCAGTACCACTTTTAATACCACATTAGATAAAACTAAAGAAGTATTATGGACATAGTTTACTTAATGAAGGAATACCCTATTCTGAGCCTTCTCTTGGGTGTTCTTGCGGGTGGTGTTGTGAGTGCTATTGGGCTGTATCTAGCACACAGCAAATTGGATGAGACGCGTCAAGAGAAGAAAATTAAGGGTCTTTACCAAGCGCTTTACGAAGAGCTCAAAGAAATTCGGAATGCATATAATAGAGATGTGAAAATTCATTGGGAGGGCGTTGAAAAGAACAGAGGACGAATCTTTTGGAGCAACATATCACTTACTCAGGATTATTCTACCATCTATCATGCAAGCGCGAATCTTATCGGTCAAGTTCCGAACTCAAAACTGCGACGTAGAATAGTAAAAACATATACATCGTTAAAGGTCGTTATTGACTATTACAAGCAGAATAACAGAGCGCTGGATGAGCATAGCAGACTACTGGATGAGCATAGCAAACTGCTGGATGAGCGTAAAAAAAATGATGAAGAAAGTAAATCGATAATAAAAATCATGCAATACGAGAACACGCTAGTAGGCTTCACACAGCTCCTAGAAAGACGTCACCATCGCTTTTTAAGATTAAATGAATTACTTCTCAAGACGTTGAAAAAAGAATTGTCTAAACTTAGCTATGAAGACCCTGCCCGAACAATCTCTATTCTTCGATCATCAAGCCCGACAACGCCGCGGCGTTGTTAATATCCATCCCGCCGCCAACCATGCTTTGAAACGCCCGAGCGCGCCCGGAAATATCGCTCGCCATCAAGCTATCGAAATTAAGCGAGATCGGGAACTCGAATTTTTCCGTAAGCTCTTCACTGACAAGTTTTCCAAGCGGGTCTATAGTCGCGTGAAGGAAACGCCGCCAGGCTTCCCGAGCGGCCGTTCCTTGCCCTGGTTCCGCAAGCTCTACGGGAACGCCGCAACAGGCGAGTATGGTTTCTCCCACGGATTCCCGGATCTTCTCAAGGGCGTCGGGCGGTTCGGCTTCGATCCTTTTTTCCAGTGAAAAAATCAGATTTTGGGTAATTAGGTATATAATTACCAAACAAAAATCGTGAGCCCTATAGGAACTGTTTTTACCAAATTGAGTTTAGGGCTGGAGGTAGAATGAAGCAGAGAACCATCGTCATTGCCACGAAAAACAAGGGGAAACTGAAAGAATTCAGATCAATTCTTGCCGACGCGTACGATGAGATTCTTTCTCTTGAGGACTTTGACGAGATCCCTGATATAGAGGAAACGGGTCTTTCTTTCAGGGAAAATGCCCTTATAAAGGCGAAAGCAACTTCTGATTTTCTTGCAGTGGATGCCATAGGGGATGATTCGGGTCTGGTCGTGGATGCTCTGGGGGGAGCACCCGGTATTTATTCGGCTAGGTACGCGGGAGAAGGAGCCTCGGATGATGAGAATAACGAGAAACTGCTGTCTGAGCTTAAAGGGGAGAACAATAGAAGCGCCAAGTTTGTTTGCTGTATCTCTCTTGTCTGCGTAAATGGCGTGAAGGAATTTTTCGAAGGTGAGTGCCGTGGAGAAATATTCTTGGAGAGAAGGGGGCGGGGTGGTTTTGGTTATGATTCTGTTTTTTTAATTCCTGAGCACTCAAAGACTATGGCCGAGCTTAACCTCGACGTAAAAAACAGGATAAGCCATAGGGCAATTGCTTCAGAAAAACTTCTATCGTATTTTTCCAGTCTGAAATAGTCTTAGTTCCCCGAGCTTACAAGATGTTTTTCATTTTTGCCGTTTCTCCCTCCGAATTCATGCAAAATTTCGGTTTTAATTGTAAGCTGCTCTCGGATTGAATATATTTAGTGCTGATTCCGCTTCTGGCTGGTTTCTGGACTCATAACGAAACAGAGGGTATTTCTGAGTGAAAAGCGCCAAGTTTATTTTTGTTACAGGCGGGGTTATGTCTTCTCTGGGAAAAGGCATCTCCGCTTCTTCAATAGGTCTACTTCTTGAATGTTGCGGTCTTCGAGTCACCCTTCAGAAGCTTGATCCCTACATAAACGTTGATCCGGGTACGATGAACCCTTTTGAGCACGGGGAAGTATTTGTTACCGATGACGGGGCGGAAACGGATCTTGACCTAGGCCATTACGAAAGATTTACCAAGGCCCGCCTCGGCAAGAAAAACAATCTAACAAGCGGCAAGGTCTACGACTCCGTTATTTCCAAGGAAAGGGAAGGCAAGTTTCTCGGCAAAACGGTCCAGGTAATCCCTCACATAACGGATGAGATAAAATCCCGTGTGCGTGCCCTTGAGGACGGTAACGACGTGATCATAGTCGAGATTGGCGGTACGGTGGGAGACATAGAAAGTCTTCCTTTTCTTGAGGCGGTAAGGCAGCTGAGATCGGATATTGGTAAGCAGAACACGCTTTTCATCCATCTTACGTATGTTCCCTATGTGGCCGCCGCCGGAGAACTGAAAACAAAGCCTACGCAGCACAGCGTAAAGGAACTTCTCCAGATAGGAATTCAGCCCGACATACTTCTGTGCCGCACTGAGAACAAGTTCCTTCCAGAAGACGTCAAGAGAAAAATAGCTCTTTTCTGCAACATTGAACAAAAAGCGGTTATTACGGCTAAGGACGTTGAGCACATATATGAAGTCCCGCTTATGTACAAAAAAGAAGGGCTTGCTGAGATAATCGTTGAATGTCTGGGCATGTGGACCAAAAAACCCGACATGGGGGAATGGGAAGAGCTCGTACGAAGAATAAAGAATGTGAAAAAAACCGTGCGTATAGCTGTTGTCGGAAAATACGTCTCACACGGAGACGCTTACAAAAGTCTTCACGAGGCCCTTTACCACGGCGGCATATCCAACGATTCAAACGTTGAGATAAAATATGTGAATTCAGAAGAAATGGACGAAACATGTCCCGAGGACTACTTCTCCGATGTTCACGGGATACTTGTTCCCGGAGGATTCGGGGAGAGAGGAATTGACGGCAAAGTCTACGCCACGAAGTACGCAAGGGAGAATCAGATTCCCTTTTTTGGAATCTGTTACGGTATGCAGCTTGCCGTTATTGAGTTTTCAAGAAACGTATGCGGCATAAATAATGCGGATACGACCGAGAATAACGGGGATACGGAAAACCCCGTTATAGACATAATGGAATCGCAGAAGAACATAAGTGAAAAGGGCGGGACAATGAGACTTGGGGCCTATCCCTGCGTCATAAGGCCCGAGACCCTGGCAAGCGGCATCTACGGGGCCTCTGAGATCTCCGAAAGACATCGCCATCGGTTTGAAGTGAACAACAGCTACAGGGAAATTCTTGAGTCGAAGGGAATGGTTCTCTGCGGCCTGTCGCCGGATGGAAAGCTGGTCGAAATCATGGAACTTAACGATCATCCTTGGTTTGTTGGCTGCCAGTTCCATCCCGAATTCAAGTCAAAGCCCCTCAGCGCTCACCCGCTTTTCAGAAATTTCATAAAAGGGGCGCTTGAGTACAAAGATTCTCTTAACTGATCGAATTGTCCCATTCGATGAATTCTCCGAGCATAAACGAACTTGTTGCCTACAGAAAAAGAAGGGAGCCCACCTTTGGGGTTGTTCTCTCTGTCCATCTCGGCAAACTCTCCGTTCTCTCAGAAGACGGAAAGCGCTACTCGGTTGAACCGAAAAAAGTTGTACTTGTAACCGGAATAACCGTTTCTGAAACCCTGACCGACTCCGAGAAAAAACTCGAAATGAGAAAATGGAGAAGAGACCTTGAGGAAAAAAGGGACTCCGTTGATCTGGAAACGTTGTGGCAGTGTGTTGTGGAAGAGCAGGAGACCGTAAGCTTTGAGGAGATACTGGATCTGTATTCGGGCAAAGAGCAGGTTTCTATGGAGCAAAGGCTTTTACTTTTCTGGGCCGTGGATAAAAGCACGGTTTACCTGACAAGAGCAGAAGACGGCTACCTTGTACGCTCACAGGAGGAAGTCTCCAAGATACTCCACGCCCTTGAACTCAGAGAGGAAAGGGAACAAAGAACGCAGGCAGCCGTAAACTGGGTGCGTTCCGTTTTAAGCGGCGAAGTTCCGTCGGTGGTTGATGAGAACCACAGTGAATTTCTTGAACTGATCGAGCGGTACGTAATTGATCTTGACGGCTACGAGCGGGCGAAGGAAGCCAAGGGTTTTCTTTATGAGTCGGGGCTTAAGGAAGTGGAATCGGCGGTTGAGTTTCTTATAAAAACGGGTTTCTGGAAAAAAGACGATGACCCGGAATCAAAAAAGATCGCCTTTCATTTCAGGCACTCGCAAAGAACCCTTGAAGAGGCTGAGGCTGTTTTTAACGTTCAGGATAGCTTTGCGGGTCTTACTGACAGAACGGACCTTGAAGTTTTTTCGGTTGACAGTGAGACAACGCAGGACATGGATGACGCCCTTTCCCTTGAAACGCACGGGGACCGAATCACTCTGGGGGTCCATATCTCGAATGTTGCCCATGTTGTAAGCAGGGGATGCTTTCTTGACCAAGGGGCCCGTGAGCGCGCAGAGACGGCTTATTTCCCCGAGGGGCGCGTGGATATGTTTCCTCGGGAGCTTACGAGCAAGAAACTCAGCCTCACCGCCGGCGACCCCCGTCCCGCGCTTTCCATTTTCGCCACTTTTAAAAAAGAAGATTTCACTTTGATTGATTATCGTTTTGAGACGACAGTCATAAGGGTTTCAAAAAATCTTACCTACGCCGAAGCGACTGAAATATTCCACCGGACGCAATGGGGAAAATCCCTTGTGGCCCTTGCTGATTCACTTAGAAACGGGAGAGTCGAGAAGGGAGCTTTTATAGTTCAACTCCCGGAACTCAAGATCAGGGTAGGGGACCGAGACGGAATCTCAATCAGCAAAGACTACATGGATTCTACCGCCCACAAAGTTGTCTCCGAATGCATGATACTTATGAATCGGCTTTCGGGGGATTTTTTCGATAAAAACGAAATTCCGGCCCTTTTTCGTTCTCAGGCTCAGGAGATTGACTCTGAAGCCAAAGAACTTGATCCCGCAGATGTTCTTTTTCCGGTAAAGGTAATAAAGCATTTAAAACCCTCCTTTGTTACCTTTAAGCCCGAAGCCCATAAGTCCCTGGGGGTAGCTTCCTATGTTCAGATGACTTCGCCCATCAGAAGATACACGGATCTTCTGATGCAGCGCCAGCTTATATCCTGGCTTGAGGAACAAAAGATTTACTACTCCGAAAGCGAGCTTGAAGATACGAACACGCGGGTAAGTCTTGCCACCAGGGAAATAAAAAACGCGCAGAGAAGCAGACACAGGTACTGGCTTATCCGCTATCTTCTGGAAAAGGATATAAAAGGAGCGACCGGCTACGTAAGTTCCAAGGGATATAACGGGTTTAACGTTTATATTCCTGAGTTTCTGATCGAACTTGCGCTTTCTAACGCCGGTGGCAGGGTCTTTGATATAGGAAGTGAAATCTCCCTCTCCATCTGGGGAGCGGACCCTCTCAGAAGAAAGATACGCGTGAGTCCTGCGTAGTCTCCGATGCGCTGCAACCTAGAGCTTAAACAAGTATCCGTTCGTGGATGAAAAAAGACCCCCAGCTTCAGCTGTCTTTTTCAAGAACTCCGAGAATTTCTTCAAGCCTTGAGACTTTCACCCGTGGTTTTCCCTGTTTCTCTCCTTCTTTCTTTTCAAATGAATCAACCCTAAGCCATTCATTGTAGGAAATGTGTTTTTCCTCAAGCAGCTCATTTATGCTCTCAGGGGAAGTGAATTCGGGACGCAGTGTGTTTTCCCTTTCAATGTCCTCAATCATGCAGCTTACGGTTTCACCGGAGTCAGTTTTGTTTGTGCCAATAACGCCGGTTGGTCCGCGTTTTATCCACCCGGTAGTGTAGAGTCCCGTAAGCGGGTTGCCACCCATTTTATCAAGCACTCTTCCGTTTTCATTAGGAATTATTCCCCAACTGCCATCAAACGGCACGTCCTGAAGAGGTGTTCCCCGGTACCCGACGGAGCGAAAAACCAGATCGGCGGGAATCTCTTCGGTTTCGCCCGTGGGTTTAGGCCGAAGAGAGCCGTCATCGGATCTGTAAAGCCTGTTTTTTACGACTTTCACGCTTTTTACCTTGTTGTTTTCTCCGGCGATTATCTCTATTGGAGAAACCAGAAACCTTATGATGATTTTTTTCGATTTAGAGGGAACTCTTTCCGACGCTTTCTTTAAGAGCTCGATTTTCGTCTGGATTGCTCTGTCTGGTTTACGCCCAAGTTCCGCAATCGTAAGGGGACCTGGGTCTGCTTCCTCCGGCAGAACGAGAAGGTCCGCGTCCTCAAGCTTTCCGAGTTCCCGCAGTTCGGGGTTAGTGAAAGCCGCCTGTGCAGGTCCTCTTCTTCCCAGCATGTGTATTTCCCTTATTCCGCTTTCAGCCAGTTTTTCAAGCGCGTAGTCGGCGATATCCGTTTTCTCCATTTCGCTTCTGGTAAGGCAGAGGATTCTAGCGACATCCACCGCGACGTTTCCGACTCCTACTATGACGACTTTTTCTCCTGAAAAATCAAAATCAAGGCCGATGTGCTCCAGGTGGGTGTTGTACCAAGCTACAAACTCCGTTGCGGTATGGCTTCCGATTAAGTCCTCTCCTGGTATGTCCATTTTCCTGTCGGTCTGGGCCCCTGTTGCGAAAACTATCTGGTGGTAACGGCTGCGCAGGTCCTCAAGCGTTGCGTGTTTTCCGAACTCTACAAGCCCGAAAAACCTGAATTGGGGATTTGACGCAATCTTGTCGTAAACCTTGGCCACGGTCTTTATTTTCTGATGATCCGGAGCCACTCCGCTTCTAACTAGGCCGTGGGGGGTCGGGAGTTTTTCGAACATGTCTATGAAAACTCGGTCGCCGAGTTTTTTCTGCAGGTGTTCAGCCGCGTAGAAAGCAGCGGGTCCAGATCCGATAATTGCAACTTTTACTGTTTCCAAACTCATGCCGTGGGAAGTATATACACAATATTCTGTAAATTCACACGAAAATCTCTTCCTCGATCCTCCGCGGGGATTGTTAACCACTCTTTTTCCGTTGACTGGACCTGATGGTGGTATAATACTAGTTTCTTGGAGTGTGGCGGAGTAACCCGATGATTACTAAAGATCGTACAGAGCCGGAACATTTCCATCTCAAGGTGGTTCACGAGATAAGCGACTTGATCAACAAGTCCGTAGGTCTTAACACCGTTTTGGGCAGGGTAGTTAGAAAAATTTCGTCCTCGCTTCACTACGATGTCGTTTCCATATACGTCTGGGATGATTTTAGAGAGGTTCTCAGGCTTGCTGCCAACAGAGGTCTTCAGGTTAAACCCAAAAGCGACATCTTCCTGCGTTCGGATGAAGGTCTTACCGGGATGGCCCATAAAACGAAGGTTCCCTTGGTTGCTATGCCGGCTTCAAAACATCCGAATTACAAGTATTTCCCGGAAATAGGCGAAGAGGAATACGAAAGCTATATAGGTGTTCCCATAATGCTTCACGACTTGTGTGTCGGGGTGCTTGTGGGCCAGAACAAGGCTCAAATGCAGATAACTCCTGCCGAACAGACTCTTTTTCAGATCGTAGCGTTGCGACTTGCGGGGGTTCTTGAAGTCGCAAACACCCTGGACCGCCTGAAACCTCCGTCCATGGTAAAACACGAGACAAGAAGCTATCAGGGAAAAGGAGTTTCTGAAGGTGTGGGTGTCGGGAAAGCGGTTACTTTCCGCGGGCTTTTCCGCCGGATGTCCACAATGGAGATGACAGCCGGCACTCCCCAGATCGAGAAGAAAAGAGTTAGAAACTCTATAAAAAATATATCGCAAGACCTTAAAAACACTATAAAAAAAATGGATTCTGAAGGCAAGCTCTCTAAAAACGAAGTGGATATTTTCCGCTCACATCTGATGATAGTGGATAGCCGCGACATGGAGAAAGGCACCGACAAGCTCATAGATGAAAAGAGCGTTTCGGCCGAGACCGCGGTGGTTGAGTATCTTGAATCCCAGGCGTTACGTTTTGAATCCCTGCCGGATTCCTATATGAGAGAAAGGGCTTACGATTTCAGGGATATAGGAGAAAGGATTCTCAGGGACCTTACCCATTCAAAAGACGAAAACATTTCCGCTTCCGTCGACGGAGAGCCCTTAATACTTGTCGCAAGGGAGATAGGCGTGTCTTTTGTTACGGCTATTGAGGGCGAGGTCGGGGGGATAGTGCTCGAAAAGGGCGGAGAGACTTCGCATGCGATCATAATAGCGAAATCACTAGGGATTCCCGTAGTTGTCGGCATAGAAAACATCGAGAACCTGACACACCCCGGGGAGGATATGATAGTTGACGGAAGAAGCGGTTTCATTTTCACAAATCCCGACCAGGTGCTCAAGGATGAGTATCTGGCTATGCACGAAAAAACCGTTAAGCTCCGCCACTTCATAGAAACTGAAGCCATAAAAAGCACCGGTACCGGTCTTGGCGTCGAAATAACGGCAAATGTCGGAATTCCGGCCGATGTTGAAATGGCTAAGCGTTACGGCATCAGGAGTGCGGGACTTTTCAGAACAGAGTTTGCCTTCGCACAGTTTAAGAAGTGGCCGAGTGTAAGGTCCCAGTTAAAGATATACAAGGAGATTTCAGGGAATTTTGAGGGTGAAGTGACGATCAGGACTCTGGATGTGGGTTCTGACAAGGTGCTTTCCTATCTCAGCATGCCCAAGGAAGAAAATCCCCTTCTTGGCCTCCGGTCAATCCGGTTCTCAATGGAGTATCTGGATCTTTTCAGGGATCAGCTGAAAGCTATTCTGCTGGCAGCGAAAAAAGGGGGAAATTTCAGGATTCTTCTCCCAATGGTCTCAAATGTCTGGGAGGTTGAGACCGCCGCACAGATAATTAGCGAACTATCCGCCGAAGTGAGTCTTCACCGGCTTGATATACCGAAGCTCGGAATAATGATGGAGGTCCCGGCCCTTGCATATCAATTCGGGGATTACGCGGACTTAATAGATTTTGTTTCTGTCGGAACAAACGACCTCATACAGTATCTGCTTGCGGTGGATAGAAACTCAAACGCGGTTGGACATCTCTACTCGGCCTTTCATCCTTCCGTGGTAAGAATGCTGGATTTTACGAGAGAGCAAATCCTCTCAAGCGGAAAAGAACTTTCCATCTGTGGAGAGATAGCGGGGGTTCCTTCCGGCACCCTTTTGATATTGGCTCTTGGTTACCGTCACCTGAGCGTTTCCCCGCTGCGGTTTCCCTATGTGAAATTTCTTTCAGACAGACTTTCAGAACAGATGCTTGAGGAAATCAGATCGCACGTATTGCTGCTCACAAAAGAATCTGACATAGAAAGATATCTAAAGGACATCCTTAACTCCATAAACCCGATGTTGCTCGAAGCAGAGTAGCCATGATCACAAGATCTACAGTTATCCCACTGGTGCTTTTTGTCCTCACCGCGGCCACCACTTTTCTTTCCGGTTACATGATAAGCGGGACATCTACCGGCGGGGTTCTTTTCTCGATCTCTCTGGTGGCTATTCTGGGAGCCCATGAAATGGGCCATTACTTTTACGGCAGAAAATACGGCGTTTCCATAACTCTTCCCTGGTTTATTCCCGCTCCTCCTTTCCTCTCCCCGATCGGTACGTTCGGGGCGTTTATACGGATAAAATCCCGTATACGCGGCCGGAAGGAACTTTTTGACATAGGGGTTGCCGGCCCCATAGCAGGCGTAATTGTAGCTCTTCCGGTTCTGTTTGTCGGCCTGCTTTTCTCAGAGGTGGTTGCTTTGGATTCCGAGACGTTCTCTGAGATGCAGACGGCCATGTCCCTCGGCAATTCTCTTGTATTCGCCCTTTTCTCGAAAATGGCCATCGGGGAAGTCGCTCAGGGATACGAACTTGTGCTGCACCCAGTTGCGTTTGCCGGATGGATAGGTCTTTTTGTAACTGCCTTGAATCTGATGCCTGCGGGGCAGCTTGACGGAGGGCATGTCGTATACTGCGTTTTCCCGGCGCAGTGGCATAAGACGATATCGGTCGCTACGGTTGTTTTTCTTGTAATAATGGGAATTGGAACGGCGCCCCTGGTAGAACTTGCGGATTATATCGGTTTAGGAGTGCTTGCCGATGTCCCGAGGTGGCTTGTGTTTGAGGGCTGGGTCGGATGGCTTTTCTGGGCTATACTGCTTTTGGTGATCGGGACATCCCATCCGCCGACTGTCTCAAGTGATACCGAAATCGGTGCGGGGAGAAAGGCGCTTGCTTTTGTCTCACTGCTTATTTTTATTTCCTGTCTTACCCCTGTTCCGATCAGTATCGTGGAGTTTGGTTAGGCCGTTTTGCGTTTAGTTTAAAAATCTGTTATAATCGCTTCGATCGGTTGAATTGATGGTGAGGGTATTGGAGTAAAAACGAGGGTGGTTCACCTGTGGGAATCCATTTCAGCCGGTAACTTGGTTTAAACAACTTCACTATTGCGAGGAGATTAGCAAATGTCTAAAAATACTTTGTCTGTGACGGATAACAGGACAGGTAAAATATACGAACTGCCTATAGAAAACGATACCATAAAGGCCACTGACCTTCGCCAGATAAGGGTTAAGGACGAAGACTTTGGCATGATGAGTTACGACCCCGCTTTCGGGAACACCGCTTCGTGCAAAAGCAAGGTTACCTTTATTGACGGAGAGAAGGGAATTCTGAGGTACAGGGGATACCCGATAGAAGATCTGGCGAAAAAAAGCAGTTTCCTCGAAGTCGCCTATCTGCTTATTCACGGTGAGCTTCCTAACAAGTCTCAACACGACAGCTGGGTTCACGACATAACCCATCACACCTACATGCATGAGAACATAAAGAAATTCATGGACGGTTTCCGCTACGACGCGCACCCCATGGGTATGTTGCTTGGCACTGTTGGAGCTCTTTCGACTTTTTACCCTAAAGCAAAAGACATATTTGATACTGAAGTGCAGAAACTTGAGATGAGAAGACTTATAGCGAAGATGCCGACCATAGCCGGATTTTCCTACAGGCAGATCATGGGTCTTCCCTATGTCTACCCGGACAATGAGCTCAGCTACGCCGGGAACTTCCTCTCAATGATGTTTAAAATGACTGAGGCCAAGTATAAGCCGAATCCGGCGATAGAAAAGGCTATAGACGTTCTTTTCATCCTTCACGCCGATCACGAGCAGAACTGCAGCACAAGCGCGATGAGAAATGTCGCAAGTTCCCAGCCGGATCCGTATTCCGCTGCTGCCGCGGCAATTGCTGCTCTCTATGGTCCTCTCCACGGCGGAGCGAACGAGGCGGTGCTTGAGATGCTTGCCGACATAGGTTCGGTTGACAAGATCCCGCAGTACATAGAAAGGGCCAAGAAAGGAGAATTCAGGCTCATGGGCTTTGGACACAGGGTGTACAAGGCTTACGACCCGAGAGCCCAGATAATAAAGGACATAGCCCACGACGTGTTTGAAGTCACCGGGAAAAATCCTCTGCTCGACATAGCTCTTGAACTTGAGAGAATAGCCCTTGAAGACGACTATTTCGTAAGAAGAAGGCTTTATCCGAACGTTGATTTCTACTCCGGACTCATATACCAGAGCATAGGTCTTCCCACGAGCATGTTTACTGTCCTCTTCGCTATAGCGAGAACGGCCGGATGGCTTGCCCAGTGGCTTGAACTGCTGAACGATCCCGAAACCAGAATCGCCAGGCCGAGACAGGTTTATCTGGGAGAGGAAAACAGAAAATACGTGGCGATGAACAAAAGGCCTAAGAAGTAATTCTGCCGTCACGGAATCACAGTCGAGGGAGAATATGGGGGAAGGAACGGAAAAGCACTTACGCTTAACTTGCCGAGAAGTGTTTTCCTATTATCGTGTTGTAATAGTAGTCGATTGTGTGTTCGACATTGGCTATTAGGATTGAGATTGCCTCGCTGCGGCCTTTGTCTGAGAGAAAAAAGGCTTTCCCGCTGTCTTCCCGCGCCGCTCTTTCCTCTAGCATTTCCAGGAGGGACTCTTTGAAACTGTTTCTGTCGTCCCGAAGTGCTGTCTCAAGCAGGGATTCGTCCTGGAGATCGTATTTTTTCTTCTTTATCTCTTCGCGAAGGGCTTGGGAGAATTTCTCAAGATCTAGTTCGGGGAAATTTTCCCTGGCGATTTCTTCAAATACACAGAGCAGTTCTTCCATTATTGTTGCTGAGCGCCCTGGCGCTGATTCGAGAGACTGAATTCTCCTATATCGCGAAGCAGGCATGATACCAAATCTATTGTGTGACTGATATCGCTTTTATAGGCGACGGAACTCGGACTGTGAAGATACCTCGTCGGAACTGACAAGACCGCCGCTCTGGTTCCCTTTCCCGTAACCTGCATAGCGGTTGCGTTTGTGCTGCCCGCTTTTTTTACCGTTACCTGGCAGGGAATTGCGTTTTTCTCCGCAAGTTCCTTGATAAAGAAGCTAAAGGGCCTGTGAGCCACCAAGAACCTGTCGGAAAGTCTGATCTCGGGCCCCTTGCCGATATTGGCAAGAGATCTGCTTTCCGAAACTCCGGGTATGTCCATTGCCACCGTGCCTTCAAGAGCGACGGCGAAGTCAGGTTCATAAACCGGCGTTATCACGCGCGCTCCGCGAAGCCCGACTTCTTCCTGCACGGTAAAGGTAACTATGAGATTGCAGTCCGGATTCGGGGTCTTTCGAAGAGCCTCGATTATTATGAAAAGACCCATCCTGTCGTCAAGGGCCTTGGAGATTACGGAATCCTCAGTTTCATCAAGGGAAGTGTCAAATGAAACCATATCTCCTATCTCTACGAGACCTGCGACTTTTTCGGCGCTGAGACCAAGATCAACCGCGCAGTCCTCGATCTCCGGAACTTCCTTTGTGCCTCCGCTTCCCCTGCTTACGTGGGGTGGAACCGCTGCCACTACCCCTTTTAGGGGTTTCTTTCCCCACACTACAAGGCGCTGTCCGTAAAAGACTCTGGCATCCATTCCCCCAAGCGGGGTTACCCTTAGAAACCCCCTGTTATCGATATGGTGGACCATGAATCCCACTTCGTCCATGTGAGCGTCAAGAACAAGAGTGGGGCCGTCTCCCGGGATGCGGGCGATTATGTTTCCGAGAACATCTTCGGTGATGTCTTCTGAGTGTTTCCCTATTTCTTCAAGCAAAATCGCCTTCACCATGCCCTCATCCCCGGGCATTCCTGGAGTGTCGCAAAGCTTCTTTAGAAGTTTTATATCCATAACGGGCTGATTATAACTAGATGACTACCTATTTCCAAAATGGTGTGAGGAGTGGTCAAGGAGAAGAGGACAGAAGTGGACCCCAATGTTAGGACAGTTTTTTCATCTTCTTAAGTGTATTCCTGCCATCTTCAAACCACTTCTTCTCCCGCATCGGCACCATCTTAGAGATTCATTGAGATTGCCAGGCTTTATCTTCTTCTTACATTATGCAACCAGTGAACAGTAGTCATTTACGGCATCTCCTATCTAGTACATTATTTGTTCAGAAAGCGATACGCCGGACGCCTTTTACAACATCGAAATGGGTATCATTACTTAACACCGGAAGAGAATGCTGGAGAGCCAGTGCTGAGATCCATGCGTCGTTTATCGGAATTGGGTTGCCCAATTGTTTCAATCCTAGCCAGATCCCGGCGTATGCATCCGCGGTTGCCGAGGTGACAGTGGCGATCTCGGTTAATGGTAGATATTGGCGAAGCCATTTCTCGTAGCGGCTTCGGTGACGTGATTGACGAATTCCAAAATAATATTCACCGAGCACAATACTTGGAACAACAAGCCGGTCGGCGGATCGAAGATAGGTCTCAACAGTCGCGAGCCCTTCTGACCACGCAGACAAGGCGTTGGTGTCGAGGATCATGCGATATCCTCTGGGGAGAGCGTTTCGAATTCCTGCTCAATTATATCAAGGATACGGCGGTTCTCGTCCGAGAGGTCTGATAACGCCCCGAACCCCGCCATCCATGGAGCATCGCTTTCGCTTGAGTAGCGGCGGAAGTGTTCCTCCAGAGCTTCAGTGAAGAAACGCTTCAAAGTTATTCCGCGTCCGGATGCATGGGCTTTAGCCCGTCGGAATATTGAGTCAGGCAGTTCAATAGTTGTTTTCATATTGCCATATTACCATAATTACGGGAATTCTGTCAAAACAACTTCGGATGGAAAGCGGATCACTGTAGACCTATATAGTAGATGAATCTTGGCTGTAATTCACGGTGAGATTATTGCCAATGTTTCTGGTAATGTGTGCGGTGGCGGTTTTAGCGGCTTCATGCTTAAGATGGACGAAGGTATTTGGTTCGCTTTTAATAATGCTTTAATCCGGTATCTTTGCTTTCAGGCAAGCAACTTGTGGTTTTCAACTGAGTGATTGCTGTTCTGACTTGCCAACAAGAAAATGTTTAAAGTACTGCGGTTGCTGTAAATTCTATCTCATTGTCTAGGGTACCACTTTAAATTTGAGCGGACGATATAAAAACGCGAATTGAAAACAGGAGACAGACTTGAACCCCGACGACCCTGGTCTTTTCAGACCCGCTAAAGAATCTCTTCCTCTTCCCGAGAGAATGAGACCCGAGAGCATAGAAGAGATGGTAGGCCAGGAGCATCTTATAGGGCCTGACGGGCTTGTGACCAGAACGCTTGAGGCGGGGGGAGTGCATTCCATGATATTCTGGGGTCCCCCCGGAACCGGCAAAACAACTCTTTCAAGGCTCATCGCGGGCAGGGCGGGTGCAAGGTTCATACAGATAAACGCGATTTCCTCCGGAGTCAGGGAACTGAGGGATATTGTTGCGGAGGCAAAAGACACTCTTTACTCCGGGCGCAAGACTGTGCTTTTCATTGACGAGATACACCGATTCAACAAGGCGCAGCAGGCGGCGCTTCTCAAAAGCGTCGAAGAGGGGGTTTTGGTACTCATAGGAGCTACCACCGAGAACCCCTCGTTTGAAGTTATAAGTCCGCTTCTTTCCCGCTGCCAGGTCTATGTTCTTAACCCGCTTTCGGCGAAGGAACTTGACCTCATACTCGAAAAGATATTCTCCGAGGACAAACTTCTGTCGGGTACCGACATCTCGTCTCAGGCTCGTGACGAACTCATCGCGCTTTGCGGCGGAGACGCCAGGGTTATGCTGAACTCACTCGAAATCGCTTCTTCACTTCTTCGTTCAAAGGAACTTTCAGAGATTGACACCGATCTGGTAAAGGAGATTTTCCAGAAAACGGGACTTCTCTACGACAGGGCGGGAGAGGAGCATTACAATACGATTTCCGCTTTTATAAAAAGCGTGAGGGGAAGCGACCCAGACGCGGCGGTCTACTACCTGGCGAGAATGCTTGAGGCGGGAGAAGACCCGAAGTTCATTGCCAGGCGTCTTGTGATACTGGCTTCAGAGGACATTGGAAACGCCGAACCCTACGCGCTTACCCTAGCGACCGACTGTTTCACGGCGGTTAATTACGTGGGGATGCCTGAGAGCAGCATAATTCTCTCCCAGGTCACCACCTATCTTGCCAGCTGTCCCAAGAGTAACGCCGCTTACAGGGCTATACGGAAGGCGGAGAAAGATGTAAGAAAAAACCCAGGTTTGCAGGTTCCTCTTCACCTGAGAAACGCGCCGACGAAACTCATGAAGGATCTTGGTTACAAAAAGGGCTACAAGTACGCCCACGACTACGAAGACCACTTCGTCGAGGGCGATTTTCTCCCCGAGGAGATAAAGGACAACATTTACTACGAACCCACTGACAAAGGAAGGGAAGCGAATCTCAAAAAGTATCTGGATGCGAGGTGGAAGAAGAGAAAGAAATGATTGGGGAGATCAGTTTTTTCTCTGTATAAGCTCGATTTTGTAAGAATCGGGGTCTTCGACGAAAGCTATCACCGTGGTTCCGTGTTTCATGGGTCCCGGAGCCCTGATTACCCGTCCGCCGGCCTGTTTTATCTTTTCGCACGTCGCGTATATGTCCTCGACCCCGAATGCCACGTGTCCGTAGCCTTCTCCAAGGTCGTATTGCGAGGTGTCCCAGTTATGTGTGAGTTCAAGGAAAGGTTCCGTATCGCCGCCGCAGCCCAGAAAAGCAAGCGTGAAGCGGCCTTCCGGATAGTCGGTTTTCCTGTGAAACTTAAGACCGATTACATCTGTATAAAACGCGATTGACTTCTCAAGATCGCCAACCCTTATCATTGTGTGAAGATATTCCATGTAACTGCCCTCGTGGTTTGTCCGATTTCGCTTATCAATTATTATATCTGTGATCTCCTAATCGGCAAAGAGACCGCGGAGGTATGAGATGACTGAGAAAAAACTCCAAAAACCGAAAACCAGAAAACCCGTTTCCACAAAACCCGGTAAGGTTATCCCCTCGAAAAAAGACGTCGAGACGAAAAAAAGATTCAGGAAAACGGACTGGGAGAAGGAAATAAAAAAATAGGCTTATGGGAACTTCTGAAAACATAAAAGCGGGGATAACCGGGGCAACGGGTTTTATAGGCGGCAGGCTCGCTGAAAAGCTCACGGATGACGGGTTTGCGATAAAATGTCTCGTAAGAGAAACAAGCGATACTGAGAAGTTGCGCTCTCTGGGTGCGGAGCTTATCCACGGGGATCTCTGTGACTCAAAGTCGCTTCGGGCTTTTCCCGAAGGGTGCGATTACGTTTTTCATCTAGCTTCCAAGGTTTCTGACTGGGGGCCCAGGGATGATTTTTTCAGACAGAACGTGGAGGCGACGGAGACGCTTCTTGACTCTTCGCGTGAAGCGGGGGTGAAAAGGTTTGTCTACATGAGTTCCTCTACAGTGATCTGGAACGCTTCTTTTTTGGGAACGGTCAGCCTCAATGAGGTAGACGAGACCTATCCTTATCCGAAGAGCCACCACAATTTCTATAATGAGACCAAGGCTTTATCCGAGAAACTTGTGAGAGAATATAACGGACGAGGAGGCTTGGAAACGGTCATATTAAGACCTTCAAACGTCTGGGGAGCCGGCGACACGGTCATACTTCCAAGAATAGCCGATGCCTGTTTAAAGGGGATTCTGGTTAACATGGGTTTTAACAGGAAAATTGTTTCCCCATGCCACGTGCTTAATCTTGTTCATGCCGCGGTGCTCTCAGCTCGCTCTCACACCGGGGCGGGCAACATCTACTTTATAAACGACGGGTTGCGTATCGATAACCCCCGTTTTGTCTCAGATCAGCTCGCGTCAATAGGAATTGAGTGGAAGCCGGGAATCACCATACCCTATACATTGGGGTATGCGATCGCATTTCTTCTTGAGAAAATCTTCGAACTCAAACGATCGGAGACCCCGCCCGTGCTTACCCGCTTTGGTGTCTCCGCTCTTTCGAAAAGCAGGACCTACAGCATAGAAAAAGCCAGAAGGGACCTGGGGTATGAACCGGTGTGCGGTTATGAGGTGGGAATGAAAGGGCTTTCGCAGTGGATCTCAGAGATCGGCGGTTATGAAAAACTCCTTGGAAAAGGGAAATGATATGCAACGCGATGCCTTTGAGATAGAAACCAGGGGGCTTGAGAAGGAGTTCGGGTTCTTTCCCGTGTTAATGGGAGTTGATCTTGCCGTCGGTGCAGGTGAATTTCTCACGGTTTTCGGTCCCAACGGTGCCGGCAAATCCACCTTGCTTTCCATCCTTTCTACGTTCATAAAACCCGGCGGTGGAGAGGTTTTCGTAGCAGGTTTTGACGTTTCCAGGGAAAAACAGCAAATAAGGAGACTGATAGGATTCATTTCCCATAACACGATGCTTTATGAAAACCTTACCGCCCGGGAGAACCTTGAATTCATAGGTGCGTTCTATGACCTGCCGGATCTTGGGGATAGGTGCTCTGACATTCTTCAGAGGGTCGAGCTCTATCCTAAAAAAGATGCGCTTGTAAGTACCCTTTCTTTCGGAACGCGCCAGCGCCTAGCTATCGCCAGAACTCTTCTTCACGACCCTAGGATACTTTTTCTGGATGAACCGTACAGCGGACTTGACTACGGTGGGGCCGCCATTCTAACCTCGATTCTCGGTTCAATGAAAGCGGACAAGACCATAGTTATGACGACCCATAACATCTACGAGGGGCTTTCGCTATGCGATAAAGTCGCGATTCTTGACCACGGAGAGCTGGTATACACCTCTTCGCAGAAGCCCACTCGGGATGAGTTTCAGGATATCTATATGTCTTGCGTCAGAAGCGGTGGCGGGCAGTGAAGAAGATAATTCTTATATTCAGAAAAGACTTCCTGGTGGAGTGGCGTTCAAAGCAGATATTCCCAACTATGTTTGTATTCTCGCTACTGCTTCTTCTGGTTTTCAATGTCGCCTTTGAATTCCGCTCGGATGTTGATTTGCGGACGGTCTCGGCCGTGGTATGGATAACTTTTATCTTCTCGGGACTTCTGGCTCTTGGAAGATCTTTCTCGCTTGAAAAGGAAAATAACGCCTTTGCGTTTCTTCTTCTGACCCCTGTAAGCAGAAGCTGCATCTATCTTGGAAAGCTGCTTTCAAATGTTGTTATGGTTCTGGTTTCGGAGCTTTTCATACTCCCGCTTTTCCTTCTGTTTTTCCTCTTTGACGCAAAAGGAATCTCACTTTCCCTGACGGGTTCCGTACTCCCTTTTCTCGGGGTTATGGTTCTCGGAACTATAGGGTTCGTGTCGCTCGGCACTTTTTTTTCTTCGATGGCTATTAATACCAAGCTTCGCGACATGATGCTTCCCCTGCTGGTTTTTCCCCTCATCATACCTGTCGTGATAACCTCGGTCGGAATATGCTCTGCAATACTGGAAGGAAAACCTCTGGACTACTATGCTTTTTCTTTGCAGGTGTTGGTTTCCTTCGATATAATCTTCGTCCTTTTATGCTCTATTTTGTTCGAGTATCTTATTGAGGATAGCGGGGACTAACCCGTTTTCTTTTAAAACTTTTAAAAAATGCGAAAAATACTGTTTTTCCTGACGTTCGCGCTGATGGTTCTTGGTACCTGGATGACGCTTTTTTATGCGCCTACAGAGGTCGTTATGGGCCATGTGCAGAGAATTTTCTATTTCCACATGGGTACTGTCTGGGCCGCTACGGTGGCGTTTACTGTGGTCTTCGTGGCTAGCATCTACTATCTCGCAAAGGAGACGGCGAAATGGGATACTCTTGCCTATTGTTCGGCCGAGATAGGCGTGCTGCTTCTTACCCTTACGATCATTACCGGCAGCATATGGGCAAAACCGGTCTGGGGAACATGGTGGACATGGGACCCGCAGTTGACGACCACGTTTATTCTCTGGGTTCTCTACGCTGTTTATCTGGTTCTGCGCTCAGGCGCCGGCGGGCGGGGGAAAAAGGCGAGATACTCGGCCATATTCGCCATAATAGCATTCGTGGATCTTCCCGTGGTCTATGCTTCGGCCCGTATAAAAAGAGGAATATCTCCCGTGGTTTTCGGACCGGGAGGAGGAGGGATAGACCCCGCCATGATGCACACTCTTCTGGTTGTGTTGCTGGGATTCACGCTTCTTTTCCTTTTACTTCTTGGAGAGAGAATAAGGATAATGAATATGGAAAATGAGCTTTACGCCCGGGCTGGGCGAGGCGGGTAATCTGCGATGGAATATCTTCTCTGGTCAAACATAGTGGTATGGGGCAGCCTTATCGCTTACGTACTTTATCTGCGGGCAAAGTCGGCCTCCATACGGAAAAAGCTTCTTCTGGGTGGAAACGATCCTGAGAGCGGAGGTGAGGGTTGAGGGGTAAACTAAAATTCATTCTGCCTCTTTTCGTGATAGTGTCTTTGATTTCCTGGCTTGTCTTTGCGGGGGTCAAGGATTCCATGGTCTACTATATAACGGTTGACGAACTGTTAGAGGATGTCCCGGACATTTACGGACAGAAGGTAAGGGTTTCGGGAACAGTGGTTCACGGCTCAATCCAAAACGAACTCAGCGACTCGCTTCGGTTCACTATCGAAGCGGGCGAGGGCAGACTTGACGTTGAGTATGACGGTATAATCCCGGATATATTCACAGACGGGGTTGAGGCGGTTGTCGAGGGGAAATTTTCCAGCGATAACGTTTTTGTGGCGGATCTGCTGCTTGCAAAATGTCCCACTAAGTATGAATCCGACGAAGCTCCCTACCAGAGAAAAGAAGGTTGAAGATGTCTGATCTTGGAAGTATAGCCATACTTCTTTCCTTCTTTATTACCATCTACAGTCTTGCCGCTTGCATTGTTGCCGCGAGAACGGGGAGCCGCGCGTTTGCTCAAAGCGGCGGAAACGGTCTTGTCTCGGTCACCTTCCTTCTTCTGGTCGCGGCATGTTGTCTCGTTTATGAGCTTGTAACGCTTGATTTTTCGCTTAGGTACGTAGCACTCAACACAAGCACTGACCTTCCCCTGATATACAGGGTGACGGCTCTTTGGGCCGGGCAGGCGGGCTCTTTGCTCCTCTGGAGTTTTATTCTTTCCCTGTATGTGTCTTTTGTCGTCCTTAGAAGCAAAAAAAAGGGCGGGGACCCCTACGTAAACATCGTTTTATGCGCCGTTTCTCTTTTCTTTCTTTTCCTCATAACCTACGTGGAGGATCCCTTCGAGAAGCTTGGCCTGGCAGTCGGGGAAGGAAGGGGGCTTAATCCGATTCTTCAAAACGGATACATGGCGATTCACCCGATCACTCTTTATGTGGGATACGTGGGGATCACGATACCTTTTGCTTTCGGTATAGCCGCTTTGCTGAGCGGACGCCTGGGGGATGAGTGGATAAGGAACTCAAGAAAATACGCCCTTTTTTCCTGGATGTTTCTCTCCGCGGGGCTTCTTCTCGGGGCAAGATGGGCTTATCTTGAACTCGGCTGGGGAGGATACTGGGCATGGGACCCGGTTGAAAACGCCGCGTTTATGCCGTGGCTTGCGGGGACTGCCTTTCTTCACTCCGTTATGATTCAGGAAAGAAAGGCGATGCTTAAGAAATGGAACATGATTCTGCTTATAATCACCTTTTTCCTCTCAATATTCGGCACTTTCATAACCAGAAGCGGCATAGTGTCCTCGGTTCACTCGTTTGCCCGTTCCGATATAGGCCCGCTTTTTCTCGGCTTCATGGTCTTTATCCTCCTTTTCTCATTCGCTCTTCTCGCCTACAGGTCAAAGAACCTCGAAAGTGAAGAGAGATTCGATTCGGTGCTTTCAAGAGAAAGCGCCTTTCTGTTTAACAATCTTCTTTTTCTGGCGGCGGCGTTTACCGTGTTTCTGGGAACGATTTTCCCCATACTCTCAGAGGTTTTCACCGGGAAGAAAATCCTTGTCGGCCCTCCTTATTTCAATACAGTCGGAGTGCCCATAGGACTTGTGCTTATCCTGCTGATGGGAATAGGTCCTCTTATATCGTGGAAAAAGGCTTCGACGGCAAACCTCAAGAGAAATTTCGTTTTTCCCGCGGTGGTTTTTCTGGTGGTTCTCCTGGCCCTTGTTGTCTCCGGGATGAGGGAACCGGTAGCGCTTTTGAGTTTCTCGCTGTGCGGATTTGTCGCCGCGACAGTGTTTCTGGAATATTTCAGAGGTATAAGGGTGCGTAGCGGCAGGGGAGAGAACCTGGTTTCCGCTTTCTTTAACCTTATCTCAAGAAACCGAAGACGCTACGGCGGGTATATCGTTCATCTGGGAGTGGTGGTGCTTGTAATAGGAATCACGGCCTCTTCGCTTTTCGTTACCCAGAAGGAGGTTGTTTTGGGCGAGGGAGATTCTTTTTCTCTCGGAAGATATGATCTGGTTTTCCGTGGAGTGCACTATGTTTCAAACGACGCCAAGGATGGGTTCTCGGCGGAACTCTCGATTCAAAACGATGGAAAGAGCGTCGCGACCATGTGGCCCGAAAAAAATATCTATAAATATGAGGGAAACAGGAAGATAAACCAGGAGACCGAGGTCGCGCTTCGTTCCACTTTCAGAGATGATCTTTATCTTATACTCTCAGAGGTTGACCGAAGCGGAAAGGTGAACATAAGGGCTCTTCTTAACCCGATGGTGAACTGGATATGGGCGGGAGGCCTTGTTATCGTTCTGGGAGCGATTGTCACCATGTGGCCCGAGGGGCGAAGAAAAAAGGAGATTAACGCGTGAGTGAATACGTAATTTCTCTTCTGGTTGTGGTGCTGGTCTCCGTTTTTACCCTTTATCCACTTTTCCTAGGTTACGGGAGGGGGAAGCGGGGTGTTGGCGATAGCCCCGATGTTGACCGTCTCGAGCGACTTTACGAGAAAAGGGATCTTTATTACTCCTCTATAAAGGATATAGAGCTTGACCGGGATATGGGGAAGCTCAACGAGCAGGACTACGCCGAACTTATCTCAAGGTATAAGGAAAAAGCGGCAGCTGTTACAAAGCTCATCTCGGAACTTGAATCGACTGGAAGTAGTGCTGAAGGTTTTTCTTAAACCTAAGTTCTGGTACTTCTTGATTCTTCTGTCACGAAACGTAGCATTTTCGACCTTACGTTGCCGAGTTGCACGGGAGATAGTGATACTCAATTTGCAGAAATATGGTAAAACTGCTATAATTGCACATGTTAAAGAAGACGCTCACACCTGTTGAATGGTTTGGTTCAAGCAAAGAGGATCTGAAGAGTTTTCCGGACCCCAGTACAGGATCAGGTGGGTTTTGCAGTGTATCAGGCACAGGTTGGCCTAAAGCACCGAGATGCCAAACACCTCTCAGAGGGTTGGGATTCAGAGCCTTGGAGGTCGTCTCGCGACACGATGGCGATACCTATAGAGCTGTGTATACGGTTCGGTTTAAGGCAGCGGTTTATGTACTGCATGCCTTCCAGAAGAAGGCCAAGCGGGGCATTGAGACGCCGAAGCAAGATATTGATTTGATCAAGAGCAGACTGAAGGTAGCAGAGCAGCATTACAAGGAAACATATGACGGAGGCTAGACCGATGGAGACAGAAGAGAAGGTTGAACGTGGGAGCGGTAATGTATTTGCGGATCTGGGTCATCCCGAAGCCGAGGTTCATCTGTTAAAAGCGGAGCTTGTCACTAGGATTGACAGGATTATTCGCCGTCGCAAACTGAAGCAGGCCGATGCAGCGAAATTGCTGGGGCTGTCTCAACCTGATGTCTCTCGGCTCCTGAGGGGAAATTTTCGCGATTACTCAGTGGAACGGCTCCTGCGTCTCTTGACGGCACTGGGGCGGGATGTGGAAATTGTCATTCGAGAACCCCATTCAAAACGACAAGGCAGACTTAGCATTGGAGCATTGTAGATATCCAATACTGTTCTGTGAGCGGAACTTTGTTTATCCCCACTAAGCCCCAGAAACCAGAGTGAATAAAGCGACAATGAAAAAAGCGTTTGCGTTTGCCCTTTTCGTTTCCATATTCTTTCTTTTTCCCCTTGTTTTTCAGCAGATTTCTGTTTCCGCACAGGTGCCATCCTCCGGCGAGGAAATTTTTATGCAAGGGAAATGCGTAAGATGCCATACTCTTGGAAGGGGAAGGTTCGTAGGTCCCGATCTTCTGGGTGTAGGGGATAGGTACTCAAGGGATGATCTGATCAAGTGGGCCAAGGACCCAGAAAGCGTCTATTCTGAAAGAAAGAAAAAACCGATAAATGACGGCTACCCGCCGATGCCGCCAATGAATCTTTCAGGAACTGATGCCCAAAAAGTTGCCGATTACCTTCTGGGTTACACCCCTCCCCCTGGCCTTTCGGAAAGCGGTACGGTAACGGGTCACGTAAAGAACATCACGACGGATAAACCCGGAGCGGGGCAGGATGTCGTTTTGATTTCATACATGGGAGATAGGCAGGAAAAACGATATTTCGCCAAATCAGATTCTCTGGGCAGGTTCTCTTTTTCCTCTCTGGGGTGGGACAGAAGCTATGAGATCATGCTTTTTCACCAGGGAGTTCAGTACGTTTCGGGAAAGATGGTCTTTCCTCCCGGAGAGGACAGAATCACCCTTGATCTTCCGGTCTACGATACCACGAGTTCGGATGAGAACATCTTTTTATTATCGCTAAACGTGATTATCTACCCGGATAACGGAGACGCTAATGTGAATGTGACCTCCCTTTATGTTTTTGAGAATTCGGGTGACACCGTTTTTACCGGAGAGCAGGCGGGCTCGGATACGACGACCCTTGTTTTTTCGATTCCAGAAAAGGCCGAAAATGTTGCTTTCTCAGATGGTCTCAATCCGGAAGCGGTAGAGAGGAAGGGAGAAAAGCTCTACAACAAACTTCCTTTTCTGCCGGGAATGAAAAGGGTTGCTCTCGGCTACTCTCTTTCTCTTTCGCAAATCGGGGAGAAGTTTTCGATAATCTTTGACTATGAAGTCGGTGATCTTGCCGTTTTTGTAAGGAAAACAGAACTCGGAATCCGAGTCAAACAACCAGAGACAGTTGCGGAAGAGATCATGATTCACGACGAGGCGTTTTTGAAATACGAGTTATCCGGCTTGAAACCCGGAAACGTTGTTGTAGTTGTTTCTAGCGCCTCTTTTCTTAAGAGCTACCTTAGCAAATATCTGCCCGTGATACTCTTTTTTATCTTTGCCGCCGCAGGAATCATGTATTTGTTCTACGGGAAAAGCAGATTTTCGAGTATGGACTCGGAGAAATAAAAACGGTTTTCGGACTGGAGGGATCCTTCTTTCTTCTGAAAAATGAGCGATGCGCAGAAAAACCCACCACCTCTGCTTAACAGGAGCTTTGTTCTTGTAACTTTTCTCGGGTGTCTCTACTTTTTTAATTTTCATTCGTTTCTCCTGCTGCCCCTTAGAATTTTTGATCTGGGGGGAACCGAAAAAATCGTGGGATTCGTGATGGGCATAGCGGGACTGAGCACCCTTTTTCTTACCCCTTATGCCGGTCAGGTAACCGACAGGTACGGCAAAAAGCTGTTTATGCTGCTTGGGTTTGCGCTGCTTGCCGCTTCAACGTTTCCGCTCGCCTTTTTAGACAGGGTCGATTACCTCTACTACATCATAAGGATAGTTCACGGATGCTCCTTCTCTCTTTTCTTTGTCGCTGCGGGAGCGCTTACGGTTGATGTCTCAAGTGAGGAAAGAAGAGCGCAGGCACTTGGCATATACGGTGTTTTCACCATAATAAATTATGCGATAGCCCCTTATGTCGGTTCCATTCTGATAAAGAATTTCGGTTTTGATTTCTTTATTTTCTTTCTCACCGTCACGGCACTTCTTGGTTTGGGAGCCTCCTTTATGATCCGGGAGGGGAAAAAAATGGCGGCGCCAAAAGACGGGGTGCGAAGCTACTCGGACTGTCTTCGGGACAGAGCCACCTTTGTGTCCTCCGCCACGCTCTTTATATGCGGCGCGGCGTTTATAACGACGCTCAACTTCATTTCCATTTTTTCACTTTCAATAAACATAGAGAACTTTCACCTTTATTTTCTGTCCTACACGGTTTCTGTGCTTGCGATCAGGGTGTTTCTCGGCTGGGTCCCTGACAGGTACGGGAAGTGGAGAGTTGCTTCTCCGTTTGTTTTCTTTCTGGGACTCAGTGTTTTGATGCTGAGCTTTGTGCACGAGGTCAAACTTCTTGTTCTCTGCGGAATCATCTTCGGCTGCGCGCACGGATTTGTGTATCCTTCAATATATTCAATCATAATAGAATCTAATCCGAAGGAGGCGAGGGCCAAGGCTTTTGCCATAAGCAGCGTTTCATTCACGGGCGGCGGAATGATGGGGTCTTTTGTTTTCGGAGTCGTAGCGGAGCTTTTCGGATTCAGGACGATGTTCGTTTCAATAGCGCTTATGGTATTCCTAGGCTTTTTATTTTTCGCCAGAAGTTCTGTTTTAAAGGAGCGTAAAGCATGAGCAGCAAACCCATCAGGCTTCCCTTCGGTCACCCAAAAATTTTCGACACGATGAAAATAGAAATTCTCCGCATGGAAAACGGAGAGTCGGAACTTTCCATGCCGTTTCTTGAGGAATATACGCAGCACTACGGAATGCTCCACGGCGGGGCCATTTTCACCCTGGCGGATGCGGCCTGCGGTGTTGCGGTTGCCAGTGTCGCTAGAGAAGGGAAGAAGTTCCTTACCTCCGGGATGAATATAAGTTATCTGGAACCCGTCAGGGAAGGTCTTACGATTTGTCGTGCCAAGGTGCTAAGGCAGGGGAGAATAATGCCTGTTGAGAGCGAGGTTTTGAATTCGGGTGTTTGCGTTGCTAAGGCCACGCTATTTATACTCTGGTTGACTGATTCTTCTTCCTTACTTGCTATCTAGTTGCTTGATTTCCCAATGATAGGCATAATAGTTGGCACTTAAATAGTTCGAGATTAGTAAAATGAAAGCTCGCATAGCTAGATTTGATGCGTACTACGACCTTTGATCGTCCGGCCTTCAGTTTGCATCATTCTCACAGATCGTAGAATCAATTTACGACGCATTCAGCGCAGAAGTGCCGATTCCTGGATGCGATAAAGTTAGAAAATGGAACACTATCGCCACTGCCGTTCACTCTCACTTTGTTTTCCAGTTTGTTTGAAGCAAGGGGTACAAAGCACGCTTTCTTGAGCTTCGATCACCGGAAGCTATTGATCCCAAACGGCACGCTAAGCTCTTTGAATCCGCTGTGCGCGGAACTGATGGAATACCTGCACATTGGAGACTTACTCCCTCTTGGCTAACGGTCGACGGGGGTATGGACGCGGCCGAAGGCCTCATTAGTCTTACGGTTTGAATCTCACGTTTGAAATAGGTTCAACCAAGTAAGTTCACAAGTCTTCACTGTTCCAATACAGCTATGGACCGTCAGGATCACTGTGGATCGGCAATACCGGATACCATTTATTTTTAGAGATTTCTGAGTACATACTGGGTTCGACAAACAGGCTGAGCATCTTTCCATCGTATCAAAGCCTTTATCGATAAACTGGGCTTGGTGGTGGAGTAACAAAGTCGAAACTTTCCGTTGATGTCATCCTCAGTACAACATATAGTGACCAAAGATTTCGCTGGTTGCAGATCATCCACTGTGCTCCCTTGAAGACTTCAACTCGACCCAATACCTAGGTCCTTCTGCACCTTCTCAAATTGTCCGCTCCAACGTCGGTTACGACAAAAGTGATTTTGTAGGACTAGAAATGTACGACAATCAGTTCGATTGACTCGCACATTCTATCTTCCGCGCACTAGCAGGCCATTTTACCGAGGCGACCATTTCTGTTGCTGGCCTTGGATTAGCTGCTTCGGTGCCTACCACCGCGACGTGGCTGGAAGAATCTTGAGTTGGAGGAGTGTTCCGCCTGAGTTGACGAGGGTTTAGAGGAACCTTCAGAACTTGGATTCGGTGGATTTGGTGCTAAAGTTGTTGGAGATAGTTTCTACTCGCATAACGGACCGGCCGGACATTTCCGATGGATGCAGCATAGCAATCGACTTTCGGAATGCTGAGAGCAAGAGTGGTGTTTTGTTCTTGGTCGAACATGATGGTTTGCTCCACCGGCAAAAAGCTCTAAGGGTCGGCTTCGGGTTGATGATGCAGCAGATTTGCTCCAGGAAGGTGGTTTTCTAGAACTCGAAAAGTGAACCAGTTGGGTGAGGGAATACCCTCGATCAAAGAGGACCTCGGAAGGGAAGAGAAGTCGTGCCAAGCGCTCTTTCCACAGTGAAGAAAGAAGGTGAAGCAAGGGCACCTGTCTCAAGATTCAAGCCGCCCAAAGACAGTAACGAAATTTCAGTTAACCGAATGGGTCCCCGTAGCCAAAATGGCGGAGTTGGGTATGCGGAATGCAAGTTTGTCCGGGAAGTTATTTTGGGGTTGGTATATTTTAACCGCCGAAGACATAGAGGGAGTTGGCTGTATCTAAAGTCGTCGCCCTCTGACCCTTATCATGCGGATATCGTAATCCCGATAGCATTAGACGCCGAAGAAAGGCTGACGTTATCGAATCAACCTTAGATTCACTCTACGTTTCTCCCTTGGGGTGAGTGGACCAAGACTGCCTAACCGGCCAGGTTTGTTACGTAATAACGATTAGATGTCGCCGAAGTGGGACTGTAGAAGTCTAAGCTTACCAATGAAGCCGTCTCCGCTCTCAGTATTTTTTTTCCAAACCCAAGAGCTATGTAACCGTTTTCTTCGGCCAAGCTTCTTTCGAGAAGCCCCCTTCGGCACCTATATAGACGTTTATGCTGTCGCAGGTCTTGTGAAGGACTTCATGTAATCCCTGAGCAGTTTGCCTTGATTTTCATAAGTATTACTTTCATCTCGCTTTTCTTCTTAACTCCAAAGGAATCCCGGAAATCAACCGGCTTTGAAACCGCAGGCGGGACAGTTCTTCCGCACTGCTTTGTTGATTCCAACGCTATCTTGTTCCATCTGTCTACCTTGGCGGTTGACCTTACCTGGTCCTTTCGGAAATTACCGGAAAAATTCCCGATACACCGAGCTGCGTTGCCTGACTGATTACCCCGTCCATTCTGTTTCCCTTGAGAATCGCCTGGAAGAGATTCAGTTCCAGCTCCGGTTCGGTTTGCAGCCGACGGGTGTTGTGAACTCTGAGGGCGATGGTTTTAGAGGAGATATCCGTTATGACGCCTTCATACTCGGTGGGTTCGGTGTCAAAAACGGTTATGCGATCTCCCTCTCCGAGTCTCAGGACTTTCGTTATATGCGTATAGTCGCTCTCGGATATTGTTCCGTGAAGCAGCCCGTCGTCTTCTGAAACGGGCTCTTTTCTGATCGGGAATCTGGGCATTTTAGGCTGCCTGCTTTTTTATGGGACCTCTTATCAACTCTGAAGTGCAACACTTTCAGCAAAAGATGATGCTCTCCGTTTAGGGAAAAGATTATATTCCCCGGCACCGGATTATCAAGACATCTGGATGGCGCTTGCCGAAGGGAGGGCGTAGCCCGACCGAAGGCAAACGCCATGGCGCCCCCGGACTCCTCTCCGACCCCTCTCTCCCTGTTCTTCCGGATCAACCCCCGAGGGCCAAGGCCTCTTTGAAAACCTCCTCCGGCGTCCGGTACCCCAGAACCTTCCGAGGCCTCCCGTTGAGCAGCCCAACCCTCCTTACCTCATCTCCCCGAACCTCCCGAAAATCCGTTCCCTTCGCAAAGTACTGACGAACCAGCCCGTTTGTATGTTCATTGAGCCCCCTCTCCCACGAGTGATAAGGGGTAGCGAAGAAAAACCCCGCCCCCAGCGCTTCGGTTATCTCCCCGTGACCCGCAAACTCCTTTCCGTTATCAGAAGTAATCGTATGTACAATCTCTACGTAGGGCATAAGCCTCTCCATCATGGCCTCTCCCACTTCCCCCGCGCTCCTTGAACTCACGGGATGAAGAACCGTGAACTTAGACGCCCGATCCACCACGGACACCAAAGCGCCTCTATGTCCAGCGCCGACGATTGTATCGGCCTCCCAGTCCCCGACACGCCTTTTGTCCTCAACTATCTGTGGACGCTCCGTTATGTCCACCCTGCCCGGTATATGCCCCCTGCCCGAATACCCCGACCCTCGGCTGTTGCGCTTCTTCCCCCGGCGCCGCAGATGCTTGTAAAGCTTCCCTCCGCTGCGCTTGTCCTCCCACACGTGACGGTATATCCACTCCGCACTCACCGAAACCACTGCTGAAAGCTTGAGCCGTCCCGATATCTGATCGGGACTCCACTGCAGACCAAGCTTGCTCTCCACGATGAACCACATCTGCTCGGTCATCTTGGGGGGCACGGAGGACGCCGCGGTGCCCCGCTGCCTGGCCTTGCGCTGCGCCTGGGCGAAACGGTAACCCCTCCCGCCGCTGTTGCGCTTTACCTCCCGCGATATGGTTGATGGAGAACGACTGAGATCCTCAGCAATCTTCCGAAGCGAAAATCCCTGCTTGCGCAGAAAGTAAATCCGCTGACGCTCGAGAATGTCCAACTGCTTGTAACTCCTGGTCATGTCAACCTCCTGTTCTCGTCTCGGAGATTGTCACCTTTGCATAACTGTTTTTACAGTGTGTTTGAGAAATTATAAAATTCCCCAAACTAGATCCTTAACCGCCTGTTGCACTTCAGAGTTGAATGGGCGGGACGTATAAGTCCAGGATTTTTTCTTTAAGGCCCCGGGTCGTATGAGTGTCGGCGGTCGCGACGGGGTTAAAACCGTAGCCAAGCAGTGTTGCGGCCGTTATCGGTCCTATACAGGCAAACTCGGTTTTGCTGAAAAGTTCGGGATTTTTTCCCAGAAGCGAGAAGAAATTCGTTACGGTTGAGGAACTTGTAAACGTTACGAGGTCTATCTCCGCGTCGGAGAATTTCTTTTTTATCAGGTCAAATTCCTGCTTTGCGTAGTCGGGAACAAGCGTTTCATAAACGCAGAGCACTTCCACCGTGGCTCCCATTTCCCGCAGCGTGTCAGGAAGAAGCTCTCTTGCTACAAGAGCTCTTGGGATAAGTATTTTTTTGCCGTCGAGATTGAGTTTCTCTGTAAGTGAGATTATCCCTTCGGCCGTATAGGTTGCGGGCATGTAATCGGATCTAAGATTGTATTTTAGGAGTTCTTCCGATGTTTTTTCTCCTATGGCTATTATCTTCTTGCCTCCCAGTTCCGTGAGTCCTTTCCATGGGAGGCCAGCACGTCGAAATAGTTGCTTACTCCGTTTACGCTTGTGAATATCAGAAAATCATAGTCTCCGAGGTTTCGCACCGAAAGCTTCTGTTCCCTGGTATTTCTTACGGGTTTTATTGCGATTGTAGGAAATTCGATGGTCTTTGCCCCGCAAGAGGCGAGAAGCTCTGAGAACTCAGAAGAAGCTTTTTTTTCCCTGGTTACCATTATGGTCTTTCCGAAAAGGGGCTTTTTTTCATACCATCCTATAGCTCCTGCGAGCGCGGCTACTTCTCCGACCACTATGGTGGCGGGGGTCTGCACGTCAATGACTCTGATTTTTTCCGCTATGTCGGAAATGGTTCCCACAACAGACTTCTGCTCAGGTAGCGTGCCGCAGGATATAACGGCAACGGGAGTAGATGATTTTTTCCCCAGATCAAGCAGCTTTTTCATTATGCTCTCAAGATTGTTGAGCCCCATTAGAAACACCATCGTTTCGATCTCGGCCGGATTGTAGGCAGAGTCCTCTATCTGGCCCTGATGTCCGGTAAAGACCGCAAAAGATGAATTGTAACGCCTGTGAGTAATGGGAATTCCTCCGTAAGCTGGCACCGCGGTAACGGAGCTTACTCCAGGGACGATCTCTAAATCAATACCGTTTTGAACGACCTCCTCGGCTTCCTCTCCTCCTCTCCCGAAAACAAAGGGGTCGCCTCCCTTAAGCCTTGCCACGGTTTTCCCCTCTTTTGCCCTGCTTACGAGAAGTTTGTTTATCTCCCCCTGGGATATATGCGCCTGCCCAATTGTCTTGCCGGCAAAGACAAGTTCCGCATCAGGACGGCAGAACTTAAGGATCTGCGGGTTTACAAGAGAATCGTAGATTACCACCTGCGCTTCCCCGAGCAGTTCCTTTCCCCTGAGGGTAAGAAGACCCGCATCGCCGGGCCCCGCGCCGATTAGATAAACCCTGCCTTTTTTTTCGCTCATGGAACCGTGGGTTGCTGGGGAGAGATCTTGGAGAAATTCACCTGTCCGTTTCTTTATATCTTATGCCGCGAAGCGAATAACAGCGTTGCAGCGTCGCTTTCCGGCTACCTTCCAATCTGAATATATTATTTCTCATGGGGTGGCTCCTGTAAAATCACCGAAAGACTGTTTGTGTGCATGCGGTCGGGTCTTCTCTTGTTTATGATGGCCGCAGGGGTGGTTAAAATAGTCCGTGACATGGATTCCGCGAAACACTTGTTTAATCTAAAAAGTCCTTTTGAACCCAAGGGAGATCAGCCCGGGGCCATCTCCGCTCTGGGCGAAGGGCTAAGACGAGGGGAAAAAGAACAGGTTCTCCTCGGAGTTACAGGAAGCGGCAAGACCTTTACCGTCGCCCACGTTATCCGTGATTCAGGACGTCCCACTCTGATACTTGTTCACAACAAGACCCTGGCCGCCCAGGTATACGCGGAACTGCGTGATTTTTTCCCCGACAACGAAGTTCACTATTTCGTGAGCTACTACGATTACTACCAGCCCGAAGCCTATATGCCCGAGACCGATACGTACATAGAGAAAGACGCCTCGATAAACCAATACATAGACCGCATGCGCCACGCGGCCACCAAGGCTCTTTTCGGGCGAAGGGACGTGATAATCGTCTCAAGCGTTTCGGCTATCTACGGAATCGGGGCGCCCAAGGTTTATTACGGCATGCTTACAGAAATCGAAGTGGGAATGGAGCTCTCAAGAAACGATTTTGCTTTAAGGCTTGAGGAGGTGCGTTACGAAAGAAAGATTGACGAGCTTGACAGGGGCACCTACAGGGTGAGGGGGGACGTGGTGGATGTGTTTCCCTCGCACGAGGAATCGGTCGCGCTTCGCGTCGAGTTTTTCGGAGATTCCATCGAGACGATACGCACTATAGATCCCCTAAGCGGCCGGTCGGTCGGGGACGTGCGGGAAGTTTCCATTTTTCCGGGCTCGCATTACGTTGCTCCAAAAAGCATTCTTGAAGAGGCTGTGGAGAAAATAGACAGGGAACTTGAAACCAGGCTTGCTGAGCTTAGGGGCCGCGGCATGGAACTTGAGGCCGACCGGCTTGAGGAAAGGACCAGATTCGATCTTGAGCTGCTCGATACTATGGGTTTTTGTCCCGGCATCGAGAATTACTCAAGGTATATCTCGGGACGAAGTCCCGGAGAAGCTCCTTACACGCTTCTTGATTATTTCCCCGAGGATTTTCTCTGCGTGATAGATGAAAGTCACCAGATGATTCCGCAGTTGCGGGGCATGTACCTCGGCGACAGAAGCAGGAAGCTCTCTCTGGTTGAAAACGGCTTCCGGCTTCCTTCCGCGTTTGATAACCGTCCCCTTAATTTCGAGGAGTTCGAAGCCAAAGCCGGGCAGGTGATATACGTTTCGGCTACCCCGGGGCCTTACGAACTCGGGCGGGCTCGCGGTAACGTTATTGAGCAGATCATACGCCCGACGGGGCTTGCCGACCCGTTAATTGAGATCCGAGCCGCCCAGAATCAGGTAGACGATCTGCTTGATGAACTGAAAAAAACGGCTGACGCGGGGCAACGGGCGCTCGTTACCACGCTCACCAAGAGAATGGCCGAAGACCTCACGGACTATTACAGGGAGCTCGGACTTCGGGTTGAGTACCTGCATTCGGAAATCGACACCCTTGAGAGGATAAAGATCGTAAGGGACCTGAGGGCTGCCAAGTTTGACGTACTGGTTGGAATAAACCTTCTGCGGGAGGGACTCGATATACCCGAGGTTTCGCTTGTCGCCATACTGGATGCCGACAAAGAAGGGTATCTGCGCTCAGAAACCTCGCTTGTTCAGATTTTCGGCCGGGCAGCGAGGAACCTTTCGGGCAGAGCTATTCTCTACGCGGACAGGATGACCGGGTCGATGCGCTCCGCCATTTCGGAAACCCGGAGGAGAAGAAATATCCAGATGGAATACAACGCGGAAAACAACATAGTCCCCAGAAGCATCGAAAAGAACATAACCGACGTGCTGGGCTCCATATACGAGTCCGATTACCTGAAGATTTCCGGGACTGAGGAAGAGGATCTCTTTGATATCTCTCCGAACAAGATCCCGGGGGCTATAGCCAAGCTTTCAAGAGAGATGAAGTCCGCCGCGAAGAAACTTGAATTCGAAAAGGCCGCAGAATTCAGAAACAGGATAAAGAAACTTCAGGAACTGGAACTCAAATATGCCGAGGGAATTGCTTGACCCAGAACTGCCAAATCATGAATTTCGCAGTTCTGGGGCGCTACTGTTGACCGATGCCCGGCTGAAACCCCGCTGTCCCTGCTCCCGGGCGCCTCTTAGGTGAAACCGCCGCAAGGAGAACCAACGCTGTGAGAAACAAGCCGAATGCCGCGTTCATTCCCCCGTTCCCCGTCCGTGCGTATGAAACAACCGCGCACCCTCCTCCTGCGGAGTCATCCCCTGAAATCTCCTCTTCTTCATCCGCAACGCAGACATCCACGTTCTCCGGGAAAGTCTTGATACCCCGAAGCCATTCCAGGAAATCCGTTTCCTCCGGCGCACAGAGGTCTGTCCCATTTATATGAAGGGTCATAAGTTTCGATAAACCCATGAGACCCAGGGGCAGTTCCCCCTCTAGATCAGAATTGTCCGACACGTCAAGATTCTCAAGACAGTCAAGATTCTCAAGCTCATCCGGAAGCTCTCCCGCAAGCCCGTTATCTCCAAGCCTAAGTTCCGTCACCCTCCCGGCATTGTTCGTTATTACCCCGTACCAAGTCTCAACCGGCTCGGAAGTGTCCCAGTTGTCGCCGTCATCCCAGTTCTCTCCCCCTGTAGTCCCGTAGAGTTGCGCAAGCGCCTCCCGCTCTTCTTCTATGGACGACTCATTGTCTGGAGTATCACAAGGCACAAGGGGGGCTCCCGGCAGATTCACTACGGGCCCTCGGGTGATGATCGTATTATCGCTTACCTCCACGGTGACCATCCTGGTAGTTACCCCGTTACCGCTCAGCCTAAGCATCACCGTCTCGTCGTTTGCGTCGGGATCCTGTATCCCCATAACTGTCACCAGCTGCTGTGTGTTCCAGTTATCGGGCGTGAACTCGAGCGATTCTGGCATGACTGTTACCGCCCCGGTGTCTTCGCTCACCACATCCACGGCAACATCCCCCGGAGGCTCAAAATTCAGTTCGACGTCGAAGTCGACCTCTTCTCCTTCCGTCACCGTTACCGGGGTCTGCGACAGGATCAGTCCCAAGTCATCGTCGTCAACCTCTACGATGACCGTCCCGGCGGTCACCCCCATATCGCTATCGCCCAGCGTAAGCGTCACCCTCTCGTCGTCTGTGTTGTCATCCTGTTTCCCTCTAACTGTCACTGTGTGCCGTTCGAAGAAGTTGCCGTGCGTAAAGGTGAACGATGTGGGCATGACTGTTACCGCATCGGTGTCTGGGCTCGACACAATCACGGTAATTTCCTTCCCTCTGGGTGGCTGAAAATCCGGGTAGACGTTGAAGTCGGCCGTTGAGCCTTCCGTCACCATAACCGGGTCCTGAGGCAGTTCCAGCATCAGATCACCGTCGTCGTCGAGCACAGACACGGTGACTGTCTTGTTATCCAACTCCAGGGAGCTCATATCCTCCATGGCGCTCAGAGTAATTGTTATCGTATTGTCGTCAGAATCCGGGTCCTGCCGCAGTGTAATCTCAAAATAACAAGAATGATCCGCCTTGCAAGCAGGGTCGTCAGGAGGGCAATTAGGAGGAGGAGGAGGAGGACTAAAATAACAAATACCTGTACGTAGAGGGTCATTATCTTCACCCTCGGGGTGTTGACCGGGTTTGATGGTTAACGATGCTGGCGAGACTGTTAGCTTATCGATGTCTCCGCTCGTCGCAGTCACGACAACATCCGCCGAGGGCTCCTCACTCAGTTCGACGTCAAGGGTGGGCTTAAAGCCCTCTCTCGTATCCACGGAAGACTTTGACACGATCATCTGGACCCCGGCGGCTGACTGGGGGATTGAGGAGAAGGCGGCAACCCCAAGCAGCAGCACGATGAGGACAGTATGGCTGCGGACTGGCAATATGGAAAAAAAACGCTTGAGAAAAGAAATCGCAAGCCGGAAATCGCTTGAACAATCCCTGACCTGCTCAATATGCGTAAGGGATACAGGGTGGGGGGTGGAACCGGAAGCACAATTTTTAGTCATGATCGTATTTGTCAAGTACAAAACCTCCATCTGGTGCTGCAATATCGAAAGCAGCAACCGTTCGTTCTTAAATTTATCGGGTTAAAATAACTGCGGAAACTTCGAAAAACAACCATAGTCTCAAAAAGTGTCGAAACATGATTGTCGAAACATGATTATTGATGTACAGGGTTTCATATACGAGGCTGATCGCCTGAAAATTTTCGGGACTGAGCAAGAAGATTTCCTTGACATTGTTTCGAACAAGATTCCGGGGGCTACAGCCAAGTTTTCAAGGGAGATGAAGTCCGCCGCGAAAAAACCTGAATTCGAAAAGGCCGCCGAATTCAGAAACAGGATAAAAAACTGCAGGAGCCGGAACTCAAATACGCAGAAGACATCGCGTGGCAATCGGGTATTTTCTTGCTGATTTTTTTGTTTTATGTAGAATTAGAACGTTTTTGGAAAGAGTGGGTCTTTGCCCGCTCTTTTTTATTGAAGGGTATAAAAGAGACGGAGAGATTCTTTTGCAGGAAGCTTACGGTGAGCTTGAGAAGGCGGTTCTAGAGGTTCTTCACCCGATTGTGGAGGAGAATTCCTGCGAGCTCGTTGATATAAAGTATCTGAGGGAAAGCGGAGGCAGGGTTTTGAGGATATATCTTGATAAAGAGGGCGGGGTTACAGTTGATGACTGCGCGAACGTAAGCAGGGAACTTGGCGTCGTTTTGGATGCCTATGACATAATACCGCATTCGTACGCGCTTGAGGTCTCTTCTCCCGGACTCAGAAGACCGCTTAACACCCAAAGCGACTACGAGAGGTTCAAGGGAAGAAAAGTGAAGATAAAGACCACCGACCCGATCGAGGACAGAAGGGTTTTCTCCGGGACGCTCCTCGGAATGAGGGGAGAAATGATTCTGGTGGAAGTCGATGGCCGCCCCTACAGCGTGCCTTTCGGTTCCGTCAGCCGGGCGAACTTGGAAATTGATTTTGGGAAAGGAGCGAGAAAATGATTACGGAACTGACAAGGGTCATAGATTCCGTAGGGAAGGACAAGGGCATTGACAGAGAACGCATAATAAGTGCGGTCGAGGAAGCGGTTCTGTCCGCTGCCGAGAAGCTTCTCAAGTCAAAGAACCAGGACAAGGAACTTGACGTTTACTATAATCCCGAAGAGGGAGAAGTGGAGCTTTTCGAGTACAAGGAGGTCGTGGAAACCGTAGCTGACCCCGAAGTTCAGATCTCCCTTGCGGAAGCGTCCGAACTTGATCCCGAAACTGAACTTGGCGACATGATAGGCGTCAAGATAAGTCCCGAATATACGAGAATCGCCATTCACAATGCCAAGCAGAAGGTTCTTCAGAAACTCAAAGAGGCTGAAGGCAAGGTTATATACGAGGAGTTTATCGGCAGAAAGGGAACCATAATCGGCGGCATAGTAAGAAGGGTTGACAGACGACACATAATAGTCGATCTGGGAAGGGTTGAAGCCGTCCTGCCCCCGGAACAGCAGGTCCCAAGAGAGTACTACAAGATGAAAGAAAGAATACGGGCGGTGCTTCTCGACATAAGGGAATCGCCCCGCGGGGAACCGAGGCTTATCTTGTCAAGAGCCCACGTGAGTTTCGTAATGAGGCTTTTTGAAGCGGAAGTTCCCGAAATATCGGAGAGCATAGTGGAGATAAAAGCTATCTCAAGAGACCCCGGCGGAAGAACAAAGATAGCGGTAGTGTCAAAGGATTCGGATGTAGACGCGGTTGGCGCCTGCGTGGGCATGAGAGGTTCCAGGGTGCAGAGCATCATACAGGAGCTTAAGGGTGAGAAAGTGGATATAGTTCCCTGGTCAGAAGATTCAGCCCGTTACGTCTGCAGCGCCCTTTCTCCGGCTGTCGTGAACAAAGTTATCATTGATGAGAACAGCCGCTCTATGGAAGTTATAGTTGACGATGACCAGCTTTCTCTTGCCATTGGAAGGAAAGGACAGAATGTAAGGTTGGCATCGCAACTCACCGAATGGAAAATAGACATAAAAACTGAGTCCAGAGTTAAACATGAACAGCAGGAAGTACTTTCCCTTCTTACGAGTTTGCCCTCTGTAAGCGAGGTTACGGCAAGCCTGCTTTATAATGACGGGTTTTACTCTCTCGAACACATAGCTTTTTGCGAGCCGGATGTACTTATGAAGATTGGAAGTCTCAATGAGGACGAGGTTTCCACGCTCCAGAAAGCGGCCCGCATGGCTCTTGTGCAGAAGCTTGAGGAGATACCTGTTGAGAGCGAGACCGAAACGGCTTCGGACGGAGAAGAGGTTCAACCATCATCGCCGACTGACGGAGAGGTAGAAGCCTTGGGAAAGGACAGTTAGGGAAAACCACCGTCCTACTTGGAAAACGAACTTTTTTGGAATATGCCTAAAATCAGAATACATCAGATAGCCAAGGAATTGGGAGTAAACAGCCAGGAAGTAATAGCACGGAGCGTGAAGCTTGGAATGAAAGTTGTAAGTCATCAAAACGCAGTTTCAGAGATAGATGCCGAGAGAATAAAAAAGACGTTTATTCCCGGCCCCGAAGACGTTTCTTCAAAAACGGTGGAAGAGGAGAAAGAAACCATAAAGGTTTTCAAATCCGAGACGGGCCAAGACTTGGTTGAAAGAAGAAGCGGCTCGAGAGTCATCAGAAGAAGGAAGAAGATCGTAGTACCGGAGCCCGAGGAGCCTGCGGAAGTCGAGACACAGCCCGAAATTACTGTCTCATCCGAGCCCGCGGAAGCAGAAGCACTCCAAGCTCCAGGCGCCGGGAGCGAAGCGGTACCAGAAGAGGCGCTTGAAGTCGCGCCGCCGTCCGAAGCTGAGGTCGAAATTCCGCAGAAAGATGATATTGAGGCGAAGCTCGAAACGCCCCCCGAACCTGAAAAGGTCATCGAGGGAGCGGAGGATAAGGACAAGCCAAAGCCGAAGAAAAAAGCAAGAAAAAGCAAGCCACTGAAAGAGGAAGTACACGATGAAGAGACCTTGGACCAGCTCAAAAGAGCGTTTCGAACCAAGGTTCCTAGCAGGAAAGAATACGTAGTACAGAACAAAAAACCCAAGCTGAGGCAGAGCTTTGACGGAGCCGGAAGAAACAGGGGGGCTTACCCGGCCGATGGTCAGGACGCACGAACTCTTTCCGCTTCCCCTGCCCATACTTCGAAAAAGAACATCAAGGTCGGCGAAACGGTAGTGGTTTCCGATCTTGCGAAGATGATGAGTGTAAAAGCGTCGGAAGTCGCCAAGAAACTCATAACCATGGGTACGGGTGCCACGATCAATCAGTCAATAGACAGTGAGACAGCTGAACTTGTCGCCGATGAATTCGGTTTTAACGTAATCATTGAAAGATTTGTCGAAGAGGACCTGCTTTTTGATCAGGATGAGTCACAGGATGAGGAGAAAGCGTCTCGTCCACCCGTCGTTACGGTCATGGGACATGTTGATCACGGCAAGACTACTCTTCTTGACTCTATAAGGAAGACCGATGTTGTTGCGGGAGAGGCCGGCGGAATAACACAGCACATCGGCGCCTACGCGGTAAAGATAAAGGATTCGACCATAGTCTTCGTGGACACGCCGGGACATGAGGCGTTTACTTCTATGAGGGCTCGCGGTGCAAGCATAACAGATATAGTCATTCTGGTTGTGGCGGCGGATGATGGAGTAATGCCCCAGACGGTTGAAGCGGTTAATCATGCTAAAGCGGCTGGAGTTCCAATCATAGTAGCTATAAACAAAGTGGACAAGGAAGGCGCGGATATCGAGAAAATCAGGAGAGAACTTTCCGAAATAGGTCTCATATCGGAACAGTGGGGAGGGGACACGCTTTTTGCCGAGGTTTCCGCGAAAAAGAAAAAAGGTATAAGCGAACTGCTTGAACTAGTCCTGCTCCAAGCCGATATACTTGAACTCAGCGCGTCGCCCGATAAGAGGGCAAACGGCGTGGTTGTGGAAGCGGAGCTTGACAAGGGCAGAGGAGCCGTTTCCACGGTTATTGTAAAGGAAGGGACTCTTCGGATTGGAGATTGCATCGTATCCGGAATTTACAGCGGGAAAATAAGAGCCCTTACCGACGACAAGGGCAAAGCGGTAAAAAGCGTCGGTCCTTCCCTGCCTGTTAAGATAATGGGTCTTTCGGGAGTTGCCGAAGCCGGGGAGAGATTCCATGTCGTAAAGGATGAAAAGACGGCCAGGGATGTAACGTCTCACCGCCAGGATAAGATCAGGTCCAACAAGGTAACCGCCGCTCCGAAACTTTCGCTCGAAGATCTTTTCAGCTCCATTGAAAGCGAAGAAGCCAAGGAGCTTCTGCTCATCATAAAGGCTGATACCCAGGGATCGGTCGAGGCGCTCAGAGACTCTTTGGAAAAACTCTCTACCGAAAAGTGCAGGGTAAAGATCGTTCACTCAGGAGCGGGGGGAATAAACGAAACGGACGTGGTTCTGGCGAGCGCGTCAAACGCGGTGGTGATAGGGTTTAACGTCAGGCCGGATGCAAACGCGCTTAGGATTTCTGAGAAGGAAAGGGTTTCTCTTGAACTTCATTTAATAATTTACGACGTGGTAAGCCGGATAAAAAGCGCCATGGAAGGCCTTCTTGAACCCATTCGCAGGGAAGTCGTGGTGGCCCACATGGATGTCAGGGAGCTTTTCCACGTTTCAAGGATAGGAACTATCGCGGGATGCATGGTTTCTGACGGCAAGGTAAGCAGGGACAACAACATCAGGGTAGTTCGGGACGGCGCGGTTGTTTTTAACGGCAAGGTAAGTTCTCTTCGGCGTTTCAAGGAAGACGTAAAAGAAGTTCCTTCAGGCTACGAATGCGGTATAACGATAGAGAATTTCAACGACGTGAAGCAGGGAGACGTCTTTGAACTCTATAAGTTTGAGGAGATAAAGCAGGAGCTTTGATATCCGGATTTTAAATGGTTGTGGGCATAGCGAGATTTGAACTCTACATGTCGGGCAACAGGTCTTTGAAAGATAAAAGACGCCTGATCAAAAGCCTTGTGGAAAGAGCAAGGTCAAAATTCCCGAGCATTTCTCTGACGGAAGTCGATTCCCTGGACCTAAAAAACAAGGCTACCTTAGGGCTTGGATATGTTTCCAACGATGTTTCCCTGGTAAATTCCGTTCTGGACAAGGTAACTTCCTATATCGAGAGCACCGGAAGTTTCCGCATGGGTGAAAAAGAGATGGAGATCCTCCATTTCTAAGCGACCGAAAATGGCTCACACTTACAAAAGATCCGCAAGGATATCCGATCTTCTCATAAAGGAAATATCTGAAATGCTGGTACGCGGTAAGATCAAGGACCCGAGGGTCTCGTCGGTAAGTATAACGGCCGCGAAGGTGACAGACGACATGGGCTACGCGAAGATCTTTTTCACCTCTTTTGATGAGAATTCAGATACCACGGAAATGCTTGAGGGATTAAGAAACGCTACTGGTTATATAAGAAGCGCCCTTTTAAAGAGATTAAGGATAAAAAAAATCCCGAATATAGAATTTGAGTATGACGGTCTTGTGGAAAAGCGGGCGAGAATTGACGAATTAATAAGGAAAGTGTCGGATGAATAACCTCAACAACATCCTTGACCTCATAGGGGCAAACCAGAGCTTCCTTATCGTTTCCCACGAAAATCCGGATTGCGACGCTCTGGGTTCAACCATAGCTATGGCTCTGGTTCTTCGCGGGTTGGGAAAGGATGTAACTATGTACAATACAGGCGGGGTTCCGGAGTACTTGCGATTTCTCCCTGAGTCCTCCGGTGTTGCCGATTCCCTTGATTGCGTTACAGATGACATAGATGTCGTAATGCTTCTTGACTGCGCTGATATTTCGCGACCCGGAAAAGAATTTGAGAGTCTAATCTTGAAAAAAGATTTCACGCTTGCATTTATCGATCACCACGCGACTAACAGCGCAAGCTCTGAGCACTGCATTATAGATGAAGACGCGTCTTCTACGGGAGTTCTTCTCTACAGGATGATAAAACGCATGGGGATTCCCATAAGCCCGGACGTTGCGGAATGTCTTTTTTCCACGATAGTCGGGGACACGGGTTCTTTCCGGTATTCAAACACTTCTTCAGAGACATTCACAATCGCGGCTGAACTGGTCGACTGTGGAGCTGACCCGGGGAGGATCTCCAGATTTATTTATGATAATGAACCTCTTAGAAAGGTTATGCTCAGAACCTTGGCAATGAACACCCTTGAGGTGACCGGGAAAATCGCTTTTCTTCACGTATCAAGCGAAATGTTCGAACAGACAGGTACCGAAAAAGAACATACCGAGGGTCTTGTGAGCATGGCGAGGTCAATTGAAGGGATTGAGGTAGCAGTTTTCCTGAGACAGGAATCCGCCATCGGTTGGAAAGTGAGCCTCAGGTCCAAAGAGTACGTGGACGTGGCGCAGATTGCCGGACGTTACGGTGGGGGAGGGCATCGCAGGGCCGCCGGCTGCGTGATTTCCGCTCCGCTTGCTACCGTCAAGCGGAAACTTCTCAGTTCGATTCAGGAAGTGGTGTAATGGACGGAGTTATGATTCTCGATAAACCTAAGGGTTATACATCCGCTCAGGCGCTCAACAGGGTGAAAAAAGCCGTGGGAGCAAAAAAGGCGGGTCATACGGGAACCTTGGATCCGTTTGCTACGGGAGTTCTTCCCGTGTGCTTTAACCAGGCGACAAAAGCCATTCCTTACCTCAGAGACGATATAAAGGAATACGAGGCTGAGATGACCTTGGGCGTATCAACCGATACCATGGACGATACCGGTACGGTCATCGGACGGGTGGACGCGGGACATATCGGCAGGGAGGATGTGGAGGAAGTCATTGAAGGGTTTGCGGGAGAGATAATGCAGATTCCCCCGATGTTTTCTGCCGCGAAAGTTTCAGGTACTAAACTCTACTCCCTTGCAAGAGCCGGAAAGGAGGTTGAAAGGAAACCGAAGAGGGTTACGATAGAAGAAATAAGACTTCTTGACTTCTCTTACCCGAAAGCGATTTTTTACGTGAAATGTTCTCGAGGAACCTACGTCAGGGTAATTGCTTCGGACGCCGGGAGAAAGCTTGGCTGCGGAGCTCATCTTTCCGAACTTAGAAGACTCAGAAGCGGACCCTTCACGCTGAGCGATGCGAGCAGTCTTTCGGATGTGGAATCCGGGAATTACAATATTCTTCCCTTGGAGGAGGTTCTCGCGGGCTATCCGAGGGTTCATCTGGAAGGGAGTTTGTGCGAGAGTGTGCGTAACGGAATCCCTCTTTGCCGGGAATCTCTTTTGGATGTGGAATTGCCCGAATTCAAAAACAGTGATATAGTTACCCTTTTTTGCCGGAAAACGATTCTTTCCATCTGTGAAGCAAAAGCTGATTCCGATGAATTTGAGTATATGGGAGATAAGGATATAGTGTTTCGGCATTTAAGAGTATTTAACTGATTAGGTAAGGGTCTAGGAGGAAGAGACTTATGTCTTTGCAAAAAGAAGAAAAGACACGAATCATAAGCCAGTTTCAAAAACATGAGAGTGATGTGGGTTCGCCCGAGGTTCAGGTAGGGATTCTGAGCGGAAAGATACAGGAACTGTCCGAGCATGTGAAAAGAGCGCCCAAGGATAACCATTCAAGAAAAGGACTGGTTTCCATGGTTGCAAAGAGAAGAAAGCTGCTCAATTACGTAAAGAGGGTAAGACCGCAGGAGTACGGCGACCTGATCAAGACCCTTGGGCTAAGAAAATGAGGAAGTAATATTCTGGAGGAAATGAATTGACTGAACAAATAAGAGAGATGGAAGCGGAGCTGTTCGGAACCAAACTGCGCCTTGAAACTGGAAGACTTGCCAAGCAGGCAGGCGGGGCAGTGTTTGCTTCCTGCGGAGGAACTACGGTGCTTGCCACGGTTGTTGCTTCGGAAGAAAAAATAGAAGAAGATTTTCTGCCGCTTACGGTTAACTATCAGGAAAAGTCTTTTGCGGCCGGGAAAATTCCTGGAGGTTTTTTTAAAAGAGAAGGGCGCCCAAGCGAAAAAGAAATTCTTACGTCAAGGCTTATTGACAGGCCCGTAAGGCCGCTTATACCTAAGGGCTTTTGTTACCAAACCCAAGTCATAGTGACAGTTCTTTCCGCTGACGGTGAAAACGCTACGGACGTTCTGTCGGTAATAGCGTCTTCAGCGGCGATTATGATTTCAGATATCCCGTTTGCCGGGCCCATAGCGGCTCTCACCGTTGGAAAAGTCGACGGCAAGCTTGTTGTAAATCCCACTCCCGAGCAGCTGGAAACCAGCACTATGGAGATAACCGTCGCGGGTACAGAAGAAGCCGTCGTGATGGTTGAAGGCGGCGCTAGGGAAGTAAGCGAGGCGGAGGTGGTTGAAGCCCTTATGTTTGCTCATGACGGGATCAAGGAAATCATTTCTTTTGAGAACCGCTTTGTTGAAGGACTCGGGAAGGAAAAAAGACAGATCCCCGAGGTCGAAACGGATGATGCGCTTGAAAGCGAAGTTAGTTCATCTGCACTTCCTCTTCTTGAGCAGGGTATAGTCGCCGATTCAAAGGACGGCAGAAAGGAGCTTATAAAAAAGGTTCATGAAGACACCGTAAAAAAGCTGATTGAGAGCCGCCCGGAAGACAAATCCAAAATTGACAAGGCCTTTGATGGGTTGATCAAAGACTCGGTGAGGCGCAAGATAGTGGAGGGTACGAGACCAGACGGAAGGGACTACACGACGGTAAGGCCCATATGGGGTGAAGTTGGTCTTCTTGAGAGAACCCACGGTTCAGCGCTTTTTACCCGCGGGGAAACCCAAGCCATAGTTGTCACGACTTTGGGAAGTTCATACGACGAGCAGAGAATAGACGCGCTTGAAGGCGACCAGACAAGAAGTTTCATGCTGCATTACAACTTTCCTCCCTACTCCGTCGGAGAGACGAGCTACCGGCTGGGCCCAGGCAGAAGAGAGATAGGACATGGTGTGCTTGCCGCAAGGGCGATAAAACCCGTTTTGCCGGGGAAAGAAGACTTTCCCTACACCATCAGGATCGTTTCAGAAATCCTTGAGTCAAACGGTTCCTCTTCAATGGCGACTGTGTGCGGTTCTTCAATGTCTCTTATGGATGCGGGAGTACCTATAAGTGCTTCTGTGGCCGGCATAGCGATGGGACTTATAAAGGAGGGGGACAATTTCGTCATTCTCTCCGATATTCTGGGTGATGAGGATCATATTGGAGACATGGATTTTAAAGTGGCGGGCACCGCAAGCGGTATCACCGCCCTGCAGATGGATATCAAGATAACCGGCATAACCGAAGCGATTCTGACAACCGCGCTTGCCCAGGCAAGAGACGGCAGGATGCATATTCTCGGAAAAATGGACGAGACAATCAGCGGATCCAGAGAGGAACTTTCCGACTACGCGCCGAGAATTCTTACAATCCAGGTCAAGCCGGATAAGGTTAAGGTTGTGATAGGTTCCGGCGGCAAGACAATAAAGAAGATAGTCGAGGATACCGGAGCGCAGATAGATATACAGGATGACGGTCTGGTGAAGATTTTCTCTCCCGACTATGAAGCCTGCAAGAAAGCTGAGAATTATATAAAGAGAATTGTTGAGGATGTCGTTGCCGGCAAGCTCTACGTCGGCGTGGTTAAGCGCATTCTGGATTTTGGAGCTATAGTTGAACTGGGTCCGGGAAAAGACGGGCTTCTGCACATCTCCGAACTTGAAAACCGCAGGGTCGAAAAAGTAACCGATATATTGAACGAAAAAGACGAAGTCCTCGTAAAGTGCCTCGAAGTTTCACGTGACGGCAAGGTGAGGTTGAGCAGAAAGGCTGCGCTTGACCAAAACATAGAAGATTACAGGGTTTCCGACTAACCCGCACAGTTGAGTCTTTCCCGGGAAAAACCGAAGCTGGTTGTTGTTTTAGGGCCGACGGCTTCGGGCAAGACCGAAATAGCGCTGGAAATAGCCGGCAGAACAGGCGCTTGCGTTATAAGTGCCGATTCCGTTCAGGTCTACAGGCATTTTGATATAGGTAGCGCTAAACCTACCGAGAAGCAGAGAAGGGGAATTCCTCATTTCCTTATAGATGTTATAGACCCCGATCGGGATTTTAACGCCGGCACTTATATGAGACTTGCCCTTGACCAGGTCAGGAGGCTTGTTGCCGACGGCAGGAAGATAGTCGTGGTCGGGGGGACTTTCCTTTACGTCAGGGCTCTTCTTTACGGGCTTCTCGAAGGTGTTGAGGTTGATAGTGAGTTCAGAAGTCGCCTCGCGCTAGAGAGGGACGCAGAAGGAGTTGAGTCGCTCCATAAAAAGCTTGAGTCTATAGACCCGGTGTCCGCCGGGCGGATAAATCCGAATGATTACGTGAGAATTGAACGAGCGCTTGAAGTCCACCATGTGACGGATGAGAAGATGTCGGATCACCAGCGGCGTCACGGTTTTTCCGAACAAAGGTTTAACGCCCTTAAAATAGGCCTCCTCGGGGAGCGGGAGAAGCTCCGCCGCGCCATAGACGCGAGGGTTGATTCGATGATTGACCGCGGCTGGGTTGAAGAAGTAAAAGCCATAAGAGCCATGGGGTACGGGCCGCACTTAAAGCCTATGAAGTCAATAGGTTACAAGCGGATCAACGAATTTCTCGACGGTCGGCTTGATTTTAAAGCAGCGATGGAGAGCATAAAGACGGATACGAAAAGGTTTTCCAAAAGACAGTCCACCTGGCTTCGCGCGGATGATGGCATAAAATGGTTTGATCCCGCAGACGGAGATGGCCTGATACTTGAGGCATGTAGCAGGTTTTTCGGCTGATCGCCTCTCCGGCTATTTCTTTTCCTCAACCCTGTATGAGTGAATAGTTCTCAGGATTATTGCCCCGCCGATAAGTACGGAGAGTACGGGCAGAAGCCATAATATGACGCTGAATCCTTTAGGTGGAGGGGATGCGAGAATCGTTTCTCCATAACTGGAAACGAAGTAATCCATTATTTCTTCTTTCGTATCTCCTTCAAGCAGCTTTGTCTTTATGACAGCCCTCATATCCCGGGCAAGCTGGGCGTTTGACTCCGCGACGCTCTGTCCCTCGCACACCGGACACATGAGTTCTCCTGAGATTTCGGCAACTTGGTCTTCAATGGTGTCCCCCTCCGCTGGGAAAGCAAGAAAAAGAGCTAAGGATAAAAAAAGCCCTACGCTTAAGGCCTTTCGAAAAAAAGAGTTCACGGGGTTTCAATCCCCCTGTTCTGACCGTTGTACGGAGTTGCGTTCTCGATATAGCCCATGATCATTTTCTCCGTAAGCGGTCCCCTGTGCTTGCCGGTTATTATGCCCTCGGGATTTACGAAGAAGGTCTCCGGGACCCCTCCGACTCCGTAATCTAGGTGTATCCTGTTTTCCGGGTCATGAATGTTGACGAAAGTTCCTCCGAAAGACTTTATGTATTCCTCAGCGCTTTTCCTGTCATCCATTATGTTTATTCCTATGAATTCCACCTGCTTGCCTGAAAGCGACATGTATATCTTCTCAAGTATCGGTGCTTCCTCTCTGCAGGGATGGCACCAGGATGCCCAGAAATTCACAAGCAGGGTTTTTCCCCGAAAATCCGAAAGTTTTACTTCCTCGCCGTTAAATGATTCCAGCACGAACTCCGGTGCGGGGTTTCCCACAAGCTGGGAAGGAGTCTCGATATTCTCCTTTTCTGAAAGCCCGTTCCAGAGCGTGTAGGCAAGCAGTGCTATAAGAGAGACAGCGAGAATTCTTGAGACCGCATTCGACATTTCTATACAAAGACCCCGGTTTTTCTAGCCTTAAATTCTGTTTTGGTTATCATTCCTGAAACTACCCTTTTATTATAATAGATTTTCATGAAAAAACTTATAATTGTATCCAACAGGCTGCCGACAACTGTACGGGAAGAGAACGGAAAGCTTTCTTTTGAACCGAGCGTGGGAGGTGTGGCTACTGGCCTCAGTTCCTTGGATACGGATTACGAAAAATACTGGATAGGATGGCCGGGGATAGATTACGGGAATCTCTCGCAGGAGCAGATTACGGATGTGGAAAGGCGTCTCAGAGAAGAAAATTTCTATCCGGTGAACCTCACCACCGAAGAGGTAAAGGACTATTACCAGGGTTTCTGTAACGAGGTGATATGGCCTATCTTCCATTATTTCATCCAATACGGAACTTATAAAAAAGAGTTCTGGGAATCATATATCAGGGTGAACAGCAAATTCGCCAGCGCCATACTCGACGTAGCCAGTGAAGGGGATTACATCTGGGTTCATGATTATCATCTGATGCTCGTTCCCGACCTTGTCAAAAAACAGCTGCCTGATTCAAGTATCGGTTTCTTTCTGCACATTCCTTTTCCGTCTTCTGAGATTTTCAGACTTATTCCATGGTGCCGTGAAATAATACAGGGGCTTACCGGGGCTGATCTGATAGGCTTTCACACTTTTGATTACGTAAGGCATTTTGCCGAAAGCGTAAGGAGAATACTTGGACACGAGCACTCCCTCGGACGTTTTATCATAGGGGAAAGAGAGATAAGAACCGATACTTTTCCAATGGGAATAGATTATGAGAAATTCTCCTGCGCGGCGAAGAATCGAAGCATTCAGAAAAGAAAAGACGAGTTCAGAGATCTTCTGGGAACTGACCGGAAAATTATCCTATCCATAGACCGCCTCGATTACTCAAAGGGAATTCCGGAGAGACTCAGGGCCTTTGACCTTTTCCTTGAGAACAACCCTAAGATCAGGGGTAAGGTGGTTCTTTTGCTTATCGCGGTGCCTTCAAGAACGGAAGTGGTTCACTACAAGATACTGAAAAACGAAGTTGATAATCTGGTCGGCGCGATAGACGGTCGCTACGGAACGATCGGCTGGAACCCCATTCACTACATGTACAGGTCTTTCGGTTTCGAGGACCTGATTTCCCTTTACCTGACTGCGGACATTCTTTTCATTACTCCACTTCGCGACGGCATGAACCTGATTGCCAAGGAGTACGTAGCCGCAAGACAGAATAAAGCTGGCGTGCTTATACTCGGTGAGATGGCCGGAACTGCCCAGGAGCTGAGCGAGGCCATAATCATAAACCCCAATGACCTCGAAGCTACTTCCCGGGCACTGGAAACTGCTCTTGGCATGACCAAAACGGAGCAGAAAAGCCGGATGAAGACGATGCAGAGGCGCCTCAGCAGATACGATATCAGGACATGGACGGCGGACTTCATGGAGAGGCTTGACGAAACAAAAGAAAGACAGCTTAAGATGTTTGCACGCAGGCTGAGCCCGGAAATGATAAGTGAACTGGTTGAAAAATACAGGGTGAGCAAGAGGTGTCTTTTTCTGCTTGATTACGATGGTTCTCTTGTATCTTTCAAGAATAATCCACAGGATTCAAAGCCTGACCCGGAGCTTTATTCCGCACTTGGGGTTCTTTCTGCGAGAGAAAGAAATGAGCTTGTCATCATAAGCGGCAGGGACAGAAAAACTCTTGCCAGATGGCTTGGAGGCGTGACAAACGGTCTTGCGGCAGAACACGGTCTCTGGGTAAGACGCGGAAAGTGGAGGATGTCCGATATTGCTCCGGAGGGATGGAAGGACGAAATAAGGCCCATACTGGAAGTGTTTGTCGACAGGACTCCCGGGTCTCTTATCGAGGAGAAAAATTTTTCCCTGGCTTGGCACTACAGAAAGGTGGATCCGGCGCTCTCAATCGTGAGGGTAGGGGAGCTTAAGGATATGCTCTCACACATAACGGCGAATCTTGAGATCGGTGTGCTCGAGGGAAACAAGGTTGTGGAGATTAAAGGTTCCTTCATAAACAAAGGAAAGGCTGCTGCTCAGTGGCTCAGGGCAAAAAAATGGGACCTTATCATATCAATAGGAGACGACTGGACGGATGAGGACATTTTTGAGGAGCTCCCAGAAGAGGCTTATTCCATAAAGGTAGGTTTCGGGCCGTCAAAAGCCAAATACAGGGTCCGGTCGACCGTCGAAGCAAGAGACCTTCTTTTTTCGCTGGTGGAAGCAACCCGCGAGATGTAAAACCCACCTTCTGAAACAATAAGAAACGGGATGGAGAGATAATGGAGTTTGTAAAAATTGCAGGTACGGAAATCAATTCGTCGAGAATAGGTCTTGGGACTTGGGCGATGGGAGGATGGCTCTGGGGAGGAAGTGACAGGAAAGAGTGCGTGAGGACGATATACAAGGCGTTTGATAACGGGGTGAACCTGATTGACACCGCTCCGATTTACGGCTTCGGTCTTTCAGAAGAGATTGTTGGAGAAGCAGTTTCTCAGAGTGGAATGAGGGATGAACTGATAATCGCGACGAAAGTAGGGCTTGAGTGGGAAAGGGGAGGCATATTCAGAAATTCCCTCCCGGAGAGAATACACAAGGAAGTTGACGATTCCCTTAGAAGACTGCGCACCGACTGGATAGATATTTATCAGATTCACTGGCCAGACCCTCTTGCCCCTGTTGAAGAAACCGCGGGAGCCATGGCGGAACTTCTTGAAAGCGGAAAGATAAGGGCTGTTGGAGTAAGCAACTATTCGGTTGAGCAAATGGAGACTTTCCGTTCCGTGTGCCCGCTTAACTCGAATCAGCCTCCTTACAATCTTTTCGAGAGAGGAATTGAGGAAGACGTGCTCCCCTGGTGCGAGGAGCAGGGGGTTAGCATGCTTCTCTACGGGGCTTTGTGCAGAGGGCTTCTGGGCGGGAAGCTAAAGGCGGACTCAGAGTTTCCTGGAGATGACATAAGAAATTTTGATCCCAAGTTTCAAAAACCAGTCTATTATAATTATCTCAGCGCGGTTGAAAAACTGGGGGAACTTGCCTCTCAACGTTTCGGAAAAAATGTGCTTGAACTTTCCGTCAGGTGGATTCTTGACAAGTGCGGAAACGGTATCGCGCTCTGGGGAGCCAGGCGCCCGGGGCAGCTCGATGACATTGCAGGCACTGCAGGGTGGACGATAGACGGTGATTCAATGAATGAAATAGACGCGATACTCGATACTTTCGTCCCGAATCCCATAGGTCCGGAATTCATGGCTCCCGGTCCGAGACCTCTTTAGCCTTATTAGAAGTTTTTTATGTCTTCAAGGCGGATTTCCGAAACGCTTTTTCTGAAAATGTCAGCCTGAGGGTAATCTTCGGTGGCTATTCTTGGATCTGGCACCGCAATGCAACGCATGCCGGCCTCTTTGGCCGACACTATACCGTTTATGGAATCTTCAATCGCAACACATTCTCCGGGGTTAACACCGAGACGTCTTGCGGCCTCAAGATATATATCGGGGTGAGGTTTTCCTTTTTCCACGCAGTCCCCGGAAACTTTTATTCTGAAAGTGTCCTCAAGGGAAAATTTCCTGAGAACGAACTCTATTACTTTCATCGGGGAGCCTGAAGCGATAGCCGTTTTTATGTGCTTCTCACTGTCTAGGATTTTGAGGATTTCAGGAATTCCGTCAACAAGCCGGAGCTCCTTTGCGTAAAGTTCAAGAAGGATTTCAAGACGGGTACGGAGAATTTCATCGGGGGATTCATCAAGGCCGAAAGTTTCTTTGAGAAGTCTCACAGAGTCTTTCTGGTTAAGCCCCATGATTTTCTTTCTGTATTCCTTCCTATAACTGTTGTTGCCTGAAAACCCCTTTCGCTTAAGCATAATAGACTCGCTTTTCTCCCACAGGGGTTCGCTGTCTATTATGACTCCATCCATGTCAAATATGACCGCTTTTATCAATGGATCAGGTAGAGGTCGGAACTCTGGTGTTCGCAATGCCGAAGATAAGCGACCGACAGGTTGAGGTAATCTCGCAAAAAGTCAGTTTCTCTTCTTAGAGAAGATCTTTTATCTTGTTTTCCAAGGACTGCTTGTAAGAATCGATATCGATCTTGATTCTGGAAACGCCGGTTTCCATCGCGGCTTGCGCAACCGCGGTTGATTCCCATACCAAAACCCTGGGATCAAAGGGTTTGGGAACTATGTAATCCGGACCGAACTCAAACTTCTCGTTTCCATAGGCTTCAGCGACTTTTTCCGGTACGGGTTCTTTTGCAAGCGCTGCAAGGGAATACGCCGCCGCAACTTTCATCTCGTCGTTTATTTTTGTCGCCCTTACATCAAGCGCTCCCCTGAAAATAAAGGGGAATCCCAGAACATTATTCACCTGGTTTGCGAAGTCGGATCGACCCGTAGCCGTTATTACGTCGCTTCGGGCTTCCTTGGCGTCGACGGGAAGTATCTCGGGGTCGGGATTTGCCATGGCGAAGATTATCGGATTCTTTGCCATGCTCTTTACGTTGTCCTTGTTAATGGCTCCGCCGTTTGAAAGTCCTACGAATACATCGGCTCCGACCAAGGCGTCCCCTATGGTTCTCTTGTCCGTTTCAACAAGAAACCTTTCTTTCTGGGGATTAAGCCCCGCGTTTCTTCCCTTGTAAATTACACCCCTGCTGTCGCACATTATTATGTTTTCCCTTTTCGCCCCAAGCGCTATGAAGAACTCGGCGCACGCGATCGCGGACGCCCCGGCGCCGTTAAACGCCATTTTAAGTTCGCTCATCTTTTTCCCGGTAATCTCACAGGCGTTAAGGAGTCCCGCGCCCGATATTATCGCGGTTCCGTGCTGGTCGTCGTGAAAGACAGGTATGTCCATCTCTTCTTTCAGTTTGTCTTCGATGTAGAAACATTCCGGGGCTTTTATATCTTCGAGGTTTATGCCGCCAAAAGTGGGCTCAAGATATTTTACGGTCTTAATGAATTCGTCTGGATCCTCGGTGTCTATTTCAATGTCATAGGCGTCGACATCCGCGAACTTCTTGAAGAGCACACCCTTTCCTTCCATTACGGGTTTTCCCGCTAGGGCGCCCAGATTTCCAAGTCCTAGTATGGCGGTACCGTTTGAAACTACCGCGACCAGATTCCCTCTGTTGGTGTATTCATAAGCCAGATCTGGATCTTTGTATATCTCCCTGCAAGGCTCGGCCACTCCTGGAGAGTAAGCTAAAGAAAGTTCCCAAGCTGTATTGCAAGGTTTTGAGGGTACTACTTCAAGTTTTCCTTTTCTTCCGCTTCTATGATATTCAAGGGCGGCTTTCTTCATATCTTTTTCGCTATCGCACATTTGTAACCGATCCTCCACCGGGCGTTTTAAAAAGAAGAACTAATTATATACAGAGATAAATTTTGTGCAATTGTGTTGGGAAATCAGCAGCAACAAGAGCAGGACGATTGCGAGCAACATCCAGAATCTTCACTTTCGGAAACTCCGAAGCTTCCGTTGCTGCTGCCAAGGCCGAAAGTCGAAAACTGCTTTCCGATGTTTTCCGAGTCGCAACTCACACATTTCATGGTTTTGTTTGAGTCAAGCACCAGAACTTCGAATTCCTCGCCCCAATCAGAACAGAAGTGGACCCCGAATTTTAGACAACTGCTTAAGTGTATTTCTTTAGTGTATTAATCAGGTACAAGGAGGTGCACAACGAGATTCACCGTATTACCCCTAAGTTTTAGGGGGTAATCTACACTATGCTTTGATCAGAAGAGAGAGGTGGGAGTGAAAGTCTGTCAACTTTCCTATATAATTTCCTAATTTTATATGGATCTGCCATGTCGGACATAAATGAAGTTGGAACAACCGCGTTTGCCGTAGCCTGTTTCAGGGAAATGGAAAGAAACCGTGAACACCGTGTGCTCAACGACCCGTACGCCCATTGGTTTGTTACGGACGAGATCAGGGAAAAGGTCAGCCGGGTGACGAAGATTCTTCCGGAATCGGTTGAAATTCTCCGTTACCGCTTCTGCATACTGGATGAAATCACAAGACGCGAGATTGAAGCTGGCATGAAGCAGATTGTCATACTCGGCTGCGGGTTTGACATGCGTTCCTTGGTCTTTCAGACCGAGGGAGTGCGTTTCTGCGACATTGATCAGCCAGCCCTTCTGGAGTTCAAACACAAGATTCTTGAAAGCCACGGCGTTACGCCCTGCGCAAGCATACCATGCAACTATCTTGAAGCGGACCTGCCGGAAGAACTCATCAAGGCGGGTTTTGACATCAACTCTCCGATGCTTTTTCTTTGGGAAGGAAACAGCATGTATCTTCCTCTTGAACTGATCCACAGTTTCTTTGACAGTCTGTGTTCTGGAATTCCATCATTCAAAATCGCTTTTGACTACTATTCATTGAGCGTCATTGACAAGACCTGTGAACACCCTGACGTGATTAGGGCGACTGATATGTTTCAAGAGACTTTCAATGTGACTTGGGTGACCGGGTTTGATGACCTCAGCGTTTTTGAAAAGCGCCACGGCATGGAGGTACAGGAATCAATGGGACTGCTTGAAGTCGGAAAACGGGTTGCCCCGGAGGACGCAGCTTCCATTGCCGCTCTTGTCGGTGTGTACAGCTACGGAATCCTGAGCTACGGAGATGCATAATCCGAGATGTATGCGACTCTCGGGCTTTAACTGTTTTTCCTCTGGCTGCGTAACGCGGGTCCGAAACAACTGTGACAGTTTGTACAGAAGGCAATATGTGGATATTGTTCCGCCAGGCTGCCCTTAAAAACAATGAGGTGTTACCCAAGCTATCAATAATAGTTTCCTTCTCAGGTATTTCTTGGGAAAACTTGATCCTATCTGTATTGGAAAATGTAATGCTTTTAAAATAAAAGTAATGCATAATAGCCAGAATACTTTTTTTCTTGATTATTTCAAGGTTAACTTGTATATTACAATGCGACAGGAGGAATGTTATGATCGAGTCTTCTGTAACGAAAAAAGGACAGACGACCCTGCCGAAATCTGTTCGTGAATTCCTTGGGCTGCGGGCCGGAGACAAGGTGCGTTATATCATTACTGATGGCGGAGTGCGTATTATGCCTGTGCGGAGTGTTACCCGACTGTGTGGTGCGTTGCGGCACGATGGTCCAGCGGTCACGCTTGAGGAAATGGAGCGTGCTGTCGCAGATGGGGCGTGTGAAGAATGATTGCACTTGATACGAATGTTCTGGTCCGTTATCTGGTACGTGATGATGTCAAACAGTTCGAAGTGGCACGGGTGCTCTTGGAATCACTCACAGTTGAGTGCCCCGGTTATATGTGTCGGGAGGTGATAGTTGAACTTGTTTGGGTGCTTGAACGGTCCTATGGTTATTCCCGCGACCAAGTTGCGAGAATACTGGAAGAGCTCGCTGCGAGCGAAGATCTGGTTGTAGAGGTGTCTGATGAAGTTGTTTGGGCGGCGTTTCTGTACCGTAGGGGCGAAGCAGGGTTTTCTGATCTGATGATTATGGCCGCTGCCAGAAGAGCGGGGACACGGTCACTGTATACGTTAGACCGAAAGCTGTCACGGCTTAAGGGCGTTGCTCTGGTAGATGAGCATGTGATCTGAGTAATTCCCCGGAGTTGTTCCCTCGGCGGAAATTTATCGTAGTTGTTTTTGCTTTTGGACTAAAACTTTTTCCAGAAATCTATTCCCATCGCGTCAAATATTTTCTGACCGTAGATATTTAAGTAGTAAATTTCGTTTGAAAACATCATTATTCCTATTATTATCAGCCCGGAGCCTATCGCGTACTTGTAATATGGATAATATTTCCTGACGTTCCTAAAAGATCTCATAGCGCTGTTAAACGCGAGACCGACTAATATAAAGGGTATACCGATCCCTAGTGAATAAACCGCAAGCAGACCAACCGCGTTTAATGTTCCTTCCACTGTACTTGCGTAAAGGAGTATGGATCCGAGAATAGGTCCTACGCATGGTGTCCAGCCGACCCCGAACGCTAAACCGAGAATATAGGTTCCGAAGAGATTTCTCCTTTCCCGTGAAAGGGAGATTTTTCGTTCTTTCTCAAAAAAGGGAATCTTCACGAGCTCCATTACGAATATTCCGAAAATGATTATTAATATTCCGGCTATTCTGAGTAAAAAGGTTTTGTTGCCGGAAACCATGCCCCCGAGCTGGGAGGAGAATGCGCCCAGGGAAACGAAGACGGTTGAGAATCCAAGTATGAATACGACGCTGGGTAAGATCACCCTTGAGAATTTAGGTAGGTCCCGACCGTCTGAAAGATCTTCATATGAAAGACGTGTTATCACCGAAAGGTAACCCGGCATGAGCGGGAGAACGCACGGGGATAGAAACGCGATTACTCCGGCGAGAAAAGAAGCGATTATTCCCACATCTAGGATTTCGGAATTCATGCTGGCTTTCCCTCTTTGTTTTTCTGAATATGCGTTTCTTTTGATCTTGCGAAGGCGACGTGTCTCAGAACCCACTGTTCCGGGACCCGAAGCGGTCTGCGGAAGTTTTTTAAGTTTTTCATTAGATGTCTTTTTTGCTTTTCGAAAGAACTCGTTCTAGTCTACGCGCGAGTTCCGTGTCCCTTTTCATTATTTCCTTTACGCTTATATCTTTTTCCTCGTCAATATCTGTAAGTTCCCTCATGACAGCATGGTGCAGATCGTTTTCCCTCATGCGTTCTTCGGTTTCCTTAAATACGCGGGCGCTGCTCCATTGCATGTCTTCGAAAAGTGCGTTTGTTTTTCTGCAAAGCCCAAGGAGATAATAACCTCCGTCGGTCGCCGGACCCAGAACTGCTTCAAATCCCCCTCCCGAGAGTAGTGAAAACGCGGTTTCCACATCCTCTTTAGTTATCATGACGCAGTCTGTGCCTATGATGGCGACATTTCTGAATCCGAGAGAAAAGCACTTTCCAAATGAGTTTGACATCCTCTGGCCGAGAGATTCCCCCTCCTGCGCGAAAAAGAAGGCATCTCTGTCCCCTAGCCACTCAAGGACCTCTTTTTTTCTTTTCTCCGGAGTGTAGAAGAAAAAAGTTTCCCACTCCTTCTGGCCCGAGAAGGAATCGGCAATAAAACTTGCCATCTCGCGGTAAAGTTCCGCGGCTTGCCGGATCCCTATGTTTTTGGCTAGGCGCGTTTTTACTTTTTTCGTTTCCGGATACTTAAGAAAAACGATCAGGGCATTATCGTTTTTTTGCGACATTCCGTAAAGCCTTGGAATCAGGATATCGTCTGGCCGCCACAGCTGCTTCCGGCCCCGGCGGTGCAGCCGAAACAGTGAACACCGAATTTTATCTTTCTCTTTATTACCTGGCGCAGGTCGAAATTGAATATGGTCAGCCCTCCGTTACAGTTCTGGGCCTGCATATCAAGCATCTGGTTGAAGTCACAGTCGTAGATTTTTCCGTCGTGGCTTACGCTGATCAGGTTTCGGCACATTATGGCGTCCACTGCTTGGGGATTAAAGGCGTTTACCAGCTTTTCAATGTATTCCTCGTAGGCATCCTGTCTTTTCAGTTCCTTCTCGAACCTGTTGATCGGCATATTGGTTATGGTGTACAGATTATCGAATCTTATGCCGTAGTTTTTTTTCAGTTTTACCTTAAAGTCCGCTTCAAGGCTTTTCTGGTCCGGGGGAAGAAAAGTCCCGACGGGGTTATATACCAGGTTAAGTTTAAGTTCTCCGTCCCCGTAGCCTTCACTGTTAAGCATTCTTAGCGATTCTATGCTTTTTTCAAAAACTCCTTTTCCTCTCTGTTTGTCAGTAAAGTAGCTGCTGTAATATGGAAGCGAGGATATGACTTCGACTCGGTTTTCGGCGAAAAACCCCGGTATGTACATTTTTTCCTCTCCCGTCCGGGGGTTTCCATCGAGGGTAACGGTCAGGTTGTGTCTTACCATTACGTGTTTACCAAGGCTTCTGGCTTCCCTTACGAAGTAGTCAAAGTGGGGGTTTAACTCCGGAGCTCCTCCAGTCAGGTCAAGATTTCTTATGCAGTCGTTTTCACTTAGTATCTCAAGACATCTGTCTACGCCCTCAAGGCTCATCTGCTCAGTTCTCCAGGGCGAGGCGTCCACGTGACAGTGAGTGCAGGTCTGGTTGCAAAGCTTGGTTATGTTTACCTGCAGGGTTTCTACCGTAAGGGGGTCGATATCGAGACCTTGGTCGATCACTTTGCGGGGAAAATTGTGATTGTTTGTTTTCGTTTCTTCTTCAGTTCTTGTTGTTCGACTCATTTTTAAACCATCCGGCGCTTCGGATTCTCTAATCCGCGTTTTTTCCTGGACCACGGCATACAGTTTGGAAGCTTCCGAGATTTTCTTGCGAGGCCAGTTCGCTTCCTGTTTGTGTTGCTAGAGGGCACGGTTTTTTTTTAACGTGTTGTGCATCTGAATCGCATGGATAAGTTTTATGCCGGCCGACATTGAGGCGGCGACATGTACGGCTTCGGTCATCTGCTCTGGGTCCGCTCCCGTCTCCAAACACTGCGTCGTGTACGCGTCTATACAGTAAGGACATTTCTCGGTGTGCGCCACGGCCAAGGCTATAAGAGCCTTCTCCCTTTTCGTAAGCGCTCCCTCTTCGCCCGTTGCGGAGTTATAATACTGAAAAAACTTATCCATGAGATCTTCTCCGAACTCTCCGACCTCGGAAAATCTCTTAAGATCCTCAGGGTTGTAATAATCCATCTTTCTTTTTCTCCCGTCTCCGTGTTCTGCACAGGTTCTTTATAAAGGCTTTACCCGGCAGTAAACTATCATAATATCTTACAAATCGGGAAAACAGAATGATAAAAGCCGTTATATTCGATTTTGACGGGGTGATAGCAGACAGCGAACCGCTCCACCTAAGAGCCTTTCAAAAGATCGTGGAAACGCTTGGATTAGAACTCTCGCCCAGAGACTACTACTTGCGGTATCTTGCTTGTGATGACAAAACTTTTTTCAGGAAGTTTCTTGAGGATAACGGACAACGTTACGTAGAGCGGGAGATTGCGCGTCTTGTCAGAGAAAAAGGCATCTGTTTTGAAGAGATGATGGGGGAGGACATAAGAATTTTCCCCGGGGTTATCGAGTTCCTGAAAAACATCCAAGGCAAATTTCACGTGGCGATAGGTTCGGGCGCGTTAACTGAGGAGATTAATTTCATACTCAGGAGCAAGGGTCTTTCCGAGTTTTTCGGTTTTGTCATAGGAGCCGACGATACGAAAAACCCAAAACCATCCCCCGAGGTTTACCTTAAATGTCTTGCGAAACTCAGAAGTGATTATGACGGCACATTAACTGCCGGGCAGTGCGTTGTGTTTGAAGATTCTCCCCACGGCGTCTTGGCGGCCAGGAGAGCGGGGATGAAATGTATCGGGATTACCAACTCCTGTGCCAGTGGTGAACTTGAGCTTGCCGACCGGGTAAGCGGAAGTTTTTTTGAAATCATTGAGGATTTCCCCGAGGTGTTCAAGATGTTCTAAACAGGAGCCTGTTTTAATATCGATACGCCACAAAATCAATGTGCGCGGGGTATATCTACGAAGAGTGCTGGGGTTTGTTTGCAGAGAATAATTCCGGGATATGATAGGAGAGGATTTACAAGGAATTAAAAATTAAACCAAACTTGCCGACAATACTTTGAATATAACTCCACCTTCCCGCAGACTCTCTTTTAATGCTTTTTCTTCCTGCCTGCGTTTCAACTCCTCTATCTTCTCCACCCAAGCACCTTGATTTGAGTCTGTATAGCGGTAGTGGTATATTTTTTGCCCGAATGCGTGGGGCAGCACCCGATATTGAGTTCACTGCGTTTCCATGCGTTCATATACATCCCGACGTGTTAATTTTGGAGAGAAAATATGGATAAAAACCAAGACACCGTGAAGTGCCCGGTAATCCACGGCATAAGCAGTTCAAAGTTGACCGGCAGCATAGCTAACCAGAACTGGTGGCCGAATCAGCTCAATCTGAAAATCCTTCACCAGAACTCTTCTCTTGTGGACCCCATGGGCGAGAAATTTGATTACGCGGCGGAGTTTCAGACTCTTGATCTTGAAGCGGTGAGGCAGGATCTCTACGCGCTTATGACGGACAGCCAGGATTGGTGGCCCGCGGACTACGGTCATTACGGGCCGCTTTTTATCCGTATGGCGTGGCACAGTGCGGGAACCTACCGAATCCACGACGGGCGCGGCGGAGCACGATCCGGCACGCAGCGTTTTGCGCCCCTGAACAGCTGGCCCGACAATACGAATCTCGACAAGGCTCGCAGGCTTCTATGGCCGATAAAGAAGAAATACGGCCGCAAAATCTCTTGGGCGGACCTTATGATTCTTGCTGGCAACTGCGCTCTTGAGTCCTTGGGGTTTAAGACATTCGGTTTTGCCGGCGGGCGCGAGGACATATGGGAACCGGAAGAGGATATCTACTGGGGTCCTGAGACCGAATGGCTGGGCGATGAACGTTACAGCGGCGATCGCGAGCTTGACAATCCTCTGGGCGCCGTGCAGATGGGACTTATCTACGTCAATCCCGAAGGACCCAACGCCAATCCCGACCCGCTTGCCGCGGCGCACGACATCCGCGAAACTTTCAGGCGCATGGCTATGGACGATGAAGAAACTGTCGCCCTGATTGCAGGTGGACACACATTCGGCAAGTGTCATGGTGCCGGAGACGCTGCCTGCGTTGGTCCCGAGCCAGAGGCTGCCGGCATTGAGGAGCAGGGTCTCGGATGGACGAGCAAGCATGCGAGCGGACGCGGCGCTGATGCCATAACAAGCGGTCTTGAGGGCGCATGGACGCCCAATCCGATGGCATGGGATAATGGCTTTTTCGACATGCTTTTCGGTTATGAGTGGGAACTTACCAAGAGCCCCGCGGGCGCCTGGCAATGGACGGCAAAGGATGTGGTTGACAAAGATTTTGCCCCCGAATCAAACGGGTCCGGAAAACGGGTTCCAACGATAATGGCGACCACTGATCTCTCGCTGCGTATGGATCCTGTGTATGAACCGATCTCGCGCCGCTTTCACGAAAAACCGGATGAATTTGCCGAGGCGTTTGCAAAGGCGTGGTACAAGCTTACCCATCGTGACATGGGTCCTTACTCCTGCTGCCTCGGACCACTGGTTCCGGACGAGCCTCAGATCTGGCAGGATCCGGTGCCGGCTGTTGATCATGAACTTATCGAAGCAGAGGACATTGCGCTTCTGAAAAAACAGATACTTGACCAGGGGCTTTCGATCCAGGAACTGGTTCGGGCGGCATGGGCTTCAGCTTCCACTTTCAGGGGCACCGACCGTAGGGGAGGCGCCAACGGCGCGCGTATCGGGTTTTCTCCCCAGAAGGACTGGGATGCCAACGACCCCGAAGAACTCAGTAAGGTGTTGTCTTCATTGCTGGCCGTTAGGGAGCGTTTCAACAAAGCGCAGACGACCGGAAAATGCGTTTCGCTTGCGGATCTCATAGTGCTCGGCGGCTGCGCTGCAGTCGAAAAGGCGGCGGAAGCCGCAGGGTATTCGGTGAATCTTCCCTTTACGCCTGGCCGCGCGGACGCCACTGAAGAGCAGACAGATGCGGCCGCCTTTGATGTGCTTGAACCGAAAGCGGACGGCTTTCGCAATTATATCGCAACCGGTCAGCAGCAGTCACCGGCTGAACTTCTGATCGACAAGGCGCATCTGCTGACGCTTACCGCGCCTGAGATGACTGTGCTGCTCGGCGGTATGCGGGCACTCGGTGCAAACGCCGGAGGGTTGCGACATGGAGTGTTTACAGACAGGGTCGGAACGCTGAGCAATGACTTTTTTGTTAACCTGCTTGATATGTCGACTGAATGGGAGCGCTCCGCTGATTCTGAAGGCGTCTATGAAGGCCGTGACAGAGCGACTGGCGAGATCAGATGGACTGCTACCGAAGCTGATCTCATACTCGGGTCCAACTCACAGTTGCGGGCGCTTGCAGAAGTTCATGCATGTGATGATTCGGAGGAAGCTTTTGTGCGGGATTTTGTTGCTGTCTGGACCAAGGTTATGAACCTTGATCGCTTTGATATTTCCTGATTCCGAATCAGCGAAAAATCACAAGTTGCAGGGCAGCAAGTACCGTTTTAATATCGAGGTTTTTGCGTTTATACTCTGATATCATGAGTGGAAAGTTGTTTGTGATCTCCGGTCCGTCGGGAAGCGGGAAAACAACCCTTGTCACCCGTATTCTCTCAAGTGTCGGAAACCTCAGTTTCTCCGTTTCCTACACAACAAGATCGATGCGCGAAGGCGAAGTCCGCGGAAAGCACTACGAGTTTGTTTCGAGAGAAGAATTCCAGAATATGACCGGGCGGGATTTTTTTGCCGAGTGGGCGGAGGTGCACGGACATTTTTACGGTACGCCGAGAGCAGATATCGAAAGGGGGATCAAAAATGGGGTTGACGTCATCTTAGACATAGATGTCCAGGGAGCAAGAAGGTTAAGGGGAGTGTTTGACGATGCGGTTTTCATATTCGTTGTTCCCCCGTCTCTTCGGATTCTTGAGCAAAGGCTCAGGGACAGAAAATCGGAGAAAAACGAGGATATTTCCATTCGTCTCGGGATTGTTAAACAGGAAGTAGAATGCTCAAAGTGCTATGATTATATTATAATCAATGACGAGATGGATGTTGCGGTAAATAGAATTGAGGCTGTTATCTTTTCGCAAAGAGACGGCAATGGAGAGGACTACCGCCAGCGGATGATTGCCGTCGCCCGGGATGCGAGAAGGGAGAATGTATATGGCCCCTCTTTTCTCAGAAAGTTCGGGCTCAAGTGAGGTGTTTGCGTTTCTGTGATCAGGTTAAACGACATCATTGACAAAGTCAGCGTCTATTCGGATATCACGAACGGAGATCTTGACTTCATAAAAAAGGCCTACGTGTATTCGGCCAAGGTTCACTCCGGCCAGAAAAGAGTTTCGGGAGAGCCCTACCTGAGCCATCCTCTCGAGGTTTCCTCCATACTCGCAAACTTAAAACTTGACGTCTCCTCCATAGTCACCGGACTTCTTCACGACACGATAGAGGATACCCTGGCGACCCGCGAGGAAATCGAGCGGCTTTTCGGGGGAGAGATAGCTTTTCTCGTTGACGCCACCACGAAGATAAGCCGTCTTCCCCATGTCTCAGACGTGGAAAAACAGGCCGAAAGCTTCCGCAAGCTGATACTCGCCACGGCGAAGGACATAAGGGTTGTTTTCATAAAACTCGCCGACAGACTCCATAACATGAGAACCCTTGAGTACCTGCCTGAGGAAAGACGGAAAAGAATCGCCGGCGAGACTATGGAGATTTACGCGCCGCTTGCCCACCGCCTCGGAATAAACTGGATCTCGGTTGAACTTGAAGATCTGGCGTTTAAGTTCTCAGAACCTGGTGAATACGACCGTATTTGCGAAACCGTGTCCACCAAGAAAAAAGATTGGGAAAAATACACCAACGAAATTGCCTCGCTTATCACCGCCGAGATGAAGGAATTCGAAGTTCGCGGCGATGTTTCATGGAGGTTCAAGCATTTATACGGCATATACAGCAAGATGAAAAAGGGGAATATAAGCCTGCACAATATTTACGATATTCTGGGCTTTCGGATTGTTACCAAAACCGAAAACGAATGCTACCAGGTTCTGGGCACGGTACATTCCTTGTGGAAGCCGATACCGGGGAGAATAAAAGACTACATAGCTCTTCCCAAGGCCAATAATTACCAATCACTCCATACAGCCGTAATAGGGCCGTTTGGAGAACAGATGGAGATCCAGATACGAACGGAGCAGATGCATCGGATTGCGGAATACGGAGTTGCGGCTCACTGGAGGTACAAGGAAGGAACTTCGGTAGAAAACGGAAACGAGAAAATCTACTCAAACCTTCGTCATCTGGTCGAGCTAAAGGACATAAAAGACTCAACGGAGTACCTTGAGGCCATAAAAGGAGAACTCATACTGGATGTAGTATACGTCTACACCCCTAACGCTGACCTCATTGAGTTTCCCGTGGGCGCGACTCCGGTTGACTTTGCCTATTCAATTCACACCGATATAGGGAATCACTGCTCCCAGGCCCTTGTTAACCGCAAACTGGTTCCCCTTGACCACAAGCTGAAAACAGGAGACATAGTGGAGGTCGTAACTTCCAAGGACAAGGTTCCCAACAGGCAGTGGCTTGATTCCGTTGTAACTTCAAAAGCCAAAAACAGGATAAGGAGCTGGCTGAGACACGAGGAAAACCAAAGGGCCGAGCAGGTGGGAGAGGTGATAACCCGGAGGAAATTCGCAATAAAAGGGCTCAACCTGCGTAAGATGCTTGAAAAGGAAAAGCTTGACGAGTCCCTCACAAAACTTCAATTCTCTGGAATAAAGGATTTTTACAGGGCGGTCGGATTTGGCAACGCCGCGGTAAACGATCTTCTTAAGGTAATGCATCCCAGAAAATTCGCCGAAGGCGTCGAGAAAAACGAAAGAATAAAAAATATAATGAACAGGATTTCCAAGGACGAGTACAAAGACGCGGTGCTCGTCAAAAGGTATGACAACATACTTACAAAGTTCGGCAAGTGCTGCAACCCTATTCCCGGGGAAAGGATCATAGGATTCATAACCAGAGGCAGAGGAATAACAGTGCATGTGTACAATTGCCCCAAATTGCTTGAAGTCTCTCCTGAAAGGAGAATAGACGTTGCCTGGAACGAAGAGTATTCGGGGCGGATACCAATCGCTCTTTCGGTGAGATGTGAAAACAGAAAAGGTATACTCTCCGAACTCACAACTACGGTTTCAGGTCTGAATGTTGACATTGTTAGGGCTGATATAAGCGAAGATAATATTGGACAGGGAGACGCGAGGTTTGAAGTAGCGGTGGAAAATATTGCGCAACTTGAAAAACTTATTGAATCCCTTAAGAATCTTGGGGGAGTTATCTCGGTTGAGAGATTAACGGAAACCTCACACCCGCCACTGAGTGATGTGAACTGAAACGGTGCCTGCGTACGCTCCGGACATTTTTGCCATGATCATAACCTGGATCAGAAAGAAGCTTGCCATAAGAAGTTCAAAGAAGCTCATACGTACCGTAAGGAACATCATACGGAGGAAAAGGAGTTTTCTTGCTCCCAGGGAAGCAGACCACGCCGAAGTAAGAATACTTGCTTGTGAAGAGGCGATTAAGCGGGACTCCCTGCATGAAATAAGAACATCAAGAAAAGCCCTTGGGATTTTTTTCAACGACAATCTGAGATCCTACGGTAAATCTCCCGTGCGGCAGAACATAGAAGCCATTGTGATAGCCGTGGCGCTCGCCCTGGCCATAAGAGCTTTCGTATTTCAGCCTTTTAAGATTCCTTCGGGCTCGATGCTTCCGACGCTTCTTGTGGGTGACCATATCCTGATAAACAAGTTTGTCTACGGAACCAGAGTTCCCTTTACAAACAAGGTATTTTTTCCCTTCTCCAAAACTGATCGCGGTGACATAGTGGTCTTCAAACTCAGTGAAGATAATGCAACGGATTTTCCCATGCCCGGCAAAGGAGCTTTCTACATAAAAAGAACCGTGGGCATTGCGGGGGACGAGATAGACATACGCGGCAGAGATGTTCTGCTAAATGGCAGGGCGGTTGCGCAGACCTACTCCGGGAATTACGAGTATCCGGATCAGAAATTCTTTTCTGTTGCCGACAGATACGAACAGTCGCTTTCCGGAAAAAATTTCAGCGTTATATATAAAAAGGGAAACGGCTCCACGACGAGCGGGAAAATGAGCTTTCCCCTTGTTATTCCAAAAGGCAGGATTTTTGTCATGGGTGACAACAGGGACAACAGTTACGACAGCAGGTTCTGGGGATTCGTGCCGGTGGAAAATGTTTACGGCAGGGCGTTTATGGTTCACTGGTCATGGAATCTTTCTAACCCGGGGCTGGCAAACAAGGTTAGGTGGCAAAGAATTTTTTCTGGAATCAAGTGAATTTGCCGATTATTTCATTGGAAAAACGGTGTGAAGACATCTTTAGGCTGGCATTGTCAGGGGGCCTGGATTTCGGCTGCGTGAAAGACCACTTTTAATAACTGCTCTACGGTGTATTCTCTTTGCGGATTATGGCGACGAAGAAAAAAATACAATCGCTTGAGAACAGAACCGAAAGTTTTTTCTCCAGTATCATGGACGACATACCGTCTGATAGGCTAGACAGTCTGATTGTCATAGGAATAAAGACAAGGGGAGAATATCTGGGCAAAAGGCTCGTTGAGCGTATAAGCGAACGGACGGGAGAGGATATTACGTTTGGCACAATAGATATTACTCTTTACAGGGATGATTTTGAGAACAGGAAAAATTGGCCACGGCTGCGCAGAACCAGCATCCCTGAAGATGTGCAGGGGAAAAACATAATACTTGTTGACGATGTCCTCTACACGGGACGTACGGTGCGAGCCGCCATAAATTCAATCATGGATTACGGAAGGCCGGCTTCAGTCAAGCTCGCTGTGCTTGTAGACAGGGGAGGAAGGGAACTTCCCGTGCAGGCCGACTATGTGGGAATCAGTATCGAGACCTTAGATGACGAGATGGTCAAGGTTTATTTGGAGGAAGTGGATGGAAGGGAGGAAATTGAAATAATCCGAAGAGATGGCGTTTAGCAAAAAGCATATACTGGGTCTTGGAGAACTGTCGGCCGAGGAAATTGAAATCATTCTCGACACCGCGGAGTCCATGAAAGAGATTTCCACTCGGGACGTAAAGAAAGTTCCGACTCTTAAGGGAAGGACTGTCGTCAACCTCTTTTTCGAACCCAGCACCAGAACCCGCTCGTCGTTTGAAATCGCGGAGAAAAGACTCAGTGCCGATGTTCTGAATTTTTCCGCTTCGCAAAGCAGCGTGGTAAAAGGGGAGAGCCTTTTGGACACTGCCAGGAATTTTGAGGCCATGGGCGCGAGCATAATGGTTATAAGACATGGAATGTCCGGCGCGCCTTTTGTCCTGGCCCGCGAGATAGGCGCTTCAGTAATAAACGCCGGAGATGGCTCCCACGAGCATCCGAGCCAGGCTCTTATTGATATTTTTACGATAAGGGAGAAAAAAGGGAGAGTCGAGGGCCTCAATGTCCTTATTGTCGGGGATATTCTCAACAGCAGGGTCGCCAGATCCAATATCTTCGGCCTGCGGAAACTCGGAGCCAACGTAAGAATAGTCGGGCCGGCAACAATAGTTCCTGAATATTTCAAGGAGATGGGAGCGGAAATCTTTTATTCTCTTGAACACGCAATCGATAATGTGGATGTGGTGATAATGCTTCGGGTTCAGAGCGAGCGAAAGACACTTGAATACTTCCCCTCGTTAAGGGAATACTCGGGTCTTTACGGACTTACCAGGGAGAAGCTGAGACTTGCGAAAAAAGACGCGATAGTGATGCATCCGGGTCCAATTAACCGGGGAGTTGAGCTTACTTCGGAAATAGCGGATGACCCGGGCGCTGTTATACTTGAGCAGGTGGCAAACGGAATTGCCGTTAGAATGGCCATGATATATCTTGTTGCCTTGGGAGAAAGTTTATAGATGGGAGTGCTCATTAAAAACGGGCGCGTTATTGATCCTTCACAGTCCCTTGACATGGTTTCAGACATATATGTCCATAAAGACAGGGTAAAGGAAATATCAAAGCGCATAGACACCCCGCGCAAGTCTGACACCGTGATAGACGCTAGCGGGCAGATCGTGGCCCCCGGATTTGTAGATATTCACGTACATCTCAGGGAACCGGGCTATGAACACAAGGAGACTATAAAGACAGGTTGTCTTGCCGCCGCTGCAGGCGGTTTTACCTCCATAGTATGTATGCCCAACACAAATCCCATAAACGATAATGCTTCGGTGACTGAGTACATACTCTTAAAAGCGAGAACCGAAGGCATAGTAAATGTGTTTCCTATAGGCGCGATAACCAAGGGAGAGAGGGGAGACGAACTTGCCGAGATAGGCGAGATGTGTGAAGCCGGATGCGTGGGGATCTCCGACGACGGGATGCCGGTTACGAACTCGGGACTTATGCGAAAGGCTATGGAGTATGTAAAACCTTTCGGTATTCCGGTTATTACACACGCCGAAGATATCGGGCTTTCAGCGGGCGGCGTCATGAACGAGAGTTTCGTCTCAACCGAACTGGGTCTTCGGGGGATTCCGAACTCTTCGGAGGAGGTTGGAGTGGCCAGGGACATAATTCTCTGCGAACTCACGGGCACTTCTCTTCACATTTGCCATGTTTCCACCAAGGATTCCGTAAGACTTGTCAGGGAAGCGAAAAAAAGAGGCGCGAAGGTTACGGCGGAGGCGACTCCTCACCATTTCACTCTTACGGACAAGGAAGTATACGGTTACAACACCAACGCCAAGATGAATCCGCCGCTTAGGACCCAGGAAGATGTAGATGCTATAGTCGAGGGTATTGCCGACGGAACGATTGACGTGATAGCCACAGATCACGCTCCTCACAGCCAGGATGAGAAAAACGTTGAATTCGACTTGGCTCCCTTCGGTATAGTGGGTCTTGAAACCGCCCTCTCACTTTCACTTGAGCTTGTGGAAAAAGGGGTCATTACCCTTGATGAAATGATAAAAAAACTTGCTGTTGTTCCTTCCCAGATAGTGGGCATAGAAAGAGGGACACTTGCCCCCGGTTCAATCGCTGATCTCGTGGTGTTTGATCCCGGGAGGAGTCGCACGATAAAAACCGGAGAATTCTTCTCAAAAGGGAGAAACACCCCGTTTTCCGGGTGGGAACTCAAAGGGGTGGTAAGCAATACTATAGTTTCGGGAAAGGTTGTTTTCAGTCGCAACTAGGTTTTATTTTCTCGCACAAGCCAATTAGGCAAGTGGTTCCAACGCAATGGAAGACAAACAGTTTGAACTTAGAAAATCAAAGCTCAAAGAGCTCAAGGAAATGGGTATTGACCCTTATGCAAACGGTTTTACCCCGGAGCATACCACCGAGGAAATAACTTCCCGGCACGCTTCAAAGTCTCCCGAGGAGCTTGAGGAAATGGGAGAGCTCTTCAGCTTGGCCGGAAGGATTGTTTCGAAAAGAGACTTCGGGAAAAGCGCTTTTTTTCATCTTTCGGACCGGGCTGGGCGGATTCAGGGATTCATACAGAAAAACGGAGTTGACGAAAAGACCTTTACGCTGTTTCGCAAGCTCCTTGACATAGGGGATTTCGCTGGCGTCCGCGGGGAACTTTTTAAGACCAGAACCGGAGAGCTTACCGTAAGGGTCCGGGAACTTTTTTTTCTCACAAAGGCCTTGAGACCGCTCCCTGAAAAATGGCATGGTCTCCAGGACGTCGAGACCAGATACCGCCAGCGTTATCTGGATCTGATCGCTAACCAGAGAACCAAAGAGATTTTTCAAACAAGGTCAAAGGTGATAAATCTCATCAGAAGGTTTCTTGACGAAAGGGATTTTCTGGAAGTAGAGACCCCCGTGCTTCACCCTATCGCGGGAGGTGCGACCGCAAAACCTTTTATTACTCATCACAACGCTCTCGACATGGACCTTTACCTGAGAATAGCTCCCGAGCTTTACCTTAAAAGACTTGTCGTCGGAGGGCTTGAGAGAGTTTATGAACTTGGAAGAACATTTAGAAACGAAGGAATTTCCACGAAACACAACCCTGAATTCACCATGATTGAGTTCTACCAGGCCTATGCGACTTACGAGCACCTTATGGATCTCATAGAGGAGCTTGTATGCTACGTGGTTAGCAATACGCTCGGAAGTATGCTGGTTGAGTACGAAGACAAGAAAATAGATTTCAAGAGGCCTTGGAAGAGAGTTAACATATATGAAGCTCTACGGGAGAAACTCGGTTCCGAGATAACAGAAGGTGATGAGTTTCTTTTTGCGAAAGCGGATTCCATGGGAATAAACCATAACGGAATCAGGGGGAAAGCGCTGACTGAGATTTTCGAGGCACTTTTCGAGAATACCCTAGTTAACCCGACTTTCGTTTACGGTTTCCCGCTTGATGTTTCTCCACTTGCCAGAAAAAACGACGATGACCCCGAAGTGGTTGACAGGTTTGAGCTTTACATCTACGGAAGGGAGATAGCCAACGCTTTTTCCGAGCTTAACGACCCGATTGATCAGAAAAAACGGTTCACAGACCAGGTCGAAATGAAAAAAAAGGGCGAGGACGAATATCACGAAATGGATAATGATTATGTATCGGCCCTTGAGTACGGAATGCCTCCCACTGCCGGAGCTGGTATAGGGATCGACCGTCTTGTGATGCTGCTTACTAACTCCTCTTCCATAAGAGAGGTAATTTTCTTTCCTCACCTCAGATCTTAGTATGAGTTACGAATCTCTAATTTCTTTGAGGTACCTGAAATCAGGAACAGGGCGTGGCTTTGTTTCCGTAATCGGTCTTATCTCCGTTCTGGGCGTTCTTCTGGGAGTGGCGTCGCTTGACGTGGTGCTTTCGGTCATGAAGGGGTTTGAGGATGAACTCAGGGACAAGATAATCGGCGCAAGTTCCCATGTGGTCGTAATGAGTTATGACGGGGATTTCGGAGATTTTGCGAAAGTTGAAGAAAAACTCGCACAGCTTCCAGACGTGACCTCGACAAGTCCTTTTATTTACAACCATGGCATGCTTGTTACAGAATATGCTGTCTCGGGCTCCGTCATAAGGGGAATAAACCCGGATAATTCCGCGTCGGTTGCGGTCGTAGCTGAGGCGGTGGGGAAGGGCAGCCTGCCGGAGATAAGCGAGAACCGCGACGCACTTTTTGAGGAAGGCGCCCGGATTGTCTCAGAGCTTTTGAACAAAACGGCTTCCGGCGACCCTCCGATCATCATAGGCAGGGAACTTTCGAATCTTATTGGCGCGGCAATCGGGGATACCGTCAATCTGGTCTCTCCTTACGGAAAAATCGGGCCTTTCGGCCCGACAGCCAAAATAAGAAAATTCGGCGTAATAGGCATTTTTGATTACGGCATGATTGAATATGACTCATCTACCGCCTACGTATCGCTTGACGATGCCATGGATTTCTTCGAAACCCAAAGCAAGATAACGGGCATAGAAGTCAGGGTGGATGACATATACCGGGCGCGTAAAACGGGAGACGAAATAACCGAAGCTCTCGGCTTTCCTTTTTACACGAGAAACTGGGAGGACTCGAACAGAAGCCTTTTCAGGGCTCTTCGCCTTGAGAGAATGGCGATAGGGATATTTCTTGGGTTCATAGTTCTTGTTGCCGCTTTGAACATAGTCAGCACGCTTACAATGCTCGTTATGGAGAAAAAAAGAGATATAGCCGTGCTCATATCCATGGGGGCCCGGAAAGGCGGCATAAGAAAGATATTCGTTTACGACGGAATGATTATAGGAACCGCAGGAACCCTTCTTGGCACGCTTTTCGGATACCTGATCTGTCGCTTTCTTGAGACCAGCAACTTTATAAAGGAAATGATTCCTTTTGATGATAACGTGTACCCTATTTCTGAATTTCCTGTTAAGATAGAGCCGGTTTATTTTCTCGTTGTAGCGGCATCCAGCCTGCTCATATGCTTTCTTGCAACTCTCTACCCGTCTTACAGAGCTTCGAGAGAAAACCCCGTGGAGTCATTGAGATATGAGTGAATCGCTGTACAGGATCAGGGGGCTTGGAAAGGTTTTCAACAAGTCGGGCAGCAGCGTGTGCGCTCTCGGCGGAGTGAATATGGATATTTTCGCCGGAGAAACCCTCGGAGTTGTAGGGGTGTCGGGTTCGGGAAAAAGCACCCTTCTTCACATAATGGGCACTCTTGAGCCGCCGACGGAAGGTTCGGTTTTCTACCGGGGAAAGGACCTTTTCAAGCAGGAAGAAAAGGAACTTTCGGTTTTCAGAAACTCGGAAATTGGATTTATTTTTCAATTTCATTACCTTCTTATGGAATTCACGGCACTTGAAAATGTTATGATGCCGTGTCTTATAGACAGACAGAGTTTCCCTGTGGCGAAACAAAAGGCTTGTGAGGTGCTTGAGAGGGTGGGACTTTCAGGACGTCTTAGTCATCTTCCCGGCGAGCTTTCCGGGGGAGAGCAGCAGAGAGTCGCGATTGCAAGATCGATGGTTATGGAGCCGAAGGTAGTGCTTGCCGACGAGCCCACCGGGAACCTTGACAAGAAAACGGGATTTTCGGTTCTTGATCTGTTCTGCGGTCTCAACGAAGATTACGGGGTTACGGTTGTTATGGTGACGCACAACAGCGAATTTGCGAATAGAATGAAAAAAACTGTTAGAATATCAGACGGGATGGTTGCTAATGCGAATTAAGGGTTTTGTATTCTACTCGACTGTTTTTCTCCTCATGGTGATGCTCTCAGCCGCGGGTTCCATGGCCCAGGACCGCCTCGCTGGAGTGGAACTTGAGACGCTTCGCTCCTTCAAAGGCCGGGTCGCCGAGGTGGTAATCTCAGGCAACCGGAGAACGGAAACCTCTCTTATAGATCTCAATATAGGGATCAAGCAAGGCAATGATTACTCCTCGCAGACCGTAAAAGAAGACCTCAAAAGAATATACGAGCTTGATTTTTTCCAGCAGGTTCTCGTTGACGTAAAGGAAGTTGAAGGTGGCCTCAGGGTGGAATTTATCGTTGAGGAAAACCCCGTACTTGCCGACCTTAAACTCTCTGGAAACGACAAGTTAAAAGAAGATGACATAAAGGAAGCCGTGGCACTCAGAGAAGGACGTATTGTAAGCCTGAGGAAAATCACGGAGGGCAGAGAAATAATACTTGCTCTTGCTTCCGAGAAAGGATTGGTCGGAACTGAAGTCGAATACGAGATCGAACCTAGGGGAGATGGAGTCGTAGATGTTGTTTACAAAATTGACGAGGGAGAAAAAAAGTATATCAAAGAAGTCGAACTCATTGGAAACAACAAAGTCGAGACAAAGAAAATCGAAAAGAATATGTATTCAAAGCCCAAGTATTTCTTCTCTTTTATAACGAAGAGGGGCCTTTTCAAAATCGAAGAGATAAAAAGGGATTCCGACAGGATAAAGGCAGTTTACATTGACAACGGATATCTTGACGTAAAGGTTTCTGAACCCGGGATTCGTTATGATGAAGAAAAAGACGGCTACGTGGTTAGTTTCTCAATAGAGGAAGGGGTCGAGTACAAGGTATCCGAGATAACTTTCTCCGGGGAACTGACGGAGGACGAGGATGAAATCCGTCCAGAACTCGGACTCACGCCCGGCGCTGTTTTCAGCAGTTTCGTCCTTCAGGCTGACATCGGGAAAATCGCCGATTTTTACGGGGACAAGGGATATGCGTTTGCGAACGTAACTCCTGATGTGCGGCTTGATAAGAAAGGCAGCCTTGTCATCATTAATTACTCAATTGAAAAAGGCGGAGAGATATACGTAAGAAATATAAATATTTTGGACAACTCTAGGACTAGGGATCACGTTATAAGAAGGGAACTTTCACTCCAGGAACAGAACTTATACAGTGTTTCCAAACTGAGAGCCACCCGCTACGAAGTCAGTCGTCTCGGTTACTTTGAGGATAATGTTGAGGTGGTGACCCATAGGGTTGAGGGAACTGAAGATCTTCTAGACGTTGACATAAAAGTTGAGGAACGTCCTACCGGATTTTTCAGCTTCGGTGGAGGAGTAAGTTCCGTGGAGAATTTCCTTTTCGCCGGTCAGATACAGGAATCCAATCTTTTGGGGTATGGCAAGACTCTTTCTCTTGACGCCCAGATCGGGGGCGTAACCAAGGTTTTTAGCCTTAACTACCGCGACCCGTACGTTTTTGGTACCAACTGGCTCCTGGATGTCAGCATGTTTACTCATGACAGGGATTACAGGGATTTTGAAAGAGCGGCCAAGGGTGTTTCGCTTGGAGTGGGAAGGAGAATAAAAAGATATTTCCAGGTGCGGGTTTTCCAGGAATTCACAAAACAGGAAGTGCAGAATGTGCGCGGAGACGCGCGATTCGTCATCTCTGAAACGGATAGAACGATAGTTTCCACGGGAGTAGGTATATCTTGGGATAAAAGAAATAATTACCTCGATCCCACAAAGGGCCTTCTTCTGAGCACCGGGGTTGAATACGCAGGGCTTTTCGCGGGCAACACTGAGTTTATAAAGTACAACGCCACGGCAAAGGGGTGGATTCCGTTCTTCAAAGACACATATTTCGCCGCAAAGGCAAATTACGGGCTCTTGCATCTTATAAATGCTGGCGATGATCTTGTCGTGGAAGAGAGGTTCTTCCTCGGAGGTCCGAACACTCTGAGAGGCTTCCGCTACAGGAGAGTAGGTCCTAGGAGACCTACTACTGATTCTGGGGGCTACGTTATAATTGGTGGTGTTGAGCAAATTCTGGCATCTCTTGACTTTGTTGTTCCGTTAAGCAAAACTGTCGGGCTTAAGGCCGTCGCTTTTTTTGATATAGGTAATACTTTTGAGAAGGGTGATCTCAGCCTTAGTCCTTCGAACCTCAAAAGGGATGCCGGTTTCGGTCTCAGGTGGATATCTCCTCTGGGACCAATGAAGCTTGATGTCGGGTTCCCGATAGGTGGAAGGCTTCCGGATGAGGAGAAATATGAAGTACAGTTTACCGTTGGGAATTTGTTCTAGTCAGGCCATTTATTTCTTAAGGAGGTATTGGATTAAATGAGAAGATTTTTATTGTTTGCTGCTGGATTTTTCATGTTGTTCACATTTTCTTTCTCTGCTTACGCTCAGCAGAAAATAGCTTACATGGATCTCCAATTAGTTGTCAGGGATTCAAGGGCCGGGAAGGCCGCCAATGCTTCGTTCCAGAAAGAATTTGAAGCTAAAAGGGCTGTAATGGATCAGAAAAGAAAGGCCCTTGAAGACATGAGGCAGGATGTGATACAAAACGGAGCGGTGATGAGTGAGAGCAAAAGAAGAAAACTTGCGGAAACCATAGAAAAAAAACAGAAAGACATGGACAGGACAACGGAGGACAGCAGGCTTGAGCTTAGGAGGAGGGAGGTTGAGTTGACCCAGAATGTCATTAAAGACATAGAGGTTGTAGTTAAGAAAATAGGACAGCAGGAAGGATTCGACCTTATCGTTGAAAAAACCGAGGCGGGCATTCTATACGGCAGTTCATCTTCAGACATAACGCAGAAAGTCATATCGGTTTACGACGCTTCTAGATAAATGAAGTTAGGCGTGGACGAAATAAAGGAACTTATTCCTCACAGAGAACCTTTTCTGTTCGTTGGCTCTGTTTTGGAAATTGAAAAAGGCAAAAAGATTACGGCCGAAAGGCTGTTTTCTCCCGAAGATTTTTTCTTCAGAGGACATTTCCCCGGCAACCCAATAGTTCCGGGAGTGATAATTACCGAAGCGATGGCTCAGGCGGGAGGAGTACTCTTTAACTATTCTTTCAAGGAAGAGTTGCAAAAAGAAAGCTTTAGCAATGCCTATCTGATGGGCCTTGACCGTTGTCGGTTCAGAAATCCTGTAGTTCCCGGGGACAGGGTGCTTCTTGAAGTGGAGATCGTGAGGAGAAGAGCAAGAATAATATTTTTTTCCGCAAAGGCTTCCGTGGATGGAAAAAAAGTGGCGGAGGCGGAAATTTCCGCTTATCTGGTATGACTTCTACTTTGCTTCCTAGTTCCGGGTCTTGGATTTTCTATGCGTGATTCCGGGGGGTTTTCTTAATTCTTCGCTTGTTGATTATTGACATTTCTGTTTATAGCAATATTCTATAGCGTTTACTGTAAAAAGGGTTGTTTTACCCAATTTTATTTTGGTCAGACAAATGAATCCAGAATTCATAGAAATCAAAAGCTGGCGTAGCTCAGGGGTAGAGCAGCTGATTTGTAATCAGCCGGTCGGGGGTTCGAATCCCTTCGCCAGCTCTCCGTTGGATGAGTATATCGGGGAGGTGGCTGAGTGGACAAAAGCAGCAGACTGTAAATCTGCCGGCGAAAGCCTACGTAGGTTCGAATCCTGCCCTCCCCAAAAATTTTGCGCGGGAGTAGCTCAGTTGGCTAGAGCATCAGCCTTCCAAGCTGAGGGTCGCGGGTTCGAGCCCCGTCTCCCGCTCGTTTTTTTTAGGAGCGCCCATGTAGCTCAGTCGGTAGAGCACGTCCTTGGTAAGGACGAGGTCGGCGGTTCAAGTCCGCTCGTGGGCTTGGCATCTAAAGGGTTTCCAGAATATTAGAAAAGATCGGAGGTCAACAAGGAATGTCTAAGGCAAAGTTCAAGAGGGGGAAGCCGCATTTAAACATAGGAACGATAGGGCATGTGGATCATGGGAAGACGACATTAACGGCGGCAATAACGAACGTATTATCGAAGAAGGGACAGGCGGAGTATGTGGAGTTTGACAACATAGACAAGGCACCTGAAGAGAGGGAGAGGGGAATAACGATAAACATAGCGCATGTGGAGTATGAGACAGCGGGGAGGCACTACGCGCATGTTGACTGTCCTGGGCACGCGGACTACGTAAAGAACATGATAACGGGAGCGGCTCAGATGGACGGAGCGGTGCTGGTGGTGAGTGCGCCTGACGGGCCTATGCCGCAGACAAGGGAGCACATACTGCTTGCGAGGCAGGTAGGGGTGCCGTACATAGTGGTGGCACTTAACAAGATTGACATGCTGGATGACGAGGAGTTGCTTGAGTTGGTGGAGCTAGAGATAAGGGATTTGTTGAGTGAGTACGGGTTCCCGGGGGATGAGATACCTGTGGTGAAGGTAAGCGCACTTAAGGCGATAGAGGGGGATGAAGGGGCAGCGGAGCAGATAACTGAGTTAATGGCCAGCATAGACGGATACATACCTGAGCCCAAGAGGGAGATGGACAAGCCGTTTTTGATGGCGATAGAGGATGTGTTCACGATATCGGGGCGGGGCACGGTGGTAACCGGGAGAGTGGAGAGGGGAAGGATAGTAGCGGGGAAGGAGATAGAGATAGTAGGGTTTAAAGAGACGAAGAAGACAGTGGCTACTAGTTTGGAGATGTTCAGGAAGATACTGGATGACGCGCAGGCAGGGGACAATGTGGGAGTGTTGCTGAGGGGGATAGGGAAGGAAGAAGTGGAGAGGGGGCAGGTATTGTCGGCGCCTGGGAGCATAAAGCCACACAAGAAGTTTAAGGCTGAGGTATATGTGTTGAAGAAGGAGGAGGGGGGAAGGCACACGCCGTTTTTCCCTGGGTATCGGCCGCAGTTTTATTTAAGGACAACGGATGTAACGGGATCAGTGATATTGCCGGAAGGGGTGGAGATGGTAATGCCGGGGGACAACGTAGGCATGGATGTGGAGTTGATAGCGCCGGTGGCGATGGAGGATCAGCTTCGTTTTGCGATAAGAGAGGGTGGGAGAACCGTAGGAGCGGGCGTGGTAACCGAAATCATTGAATAATGGGTAGCAGGGGACTCTAAGGGCAGTAGCTCAATTGGTAGAGCAGCGGTCTCCAAAACCGCAGGTTGGGGGTTCGAGACCCTCCTGCCCTGCAGAAAAGCCAGGTCATGGAAAAATTTGACAGAATCAAAGTTGATACGACCAGGTATCTCAGCGGCGTTGCTACAGAACTGAAAAGAATAACCTGGCCCGAGCGTAAAGATACGGTTAAATCAACCTTCGTGGTTATTATTATTACCGCGTTTTTTGCACTCTTTTTTATGCTGGCCGATTACGTGTTCTCTTTTCTGTTTGGTCTTATACTAAGTTGAAGAACGAATCAGGGAGCAGTTTTCGGATGTCAAGCAAGTGGTACATAGTACACGTCAATACCGGTTTTGAAGAAAGGGTTAAGATCCAGATAGAAAACGGGATAGAGAATATTAATAATCAAAACCTTGTTGTTGACGAGGTTTTTATTCCTACTGAGACCGTAGTTGAAACACAGAAAGGTGGAAAGAAGAAAACTTCTGTCAGGAAATTCTTCCCCGGCTACATAATGATTAAAATGGAACTTAACAAAGAAACTCTGGATTTTGTAAGGGAAATACCGAAAGTCATAAGTTTCGTTGGAGGCCGCCCGGTTGATGGAAAGATAGAAATTAATTCCATTCCCGAAGTTGACGAAGAAAAAGTTAATGAGATAAAGACAAAGGCGAAAGAGGGCACACTCAAACCCAAGCCCAGCGTAGCTTTTGAGAAAGGAGAAGCTGTAAGAGTCATAGAAGGGCCTTTTGCCAACTTTTCCGGAAATATAGAAGACGTAAAACCCGAAAAAGCCAGGGTGCAGGTGCTGGTCAGTATTTTTGGTAGAACCACACCCATAGAGCTTGATTTTAATCAGGTGGAGAAAATCTAGATGAAGGAAATAAGCGGTTACATAAAGTTGCTGATTGAGGCGGGAAAGGCATCCCCTTCGCCTCCGGTAGGTCCCGCGCTCGGACAAAGAGGCGTGAACATAATGGAATTCTGCAAGGCTTTTAACGCCCAGACATCTTCTTCCGAAGGACTTCTTCCGGTTACGCTAACCGTTTATGCGGACAGGTCTTTTGATCTTCAGATAAAAACTCCCCCTACTTCTTACCTGCTGAAAAAAGCCGCGGGAGTGGAGAAAGGCTCAGGAACTACTCCGAGGACCAAAGCCGGTAAGATCACCGAAGAACAGGCAAGGGAAATAGCGCAAAGAAAGCTTGAGGATCTCAATACGGATGAACTCGATGCGGCCTTGATGGTCGTGCGCGGCACTGCGAGAAGCATGGGAATTGATATAGAAGGATAAAGTTTGGAGAGAAACTTCATGGCCACCAGAGGAAAGAAATATATTGACATAAGCGCCAAGGTAGATACCTACAAAGAGTATACTGTTGAAGAAGCCATGGAGCTTGTGGCGCAGGCTCACTACGCGAAATTTGACGAAACGGTCGATGTAGCAGTAAATCTCGGCATAGACCCCAGACACGCAAACCAGCAGATTCGTTCCGCTGTTGTACTTCCTCACGGTCTCGGAAAAAAAGTAACGGTTCTTGTGTTCGCAACGGATGACAAGGCGGTTGAGGCAAAAGATGCCGGGGCCGATTACGTGGGTCTTGACGATATGGCGGAAAAGATTTCAAAGGAGAACTGGCTTGGTTTTGACGTGGCCATAGCCACTCCTGACGTCATGGCGAAAGTCGGTAGACTGGGAAAAATTCTAGGACCCAGAGGACTGATGCCGAGCCCCAAGGTGGGCACGGTGACGTCGGATGTCGGTAACATGGTTAGAGAGGCAAAGGCCGGTCGTGTTGAAATCAGGAATGACAAAAGTGGAGTTATACACGCTCCTCTTGGAAAAGTTTCTTTCGGAAAAGAGAATCTGAAAGAAAACTTCCTTGCTTTTATGGGTTTTCTGATCAAAGAGAAGCCTACCGCTTCCAAAGGCGTTTTTCTGAGGAGGATTTCGGTATCGGCAACCATGGGTCCCAGTATCGGCGTGAGCGTGCCGGATCTTAGAAACGAGCTTAAAAACAAGGGAATCGCAGCGTGAACATAACGCGAAACTAAATACGAAAGAGAGAAACTATGCTCAGCAAAGCCGCAAAGCAGAAGATAATTGACGACTTAGCATCCAGATTTCATTCCATGCCCTCGGTGTTCGTTATCGAATACCAGGGACTTAAGGTAAATGAGATGGATGTCCTAAGAAAGAAGCTAAGGCAGACCAATACGGAACTCAGGGTGGTCAAGAACAGCCTGTTGGAAAAAGCTTCGCTCGGAACGGACGTGGAGAGAATGAAAGATCTTTTCTCGGGCCCCACCGCGGTTGCTATTTGTGATGGAGGATCTTCTGCGGCAGCGAAGGTTTTTATTGATTACGGCGAGGATTTTCCGGAAATCAAGATAAAGGGCGGTATATTCGAAGGAGAAGTAGTTGACGTATCCAGAATAGAGCGGATAGCGAAGCTTCCGTCAAGACAGGAACTTCTCTCCGAGTTTATAGGCTTGCTTAGTGCTCCGATGGGTAACCTTGTGGGAGTGTTGGAGCAGACGCGCTCAAATATTGTCGGTGTACTTGAAGCCTTAAAAGAAAAAAAAGATTAAATAAAAAGTTGTAGAACTGTTTATCAAGGAGGAATAAAACAGATGCCCGATATTAGCAGAACAGACGTTATCACCTATCTTGAACAAGCCAACATGCTTGAGATATCCGAACTCATAGAAGAGATAAAGGACAAGTTCGGTGTCGAAGCTGCCGTGCCGCAAGTTGCTGTTGCAGCTGCTGGCGGTGCCGAAGCTGCTCCCGTGGTCGAAGAGAAAAATGAGTTTGATGTAATCCTCAAGTCCTTCGGAGAAAAGAAAATACAAGTTATAAAGGCAGTAAGGGAGATCGCGGGCCTTGGGCTCAAGGAATCCAAGGAACTTGTTGAGGGAGCTCCTAAGCCCGTAAAAGAGGGAGTGAGCAAGGATGAGTCCGAAGAGATCAAGAAAAAGCTTGAAGACGCCGGAGCGACAGTTGAAGTTAACTGACGATAATTTTTTCCGGTTATTTTCACTTAAATTAAAAAACCAAGGGGTGCGCGTTGAGCATAGAAAATATAGAGTCTCAGGAATTAAGGAAAGATTTTTCGAAGATCCCCCAGGTTCTGGATATCCCCCACCTGCTTGATGTACAGATAAAATCGTACGAAGATTTTTTACAGGCCGATATTCCTCCGGACAAGCGTTCGGACACCGGTCTTCACGGAGCCTTCAGGGGTGTTTTTCCCCTGGAGGATTACAATGGCAAGGCTTCTTTAGAGTATCTCCACTACAGGCTGGACGAACCCAAATATGATTTTGCTGAATGCAGACTTAAAGGTTATACCTACACTGCTCCTCTATACGTAACCTTCCGTCTCATAATATGGGACATCCCTGAGGGTGAAAAGGGACAAAAGGAAACCGAAAGACAGTTCCGCGACATCAAAGAGCAAGAGATATACTTCGGGGAAGTACAGCTTATGACCTCTAGCGGTTCTTTCATAGTAAACGGAACTGAAAGAGTCATAGTGAATCAGCTTCACAGATCTCCCGGGGTGTTTTTTGATCGGGACAAAACCAAGAGCCAATTGGCCGGCAGGGAAGGATCATTCATAGCGAGAATCGTTCCTCAAAACGGCCGCTGGCTTGATTTTGAATATGATATGAAGGATATGCTCCATGTGCGCATAGACAGAAAGAAAAAATTCCACGTCACCGTCCTTCTCAAGGCAATGGGATATGATGACCAGCGGATAATGGGCTTTTTCTATCCCGTGGAGACTTTTCACATAGAACCGCAAGAACTTCTAAAGGAGATAAATGCGGAGATTTTTGAATCGGGGCCGGATGGTTTTAAGAAGGAAACAACCACCGAGATAATTTCATATCAGAAGGCGACTACAAACATAGACCACCCGGAAACGGGGGAACTTATAGGCAGGAAGGGAAGAAGGCTGAAGAATCTTCTTCCTAGCTTCGAAGAAGCTGGCATGACTTCCATACCTGTCTCAGACGAAGAGATATTTGAGAAACCCTCGGCTGAGATGGTCTCCGATCCTGAAACAGGAGAAGTAATACTCGGTTTCAATGAGGAAATAACAGAAGAAAAACTCAAGGAACTACGCAGAATCGGCAGAAAAACCCTTAGGGTTTACTATATGGACAGAAACCTGTTCGTAAGTTCCCTTAGGACCACTCTTCTTTCCGACAAGGTGGATTCATGTGAGGAAGCCGTAACAGAGATTTACAAGAAATTCAGACCGACGGATCCTCCCTCAGATGAAGTCGCACGGACCTTCTTTGAAAACATGTTCTTTACCCCTGATGCTTACAGACTCTCAAAAGTAGGTCGAATCAAGATCAACTACAAGCTGAAAAGGAAAGGGGTAAGCGAAGATCACCTCACTTTGGACAGAGAAGATATTCTGCTGACCGTGAAATACCTGCTTGATTTAAAAGGTGGCAGAGGGTCCACCGACGACATAGATCACCTCGGGAACCGAAGGGTCAGAACTGTTGGTGAACTCATAGAAGACCGGTTTTATCATGGCCTCGAGAGGCTTGCCCGATTTGTTAAGGAGAAAATGGGATACCAGACCATAGAGAACCTTATGCCTAACGAAGTTCTCGTCCCGAAAACCGTGACATCTGTTCTAAAGGAGTTTTTCACCACGGGCCAGCTCTCCCAGTTTATGGACCAGACTAACCCGCTCTCGGAAATAACCCATAAAAGAAGACTGAGCGCTCTGGGTCCGGGGGGTCTTACCAGAGAGAGGGCAGGGTTTGAAGTCAGGGACGTTCACTCCTCCCACTATGGGAGAATATGTCCCATAGAAACCCCGGAAGGTCCCAACATTGGACTGATATCCAGCCTGAGCACTTACGCGAAGATAGACGAATCCGGATTTATCCGGACCCCGTACAGGAAAGTGAAGGACGGGCGTGTTACGGAAGAGATAGTATATATGAACGCGCTTATGGAAGAGGATTACGTTATAGCTCAGGCAAACGCTCCTCTTGAAGAAGACGGATCTTTCAAAATGCCTTTTGTCTCCGCTAGGGGGAATGGCGAATTTATGATGGTTGAGAGGAATGAGGTTGAGTTTATGGACGTATCTCCTTCGCAGCTTGTATCAGTTTCGGCTTCTCTTATTCCCTTTCTTGAGCATGACGATGCGAACAGGGCTCTTATGGGTTCTAACATGCAACGCCAAGCCGTGCCGTTGATAAAAAGCGTTTCGCCGCTTGTGGGGACAGGTTTTGAAAGCAAGGTGGCCAAGGACTCCGGGGTTACAGTTATTGCCCGCAGGGATGGCGTGGTGGAGTCTGTAGACGCGGTCAGGATTGTAGTCAAGTCTACGGAGAGAAGCCGGGAAGGCGGAGTTGATATCTATAACCTGATAAAGTTCCACCGATCAAACCAGAGTTCATGCTGGAATCAAACTCCCATAGTTTATCGGGGACAGCCTGTTAAAAAAGGGCAGGTGATAGCCGACGGATGTTCGACGGACCGTGGTGAACTTGCGCTCGGGCAGAACATGGTTGTCGCTTTCATGCCATGGGGCGGATACAACTTTGAAGATGCGATTTTGATATCTGAGAGGGTTGTGAAGGACGACGCGTTCACTTCAATCCATGTTGAGGAGTTTGAGTGTACTGCGAGAGAGACCAAGCTCGGAAGAGAAGATATAACCAGAGATATACCGAACGTGTCCGAAGAGTCACTTGGGAATCTGGACGAGAGCGGAATAATAATGATCGGTGCCGAAGTTAAACCTGGGGATATACTGGTCGGAAAAATTTCTCCGAAAGCCGAAACTCAGCTTTCTCCGGAAGAGAGACTTTTAAGAGCGATCTTCGGAGATAAAGCGGGGGACGTAAAAGATTCTTCTCTCAGGGTTTCTTCCGGGGTATCTGGCACCGTGATAGATGTTGAAACTCTTGTGTCCCGCTCGGTGGACAAGGATGACAGGAGCAAGTTTATCGAGAATTATGAAATCTCGAAATTAAAGCTGGATAAGGAAAACGAGGTAGGCATTCTAAGAAAGGATGCGGTTGACAGGGTAAAACATATTGTTCTCGGCAAGACCTCGCTTTCCAAGATAACGGTTAACAGAAAGACGGTTCTTAAAAGCGGGCAGGAAACTACCGAAGAGATTCTCGACGCTATCCCCTTGGAAAAGCTCGTTGATGTCAGAATTAAGGGCCTTCCCGAAGCGCGCGAGGAACTGGTTGGAATAGTTGGGAAGGTGCTTAACCGCGTCGAGTACGTAACCGTTGCGTATGAACAGCGCATGGAAAAGCTTAAAAAGCCGGATGAGTTGCCTCCCGGGGTTCTGAGGGTGGTTAAGGTCCGCATCGCGGTCAAAAGAAGGCTTCAGGTCGGCGACAAAATGGCGGGACGGCACGGCAACAAAGGCGTTGTGTCGAAAATACTTCCGCAGGAAGATATGCCTTATCTTTCTGATGGAAGGCCGGTTGATATGGTACTTAACCCCCTTGGCGTACCTTCAAGGATGAATGTCGGCCAGATACTTGAGACTCATTTGGGATGGGGTGGCAGAGAGCTTGGAAGACAGCTTAACGAATATGTCGAGAAGGAATTTAGCACCAAGGCCTTAAAAGAGAAACTTCTGGAAATATACTCGGATTCTTCGAATATGGGCAAGCTTATTGAGTCGCTCGACAGAGACGGTATCGTTCAGTTGGTAAGAGAACTCAAAGAAGGAGTTCCGATGAAATCTTCCGTCTTTGACGGCGCCAAGGAGTCTGAAATAGCGCAGATACAAAAGCTTGCCGGCATCAACGAAGACGGAAAAACCATTCTTTTTGACGGTCAGACCGGCGAGCCTTTCGATCAGAAAGTGTGCGTCGGAATAATGTACATGTTAAAGCTCCATCATCTTGTGGAAGAAAAAATTCATGCGAGGGCAATAGGGCCTTATTCCCTTGTAACTCAGCAACCTCTTGGAGGTAAGGCCCACTTTGGTGGACAGAGACTCGGAGAAATGGAAGTTTGGGCGCTTGAAGCCTACGGAGCTGCTTATACGCTTCAGGAATTCGTTACCATAAAGTCGGATGATGTCGCGGGACGAACCAGAATCTTCGACTCGATCGTAAGAGGAGACATGAACTTTGAGCCAGGTCTTCCTGAATCTTTCAAGGTGTTGCGCAAGGAACTGCAAGCACTAGGGCTCGATGTCGATCTCATTGAAGAAGAAGCGGAAATTGAATCGCTTCCTAAATATTGATTTGGAGGGAAAACCGTACCATGGATATAGACACGCTCTTTGAAAAGCCGAAAAATCCTTCTGATTATTCGACCATAAAAATTTCCATAGCGTCTCCGGAAAAAATCAGGTCATGGTCAAGCGGTGAGATAAAAAAACCGGAGACTATAAACTACAGGACGTTCAAACCGGAGAGAAACGGTCTTTTCTGCGCCAAGATATTTGGCCCCGTAAAGGATTACGAATGCACCTGTGGAAAGTACAAGAGGCTTAAGCACAGAGGGGTAACGTGCGAGAAATGTGGCGTAGAGGTAATTTCCTCCAAGGTGAGAAGGGAGAGAATGGGTCATATTGAACTGGCTTCTCCGGTCGCTCACATATGGCTTCTCCGCAGCATTCCCAGCAGAATAGGAATGCTCCTCGACATGACTCTGAAGGACTTGGAGAGAGTGCTTTACTTCGAGGCTTACATAGTTAAGGACCCGGGGATTTCCGATCTCAAGTTCGCCCAAGTAATAACCGAGGACGAGTACAGGGGCGAACGGGAACGGTTCGGTTCCGAATTTGTCATTGGTATGGGAGCCGAATCGGTGCGGGAAATGCTGAAAACAATAGACCTAAACGAGCTTTCCCAAGAACTCAGGGCGAGCATGAAAGAGACCAAGTCTCCGATCAAGAAAGCCCGCATTGCAAAAAGACTGAGAATATGCGAGGCGTTTCGCAAGTCCAAAAACCGTCCCGAATGGATGGTTCTGACTACCATTCCTGTTCTGCCACCTGATCTCAGACCTCTTGTTCCTCTTGATGGAGGACGGTTTGCCGCTTCGGACCTTAACGATCTTTACAGGAGGGTGATTAACAGAAATAACAGGCTGAAAAAACTCCTTGAGCTCGGCGCTCCCGACATAATAGTCAGAAATGAAAAGAGAATGCTGCAGGAGTCCGTTGACGCGCTTTTGGAAAACGGAAGAAGGGGAAGACCTGTTCTGGGTCACAACCACAGGCCCCTTAAGAGTCTAAGCGACATAATCAAAGGTAAACAAGGTAGATTCAGACAGAACCTTCTTGGAAAAAGAGTTGATTACTCGGGTCGATCAGTTATCACCGTGGGTCCTGATCTACGTCTTCACCAGTGTGGACTACCCAAACAGATGGCGCTTGAGCTTTTCAGGCCTTTTATTTACCAGAAACTTGAGAGCTGGGGTGAAGCGGCAACGATAAAGATAGCTAAAAAACTGCTTGACAGTGAAGCTCCAGTGGTATGGGATGCTCTTGATGAAGTGATCAAGGAGCATCCGGTGCTTCTTAACAGAGCCCCGACTCTTCACCGTTTGAGTATACAGGCTTTTGAACCGGTGCTTATTGAGGACAAGGCCATTCAGCTTCATCCGCTTGTGTGCCCTGCCTACAACGCGGATTTTGACGGTGACCAGATGGCGGTTCACGTTCCGCTTTCAATTGAGGCGCAGACTGAATGCCGCTCGCTTATTATGTCAACAAACAATATTCTTTCCCCTGCGCATGGAAAGCCAATAATACTTCCCACTCAAGATATAGTTCTCGGGCTTTACTATCTGACAAGGAACACGGCGTCGGATAAAAATGCTGATTCAGGGAGTGTTTTTTCAGTACGCGAGGTAGTTTTTGCCTATGAGCTTGGGAAGATGGGTTTGCATGATAGCATAACCGCCAGGATTGAAGGGCGGAACCATCTCACGACCGTTGGAAGAGTTTTAATGTACGAGGTTATTCCTGAAGGCGTCCCATTTGACCTTATCAACAAGCCGATGACAAAAAGGGCGATCGAGTCTCTTGTTGATGAGTGTTTCAGGAAAACCGGTGGTAAAAGCACGGTTTTGCTGGCTGACAGCCTGAGAACTCTCGGATTTAAATATTCCACAAAATCCGGCGCTTCCATTTCAATCACGGACATGATTATTCCCGAATCGAAAAAAGACCTTCTGGAAAAGGCCCAGGCGGAAGTTCTGAAAGTTCAGAACCAGTATTCCCAAGGACTGATAACCGATGGAGAGAGATACAACAAGGTGATAGATGTCTGGGCAAAAACGAGTGATGAAGTTGCTCAGGCGATGATGAAAAAGATTTCTTCCGAAGAGATTCAGACGGGCAAAAACACCAGTATTACCAGGCCGAGTTCAAACCCGATATACATGATGATTGATTCGGGGGCGAGGGGAAGCCAGACCCAGGTAAGGCAGCTTGCGGGCATGAGAGGACTTATGGCGAAGCCATCGGGAGAAATCATAGAGACTCCCATTACCTCCAATTTCCGCGAAGGTCTGTCGGTGCTCCAGTATTTTATCTCTACTCATGGCGCGAGGAAGGGACTTGCGGATACGGCGCTTAAAACGGCGAACGCCGGTTACCTGACGCGAAGGCTGATTGATGCCGCTCAGGACGTAATGATTACTGAACTTGACTGTGGCACTATAGAGGGAATCAGGGTTAGTGATCTGGTTGAAGGCGGAGAGATAATCGAAAAAGTAGGAGAGAGGGTGCTTGGAAGGGTAGCGCTTGAAGATATAGAGGATCCGAAGACCCGAGAGATAATTGTTCACGTAAATGAGGAAATTGATGAGGACTCAGTCAAGGAAATAGACGAAGCCGGTATAGGCGAGGCGAGTATCCGCTCCGTTCTTACCTGTGAGACCAGGACCGGTGTCTGCAGGTTCTGCTACGGAAGGAATCTTTCCACCGGAAAGCTTGTAAACATGGGTGAAGCCATAGGTATTGTCGCAGCCCAGTCAATCGGGGAACCCGGCACTCAGCTTACTATGAGGACGTTCCATATAGGTGGTGCCGCGAGTCAGAGGGCAGCCGAGAGCACTCTTGAGAGCCAGCACGAGGGAATAGTAAGGTTTAAAAACATAAAGGCCGTTAAGGGACGTGATAACAAATTGGTGGTTACCAGCAGAAACGGCGTACTCTCAATTGAGGACAGCAAGGGATATGAAAGAGAAAAATGTCCCGTTGTTCTTGGGGCCAGGCTCAACGTGAAGGAAGGGGATAAGGTAAAGAAAGGGAAAATGCTTGCGGAATGGGATCCTTACACGACTCCTATAATTTCGGAGGTTCCGGGAGTTGTGAGGTTCAAGGACCTTGAACCCGGAGTTAGTTACAAGGAGCAAGTGGACGAAGTCACGGGTGTCTTCAAGAGGGTCGTAGTTGAGACTAAGAATCTCGAAATGCACCCTACGCTTGATATCGAAATAAGAGCCGAAAACTTGGAATCTCAGGAAAATGACTCCGTGAAGAAGGAGAAGAAAAGACCTTATTCGCTTCCCGTAGGCGCCATAATAGAGGCCGGGGACAAGGATGAGATAGAGGCGGGAGATGTGCTCGCCAAAATTCCGAGAGCGACATCAAAAACAAAAGACATTACCGGAGGACTTCCAAGAGTCGCAGAGCTTTTCGAAGCTAGGGTACCTAAAGACCCAGCGGTTGTAAGCGAAATCGACGGAAGTATTTCCTACGGAAAAGATATCAAGGGGAAAAAGAGGGTCGTGGTAACTCCGGAAATGGGGGAACCCAAAGAATATACTGTGCCTAGGGGAAAACATATATTGGTCAGGGAAGGGGAGTTTGTGTCTTCGGGCGACCAGCTTGTTGACGGTGCGGTTAATCCTCACGATATTCTGAATATTATGGGAGATAAAGCCCTTGCGAACTATATGGTTAATGAAATCCAGGAAGTCTACAGACTCCAGGGCGTAAAGATTAACGACAAGCATATAGAGGTTATAGTCAAACAGATGCTCAAAAGGGTAAAGATAAAAGATCCGGGCGACACCACGATGCTTGTCGGCGAGGCTATAGAGAAAAATATTTTCTTCGAGGAAAACGGAAAGATCGTTGAAGAAGGCGGAACTCCGGCAGCGGCGGAACCGCTTCTTCTGGGTATAACCCGTGCCTCGTTGAGTACGCGCAGCTGGCTTTCCGCGGCGTCTTTTCAGGAAACCACCAGAGTTCTTACGGAGGCTGCTTGCGAGGGCAGAGAAGACGATCTCAGGGGACTCAAGGAAAACGTCATTGTGGGCAGGTTGATTCCGGCTGGTACCGGCCTTCCCATGTACAGTGACATAAGTATAGAGACCGAGGCGCCGGGAATACCCGTACCCTTACCGGAAATTGAAGAAAAGAGCGAAGACGTGGTGCTGGAAGGCTGATATTTCCCCTGCGGTCTGCTTCTTTCTTTTGATCAGCCATGGAAAAAAGCTACAACTCTGCGGAGGTCGAAGGGAGAATTTATGATTTCTGGATCTCCGCAGGACTTCACAAATCCGAAATAAGAAACTCGGCAAAGGTTTTCTCGATTGTTATTCCCCCTCCTAACGTAACGGGATCGTTGCACATAGGCCACGCTCTTAACAACACCATCCAAGACATTCTGATCAGGTACAAGAGAATGAAGAATTTTGACGTTCTCTGGGTTCCGGGTACGGATCACGCCGGTATTGCCACTCAGATGATGGTTGAAAAAGAACTTGCTTCCGAGGGACTAACCAAAAACGATCTTGGCAGGGAGAAATTTCTTGAGAGGGTCTGGCAGTGGAAGGAGAACTCCGGCAGCCGCATTACAGAACAGCTTAAAAGACTCGGAGCGCTTCCCGACTGGGAAATGGAACGTTTTACCCTTGATGAGGGTCTTTCAGAAGCGGTAAGAAAAGTTTTTGTTGATCTTTACTCCCAAGGACTTATCTACAGAGACAAAAGACTTGTTAACTGGGATCCCAAGCTTCGTACCGCCATATCGGATCTGGAAGTGGAACAGAAGGAAACCCAGGGAAGCTACTGGTATATAAGGTATCCGATAGAAGGGGATGATGGTTTGTCGGTTACGGTGGCTACAACGCGCCCCGAGACCATGCTTGGAGACACGGCCGTTGCTGTTCATCCGGATGATCCAAGATATGCTGCCTTGGTGGGCAGAAACGCGGTTTTGCCCCTCGTGGGGAGGAAGATTCCCGTAATAGCCGATGAATACAGCGATCCTGAGAAGGGCACTGGAGCCGTAAAGATAACTCCGGGACATGATTTTAACGATTTTGAAGTCGGAAAACGAAACGGCCTTGATGTCATAAACATTCTAGATGAACGGGGATATATAAAAGGCGACGTTCCCGAAAAATACGCAGGGCTTGAGAGATTTGAGGCGAGAAAAGCTGTCCTCAAGGATCTTGAGGATAAGGGTTTTCTGGTAAAGGTTGAACAGACGGTTCACACGGTTCCTTACGGTGACCGCTCAGGGGCGGTAGTTGAACCTTGGCTGACTGATCAGTGGTACGTAAATGCCGGGGAACTTGCTTCTCAAGCCATCTCGTGCGTGGAGCGGGGAGAGATACGTTTTCATCCCGGGTTCTGGGAAAACACTTATTTTGAATGGATGAGAAACATAGAGCCTTGGTGTATTTCAAGACAGCTTTGGTGGGGTCACCGCATACCTGCGTGGTACGGGCCTGACGGAGAGATTTTCGTTAATATGAACGAGCACGAGGCAGTGGCCAGCGCGAAGAAATATTACGGCGAAGAAGTTGAACTCGTTAGAGACCCTGATGTTCTGGATACATGGTTTTCTTCCGGACTCTGGCCTTTTTCCACCCTCGGGTGGCCTGAGGATACCGAAGCGCTCAGGCATTACTATCCGACGTCGTGTCTGGTTACCGGATTCGACATTATCTTTTTCTGGGTCGCGAGAATGATAATGCTGGGACTTAAGTTCAAGGAAGATGTGCCATTTAGGGATGTTTACGTGCATGGCCTCATAAGGGATGAAAAGGGCCGCAAGATGAGCAAGACAACGGGCAACGTGATTGACCCTATTGACGTGATCGAAAAATACGGTGCCGACGCGCTTCGTTTCTCCCTAGCGACGCTTGCAGCTCAGGGAAGAGATATAAAGCTCACCTTTCCTGTTATTGAGGGATACAGAAATTTCATGAACAAGATCTGGAACGCGACGAGGTTTGTGTTTATGAACCTTGAACCGGGGCTTGTTTCCGACTCTGATATTGATACACATTGTCTAAGCGTTCCCGACAGGTGGATTCTTACCAGACTGAATATCACATTGGGGGAAGTTGAGGAATTCGTCGAAAACTACGAATTCGACAAGGCTTCACAGGCACTTTATCACTTTATATGGGATGATTATTGCGACTGGTATCTCGAAATATCCAAATTCTCGCTTTATGGAGAAGTGCCGAGTCGAAAAAGACCACTCTTAACGTACTTGTGCGGGTTTTGCTCCGTTCTCTGCGAGCACTCCATCCTTTTACGCCTTACATTACGGAGGAAATCTTCAAAATATTCAGAGAAAAAGGAATTAGTCTTCCTAAAGATGAGGGTATTAACTCAAAGAGCATTCTCGATGCGCAGTATCCGACGCTGAGTGAAAATGAGATGTTCAAAGAGGAGTCCGGGCAGATAGAGCTTATAAAAAGCGTTGTCACCGGAATAAGAAACCTGCGAGCCACTATGGGAGTTCACCCTTCGGAAAAGGTGTTGATTCATCTTAATTCTGAAAATAGTGAAGTGGAGAACGTCTTAATGGAAAATCTTGAGATTATCCTCGGCATGGCTTCTCTTAGCGATTGCGTTGTCTGCGGTAAAGATTTTTCCGGCAAGGCAGTCTCGGAAGTTGTCTCGGGAGTAGAAATAGTTATGCCGGTTGAAAATTTGCTTGATCTCGAGAAGGAGATCTCCAGGTTAAGCAAGGACCTGGCTAAAGTCTCACAGGAACTTAAAAGAACCGAAGGCAAGCTTGCAAACAGGGATTTTATTGACCGTGCTCCTGAGGATGTTGTGGAAAAGGAAAGAGGAAAGCTGGATGAGTTTCAAAGCCACAAAAAAAAGCTTGAGGAAATTCTCAGAAAGCTTTCAATTGTGTAGCTTGAACTACTATTTCAATACAGTTTGATAAACCTAAAAAAGGTCCATCTGTTGATGCGATACTTTTTCGTCCGTTATTTCCACCGGATAATTACCGTCAAAACACGCAAAACAGTAATTTGCTCTTCCGTTAGGGGATTTGTCGCCGTTAGTGATGGCTTTTGTTATTCCCTCAGCACTTAGGTATCCCAGAGTATCTGAAGTTATGTAGTCCTTTATTTTTTCCACTTCGAGCGAATGCCCTATGAGTTCTTCTTTGATGGGGGTATCTATACCGTAGTAGCATGAGAACTTCATTGGAGGAGAACTTATTCTCATGTGAATTTCTTTGGCCCCGGCATCACGTATCATCTTGACAATTTTTCTGCTGGTTGTACCCCTTACTATGGAGTCGTCAACCACAACTACTTTTTTCCCGTTTATAACCTCTTTTATCACGCTGAGCTTCAGTTTCACGCCCAAGTTCCTTATTGACTGTTGAGGCTCGATAAAAGTTCTTCCGATATAGTGGCTTCGCAGAAACCCTGTTTCAAAGGGAATTCCCAGTTGCTCCGCGTATCCCATGGCCGCTGGTGTTCCTGAATCGGGTACGGCTACGACGATATCTGCGTCTGCCGGAGACTCAATTGCGAGTTGCTTACCCATGCTTTTTCTCATCTGATAAATGTTTCTTCCCTGAAGAAACGAATCGGGTCTCGAAAAATATATGTTCTCAAATACACAGTATTTGTGTTGTTTTTTCGGAAGTGGTTTGAATGACCTGATTCCGTTATCATTTATGAACACTATTTCCCCGGGCTCTATTTCCCTTATATACTCGGCTCCTATGAGTTCAAAAGCACATGTTTCGGAGGCTATAACGTAGGAATTATCAATCTTTCCAAGAGCAAGGGGTCTGAATCCATGGGGGTCGCGTGCGGCCACCAAGCCTTTGGGTGTTAGAAATACAAGAGAATATGCACCCCTGCACTCTGTAAGGGCTTCGATGATTCTTCCGAGAAAGGTTTTTTCCTTTGATCTTGCTATTAGGTGTACGATCACCTCGGTATCCGTTGTTGACTGGAATATGGAACCTTCTTTTTCAAGCTTGTGTCTTAGAACTCTTGCATTTGTAAGATTGCCGTTGTGCCCAACCGCGAGTTCTCCTTTCTCGTAATTCATCATCAGGGGTTGAGTATTCTTGTTGTGGCTTGAGCCTGTTGTGGAGTATCTAACATGGCCAATTGCGGTAGTGCCTTGCAGCTTTAATATTGAAGCTTCGTCGAAAACCTCGGTTACAAGCCCCATTTTCCGGTGAGAATAGAGCTTTTTGCCGTCAGTTGACACTATGCCGGCACTTTCCTGTCCTCTGTGCTGAAGGGAGTAGAGGCCAAGATAGGTAAAGTTGGCGGCAGCGGGGTGGTCATATATTCCAAAGACTCCACACTCTTCGCGTAGCTTTGCCATTTTTACCCCTCTGTGACTGAAAGGCTTTTCTGAAAACCCAGGGACCATGCGTCATGAACTATTGAGATTTTCATGTCAATTGAGTCTTTAACGCAAAATCTGTCATCATCAACGACCACTCCGGCACGCAGAGCGGGAACACCGTAATCGTTTGCTATCTCTTTTATTTTTTCCCAGCTGTTTTCGCTTATACTCGCTATTACTCTAGATTGTGTCTCGGAGAAAAGAAACAGATCGTTTCTAAGAAAGTTTTCATTTATGTTTGGCGCTTTTACCAGAACCCCTCTGGTACCGTCTGGACTGAAGCAACATTCCGCAAGCGCTACAGCAAAGCCGCCCTCAGATATATCATGCGCCGATTTAAGTATACTTTGAGAAGCACACGCAATCAACATCTCGGCAAGTCTTTTTTCTTTATCAAGATCAATCGAGGGTGGTTCACCGTCAATCAAGCCATGTGCGGTCTTCAGATACTCACTTCCTCCTATCTCTTCTTCTATCGCTCCTCCGAGCAGTATCACTAAGTCTCCAGGGTCCTGAAACCAAGGAGTGACGATTTTGTTCGTATCTTTTATAAGACCTACCATTGCCACAGTCGGGGTAGGGAATATGGCAACACCTTCGGTTTCGTTGTAAAGACTGACGTTACCGCTTACAACCGGTGTATTAAATAGTTTTGCAGCTTCCGACATGCCTTCAACGCTTTCTGAGAACTGCCACATTATCTCGGGATTTTCAGGGTTTCCAAAATTAAGACAATCCGTGATTGCGAGAGGAGAAGCACCGCAGCAGGCCAGATTCCTGACACTTTCTGCAACAGCTATTTTACTTCCTTCACGGGGGTTTAGATAGCAGTATCTAGAGTTTACATTAGATGTCATGGCAATCCCTTTTCCCGTTCCCTTGAGTCTTATTATCGCGCAATCTGCTCCTGGTCCCAAAACGGTATCGGTTCTTACCATATAGTCGTACTGTTCGTACACCCATTTTTTGCTCGAAACAGTTGGAGAGGACAGAATTTCAAGAAAAACTTTCTGGATGTCCGCAGGTTCGGGAAGATTCTCCGGATTCAGTCTCTCTGTTCTTTTCAGGTAGTCCGGCTTTTTTATCGGTCTTTTGTAAGTCGGTGCGCCCGAGGTTATAAGACTCACAGGCAGGTCCGCAACTATGGTTTCTCCTTCCACAACGGTCAGTTTTCCCGAATCGGTCACTTTGCCGATAATTGAGAAATCAAGGTTCCATTTCCTGAAAATATCTTGGGCCGTATCCTCTTTGCCCTTTTCCAGGACTACCAGCATTCTCTCCTGCGATTCGGAAAGCAAGACTTCATAAGGGGTCATATTCTCTTCTCGCCTGGGAACTCTGTCGATTTTAATCTCAAGGCCGGTTCCCGCACGATCAGCCATCTCTGTTGAAGAAGATGTAAGTCCCGCAGCTCCCATGTCCTGTATCCCGACAACACAGTCCGTTTTAAACAACTCCAAACAGGCTTCAAGAAGAAGTTTTTCCGTGAACGGGTCTCCCACCTGCACTGCGGGCCTTTTTTCTTCGGTTTCCTCAGTAAAGGTGTCCGACGCCATGATAGCTCCCTGTATTCCGTCTCTTCCGGTCTTAGATCCGACGTATATTACGGGATTTCCCTCACCCGACGCATATCCGCGGAAAACATTATCTTTTTGGGTTACTCCGAGAGCAAAGGCGTTTACCAGGGGATTTCCATTGTAGCAGTCGTCAAAATATATATCTCCTCCTATCGTAGGGATCCCCATGCAGTTTCCATAACCGGCTATTCCCGAGACCACTCCTTCAACGAGGAATTTCGTTTTCTGGAGATCTGGGTTCCCGAACCGAAGGGAGTTTAAAAGTGCCACAGGTCTTGCCCCCATGGTAAATATATCCCTGAGTATCCCTCCGACCCCTGTCGCGGCGCCTTGGTAAGGTTCTATGAAAGAGGGATGATTGTGGCTTTCCATTTTAAAAACGACGCAGTAGCCATCCCCTATATCCACCACTCCGGCGTTTTCTCCCGGACCCTGTATCACCTGTTTTCCCGTTGTTGGGAATTTTCGAAGGTGCACCTTCGAACTTTTGTAGGAGCAGTGTTCAGACCACATGGCTCCAAGGACTCCGGTCTCGGTTGAGTTAGGCTCTCTGCCCAAGGTTTCGATTATCTTTTCGTATTCACTCTCGGTAAGACCGTGGTCCAGAGCGAATTGGAGAGATATTCTATTCTTCATTTGTCCTCCGGGGGCTGGATGAACTTTGTTGCCTTGGGTATGTCCATATTCCTGAAGAGATATCTTTTTACTTTTCTTGTGGTTGTTTTCGGTAATTCTTCTCTGGCAACTGCGAAATGGCTGATTCTTTTGTGGGGTTCAAGCTTGCGGTTAAGCTTTGTTATCTCGCTTTTAAGAATGTCCCAGACTCTTTCGTCGTCTCCGTGCTGTGGAGACTGCTCGAGCTTTTTGGAAATTCCCTCCGCCTCCGGAAATATCACGGCCTGTATCCTTTCATCATCCGGGCTGAATACAATCGCTTCTTCAACTGTTTCAAGCGGAGTGAGTTTTTCCTCGATTTCCTCGGGAGAGATGTTCTTTCCTCCCTTAGTTACGATAACCGATTTCTTTCTTCCCGTTATGTACAGGTAGCCTTCGTGATCAAAGTAACCCAGGTCACCGGTCCTGAGCCAGCCGTCATCCGAGAGGATCTCTCTTGTCGCATCGGGGTTCTTGTAGTAGCCGTTCATTATGTTCGGTCCCCTAACGCATATTTCGCCGATCCCTTCGGCGTCTACGTCTCTTATCTCGACCTCGCTGTTTTCAATCACCAAACCGCCACTTGCGTTCTTTGGCTTCGAAAAAGGGTTTGCAGCTATAACCGCGGATGTTTCACTCATCCCATATCCCTGTAAGAGGGGGAATTCGTATTTTTCAAGTCCATCGGAAACCGACTCCGAAAGAGCGGCTCCGCCGCTTACTATGAGTTTAAGGCGGTCAAGACCTAGGCGTTTTTTCGCCATTTTCCCAAAAAATTTGGAGGGCAGGGCTCTTGTGAGAAAATTTCTTGCTTTAGCTTGTTCGATTCTCTGTAGCAGTCTCTCAAGTATCAAGGGGGTGTTAAGCCACACTGAAGGTCTTGCGACCTTAAGGTCAGAGAGCATTTCCCTCGGTTTTATGCTTCTTGAGAAAAACACTGCTTGCCCGCAGTAAAAAGACAGCAGTATTCCGGCTATTCTTTCGTATACGTGGTGGATGGGCAGTATGGAAAAAGCCGTATCTTTGTCCGTTATGGGAAAAGCGCTGTAAAGTGCCTCCAGGTTTGACATTATGTTTCCGTGGGAAAGCATTACGCCTTTGGGATTGCCGGTTGTTCCCGAGGTAAAAACTATATCGGCTATGTCTTGGGGCTCTGATTTTTCGGCGGGCACGGTTTTTTCAGTGTCCATCTGGGTCTCCAGAGCTTTTTCCATCGGTATTAGGTGCTCAACCGTCTTGGTATTTCCCAAGACTTCCGCGAATCCCGCCGAGGCGATAAGAAATCTCGAATCTGAAAGTCCCAGTACCTGTTTTACGTGCTCTGTCCTTGCCCTTGCGTCAAGTGGGACAGCTATGGCGCCCGCCCAGATTGCCGCAAAGTAGGAAATCGCCCATTGAGGGCTGTTTTCCCCTACAATAGCCACATGATCTCCTCTCTTGAGACCAAGAGTCCTGAGGTAGGCTGAGAATTCGGTGGAGAGTGTGAAAACTTCGCTGAAAGTAAGGGAGCTTACGGATAGATCTTTTTTTCTTATGGAGTACGCGGTCTTGTCTGCGTACAGGGCGGATTTTTTCTCAAGCATCTCCTGTATTGAGGTTATCTGGTTTCCGCTTCTTATGGTGGGGAGTCTTTTTTCTGTACGGGAGAGTCTTTTCATCTAGATAGTCTTTTCCTAGATTATTTTCTTTAAATCTTTTAGGTCTGTTACGATGAAATTAGGTTCTGCTCGAGTGAACTGTTCTTTTCTTTTTACCCATACAGAATCAATCCCGCAGTCCGAAGATCCTATTATGTCCGCCTCCGGATTATCCCCTATGAAAATGGCGTCTGATGGACTTTCGCCGAGTCTTGCAAGGGCAAATTCAAATATTTCCCTGTGAGGTTTTCTCCAGCCCACGTCTTCTGAAATCACTATATGTTCGAAAAAATCCGCGATTCCGAATTTCGCAAGCAGGTTCTGCGCCGTGGGAGCATGATCAAAGTTTGAGACAACTGAAAGCCTGTATCTTTTTTCCTTGAGGTAGGAAAGAATCTCCGTGTGGTGCTTAGGGTATACCATGGCTCCGCAGAGGCTTTCCATGTGTGAACATACAAACTTCTCAAGTACATCGTCATCTCTTCCTAAACCTGTTTTCTCCATGAATATCTCGAATCTTTTTCTGTTCGGATACTCTCTTAAATCCTTTTCCCTCAGTTCCAGAAGTTCTCTGTGACTTTCAACGAAAGATCCGTAGAAATCCGTAAATTCCATTTCTCCGAGGCTGCTTCGCATTTGTGTGAAAACATGCTGCGCCGTGGAATTCCAGGTTTCTCCGTTATGAGTTACCTTCGGCAGAAGAGATGGTCTGAACATTACAAGCGTGTCAAAAAGATCAAAAAGCACTGCCGAGTATCTTTTCATCAGGTTTTATGCGGGAAGTTATCCAAGTGATCTTTCAAATATGACTTCTATTATCTTATCGTGAAGACCCAGTGGTTCCGTGACCTTGTAACTTGTTTCTGGAAAATCCTGTGCCGCGTCGGCTACCATCCTGGGTATATCGGATTTTGAGTGCCTTCCCGGTACGAGAAAATACGGGTGGATCGTTATGTCGTTTGCCCCGGCCGCGACGCATTTGCGAAAAGCGTCTTTTATAGACGGTTCACAAAGTTCCATGTGGCAGTGTTCAACAATATCAAACGGCGAGCCACGGTGATTCCTTATTTTTCTGGCTACCTCTTCAAGAAGGGCGTTTGCCTCTTTTACCGTGCTCCCGTGATCGACCAGTATTAGAGCCTTCATTGCTCAGTCTCTTTGCGAGTGGAGTTTTATGGTCTCAAGAACTATCTCCGCTGACCTGCGGAACTCATCGAGCAGAAGATATTCGTTTACCGTGTGAAGCTCGTACATGCCCGTTCCCAGGTTTACGCACTCGATTCCATTTTCGTTTATGTAGTTTGCGTCACATCCTCCGCCGCTTGTGTGAAGTTTTATGTCGTGGCGCAGGTTTGCCGCGGCTTCAAGAACAAGGTTTGTTACAGTTGCCTGCGGGGAGACGTTCATTACGGGATATACGCGTTCTATTTCAACCTCGGCCCGCGCGCCGAGTCGTTCTCCATCAAGAAAAAGCTCTCTGCCTTGAGCCGCTTCCAGAAAGCAGTCACGCATGTGCTGTGTCTGCGCGTCAAGTTTTCCTTCATCGTGGCTTCGCGCCTCGGCCGTTATTTCGACGAGACCCGGGACTATGTTTGTGGCGGACCCTCCCTTTATCTTTCCTATGTTTGCGGTTGTCTCGTGGTCTATTCTTCCGAGCTTCATTCTTGAGACCGCGTCGCTTAGGACTTCTACAGCGCTTATTCCGTTTTCCGGGCAAAGTCCCGAATGTGCTTCAACGCCGTGTATCTTTACCTCCATAATGTCGGAGCACGGGCACCGCAGGACAAGTCTCTCAGGAGTACTGCTGTCAAGAACTATCCCGTAGGGACTTTTAAAACTTGAAGGGTCAAGAAACTTCGCTCCGAGAAGACCGATTTCCTCGCAGATGGTAAACGCAACTTCTATGTCCGCGTGGGGAATATCGTTCTCCTTAAGCGTTCGAAGCACCTCGACTATTATCGATACCCCGCTTTTATCGTCGCTTCCGAGTATCGTCGTACCGTCGCTTCTCATTACGCCGTTTTCCACGCTCGGTTTTATTCCCTCTCCGGGACTTACGGTGTCCATATGAGAGCAGAGAAAAAAGGGCGGAACATCTTTCTTCGTTCCGGGAAGCTTGACTATCAGATTGCCCGTGTTTCCCTCCACCTTGTCCCCTACATCGTCGTAAAAACAGTCGGCTCCTAGATCCTTCATCTCTTCCTCAAGCCTTCGGGCGACATCCTTTTCTTTTCTTGATGGACTGTCTATCCGTATGATATCCATCAGATGGCTGGTCATTCTTTCTTCTTGAATCATGGGTAATTTTCTCTTTTTAGGTGAAGTAAACGATTAAATCATATTCAAAAAGAGATCATATTAAAAGAATCTTTTTGTTCTGCTAGGTGTTAGTAGTGTAGAATTACTTTCTTATTGGAATATCGGCATCCTAGCCGTATTCTGAAATCTGGATTAAATGGTGGAAAAATGGAGTTCTCTCTGATAAAAGATGATGTTGCCAACGTTGAGTCGGATTCAATTGTTTTTCTCTGTTATGAAGGGCAGAGATTTCCTGCCGCTACCAGGAAAATAGACAGTAAACTCAGAGGGTTTCTTTCAGACAAAGTGAAGGTGTCCGATTTTAAGGGCGCTTTTGGAAAAACAGTTCTTGTTGATACCCCAGGCGATTTCAATACGAAGACAGTCGTCCTGCTGGGGCTCGGGAAAAAAGAAAATTTCGGGCCTCTTGAGGCTTTTCGCGCCGCAAACACCGCGGTTGCAAGAACCGGCCGGTATTCCCGTACAGTTTCCGTTGATTTTTCTAATGTGGACAGAAAGTTTCTTAAAATCTTTCTTGAGGGCATGACCTGCGGTTCTTATGAGTACGGAAAGTTTAAGTCCTCGGGAAGAAAGAAAAACCGTATAGAGAAAGTGTGTATAGCGTCGAGAAAAATTTCCGCCAATTATTTCAGCACCGAAGCTGCACACGCTTGTGCCGTCTCAGAGGGTGTGGCTTTTTCAAGAGATCTTGTGAACGATCCTCCGAACATGCTTACTCCCTCAATTCTCGCGGAGCATGCGCTTTCAATCTCCGAAGGGTCAGAATATATCAGTTGCGAGGTTCTCGGCAGGGAAGAGATAAGGGAAATGGGAATGGGAGGGCTCTCTGCGGTCTCTTTTGGAAGTAGCGAACCCCCGAGATTCATCCATCTTTCCTATTCCTCTCCCGTAAAATCCCGCAAAAAAGTCGCTATTGTCGGCAAGGGAATAACTTTTGATTCGGGAGGCCTGTGCCTTAAGCCTGCAGACAGTATGAGAACGATGAAAATGGACATGTCAGGTGCCGCGGTCGTACTGGGCACCATGAAAGCGCTTGGAGAGCTGACACCGAGCGTTAACGTTCACGGTATTATCCCGGCAACCGAGAATATGACCGGCGCTTCGGCCTACAAACCGGACGATGTTGTAACGGCTCTTAATGGCAAGACGATAGAAATTATAAACACCGACGCGGAAGGCAGGGTGGTGCTTTCCGATGCGCTTAGTTACGCGGTCCGCCTCGGGGTTTCCGAGATAGTGGATCTCGCGACTCTTACCGGTGCCTGTATAGTCGCACTCGGCCTTCACAACGCCGGAGTTATGGGTAATAACACGAATCTTGTGAGGTCGGTTTTAGATTCCGCGCGTGATGTCGGCGAGAAGATGTGGGAACTTCCTCTTGACGTGGAATTAAGAGAGGAGATAAGAAGTCGCGTAGCTGACGTTAAAAACGTCGGAAGCAGATGGGGTGGGGCGATAACTGCGGCACTTTTCCTTGAGAATTTCGTTTCGAATGTTCCGTGGGTTCATATAGATATAGCTGGCCCATCATACGTGGAAAAAACTTCGGATTGGTATCAGTACGGGGCAACTGGGTTCGGCGTGAGAACCCTAGTTAACTACCTTATGGAAAGATAGGTTTTTCACTAGTTAACTTTTGCTTGAAGGGGAAAGATAGTTCAGGGGATATAATGAAGCCAGTGCTCAAATTTCGCGTCTTCTCCTTTTATTACGGCAAAATACCTTCTCTGGAGTCTTTTCGTTATTTCTCCAGGTTCCCCTGAACCTATCTTTTTGCCGTCAACTTCCCTAATAGGAGTCACTTCAGCAGCCGTGCCGGTGAAAAAGGCCTCATCCGCGATATAAAGCTCGTCTCTTGTGAAACGCTGCTCTTTTACCGTAATGCCTTCGTCGTCGGCGATATCCAGAACGCACTTTCTAGTTATCCCTTCCAGTATGGAAGTTAGAGGTGGAGTTTTGAGAATTCCGTTTCTCACGATGAAGATGTTTTCCCCACTTCCTTCAGCCACGTAGCCTTCTGAATCAAGCAGTATTCCCTCATCGAAGCCGAGATCGGCGGCCTCCTGCCTGGCCATTACGGAATTTACGTAATTCCCACATATCTTGGCCTTGGTCATAAATGAGTTAACGTGCATTCTCGTATAAGAGGAAATTTTTGCCCTGATCCCGTTGGTAATTGCATCGTCGCCTAGATATGTTCCCCATGACCATACGGCTATCGCCACGTTTATGACGCTATCTCCTGGGAGCACCCCTTTTTTCCCTGGTCCGATAAAAGCTATGGGTCTTATGTAAGCCTCATCAAGTCCGTTTTCACGCAGAAGATCCACCACCGCGTCGCAGAGAGTTTGTATCTCATATGGAATCTTTATGCCGGCCACGTGCGCCGAGGCGTAAAGTCTTTGCATGTGTTCGGTGAGTTTTAAGACGGCTGATTTTCCGTTAGAGCATTTATAAGCTCTTATACCTTCAAAGACGCCAAGGCCGTAGTGCAGGGTGTGGGTAAGTACATGCACGTTCGCCTCATCCCAAGGCACTGTTTTTCCGTTAAACCATATTTTGGATTGGTCGGCTGACATAAGTTGCTATCGCAGTTCGAGGAAAGAAAACTTTGGAAACATTATTATTATTCCCCTTTTCAATGTCAAGCTTGATCGAGGATTGGTATGGTGATTACAGACCGGACGTGAATTCCGGGAATTTCTGCGTGGGCACGAGTCTTTACGGCTGATATCCGACGAAGATATCGGGGTGGGAATTGATATTTCTACCTTGGTTCCAAATGTTCTTCGATTATCCTGCTCATTTCCCGAGAGAATTTCGATCTTGGAATAACGAGGTCTACTCCCCTTTGCCCGAATTTCTCGGCAAGCTCTCGTTCTACGTGCGGCAGATATCCTATACAGAAGGTTTTTTCATGTTTCGGAGAGTCTTTAAGCTCAGAGAAGACCTCTTCTGCATCAATTTTCTTTGAGGCAAGATCAATAATTACGAGATCAATTGTTTCCCCTTCAATTTTATCTTGGAACTCCTTGTGATTTTTTACCTTGATTATAGATATATCAAGGTTTTTTGCCGCGTTCTCGATTTTTGACGAGAAAAACATGTCGTCAGCAACTACGCAGATTGTTTTTCGCGAGATTCTCATTGCGTGAAATAAAGATTGGCGGATTCCGACCCAGCTTCGTGGCAAATCACCTATGGCAGTGATTGCCTTTGCCCGAAACCGCGGAAAATCATTCCGCAGAGAGCGACGAGTTATCAGTTCCAGTCAGCTTTAGTCCTGTAAACATCTTTTCTGTGTCCGACGGCAAGGACAGCTATAACGAACTCCTTGTCCAGCTTGAAGCAGAGAAGCCTGTAATCATTAACCCTAAACTTGTAATAGTTCCTCATGGGGCCTGATAGACGGGAAAGATAGGAATCGGGGTCAATCGACAGTTTTTCCCTTATCGCCTTGGCGATATTTTCCTTGATATTTCTCGGCAACTTAGAGAACTGTTTTTCGGCTTTACCCGTAAACTTCACTTCCCACATAAGTCTAGAGGTCGTGTTTCTTCTCTATTTCGGAAAAAGGAATCAATTTTTCTCCAGAAGCGATGAATTCCCTGTAAGATCTGTCGGCTTCTTCATAGTCTTCGATGTCTTCAAGCTTGCTCATCAAAAACAACTCCAGGGCCTTTTTTATATAATAGCTCTTTGACCTTTCTTCCGCTCTTGAAATCCTGCTGAGCATTTCACCGAGCTCCGCGGGAATTTGCGCCGATATGCTGACTGTATTGCGATGATTGGACCCAATTTCCTTAGCCATCTCAATTACCCCCTGCAACTAAGTATAGTAAATTTTAACAGTTTTTGCAATTTCTTGTAGATGTTATTGGTTTTACGAATCCTGAATAAAGCTGAATACGTATGGCGTAGGTTATAATATAAGGAATTTTAAAACCGTAAGGAGAATAAAATGAAGGCTACTTTGATTGCTTTTCTTGTGGCTATGATATTCGGGATTAACCCGATTTTTGAAAAACTTAGTCTGAAAGATGCTTCTCCACTTTCGGTAATCACGATAAGATTTGTTTTCACTTCGTTGTGTCTAGTGTGTTTAGTTCTGGCTACGGGCAGGTTTGCCCAGGTCATTAATGTCGACGGTCGGACACTTTTCTGGATACTTCTGTCGGGACTAATCGGAGGATTGATCGGTCTTTTTCTCTATTTCACGGCTCTTCAGATGGCCGATACGTCAAAAATTATTGCGATAGTGGCCACTTTCCCCATGTTTACAGCCATCTATGCTTATCTTTTTCTGGGAGAAACCCCAGGGCCCATGAGGATTGCGGGAATCGCTTTTATTGTTATCGGTTCCATACTGATTGAGTGGAACCTGCTTGCGGACTAACGCGCCTATATGTCCAAGGATTCTATGTAATCGCGGAATTCTTCAGCCATGTCCGGATGCCCATGACTTGATGCTGCCCGGACACCTTTTTCATATGCATCTTTCGCCTGGTCTTGCATTCCAAGTTCGGTGTAGCAATGTCCAAGTATTCTGTAAGCGGCTCCTTCGTCATCTTTAAGACGAAGGTAGTCGTTAATTGTCTCTATGGTCTCCTCGTAACGGTTAAGTTTGAAATACTCATTTGCAAGACTGTAGTAAACAAGAGGAGTTGTGGGGTTTTTCTCAAGTAATTTTTTAAATTTCTGAATTCTTTCTTCCGACATTTTTAAACTGCCAATCTCGGCTCTAAAAGCCTTTAGTTTATCTCTTTTTTGTCTTTCAGCGTGAAGCTTTCGAAACCGAAAACGCCCATGAAATTTTTTATGACGGACCGCGTGACGTCATCCATTCTAACATTCTCTTCGTTTCCAAGCCAACTTCCGATAGACGTTATTCTAACGTCCGTTATTCCGCAGGAGAGGATCAGATCGAAATAATCAAGATTCGTGCTGACGTTAAGAGCAAAACCATGGTAGGTCACCCATTTCCTGATGGCTATCCCTATAGATGCTATTTTGCTTCTTTTTGCCCAGACTCCAGTGACCCCATCTATTCTTCTGCCTTCGATGTCAAAGTCGCGAAGAGTCCTTATAATCACTTCTTCAATACTTCTTAGGTGCTTACGAATGTCCATTCCGTGATTTTTGAGGTTCAGTATGGGGTAGCCGACAATTTGGCCGGGACCGTGAAAAGTTATGTCTCCTCCCCTTGATGCATGCACGAAGGAAACTCCGTGTTTTTCAAGATATTCCTTTCTTACAAGCAGGTTTTCCGTGTTTCCCTTCCTTCCGGTAGTGATTGTCGGCGGGTGTTCAAGCAGGATAAGGGAATCTTGTATTTCTTCCGCGATTCTTTTAGCGAGAAGATTTTCCTGGTATTCAAGCGCCTTTTCGTAGGGAACCGTCCCGAGTTCGTATATATCTATGGTGCTCATTGGGGCAGTGACTAAATATTCTGCGCCTCAGAAGTTTCTTGCTCTTCCAAGCGCGTCAAGAGCTGCTTCCATTACGGCTTCCGAGAGGGTTGGGTGGGCGTGCTGGGTAGTGGCTATTTCGTACGGTGTTGTCTCTAAGTTTTTCGCCACTCCGATTTCTGCAATCATCTCAGTTGCCCCATGGCCTATTATGTGACTTCCGAGAAGCTCCTTTGTTTTCGAGTCGAAAACCATTTTCACAAAGCCGTCCGTTTCTCCGACCGCGACCGCTTTCCCAACAGCCTTGAAAGGGAATTTTCCTATATCTACGTCATAACCTTGGTCTTTTGCCTGTTTTTCCGTAAGGCCGATCATAGCCACTTCCGGCTGACAGTAAACGCATCCGGGAATTGAGTCGTAATGTACTTTGGAGTTCATTCCCTTCATTCTTTCAACCACGACGACTCCTTCCTCCGAAGCCTTGTGCGCGAGCATGGGACCTCCGATCACATCTCCGATCGCGTAGATATTGGCACAGGTGGTCATGTAGTCCTCATCCGTTTTTATAAATCCTCTTTCATCAAGTTCAACGCCCACGTCTTCAAGACCCATGCTGTCACCAGTATCATAGAAGGCAAAAGAGGTCGGCGCGGCGTTTGCGATGGCTTTTCTTCCGACCGATACCAAGACCATCTCGGCTTTTAGTGTTGTCCGTTCTCCAGAAACCATGCTTTCCACCGTCACGGTTGCAGAACTTGAGGTTTTCTTAAGGGATTTGTACACAGTCTCTGTAAGAATTGTCATTCCCTGCTTGGTGAATATCTTTTTTGCCTCTTTCGCTACTTCTTCGTCGGCTCCCTGCAAGATCTGTTTTTCCATCTCAACTATGGTTACCTTGCTTCCAAAAGAGTTGTAGACGTAGGCAAACTCCATTCCGATGTACCCACCCCCTATTATTACGACTGAGCGGGGAACCTCGGTGTGCATTATTGCCTCGTCACTTGTCATTACCACTTTTCCGTCGATTTTAAGGCCGGGCAGCGTTCTTGGGACAGAACCCGTGGCAAGAAGTATCCGTTCGCTCTCCATATCTTGTGAATCCTTCCCGGTAACGGAAATTCCGTGCTTTGATATGAGCCTTCCCGTGCCGCTTATAAGAGTGATATTGTTTTTCTTGAAAAGTCCGGCGACACCTCTGTTAAGAGAAGCTGAGGCTTTTCTGCTTTTTTTTATTACTTCTGAGTAGTCAAAAGAGAGCCCCTTGTGGGTAATTCCGTAACTCTCCGAGTCAAGAAAATGCGAGTACATCTCGGCGCATTTGAGAATTGCCTTTGAAGGTATGCATCCCCAGTTAAGGCATACTCCCCCGGGCTTGTCCCGCTCCACGACGGCAACTTTCATCCCCATCTGGGCGGCTCTTATTGCCGATATATATCCCCCAGGACCGGATCCGATAACTGTGAGGTCGAATTTTTCCATTTCGGGGTAATTATATTTATAATCGGCGTATCGTCAAAGATTGTTGCAACTTAAAATATGTGGACCATTCAGTTGCAACAATTACTTCAAGAATTATAGCAGTCAAACTATTGTTGAGCTCTGAAGATTCTTTCCATATGAACTCGCGAGAGTTTGCCATAAAAGTTGTGTCCTAGGTAGGTTTGCTCTCACGGTATCGAAGAAAGCTATTTAAGCAAGAACAACAGTGAGAGTTTTTGGCTTGCAAAGAGCATTGTCCGGCAATTTAGGTGAATTACCGGAACTAGTTAATTTGAGATTCTGTATGACAGTTTGGCAAGTGCAGAATTTACTTTTGATTCCGTTGACAATACAGTAGGCGGAAATTATATTTCAGAAGCATATGACACAACCAATCTCTCCAAGAAATAAGGCTTTTCTGGGCTTTGTGGTGGATCATTTTATTGAGACCGGAAGTCCCATCGGTTCTTCAACCCTTATATCAAAATACGATATAAAATGGTCTCCGGCCACGGTCCGTCAGGAGCTCAATTCACTTATGGAAGCGGGTTTTCTCACCCAAAGTCATATTTCTTCCGGTAGGGTTCCTACGGAGAAGGGAATAAATTATTATGTAGAGAACATTCTCCACGTGGAAAACTCACCGGATGTCGGCCTGCGGTTCCTTGAGAATAAATATGAAGGGATTGACGGCACGCTTGATCACGTGATAAGCGCTACGAGTTCAATACTTTCCGACTTTACGAAGCTTGCAGGTCTCGCGATGCTTCCCCAGAGAAACACTCTCAGAGTCAAGTCCGCAAAGCTTCTGAAAATGGGAAACAGGGAATGTCTCCTGTTTCTGGTCTTTGAAGGCGGGCTCACGGAAAAAACTTACATAAAGCTTGCCAAACCCCTTCGGGATTCCCAGGTCGAGAGGATAGGGAGTTATCTTGATCAACTGATTCTGGGCCTTACGATTGAGCAGGTGCGCAAGGTGGTGCTCGAGAAAATAAAGAGAACCACTACCGAATACAGTGAAATCCTTGAAAAAGTGCTTAGAATAAGCAGTGAGCTTTTCGAGAGGGAGAGAAAGGCTGGGATATTCATAAAAGGAAAGGTTTTTGTCATTGAGTCTCTTAATCTCGGAGATTCTGGTGTATATAAGACCATAATTGATATACTTGAGGACCAGGAACTTCTTTCCAGCCTTCTGAAGTCGGTTGTAGAAGATGGCAGCTCAAAGGTTTTTATAGGTTCAGAAAAAGGGATGCCTCGCGGCTTCAGCCTCGTGGCGGCACCTTACTGCAAAGGAAACAGCTACGGGAGTTTAGGTGTGTTCGGCCCCTCTAGAATGGACTATTCAAGAATCATCCCGCTTGTGAATTACACGGCAAAAATGGTCACAAAAAGGGTTAACGGAGAAATTACGGAATGAGTGAGAACACAATAACGGAAATTGAAGAGAAAGAGAAAAACGGCACCGAAGATCTGCAAGAGCCTGAACCTCCCGGTACTGACGGACAAGAGAAAGAGGCAGAGGAAGACTACTCCGCTGAACTCGAAGCCTTGAGGGAGAAGTATTTAAGGCTTTCGGCCGATTTTGATAACTACAAAAAAAGACTTGCGAGGGAAAAACAGGAAATACGTGATTTCGGAAACGCGCAGAAGTTAAAGGAGCTGCTTTTCGTTCTTGACAACATTGAAAGAGCTATTGAGCTTTCTGAAGAATCGCTTGGCGAAAAAACAGACTTCGTAGCTTTTCTTGACGGAATAAAGCTTGTTCGCGCGCAATTTCTGGCGGGTCTAGGAAACTTCGGCGTTACACCGATAGACTCAAGCGAGGGAACTGGTTTTGACCCGAGCTACCACGAAGCTGTTTACAAGGAGCACTCGGAAACTTATGAAAGCGGAACCATAATCTCAGAGGTCCAGAAAGGCTATCTTCTTAACGGAAGATTGCTAAGACCCTCAATGGTATCCGTGTCTCAAGGTGCTGAAAAAACCTCCGAGGAAGATTCTGAAGAAAAAGACTGACGAGAACCCCCGTCCCCTAATCCCAAAATGGCTAAAGACTACTACGAAATACTTGGTGTTGAGAAAAACGCTTCCCCCGAAGATATAAAAAGTTCCTACAAGAATCTTGCCTTCAAGTACCATCCGGACCGCAACCCCGAGGATAAGAATGCCGAAGAAAAGTTCAAGGAAATAAACGAAGCCTACCAGGTGCTTAACGACAGGGATAAGAGGGCTCGTTATGACAGTTTCGGCCAGATGTCGGGTGACGGCATGGGCGGTTTTTCAGGGTTCGGCGATCTTTTCGGCGATCTCTTCGATGACGTTTTCACGGGAGGCAGGGGGGGCAGGGGCAGGGGCCGGCAAGGAGAGGCTCTGCAGTACAACCTTGAAGTGGATTTTGATGAAGCTGCGTTTGGGACGCAGAGAGAAGTAAAAGTCAGGAAAAGAAAACTCTGTGATGATTGCTCCGGTTCCGGAGCTGCGATTGGAGGAGAGTCGGTTTGTGATCGTTGCGGAGGAAGAGGATCGGTTGCTTTTTCCCAAGGTCCGTTCTCAATAAGCCAGGGCTGCCCTTCGTGTGGGGGAAGCGGAAAAATTATAACGAATCCCTGTGGAAGTTGCCGGGGATCCGGCCTTTCATACACCGAGAAGGCGGTAAAGGTCAACATACCCGCCGGGATTTCCAGTGGAATGAGGCTTGTCATAAGGGGGGAAGGGGAACCTGGAGCACGTGGAGGTCCTCCGGGAGATCTCTACATACAGGTAATGGTAAGGGAACACCCTATTTTCAGACGGGACGGAAACGACATCGTGTGCGAGTTCCCGATAAGCTTTACTCAGGCGGCTCTTGGAGATGAGGTAGACGTTCCGATTCTAAAGGGTACCACCAAGATGAAAATCCCCGCCGGAACGCAGCCGGAACAGACCTTCAGGCTTAGAGGAAAGGGACTTGTGGATGTGGAATCCGGGAGTCTTGGCGATCAATACGTTGTGGTAAAAGTGGTAATACCGCAGAAACTCACCAGAAAACAGAAGGAAGCTTTAATGGAGTTTGCCGGAAGCTACAACGGGGAAAAAGAACCTTTGATCGAGAAATACTTAAATAAAATAAAAGAATTAATTCACTAAACCTGAAGTATTATCTAATACTCTTAAAGCTCTTGCCGTATGTCCCCGACTCATCCTCCGGCGATTGCCGGAATAATTGATACGACATCTCCGTCGTTAAGTTTCGTGTCCACTCCGTCAAGAAACCTTATGTCTTCATTGTTCACGTAGAGATTTATGAATCTTCTTATGTTTCCGCTCTCATCACAGAGTCTGTTCTTTATGCCAGGACATTCGCTCTCGAGTTCTTCTATGAGAACGGATACCGTGGATGCTTCTATCTCAAGCTCGTCTCTGTCTCCTGAGAGTTTTCTAAGAGGGGTTGGAATTCTTACCGATACCATGTTTTTCTCCCGTTTTTCCCTTGGTTTACCAGAATTTTGTTTCTACCCGGATACCAAAGACTATAACACGTAATACTAGAATTTTTTACTGTTGTAAAGCTCTTCAAAATCTTCAAGAGTAGGACCTATCACCTGGGGCTTTCCAAGCCTTCCCTCAACGGCATCCTGGGTCTTAAGACCATTTCCAGTTATTGATACCACTATTGGTTCGTCGCGGGGAATTTTTTCCTGGTCTATAAGCTTTTTAGTTACTCCGAGCGTTACTCCGCCCGCGGTTTCGGTGTAAATGCCTTCGGTCCTCGCAAGAAGCTCTATAGCGTCCACTATTTCCGCGTCGCTTACATCTTCCGCTGCTCCACCGCTTTCCCTTATTATATTCATTGCGTAGTAGCCGTCGGCCGGAGTGCCTATGGCAAGGGATTTTGCTATAGTGTCCGGTTTTACCGGTTTGAACATCTCCCAGTCGTTTTTAAATGCGGTTGATATGGGCGAACATCCTGTTGCCTGAGCGCCGTATATTTTTGAACCCTGAGGTTCCACGATTCCAAGCAACTCAAATTCCTTTATGGCTTTCCATACCTTGGTGAGAAGAGAACCGCTCGCCATCGGAATCACTATGTGCTTGGGTGCTTTCCATCCGAGTTGTTCCATTATTTCAAACGCGTATGACTTGGAACCTTCGGAATAATAGGGCCTCATGTTTATGTTCACAAAAGCCCAGTTGTATTTGTCGGCGATCTGGCTGCAAAGCCTGTTTACATCGTCGTAAGCGCCTCTTACGCCTATAAGATTCGCTCCGTAGACTATGGTGTTGAGTATTTTCGACTGTTCAAGGTCGTGGGGGATTAATATGAAGCTTTTCAGATTTCCTGCAGCGGAAATCGAGGATACGGAGTTTGCTAAATTCCCCGTGGATGCACAGCCAGTCGTCTCGAATCCGAACTCCTTTGCTTTTGAGAGGGCTACTGATACGACCCTGTCCTTAAAAGAAAGGGTGGGGTAGCAGACCGCGTCATTTTTTACGTAGATTTCCGAAACCCCAAGCGCCTCGGCCAGATTTCTTGCCCGCACAAGCGGAGTGTACCCTACCTGGGTTCCGAGAGTGGGCTCGGAGTCAAGGGGAAGAAGTTCCCTGTATCTCCATATGTTCTGCGGACGGGAAGCTATTTCTTCCCTTGAGATATGCTTTTTTATCTCGTCGTAGTTGTATACAGCTTCGAGAGGACCGAAACACATCTCACATACATGCTTCGGTTCCTTGGGATAAAGCTCGCCGCATTCCTTGCATTTAAGAGATTCTACGAAACCCATGACGCCTCCGAAATGTCAATCGGGAGTAAAAACTACCCTAACGGCTTTTGATGTCAAAGAAATTCCACGACTAACACGGTAGGTGTCAAGGAGTTTTTTGCTCAGCTCACCCGTAGTGCGCGTCTCCGGTCTTTTATTCGCAATGAGGCTTTCAGGTACACTTTCACGCAAAAAGGAGGCTCGGATGAACGTACTTAGCGAGGACGGATTCTCAATACACGGCTTCAAGGTCAGCGAAAGCGACAGCAACTACAATTACCTGGTGGCGTGCGAAGAAACGGGGCAATGCGTGGCAATAGACCCGCTTGACCCAGTCACTCTTCTGAAAATCATAAGAGAGAGGGACTACAGGGTTAAATACGTCCTGAACACCCACGCGCATCCCGATCACATTTACGGAAACAATCCCATAACGAAGGTTTTTCTCTCCTCGAAGATTCTTATTCATACTACGGCTCTCGACCACGTTGCTCCAAGAAGCGAAGGTATAGAGGAGGGAGACGAGATATCGTTCGGAAAGCATCGGCTTCAGGTGATTCATACTCCAGGGCACTGCCCGGAACACATCTCCTTTATAATCGGTGACAACATCTTTCTGGGAGATACGGTATTTGTCTCAGGATGCGGAAACGTAAAGTTCAGAGGGAAAGTCGAGGATCTTTATGAGACCTTTGCCTTTAAGCTTTCCAGTCTTTCTGACGGACTAAGGATGTTCTGCGGTCACGACTATGCGGAAACTAATCTTAGGTTCGCTCTTGAGTTTGCTCCGGAGAACGAAGATGCGAAGAAAAAGCTTGAGGAAATTCCCGAGGATAAGTTCCCTCGTTCAACCCTTGGGGAGGAAAGAACATACAATCCTTTTATGAGGACGGGTGATCCGGCCCTCCTGGATGCACTCAGGGAAAAAGACCTGTCTTTGGAGAATGATCCGATGGCGGTTTTCATAAAATTAAGAGAACTCAGAAACATATGGTAGACTCCGTGCTTTTCTTTTTTTCTGTAAAGCGGCGTTTACCGGCGGGGAAAGGAAAATATAAGATCTCTCGACAAGGTGAGCGAGAATGAATACGGAAGATGACTGCACAAAAATCTCTGCGCGGCTCGAGGCTCTTGCGGATAAAAGAATAGTTTTCCTCGACGGCGCTATGGGCACAATGATCCAAAGCCATGACCTCAAAGAAGAGGACTTCAGGGGAGATCTGTTCTCTGATCACCCGGTGGATCTAAAAGGCAATAACGACCTCCTTTCCCTTACAAGACCCGACGTCATATATGAAATCCACAGAAAATACTTCGAAGCCGGTTGCGATATAGTTGAGACCAACACCTTTAGTTCTACCTCCATAGCTCAGGCCGATTACGGCCTCGAAAGCTGGGCGAGAACCCTTAATGTAGAGTCGGCAAAACTCGCAAAGAAGGCAGCTTCTGACTTTATGGAGAAAAATCCCCATAGGTCATGTTTTGTTGCCGGAGCACTGGGTCCGACTAACAAGACTGCGTCAATGTCCCCTGACGTAAACGATCCGTCTTACAGGGCGGTTTCCTTTGACCAACTCGTGGAGGCTTACCGCGAGCAGACAGAAGCTCTTGTTGAGGGAGGGGTGGATATACTTCTGCCCGAAACCACTTTTGACACCCTGAACCTCAAAGCGGCCATATACGCCATTGAAACCTTTTTCGATGCGCGCGGTGGGGACAGGATTCCAGTCATGCTTTCCGTTACCATAACGGATCGTTCCGGGCGCACCCTCTCAGGGCAGACAGTGGGGGCTTTCTGGAACTCGGTTCGCCACGCAAAACCCTTCAGCGTCGGCATAAACTGTGCGCTTGGGGCGGAAGACATGCGTCCTTACATTGAAGAACTCTCTCGAATAGCTGACTGCCGCATAAGCTGCTACCCAAATGCAGGGCTTCCCAACCCGTTGAGTGAAACCGGATATGACGAGACTCCCGAGATTACTTCTACTCTTCTTCAGGATTTCGCGGAGAGCGGTTTTCTAAATATAGTCGGCGGATGCTGCGGCACCACTCCGGAACACATAGAAATGGTTGTGGAAAAACTCGGAGATGTTCCGCCAAGAAATATCCCCGTTTATAAAGACGTAACCAGACTAGGCGGCCTCGAGCCCCTTACTATAACCTCTGATGCTGAAGGGCCTTTCATAATGGTTGGCGAGAGGACCAATGTTACTGGTTCTCCTAAGTTCGCAAGGCTTGTAAAGGAAGGAGATTTTGAAGGAGCCGTTTCTATAGCTCTTCAGCAGGTAGAAAACGGGGCGAACATAATAGATGTCAACTTCGATGAAGGGCTTCTTGACTCTGAAGCCTGTATGGAGCGTTTCCTTAATCTTATCGCGTCGGAACCCGAGGTGGTCAAGGTACCCGTGATGATAGACAGCTCGAGATGGTCCGTTATTGAGCAGGGGCTTAAATGTATTCAGGGCAAGTGCATCGTAAATTCCATAAGTCTTAAGGAAGGCGAGGAAGTGTTCTGCCAGCAGGCAAAGGCGGCAATGCGTTACGGTGCCTCGGTCGTGGTAATGGCTTTTGACGAAAAAGGCCAGGCGGCCTCAAAAGAGGAGAAGGTAGCGGTCTGCAAAAGGGCTTACCGCATATTAACCGAAAAAGTGGGCATGGACCCCTGCGATATAATTTTTGATTCCAACATTCTTACGGTCGGAACAGGGATAGAGGAACACAATTCGTATGCCGTGGATTTCATCGAAGCTGTAAGGGAAATAAAAAAATCCTGTCCCAAAGCGCTTACAAGCGGTGGAGTAAGCAACGTATCTTTCTCCTTCAGGGGAAACAACATGGTGCGCGAAGCTATGCACAGCGCATTTCTTTACCACGCGATAAAAGCCGGGCTTGACATGGGGATAGTAAACGCGGGGATGCTCACCGTTTACGACGAGATTGACCCTGAACTTCTTGAAAGAGTAGAAGACGTGCTTCTTAACCGTCATCTCGATGCCACGGAGCGTCTTGTTGAGTACGCAAAACGTTTTGAAGGTATGAAGTCCGCGGGCGCGGAAAAAGAAACTAGGCAATGGAGAGAACTTGGGGTTGAAAAACGTCTTGAGCACTCCCTTGTAAACGGCATAGCGGATTTCATCGAGGATGACACGGAAGAGGCCAGGGTTAAATACGGAGCGCCTCTTTACGTTATCGAGGGTCCTCTCATGGATGGGATGAAAGTAGTGGGGAGTCTGTTTGGTGACGGCAAAATGTTTCTTCCGCAAGTGGTGAAAAGCGCGAGAGTGATGAAAAAGGCCGTCGCATACCTTCAGCCGTTTATGGAAAAGGAAGAAAAGGGGAGCGGGGGAGCCAAAGGGAAGTTTGTTATAGCCACCGTGAAGGGAGATGTCCACGATATAGGGAAAAACATAGTGTCTGTGGTTCTCAGCTGCAATAACTATGAGGTAATAGACCTTGGGGTAATGGTTCCTTGCGAGAAAATACTCAATGTTGCAAGAGAGCATCAAGCGGACTTCATAGGATTAAGCGGACTGATTACACCTTCTCTTGACGAGATGATGTATAACGCGAGAGAAATGGAACGGGAGGGGCTTAATATCCCTCTTCTTATAGGCGGGGCTACTACAAGCAGGGCTCATACGGCGATAAAAATAGCTCCTGGATACAGCGGCATAGTTGACCACATACCCGATGCCTCCATTGTTATAGGCGTGTGTAACGACATAATGAATCCGGAAAAGATCCGGTCCTACGTGGAGGAACTTAAAAAAAGCAACTCAGAGCAAAGGCAGCGTTTTGAAAAAGCCCGCGGCCAGGCGGAATATGTTTCTATAGAAAAGGCAAGGGAAAAAGCATTTCCGACTGAATGGGAGAATATAGCAATACAGCGCCCGGGGCGGCTTGGAGTTTTTGTCTTCGACACCATCTCACTTGAAGAAGTCGCCGGTTACATAGACTGGTCTCCTTTTTTCTGGGCATGGGAGCTTAAAGGGGTTTTCCCGAAAATACTTGAGCACCCCAAAAGAGGAAGCCAGGCAAAAAAACTTTACCGGGACGGTCAGGTGCTCCTTAAGCGGATAATCCTGGAGAAAGTTTTCACTCCCCGTGCGGTTGTTGGAATCTTCCGCGCAAACAGTGTCGGAGACGACGTTGAAATCCATGGAGAGGAAGAACGGGTTCTGGCCATGCTCCATTTCCTAAGACAGCAGGAAATACGGTCTAAGCAAGGGCACTTTTATTGTCTTTCCGATTTTATAGCGCCAGAAGCCTCGGGCAGAGAAGATTACATGGGGGGCTTTGTGGTAACTGCAGGCGATGGGGTTGAGAAATTTTCCGCGGACTTCAAGGAAAAGGGGGATGATTACAATTCGATTATGACAAGCGTGTTGGGAGACAGAATAGCCGAGGCTCTTGCCGAAATGATCCATAAAAAAATAAGAGACTTCTGGGGATACGGGAAAGAGGAAAAGCTCAGTTCCAAAGACTTGATAAGTGAAAAATACAGGGGAATAAGGCCTGCTCCCGGCTACCCGTCCTGTCCTGATCACACGGGAAAGAAGATTCTCTGGAACCTTCTCGAGGCGGAAAAACACACGGGAGTATCCCTTACCGAAAGCTTTGCCATGACCCCGTCGAGTTCGGTTTCGGGTTTTTACATGGCCCATCCCGAATCAAGGTATTTTTCTCTTGGGAAAATACAGAAGGACCAGGTTCTGGATTATGCGAAAAGAAAGGAAATCGGTCTTGAGGAAGCGGAAAAATGGCTCCGCCCGAATCTTGGATACTGAGAGAAAATTTCTCTGCAAAATCGAAGACTTGCTTGACAAACGGCTTTAAAATATCTAGAGTGAAATCTAGAATCCTAGTTCTACTTATTTTCTAAAGCTCTTATGAAAAAGTCGGATATTGAAAAAGAACTTTCACGGAAATTTAATCTTAATTCCCTAGAATCCAGAAAGGTTCTGGACGTCATAATCGATGCTATGACTGGGATGCTTCGCGACAGAGAGAGAATAGAGATAAGACATTTCGGAAGTTTCTTTACAAAAAACTATCAGTCTTATGAAGGAAGAAATCCGAGAACAGGCGAAAAAATAAAAATCGGCGAAAAAACCCTTCCATTGTTTAGGGTAAGCAACTGGCTTGCTCCGAAACTTACGGAAAAACAGAGCGATAAGTAACAGACCCCAGCCGGGGTTTGTTAACAACCCTTCTTTTGTAAGCGTCCCAGATGCCTGTACTTGATATCCTTGTTTACCCCGACCCGGCGTTAAAGAGAAAATCCCTTCCTGTGGGGAAGTTAAGCGAAGACGTGGACCGTCTTCTAGATGATATGGCACAGACAATGCGTGACGCTAACGGCGTTGGACTTGCGGCCCCACAAGTCGGCAAGAATATCCGGGTTCTCGTTATCGATATTTCCTTGCCTGAAGAAAATAAGAGGGAGTTTTATGAACTTATAAATCCCAAGATTGTTTCCTCCCGGGGATTTCAAACGGGAGAGGAAGGCTGCCTCAGCGTACCCGGGTTTTTCGCGAACATAAGAAGAAAAGAGCATGTTCGGGTATCTGCCCTTGACAGAGAAGGCAAGCGTTTCACCGTTGACGCTGATGGAATGCTGTCAAGAGTTCTTCAACATGAAATTGACCATCTTGATGGTATATTGTTTTTTGACAGGCTTGGACGGCTTAAAAGAGATCTTCTTGTAAAACAGATTAACGAGCGGTTCGTATCCGCACGGAGTTGACTTCCTATTCTACTCGATTTCTCAGGTGCTTTCGCGACATGATTTCGGATCTGGTTAAAAACATAGAACCTTTCTACGTAATGGATATCCTTGAAAGGGCAAAGCAGCTTGAGAATGAGGGTCGGGATATCGTCCATTTCGAGGTCGGAGAACCTGATTTCAATACTCCAGAGGAGATATGCTCGGCCGCTGTGCATTGGATAGAGAAAGGCTATACAAAATACACAAGCAGCCTTGGAATTGAGGAGCTTCGCAAAAGCGTCGCAGAGGATTACAGCCGTACCTACGGCGTGGAAGTCGGGTATGAAAGGGTAATAATAACTATGGGCAGTTCCCCTGCGCTTCTGCTGGCAATGCTGACTGTTCTTAACCCCGGTGATGAAATATTAATAACGGATCCCCATTACGCATGTTATCCGCAGATAATAAGTGTTGCGAGAGGGGTCGCAAAGAAAATACCCGTTTACGAAAGCGATGGTTATCAAGTTGACCCTGCGGAAATCAGAAAAAACATCGGCAAGAAAACAAAGGCTATTCTGGTAAACTCTCCGGCTAATCCTACCGGGGCGGTTATGGACAGGGATGTCCTCCGGGAACTGTCCGAGACGGGTCTTTTTGTGATCTCAGATGAAATATATCACGGTCTTGTCTACGGTGCGCACGTTAACTCGATTCTGGAATTCACTGATGAAGCCATAGCGATAAACGGCTTTGCCAAACTTTATTCCATGACGGGTTGGCGTCTTGGTTACATGATAGTTCCCAAGAACCTCGTAAGGTATGTGCAGAAACTTCAGCAGAACCTTTTTATCTCCGCCGGCTCCTTCGTTCAGAAAGCAGGAGTCGCAGCTATTGAAAAAGTGAAAAAAAGCGGCAAAAGTGAAGCCATCGTAGTCGAGTTTGATAAAAGAAGGAAGGAAATGATAAAAGGACTTTCCTCGATCGGATTTGATATTGCAGTTGAGCCTAAGGGGGCATTTTACGTCTTTGTGAATTCTTCCAGGTGGAGCCGGGACTCCTGGCGCCTCGCGTTTGATATTCTCGAGAACTGCCACGTGGGTGTAACTCCCGGAATAGATTTCAGCGACAGGGGAAGAGATTACCTGAGGTTTTCCTATACGACTTCAGTTGATTCCATAAGGGAAGGCATAAGAAGACTGGGTGAGTTTCTGGGATGAGTATTCTTCGAAAAAGAAAAAAACTTGCCTTGATTGTAATCAGGAAGTAGCTTTCTGCGTTTTTAGAACAAGACGAATTCTCGTCAAAGGGTAGCAGATGGATAAAAAGCTTGTTGTTGGAAACTGGAAAATGAACCTGCTCCGGGAGGAAGCACAGGAGTTGTCTGGCTCAATAGTCAACCTGCTGGGAGAAGACTATGATGCCTGTCAGGTAGTGCTTGTGCCTCCCTACACGGCTCTTGACGTAGTACGGAGCTGTATCTTGGGTTCAAACATAGATCTTGGGGCTCAAAACGTTTTCGGTAAGATTGGGGGAGCTTTTACGGGTGAGGTGTCTGCGCCGATGCTCATCGATGCTGGATGTAGGTGGGTTATTCTCGGCCATTCCGAAAGAAGACACATAATTGGAGAAACTGACGAAGAGATAAGCGAAAAGATCTCCATTTCAATTTCCTGCGGCTTGAAAATAATTCTCTGTGTGGGAGAAACTGAGGCCGAGAGGGAGGAGGCAATCTGCAGAAGTGAAGACGCTTTGATGAGAAAAAGGCTCCTCTTCTCACCGATAAAGGCTCAGATAGAAAGTGCATTGCGTTCTCTGGGTGAAGAACAGGTCTCGGATATCGTTATAGCGTACGAACCAGTCTGGGCCATAGGAACTGGGAAAAACGCTACTTCTTTGGAAATAGCTGAAATTCATCAACATATAAGAGAACTTCTGACTGAAATGTTTCCCGGTCCGGGCAACAATATAAGAATTCTATATGGCGGGAGCGTTAAAACGGGTAACATATTCGAGATTATGTCCGTTGAAGAAGTTGACGGAGTTCTGGTTGGAGGAGCCAGTCTTTCGGCCGACTCTTTTTTCAGAATAATAAAATCCTTTGGGGGTTAGAAATTGGAGTTCTTGATACCGTCGGTAAAAATTATTCACATAGTGCTCAGTGTGCTTCTTGTACTGATCATACTGCTTCAGCCGAGCAAATCTGGTGACATAGGCTCAATGTTCGGAGGTGGAAGTTCAGAGTCAGTCTTTGGCTCAAGTGGAGCAATGCCTTTTCTCGTGAAAATGACGAGGCTTCTCGGGCTTCTATTTGTAATTACTTCTCTTTTCCTGGGATATACTTCCGTAAAGTCGATAACGGGTTCGGTTGTGGAGAAATCGCCGAGCGAAGTGTTTGAGGAATTTTCTCAGCCAACCGGGGAGCCTTCGGAAGAATCCCTGGGGCAGACCCGTGATGTGGAACAGACTGAACAATTGCACGAAGTTAAAACGGATGCGGATGCTAAATCAGCACCCGTTCCCTTAGCCGATACCGCTGCTCCGGCCCAAGTGGCCCCTGAACTCAAAGATTCTGGAAAAACGCCTGAAGAGTAAAAATCACTTGGTGGGTGTCTTTTATTTACAAGAGCTTTAGTTAAGATAGAGAAAATAAGTTTGTACGGTAGAAACGCGCCAGTTCGGAGGTTTCAAAAATGGCATACATAATTGCCGAACCATGTATCGGAGTGAAAGACAAAGCTTGTGTCGAAGCATGTCCGGTTGATTGCATATATGAAGGAGATGATCAGTTGATTATCCATCCCGATGAATGCATAGACTGCGGAGCATGTGTTGACCCATGTCCGGTGGATGCCATATTTCACGAAGACGAATTGCCCGATAAATGGCAGAAGTTCACTGATATAAACAAAGATTTTTTTGAGGGCAAAGAAGGCCTTGAACCGGCCAGAAATGACTGAACTTCAGTAAGAAAAAACTCTAGATAAGAAAGGGGGACCTGAGAAGTTCATGTCCCCCTTTCTTATGTTTATGAGCAGGTCTTCTGTCCGGATCAATGTCGCGTGTGGGGAGACACCTTGCGACTTCCCTTGCTTGTCAAATCCTATCTGCTTGCGACCTGAGAAGTTTTGCGTATATATTTTGCTGTTCGAGATGAATATCCGGGATTTAAAAGCGAAGGCACGCAAGGTGCTTCGATTTCTAAAAAAAACCTATCCCGACGCAAAATGTCATCTCGTTTTTGAAAACGCTTCAGAGCTTCTGATTGGGTCTATTCTCTCCGCTCAGTGCACGGATAAACGAGTAAATATGGTAACCCCAGGACTTTTCCGCAAATACCCGGATCTAAAAGCCTTTTCGCAGGCATCAGAAGAAGAACTCCAAGATGACATAAGATCAACGGGTTTCTACAGAAACAAGGCAAAAGCGATAATAAACTGTTCGCGGCAGATAATACAAATGCACGCAGGAGAAGTTCCCTGCAGAATGGAAGAGTTGGTCAAACTTCCTGGAGTCGGAAGGAAAACTGCAAATGTTATAATAGGGAATCATTTCAGAAAACCCGGAGTCATAGTTGACACGCATATTATGAGGTTAAGCCGCCGCCTTGGCCTTACACGAAATTCCGACCCCGTTAAAATTGAATTCGATCTCAGGGAGTGTATTCCGGAAAGAGACTGGACATTTTTTTCGAATTCCCTCGGAGATCATGGAAGAAGTATCTGCAAGGCGAGAAAACCGCTCTGCTCAAAGTGCGGGGTATCACGCATATGCTTGTACTTCGAACAATTTTACGCGTCATGATGACCTGTGGAATTAAAAGGATTTTTTGGAAAACGCTTTTGGTAAAGAGACAAGAGGGTATTTTTTACCCAGTTTTTGTCTCTACGGTGCACAAGTGGAGAAACGGTGGATGAAGTCCATTCATGATTATTCAGGGTTTTTTCCCTTCGGGTGGCTAAGGGGCTTTCGGGGCGATAACTGGCAGATTTTCTGGAACAAGGGGACGGGGGATCTTTTCTTGAAAGCCACTTTGGAAAACACTCTCATAAAAGTGGGAGAGGCGTCAGGCTGGATGGAAGCAAAGAAAAAAGCGGATTTTCTGATGGAAAACCCCGATTCAGTCGCGATGGAACCTGCAGATCATTGAATTTGTCACTCGCAAGTTTTGGGTTCGGTGCGTCTTTTAACTTTGCCGTTCTTCTCATGTGTCGGAATTCGTCACGGATGCTATTGACTTGCCCGGTCGATCTTTATAATATCAGTGTTTTTAAAAACAACCGCGTTTAATAATGAAATACGTAGAGCAGGAGCTGATTTCCGTACCAGTAGGGAAGGGGAGGGTTAACACCCTTTATTACAGAGCGCTTAACAACGACTCTGACAAGAGAAAAACTATAATTATTCATGTTCACGGGTTTCTGGGAAATTTTCTTGACGGAAGCCAGAGGTTTTTGCCGCCGATTCTTGCCAAGGCTGGCTATTCGTCTATCTCGATAAATACCAGAATGGCCAATTTCGGGCTTTTCTTCGGTTTTGGAATGGTGGACGAAACCATTCCGCAGATAGACGGGGTAGTGAGGTACTTGGGTGAGATCGGGTATGAGAGGATCGTAGTTTCGGGCTATAGTCTGGGGGGAGGGGTGGTTCTCAGATATCTTTCGGTGAAAAGCCGCCAGCAGGATTCCGATGAATTAGGCCTGCTAAAGGGCGTAATTGCGCTTGCCACTCCGTATTCGATTCCCGACTCGATAAAGAGAAGATGGAATAGGTGGGAAAGCCAGCCTTCTTACGATGAAGTGTATGAGGAGGCGAAAATGATACTTGGCGATAAACCCCTTGATTCAAAACAAGACAGGACGATTCTTATTTCCAAGGCTAGGGGGAACTCTTACCAGCCTGAGCACACGGAGATATATACATACAAGACCTGGTGGTTTCTCGCCGGTCCGGAGGCAACAGCCGTAAAGAGCTATAGGCAGATAGAAAACATAAAGCTGCCGATTCTTCTTATACAAGGCTGGAACGATGCGTTTGTAAAACCCGATGAAACCCACAACCTTGCACAGATAGCCATAGATAACGGAAATGATGATGTTTCCGCCTATTATCTTAACACGGGTCACAATCTCGATGGAAAGGAAGAAGAAATGGGCGACATTATCGTAAGATGGCTTGACAGAAGATTCGTCTGATTCTGCGATGGTAAACGAACAGAAGAGTCTTCTTACTTATAAGACTGAAGATGGATTCGAGGTGAATTCTCTTCTTGTTACCCCCGCGTTTGCCTCGGAAGAAGATCTTTACGAATCTCCCATAATCATAAATCTCTACGGAGTACTAGGACACTTTCTCACAAGGGGAACCCCGGTCAGACTCCCTCCGCTTCTTAAAGAAGAAAATATAAGCACACTTTCTGTGAATACCCGCATGGCGTTTATGGGTCAGCTAATGGGGGAAGGGGTCTTTCCCGACACAATTCATGAAATGAAGGAATCGGTGAATATTCTTCGGAAAGAAGGGTTTCGTAACATTTTCATGCTGGGTTACAGCCTAGGGGCCAACATGGCCGTCTACTACGCCAGCCAGACCGGTTCTTTTGGGATAAAAGGGCTTATACTGGAAGGCTGTTCCTATTCTCTTCCCTATTCACAGCAAAGAAGGCTTGAGAGAAACAGGAGCATTCCTTCTTATGAGGCTATCTATCTAAAAGCCAGAGAGGTATTGGGTCCGAACCCCGAGAAGAAGAAAAACGATCAGGTATTTATTGTCTACAGAGCTTGGGGTGATTCTTTCAACCCCGTTGATGCCGAGATGTTTACTTACAGGACTTGGTGGTTCATGAGAGGGCCTCATGCCTACTACGCAAAAACCTGCGAGATTATAAAAGATGTGGAAATTCCGGTTCTGTTTATCCACGGAGTAGACGACGACATCGTTGATGTGTGGGAGCCCAGAGAGCTTAAGAATATAATGAATCATGCGGGTAACGAAGACGTGACACTGCACTATATACCTGGGGCGAAACATGACTGCGTAGAGAATCCCAAAGACTCTATAGATGCGATAACCGGATGGATATTGAAGGTCACCGCAAAGACATAGAACCAGTTCTTTTAACGGATCTTAGGGATTCTGTGAGCCGAGTCGGATTTATTCTTGCAAAAAGAGAAACTTTGTATATCTTACAAGTCCTTTAATAAAATAGTTGATTTTCCCCGACATCTTTGTTGTTTGTAAGCCTGTAGGCGATAGGGAATTTGGAGGCAAAAAACATGTCCGAGAATTTTTCAATCGAAAAGGAGCTTTCAGAAAAACATCAGCTTGAAGACCCTTCCGGCGTCTATTACAACCTCTCTGTTCCCAGACTCTATGAAGAGGCGATTAAAAGAAACGAAGGGCGCATCGGTGAGCGGGGAACTTTTGTAGGTTTCACTTCTCCCCATACTGGAAGATCTCCCAAGGACAGGTTTGTGGTAAAGGAACCTTCTACGGAAAAACATATAGGCTGGGGGGCGGTAAATAAGTCTGTGTCACCCGAGGTATTTGATCACTTTTATGAAAAAGTGATGGATTATTTCAAAGGGAAAGACGTTTTTGTAAGAGACCTGCAGGTCTGCGCCCATCCCCACTATAGAACAAACGTAAGGGTTATAAATGAATTTGCGTGGCACAATCTTTTCGTAAACAACCTTTTTATAAGGCCAGACGCTTCTGAACTTCCCCACAGTGAAGTGGGTTTTACCGTTATCTCGGCCCCGGGTTTCAAGGCGGATGATCCCGAGAGCTACGGTCTTAACAGCGAAACGTTCATATTTCTTAACTTGAGCCGAAGAATTGCCCTTATAGGGGGAACGCGCTATGCGGGAGAAATGAAAAAATCCGTTTTTGCCGCAATGAATTTTCTTTTGCCGGAAAAAGACGTTTTTCCAATGCACTGTTCGGCAAATATCGGAAAAGATGGAAACGTAGCACTTTTCTTCGGACTGTCGGGAACGGGCAAAACCACGCTTTCCGCCGATCCTGAAAGAGCTCTTATCGGAGACGACGAGCACGGATGGTTTGATGAAGGAGTTTTTAATTTCGAGGGCGGGTGTTACGCAAAAACTATAAAGCTTAGTCCAAACACAGAGCCTGAGATCTATCGGGCAGCGCTTAATTTTGGCTCGGTTTTGGAAAACGTTGAGCTTGATCTAGAGACGGGAAAGATAGATTTTGACAGTGACAGGTATACGGAGAACACCCGCGGGGCTTACCAGATTGATATGCTTGAGAACATTGTTCCGGAAGGAGTAGGCAGCATTCCGAAAAGTATTTTCATGCTGACTTATGACGCTTTTGGTGTTCTGCCCCCGATATCGAAACTTGATTCCGACCAAGCTATGCGTTATTTCCTTCTGGGATACACGGCGAAAGTTGCTGGTACGGAAAGAGGGGTAAGCAAGCCCCAGGCGACTTTCAGTTCATGTTTCGGATCTCCCTTTCTTCCAAGACCCCCGAAGTTCTATGGCAGAATGCTGAAAGAAAGGATGGAGAAGCACAAAGTAACCGTCTGGCTTCTGAATACCGGGATTTCCGGCGGACCTTTCGGAGTTGGTAAAAGAATGCCTCTCCCATCCACAAGGGCTCTTGTTAGCGCTGCGGTAAACGGTTCGCTTGACGGTAGCGAATTTGTCAAAATCCCTATACTTGATTTGTCTGTGCCGGTTGAGTGTCCAGGGGTTGATTCGACTCTTCTTCAGCCCAGACTTTCTTGGGATGATCTGGAAGAATATGACCGCAAAGCCAATACGCTATCAGATCTTTTCGAAAAAGAATACGAAAAATATCTTTAGGGTTAGCAGCCGATTTCAACTCAGCGGATCAGGCTAGTGGCCGAGCGTGGATATGGACGTAGCGTTGCCATTTATTAATGGTATTACTTCCCCATGATCAAAGGTTTACGGGTATGCGTAGCCCATGATCACTGAAAGTACTGTTCAGTCCGCAGCTTTTTCCGTAACATTTCCTTGTGGTCACCACTCGTAGCAACTTTCTCTAGCGCATATTGAGAGATCATAAAAATCGCTTTCATTCCTTCAAGCCGTGCTCATGTCATTTCCCTGCAATAGAAACTTAGTCAAGATGAGTGGGATGACGAAAAATATTCATCCTAATGGCCAACCCCATGGTTCGGGCAAGTCTGTGTTATATTGTGGAGCGTTTTTATATGAGAAAAATTGACTGTAAAGATCAACACAAAACATAGAACCGTGTAGTCTTTAGGCTTGAATTTTCTTTCGTTAGAATAGGCCTCAATATGGAGTTCATAAGAGAATATAAAGATTTTTCTCTAATCACTCTGGGAAATTTTTTCTTCCAATGTGGTTTCACCTCCTTTTTCCTGCTGCCACTTTTCATAAAAGACCTAGGAGGTGACACGGCAACTATTGGTTACGTGATGGGGACTTTCGGTATAGCGTCAGTAAGTACCGCTCTGGTTTCCGGTTTTCTTATAGACCGCTACGGGCAGAGGATTTTCATGCTCTTGGGTTCAGCCCTAATGTTTTTGTTCTCCATTCTTTACCTGTTTGTATCGGATATTAACGCAATGATGTACGCTTTGAGGCTTTTGCAGGGCGTTGCATTCGGCCTTTTCTTTACTTCCGCGGCTACAGCCGTTTCGTATACCATTCCTAGGAACATAAGGCATTCTTGTCTTACCACCTTCGGTGTTACGATGATAGCTTGTTTCTCCATCGGGCCTTTCTTCGGAGAAATTCTCATTGAAAAATTCGGTTACCATACGTTTTTTCTCTACGCTTCTAGCTTCCAGCTGTTTGCGTTTATATCTTGCTTCTTCTCAGCGGAAACAACCCGCGGCGTGCTCAGGGGCCAGCTTTTCCAAGGATTCCTTAATGTTTTGTTTTCCGACAGGTTCAGCGTACTTTTCCTGACGAACCTGATGATCGCCGTGGGGCTTGGGTCTTTAGTCCATTTCTTCCATGTCCATCTCAAAGAACAGGGCCTTCAAATGGGGATTTTCTTTGTTATCTATGCCGTGGTGGCAATATTAATCAGGGTTTTTGGGGGAAGGTTCACGGATATTATACAGAGAAGAAAGATCGCTCTGCCAGCACTCTTTATGATGGTTGTCTCGATGCCCATAGCTTTCTTCGTGAGCAGCTATTCACAATTGATTCTGTTCTCTCTGATATTTAGTATAGGCTATGGATTTGCTTATCCCACGATAAATACAATGGTTATTGACAGAGCGCATGCCGGCGAGAGGGGAACCGCAGTGGGCATATTTAATATGGCCTACGGAACAGGAATAAACTCTTCCGCTATTATTCTTGGACTGATAGTGCACGATTACGGCTTCTTCAGCATGTACTTGTCAACCGCGATGTTCTTAGTTGTTGGGTGTGTCATCTTTACTTACAAGTACTACATAACCGCAATAATGGGTGAAGAAGCCGCGGTAGAATAGAACAAAGAAAGATATACATCTTTTCTTTTTACTTTTCTCCCGTTAAGAGAACTTACGTGACAACGGCGAGAGAACCTACTCTTAGAAGTGGACCCCAAAAACAGGACAGCGTCTTAAGTGTGTTCCTGCAGTAGAGTAAAATCATATACTGGAGGTTCATTATGAGACGTAAAAGGCGTAATCATTCACCGGGGTTCAAGGCTAAGGTAGCCCTGGCGGCAATCAGAGAGGAGAAAACAGTTAGTGAGCTCGCCCGGCAGTTTGACGTGCATCCAAACCAGATTGCCGAGTGGAAGAAACAGTTGTTGGAGGGTGCCGAGAGTGTCTACCAAGGCGCCCGGGATAAAAAGGGAGAAGAGCAAGCTCATACCAAGGAACTGCATGCCAAGATCGGAGAGCTGACTCTGGAGATAGATTTTTTATCAAAAGCGCTCGGTCGCTAGAGCGGGCGCGAAGAAAGAAGCTTGTGGACCGTAGTCATGATCTCAGCGTGGTAAGACAATGCAGGCTGCTCAACATAAATCGCTCAGGCGTTTATTATCGCCTCAGGGAGCTGTCGCTGGAGAATGAGAAACTGATGAGGCTTATCGATGAGATATATCTTGAGTATCCGTTCAAGGGTTCCCGAAGGTTGCGGGACGCTATTTTGGACAGGCATGGAATCTGCGTGAATCGCAAGCGGGTGGCCAGGTTGATGCGGTTGCTGGGGCTTGCGGCGCTGCATCCCGGGCCTAGGACCACCCACAGGGGCAAGGGACATAAGATATATCCTTATCTGCTTGGAGGAATGAGCATAGAGGGTGTAAACCAGGTGTGGGCGGCTGATGTGACGTATATTCCGATGTCCAGGGGTTTTGTGTACCTGGTGAGTGTTATGGACTGGTATTCAAGGAAGGTGCTTAGCTGGAGAGTGTCGAATACGATGGACGTGAGTTTCTGCGTGGAGGCGTTGGAGGAGGCGATAGCAAAGTACGGGCGGCCCGAGATATTCAACACTGATCAGGGAAGCCAGTTCACAAGCGAGGCATTTACGGGGGTGTTGAAGAGAAACGGCATAAGGATCAGTATGGACGGGAAGAGAAGCTGGATGGACAATGTGTTTATTGAGAGATTGTGGAGGAGTTTAAAATACGAGGAAGTATACCTTAAGGCCTATGATTCGGTTCGCGCGGCGAAGGAAGGGATTGGGGGATGGATAGATTTTTACAACACTCGTCGGCGTCATCAGGGTCTTGATAGATCTACGCCAGATCAGGTTTACTATGGTCTGCCTCGTGGATTACCAAAAGTGGCTTAGAAATGGTGGGAATACACTTAAGAAAACGAAAAAACTGTCCTAACATTGGGGTCCACTTCTCTTGCACTCCAACACACACACTTCGGAAGGAAATTCTAAAAGGGAAGCACTTTGCTCCCAAAGGTGGTGGGGATGGGAAAGTCGGAAGTTATATAGAAACTGCTTAAGTCAAAAATTTTAAACAACTGTTTTCACTATGGTTCTTCAAACTACTACTGGGAATTTTTCTTGGCGTCCCCGAGGGGATTTGAACCCCTGTTACCGGCGTGAAAGGCCGATGTCCTAGGCCTGACTAGACGACGGGGACGACGGAAAAATGAGCCGTACAGGATTCGAACCTGTGACCCACTGCTTAAAAGGCAGTTGCTCTACCAAGCTGAGCTAACGGCCCAGAAGATGCCGTATTATATCACGGGCCCCTTTCATGTCAAAAAATCATAGTTGTTCTGAATAGAAGGTGTAAAATCATGTAAACTCTCCTCTCTTTAATTTTCTTCAGTTCACCATTTAAGATGCTTTTCCTACAAAAGTACAGAGATTTCTCCCTAGTTACTCTGGGAAACTTTTTCTTTTTCTGTAATTTTTCCTCTTTCTTCCTGCTCCCGCTTTTTATAAGGGATATTGGGGGTGACGAGGCCCGTATAGGTTACGTTATGGGAACCTTCGGCATAACCTCAATAGGAGTCATTCCCTTTGCAGCCTTTCTGATAGATCACTATGGGCGAAGGAGATTTATGCTTGCGGGCTCTTTCTTGATGTTTTTGATCTCCCTTCTATACATTTTCATATCGGATATTGACGTGAAAATATTTATTCTGAGACTTATGCAGGGAGTCGCTTTCGCTTTTTTCTTCACATCTGCGGCTACTGCGGTTTCGGATTATGTTCCCAGTGAAATAAGGGCTTACGGACTTGGCCTCTTCGGTGCCTTCACAATAGCTTCTTACTCGATTGGACCTTCTCTGGGAGAACTGGTAATCGAAAGATTCAGTTACCCGATCTTTTTCCTCTATACTTCCTTGTTCAGCCTGCTTGCCTTTGTTTTTTGCTTTTTTTCACGAGAGGGAAGCTTTACGGTATCCAGAAAACCCATCTTCAGCGGATTTTTTGACGTTGTTTTCTCAGCGAGATTCAGGGTGCTTCTGTTGACCAACCTTATAATTGCCGTGGGGCTTGGAAGCATGCTCAATTTCTTCTCTGTTTTTCTTAAGGAAAATGGAATTAACGCGAGAAGTTTTTTCCTTACCTATTCCATAACCGTGATATTAATCAGGGTTCTAGGGGGGAGGCTTCCGGATATTGTCGAGAGGAGAAAAATAGCCCTGCCTTCAATGTTCATCATGGTCTTGTCCCTGCTAGTGGTCTTTTCAATAAATTCCACCCTGAGTGCCGTTTTGGTTTCCTTTGTCTTCAGTCTGGGTTATGGAATCCTTTACCCAACTATAAGCGCGATGATTATCGATAGGGCGCTTGATGACGAGAGGGGAACGGCTATGGGGGCGTTTAACATGTCATTTAGCATCGGGATAAACTTTTTCGCCTTTGGTCTTGGAATCGTAGCGCGCGATTACGGTTTCTCGAATATGTATTCAGCAGTGGGACTATTCATGCTTGCCGGGTGCGTTATCTTCACCTATAAATATTTCATAAGTGCGGGGAGGGCGAAACGGTTTTAATGAAAATAAAATCCGGTGACACAATTCTTCTGGTTTCCCCCGACAATAAAAGTTTCATGGTAGTTGTGGAAGAGGGCAGGTCTTTCAGTTCTCATCTGGGAATACTTGATCTTTCCTCCGCGCTTGGAAAAAAATGGGGGGAGACGATAGTTTCGAGTCTCGGAAACGATTTTGTGCTTCTTAATCCCACTGTTGAACAGAAAGTGATGAAGGTGAGGAGGACTACGCAGATAGTTTACCCCAAGGACACGGCGCTTATTCTTTTTAAGACGGACGTGAGGGCGGGAACCAGAGTGGTTGAAGCCGCGACCGGCTCTGGAGCTCTTACCATAGCGCTTGCGAATTCAGTGGCCCCTTCGGGAAAAGTCTATACGTACGAGAAAAGAGAAGAATTCATGAATAACGCCAGAGACAACGTGCGACGGACAGGACTTTCAGAGTATGTGGAATTTAACTGTGGTGATGCCAGAGAGGGTTTTAAGGAAAGAGACGTTGACGTTGCGATACTTGATCTTCCTTCTCCATGGTACGGAATTCCCGCGTCTTACGAAGCTCTTGCTCCGGGCGGGAGAATCGCGAGCATTTCCCCGACTTACAACCAAGTGGAAAGAACCGCGGAAGTGCTTGAGGAAACGGGTTTTGTAAGAATTGAAACCGTGGAACTCATAATGAGAAGCTACCAGGTAAAAAGGGGGAAGACCCGCCCCGATAACAGAACCGTGGCGCACACCGGATTTCTTACATTCGCTTTTAAAGGAATAAGCAATGTCGCTACGCTCGAGTTAAAATGACTAACGAACAACTCCTTAGGGAAGGAGCGAGACGAATAGGTGTTAGTAACATCAGGACCGATCTTTTCCTCTCTTACGTTGATCTGCTGCGAAAGTGGGGCGAACGTGTAAACCTAAGTTCGGTTCTTACTGAGCGGGAAATTATAATCAAGCACCTGATCGATTCCCTTACCGTGGCCGAATTCATGCCTCCGGATTCAAGAGTGATTGACATAGGCACAGGCGCCGGGTTTCCCGGGATCCCACTTTATATTCACGATGGCTCTCTTCGCGTTACGCTTGTCGAGTCTGTGGGGAAGAAAGTCGCTTTTCTAAAACATATGAAAAGATCTCTCGGACTTTCAGGTGTCGATATTCACCACTCTAGGGCCGAGGAGATAGCCGACAGCATGAGAGGGTGTTTTGACCGGGTGACATTCCGGGCGGTTGGAAGCATGGATACTCTAGTTGCTCTTGGCGCTCCTTATCTGGATATCGGAGGGGAGATGGTTATAATGAAAGGCCCCCGGGGAAAAAAGGAGTGGGAAGATTACGTGGACCGACATCCTGAGGGTATGGAGCTTCTTTTGACAAGAGAGCTCAAACTGCCTTTTTCGGGTGAAACCAGGGTAATCATTGTCGCAAAACCGATATCTCAGCAGATGGAGACGAAAGTTTGAGGAGCATAGGGGTAATAGGCGGAAGCGGTCTCTATGAGATGGAGGGACTTTCGGACGTTAAAAGCGTTTCTATGGACACTCCATGGGGTAGCCCTTCTTCAAGTCTCGTCACAGGAACTCTTGGCGGCACTCGCATGGTTTTTCTTCCAAGACACGGGACAGGGCACACAATATCCCCATCGGAGATAAATTTCCGGGCTAACATATACGCGATGAAAGCTATGGGAGTCGAGTGGGTTATATCCGTAAGTGCCGTGGGCAGCTTAAAAGAGGAAATAGAACCCGGACACATAGTAATACCCGATCAGTTCATTGATAACACAAAAGGGCGGCCTTCTACTTTTTTTGAGGATGGTCTGGTGGCACACGTTTCGATGGCCGATCCCGTGTGTCCTGTGCTCTCGGATTGTCTTAGAGAGGCATCGCTTGGCTGTGGTGGGACGGTTCACTCTGGAGGAACCTATATCTGTATAGAAGGTCCGCAGTTCTCTACCAGAGCGGAGAGCCATATTTACAGGAAATGGGGAGCAGACGTAATAGGAATGACTGCGATGCCGGAAGCAAAACTCGCAAGGGAAGCCGAGATTTGTTATTCCGTGATAGCTCTTTGCACCGATTATGACTGCTGGAAAGAAGATCACGACGATGTCAAAGTCTCAGATATAATCGAAATCATGAACAAAAACGTCGATGTGGCGAAAAAAATATTGGCTGCCGTAATTGATAGTATCCCAGAAAAAAGAGAATGCCCCTGTGCCGGTGCCCTCGGTTACTCCATAATAACGTCCCCGGAGCACGTAACCGAAAAGACTAAGAACAGGCTTGAGCTTGTTATAAAAAAATACATGTAGAGGTTCGGATGAGCATAGTTGTAGTAGGTTCAGTAGGTATTGATACCATAGAAACGCCTTTTGGAAGAGAAGAAAATGTTCTCGGGGGATCCGCTTGTTATTTTTCTCTTGCGGCCCGTAATTTTACAGATGTTCATATGGTTTCGGCTGTAGGAGACGATTTTCCTCCGGACTATTCTGAGATGCTTCGCTCAAAGGGCGTTGATACGGAAGGAATAGCGATCAGTGCCGGAGAAACCTTCAGATGGGAAGGCAGATACGATTATGACATGAAAGATCCCGAAACCGTTTCCGTCACCCTTGGCGTTCTGGGGTCGTTTGATCCCGTGGTTCCCGAAAAATCAAGAAATGCCAACTATCTTTTCCTGGCCAACACCGATCCGGAAATACAGATGAAAGTCCTTGAGCAGGTGAGTTCGCCCCGCGTTGTGGCCTGTGACACCATGAATTTCTGGATAGAGAACAAACTACAGGAACTTAAAAAACTTCTTGGCAGAGTAAACATCCTCATAATAAACGATTCTGAGGCAAAACAACTCTCGGAAGAACCACTTATAGCCAGAGCGGCGAGAAAGATAATGGACATGGGCCCGGAATTTCTGATTGTGAAAAGAGGGGAGTACGGAGCTTTGCTTTTCTCCCGGGAAGATTTGTTTTTCGCCCCAAGCTACATGCTTGAACAGGTGCTTGACCCAACGGGGGCCGGAGACACTTTTGCCGGAGGATTCATGGGTTATGTGGCGTCTCAGGATAAAGACCTTGATTTTGCCAGCTTTAAAAAAGGAGTTGCCTACGGAAGTGTTCTGGCTTCTTTTACCGTTGAGGATTTCAGCGTAAGACGTCTCAGTTCGCTTCAAAAGCAGGAAATAGAGGAAAGATACGGACAGTTTCTGAAACTCTCAACGATGTAGAAGAGAGAATCAGCTCAGGGATTTTACGTATTTCATGCGGATGTTGTAAATCATGTCGTCGAGAAGTTGCTTTTCCTCTTCTGTAAGATTCCCCTCGGTTTTTTCCGCTAGTATCTCGAGTATGGTTATGGTGTGCTTGGCGGCGGGAATGTTAACTTCTCTTTTTTTTGAGTGCGGATCGGGAATTTCTCCCAAATGAATAAGGGCCGAGGCGTTTAACGAAAGAATAAACCCCGAAAAATCCATTTTTAATTCTTCTTGCCCGTCGTTCACGGCAAACTACTCTCCTTATGCGTATATCCTTAACTCTACCGGATCAATTATAGATACTGGCGGAATTTTTTTCTAGGGTCGTAAGGATATTTCTCTTTTATCTCACTCATGAGGTCTTCCATGTATTTATCAGATTTCTGCGGCATTGCTATCTGAACAACTACGAACTGATCTCCTCTCTTGCCGGTCTTGGGATTTTTCACTCCCTTTTCTCTAAGTCTCATTTTTGTGCCGCTTCCGACCCCAGGAGGGATCGTAAGTTTTACCGGGCTCTCTATGGTCGGCACGTCAATCAGCGTTCCCAGGGCGGCCTCATAAACCGTTAACGGAAGATCAATATATATATCGTCATTCTCCCTTTTGAAAATCGGGTGGGATAAAACCTTTATTTCGAGTATAAGATCCCCGGCCATGGAATTCAGTTGTTCGCCTTTACCCGGCAGTCTCACCTTAGACCCGGTTTTCACTCCTGCCGGAATCTTGACCCTTATTTTTTTCGTTTCACCTTCGGGGGGTTTCATCAGAAGTTCTTTTTCTCCGCCTTTTACGGCGGTCTCAAAATCAAGGGTTACGGTGTGCTGGATGTTCTTCGGTTTTCTAGTCTGCTGTCGCGTGGCGCCGAAATCGAAAACATCCCCAAAATTCCCTCCAGATCCACCCATACCGTGGGATGCGCCTCCTTGGGAAAAGATATCTTTGAAAATCTCGTCTATGCCCGGAAAACCCCGTGAATGCTGCCTGTAACTTCTACCCCCGCCACTCGGCCTCTGTCCGCCGAAACCGCTTGTTCCGAACATATCGTAGCTTTTTTTCTTCTCCGGGTCAGAAAGGGTTTCGTAAGCGTGCTGGATTTCCTTGAATTTTTCCTCGGATCTTTTATCTCCCTGATTCATGTCAGGGTGATGTTTTCTGGCGAGGTCTCTGTACGCCTTTTTTATCTGATCCTGTGTTGCGTTTCTCGGTACGCCGAGTACCGCGTAAAGGTTTTTTCTTGTGTTCATGAAAATAAAAACCTCGGTTTTTTCATGCTCTTTTGTAATTCTACTTGAGATTCAGGGAAATTGGCTAGGATTGAGTTCCTTTGGCGATCTTCGCAGATTTAATTAAAAAGCTGTTTGGATTTTTGGTGGTTGAATCAGGTAGTTGATTTGAGATTCCCGAGAAGCCGACAGTGTGGTTATGTCTGTCTTTCAGTCTTCTAGGGACTCAAGAATTCTGTCTGCGATTTCAAAAAAGGCCTTTCCCGCGACGCTTTCCGGATCAGATTCCACAATTGGGGTCCCGTTATCCCCGCCGATTCTTATCTTGGGATCAATAGGGATTTCTCCCAGAAACGGAACTTCAAACCTCTCCGCCATTCGTCTTCCACCGCCCCTGCCGAATATGTCGATCTTCCCGTCTACACCCGGCATATCGAGATAACTCATGTTCTCCACTATGCCAAGAATAGGAATATTGAGTTTGTTAAACATCAGTATTCCCCTTCTCACGTCCACGAGGGCCACGTCCTGCGGAGTGGTTACTATAACCCCTCCACTTATTGGAGCTGTCTGTGCCAAGGAAAGCTGGGCGTCCCCTGTGCCTGGAGGAAGGTCAATTACCAGGTAATCAGTTCCGCTCCACTCAACATCTTCAATAAACTGCTTTATCGCTCCATGCACCATGGGTCCTCTCCAGATAACGGCATCTTCCTCGTTCACGAGAAAACCGATGGACATTACCTTGATGCCGAATTTTTCTATGGGGATAATTTTATCGTCGGTAGTCGCTCGGGGCTTTTCACTTATCCCCATCATTAAAGGAGCGCTCGGTCCCCAGATATCGGCGTCCAGAAGTCCGACTTTCTTTCTTTTTTTGGAAATTGCAAGGGAAAGATTGGTCGCTACAGTTGATTTGCCGACTCCTCCCTTGCCGCTTGCCACGGCTATGTAGTACTTTACGTCGGGAAGCTTGCTTTTTTCACCACCCGAGTCGGTAGTTATCTGCTTCTGCGGCCGCGCGCCGATCTTAATCGAAAGATCTTCAACTCCGGGTACGCCGAAGATGGCTTTTCGGACTTCTTCTTCAATTGCGGACTGAAGCTTCTGATCGGGTTTGGGAAGTACTATGGAGAGGGTAACTTTCGAGCCTTCCACGAGAATATCTTTTACGAGGCCGAAAGACACTATGTCTCGGTTAAACCCAGGATAGTTCACTCCCTTAAGAATTTTTATTATCTGTTCTCTGGTTATTTCCACAAAAAGAGTCTCCCTATGTGATACCCAGCTTCTTTTTTCCTTCTTCGGATATCATGTCGGGGTTCCAGGGAGGATCCCATATCACTTCTATGAGCACATTATCAGCTCCTGCGTTCTTAATGGCCATTTCCGCCTGACCGGCTATCTGCGCGCCCATGCCGCACCCGGGAGTTGTAAGCGTCATCTTGACCTGAATGTTTCGCCCGGAGATCTTGGTGTCGTAAATAAGCCCAAGATCCACTATGTTCACGGGAAGCTCGGGATCGTGCACTTCCCTAAGAGCGTCGTAGACGATTTCCTCTGTTATTTCGGGAGTGTCTTCGGGTTTTTCTTTCTTTTCAAACTTGGTAAAAGACACGCCGCTTTTATCTTTCGAGGAACCGCCCCTGTCTATCTGGATTATCTTTTTCATCCCCATGATTTTTCGCCTCCTTCTTTTTTTTGTTCTCCGCACATACCAGACGCGCTGATAAGCGTCATCCTTTGCTCTCTACTCCAGGGCCCGATCAAACATGCGGGATAACGTCTCATGACTTGGCTTGGAGATTCTAGCACGGCATTTGTAAGTCTTTATCATCGTTAGATTATACCGATCTGTCAAACAGTTGCAATCTTGTGTAACAAGTATATAATTCCCTAACTATTCAATAGCATTCTCCGCAAGTTATGAGACAATCCCGGCAGATATCAATCGGCAACGTGAAAATAGGCGGAGGAGCTCCTGTATCGGTTCAGTCAATGACCATTACCGACACGAGAGATGTCGCGTCGACCGTCTCCCAGATAAAAAGACTTGAAGAAGCTGGCTGTGATATCGTCAGGGTCGCTGTTCCGGACATGGATGCCGCAAGAGCTCTGGGGCCTATACGGAATGAAACAAGAATCCCGCTTGTCTCGGATATACACTTCGATTACAGACTAGCCCTCGAGTCAATAAAACAGGGAGTTGACGGGATGAGAATAAATCCCGGAAACATCGGCGCGAGGTACAGAATAAAGGCCGTGGTTGACGCCTGCAGGGAAAGGAGAATTCCCATAAGGATAGGCGTAAATTCAGGCTCTCTTGAAAAAGACATACTCAAAAAGTACGAGCATCCCACCGCGGAAGCTTTGGTTGAAAGCGCGATGAGACATGTGCGCATACTCGAGGACCTTGATTTTTACGACATAAAGATTTCCGTTAAATCCACCGACGTGAGGAAAATGATCACCGCGTACAGAATGCTCGCGGAGAAAACCGAATACCCTCTCCATCTCGGAGTTACCGAGGCCGGAACCCCGGGGATGGGAACGGTGAAATCTTCAATAGGAATCGGGGCGCTTCTGGCCGAAGGGATAGGAGATACGATAAGGGTCTCTTTAACTGGCGATCCGGTGGAGGAGATCGTTGTCGGAATGAACATACTGAGGTCTCTGGGAATGAGGAACAACGGAATCGAACTTATCTCGTGTCCCGGATGTGGTCGGCTTGAAATAGATCTTGAAAAACTCGTTTCGGAAGTCGAGCAGGGTGTCTCCGGTTTTAACCTCCAAAGACCGGTTAAAGTCGCCATCCTGGGCTGCGTTGTTAACGGGCCGGGAGAAGCCGCGGAAGCCGATATAGGAATAGCCGGGGGAAGGGGGAAGGGAATGCTTTATCGGGATGGAAAACTGATAAAATCTTTCAAAGAAGCCGATTTGGTCGGGGAACTTGTTAAGGAAATAGAAAGAAACTACGTTAACTGAACCCAGAATCCCGCGAAATTGTTTTCCGGCTGAGTTTCAAATTGCTTTAAAGGAGAAAAACGGATGAGGTTTTCTTCCTATTTCATACCCACACTCAAGGAAGACCCTTCGGATGCCGAGATCATAAGTCACAAGCTTATGGTAAGAGCCGGCATGATAAGAAAGCTTGCGGCCGGGATCTACAACTACCTTCCTCTGGGACTCAAATCCATAAGGAAAGTTGAGAACATAGTGCGGGAGGAAATGAACAGGGCCGGGGCCATCGAGCTTCTCATGCCCGCGGTGCTTCCGGCTGGACCCTGGATTGAAAGCGCCAGATGGGATTACTACGGAAAGGAGCTGCTTCGATTCAAGGATCGCGCCGAGCGGGATTTCTGCCTGGGGCCTACCCATGAGGAAATAATAACGGACATGGTCCGAAAGGAGATCCGTTCCTACAAGCAGCTTCCGGTTAATTTCTACCAGATACAAACGAAGTTCAGGGATGAGATCCGCCCCCGGTTCGGAGTTATGAGGGCGCGCGAATTCATAATGAAAGACGCCTACAGCTTTGACGTTTCAGATGAGGAGGCGGATCGCTCCTACCAGGCGATGTACGACGCTTATGTGCGCATATTCGAGAGGTGCGGCCTTGAATTCAGCGTGGTTGCCGCCGATTCCGGAAATATCGGAGGAAGTTTCTCTCATGAGTTCATGGTGACGGCCGACACAGGGGAAGATGTGATAATGAGTTCCACCGAAGCTGATTACGCCGCCAACCTCGAACTTGCGAAAATCGGCATTTCAGAAGACGAGAGGAAAGGGCTTAGAACAACCTCCGGGCTTGACGATGTTTCCGAGGTTCATACCCCTGGTCTTAAGACGGTTGAGGAAGTGGCGCAGTTTTTAAAAGTCGGCGCGGAGAAACTTATAAAGACCCTTATAGTGCGTACTGAAACGGAACCGGTAGTTGCGCTTGTAAGAGGAGACACGGAACTGAGCCTGACCAAGCTTAAGAATTTTCTTGGATGTGATGTCGCAGAACTTGCCGACCCACAGACCATTTCGGAGGTTTCGGGAGGACCCCTTGGGTTCAGCGGACCGGTTGCTCTTAAAAGAAAGAACGTAAGGGTGGTTGCGGATAAGTCAGTTCGCAATATGAAAAACGTTGTAACGGGTGCCAACAAGGGCGACTACCACATAACCGGCGTTAACCCCGGGAGGGATTTTGAAGCGGATTCCTACGCGGATATAAGAGTGGCGAGGGAAGGAGACCCTTGCCCCGTTTCCGAAAACGGCGTTCTAAAAGCGTCAAGAGGCATTGAAGTCGGGCATGTTTTTAAACTGGGCACCAAATACAGCGAAGCCTTGGGAGCTACCTACGTAGATGAGAGGGGAGCGGAAAAACCACTTGTTATGGGTTGTTACGGAATAGGAATAGGAAGAACGGTAGCAGCCGCAATAGAACAGAATAACGATGAGCACGGAATAAAATTCCCCGTTCCTCTGGCTCCATTTGAAGTTTCCGTGCTTCCGATAAACGTGAAACAGCAAGACGTAAAGGACGCTGCGGAGGAAATATACTCAAAACTTCTTCGCGACGGAGTGGATGTTCTGATTGATGACAGGGCCGAAACTGCCGGAGTGAAATTTAAGGACTCAGACCTCCTCGGAATCCCGATTCAGGTTACGATCGGGCGAAGAAATCTCAAAGAAGGCAAAGTAGAGATAAAAAATAGGAACTCCGGCGAGAGAACAACCGTGGCCGTGGAAGAAGTTCCAGGCGAAATTGCTGCTCTTTTGGCTCAAGAAAAATAAAGAGAACGAGAACAGAATTTTCGTTATTGGAAAATCTTGGGAGTATCCGTTAAATTTTCTCTAGTCCTTTTCAGTCCTAAGCTTGATTAAGCGAAGCAGAGACCTGAAGAGTATTCCTCCCGCATTTGCGAGTGGATGATGAATAAAACATAAAGAGTTAGAGATGATTCACAAGCTTTGTGAGGCAACCAATCTGATTGCGGTTCTGAGCGTGGTTTTTGCGCTTCTGATTCTGACGACGGAACATACAATGGCTCGGGACGAAGTTGGAAAAGAAGGAGCCCTTGTGGGCGGTCGTCCGTATTCGGAAGTCATGTCGGATAAGCTTCACCCCGTGGCGGTTATCACCAGGCGTGACATCGAACTTTCCGGTATAACCAAGCTAAGCGACCTGCTTTCGCAAAGATCGAATTTCAATGATTTCGGTTCACATAGACCTTTTATCCTAGGACCCGGTCGTTTCGCGGTCGCGGTAAATGGACGGCACGCCTCGAGCTTTGACATCCCCCATCTCAGCGATTGAACGCATTGAGATTCTCAAGGACAGCGCAAGTGCTCCTTACCTTGGAAAAGCTGTCAGCGCCGCCATAAATATAATTTTCAGAAAAGACTACGAGGGTTTTGAAATTCACTCAGGCATCGCACGTCCACGTGCTGAAGGTGGCGATTCCGAACATTTAAGCCTTCTTTGGGGTGATAACCTCGGGCAGGGCCATTTAAGCGTTGGCGCAGAAATATTTCGACGAAATGAAGTCCGTGATGCGGACCGTGGCTATAGCCGTGCGATATATATATACCCCTGGCGGCTTTTTCACCGACACCCAAGGCGTGTCGGTAGGTGGTAATACACTGTTTCTGACAAGAACTGACGGGAAGAAAATAGCGGCGCCGCTTAACGACTGTGACGAAAGCGTATATACAGGAATATTAACGATTCCTCCAGGCGAGATATCCGGCAGTATCTGTGGTTTTGCCTCTGCCGATAGCTCATGGCATTTACAGCGCAGGGAAAACGACAACGTATTCGTAAACTTCCAACACCCTGTCGGGGATACGACCGCTATCCATATTAAAAGCCGAGTAGCCAGATCAAAGACGAAACTGCTCGAAGCACCTGGGTCCCATGGTTTTTCCTTTGCACCGACCGAAATGCTGAAGCAAAGCATAATCGACAATACTGAAGCTCTTGATAGCAGCAACTTCCCTCAGGAAATCATGGTGGAACATAGCTTTCTGGGGCATGGGAACCGTCAATGGGACACCGACATCAAAGATTACGATCTTGAAGTGGGTGTGGAAAGCGAAATCGGAAGCGACATAGACTATCACGCGGATATTCACTACAATCGCTACGAATATTTGAATACAGGCGGTACTTACATCCACGGATCGATAATCAGGGCCGCCATTGAAAATGGAGATTGCGATATCCAAGATCCTCTCTCTGAGACTGCAGATCATAAAACAGCAATCGGTGAAAGCGGTTTGCGAAGGGATGTGAAGAGAAGTTTTCACCATATTGAAACCACCTTGGCACTCGATGGCCTTTTGTTTGAAATTTTGGATAACAAACTTGGTTGGGAAACAGGCTTGCAGTTCGCGTACGAGAAGCAAAGCAACACCTACGAATATTTCGACCGCCACAACAGTCTTGTCGATTCTGGAGATGTACTCGGAGAAACTTTGAATTCTATAACAGTCGATCGTCGGCGTTTAGCTCTTTTCGGCAATATATCGGTACCGTTGGGTGATGCGCTGGATGTGTCGCTGGCCGGTCGATACGAGAACTTGAGCGATTTATCGACAACATTTTCGCACCGCATGGCAACCCTGTATCGGGTGACGCCGAATCTGGCTCTTCGGGCTTCCTGGAGCCGGGGATCACGGTTTCCGGGACTGTTTGAACTGTACGAAAAAAAATCTGTCACTTACCCCTTTGTGTGTGACGCGGATACGGTGACTGCCGATTGCTCCAGAGAACAGGTGGAACTTAGCCAAAGTGCCAACCCGAATTTGGAACCGGACAAGACCGAAAGCTTTGCAACCGGAGTTTCCGTGGGGTGGGGCCCATTCTATGCCAGTGCCGACTGGTTTCGCCTGCGGGTTTCTGACACGCCAAGCATGTTGGACCCACAGTTTATTGTAGGTCTGGAAAGAAGGGGGGAGCTTAGCGATTATCCTGCAGTTAAAGTGATGCGTCTTAACGGTCAGTTAAACAGGATTGAGAATCTCTTTACCAATAGCGGAGAGTCAGATGTTGACGGGGTTGACGTCGGAATTAAGACCGACTGGAGGACCGACTGGGTGAATTTTATTCTCAAGGCCAATTGGCTAAGAGTAACGAATTACGAGAGACGGACAGCCGAACAAGTCAGACCCGGAGACATTCCCCGCAACCGTCTGCATCTTTTGCTCAGTGCGGGCCGGGACAATATGACGGTGCAATGGAGCCTGCACGCGGTTTCAGGCTACTGGGACGACGACAGAACCAACCGTTACAAGAAATGGGTAGGACAGGACATCACGCTTAACTGGAAAAAGGCGCTTGGATTCAGGTGGTTTGAGCTTACGGGAGGCATGCTGAATATCGGCAACGAGGGTCAATCCCGCCCCAGCCGAGATGAAGCTCAGGCGCTTTATCTTGATTCAATCTTAGGACGAACATTGTTTCTGACTACTAAGTTTGAGCTTTGATCCGCAGTTACTTTTTTCCGAAAGTGAAAGTTCCTTGTTTATCCAGATCTACTTTTACCATGGCTGAATTCTCGAAATTTCCTTTCAGCATCTCGTTTGCAAGGGGGTCCTGAATGTATTTCTGTATCGCTCGTTTGATCGGCCTAGCTCCGAAGACGGGGTCGTAACCGATATTAACCAGCTTGGCGACAGCTTTTTCGGAGAGTTCTATCCCAAGGCCTTTTTCCCCAAGCCTCTCTCTCAGATATTCGATCTGAATCTCGGCTATTTTCATAAGATCGGTTCTTTCCAGACCGCTGAATATGACGACTTCGTCAATTCTGTTTAGAAACTCAGGGCGGAAATGATTTTTAAGCATTTCATTTATTCTGCTCTCTATCTCCTCGCTGTTTCCTGACGATTCCTGTATATACTGGCTTCCGAGGTTTGAGGTCATTATTATTACAGTGTTTCTGAAATCCACTGTTTTCCCCTGCCCGTCGGTGAGCCTTCCGTCGTCAAGAATCTGAAGAAGCAGGTTAAACACGTCGGCATGCGCTTTTTCTATCTCGTCAAAAAGCACTATGGAGTAAGGCCGCCTTCTCACGGTTTCCGAAAGCTGTCCCCCCTCCTCGTATCCGACATACCCTGGAGGCGCTCCAATCAGTCTCGATACGGAGTGCTTTTCCATATACTCGCTCATATCAATCCGTACAATCGCGTTTTCATCATCAAACATGAACTCGGCAAGCGATTTGGCGAGTTCTGTCTTCCCAACGCCGGTGGGTCCGAGAAATATGAACGAACTTATAGGTCTTTTCGGGTCGGATAGTCCTGCCCTTGATCTGCGAAGCGCATTTGAAACCAACCTTATCGGTTCTGGCTGTCCCACCACCCGTTTTGAAAGTCTTTCCTCCATGTGAACGAGTTTCTCTACTTCCTCCTCAACCAGGCTTGATACTGGTATTCCCGTCCACTTCGATACAACCGTAGCTATATCCTCGGCGCTTACCTCCTCGCGAAGCATTTTCCTTTGACTCTGTATTTCGGAGAGCTCCATGCTGAGGCTCTCCATTTTCTTTTCAAGTTCAGGAATCCTGCCATAAAGAAATTCTGATGCGCGGGAGAAATCTCCTTCTCGCTGTGCTTTTTCCGCGTCTGTTCTGCCGTTTTCTATTTCCTCTTTAGTTCTTCTTATCCTCGATATACAGTCTTTTTCTTTCTGCCAATGTGCTTCAACTACCTCTGCTTCCTCCTTTAGTTCCAGAAGGTTTTTCTCAAGGTCTTCAAGTTTTCCCAGAAGTTCGGGATCCTGCTCTTTTTTAAATCCCTCCCTTTCTATTTCAAGGCGCATTATCTTTCTTCTTATCTCGTCTATCTCTGTCGGCACGGAGTCAATTTCCATTTTTAGTCCCGCCGAGGCTTCATCCATGAGGTCAACGGCCTTATCTGGCAGAAACCGCCCTGATATATATCTGTTTGAAAGCTGGGCGGCGGCGACAAGAGCCTCGTCCTTGATTTTCACGCCGTGGTGAACCTCATATTTTTCCTTAAGCCCTCTTAGTATCGAAATGCTTTCCTCGACGGAAGGTTCACTAACGTAGACCTGCTGGAACCTGCGCTCAAGGGCGGCGTCTTTTTCTATGTGGTTTCTGTATTCATCAAGCGTGGTTGCTCCTATGCAGTGAAGCTCTCCCCGTGCCAAAGCCGGCTTGAGCATGTTTGACGCGTCCATCGCTCCGTCCGCCGCGCCGGCTCCCACAACGGTATGTATCTCATCTATGAAAAGAATTATCTCTCCCTCGGACTCCGTAACTTCTTTGAGTACCGCTTTGAGTCTTTCTTCGAACTGTCCCCTGTACTTCGCTCCCGCAAGCAGCGATCCCAGATCGAGAGAAATGAGTTTTTTATCTTTAAGCCCTTCTGGAACGTCAGAGTCGACTATGCGCTGGGCAAGTCCTTCGACTATAGCCGTTTTCCCCACTCCAGGTTCCCCTATGAGCACCGGGTTGTTCTTCGTTCTTCGAAGAAGTACCCGAATCACTCTTCTTATCTCTTCATCTCTTCCGATAACAGGATCTATTTTGCCCCTTCGGGCAAGCTCGGTGAAATCTTTTCCGTACTGGCGAAGCGGTTCCATGGTGTCTTCCGGGTTCTGTGTATTCACTGTTTGGTTACCTCTCAGTTCTTTTAATGCCTTTAAAATTCCTTCCTTGGTTATACCCGATTCCGAAAATCCGTCTTTAAGCACTCCACCGGCGTGAGAAACAATTCCGATCAGAAGGTGTTCTGTGCTTACATACGTGTCCCCCAGATGTTGTGCTTCCTTGTCGGCTGACCGGATCGCAGAATCAAGCTCTCTGCTCATGTATGTCCGGTCGGATGCTCCCTTGACCCTAGGAAGCTTTGATATCTGCTCCGCGGCTGTCCGTGCAAGGACCTGGGGATCAGATCCCAGTCGCTTGAGGATTTCGGTCGGTATTCCAGGCTGGTTTATAAGAGCCACAAAGAGATTGGGCAGATCAATTACCTGGTTTCCGCTGTCGCCCGCCGCGTTTTGGGCCTCCAAGATAGCTTCCTGGGCTTTTAGAGTGAATTTTTCGAGTGAAATCATTTCAGACACAAAATAATTCTTCTTTGTGGGGAATCAAGAAATTACTCGGAATTAAAAAACCGGGAGGGAAGGGTTGCAAAACACGATTACGCAACAACCCTCAAGCGCGATTAAACCACCACCCGCACAACGTTTTCGGTTTGCTTAGCGCAGAAAAAACCGGGATATCAGGTTAAGAACGCTGATTACAGCGCAACCGTGTTATTTCCCGAGGATGCTCACAACGCAGGTGATTCCGTCCATGGCGGGCTGGGCACCTCCCATGGTCTCGATAATACCAACTTTCGCATCTTTCACCTGGCGTTCGGGTTCAACTTCCTCTCTTAGCTGCCTTACAATCTCAGCGGTCTGAAGAAGTCCGGTAGCTCCGACAGGGTGACCCCGTGAAAGCAATCCACCGCTTGGGTTGACCGCGACTTTGTCGCCCCCCACCCAAGTGCTTTTTTCGTCTATGAGAGTTGCTCCTTCCCCCTTCTTGCAGAAGCCCAGAGATTCAACAACCATCATTTCCGCTATTGAGAAAGCATCGTGAATTTCAGCTACGTCCATATCCTCGGGTCCTACTCCAGCCATTTCGTAAGCCATTTGGGAAGTTCTCCAAACGTTCTCAGAAGGATCACAGGTAAGACCTGTGGGACTGCTGTATTTGCCCGACTGGGCAACACAGCCAAGGATCTTTATCGGCATTTTTTTAGCAAGTTCCCCAACATGCTCCTCGGAACAAAGCACGGCAGCTGCGGCTGCGTCGCCGACGGGACAGCACATGTTGCGCGTAAGCGGGTCTGCGATCATCGGGGCGCTCAATACTTCCTCTACCGTGGTGGGCTTTCTGTACTGAGCAAGGGGATTGAACGAAGCGTGGTGGCGGCTTTTTACGACGACTTCAGCCAGCTGTTCCGAGGTAACTCCGTATTCGTTCATGTACCTCGAAGCTCTTATTGCGTAGAGCCCGGGCATTCCCATGCCTATGGAAACCTCGAGATCATCTTCCTCAAGGGGTAGGGGACCTCCGGAGAGAATTCTGCTCAGGTTCTCAACACCGAGAGCGAGGGCTATATCGTACTGGCCGTAGGCTATTGTTCTCCAGGCTTCCCACAGGGAAAGGGTTCCGCTCCCGCAGGCTCCTTCCACGTTTATGGTAGGCTGCCCGACAAGTCCTATGTCCTTAAGCGCCCTCTGACCGACTCCCATACCTTGGTAGACATGACCGCAAAACGCGATCTCGATTTTTCGCGCGTGAATTCCCGAATCCTGTATCGCGGCCCATGCGGCTTCCCTTGCGAGTACGTGAGCTGCTTTATCGGGAAATCTTCCGCAGGCGGTGTTTCCCACTCCTATGATGTAGACATCTCTCATTTAACAATTCCTCCTGCTTGCGCTTTAAGTTCGGCATTAAAATGTATACCAAATCATTGGTGTTGTAAAATTTAAGGGATTTTGATTTTCGATGATGAAATTTTTGTAATTTAGTGATATAATAAACGGAGAGGTTATGGAGTTTCAGTCTCACTCTGAATAAAAAACACATAAACAGGAGGTTAAGTATGAGTAATATACCAAGTGCCAGCGAAGTTAGTATCATGGACACCTTCAGCACCATAGGGACAAGAAGGTCCATCAGGTGGTATGAGCCGAATCAGTCCGTTGAGAAGTGGAAGATTCAGGCCATGCTGGAAGCCGCCAGGCTTGCTCCTTCGGCCGGTAATTTCAATGGACAAAGAGCAATAGTTGTATACAGGGATGAGGATCCCGAAATATGGGAGTTCATATCCGACTGGAGTCAGATCACTACGCAGATGGCTCCTGTGCTTGTGTTCTGGTGTTATGACATGGCCAACTATGACACGCAGGGTCAGTCGATCCACGATCTTATGAGAACCGGAGCGCTTGACAAGGCCCATGGCTGGGAATACGACAGGGTATCTAACCTGTTTCCGCTTCCCGGACTGCTTCCCGACGCAATACTGCATCGGCTCGCCGCAATCGATCTTGGAAACGCGATCCAGAACGCGATACTGACCGCAACGGCGCTGGGTCTTGGGACCTGTCTTAACGGCGCGAGTGGCGGTGCGAGGAGAAACACGAAGGCGAAGTTTAATCTTCCGGACACTTACGTGTTCAGTTGGCTTATGACCATCGGCTATCCTGCAGAGGATATCCAAGGTGGCGGGCAGAGATGCCGTCCTCCGTTTGATACCATGTTCTTTGAGAAACGGGTTGGAAACGCGTTCCCGAGAGACCCAGAAGTAATAAGTCTTCTGCAGGATTTGAATCTGCTTCAGCCTGCAGGACCTCTTCCCGGAAGATTGGAGGAGATTAACAGGCTTACCAAGCGTTTCGGTCTCGGAGACGAATGGCTTACCGACTGGAAACTTGAAGAGTCCCAGCTCGGAGAGGTCGCCGGAGATATGAAGTTTAATTCTCTGAGTACCGAGGAACTGCAGGCTTCGGCCGCGGGCGCATCTGCTGACCCTTCAGGCTTTTCTCTTACCCCGACAGTAAAAAGGGAGAAGGTGGCAGAGTACAGGAAAGAAAAAGGCATCGGGGACGCTGATTAGTTCGTATCAAAGATCAACCAGGAGGTTTTGATAATGGCAGAGATAACACTAAATATTCCGGATCCAATTCATAACAAGATCAAGAAAAGAGCCGAACAAACCGGCAACGCTGAGGTCGGCGTTATAATCGCCACTCTGGCGCTGACTTTCGGCACTTCGGATTATGATGATTCAAAGTGGATTAAGAATCTCAAGGGACAGGACGACGCGTCTAAGCCTTGGTAGAGATCTGGAAGTAAAAACAGCTTAAAAAGGGGATATTCGTGGAAACGGGCGTCCCCCTTTTTTTTATGTGCAGGTTTTGAGAAAGCTAAAAGGAACTGTATAATAACGGAAGCGAGACAGTGTCTTCGGGCTTTTCTTCCGGGTTAAAACCCCCGACTTTCGCATCAGCTTCGATTTTTTCAACAACTTTCTCTATATGTAGAAGTAACTCCCTGAAGTTCGTTCCTTTTTTTGCCGACACAAGTGGGACTTGAGGAAACGTCTCGCGAAGTGTCGCTTGTGTATGCGCGTCCGCTTCGTCCGTTTTATTGAACACAAGAATACTGGGAATGTTCTCACATTCCATGGACTCCATTATCTTGATTACCGAATCTATTTTTTCTCTGACCTCTGAATCGCTCGCGTCGGCGACATGAAGCAGCAGGTCGGCTTCGCCTATTTCCTCAAGCGTGGCTCTAAACGCGTTTATGAGTTCCTGGGGAAGCTTGCTTATAAAGCCCACCGTATCAGTCATGAGTATCTGTTTTCCTCCCGGAAGCATAACTTTTCTTGTGGTTGGATTCAGGGTTGAGAAAAGCTTGTCTTGTGTAACGATCGAGGATTTTGTCAGGCGGTTAAAAAGCGTGGATTTGCCGACATTTGTGTACCCGATAAAGGAAAGGGTTGGAATTCTTGAGGTTTTCCTATTTTTCCTTGTGTGTTCCCTTCTTCTGCAGAGATTTTCAGTCTGTTTTTCAAGCTGCTCGATCTGTTTTCGTATGTTTCTTCTTTCCTGTTCAAGCTTCTTTTCTCCCGGGCCTCTAGTCCCTATTCCACCGCCAAGCTGTGAGAAGGTCGTACCTTTGCCTTTAAGTCTCGGCAGGTTGTATTGTAATTCGGCGAGTCTGGCTTGGATTTTTCCTTCATTTGTCTTAGCGTGTGTTGCGAATATCTGTATTATAAGCTGACTGCGGTCCATTACATCAAGACCGGATTCCTCTCCGATTGCGTTTGCCTGAGCAGGGGTAAGCTCGGTGTCAAAAATTATGGTATCCGCTCCAAGGTGTTTAGCATGAAGAGCGACTTCCCTGAGTTTTCCTTTCCCGACAAGATAACGGCGATCAACCTTTTTTCTTACCTGAACCACCTTGTCGAGCACCACCTTTTCGGCTGAAAGAGCCAGAGAGTCAAGTTCCTCAAGAGATTTTTCAGCCAAGTAGCGGAATTTCGTGCTGAATCCCACCAGTATCACTCCTTCTCTGTTTTCCTTGCCTCCGTTTTTGAGAAAAGCGCGTCTGAGAGCTTGTTCTATGCTGTTTATTTCCTGCTCAAGATTAATATCTATGCGACCTAGATCCGAAAATTTTGAAATCTCCCACTTCGCCGGATTTTTTTCGTCCGGTGGGATGAGATTAGCGTATTCAAAGCGCCCCGCTGAACCGTTTTGACTGATAGACGCCGAAGCCACCAGATCGAGTCTTTCGTTTGCCAGGGTCGTCAGGTCTGAATTGGTAAGGCCTGATCCCTTAAGATCGGTTCTTACAGCACGAAGCCCCCTGAGTCTGTACTTCGCTCTTCTCCTCCTTCCGAGCAGCTTTTCAAAAGGAAAATCGCAAGGTTCTCCGATAAAAACGAATCTTATCTTTCCCTTGCGGTCGATAAGCACCGTCATTGTTCTTTCAAATTCGCCCGAGAGGGCTAAAAGGGTGCGGGTTAATTCAGTGGTTACCAAGCGGTCCTGAGGGATTTTCCTCTTGTATATTCTAAGTATGTTCTTCAGGTCGCTTCTGGTGAGGCCTGCGGTATTTCCGTAGAGTTTGTCTATCTTTTGTTTCCCCTTGTTGCATATATTATTATATTGCGTGAAGAATTTGAAGCGTTTTCAGTGAAAAATGAGAAAATCTATCGGTTTGCGGATGGTTTTTCAGGGCTGAGAAGGATGAAGCTTTCTTGTCTTCAGATTCCAGATTGAAAGCTGAAGGTTAAGGTGATGTGCCGTGGAAATGAAAAAACAGCCATGGATTGCTGAGTTTTACGAAAAAGAGAGAATCTCGGCTAACTCGGATGAAACATGCGGGGAAAGCAAGAGAGCTTCGGATTTTCTCTGCCGTAGCTTTGAAACATATGTGGAGTCATTAAACAAAGAATACGGCCGAGACACAATCAGCGTGATTGCTCCGCCTCCGGGTTTTATGCAGGCGGTTTTTGGTACCGAGGCAAAAACTCCGGGTTTTCTGCTCCTCTTTGGAACTTCAAAGCTGATTATGGTACTTTACGGGGGCGAGAACGCCGTTACCTTTGTCGGAAGGAAAATCGATCCTGATCCCCAAAAACCGAAGAAAAATCTGAAACTTCTCGGAGTTACTTGGGAAGAGAAGAAAAACGGGGGATATCTTTTTAGGGATAATAGTGGAGTAGAGATCGAAATCCACGAACTCATCCTCCGGATAACCCGCTGGGGCACAAGCTAGGGAGTAAGGACGATGTGCGTCAGAGAAGCGATGACCATTATTAGTCCGATTAGTAGCGGTACACCAAGTATGTACCTCAGGCCTTCTTTTTCGTGTGGTTCGAGGTCAAACATTATGGCGCAAGAATAACCTATGCTTTACGCCATTGCAAAGTCTTGTTGAACAGACCTCGAAATTTTGTTAAGCTTCAAGGTAATGATCGAATACGTAACTCCATTTTTCCGCCCCCCAAGCGAACACAAAAGTTTTATTCTGCAAGCCACTGTCGGCTGTTCCCACAACAAATGCACATATTGCGCCATGTACAGAAAGGAAACCCAGAAATTCAGGGTAAGACCTATGGGCGAAATCAGAGAGATTATCGATACCGCGGCGAAAAGGGGATCACTTGAGCGGAGGGTTTTCATAGCCGATGGTAACGCACTCGTGCTTTCTACGGCGAAACTTATGGAAATAATGGATTATCTTCATGAAAAAACCCCTGATCTTGAGAGAATTACCGTGTACGCAAACGTGGGCGACATACTCAGAAAATCGATTGAAGACCTCACGCGTCTTCGAGAGAATGGCCTCAGCATGGTTTACATAGGTTTTGAAAGCGGGGATGACATAGTACTCGAGAGAATAGAGAAGGGAGCGAATTTTGCCGAGACCGTTGAAGCCTCAAGAAAACTGAAAGCCTCGGGGATAATGAATTCGGTCATGGTCCTCCTCGGCATCGGTGGGAAGGAGAGGAGCGGTGAGCACGCACTGGCTACCGGAGAGCTTCTTACGGCATGTGATCCTGAATATGTCGGGGCTCTTTCCCTTCAACTTCGTCCCGGAGCACCAATTTACAAGCAATGGCAGGAAGGCCTCTTTGAGCTTCCGGACAAGTTTCGGATGATAGAGGAACTTGAGACCATAGTTGAGAATACGGAACTTTCAAACGGCTATTTCTATTCAAATCACATATCAAATTATCTTCCTGTCAGGGCGAAATTCCCCGAGGAAAAAAATAGAGTTCTTAAAGAGATAAAAGAAGTGTTAAAAACCAGAGACGAAGCTTCCCTTCGTCCAGATTATTACAGGGATGTAGTAAACCAGTACTGAAAAAACTCAAGGAGGCTAAAATGGGAAAAATTGCGACAACTTCACCGGTTTGGGGGTGCAGCGTGAGCGATATGAGAGAGCTCGCAAGAATTACTGAGGAGGCGGGTTTTGACGGCATTCTCTCTCCGGAGGTGCCGCCTTACAACGCCATAACAAACGCTCAGGTGTTTGCGGAGTGCACTGAGAGGATAAACGTTGGAACATGGATAGCTAACATATACATGCGCCAGCCCGTAGTTGCTACCGCGACAGCGCTTACGATACAGGAAATAACGGGGGGAAGAATGATTCTTGGACTCGGGGTAAGCCATAAGCCCGTTAACAGCAGATACGATATAGACATGGGAAACCCGATTGAGTCGATGAGAAACTATGTGGGCGAAGTGAAAGCGTTTGCTGACGGAACATCTCCCAGGCTTTCTCTTAAAAGAAAAGTACCCGATCTTCCAGTCTATATAGCTGGACTTACCAAAGCCGCAGCGCAGCTGGCTGGAGAGGTTGCCGATGGTATAATGCCATATCTCTGTCCTCCCGCCTATGTGGCAACCCTAAAAGAGCAGGTTGCAGCGGGTGCCGCAAAAGCGGAAAGGGATCCCTCAGCTATATCAATTACAAACGGCATCCCATCGTTTGTCTCGGATGATGAAGCCGCGGCCGTTGCCGCAGCCAAGAGGGGGCTAGGTCCATATGCCAGGTTTCCGTTTTACCAGAGACTCATAAGAAACATAGGTTTCGGTGATATAATCGACCAGGTGCAGGACGGAGCGAACCCGGCCGAAGTTTTCACCGACGAACTCATAGATTCAATAGCGCTTGCCGGTACGCCCGATAACTGCAAGAAAAAGCTTGAGGAGCATTTCGCAGCTGGAGTCGATCTTGCCATATTGGTTCCCGGACCGGTAGGAAAACAGAGTAATATAGAGGTAATGGAGATAACAGCTAAAACTTATTCTTAAGTTTTCTGTAGACTAAAAGAGCGGAGAATATCGGCTATTCTCCGCTCTTTCTCTTTCCATAATCCGTATTCTTTTCACAACGAATCATTTTTCCAAGACCAGTGCTAGGATTTGAATTTTTTCATATGCACAGTTGAGAACGGAATTTTATGAAAGTATAAGGGACTTATTTACCCAATCACATGATAACTGGACATAATATACTTTAATGACTAAAGAAATACGTACTGTAGAGTTTGTCGTTCTGCCTACCTCTAAGGCGAAGGCAAGGAAGATGTTCCAGATAGCGGGAGCTTGTAGATACGTCTGGAACCATTTTCGGGAGAAGAACCTTAGCGACTACCAGAAGTTCAGGGACGGCGAGGGAGAAGGGCCATCTACCAGTTATTTCAGTCTCGGAGTGGAGTTCACCAAGCTAAGGCATAGGACGCACTGGCTTAGGGAGCTTCCCGCCAATCCTATTAAACATACTCTCAAGTATTTTGCGGACGCGTTGAAAGAGGCAATTGCTGGCAAAAAGGGCTTCCCGAAGCCTAGAAGCAGGAGAAGGACTACTCCTAGTTTTACACTCCCTAGCAAGGAAAACTTCAGAATAAAAAATATTGATAGAAAATACTCTCTGCTTCGCATTCCATTGGTGGGTTGGGTGAGACTCACCCGCAGGGGTGGCAATCCTTGGGAGGACTGCGCGCCCAAGCAGGTTGTGCTTCGCCATGACGGGCACAGGTGGCGTGCCTTTGTCTTCTATGAAATCGAGGCAGAACGGAGATTGGACGACAGCGAGGTTCTTGGTGTTGACATGAACGTTCGCCAAGTTGCCACTTCGGATGGACATTTCTACTTCCTGCCCGATCTAAAGAAGAAAGAAGCAAGGCGGAAGAGATATCAGCGAAGGATGGCAAGGCAGGTCAAGGGGTCTAACAGGCGGAAGGACACGGAGAAGAAACTTGCGAAGGTGAGCAGGAAGATAGCCAATATCCGCAAGAACTGGATTCACAAGACCACAAAGGAGATTGCCGGGAAATGCGGAACCGTGATAGTGGAAGACTTAAAGTTGAGGAACATGACGGCTTCTGCAAAGGGCACGATAGAGAATCCCGGAAAGAACGTGAAGCAGAAGGCGGAACTTAACAGGGCAATACTTGATACCGCCTTCGGGGAGATAAGAAAGAATCTTGAGTACAAATGCGGGAGACTGATAGAAGTAAATCCCGCATACACAAGTCAGACATGCCACAAATGCGGGCATGCGGATAAAGAGAACCGTAAAACTCAAGCACGGTTCCTGTGTGTGAATTGCGGTTTTGGGTCCAACGCGGATACGAATGCGGCGATGAACATAAGGCGTCTGGGAATGGCGCGACTGCACGGGGAGGGTTCTGGTATTAGCACAGTCCCTAGGAACCGTGAAATTGATGCGAGATTATCCTAATGGGTAAACAAGTATATAATTCCCAAGTATAATTACGGCGATTTTATTCTTTTTGCTTCGGTCCGCCTGAACATGAATTTCGATAACAACATTCTGTCTCTGCTTATATTTTTTCCTCTATTAGGAGCTGTCGTACTTGGAGTTTTGCCATATTTCTCCAAGATCTCCGATTGCCGATTGAAAGCAACCGCGGTTGGAATAACCCTCGTTGAATTTGTGATTTCACTCCCACTCTTTTTCAGGTTCAACGGTTCGCTTTCCACAATGCAGTTTGAAGAGAAGCTCCCTTGGCTTACGGACCTAGGAATATCGTATCATCTGGGAATTGACGGTCTTAGCCTTTTGCTTGTGCTTCTCACAACTTTTCTTTTTCCGATTACAGTTCTTTGCTCATGGAACGCGATAAAAGGCGGATGGAGAGCCTTTCTCTGCCTTACTCTTTTTCTTGAATCAGCGCTCATCGGGACCTTCGCAGCACTGGATATGATTCTTTTCTTCATATTCTGGGAGGCGGTACTGATTCCCATGTATTTCATCATAGGAATCTGGGGATCTTCTAGAAGGGTCTATGCGGCAATAAAATTTTTCATTTATACGGCGCTTGGAAGCGGGCTTATGCTGGTTGCAATCATCTACATGTACTACGCTCACATAGACCAGTTCGGCTTCGCGTCGATGAACCTTTTCGATATCCAAAGAACCAGTCTTGTTTTTGACGGCATACTGAGTCCTCAAGGACTTGTGTTCCTGGCGTTTTTCCTGGCTTTTGCAATCAAGGTTCCGATGTTCCCGTTCCACACTTGGCTTCCCGACGCCCATGTTGAGGCACCCACGCCCGGAAGCGTCATACTTGCGGGTGTACTTCTTAAGATGGGAACATACGCAGTGATAAGATTTCTCATTCCGTTTTTTCCGGAGGCAATAGAGGCATACACCGGAATTCTCATAGTGCTTTCAATCACAGGGATAATCTATGGAGCGATGGTGGCCTTTATGCAGAAGGACCTTAAGAAGCTGGTTGCCTACTCAAGTGTAAGTCATATGGGACTTATAATGCTGGGTGTGTTCATCTTCAACCTTCACGGTGTGCAGGGCGGAATCTACCAGATGATAGCTCACGGTCTCTCCACTGGAGCTCTGTTTATTCTCGTCGGGATGATATACGAAAGACGTCACACCAAAATGATTTCTGAATTCGGTGGACTTGCGAAGGTAATGCCGATTTTTGCGGTATTTCTCATGATTGCCATGCTTTCTTCGATAGGTCTGCCTCTTTTAAACGGTTTCATCGGGGAATTTCTGATTCTGCTGGGAGTATTCGCTGAGAGTTACTGGTACGCCGCGCTTGGAGCCACGGGGCTTGTTCTCGGGGCCGTCTACATGCTCTGGGCATACCAAAGAGTGATGTTCGGACCTATAGCAAAGAAAATAAACATGGGGCTTGCGGATCTCAATCCCAGAGAGATAGCCCTTATGATTCCGCTTGCCGTTATGATGTTTTTTATGGGGATCTATCCGCAACCGTTTCTCTCAAAAATGGAACCGACGGTAACGAAAATAATAGACGGGGCGCAGCAGGAAGCTTTCCGTGCGGACTCCGCAGTTCCGGAGATCCGGAAAAACAGGCCTTAAATCATGGCCGGCCGGCTATCAGGCGACTGCTTGCCAGCTTGATCTGATCTATGTCTTTTAAGAAACTCATAACGAAAAAAGTCGAATTTTCCGCCTCTCACAGGTACTGGAACAAAGACTGGAGCGAAGAGAAAAACCGTGAATTTTACGGTAAATCGAGTCTGCCAGGCGGACACGGACATAATTTTACGCTTGAAGTTACGGTGGAAGGAGAAATAAACCCGGAGACGGGGATGATAATCAACCTTTTTGACCTTAAGCAGATCGTTTCATCGGTTCTGGCTGATTTTGACCACAAGAATCTGAACGAAGACAATCCCCGTTTTCAGGATCTTATACCAACGACAGAAAACATAGCCAAGGTTCTTTGGGAAATGGTTGAGGAAAAAACCCTTGAGAGGGATGACTGCCGTCTTCACAAGATAAGGGTATATGAAACAGACGATCTTTTCGTCGATTACCGTAAATGCTGAAAAGAAAAGAACAAGTGCTTCTTACCAGAGTATTCAGGTTTTCCGCAAGCCACAGGCTTTTTGTGGAAGGTCTGTCTGATGAAGAAAATTTCGCCATATTTGACAAATGCGCAAACCCCGCGGGGCACGGGCACGACTATTCGGTGGAAGTGGGTATAAGGGGGGGAATAGACGATGAAACGGGTATGGTCATAAACCGTATTGATTTTGAAAAACAGGCGGCACCCATAATCGAAGAACTTAACTATAAATGGATAGACAGGGATATTCCTTTCTTTCAGAAAAACATATCGACTGTTGAGAATATCGGGAAATACCTGTGGCAGAAATTCACAGAAATTATCCCTGGCAAGCTTGATCATATAAAAATCTGGGAGAATCCGAAAAGTTATTTCGAGTATTTCGAGGAAAAACGAGATGGCTGAGAAAGTCGTGATTGTAACCGGGGCGGGAAGAGGCATAGGGAAAGCAATCGCAATTGAGTTGCTCGAGGCGGGGTTTTTTACGGCGCTTTGTTCAAAAAGCCGCCAGAGCGTAGCTTCCCTTGAGGCCGAAATATCGTCTTTTGCCGGAAATTTCATGGTTTCTTCCGTCGATATATCGGTCGAGGAAGAGATTAAAAGATTCATCTCAAGCGTCGCGGAAAAAAAGGGAAGGGTTGACGTACTGATCAACAATGCGGGCGTCGTTTATACGGGTCCGGTAGAAGAGACCGGAACCGAACAGTGGGATGAAATGATGGCTGTAAACGCAAGAGGAACCTTTCTCATGGTAAAACATTCGCTTCCACTTATGAATGGAGGCAGCCACATCGTAAACATCGGTTCGAACGCTTCAAAAAAGGGCTTTCCCGGATGGGCTGCCTACTGCGCTTCGAAGTTTGCTGTTTTGGGTTTTACCAATTCACTGAGAGAAGAGTTAAGAGACAGAGGAATAAAGGTGTCTGCCGTCTTGCCAGGCCCGACGAAAACGGATATCTGGAATTCTCTCGGTGGAGAATGGGACGGGACAAAGATGATGTCTCCTGAAATTACAGCTAAAACAGTCCTCTCGGTCATAAATCAGCCATTGGAAGCGAACATAGATGAAATTGATATAGTTCCATCCACGGGTAATTTATAATTGCGCAATACCGGTTTCGGAACAAGCAGATGATAGAGATAGTTTCAATCGGAATCAGTTACAAGACGGCCCCAGTGGAAGTGCGGGAGCGGTTTTCCTTCTCTGATGCGGAGCTTAGAGAAGCACTCGGGATTCTTCGCCTGAGGGAAACCGTGCTTGAATGTTGCATTGTGTCCACATGTAACCGCGTTGAGGTCTACGCTGCAACTGAGAAATGTGGGAAATGCGAAGAGGAAATCAAGTCGTTTCTTATGGATTTTCATAAGCTCCAGGGTGAAAGCCTTTATCCCTATATATATACCCACGTGGGGTCTGACGCTGTAAACCATCTTTTCAGGGTAGCCGCCAGCATTGATTCCATGGTGATCGGAGAAACCCAGATTCTGAACCAGCTTAAAAACTCCTACAGCGTGGCGCGTTCCGAGAGCACGGTCGGGCTTATACTCAACAGGCTTTTTAACAGGGCTTTTTTCGCCGGGAAAAAAGTGAGAGCCGAAACGGGAATCTCCTCTCAAGCGGTCTCGATAAGTTATCTAGGAGTGGAGCTTGCCAAAAGGATATTCGAGAACCTTGCGAATCGGACCGCGATGCTGGTGGGAACCGGGGAGATGGGGGAGCTCTTCGCGAAACATCTTGTCTCAAACAACATAAAGGAACTCTACGTGACGAGCAGAAATTTTCGCAACGCGGAAAAACTTTCGCAATCCCTAAACGGCAAGCCCATCAGGTTTGAAGAAATGCTCTACAGTCTGAAAGACATTGATATTCTTGTGACTGCAACCGGGTCTTCCGACTATATAATAAGAAGCGAACACGTAAAAGAGTCCCTTAAGCTCAGGAAAAACGATCCGATTTTCATGATCGATATAGCTGTTCCACGCAATATCGATCCGAAGATAAACAGAATCCCCGGGGTTTATCTCTACGACATAGACGACCTGAGGGTAGTTCAGGGCGAGAACTTAAACTCCAGGAAGGAAAATCTCAAAAAAGCCGAAGCAATAGTCCTAAAGATAGAGAAGGGTTTTATGGGCTGGATGGAAAGCCTTAAGGTCTTTCCCGTCATAATTGATATCAAGCGGAAATTCGAGGAGATAAAAAAGACCGAGGTCGAGAAGGCTCTCAGAAAACTCGAAGGCGGCACCGGGGAGCAGAAAGAGATTATAGAGAGCCTGGCGAATTCCATAATCGGAAAAATATTTCATGATCCGGTCACTAACCTAAAGAAAAGAACGTCCGGTTACGAAGCGGCTCTCTACTCGGAGGTAACGAGAAGGCTTTTTGAACTTGACCCGGTGGACGCCCAGCAGGACGCAAAAAATATTTATGACGAAGCTGAGAATTGGGACCAGGGGTAGCAGACTCGCTCTGCGTCAGGCCCGCCTTGTCGAAACGGAGCTTCATGCTGTTTTCCCCTCACTTGAAACGGAAATAAAAGAAATAAAAACCTCGGGCGATGTGAACCCCGAAGAAGATATCTCCCGGATAGGCGGCAAGGGGGTTTTCGTAAAAGAAATAGAGCAGGGCCTTCTCTCGGGTGAAATAGATATCGCCGTTCACAGCATGAAGGACATGCCCTCGGTTCTCCCCGACGGGCTTGTCATAAGCTCTGTGCTCAGAAGAGAAGACCCAAGGGACGTTTTTATTTCAAAAGATGGCCGCGCCCTTGAGCAACTCCGCGGAGAGGGCAGGGTGGGAACCGGAAGCATAAGAAGAAAAGCGCAGTTGCTTTTCAGGTTCCCCGACCTGAAAGTTGTTCCCCTGAGAGGAAATGTCGATACTAGGCTCAGAAAAATTTTATCAGAAGACCTCGACGGAATAATTCTGGCAGCGGCGGGACTTAACCGGCTAGGACTTTCCGAACGTATTACCCAGTATTTCACGCGGGACCATCTGGTTCCCGCTCCATGTCAGGGGATAATAGCCATCGAGTACAGAAAAAATGAGGCGGGAACGAGAAACTCCATATCCGCAATCACGCATGAAGACACAGAGACCGCAGCAGTATTTGAGCGCTCTTTCCTAAAAACTTTCGGCGGGGACTGTCAAATTCCACTTGGATGTTGTGCGGAGATACGTCTTGGAAGAGTGTCGGCGAATTCCGTTTTCATAGACATTGAGAAAAACACGGTCTCCAGGAACACCTGGGAGTGCGACGCAGAAAAAGCATCCGCCGAAGGAGTTCTTATGGCCAGGGACCTTATGGAACGGGCAGGACTTTCGCTATAGATCCCAGCGGAATCTAAACCATGGTTGTTCCCGGGTCTTTTCCCTACGGGGTACCGGCATTTGGTTCGGGAACGATGGTCAGCGTTATTCCCTCAATATAGCTTGACATAATAGACCTTTCAATTACAATCTCCGTTTTACAGCTTCTGTCGCGGGGTGGAGCAGCTTGGTAGCTCGTCGGGCTCATAACCCGAAGGTCGCGGGTTCAAATCCCGCCCCCGCTACCACAGCAGTTGCCTAACTCCCTCAAATCATTGAACTCTTAAGGGTACAGAAAAAGCCATTATCACTTTTGATATGGTTTTTTGAATAAAGAGAAACCGATTATGAAAGAGATACTCAGACGCCTCGGCCAAGAATTTACCGTGGAGAAGGTGTCCGAAGTCAAGACGCGGGTAAGCAACAAGCGCGGACTTTTCACAATTATTGAGAAATCGGATAAAACGACATACTCAGTGGAATGCGACGGTGTTGGATTCCGTTGGGCAGAAAGCTACGGAGAAGCGTTAGAATTTGCGCCCGAAATGATAGTAAAAAAAGCAGAATCCTTGCGTTCGTATCTGTAATGGTAAAGGGAGGGAGTGATATGAGGGTATCAATTGTGTTTGCTGCGCTTTTATTTTTGTTTTCTTTTGTATCTATCGAAACTGCTTTTTCACATTCAGGTCGTACGAATTCTGCAGGATGCCACACTAATCATCAAACAGGTGGTTATCATTGCCATAATTCAGGGACTAGGAGTTCGAACCAAGTTACTTACTGTCATGTTATAGGAGGAGAAGATCGTTGTGGTTATGCCCTAAGCACATGCAACAACTTGGTACAGAAATTCGGTGGTTGGTGCCGTCTTAACAACTAAAACTATCCATAAGAAAAGGTTCTTTGGGTTATAACTCGGCTTCCATCAAACCCGAGAGTGCAGCAGCTTTTGTAACATCCATCCCGCCGCCTACCATGCTTTGAAACGCCCTCGCTCTCCCGGAAATATCGCTCGCCATCAAGCTATCGAAGGAAAGCGAAACCGGAAACTCAAACTTTTCCGTAACCTCTTCACTGACAAGTTTTCCAAGCGGGTCTATAGTGGCGTGAAGGAAACGTCGCCAGGCTTCCCTTGCTGCGGTTTCTTGCCCGAGCTCGGCAAGCTCTACAGGAACGCCGCAACAGGCGAGTATGGTTTCTCCCACCGATCCCCGGATCTTCTCAAGGGCGTCGGGCGGATCCGCCCCGATACGTTTTTGTTGCCAGTCGTTGCCGGGGAGCGGCGGCCATGCCTTCGCCCCATCCCTCGGCCGTAGTCGGGACAAGCAAGGTTCGACCCCGGGCCTCGCGTAAATCGCGTTTAAGGTTTATCAGGGAATCACCCTCGGAACCATCACCGCCCCCGGATCCCGTGCTATCGGGAACGGGTAAAAATTTCCAACCGGGGCCGCGGCCTCTTCTCCAAGCCGTCTCTCAAGGGCGGCGGCTAGTTTTCCACTATCCCGGGCGTACCGTAACGGCGACAAACCAAGCTAGGGATTTGCGGAATCAACGGCATATCGGAAGTGAAGCAAGCCGGGCCCCGGTAAGTATTCCGTTCTATGGCGTGAAGCTCCGAAAAGATCCACTCGGTAAATCCAGGTTTCCGGATCGGTTCCGCCCCTAATATCCCAGGATCCTGCGGGAACCAGGCGAACCTTGCCCGAAGGCGAAACCGTGATCTTAAAAAGCGTCTCTCCCCTGCGGCATAATTCCCGGCCTATCATTGCCAGGATCGAAGGCGTAAGGTTCTGGGTAAGCGGATTTTCGGGAGTGATTTTTGCGGAAGCGAAGGCCCGGGCCCAGAAACCCGCTGCCACTTCCAGAGCCCCTAATGCCTTCACGTCAAGCGGCGCGCTTCCGCTCGCCTGTTCGAATATCGCGGCCTGTATTGCTTCGGTAAAGGGTTGACTCTCCCGTTTCTCGGTTTTCAGGAAGTCGAGCAATCCCATTAAATCGCCCCCGCTACCAATTATTCCTTTAACATTTCTAAGAGATTTAATAACCTTGTAGAAGTAGTAACCATGCTGGTTCTGGTAGATATCAGCCTCAGGAAAATACCCGCTTACTTCTTCGCATCAGCTTTTTCTCTATTCTTACTGTATCGACTTTATCAAAACTCTCCTTATCATTACAAAACGGATGCCGATTCAGCTTCGAAGACTACTGAATAACACCCCTTTCATGCTAAGTGTCTGATTAAATCGTGTGCCTCAGGAGATAAACCCTGCATTGCCTCTCTCAAGTATTACCCATCTGCTCCGCCTGGGAACTAATACGCTCATACATGTAACTTAGATTTCATTTTTATGCCCTCTCGGGTTATAATCCACCGTTAAGGGTTCATTTAAACCCCTCATTTCCTTAAAAAGGGTGGATATCTCTTTGCTCGTAATGGTGTCCCTTGCCTTAGTGCTGGGAGTAGTCGGTCAGATGCTCTCCATCAGGACAGGGTTTCCAAGTATTGTGTTTCTTCTCATCTTCGGAGTTCTAGTCGGTCCGGAATTTTTATCTCTGGTCCATCCCTCGGAGTTCGGAGAAGGGCTTGAAATAATAATAAAGCTCTGCGTAGCGATTGTTCTTTTTGAAGCGGGACTTAACCTGAATAAGGAAGAAGCGCTTAGCCACGGAAACATAATACTGTTGCTGATAACTGTGGGTGCGCTGATCACTATGATAGGTGGAGCTGCCTTCGCATACTTTGTGGGTGATCTCTCCTGGGAAATGGCTTTTGTCTACGGTTCTCTGGTCATAGTGACCGGCCCGACCGTTGTTCAGCCACTGCTCAGAAGATTTAAGGTCAAACCCAACCTGAAGCACATACTCGAATACGAAGGAGTTCTGATTGACCCTATAGGGGCCTTGATAGCTCTTTTTGTAGTTGAGGTAATTCTTATTGAAAGCACCCACGGTGTTTCGGGCTTAAGCCTCGGATTTGACGGTCACTTCATGGAAATAGGCCGGGTAGTGCTTCTTGTCGCTTACAAATTTGTAGTAGGAGGGGTTTTGGGTTTTCTTGGCGGTTACGCGGCGACTTTCGCGGTTAAAAGATTCTATATCTACATGGAGGACTTCGTGGATCTTTTTATGCTTGCCTCCGCACTTGCTGTTTACGGGTTTGCCGAGATGCTGACTCCGAACGCGGGGCTTGTGGCTGCCATTGTCTCCGGGGCCATAATCGGAAACCTGAATATTCCGGAGGAAGAGGAAATGAAGAAATTTAAGGGCAAACTTACGATTCTTGTCATTTCTCTGCTCTTCATTTTTCTTGCGGCAAGCCTGGAACTTGACTACATAAAAGATCTGGGTTTCTATGGAGTTCTGGTCGTGCTGGGTCTGCTTTTTATCGTCCGGCCGGTGGAAATATTTCTCCTCTGCATGCGTTCCGGTCTTTCGATCAGGGAAAAAATGTTTCTTTCTTTCGTTTCTCCAAGAGGAATAATTGCTGCGTCAATAGCGTCGATTATCGCTCTGCAACTGCAACAACATGAAGTTGAAGGGGGCAATACCGTCCAAGGGCTAGTTTTTCTCACAATAGCAATTTCGGTCCTGCTCCAAGGGGGTGCAGGAGGTTTCGTCTCGAGGGCTCTGGGGGTTAGCGATACAAGAAACAAAGTGGTGCTGGTAGGAGCCAACAATCTTGCGAGGCTGCTTGCGAGGCTGCTTGCGAAAGCCGGCAAGGAAGTTCGCCTAATAGATACGAACAGAAGGCTCGTCGAGCTTTCCAGGACAGAGGGACTAAATGCAGTTGAAGGAAACAGTTTAACCGTAGATGGACTTGAGAAAACGGAGATTTTTTCCCCTGATAATCTCATATCCCTTACAACTAGCGACCACGTGAATGTTCTTGCCTGCCGCTTGGTAAGAATAGATTTCAAGGTCAGTAACGTGTGTGCGCTTTTAAACAAGAACGCAAGCCCTTCTGATATTGAAGATATGGAAAGATTCAGAGTTCCTCTTGCTTTCGGAAAGAAAATTGACGTAATGGACATATATCCGAGAATTACTGGCAAGGAATACGTTGTTTTCAAATCTCGGATCGGAAAAAGAGCAATCAATAAAATGGACTTTGAAAAATCGCTTCCAGAACACCTAATCCCACTTATAGTGGAGAGGACAAGGACCAACGAGGTGCTGGTCTATCACGAAGGCGTTAATCTCGAAGCGGGAGATATCGTATCGATTCTCGACGTGGATCCGCTTTCCACAAATCCTGAGGTACTAGGTGATTTCGAAAAAGAGTTAGTCGAAGTATAGAGGTGAACAGAAGATGAGTTCCAAGATAAAATCCTTTGAAAATCTGCTTGATGAAATAAAAGAAATCGTTGATACGCTTGAAGCAGGGAAACTGCCTCTTGATGAATCCATCGAGAAGTTCGAGCGGGGGGCAAGCCTTATAAAGGAATGCTATTTAAACCTTGAAAGCGTAAAAAAGAAAATAAGCCTTATAGTGGAAAAAAATGACGGCACTTTTGATCTTGAAGATTTCGGCGACGAAAAACAATAAATGAGTTTTGACACAAAGGATTATCTCAAGAGAAGAAGAGAGATCGTTGACCGAACCCTGCGGGAATACCTGCCACCCGACGATACTAAGACAAAACTTCACCAATCAATTCTCTACAGCATGCATCCGGGCGGAAAAAGGCTAAGACCGATTCTCTGCCTTGCCACCTCGGAGCTTATATGCGGAAGTTATGAAAACGTTTTGCCCGCTGCCTGCGCTATTGAAATGATCCACACCTATTCCATCATTCATGATGACCTGCCCTCAATGGATGATGACGACATCAGAAGGGGAAAGCCCGCAAACCACAAGGTATTCGGAGAAGCCGTAGCCACGTTGGCAGGAGACGCTCTTTTAACCGATGCCTTTAACCTGATGACGGAAAAACTCCTCAAAAAAGGTGTATCGTCAGAACTTATACTGCGCGTGATTTCCGTTATTTCAGAGGCGGCGGGATCAAAAGGAATGGTTCTGGGACAGGCATTTGATATTGAGATGGAAGGAATCGAAGATCCGTCCGTTAATGAAATCTCGAATACCTACCTGATGAAAACGGCAAAAATTATCACGGCATCTGTCCTTAGCGGAGCAATACTCTCGGGAGCGGGGGAAAGAGAACTCTTAAAGCTTAAATCCTATTCGGAAAAAATAGGTATAGCCTTTCAGATAAAAGACGACATTCTAGATGTTGTGGGAAGCCACGGCACGAAGCAGGAGTCGAGAGACAAAGCCGGAGTGAAAAAACACACTTACGTGTCGGTTATGGGAGTTAAAAAGTCAAAAGCAAAAATCTCCGAGCTTACAAACCAAGCCATGGCAGAGCTTGAGAGTTTTCAAAAAACTCCAAATCCCCTGAGAGAAATAGCTACCTGGTTGCGTGAAAGAGAAGAATAAAACAAGGCTAGACAGCCTTCTTGTGGAAAGAGAACTGGCACAAAGCGGAAACCAGGCCCGAGCGCTTATAATGTCGGGGCGGGTCACGGTGGACGGAAAGAGAATAGAAAAGCCCGGAACAGCGGTAAAAAAAGATTCCGAAGTGATTGTGGAGCAGGACCCCAAGAGATTCGTAAGCAGGGCAGGGCTTAAGCTTGAGAAGGCAATAACAGAGTTCAATATAGATATAGGTGGAAAAGTCGCCCTCGATATAGGAGCTTCAACCGGTGGCTTTACGGACTGTCTTCTTCACTTCGGAGCAACTAAGGTCTACGCTTTTGACGTGGGTCACGGACAAATTGACTGGGCCCTTAGAAATGACAAACGAGTCATAGTAAGGGAAAAGATAAACTGCAGATACCTGCGAGCGGAAGACGTCGGAGAAAAAGTCGAGATAGTCACGATCGACGTTTCTTTTATTTCTCTTACGATGATAGTAGAACCTGCCATCTCTGTACTTGCCGAGAACGCAACACTGATTGCTCTCATAAAACCCCAGTTTGAAGTCGGGAGAAAAGACGTCGGAGCGAAGGGAATAGTAAGAAACGAGGACAAACTCAAAGAAGTCAACGAAAAAATAGTATTTTATCTTAATGAGTTAGGATTTAAAGTTAAAGGTATAGTTGAATCTCCTATAAAAGGATCCGGAGGCAACAGAGAGTCTTTAGTCTGCGCCTGTTGGAATATATCTACTTCTTCCCCCAGTCCTTAAGAAATCTCTCAAGACCTATGTCGGTAAGGGGATGTTTGAACAGCTGGGTAAATACCCTGTACGGAAAAGTGGCAACGTCGGCTCCCATTTTGGCCGCTTCCACTATATGCATGGGATGTCTTACGCTTGCAACCAGGATTTCCGTTTCATAGGCGTAATGCGCGTAGACCTCACAGATATCAAGCACAAGATCCATTCCGTTTGATGAGACATCGTCAAGTCTTCCCACAAAAGGGCTTACGTAAGCGGCTCCCGCTTTTGCGGCTAAAAGGGCCTGAGAAGGAGAGAAAACAAGGGTAACGTTAACGTTTATCCCCTCATCCGATAGGGTTTTCGTGGCCTTTACGCCATCTTCGGTCATAGGAAGCTTGACAACGATATTTTCATCTATACCCGCCAGTTTTCTGCCTTCCGAGATCATCTCGGAGTACTCGATGCTGAGCACTTCCGCGCTTACCGGGCCCTTTACCACATCGCATATCTCCTTGACCAAATCCTCGAAGCTCTCCTGGCTTCCTTCCTTGGACACAAGCGAAGGGTTTGTGGTTACCCCGTCTATTATTCCAAAAGCCGCGGCACTTCTGATTTCTTCCAAATTCGCGGAATCTATAAAAAACTTCATCTCTTTTCTCCTTTGGGGAATACCCTTTTAGCCCATTATAATAGGTAGTTTGAATAATATTTCAAAAAATTAGGATTTGTATTTACTATTTCGTCTTTTATAAGGAACATTGCTATCCTAGGTTTGAAAAGTATATCGTCGAAAGCTTTTCTCGCTTAGCGGGTTAGGGTTCTGTTAACTTTCCTATATAGTTTCCAAATTTAGATATGACCGCTTCTTAGTAATTTTCTAATGATCTCGGCGAGTTATAGAATATTTTGTAAAATAGGGCTATAATTTATATCCTCTTATCAACTCTGAAGTGCAACACTTTCAGCAAAAGATGATGCTCTCCGTTTAGGGAAAAGATTATATTCCCCGGCACCGGATTATCAAGACATCTGGATGGCGGTTGCCGAAGGGAGGGCGTAGCCCGACCGAAGGCAACCGCCATCACATCTTCCAAAAACCCCCAACCACCCCCACTCAATCATCCCATCTCAATCCCTCAGCACGAAGCCTCATTGAAAACCTCAGCCGGAGTCCTGTAGTTCAAAACCTTCCGAGGCCTCCCGTTGAGCAGCTCTTCAACCCTCCTCACATCCTCCCCCAAAACCTCATGGAAATCAGTCGCCTTGGGAAAGTACTGACGAACCAGCCCGTTTGTATGTTCATTGAGCCCCCTCTCCCACGAGTGATAAGGGGTAGCGAAGAAAAACCCCGCCCCCAGCGCTTCGGTTATCTCCCCGTGACCCGCAAACTCCTTTCCGTTATCAGAAGTAATCGTATGTACAATCTCTACGTAGGGCATAAGCCTCTCCATCATGGCCTCTCCCACTTCCCCCGCGCTCCTTGAACTCACGGGATGAAGAACCGTGAACTTAGACGCCCGATCCACCACGGACACCAAAGCGCCTCTATGTCCAGCGCCGACGATTGTATCGGCCTCCCAGTCCCCGACACGCCTTTTGTCCTCAACTATCTGTGGACGCTCCGTTATGTCCACCCTGCCCGGTATATGCCCCCTGCCCGAATACCCCGACCCTCGGCTGTTGCGCTTCTTCCCCCGGCGCCGCAGATGCTTGTAAAGCTTCCCTCCGCTGCGCTTGTCCTCCCACACGTGACGGTATATCCACTCCGCACTCACCGAAACCACTGCTGAAAGCTTGAGCCGTCCCGATATCTGATCGGGACTCCACTGCAGACCAAGCTTGCTCTCCACGATGAACCACATCTGCTCGGTCATCTTGGGGGGCACGGAGGACGCCGCGGTGCCCCGCTGCCTGGCCTTGCGCTGCGCCTGGGCGAAACGGTAACCCCTCCCGCCGCTGTTGCGCTTTACCTCCCGCGATATGGTTGATGGAGAACGACTGAGATCCTCAGCAATCTTCCGAAGCGAAAATCCCTGCTTGCGCAGAAAGTAAATCCGCTGACGCTCGAGAATGTCCAACTGCTTGTAACTCCTGGTCATGTCAACCTCCTGTTCTCGTCTCGGAGATTGTCACCTCTGCTTAACTGTTTTTACAGTGTGTTTGAGAAATTATAAAATTCCCCAAACTAGATCCTTAACCAAGGTGTTGCACTTCAGAGTTGAATGGGCGCACCTATATTATAGCAAGTTGTAATTCGACCAAATTAAAACCAAGTCATCTTGCTTTTCCGGGGCCACTATTTGCTACGCTCAGCACACACATTTTATCTTTTCAGATTAAAAACTACGATGCCACAAATTCTCCACCGTGTCGAGGGTCCTTGAAAAATTCGGCGCGTAATTTCTTTTTGAAAAAAAGATGTCTTTGTTCCAGTCCAAAGCTCACTCCGGCGGCTCTTTCGTGACCCAGATAATGTCCAGGTCGAACGGGTCTAGAAAACCCGGTACTGGGGTAGAACGATGGGTGGACATAGTAGGATGCTGGTGTGCGGTGGGTTACGGCATTCTGGCCTTCCTTGCCCGCCAACCCGGAGAACCCGAGCTGCCGTTATTCTTCCTTCTTGTGGCATGGACCGGCCTTCCGGTATTCGGCCTCTATCTGTATATCTCCCGAAGCGGGGAGCGGTTTCCGCTCGGTCGCATGTTCTTCTGGGCGGCGGTATTCAGGGTCTGCGGGTTGATCGGCGGACCGCTTTTTGAGGACGATTTCTATCGTTACCTCTGGGATGGCTACCGTTTCGCGACGACAGGCACGCCTTACGGTGTTGCGCCCGAAGCCTTTTTCATCGACCCCATGGTTCCGGCAGCGTTTCACGCAGTGCTTGACCGCATCAACAATCCTGAACTGCCCACTATCTACGCCCCGACTACGCAGTTTGTCTTTCTGTTCGGCTACTGGCTGTACCCGGCCAGTGTCACGGCGCTGCAATCGATCCTGATTGTCGTTGATCTTGCGACCGTAGCTCTGCTTCTGCGCCTGGCCCCAGTGAGGAACGTCATGCTCTACGCCTGGTGTCCGCTGGTCATAAAAGAAATTGCCTTCACCGCGCACCCCGACGGAATCGGCATCTGCCTGCTATTGGCAGCGATTGTACTTGCCAGAAACCGTCGATGGCGAAGCACTGCCATCTGCTTAGGTATGGCTGCCGGGGCTAAAGTGTTTGCCCTGGTGCTGGTACCACTGATACTGCTCCGCGCCCGAATCAGGTACTGGGTTCTGTCCGGAGTCACGGTTTTGGCACTGTACGCGCCGTTTATCCTGAGCGGGGGCACGGACATGGAGTCGTTTCAGGTTTTCGCGCAGGAGTGGGAATTCAATTCGGCGCTGTTCGGTCTTCTCACAAACTTCCTGGAAGCACTTGAGACCAAGTTGATACTCGGCTTAGCGTTCGCCGCCTTCTGGATATTCTACAGTGCGCGTTACCGTAAAAACGGTGCGGATAATTCCATTCCACGGGGCGACTGGCTTTACGGAGCGCTGCTAGTCGTATCACCGGTGATCAACCCTTGGTACCTGTTATGGCTTCTGCCTTTTGCGGCGATCTTTCCAAGCGCCTGGGCGTGGACAGCCTCGCTTGTGGTTTTGATCAGCTACGCAACCGGACTTAACCTAAACGAACACACCATGCAGCCCTACCAGCAGATAGCATGGGCACGGCCGCTGGAATTCATCCTGATCCTGCTGGCGCTGTGCTATGATCTCTTCCGGCACCGAAGGTCAAAACTCAACGGCATTAGCTCTGAGTCGTAAGGATTACGTTAGGTATAAATATAGACCCCAAGAAATTATCCGAAAAATATTGTAGAATTTTCCTTCGGCGGAGAGAAGAATGGAACTCTACATATCAATGAAAGCTGAAAACATAAATCCAACGATGTTCAAGCATCTAACAATGGATATGCCTTCACCCCAGAAGAACGGCTATTTCATTGCAGAGTACAGGGAAGCCCAGGAAGAAAGAATACTCATCCTTCACAGGTATTCCTCAATACTTGAAAAAAAACTCCAAAAAATCGGGTATTTTCTTGTGGAAAATTACAACCACGGGATAATCGTCAAGAAAAAAGTTGATGAATCGAGGGACTACATGGATGAATGGGATGAATGGGTGGAGTTTTCAAATGCCCTGCTCGAGGAATTCGAATCTTTTTTCGATAACCTATGATAATCCGCGCGAGACGGTCTGACCAAAAATACCGAATTCCCGGACCTCGCAGCAACCGCAACCATTTCCGGTAAATAGAATGCAGCAAAAAATAAATTACAAAGACACCCTTAACCTTCCAAGAACGGATTTCCCGATGAAGGCCAATCTGCAGCAAAAAGAACCTGTTATCCAGAGATCCTGGGAGAAGGAGAATCTCTTCGCAAAAATCCGCGAAAAAAACCGCAATCGCGAAAAATTCCTTTTCCACGACGGACCCCCATACGCAAATGGTCCCATTCATCTGGGGCACCTGCTTAACAAGGTTCTAAAGGACCTAGTCGTAAGGTCGAAGATAATGGAAGGGTTTGACGTGGAATTTGTTCCCGGCTGGGATTGCCATGGCCTTCCGATAGAACACAAGGTCTTAAAGGAACTCGGAGAAGACGCAGCCACCATTCCGGCACTCTCAATCAGGCGCACCTGTCGCAAATATGCGACAAAATACGTGAAAACGCAGTCAAAGCAGATGATTCGTCTCGGAACGCTGGCCAATTACGAAAAACCCTACCTGACTATGACCCCCGACTATGAAGCCGGAGTGCTAAGCGCGTTCTCGCAGCTGCTTGAAAAAGGACTTGTCTACAGGGATCTAAAACCTGTCCACTGGTCAATCGAAAACCGCACTGCTCTTGCCGAGGCGGAACTTGAATATCATGAAAAAGAGGATAAAAGCGTTTACGTGCTGTTTGAAATTGACGATCCGTCGACGACGCTGCCCCCATCCCTTAACGCGGAGAAGGCAGAGAAGGTATGCCTTGTGATATGGACCACAACGCCTTGGACCCTTCCGGCAAACCTCGCCGTCGCCGTAGCGCCGAAGGGCAGATACGGTCTTTACAGGTCTCCCGAAGGTGAAAATCTTATTATCGGCGAAGCTCTTTGTGAAGAAGTTTTCAAGAAGTCCGGAAAAAAAGACTACGAGAAAGTCGGTTCCTGTCTGGGAGAGGAGTTCCCGGAACGAGGCGTATCTTGCATCCACCCCTTTATTGACAGAAAATCAGCTGTGGTTACGGCCGATTATGTGACTTTTTCAACTGGTACGGGGTGTGTTCACACGGCCCCCGGGCACGGCGATGAGGACTACAGAACCGGTCTTCGGGAAGGGCTTGATATTTACTGCCCTGTTAGAGAAGACGGTACTTTTGACGATACTGTACCGGACTGGATAAAAGGGAAGGGGGTCTGGGAAAGTAATGAAATAATAACGCATAGGCTTTCTGATTCAGGGAACCTTTTTCACTCAGAACCCTATGTACACAGTTATCCGCATGACTGGCGAAGCAAGACGCCCACCATATTCAGGGCAACAGATCAGTGGTTCATACACATGGACAAGCCATTTGGCGAAGCCGGAGAGACCCTGAGAGAAATCGCCATTGACGCAGTCAGGAAAAACATTGATTTCTATCCCGACTGGGGCAGAAGCCGCCTCGGCGGAATGCTTGAGTCAAGACCCGACTGGTGCATATCCAGACAGAGATCATGGGGGCTTCCGCTTCCCTACTTTACAGACGGAGAGGGAAGGGCGGTCATGACGGTAAAGATGGTTCTCGCCGTTACCGAAAAGATAAGAGAAAAGGGTTCTGACGTGTGGTTTTTCTCCGAGCCGCATGAACTTCTTGATAACTACGATCCGCAAGACGATCCCGAAGCTCCCCCTTGGCTTAAATCAAAGGAAACTGTTAAGGATCTTTTGAAAGGCGGTGATGTTTTTGACGTATGGTTTGAGTCGGGCTCTTCCTGGAACTCCGTTCTTAACGCAAGAGATCTCGGGTATCCGGCGGATATGTACCTTGAAGGTTCAGACCAGCACAGGGGATGGTTCCAGTCCTCGCTTCTTGTAGCTTTGGGTGCAACCGGAGAACCTCCTTTCCGCGCACTTTTTACACATGGGTTCATGGTGGACGCCCAGGGTAGAAAAATGAGCAAATCCGGGGGCAACGCGATTGAGGTCGAGAATATACTGAGTAAATACGGGGCCGATATATGCAGGTGGTGGGTAAGTTCGCTTAGCTATTCAAACGATATAAAGGTCGACTGGGAGTTCTTCGACGTCGCCGCGGACGAATACAGAAAAATAAGGAATACAATACGGTTTCTGCTCGGAAACTTAAGTGATTTCGACCCGGCTCAAGACAGTGTTGAATTTGAGGAGGACGACAGATACTCGATTGACCATTGGGCGTATTGTGAGTTCACGAGGTTTGCAAACGAAACCGCGGATGCTTACTCGGGTTTTCGCTACAAGCAGGCAAGTGATCTTATTTTCTCTTTTTGCTGCGACGAGGTGAGCGCTGTTTACCTTGCGTGCATAAAAGACAGGCTTTACTGCGAGAGAAAAGACAGCCGGAAAAGAAGACGTGCCCAGACGGTCATGTACAAAATAGCCGATGGAATTACAAAGTTTCTGGCTCCTGTTTTGGTCCACACTTCATTTGAAGCTTGTAAATCTCTGAAAAAAGACAACGATGCCAACGTACACCTTGAAACATTTCCACGTGTTGAAAAAGTTGATGCTGACAAGACCTGGAATGATGTTATGGATTTAAGGAAGCTATGCCTCAAAGCCCTTGAGGATGCACGAGGGGAGGGTGGCATGATGAACAATCCCCTTGACGTGGCGCTTACGGTGACGGTAAAAGAAAATCTTTACGACGAAATAAAGAAGTTCGAACCGGAGCTTGAAGACCTCTGCGGAGTAAGCAGATTTGAGGTCCTAGCGGGACATGAAATCCATGTGGAACTGATAGATCTTTCCCAAGAACCAAGATGTGAGCGATCCTGGAAGAGGGGGGAAACCGTAAAGAAAAGGTCAAACGGAAGATTTCTAAGCGAAAGGGATGCCTCAGCGCTAGGGCTTTAGTCAGTTTTTACGCGGTAAGAAGTCCGTAACAGCTTCGATAACATGAAATTATCCGGGAGGCCAAGTGAGTTTCCTTCCACCGAGAATATGTATGTGCAAGTGAGAAACGCTTTGTCCTGCATCCTCGTTCGTGTTCACGACAAGCCTGTATCCGTTCTCGCTAAGGCCCAGCATTGAAGCTATTTCTGAAGCCTTAACCATAAGATGTCCCAAGACCGCCTGATCTTCGGTCTCAACAGTCGCCATTGAGACTATTTCCTCTTTCGGTATCAAAAGGACATGAACAGGAGCTTTGGGTTTTATGTCTCTGAAGGCCAGACAGAACTGGTCTTCATACACTATATCGGCTGGGATTTCTCTGTTTATTATCTGCGTGAAAATTGTGCTCATACTTGATTGTCCATCAACTCCGTTATCATGTCAAAAATCTTTCGCTACGTTTTCTGATCTGTTTTAATGGATGGATTTATAAAAAATAGCAGCTTCCACGAGCGATTCTATTTCATCGTAAAGCTTTCCGTTTATCCAGTAAGATTCTGTCAAGATTTTATTAGAATAAATGAAGTGTCAAATATCCCAGAAGTTTTGAAATTGCTTCTTCAGATGTGTCTTTCTGGAGGCAAATCCATATTTTTATCTGGCAATTACAACCTAAAAGAGGATTCCTTCAGTCTGTCCAGTTGCTGAATCGGAATTTCTGAGACAAGCTCCACAGAGAATTTGTCAAAAACAACTCAATTTGCGCAAAAATATTGATAATTGCGCAAATGTATGTTTTAATTACGCATAAACTGTTTTTGATTGCGCATAAAAGTCTTTAATTGCGCAAATGTATGTTCTAATTACGCATAAACTGTTTTTGATTGCGCATATCTCTATGCGTAATATAGGATAAAAATGGCGAAGAGGGTACCGGAAGAAAAATTTCAAGCTATTGAGGCCATTGTAGCGATGTCCCCGAACGGAATCGGCGTCCGGGAAATTGCGAACAAGCTTGATGAGAAAATTCCTCGTCGTACGCTCCAGTATCGCCTGAAATCTCTCGTGGACGAAGGTCGTCTGCTTACTGAAGGCGAGAAACGCGGAGTTAAGTACAAATCCCCCGTGGCAAAAGCGGTATCTGGAGAAGTCCGCAAGAAAGACGCCGATCTCGGAGAATCATTCTCGGGGAATACCACTGAGATTCAGAAATATATTCGTCAGCCCGTCGAAACGCGAAAGCGAACAGGTTACGACCGCAGATTCCTCGATTCCTACCTTCCGAACGTAAGTTCCTACCTTTCCGAGAAAGAACGGGAATATCTGAAGAGAATCGGCACCCAAGTTGCAGTGGAGCAACCTGCAGGTACTAACGCAAAGCAGATTCTTAACCGTCTACTCATAGACATATCATGGAGTTCAAGTCGTCTTGAGGGCAACACCTATTCTCTGCTTGAGACCAGCCGACTTATCAATTTTGGCAAGGAGGCTGAGGGAAAAGGTCAGGTGGAAGCCCAAATGATCCTGAATCACAAAGAAGCAGCCGAATTTCTTGTCAATTCTGCAGCGGAAATAGATTTTAATCGCTATACTATTTTCAACCTTCACGCGCTGCTGGCGCACAATCTTCTTGCTGATATTAAATCGGTCGGCAGACTGCGACGCATCGCTGTGGGAATCGGGAAATCCGTATTCCAGCCACTCGAAGCACCTCAGCTGATTGAGGAATGTTTTGACCAGCTTCTGGCGAGCGCCAACGCCATCAATGACCCGTTTGAACAATCTTTTTTCATGATGGTACAGATTCCTTACCTGCAGCCGTTTGATGACGTTAACAAGCGCTTGTCACGACTTGCCGCCAACATTCCGCTGATTAGGGAAAACCTTATGCCCCTGTCTTTTATAGAGGTGCCAACTGACACATATACCGAAGCCGTCCTAAGTGTTTATGAACTTAAAAAAATTGCCCTTCTGAAAAAAATCTTCATCAGAGCTTATGAATCCTCGGCTTCAAGATACAGGGCCGTAAGGCAAGTGATCGGAGAACCCGACCAGTTTCGGATCAAGCATCGCGAAGGGCTTTATCATGTTGTAGGCGAAATCATCCGCGCTTCGATGAACAGAGAATCCGCATTTGAGCATATAGAGAACTGGGTGAAAAAGAACATTGAGTTTGACGACAGGGAAACATTCAGAGAAATCGCCGAAAATGAGCTGATAGCATTGCACGAAGGAAGTTGTGCGCGTTATAAGGTCGCTCTGTCCGAATTTCAAGCGTGGCAGGAAGTCTGGAACAGAAAATCGTTATGAGTTCACCAGAAAAAGAACAAAAGATCCGTCTTTTCATAAGCTGTCTTGTGGACAATTTTTTTCCCGAAGTAGGAGAAGCGATGCTAAGAGTTCTCTCAGGCATGGGGCTGGAAATTGAGTTTCCGTCAAGACAGACCTGTTGCGGCCAGCCGGCATTTAACTCGGGCTACCGAAAAGAAGCGCAGGAGGTTGCCCGCCATTTTCTTGAAGTTTTTACCGCAGGGGAGGGTGGTGCGATCGTGTGTCCTTCGGGTTCATGTGTGTCCATGGTAAAAAACTATTATGCGGAGCTTTTCCGTGATGACCCCGAGAAACTGTCCCGCGTGGAAAAGATCTCATCTAACATTCACGAGTTCTCTGAATTTGTTTTCCAGAGAAAGGAGACTCTTAGCATTAACTCCGTATACAAGGGTAGGGTTACCTTTCACGATTCCTGCCACGCACTTCGAGAACTTGGGATAAGTTCTCAGCCCCGGGAACTTATCAAATCCCTAAACGGAGTTGAACTCGTTGAAATGAAGATGGCAGATGCGTGCTGCGGTTTTGGAGGAACTTTTTCCATTAAGTATCCGGAAGTATCAAAATCCATGCTTCAGGAAAAGATGGACTCAATTATAGATTCAGGTGCGGACGCTGTCGTTTCAACCGACATGGGGTGTCTTATGAGCATAAAGGGGCTTGTATCCAGAAAAAAACTGCCCGTAAAAGTGTTTCATCTAGCCGAGCTTCTTGCCTTTGAGGATCCCAAATGATTACGGAACGCATAGATTTCAAGAAGAACTCCGTGGAGGCCCTAAAGGATCCTAAACTGAAAAAAGCTCTTGTGAATTTCACCGACAAATCAAGAGCCTCTAGGCAAAAAGCAGTGGACGAGGTTTTCGTGTGGGAAGATCTCCGGTCTGAAGCCAGGCGGATAAAAGAAGAAGCAATCAACAACCTGGACACCTACCTTTTGGAGCTTGAAAAAAACGTTACCAAACTCGGTGGCAAGGTGCACTGGGCGAAAGATGCCGAAGAAGCCTCAGCAATAGTGGTCGATATCGCCAGAGAAAACAACGTCCGAAACGTCGTGAAAAGCAAATCGATGGCCACAGAGGAGATAGAACTTAACAGACACCTCATATCAAACGGGATAAACACAGTGGAAACAGATCTCGGAGAGTACATACTGCAGCTTTGCGATGATCAGCCCTTTCACATAATCACCCCCGCAATCCATAAGACCAAAGAGGACATCTCAAAACTTTTCTCCGAGAAATTCGGAGTTCCCGAGTATGAAGAGCCGCAGAAACTCACAAACATAGCGAGAGAAGAGCTGAGAGAGAAGTTTCTCTCAGCCGACATGGGCATTTCCGGAGTTAATTTTGCGGTGGCCGAAACGGGAACCATAGCAATAGTGGAAAACGAGGGTAACGCCAGGCTGACAACCACGTTTCCAGATATACACGTGGCCATTATGGGAATAGAAAAAATCGTTCCCAAGTTTGAACAGCTTTCCATTTTCCTCAGCCTGTTGGCAAGAAGCGCTACGGGGCAGAAATCCTCCACTTATGTTTCTCTCATAACCGGACCCAGAAGGGAAGGGGAGAGTGACGGCCCCCGGCAGTTTCATCTGGTCTTTCTCGATAATGGAAGAAGTGACATCGCGAAATCAGAGGAAACTAGGGAATCGCTTTACTGCATAAGATGTGGGGCCTGTATCAACATATGCCCCGTTTACAGACAGGTTGGAGGACACAGCTACGGGTGGGTTTATTCAGGACCGATAGGGGCGGTAATAACTCCCCAGTTAAACAATTTGCAAAAAACAGCGGACTTGCCGTTTGCATCCTCTCTTTGCGGAGCCTGCAGGGATGTATGTCCGGTAAAAATCGATTTTCCTCATGTTCTTCTTTCTCTGAGGCAAAAAGTAGTGGAAAAAAACAATGAAAAGCTGGATCCGGCAGGATTTGTGGAGAAGACCGCCTTTCGGATCTGGAGTTTCATTTTCAGTAAGCCATTTTACTATAACCTTGCAGGGAGAATGATGTTTCTTCTGCAGTATTTCTACCAAAAAGACAATGAATTACAGGGGCTTCCATATCCTTTCTCGAAATGGACTAAGGAGAAAAATTTCCCGGCTTTCTCGAAAAAACCCTTCAGGAAAAGATGGAAAGAAAAATACGACGGAAAGAGTGGGGTTCTAAGATGATTTCTACAGAATCTAAGCTACTTATACTACAAAACTTACGTTTTACAGTAACAAAAGAAGAGGAAACTAGCAAAACCAACCAAGTGACTTTTTCAAATACTAAATTATCTATTGATAAAAGCAAGTTGCAAAGCGATTTTATAGTAAATTTTGAGATGGTATCCGGAGAAGTCTATCTCCTTGGAAAAAAAGAATACTTGTTAGAGAAAATAAATGAACTCATCCGAGAACTTAAAGCAAAATCAGTTTCTTTTTGGAACATGAAACCCTTGAAATCACTCGAATTTACCTCAGAAACTGATCTCGCAAAAGCAGATATAGGAATAACAGGGGCTGATTTCGCAATTGCAGACACCGGTACGCTGGTTCTCCTGTCAGGTCCGAAGCAGCCGAGACTTACTTCGCTTCTACCTCCTGTACATATCGCGATACTTGAAAAGGAAAACATAGTTCCAAATATTCATGATCTGTTTGCGAAGCTAGGGAAATCATATGAAAATTATGATAAACTGTGTTCGTGTATTACCTTTATAACCGGGCCCAGTAGAACGGCAGACATAGAACTTAACCTTACTTTGGGAGTTCATGGTCCGGGAAGAACAATAGTTATAATAATGTAAAAATTTATAAGCTTTTGTCTTTAAATGCCTTTAATTATTGATGAATACAACCTTAAAGAGAGATCTCTTCCTTCCCGTGAACAAAAATATTCAATGTCCGATAATGTATATTATGTTAACTTATTAAATCCGCGGACAAATCCAGAAGAATCTGCTGATAAGCGCCCTATTTTGCTCGTGGTCTTGATTTCTTCTTCTATGTCCGGATCATTTTCTAGAAATATTCTAAGATTGGAGAACTGAGCAATCATGCCTATTTATGAATATCAATGTAAAAAGTGTGAAGGTGTTTTTGAAATACTTCAGGGCTTTAATGATAAACCTGCCACGAAGTGCGAGGAGTGTGGAGGAAGACTTAAAAAGCTCATCTCTCTTTCCGCTTTTCATTTGAAAGGTGCCGGCTGGTATGAGACCGACTACGGAAAGAAAAAAATATCCGAACCCGAGCAACTAAAAGATAATGCCTCTGGAGAAGCAGTTACAGATACGGCCGCATCTTCTGAAAATGCTTCGGTCACGTCGGAAACCGGCCCTTCCGACCCTGCCAAAGTCTATGATTCAATAAAGTCTGATACCAAAAAAGCAACGAAGAAAACAAAAGACTAAAAAACGTAGCTTATGGACCTCGGTATAAAGGGAAAAGTCGCCCTAGTAGCGGCATCAAGCAAAGGGATCGGAAAGGCGATAGCCTCCGGTCTTGCGGAAGAAGGAGTAAATCTTTCCATATTCTCGCGCTCAAAGGATGAAATAGAACGCGTGGCTTCCGAGATAAGAACCCGTTTCGAGGTAAATGTCCTGGCCTCCGTTGCCGACGTGACGAACAAAGATCAGGTAGACGAAATAATAGAAAGCACTGTACAAACACTTGAGGGAATTGATATTTTGATAAACAACGCCGGAGGTCCCCCTTTCGGCTTTTTTGAAGATTTTGAATCACCCGACTGGCAAAACGCTCTGGAACTTAACCTTCTAAGCGGTATTTATCTGGCAAAGAAGGTAACCCCTCTGATGAAAAAGCAGAACTGGGGCAGGATAGTCAACATAACCTCAATAGCCGTTAAACAGCCTATAGATGGACTAATACTCTCAAACACTTCCCGTGCCGGGCTCATAGGCTTCTCGAAAACCCTCTCCAACGAACTCGCAAAATACAATATTCTGGTAAATAACATCTGTCCCGGAAGGATCTATACGGACAGAATAAAAGCGCTTGCGGAGAGAAGGGCCGCACAATCTGGCATTGAATATGAAAAAGCCATAGAGGAGATGGAAAAAGATATTCCCCTGCAGAGAATAGGCACCCCCGAAGAACTGGCCGCCCTAGCCTGTTTTCTCTCTTCCGAGAAAGCAAGCTATATGACTGGGACGACTATCCAAGTTGATGGAGGATTACTGCGAGGGCTGTTTTGATCCGTGTTTCGTGAGAAATACAACCGGGTTTGCAAATTCTTGGAGAATTAACCGAAACTCGATTACGAATAATGCATTTGACTGAAGATATGAACTGCTATGCGTTTATCTTGGAATGAAATCCGAAACCGTGCCGCCGAGTTTTCGCGCGAATGGGCGGACGCAACCTATGAAAAAGGACAAACTCAGAGTTTTTACAACGACTTTTTCGAAATATTCGGAGTTAAACGCCGTTCCGTCGCGCGTTATGAAGAACATGTACAGAAACTCAATAACAGTTCGGCAGGCTTCATTGACCTGTTCTGGCCGGGGAAGCTGCTGGTCGAACAAAAAAGCGCCGGTCGTAATCTAAAAGAAGCCTACGGGCAGGCGGGAAGTTACTTTGACGCTCTTCCTGAGAAGGACCGCCCGCGTTACATTCTCGTCAGCGACTTCCAAAATTTCGAACTTCACGATCTTGATGAAAGAGAAAAGATTGCTTTTACGCTGCCTGACCTGTATGCCCACGTCGAGAAATTCGGATTCATAATAAATGTGGAGCGTAAGACTTTCCGCGACCAGGATCCGGCCAATATAAAAGCTGCCGAGCTTGTCGGGCGCTTGCACGACTCTCTTGACGAGGCGGGCTATACCGGCCACGATCTCGAACTCTTTTTGGTACGGATTGTTTTCTGCCTGTTCTCTGACGACACGGGGATTTTCGAGCCGGGGGACATCTTCCTTGACTTCATCGAGACGCGTACAAGGGAGGACGGTTCCGATCTTGGGGCTCTACTTACCCAACTTTTCGAGGTTCTGGATACACCGGATGGCAAGCGGTCTTCGATGCTTGATGAAGATCTCGCGAATTTCCCCTACATAAACGGTGACCTTTTCCGTGAACCCCTGCGCATCCCTTCTTTCAACAAGACAATGCGCAAGCGACTGCTTGAGGCCTGTCATTTTGACTGGTCAAAGATATCTCCTGCAATTTTCGGTGCGCTTTTCCAGTCGGTCATGGAACCGGCTAAACGCCGTGCCCAAGGTGCACACTATACTACAGAGAAAAATATCTTGAAAGTAATTGAACCGTTGTTTCTTGATAATCTCCGCGCGGAGTTCAAAAGAATAAAAGCACTGAAAACCAAACGCAGAAAACGGCTTGAGGAGTTTCAGAAAAAGCTTGGCAACCTTACTTTCTTTGATCCAGCCTGCGGTTGCGGGAACTTCTTGATCATCGCTTACAGAGAGATCCGTTTGCTCGAAATAGAGGTAATACGCGAACTTCGTACACGTAAAATCCGTACGATGAAAACCAAATTAGGACGACAAAGAGAATTCTATATGGAAATACTTTCTTTAGTGAATGTAGATCAGTTCTATGGCATTGAACTCGAAGAATTTCCGGTCAGAATCGCTGAAACCGCCCTTTGGATGATGGACCACATCATGAATAACCAATTGAGCTTGGAATTTGGCGAGACTTACGCTCGTATTCCACTTAAATTATCACCCAATATTCGACATGGAGATGCCTTGGATATTGAATGGGCTGATGTCTTGCCACCAAAACATTGCTCTTTTGTATTCGGCAATCCGCCTTTTGGTGGGTTTGTAATGCGCGACGCAAAAAAGCAAGCGCAGATCAAAAATGTAATGACTGAACTCGGTGCCGGTGGTTCACGTCTTGACTATGTAGCCGCATGGTTTTTGAAAGCAGGTGCATATTTCAAGGAGAGTCCAGCACAAATTGCTTTTGTCGCAACCAATTCAATCACTCAGGGCGAGCAAGTAGCACAACTCTGGCCGACTTTATTTGACCACTACAATCTTGAAATAACGTTCGCCCACAGAACATTTCCTTGGGGTTCTGACGCACGTGGCAAGGCCCATGTACATGTTGTCATCATTGGCTTGTCTGACGCTGGATCCACCCCTTTAAAACTCCAACTCTTTTCCTATGAAAGTTCAGTTAGTGAACCGGACATAACCAAACCTAACCGAATCAGTCCTTATCTTGTGGATGCCAGCGAGTTGAACTATTCACATTTAGTGATCAAACGGCAAAGAAAATCCATTTCTGGGTTTCCCAAAATAAACGTTGGTACAAAGCCGGTTGACGGCGGTCACTACATCTTTAATAGAGAAGAAAAGGAAGAATTTTTGTTAATGGAACCCAAGGCCTCCTACATGCTTAGACCCTTTATCGGCGGCTATGAGTATATCAACGGCATTGAACGCTGGTTACTGCATGTAGAGGGAGTATCGCCATCTACTCTACGCTCACTACCAAGCGTTATGAAGCGTATCCGTGCTGTAAAAGAATTCAGGACCAACCATGCGGGGAAACTAGGAAAGTCGCTAGCAAATCAGCCTACAAAATACCATGTGACCGTAGTTCCCAACACCTATTTTTTGGTCATACCTGAAGCAAGTTCCGAGCGCCGGGAATATACACCAATAGGGTATTTAAAGCCTCCGGTTATTCCCAGCAATCAGCTATTGATCATTCAAGATGCAACATTACCTCTTTTTGCTTTGTTAACATCGACCATGCATATGGCTTGGATGCGCCATGTCGGCGGGCGGTTAAAAAGCGACTATAGATATTCAAGTGGTCTCGTTTACAACACTTTCCCTGCCCCACCTAGTTTTGTAAGCGGGAACGCAGACCTATCCAAACTCGAGTTGCTCGCACAAACTGTGCTTAATGCCCGAGCCGCACATGCGGATGCAACGTTAGCCGATCTCTACGATCCCGATCTGATGCCACCCAACCTTCGCAAGGCACACCAAATTCTTGATCGGGCGGTTGACTATCTCTACAATCGTTCTGGATTTACATCCGAGCGTGAGCGTGTTGAGCACTTGTTCATGCTCTATGAAAAGATGTACGCACCACTAGAAGTGATTTTAAAGTCAAAACCCAAGCGCCGTCAAGGAAAAAATATTCAATGAAGCTGCTTGAGGTGACACCCCCGTTTTATGTTATGAGCGAACATGTTTCAGCACTAAAACCTCGTGACTTTAGCGCTTTGGTCGAAAAGCTGCTGAGTGCCGAAGCTCTCGAATGGAATCTTCCGTTAGATGGAATTCATGTTGCTTCCCAGACTAACGCCCCCGACGGTGGCGAAGACGCCCGGATAGAATGGCAGAATGGCCCTGAACGGACGAGTTTTCTTTCGAATCGGCTTTGCCAGTTCCAGCTAAAAACGGGGGGCATTTACCCTGCTGAAGCGGGAAAGGAAGTTCTTACCTCGAAAAAACAACTCAAGCCCATGGTACGCAAGGGACTTGAGAACGGTGGTTCATATATAATGCTTTATGCTAGGCCCTACACACAGAAACTCATTGACAAACGTCGGGGGTCTACCTTAAGGCCTATGATTCGGTTCGTTCGGCGAAGGAGGGGATCGCGGGGGATGGATAGATTTTTACAACACTCGTCGGCGTCATCAGGGGCTCGACAGGCCTACGCCAGATCAGGTTTACTATGGTCTGCTGCCTCGTGGATTACCAAAAATGGCTTAGAGATGGCGGGAATACACTTAAAAAAATGAAAAAACTGTCCCTTCTCCCACATAGCTTGACAATGCTGCACTTTCAGCCTAGTTGTTAATTAGCCAAATCGACTAAGAGTCGTCTTCTCCGTTGATACACGGGGCTTTATAACATGCCCATGAACAATGATAGCATAGATATAATCGACATCTCGTGCACTGCGCCTGAGTTGCCATGTCCAATGGTGTCCAGACCACACCTAATTAATACATTAGTTCAACTTTTTGATTCAAACATCGAAATGGTATGCGTAGAGGGCCAACCAGGCCACGGAAAAACTACACTTTTACTTGAATTTGCGGAAACGGTGGAAGCTCCCTGTTTCGGGGTGTTCCTTAAGGCTACCAACAGGCTGTCTTACGACCCCGTTCTCGTCCGTTCTGATATGGCTAACCAAGTTAATTGGTTCTTGGAATCCAAGAGACTAGCCGATGACAGTGAACCAGCAGACGGTGATCTGCGTACCTTGTGGGGCAAGTGTGCACAAAGATTAAATCGTAACCGTACACCCGGCTACATAATTATTGACGGCATTCACCATGTTCCACCTGAAGAAGAATCCATAAAACAGGCCATTATGAATTTGTTGCCATTTGGAGTTAAACCTTTCAGATTCCTTTTTAGTGGCGATACCGAAAAAGATATCTTTTTCGACAACAATAAACCTCGCATTAAACAGTTTCAAATTTCGCCGTTCACGTCTCATGAGACCGATGAATACCTGCAGGATTTAATTGAAGACAAAGATCTCCGCTCCAAATATCACAAGGCACTCAGTGGTACACCATCATTGCTTGCGAGTATCAGGCGTCAAATCGTTACTTCTATAAATCAGGGGAACGAAATAAGTCCTAGTTCCACGATGAATATGGAATCTCTCTTTAGTGCGGAATGGGCTCTTGCTGGACCCTTCTCGGACAGCATCGAAAAAGCACTTAGCTTTATTGTGGCGTATGGTCATCCGGTAGATTTGCAAACTCTTTCTAAGAAATGTTCGGTAAACGAGGCAGAAATCAAGAAGGCCTTTGAGTCGTTACCTTTTCTAACGTTTTCCGAAAAATCACGCGGCTGGGAATTTTCTTCCGAATCATTTCGCAACTATGCGGAGGAAAAACTTAAGAAGTCTGTGAAATCCGCTACTCAAGATATCGTATCAAGTCTGCTTGAGGATCCAGATTCTGAAAACTCACTTACGCGGCTGCCATTGTATTTGGAGAAAACTGGAAATACGGAAAAACTGCTGGAATGGCTCAGCGAAAGTCGCTTGGCTACCATTCTACTCAAGACTCGGACAGCGGCCGGGATAGAACCTACTCTACGTAAGGCCATAACAATTTGCCACGATGGAAAGAATGACCGAGCTCTAACCACTTACTCTCTTCTACGTTCCATAATTCAACAGATATCCCGAACTGCCGGAATCGAACACGAAATTCGTGCTCGCGGTGCTCTTGGGGATTTCAAAGGTGCGTTAGCGGTTGCTAATGGCGTCCCACTAGTCACGCAGCGTCTTCGATTACTAGCCGTTTTTGTGGCTTCCTTCTCCAACACCCCCGGATTTCAGATACAACCTCAGCTTGACGAAATAAGTGAATTGCTAGGGCAAATAGAAATAAGTGAATTGCCCGGGGAAGAAGCCATCGATATAGCAACCAACCTTTATCCTGTTGACGCAAAACTCGCTTTGAACGTGTTAAGAGAAATTATTCAAGGCGACATAGAAGATTCTTCTTTTGAGGTTGCGATAGCAAGAATAAAGCTTGCGGCTCTTCGTTTTAAGAAAATTGGTGAACTAGGCGAAGGTGAAGACGCGCACTATCCAATTCCGAAGGATATCTTGGTTGACAAGAAACTTCGACATCTTCTAGAAGCAAATGCGGTGTTCTACCATGCAAAATCAGCCAGTGAAGTTTTGGATGCGACAAAGTCAATTGAAGATCCAAGTGAAAGACTCTTTGTTCAAAGAAAGTGGATTTCCCGTAATCCATTCCGAGACGATATTCTCGATATAGTAGAAAACGTGATAAAGGATGCGATTACAGTTCCCCAGTTTACACCTAATGCAACGTTTTATCGTGAAATATCAATTTCGCTACCGTATTCCAAGCACAAAGATCGCCGTCGTAAGTTAGTGGAGATACTCGATGGTCAGAAATCAATAATTAACCTCAAGGGACCAACAGTGGACTATGTTCGATTGCAGCTCCACTTAGCACAATGCAATTATGTTGACGACGAGTTGTCTCGGGCTGCTTCTCGTCTCGAAGAACTATACTGGGACTCAGTTGAACCAATTACTGAACTCGAAGCCCGAATTACATGTCTCGCATGGTTCGTTGCTAAGCTACATCATTTCGACTCATCAGGAAAAATGGACGAGCACATAGATATTAGGGAGGCAGTCGACAAAGACTTTAGAAAAACATTGGGAAAGGTGTTGCAAGATAGCGCAGACCAGTTCCGAATACTCTCAAACGCCCTTGAAGCGTTGGCACCATATATGCCGGAGACCGCATTGGAGATATCACGTCGCCTCAACACAATTGAGCGTCGCAACGAGGCTTTTCTACATATCATTATAGCAATGTGTGAAGCCAAAACAACAACTCCAGACAGCGCCTTGTTATTTGAAATCCTTGAGGAAATGGAGCAGGGTTCAGAATTAAATTCTGCAATCAGCGAGATTACCAAACGCCTGTGCCAAGAAGTCGAAGATGATGCCATACCGATTACGGTCTTGGAGGAACTGTTAAGTCGTCTCGATAAATGTTCGTCGTCATCAGTGCGAGCGAAATGTTTAGGAGAGTTGGCAATCACTGTTGAGCAACACTCAGAATCTAAGGCGCTACGCGGTTCAATAGCTCAGAGTCTGTTGCTAGAGTTTGAATCTATTGCAAGTACTCGTGAAAAATACCAAATTGCCTGTCAACTGATTTCTACTCTGCGAGCGACATGTCCTGATTTGGCAAAGGAAATTTTTGGATATCTCGCAAATCCTGATCGAGCAACTTCAATAAGTGAAAGCGCCGAGCAGGGGTTGTTTCTCATATTAGATCTACTTACAAAGGCTTCTTTCGCTTTGGCAAAATCGGACTTACTTACCAAGAACGATATCCAGAGAATTTGTAAAATGATAGGAGGGATCCGGGATCCGTGGCTAAGAGTAGATCTTTTCTCGACGTTAGCGTTTTTCCTGTGGCGAGAAAATCAGACTTCTTCCTTCTTAGAGATAGTTAACCAACAAATATGGCCTACGCTTTCCAACTTGAATAGTAGAGACCGTGCTCTTACCCACAGGGCATGGGTAGTTGCGTATCCTACATTATGGATTGAGAATCGAGACCGAGCTCGAGATGCTGTTGCGACATTTCCATCTGCAGTGCGAAATGAATGCACTTTCGCACTTATCTTTACTCTGCTCCGTAAGCAACCCCTTGGTGAACCTTTTGATCATGATTCGCACAATGCCAAGACAAAAGTGTCGCTCAGTTATTCAGATATTGAGAACCTGCTCCAGTTGTGCAAAGAAACAGATGAAGATTTTATGATTTTCAATGTCTTTGAGCAGGTAGCGTCAAAAGTGTCCTCGAGACAATCAGAAATACACCTAACGCGCGAGCAAAAAGCCGAGATAGCACGTCGTATGTTAAAGATATCAGAGACAAGATTACCAGTAGAACATAGAATTCAGCATACCGGTTTTCAGATATTGTGTAAGGCTCAGGCACTAAGAATTGATAAGCAAGATAATCTCAAGTGGGAAGATTTAATAAAGGAAGGTGAGCTGATTGCCAATGCTGCCGACCGGATTTATGTAATAGCTCATATAGCGTCTTACTTACCTTCTAAGAAGAAAGGGGAAAGGAAGCGGCTCTTAGAAAAAGCGGAGAAGGAAACGGACAGTCTACAGAACATGGAAGATCAACATGAACGGTATTACATGATAGCGACCCTAACAGCGGAGAAAAACAAAGAAGGGTCTTTCCACATGCTAAAGAAGGCGCTTGGTATTGTTACTCAATCTAACAACCTTCTTGGTGCATCTAGGGAAAATCGTATTGTCGACTTAGCCTACAGACTCAATCCAGAACTGCCAATGGAGTTAGCGATGGTATACGACGACGACCCTGCGCGCGAAAAGTACAAAAAGAGAGCGCAAAAACAGTTAGATGCTCATCAATTAAAGAAGGATATAGGAAACTTTCACAGCTCAGTAGACCTTATGACTCTAAGAAATGGCCATGACTTAGCGTCTGCATCATGGCATGCCCTCGCCATACTCAATTCGGGGCGAATGATCCCTGCTGATATGACACGTCTGAGGAACATGTTAACATGTGGGAGCCACTACCCATTAATTGAATCCTACCCAATGTACTCGTGGACACTTTCTAATGTTATGTTGAAGTACTCCGGTACTCCAGAATCGGCGAAATATATTCGAGATATGTTTGAAGGCATACTACGGGCTGTGGAGTTTTTCTTTAGAATCACTGAGGCGGATGGGAAGTTAAGCTCCAGTCCAAAATGGCAAGATCTGGGAGATAATGGAAATCAAATTATTGTTCTTGCTGGAGAACGTAACAAAGCCATGGACTTTATTCAAAAGTGGCTACAAGAAAACGCTGAGGATTATATAACGATTGTTGATCCATATTTCAGCGATGGAGACTTAGAACTCGTTCTAAAGATAGTGGAAACGGATCCGCGTCTTAGAGTTAAAATTGTAACAGGCAAGACTAACCAGCAAAGTGATAGTAATTTGTCAAGTGTCTATTACTCTGCTTGGCGACGCCTGTGCGATCATTCGCCGCCTCATACGGAAGTCCTCGTAATGGGTTCTAAGAGAACCGGAGAGGCTCCATTTCATGATCGTTGGATACTATCCAAATCTACGGGTCTCCGTTTGGGAACAAGCGTTAATTCACTCGGAAACAAGGACTCGGAAATATCAGTTTTAGGAAGTGAAGAATTCAAACGACTTCATTATAGGGCCGATGAATACCATGCAAAAATAATTAGGGAATTCAAAGGTGATCAAGTGACCTATGAGTCTTTTGAATTATTACCTTAAGGTAGCTATTCCTTCTTGACAAGTAAGAAATGGAAATGCCTGATCTCTTCTCTGGTTGTTCTTCTGTCTCTTCTTAATCTTCTTCCTCATCCCGCCTGAAAAGAGAATCTATCTTGTAATCGTAATGCTGTAATTGCTTCTCTTTCTTTTCCCTGGATCTCACCATCATCATCTTCAGTCCCCTGAGCACCTCATCTTTGGACATGCTTGGCTTGACCTTGTAAGAAATTTCTCCCAGAGGAGTTTTCTTGATTTTTATGCCGGGTGGAATCTCAAATGTCGTGCGGTCATTGTATTTGTCAAGCGCCACACTCATAAACTCTTTCCAGACGGGGGCGGCAGCCGAAGATCCCGACTCCTTGTCTCCTAGCGACGTGTTATCATCTTTTCCGATCCACACCCCGGTAACAACCATGGGACTGTATCCTACGAACCACGCATCCGTATAGTCATTTGTGGTTCCTGTCTTACCCGCGATTCTCGCCTTGGAATTAAGCGAGTTGGAAAGTATCCCTGTCCCTTCCTTGATAACCGCCTTCATTATGTCCGTCATTATATATGCCGTCTCGGGGCTTATAACCCTGTCAAACTCTTCAATATTACCAAAGAAATGAATGGGGACCTTTTTAATGAAAACCCTGAATTCCTCCGAGGTGACAAAATCTCTTTGTTCTTCGGCGAAAAGGCCTAGAAACTGCGACCTGTCGTCTTGCTGTGGTGATTGTCTTTCCTGGTAGTGCCATTCCCCTGATTCCTTTCTTTCCTTTAACTTCCTCTCGTACCGAAGGTATACCTCCCCCGTGTTGTCCTCAATGAGGGTTCCGTTTCTGTCATAAATCCTGAGTATGAAATTCGGTTTTCTGTATATCCCGGAATTTGCGAAAACAGAATATGCGGTAGTTATTTCCAGCAGAGTTACTTCAGAACTTCCCAATGCAAGCGAGGGATAAGGATTGATCCTAGATTTAAAGCCGAAGTGCTTGGAATAGCTTGCCACATATTCCGGATCTATGTCCATGATCAGTCTTATTGAGGAAAGATTCCTCGAGTTAACAAGGGATTCCCTGAAGAAAATCGATCCCATGTATTCTTCGTCGTAATTCTCGGGAGCCCAGTCATCCATGATAATCGGCACGTCGAGAAGCTTGCTCGTTTGCGTATATCCTTTGTCTATGGCCGCAGAGTAGAGAAAAGGTTTAAACGCGGAACCCGGCTGCCTTTTAGCCTGGGTCGCTCGATTGAACTTCGAGGTCCCGAACTCATAACCTCCTATCATTGAAATAACGTTGCCCCTTGTATCAATGGAGAGCAAGGCCCCCTGGGTCTGTGGTCGGAACAGGGGAACTATATCCGTCAGTTTATCCCCGCTTACGGATGCCCTGATCTTTATAACGTCCCCTATCCGCAGTTTCTCGGGAAGAAGGTACTTGCCCGGTGGGGGCGGGAGATATCGCTTAGGGTCAGCTATGTAACTGAATTTTCGTTTCTCACCGCCGACTTCAACAGTCGCAAAAGAAGTTTTCTCATCTATGTCTCCTATAACGGTGACGATGGCCCTGTACGTTTTGCCGTTCTGAAGAACGAGGTGGCGCTGCTGTTTTTTGAATTCCTCAATTTTCTCAGGAGTTCTGAGCCTGGCGATGCTGAATCTGGTTCTGCCCTGTCTTGTCTCAAGTTTGCGTATTCCCCTTCTAATGGCCCTGTAGGCGGCAAGATTGAGATCCATGTCAAGGGTGGTGTAAACCTTGTAGCCGCCCTTTTCATAGGCCTTTCTCCCGACTTTCCTCTCAAGATATTCCCTTACGTATTCAATGAAATAAGGGGCTATGTATTCCCCCCTGGGCTCCTGTTTTGGAACGATTTTTATTTTATACGCCAGGGCCTCCCGCTTCTGGCGTTCAGTTATGAATTCCTGATCCCGCATTATGTTTATCACGGTTTTCTGCCTTTTAAGCGCATTCCGGGGATTGACTCTCGGCGAATACAGTTCCGGTCTTCTGGGAACTCCCGCCAGCAGACACGCCTGGGCTATGTTTATATCTGTTACCGATTTCCCGAAGTAATTTCGGCTCGCCATCTCAACTCCGTATACCCCGTCGGCAAGGTATATGTGGTTGAGATAAAGATAAAGTATTTCCTCTTTGGAGAGATTTCTTTCTATCCTGTATGAGAGAATCGCCTCTTTTATTTTCCTGCTGTAAGCCTTTTCGGGACCCAGAATAAGGTTTTTCGTTATCTGCTGCGTAATGGTGCTTCCGCCGGAAACGATTCTTCCCGTAACCAGGTTTTGAAAAAGGGCTCTCAGAACGCTTTTCGCGTCCACGCCGCTGTGCTGGTAAAATCTCCTGTCTTCTACGGCTATGAAGGCGTTTATGACGTAAGCAGGTACATATTCAAGATTTACAAGCGCTCTTCTTTCTTGCCCGGACTGCGCTATAAGCTCCCCTTCGGACGAATAGAATTCATTCAGGATAACGGGCTGATATCCGGTGAGATCTCGCAGGTCGGGGAGATCTTTTGAGAAATAGATATAGACCGCAAGCATCCCGATCAGGCACGCGAACACAAACGTCGCGGACATCAGGGAACGGGAACGGAGAAATTTACTCGGGTCTTTGCCCGCAAGATTTATTCCGTTATTTAAATTCATCTGTGTTGAGAGTATATAATCTTCGTGGAAATCAACTTGAAAAAAGATTACCTTAAAAAACCTTTTTGGGTTATCTTAATCAACAATTAAATCAATGACACACCCCTATGGAAAATAAAGCAATGGACGATCTCAGCTCGTATATAAAAAACGTTACGGATCAGGAAATAAAAGTACTTCTTCTCAAGCTCAAAAACGAGATGAGGAAAGAAGACGTCACGTGGGAGCAGATACAGCAGGTGCTGGCCGAAATCAAAAGCAAAGACAGCCAAGTGCTAAAAGACATAATCTCTTTTCTTGTGTAATTAACCGGGCGCGGAAGAAGCCGCACGAAAAACACGCAAATGACAAACCTGATTGACTGTATCGGCAACACGCCAGTGATAAAACTGAGAAGCGTCCCGAAAAACGGCCGTTCGACAATATGGGCGAAACTCGAGAACTTAAACCCCGCTGGCAGCATAAAGGACAGGGCGTGTATTGCCATGCTCAGGCAAGCGGAGCGGGAGAACCTCATAGAGCCCGGGAAAACGACCATAATCGAAGCATCAAGCGGCAACACCGCGATAGGACTCGCGCTTTGCTGCCAGGCAATCGGGTACGATCTCACCGTTGTCATGCCCGAGGACACGGCGAAGGAGAAAATCCAGCTGGTAAACGCGTTTAAAGGACAAGTGGTCCTCACTGCCGCGAACCGGGGACTTCACGGATCGATAGAAAAAGCCCGGGAGCTAGAAGATGAAAACCCGGATTTTTACCTTCTTGATCAGTTCAAAAACACTGCGGATATCACGATTCACCGTGATGGAACCGCAAAAGAGGTAGAAAACCAGATACCGGGCCGTCTTGATGCCTTTGTGTGCGGAGTCGGCAGTGGCGGAACGGTAATGGGAGTCGGTCCTGAACTTAAAAAAATCTATCCCCGACTCAAGATAGTGGTGGTCGAACCCGCCGAATCCCCTACTCTGTCGGAGGGAAAAAAAGGTCCTCACGGCATCTGCGGCATATCGCCCGGGTTTGTTCCCGAGAAACTTGATACCGGGATAATCGACAGAATCTACAAGGTCCCAACGCACAAGGCCCGCGAATGCGTGAAAGCTATTGCTTCGAAGGAAGGGATACTGGTTGGAATATCCTCGGGAGCTTGCCTTTACGCGGCTCTTGGCATATCAGAAGAGCTTCCCGACGGCGCTCAGGTGCTCGTAACTTTTTGCGACAGCGGAGAAATGTATCTTGGAACTGATCTCTACGATTAGAAAACCTGTTTGAAATGAAATTTTAACTGTGTTATTTTATATTTCGGATGTTTTTATCTACGCAAGAGTTGCGTAAAGAGTGAGGAATGACGTATGCCAGCAAATATTTTTAAGAATCTTATACTTTGGGTAGCCATATTCGTCGGCGTGTTCGCGGTGTACCAGTTCATGAACACCTCGGCAAACGTCTACTCCGAGGTATCCTACAGCAAATTCCTGGAACACCTGGATAATGACAGCCTAGCAAAGGTAGAGTTCGGCGAAAATATAATAAGGGGAGAACTTAAAAACGCCGATCCCACGGATCGCGGATTCACAACCACGGGACCCGCGGGAGAAATGCTTATAGCAAAGCTTGAGGAAAGCGGCATAGAGTTCAGCTTTTCACGCCGAAACCAAAGCTCGTTTACCCAGATACTCATAAACTGGGGACCCCTTTTCATACTGGTCGCGCTCATGGTCTTTTTCATGAGGCAGGTACAGGCCGGGGGCTCAAAGGCGATGAGTTTCGGAAAAAACCGCGCGAGGATGCTCGGCGAAGGACAGAACAAGATCACCTTCGAGGACGTAGCAGGGGTTGAGGAAGCAAAAGAGGAAGTAAGCGAAGTAGTGGAGTTCCTTAAAAGCCCTGAGAAATTCACGCGGCTGGGAGGAAGAATACCCAGGGGGATTCTGCTGGTCGGTCCCCCGGGCACGGGAAAGACCCTTCTTGCAAAAGCCATAGCCGGAGAAGCGGGAGTACCCTTTTTCATAATAAGCGGGAGCGACTTTGTGGAAATGTTCGTCGGAGTCGGGGCTTCAAGGGTCAGGGACCTGTTCATACAGGCCAAGAAAAGCGCCCCCTGCATAATATTCGTTGACGAACTTGACGCCGTGGGAAGACACAGGGGAGCGGGACTCGGAGGAGGCCACGACGAAAGGGAGCAGACCCTTAACCAGCTCCTGGTTGAAATGGACGGCTTTGAAGGAAACGAAGGGATTATAGTCATGGCGGCCACAAACCGCCCGGACGTGCTTGACCCGGCACTTCTCAGGCCGGGGAGGTTTGATCGTCAGGTTGTCGTCCCCAGGCCAGATGTCAGGGGAAGAGAAGCTATTCTGGTCGTTCATTCGAAAGACACCCCGATAGCCAAGGATGTTGATCTTTCGGTAATCGCGAGATCCACCCCGGGTTTTTCCGGAGCCGACCTTGAGAATCTCGTTAACGAATCGGCTCTTCACGCAGCTCGCAACGACAAGGAGCAAGTTTCCGTAGAGGACTTTGAATACGCAAAAGACAAGGTCACCATGGGAGTTGAGAGAAAAAGCATGCTGATAAGCGAAAAAGAGAAGAAAATCACCGCTTATCACGAAGCCGGACACGCGCTTGTGGCAAAACTGACTCCCGAAGCCGATCCAATACACAAAGTAACGATCATACCGAGAGGAATGGCTCTTGGAGTCACCCAGCAGCTTCCCCTTGAAGACAAATACACTTTGTCGAGAACTTATCTGATTTCCACCATAAAGGTGCTTCTGGGAGGCAGGGCCGCGGAAGAACTGGTGTTCTCCGAGAGGACCAGCGGTGCGGCCAACGATCTTGAGAGAGTTACCGACATAGCCAAAAAGATGGTATGCGAATGGGGAATGAGCGAAGTTGTGGGACCGGTGACTTTCGGCAAAGGGGAACAGCAGCCTTTTCTAGGCAGGGAAATTTCGAGAAAAAGTGACTACAGCGAAGATACCGCGGTGCGGATAGACCGGGAAATAAGAAGAATCGTAACCGAAAGCTACGATGCGGTGCTGAAGCTCCTTAGAGATAATCAGGATATCCTGCATGAACTCTCTTCCCTGCTTCTTGAAAAGGAAGTGATAGACTCAGTGGAACTTGAGGAACTGGTTTCAAAAACGCAGGAGTTCAGGCCGGAAGTGAAAAAGCCGTTTGATATAACCAGCAGGGTCTGATTCCTGTGGCTTTTTCCTACCATGTCACCGTTTCTCGGCCGTCTTCGCATGACCGGGAGTGAGAACCGTTTGCTAAAGCAATCAGTCCACAAAGCAAATCAGAACGCGCCGGAACCCCGTTTGATAGAACTCGGTTCAAAAAAACTGAATCTGAGCGAAAAACCCCTTGTCATGGGAATTGTGAACATGACGCCGGATTCTTTTTATGACGGCGGAAAGTATAACGATCCCCAGCAGGCTCTCGGGAGAATCGCTTCTCTTATAAAAGACGGGGCCGATATTATCGATATAGGGGGAGAATCCACAAGACCGGGTTCTCTCGGTGTGAGCGTGGAGGAGGAGCTTGACAGAGTTATACCTCTAATAGAAGCGGCTTCAGAGGAATTTGACACCGTAATATCGATAGACACCACAAAAGCCGTCGTTGCGGAAGAAGCTCTTGGGCGGGGAGCTTCAATGGTAAACGATATAAGCGGATTAAGCTTCGAACCCCAAGTCGCGCAGAAGGTATCGGAAAGCGGAGCAGCCATCATACTCACCCATACAAGCTCACGACCGGCGGACATGCAGAAAAAAACCCACTACAGTTCGCTTATTTCCGATATAGCGGACTTTCTTTTGAATTCAGCTCAAACGGCCATGGCGGCAGGAATACCGCGGGACAATATAATAATCGACCCGGGCATCGGATTTGGAAAAACCACCGAGCAGAACCTCGAAATCATAAGAAGACTTGAAGAGTTCTGCGAACTTGGGTTTCCGGTCTGCCTCGGAACCTCGCGAAAATCTTTTATAGGGGAAATCCTGGGGGGCCCGCTTGCGGAGCAAAGATTGATAGGATCCGTTTGTTCAGTGATAATATCAATGCTTAAAGGTATTTCTATCGTAAGAGTTCATGATGTACTTGAAACAACGCAGGCAATTCGGACGGTAAAAAGCATATACGGGATAAACTAGCGGATGACGGACTCTACAATACAGAACTTTCGATTCTTTTCAGACAGCCTGGATATCCTGATCGTCGCCATAATATTTTTCTACGTACTAAAAGCCATAGAGGGAACCAGAAGCTCGCAGATTCTGCTCGGACTCGCTGCAATGGTAATTCTCTATTTCGCTTCAAGAAAATGGGGCTTTTTCACGCTTAACTGGGTACTCACTCACTTTCTCGGTTTCGCAATACTCATAGTAATTATTCTCTTTCAGGACGATATAAGAAGGGGGCTTGCGAACATAGGAAAGAAGCCTTTTCTTTTCAGTTTCGCGAAACACAGCGCGAATGAAACGGTGATAGAAGAACTGGTAGCTGCCTGCTCTTTTCTTTCCTCAAGGAAGATTGGAGCCCTGATAGCCATCGAAAGGCAGGAAAGCCTCAAGATGTTTCCTGGAAGACCGATTAACGCCAGCTTATCAAGCGAGATGATCATAAGTATTTTCAATACGGCATCCCCTCTTCACGACGGGGGATTGGTAATCAAAGACGAAGTTATTCTTTCAGCTGGATGCTTTTTCCCGATCAGTACGGACCTTGAGCTGGGAACGGAACTTGGAACGAGGCACAGGGCCGCTATAGAGCTGTCCAGGGAAACTGACGCTGTTGTGGTAGTCGTATCTGAGGAAACGGGAAAGATCTCGCTCGCGGCAGACGGAGAACTCAAAAGAATCGCCAACGACAAATTGCTCAGACCTAGCCTGGTTTCTGAACTGAGCAGCCAGAGCCCGGGCAGCATGAAGGCAAGCCAGGCGGGAAAAGCCTGATGGAGAAAAAACCTTTTTTTCAAGGCCTTACCAAAAAGACAATCGCGCTTGCGCTGGCGGTAATTCTCTGGGCGTTTACGAACTTCGAACTCGACGTGGAAAGGGATATCAGGATTCCGCTTCACCTCGGCAGTCTCCCGGAGAGCCTTATTATAGTAAATAAACTGCCCGACAGCGTTGACCTGTCCCTTAGAGGACCAAGAAGTCTGCTGTCTTCATTCGCCCATTCAAACAAGTCAATCTCCGTTGACCTGCAGAAAGCAAAACAGGGTGTTCTCAAGATGGACACGAAGCGTGTGGCTTCGGAAATAGTTCCGAGAGGAATAGATATAGTCGCGGCAAACCCTTCAAAACTTTCGCTTAACATAGACAGGCTTGTAACAAAAAAATTCAAGGTAAAACCCGTGCTGGGAGAACTGGGTTCCGGTTATGAAATATCAAAGAAAATAAAGGTTGTCCCCAAATCCGTAAAGGTAAAAGGACCCGCCTCGCAACTTGCGAAACTGGAAAACATAGAGACGGCGAAAATAAAACTTGAAGGCGAAGAATCCGAGTTCACGGCGCCGGCGCAGCTGCAACTGCCCTCGCAACACATGGAAGTTCTTGAGGGCGATCATGTAAACGTAACGGTTCATATAAAAGAGATAATACTGACCAAAGAGTTTCGGGACGTTGACATAGTTCCCCGTAATTTTGAACAGCTCGAGTACAGCACGACTTCAGAACTTAAGGCCACTTTGGTATTCAATGGTCCCTACAAGACCATCAACAACCTTACAAGCAATGAAATCAATGTTTACATAGACAGAGCCGAAATGGGCGAGAGCAGGCAGAAAAGACTCAATATAAAGGTGGATTATCCGGATTCAAACCTGCTTAAGCTCACAAGTGTCACTCCGAAAAGAATCAGGGTTAAAGTCAAAGCGCCTCCTGTCGAAAAATCTCCAAATACCTAGATCATGAATTCTTTATCCGAACCTCCCGAGAGAAAAATTTTTGGAACCGATGGAATAAGAGGGGTTACCAATACCTATCCGATGACCCCAGAGATATCGCTTGCTCTCGGAAAGGCTTTAACAAAATATCTGTCCGAGAAAACGGGCGGTCGCGTGAAAATACTTGTCGGCAAAGACACCCGGCTTTCGGGTTACGTCTTTGAACAGGCGATAGCTTCCGGCATAACGTCCATGGGAGCCGACGTACTGCTCGTGGGGCCCTTGCCCACCCCGGCGATAGCCTTTCTGACTTCAAACATGAGAGCCACGGCTGGCGTGGTTATCTCGGCGTCCCATAACCCCTACACCGATAACGGAATAAAAATATTCGATTCCACCGGCTTCAAACTGCCGGATAGGACAGAGATCGAAATAGAGAACATGGTTCTCGGAGCGAAACGGATAATCCCCCCTTCCCTCACGGGAAAGGCAAAAAGAATAGAGGACGCGGTCGGACGGTACATAGTATTTCTGAAAAATACTTTCCCAAAAGATCTGACGCTTGACGGAGTGAAGATCGTCGTTGACTGCGCCAATGGAGCCGCCTACAAGGTCGCCCCCATAATTTTTGAGGAACTGGGAGCACAGGTAATCACAATCGGCACGGAGCCGGACGGAAAAAACATAAACGTTAACTGCGGAAGCCTGCGGCCCGAGATACTTTTTGAAGAAGTCGTGCGAAGCGGTTCCGATATAGGTATAGCGCTTGACGGAGACGCGGACAGGGTTGTCTTCTCCGATGAAAACGGAAACGAGGTTGACGGCGACCACGTTCTCGCTATCTGCTCATCTGAAATGATGGAAGCCGGAACCCTGTCAACTGACACCGTGGTGGCTACGCAGATGAGCAACATGGCCCTTGAGAACTACCTCAGCAAAAAAGGACTCAGGCTTGAAAGGACCCGTGTGGGAGACAGGTATGTTGTAGAAACCATGAGGAAGCTGGGAGCAAACCTCGGGGGTGAAAAATCGGGTCACCTGCTGTTTCTGGACCATTCAACCACGGGAGACGGTCTGCTCGCCTCGCTTCAGATCCTAAGCATAATGAAAAAAAAGGGGAAATCGCTTTCTGAGCTGGCCGGGATAATAAACCTCTTTCCACAGGTGCTTAACAGTCTCGAAATCAAGGAAAAAAAACCATTTGAACAGATTCCGGGGCTTCTTGAGCTTGTCAGGGAATCGGAGAAAATCCTCGGAGATAAAGGAAGAATAAATCTCAGATATTCAGGAACCGAGTTGCTCGCGCGCGTGATGGTGGAAGGAGAGGATGAAGCTCTGATAAACGGAATCGCCTCAAGCGTATCTTCTGTGATAAGTGAGAACATAGGAACAGGAAGCCTGTAGATGAAGACCAGACTGAATGTAAACGTTGACCACGTAGCGACCCTGAGACAGGCCAGGATGGGAGGTGAACCAGATCCGGTGGCCGCCGCCGTGGCGGCCGAACTCGCCGGGGCGAGCGGAATAGTGGTTCACCTGCGGGAAGACCGCCGGCACATTCAGGAAAGGGACCTTGCTCTGCTGAAACAGACGGTGCGAACCAGACTTAACATGGAGATGGCCGTCACGGACGAAATGATTAAAATTGCGAGCGAGACGCTTCCCGACTTTGTAACCCTCGTTCCTGAGAACAGGCAGGAGATAACGACGGAAGGAGGACTTGACGTGCACCAGGATACGGAAAGAATCGCCGCGGCGATTGAAAAACTGAAAAACTCCGGGCTGTTCGTAAGCATCTTCATAGACCCCGCCCCCGACCAGATAAGGGCCTCGGCGCAGACGGGCGCCGATATGGTCGAACTTCACACCGGAAGTTACGCAAACGCCCGTAACGAAATCGAAATGATGATGGAGCTTGACAGGATCAGAAAATCGACGGAAGACGCCCTCTCCCACCGACTCAGGGTATCCGCCGGTCACGGGCTCAATTATATCAACGTGACTGCGGTTTCAGGAATCGACGGGATTGAGGAACTAAACATCGGTCACAGCATAATTTCACGGGCGATTTCCTCAGGAATGGAAAAAGCCGTAAGAGATATGATTCACCTGCTATAGTACTTCCTATAACAGAACACGGGGTACGAAGATATGGTTTCAGGCATAGGCATTGACATGGTTCGCAACAGCCGCATAGAGAGCCTTATTGACAGATGGGGGGAGAAGTTTCTTCGGAAAGTCTTCACCGATGATGAGCTCGCTCAGGGTGGCAACGGCAAAAACAGGAATATAAGCTACGCCGCTAACTACGCGGTTAAAGAAGCTTTTGTCAAAGCGCTTGGAACCGGGTTCAGACGGGGCATAAAATTTCACAACATAGCGGTAAAACGAAATGAACTCGGAAAACCCTTTATAGACCTTCGGGGAAGCACAAAAGAAATCGCCGAACAAAGGGGCCTGACCAAAATTCATACCACCATATCACATGACGGTGAATACTCCGTTGCCGTAGTCATACTTGAGAACTGACTTCTTAGATTCAAATCTCAAGCTTGCCCGTACGGACTGGAAAAAACTGCCCTCGCAAGCCAAGCGGGGATGACAAATCAGCGGGTACTATCTTCACCTGGGAAATCCAGAATGTTTCAGAATCTGAAGAGACTACGCCTAAAAGGGGTAGACAGCGTAAAACCGGGACTCGAGAGAATCACCGCGGTTTTGGAAGAACTGGGATCTCCTCACGAAAAAAAGGATTACGTAACCGTCGCCGGAACTAACGGCAAGGGCTCCGTGGCGGCCTGTATCGCGTCGATATTCGAAGCAAACGGTTACCGCGTCGGCCTGTTTACCTCCCCTCACCTGATCGACGTCACGGAAAGAATAAAGGTGAGCGGAGAGGAGATAATCAGAGAGGAACTTGAACAGACCCTTGGCACGGTTTTCACCGCTTGTGCGAAACTTAACGTGGAACTCAGTTATTTCGAACTGCTCACCGCGGCCGCGTTTCTTCATTTCAACCGCGAATCAATAGATATCGGCGTGCTTGAAGTGGGAATGGGCGGCAGGTGGGACTCGACAAACGTATGCGATCACGTTGTAAGCGTTATAACTAACGTGTCCTTTGACCACACCGAATACCTTGGAGATACGTTAGGCGAGATTGCCGCGGAGAAAGCCGGAATAATAAAAAAAAACGCGCTTGTGCTAACTGGATGCACGGGTGAGGTCCTTTCCGTAATCGAGCGCAGATCCCGGGAAAATTCCGCAAAATGCTACAGAATCGGAGTAGATTTCAATTACAGGAAAAAAGAAGACTTGAGTTTTGATTACACCGGGCCGAAGTGGGATATTCCGCAGCTTAAAGCTTCTCTTGCGGGCACACACCAGGTGGAAAACGCCGTAATCTCCGTAGCAACAGCCGAACTGCTGACAATGCATACCCGCTACAAAGCGGACCCGGAAAAAGTAAAAAAAGCCCTCGCGAGAGTCAGTTTATGGGGGCGAATGGAATATTTAAGCAGAGAAATCCCAGTTGTAATTGACGGTGCGCACAACCCCGCCGCGGGAAAGAACCTTGTCGAGTCACTTGAGTTCTATCATCCGGGGACAAAATTCAATTTCCTGGTAACAATGCTCGATAATAAAGATGTCGCAGGTTTTACAGAAATACTTTCTCGCGTTTCAGGAAAACTGATCATAACGGAACTTGCCGGAGTGAAAAAGTCTTTAGATACGGAGAAGATCCTGGCGCTTACACGCGGGCAATTCGACTCGATCGAAACAGTAAAAGACCCCGTAAGGGCATATGAAAAGCTTCTCGGTTACGGAGAAGCGGCCTGCGTTTGTGGTTCCTTTTATCTCATAGGTTATCTTAAAGAGGCGATTGAAAATGAAGAAACTTTCGATAGTAAGTAACGACCTTTTCCTGGCTCACCAAAACCCTCCGGGGCACCCGGAGTGTCCGGAGAGGCTGCTTAGCATCCTGGGGACGCTTGAGAGCTCGGGTCTTCTTGAGAAAACGGTTTCCATGGATACAAGACCGGCGACGGAGGAAGAAATCACCCTCGCGCACAGCAAGCCCTATTTCGATATGGTAAAAAGCACCTCGGGCAAGGAATTCTCAGAGCTCGATGCCGACACGTCGACATGCGGGGTTTCGTTTGACGCCGCGCTTGCGGGTTCCGGGGGACTCATATGCTCGGTAAACGATATTCTCTCGGAGAGAATCGACACCGCCTTTGTACTCGCCCGACCGCCCGGACATCACGCGGAACATGACAGGGCGATGGGGTTTTGCCTGTTTAATCACGTGGCGGTCGCGGCGGCCCATCTTCTGGCCAACTGCGGTCTTGAGAGGGTTTTGATCATAGACTGGGACGTACACCACGGAAACGGCACCCAGCACATCTTTTACGACTCAGACAAAGTACTCTATTTCTCGGTGCACCAGTTCCCGTTTTATCCCGGCACCGGAAGCCTGAAAGAACTTGGATACAAAGGTGGGCTCGGGTACACGCTTAACGTGCCCTGCCCCGCAATGCTGGGCGATGAAGACTACCTGAGAATATTCACCGAGATACTCGGGCCCGTGGCGGAGCAGTACACCCCTGAATTCATTCTCGTATCGGCGGGCTTTGACGCTTACCATGTCGATCCGCTGGGAGGAATGCTGGTTACCTCCGAGGGGTTTGCAAGACTTACCAGGTTCGTAACGCAACTTGCCGAAAAACACTGCCGAGGAAATATCGCCTTTTTGCTCGAGGGCGGCTACAACACCGCGGAGATGGGGCCGATTATGCGGTCTGTCATAGAGGAGATACTCGATCTTAAGGTGTCGGACGCTGATTTTGACCCTAAGCGGACGACCTGCGAACACACGGTTACGGAAATCAGAAGAACTTACTCAAAATACTGGAATTTCTAGGCCGAGATTTCGCTTTTCCTGTAATCAGCACCCTCGATGAAAAGCGGTGCGCACATCTCATAGAGCCTGGAAGCTATCCTCTCCCCCACCCTGTCCTCAAGTATTTCGGTTCTTTTCTTGGATTTTTCGGGCAACGACTCCCTGGCCACGTAATTGGTGGTAACAAGGGTTTTCTTTGAGGAGTTATAGCGCTTGGAAATAAGCTGATCGAGGATGTTCTGCTCCCATTCGGAACTTTTGCCTTTTCCCATCTCATCTATCACCAGGATTTCTGCGTTTACAAGCGGCCCTATTATCTCATTCTCGGGAGTTCCCTCGGAATAGGCTTTCCGGAGATCCGCAAGCAGAAAGAAAAAATCGGTGAACACGCATTCAACAGCTTTCTGAAGGGTAAGTTCCGCTATGGCCCCCACTGCGAGGCGTGTCTTGGCCAGACCGGGTCCCCCCATAAGCAGAAAACCTTTTTTCGCCGGGTACTTGTCGACAAAGGATTTCACGTAGGTCATTGCATCATATTGGCTCGGGTCGCGGGGATCTATATCGTCTGACTGCAAAACACCGGCGTACTTCGACGGAATTTTCGCGTTGTTGTATCTTCTGATCTTAAGCCTTACCATCCCGCAGAGCCCGCAGCGCTCAAGGTACCGGTATCCCCTTTCGTTTTCCAAAAACACCGTTCCGGATCCCCTGCAACTGCTGCATTCGGAAACGCAGCCGCAAATCTCGGCGCGGGCGTACTGACCGTTCTCAGAAGAGATCATATATCCCCTGCCGGAGCATCTTCTACAACCAGTCGCGATGTGTCTTCTGGTGGCCATATCACTTCATCGTGAAAACATTATTTATACCAAGGGTTTCGCATACGATTTCATCCCTAAAAGCGTCAAGGGTTTTTTTCTTCGCAGCCTCATCATAGAGTTTCGCTTCGCTGGGAAGCCTGCTTTGCGCGGCAGTTGTTATCCGCTTCTGCCTCTCGGCAGGAAGACCGCAGAAAACATCCTCAATAAAAACCCGCCACAAAGAGTCAAACCGCTTGTATACGTTAGCGGAATCCAGGCTGTCTGCTTCTCTGACATTCTGTCTCAGTTTTTCGTATTTCTCCCTTATATCCTCTCTTCTCTCCTCAACTATGATCTTATCGAGCCTCTTTACCACCTGTTCTATTATACTGCTTCTGGCGAAAGCGGCGCTACGCGGTTGCGTTTGTTTCGATTCCGGTTCCGCCGACTGGGTTTTAAGGTACTCCTCAACCTCCTGCTTTATGTTGAAAAGTCCTCTTGGCTCCTGGGACCCTCTCTGCCTTTTCTTCTCGAAACCGTAGGCTATGGCCTTAATCACCATTTCCTTTGAAACGGACCTTTCGCCAAGCTCCCTTATAAAACCGTAGTCCCTGGACGAAAGCATAAGGCCCTTTCCGGCAAGCCCGAGAAAATACCGCTCTATGTCTGCTATGTAATTCGGCTCTTGGGATTTCATCTTCCCCACGGGAAAACACGCGGCCCTGAGGTCTTGCCCCTACCCCATTATCTCACGCATGGCCGACATCGTATCGGCGTAGTTTTTTGTCTTGAATATGCCTGAACCCGTCACCACTATATCCGCTCCGGCCTCAATCACTTCCCCTATATTCTCGAGATTTATCCCCCCGTCAGCTTCAATAAGCGGTTTTTTCCCATCCATTCCGTCAAGAAGAGATCTCAGATCGCTTATTTTCGACAGCATTTCCGGGATAAACTTCTGACCTCCGAACCCCGGTTCCACGGTCATTATCACTATTACGTCTATAAGCTCCATCAGTTTTTCCTCTATCACGCCTATAGGGGTTGCGGGGTTAAGGGCCACCCCCGCCATAACCCCTCTCCACCTGATGGAGGAAAGAGCGCTGTAGAGAAGGTTGCAGGCCTCCATCTGCACAGTGACGATCTTCACGTGAGGAGAGCTCGCGTCTATAAATTTTTCCGTGAATTTCTCGGGATTATCAATCATCAGATGTATGTCCATCTGGGGCGGCGACTCCATCCGGGCAATCGCTTCCACTATGGGTATTCCTATGCTTATGTTCGGAACGAAATGCCCGTCCATAACGTCCACGTGTATAAGGTCAGCACCCGCCTGGCAGACGGCGGTTACTTCTTTTTCAAGGTTAAGATAGTCGCACGAGAGTATCGAGGGGGCGAGGAGTTTTTTCATTTAACTTTCTCCGAAAAGCTGCAGTGGGATTATCTGGTATTTTACCCAAACGGCAGGAAAAACCCACGTGCTTTATCTCCGCCCGAGTCGACCTACTGAATACCAAAGCAGGTGCTCGCTTCATCTTGAGTACTGAAAAATGCCAGTGGAAGAATAACGGCTGACAGAAGCAATGACCCAAGCTTGGAATAATGTCTCGCAACGGGAGTCTAGCCGCGGCTTAGGTGCAGATAGTGCTTCAGAAGTATATGAATGCCGTGAAGGAGACAGATATTACTGCCGAGATAGAGGTGGCACAGAAGCGGTTATCTTTTAGTAATAAGATTGCCGATGATACAAAAGTAAAGGGACTATACAGGAAAGTTGACAAACTTTCCTGTATAGTCCCCAAAAGAAGCACTCCTGATCATCCCTTCCTTAGCATGTTGGTAGAAAACCACAAAATCTGTCATAGCTAATTACGGCAAGCACTATTTGATGACTGCAACCTGCTGTTATAGCTAAACTATTTGGCTTGTGGTCAAATAGGAACTATTAATTACTCTTATTTGACATCTTTCCTTCTCCGCATTATATTAACCACCATGCTAAAAGTCTCAGAAGAGGAGATGCTCCAGCGCCTCCGCACCGATAATCCTTGGTGGAAAGATCGAAACAACATAAGGTGGAAAGAAGCTCCTGAACGAGTCTATTTCGCCCCGTTTTTTGAAGTGGTAAACGAGAAAAAGATCAACCGGGCGGTCGTGCTTATGGGCCCCCGCAGGGTTGGTAAGACCGTTATGATTTATCAGGCGATTGCTAGACTTGTAAAGCAAAAAGTTAAACCGAAACGGATTCTTTATATCCCTCTTGACAACCCTCTGTACTCAGGCCTATCGCTTGAAAAAATACTCCTTATGTTCGTTGAACGGAACACCCTAACGCAAGAGGAGTCTTGTTATCTTTTTTTTGACGAGATCCAATATCTAAGCGGCTGGGAAAAACATCTGAAATCCTTGGTTGATTCCTACCCGCAGCACCGCTTCATAGCCACAGGTTCGGCCGCCGCCGCACTGAAGCTGAAAAGCGACGAGTCTGGCGCCGGAAGGTTCACCGACTTCATCCTTCCTCCCTTGACGTTTTATGAATATATTAAGTTCTCGGACGAAGAAAAAAGGTTTCCTGTTCAAAGAAAAGACTATCCCTCCAGCTACTCAAAGCTTCTTGAAAAAATTGAAGATCTCAACAAAGAGTTTGTGGATTACATAAACTTCGGGGGCTACCCTGAAGCCGTATTCTCAAAAGAGATCAGAGCAAACCCAGGTCGTTTTATCAGGGACGACATTATAGAAAAGGTACTTCTGCGCGACCTGCCGAGCCTGTATGGAATCCGCGATATTCCAGAGCTTAACCGGCTGTTTGTGACTCTTGTCCACAACACGGGGCAGGAAGTTGATCTGCCAGGCATCTCTCAAGACTCGAATGTAGCGAAAGGCACGATATCAAGGTATCTGGAATATCTCGAAGCTGCTTTTCTAATAAAACGCGTCAGCCGGGTTGACAGGAATGCGAAAAAGTTCAAAAGAGAGCACAAATTCAAAGTCTATCTTACAAACGCCTCAATGTACCCAGCATTGTTCGGCACTTTGGACAAGAATAACACAACTGTTCTGGGAAAGCTGGCGGAGACAGCAGTTTTCAGTCACTACTTTCACTTTACTGAATACTCAGAAAAACCATATTACGCTCGCTGGAAAAACGGAGAGGTGGATCTAGTAATCATGAATCCTATAAACCCCTTAATAGCAGTTGAAATCAAGTGGTCCGACAGACCGCTCAAATACTCATCAGAAATCAAAGGACTGCTTGATTTCGCCGAAGAAAATAAACATGCCGGTTTAAAACAATTGGTTTGCTGTACTCTTACCAAATATGATCTCCGGCAATACAGCGATAAAAAAATTCTGTTCTGTCCAACAAGCCTTTTCTGCTTCACTTTGGGGCAAGCTCTAAGCCAGGAATTCTCCGAATTCCTGATCAAATCCGTAGTTGAACAACATAATTAGCGAAGCTTAAAACCCTCATATCCAAGCAACATGGCTAGAAACGAAAAGTCTTTATCCGCTGAAGCATTGGGCAGCATGCTAGACCCATTGCGTTCCCTTGCGAAAGGAATCGCCACCGTGCGCTCTATAGAAAGCTCGTTTTCGAATTGCCTGATTTCTTCGTTCGTCAAAGCTTTTGAGTTTGCTGACTTGGCTTCGAAACAAGAATCTGAAACAGCCTTTTTATCGTACCGACACTGAGAGGTATAACCGAAGACATTATTTACTTCCGCTTCCTTTCACCCTTTCCCGATGAACTCCGCGAACAGGTTGTGACTGAGATGCATCTCCCCACAAGCAAATTATTTCCTCAAAAAAACCTGGAAACCAAGTTGTTGACAGAAAGACCAGAGTAATTATATTACTTGGGCTTTTGAGGTCCGCTTAATGCCCCCGAAAAACTTCATATTCACCTCAGAATCCGTAACGGAAGGCCATCCGGACAAGATTGCGGATCAGATTTCAGACGCCATCCTCGATGCTATGATCGAGCAGGATCCCGATAGCAGGGTCGCGTGCGAAACACTGATCACAACCGGTCTTGTGGTAATCTCCGCAGAGATAACGACTAAAAGCCAAGTCGACATACAGCAGGTGGCAAGAAACACGATAAGAGAGATCGGCTATACCGACAGCGCCATGGGATTTGACGCGAATACCTGCTCGGTTCTCCTGACGATTGACAGGCAGTCCCCGGATATAGCGCTTGGAGTTGACAGGAAAGGAGCCGGAGACCAGGGATTAATGTTCGGTTACGCGTGCGATGAAACCGAAGAGTTCATGCCCTCCCCCATACTCTACGCCCACAAGCTGGCCAGGCGCCTTTCCGAGGTAAGAAAAGACGGCACCCTGCCCTTTTTAAGACCTGACGGGAAAAGCCAGGTCACATTCAAGTACGAAAACGGGGAACCGGTCGGAGTAGACGCGGTGGTGGTATCATCTCAGCACTCAGAGGACGTCTCACATGAGGACCTCGTTGAGGGGATCAGGCAAAACGTAATAGACCACTGCATGGGAACACTTATCTCGAAGAACACGAAAATTCATATAAATCCCACGGGGAACTTCGTAATCGGGGGTCCGATGGGAGACACCGGCCTTACCGGAAGAAAAATTATCGTTGACACCTACGGCGGATGGTCAAGGCACGGCGGGGGGGCGTTTTCGGGGAAGGATCCCTCCAAGGTCGACAGGAGCGCGGCCTATATGGCAAGGTACATAGCGAAAAACATAGTCGCGGCCTCTCTGGCCTCGCGTTGCGAAGTGCAGATTGCCTACGCTATCGGAGTCGCGGAACCGGTTTCGGTAATGATCGAGGCCTTCGGCACTGCCGTTTTGCCGGAAAAAAAGATATCAGAAGCCGTGAGAGAAGTTTTCGATCTCACTCCCGAGGGAATAATCTCGCACCTCGAGCTCCTAAGACCCATTTACAGAAAAACCGCTTCTTACGGGCATTTTGGCAGGAACGAAGAAACGTTCTCCTGGGAGAGGACAGACAGAATCGCGGAACTTAAAAAAGCTGTAGAGGACACCTGAGCCGAACCGGGCTAGGAGTCACAGACCGCAAAAAAACGACGGAGGAATAAATGGATTACGACGTAAAAGACTTAAAGCTTTCCAAACAGGGGAAACTAAGAAGCGAATGGGCCGCTCAGGAAATGCCCGTTCTGAAGCAGATAGAAGAGAGGTTCAGAAAGGAAAAGCCGCTTAAGGGAGTAAGAGTCGCCGCGTGTCTTCACGTTACCACGGAGACGGGAAACCTGATGACCACGCTTAAGGCCGGAGGGGCCGAGCCTTACCTCTGCGCGTCAAACCCGCTCAGCACCCAGGATGACGTCGCCGCCCATCTCGTAAAAAACCATAAAATTTCCGTTTTCGCGATAAAGGGAGAAAACACTAAAACCTATTACAAGCACATAAACGCCGTGCTCGGCGCCCACCCTCACGTAACCATGGATGACGGAGCGGATCTGGTATCGACACTGCACAAAGACAGCGAAGACCTGATGGACGACATAGTCGGAGGAACGGAAGAAACGACAACGGGAGTAATAAGACTCAAAAGCATGGCGGATGACGGGGTCCTGAAGTATCCCATAATCGCCGTTAACGACGCGGATACCAAGCACCTTTTCGATAACCGCTACGGTACGGGACAAAGCACCCTTGACGGAATCATACGGGCCACAAACAGGCTTATTTCCGGTACTACCTTCGTAGTCGCGGGATACGGATGGTGCGGAAAAGGGCTTGCCATGAGAGCCAGGGGAATGGGAGCTAACGTGATCGTGACCGAGGTTGAACCGCTTGCGGGACTTGAGGCCACGATGGACGGATTCAGGGTAATGACCATGGAGAAGGCGGCGGCGCTCGGAGATTTCTTCTGCACCGTTACGGGCAACATACACGTCATAAGAAAAAAGCATTTCGAGAAAATGAGAGACGGGGCGATTGTGGCCAATTCCGGGCATTTCAACGTGGAGCTTGATCTGGACGCACTTGCCGAAATAACAACATCAAAAAGAGTCATAAGGGAGTACGTTGAAGAACACACGCTTGAGAACGGAAGGAGAATCAACATCCTCGGCGGAGGAAGGCTTATAAATCTCGCCGCGGCCGAGGGGCATCCTTCAAGCGTAATGGACATGAGTTTTGCTAACCAGGCGCTTTGCTGCGAGTATATAGTTAAAAACGCACAGGCTCTTGGGAACGACGTTCACGATGTCCCGGAAAATATAGACCGTATGATATCCCGGATAAAACTGAGAACTCTGGGAGTCACCATAGATACCCTGACTGCGGAACAGAAAAAATACCTAAGCTCCTGGCAGGTTGGAACATAAGATTAAATGGATGAACATCTCGATTCGTTCCTTGTATACCTCACGATGAACAGGGGCCTTTCGAAAAACACCATTGAATCCTACTCAAGGGACATATCCTCCCTCACGGCTTTTCTCGGCAAAAAGGGGATATCAGACCCCGTTGCGGTAAGCGAGCATGAAATCGCCGCCTTTTTTGAACACCTGAGGGAAAAAAAGCTCTCCCCGAGAAGCGTAGCGAGAAACATAGCCTCCTTAAAGCAGTTTTTCAGGTTCCTCCTTACAGAGAAGGTGATAACCGAGGATCCCATGAGAAACACGGTATCTCCCAAGCCCGCAAAAACCCTACCCCACACTCTTTCCCTCTCAGAGGTCGAGACGCTTCTTCTGGAACCTGAAAAAGGCAAATCCGAAAAAGCGCTCAGGGATCGCGCGATGCTTGAAGTTCTTTACGCCACGGGGGTAAGGGTATCCGAACTGGTCTCACTTGAGTTAAACCGCGTCAATCTTGACCATGGCTACGTTATCACCCTCGGGAAGGGAAGCAAGGAAAGGATAGTTCCCATAGGCAACGCCGCGATCAGGAAAACAAGGGACTATCTTTCGGACGCAAGACCCAGACTTCTTCGCGGCAGGAGTTCGGAGTACCTTTTCGTAACCTCGAGAACCGCCTCCAAGATGAGCCGTCAGCGCTTCTGGCGCATCATAAAGGACTACGCGCTTGCCGCCGGCATCCACTCCCATATAACCCCTCACGTGCTTCGCCACTCTTTCGCCACGCATCTGCTTGAGCGGGGAGCCGACCTTCGGTCCATACAGGCCATGCTCGGCCACTCTGACATATCCACGACTCAGATATATACTTACGTTGAAAAGGAAAGGCTGAAACGCATACACAAAAAATCTCACCCGAGGGCTTAAGCAAATGGATATGAACTACGGATTTCTCATAATACTGGCTCCTGTAATCCTTTTTTCCCTTACCATACACGAGTACGCACACGCGCTTGTGGCCTACAGGCTCGGGGACGACACCGCGAAAAATCAGGGACGACTCTCCCTTAACCCGCTGGTACATCTCGACCTCCTGGGAACCCTGCTGCTTTTTATCGTGCATTTCGGATGGGCAAAACCGGTTCCCGTGAACCCGAGAAACTTCAAGAACCCGAAAAAAGACATGCTCCTGGTCGCGCTGGCGGGTCCGGTATCCAACATTCTGACCGCTATTGCGGCGGCCGTGATTCTAAAGGCCGTATTCGAGAACTTCGCCTCCGCGGGCATACCCCCGGGAAGCGGAGTCGACGTGGCCGTGCGGATGCTCGTATGGTTCATATACATAGGGATAGTGCTTGCCGTTTTCAACATGATCCCGATTCCGCCGCTTGACGGCTCACGGGTACTTTACGGACTGCTGCCCGACAGCCTCGCCTTTAGGTACGCCAGGTTTGAAACTTACGGAATATTCATTCTTTTCGCCATCTTTATTTTCGGCGGGAGTTTCCTGGGTTACTTCATACGCGTCCCGGTGGTTATCTTTATAAAGCTGTGCAATTTTAACTACAGCGAACTTGAGATCGTCATAAGGGCAATGAATCCATCGTGATTACCGAGAGGAACGGGGAAATGGAGGATCCGCAGTCAGCCTACAGCGTAGAGCTTGATATATTCAACGGACCCCTTGACCTGCTGCTTCACCTCATAAAAAGAAATGAGGTGAACATCTACGACCTACCCATCGCGCTCATAATCAAGCAGTACCTTGAATATCTGGACTTTTTAAAAGATGTAAACCTCGAGATCGTCGGGGATTACATGTCCATGGCGGCAGAACTGGGGTACATAAAATCGCGGATGCTTCTTCCCAGAATAAAGGATGAGGATGAAGATGAGGGGCAGGACCCCAGAGAGGAACTTGTAAGGCAGCTGCTTGAGTATGAAAGGTACAGAGACGCGGCGGCGGAGCTTGGAGGGATGGAAATCCTCGGAAAAGACGTCTTCCTGGCGGGTTACGACCGCAAGGAGGTGTTCGGAGAACCTGCGGAAGAAACGGAATTCGTTAAATTCGACCTCTGGTCTCTGGTAGACGCCTTCTCAAATATATATGAGAGCAGAAAGAAATCGGAAATAGAAGAAATATCCCTGACCCCGCAGACATATACAGTTGAAGAAAGAAAAAGCCAGATGATAGAAATAATGAGAAGCAGAAAAGAGGTTATTTTCGAAGACCTTTTCGGAGAGGATATAAACCGCATGGAACTCGTGGTAACCTTTCTCTCCATACTGGAGCTGCTGAAAGACGGCATTCTGGATGTCTTTCAGCCGACCTTCGAAGAACCGATAAAGATAATCCTGAGAGAGAAAAATGGACGATAGAAGTTCTCTTGCAAATATAATAGAATGCTTGATATTCGTTTCGAAAAACCCTTTAACTATTCAGGAAATTTCCAGCTTTCTAAAAGACGCCGAAAAAGAAGAGATAAACGATGCTCTTGATGAACTCCAAGAGCGCTGGGAAGAGATGGGAAGGAGTTTCGTCCTAAGCAGCGTCGCAGGAGGATATCAGTTCAGAACCCGCTCCGAGTATTCGCAGTACATAGTCGAGTTTAACAAGGAAGTAAAAAAATTCAGGCTCTCAAAAGCTTCCCTCGAAGTGCTCGCGATAGTCGCCTACAAGCAGCCCGTCACAAAAATCGAGGTTGAAAAGATAAGAGGGGTTGACTGCTCAAGCAGCGTAAGCGTGCTCCTTGAGAGAAGGTTCCTTGAGATCGCCGGAAGAAAGGAAGTTCCGGGAAAGCCTTTTCTCTACAGAACCTCCAATCTTTTTCTCGAGACATTCGGCCTTAAAGATCTAAAGGATCTCCCTACCGTAAAGGAAATAGAGAAGATTAAAGAGGACCTGGATGAACCTGGATGACCGACAGGCGCCTACCCCGCTTCGGCTAGCTAATTAAGCACCTGTTGTAAATCAAAGACGCCTCTACGCAACCATCTAAATGTCAGATAGTGAATCTGCGGCCGTGTTGATTATCTAGCTGCCCGCACGTGAAGCTTGACGCCCTCATGTTCTTTTAAAGATGCGAGCAGAGAGGAAATATTCTTGAGACTCGGGTTTCCTCTCGGACTGAGCATGCGCATCAGGCTCTTCGGGTCTTTTTGCGTAAGAATTCCAAGCTCCTGAAAACCGACTGTCGCGTTAACGTAGTCTCGCAGCAATACTTTCGCCACGTTGATTTCATCATTGAGCACACACTCAATCGCTTCGGTCAGAAGTCCGATGCGGAACTCGGGGTCTCTCATCGCGCGCTCCTTTAAGATCTCCCTGAAATTACGCGTTAATGCCATTGCTTTCTCCCTTCTTTGGGTTTTAAGATAAATTCTCAGGATTTAGAACGGTTATGTTCGCTTTTCTGTTCTCCAAGGGACATGGTACCAAGACGAGCCGCCTTAGCCAGATAGTCAAGCACTTCTTTTTCTTTTTCGCGCATCGCCTCTCTTTGCTTTTTCTTTTTGTGATCGAACCCGAGCAGGTGCAGAACCGCGTGAACCACAAGCAGGCGCAACTCCTCTTCAACCGTGATCTCAAGCCTTCGGGAGTGACGGACGGCCGTCTGGTAGGATATCACTATATCACCTAGAAGATCGGGGGTTGCTTCGCTTTTCTGCGGAAAACTGAGCACATCGGTAGCCCTGTCAATCTGTCTGTACTGCTGGTTAAGTTCCCTCATATCCTTGTCGTTTACAAGCGAGACACAGAGCTCGCTTCGGGCGGAGAGATCAAGGTATACGAGTACTTTTTCGACCAGACGGACCAGTTCTTCCCTGGCAGGGCCGTCAATGAACTCCTCCCTGTCCACTATCGATATTTCCATCTTCACCCCTATATAGCAGCGCCTGTCTCGCTTAGGCGATAGAAAATCAGAGAAGCGTAATATGTACAGGGGAAAACGAATATCAGGCTATCGAACCTGTCAAGCACCCCGCCGTGTCCGGGGATCAGAGAACCTGAGTCCTTTACCCCCGCCCCCCTTTTTATGGTGGATTCGAAAAGATCGCCCGCAACCGCGGCCCCGACTATTATTACCGCGTAAACAACTACCCAAGTCATGGAAAGAGGGCTGTTGAATATGAGATTCACCACGAAGGCGCCTACGACTGAAACAAAGAACCCGCCTATTAGCCCCGCAATGGTCTTGCCTGAGCTTATGTGGCGGGCAAGTTTCTTTCTCCCGAAACTTTTCCCGAAGAAATATGCCCCGGCATCGTTAAGAAAGGTGCAGGAAACAGCAAGCACCACAAGGAAAAAGCCTATATCCTCGAAACCCCGATCAGGGAAACCGTAACTCCCCAGGCTTGTGTTATCCGAGATATTTCTTAACAGCACACCGTGGGCCAGCATCCAGCCGAAATATATAAGGGGCAGAAGAGTCATGCCTAGGTCTTTCAGGCAGTCGCTGAACTCTTTTTTGCGGAATTCGAGTATTATGGAAAGAAATATCAGGAGGGTGAAAAAAAGACTCATAAGCACGAAATCGAAAAACGCGCTTATGATCAGAAGCAGGGAAATAGCCGTGATATAAGTTTTTCTCGACTTCCGGATATCGGGGCCCGCAAGCGCGAAAAACTCAAAGGAGCACAGACCCGCAAGCAGACACATAAAAGCGAGATAGTACACTCCCCCAAGGTAGAATATAAGAAGAAGTATCGGCACCGCCACTACGGCGGTCGCGATTCTCGTGATCAGGTTTCTTTTTTCCTTCATCCTGCGTTACCCTTGCGTGGAATCGCATAAAATTAAATGATAGGAGAATCAATGCAAATAACGCCGCTCTACGCTGATACCCACCGCCCAATGAGAATTCTTGCGCTTGCCTCGGGCAGAGGAACAAACTTCGAGAAAATATATTCAAGACAGATTGAACTCGAACAGGACGGCGGAGGAAACTACGGAGCCATAGAGCATGTCTTTTCAAACAGCCCCGAGGCAGCGGTTCTCAGGAAAGCGGAAACACTCAAAATCAAAACCTCTTCGATAAGTTCTGAGAGTTTCTTTGCCACCCTGGGAGAACACCCTTCCGACGAAGGCGGACGAATTCTTTACGATTCGGCCGTGATTTCGCTTATTGAAGAGCTTTTTGAACCCGATCTTGTGGTGCTGGCGGGTTACAGGAGAAAGCTCAGCCGCCTGTTCACCGATAGGTTCGCAAACAGGATCATAAACCTCTATCCCGGGGACACGACCAGAGACTACCTCGCAAGAGGCAAAAGCGCATGCATCCAGGCGATAGAAAACGGGGAAGAAGCCATAAGATGCACCGTCTATCTTGAAAACGACCCCGAAACAAGGTTCGGAACCGTGATAGCCCAGTCGGCCGACATATCCCTTGAGGGCTTCGGTACCGGGGACGTGGCGGCGATGGAGGAGAAAATCAGAGAACAGGGCGAATGGAAATTGTTTCCCTTCGCAGTCCATGATCTGATCGCAAACGGTAGGGTCGCTATTGACGGGGAAAACAATATCTATGTTGACGGTTTGAAGACGGGGAAAAGTGGCTTTTCGCTCTCGCCCTGAAATCAGAGGCCCGCGTCTCTTAGTTTTTTAAGAAGTTCGATGTCTTTTGCCACCTCGGAAGGTGGCATCTCCACTATCATGTCAATATTCTCGAAAAACGGGTTCTCGATCATCGCCCGAAAGCAGTCGATTCCTATCTCTCCCTGCCCGAGATGCTCATGGCGGTCCTTGTGAGAATTAAATCCAACTTTGGAATCGTTCGCGTGAACCAGTTTCACCGTTTCGGGAGCAAATACGGCGTTGATGCTTCCTACCAGCTCCCCTACCCCCTCGAAGGTCCTTATATCGTACCCTGAGGCAAACATGTGGGCGGTATCTATACAGACTCCAAGACCGTCACATGCCGCGCGCTCCAGTATGAGCGAGATCTCCTCGAAACTCACTCCTATAGTCTCTCCCTGGCCGGCTGTGTTCTCAAGCAGAAGCTGCGTTACGCCCTGATAATCCTCGAGGATCCGGAGAACGGAGTCGACCACGTTGCTTATCGCAACGTCCCTTTCCATCCCTTTCGCACTTCCTATATGGGTCATCATGTATTTCACCCCGAGGGCACTTGATCTTTCAAGCTCTTCCCTTACCAGAGCCACGCTTTTTTTCCTGAGATCCTCTTTCCCGGAAGCCAGGTTTATGAAATAAGGAGTGTGAACGTAGTAATCGCTTATAGCGGCCTCGGAGCAGTTAAGAAAAAAGGCCTCAAGCAGGCGCTCTTCAAGCGCAGGGGGCTTTCCACCCCTCGGGGAACGGGTGAACATCTGAAAGCATTCGCATCCAAGCTGTCTCGCCCTAAGCGGTGCGTTTTCAATCCCGCCCGCTATTGAAACATGTGCTCCGAATCTCATCTCGGTTAACCCTCGTTTGACAAAGTTACCCGGTAAATATAACTTGAATGCAGATTTACAAGGAGCGGTGGGTTGACCCCGACAAAAGCTTTTGTCACAAAAGGCGTAGGTAAACACAAAGAAAAGCTCTCAAGTTTTGAGCTTGCCCTAAGAGATGCCGGCATCGCCCAGTTCAACTTGGTCAAGGTTTCAAGCATATTCCCCCCAGGCTGCCAGCTCGTAACCAGAAAGCAGGGGCTCACCATGCTCTCCCCCGGACAGATAGCGTTTGTGGTAATGAGCGAGAATTCCACAAACGAGCCCAGCAGGCTCATTGCCGCGTCAACCGGCCTCGCGATCCCCAAGGACAAGACACACTACGGATACATTTCGGAACACCACAGCTACGGGCAGAAAGAGACCCTAGCGGGAGAATACGCAGAGGATCTTGCCGCCTACATGCTCGCCACCACCCTTAACGCTCCCTTTGACCCCGATAAAAGTTATGACGAGCAGAAAGACATATGGGAGATAAGCGGGCACAAGGTAAAAAGCAGAAACATAACGCAGACGGCCGTAGGAGATAAAAACGGACTCTGGACAACGGTTCTCACCGCGGTGGTTTTCTGCTCGTATGAGGCAAAAGCGCTCGGTTAGCCTGCATTTCTCATAAGACGTAAAGCAGGAGAGTTTTGCGGGGGTCAGATTCTGGATTTCACCTGAATCGACTGCGGTCTGATATCTTTTCCAAAGTTGAAATTCCTTATTTACAGGATTTCTTGAACCCGATTCACAGTCCAAGCCACATGAACGGTTTTCGACATTAAAGAAAAAAATATATGGGAATTCGACATACTTGGATTTCATATAGCATATTTCGACAACCATGAAGGGTTTTCGAGCAATGAGAATACGGAACCTCTTTACGAGAGAGCACCACGACTGGCTTTTTTTATGAGCTCGCGAGCAACTTCAAAAGTCTTTTCAGACACGCTTTTCCCGGCAAGCATCCTGCCGATTTCCATTACTCTCTCCTCTTCACTGAGAGCATCAACCGAGACATCCGTTTCGCCCTCGCTGAACTCCTTTGCCACAAGCAGGTGGGTGTTCGCGAATTTCGCGACCTGAGGGAGATGCGTTATGCACACGACCTGGCTTTCATCCGAGAGATTTTTTATTTTCTTCCCTATGCTCTCAGCCACGACTCCCCCTATTCCGGCATCCACTTCGTCAAATATGAAAATCGAGCCAGCATCGCCGGTGGACACAAAACTTTTAAGCAAAAGCATTATTCTTGAGAGTTCCCCTCCGGAAGCGACTCTGTTAACGGGCCTGGGGGCCTGGCCCGGGTTGGCGGAGAAAAGATACTGTACGCTGTCTCTGCCGTCCGCTGAGAGCTTCTTTTCCGTAAATTCCAGCTCGAAACGCGCGTTTTTAAGCCCCACCGATTCGGCCTGCTCACAGAAAAGATCCTGAAGCTGCTTCGCTCCCGCTTTTCTTGCGGCCGATATGGAAGATGCGGCGGCGGCGACCTCTTCTTTCAGCAAATCCCTTCTGCGCTCTATTTCTCCCATCATCTCAGCCGAGTTCTCAAGTCCTTCGAGCTCGGATTCGATCTGCTGCTGCTTTTTTATTATTTCCTCGATTGAATCCCCGTGTTTTCTCTTAAGCCTCCCTATCTCCTCAAGCCTAGAGAGCACCTCTTCAAGCCTTTGGGGATTGTGTTCGATTTTCCCCGCGAACTCGCTCAGACCGTAGAAAACATCTTCTGTTTCTATCAGTATGGACGCTATTCTGTCGCGAAGCTCCCGGAGAGAGGAATCAAGGTCAGAAACCTTCTCAAGATGCGAGAGGGCCTGTTTCAGAAAACCTATCGCCGAACTCTCTCCCTCGTACACAAGCCCGGTCGCGTTGCCGAGCGAAGATGAAAATCTCTCGGAGTTCTCAAGCCTGATTTTCTCCGTTTCAAGCTCGGAATCCTCATCCGGCGCCGGGGAGACCTTTTTTATCTCCTCCGCCTGGAACCTCAGATAATCCTCTTTCTCCGCCCCCTCACGCTCTTTTTTTCTAAGAACCTCAAGTTCATTCTCCGCACGCACAAGTTCGGCGTATGCGGCCTTGTATCGGGAGAGTTCATGTTCAAGTTGAGAAAAGGTGTCTAAATAACTTAAATAATTGTTTTTCTTAAGGAGACTCTGGTGTTCATGCTGACCGAACATGTTAACGAGTCCGTCGGTTACCCCTGAAAGCGTCCCGAGCGTCGCTATCGAACCGTTTATGTATACCCTGTTCTTCCCGCCCGGATTGAGGACCCTTTTTATGAGAAGCTCCCCCTCAAAATCTCCGATGCCTAACCGCTCGAGCTTCTCACCGATACCGCAATCCCCGGGAACTTCGAAAAGCGCTTCTATGGATGTCTGCGTTCCGGTTGATTTAACGTGGTCCGCGGTAAACCTGTCGCCGAGGATTATGTTTATCGCGTCAACGATCAGGGATTTCCCCGTGCCCGTCTCCCCGGTAATTATGTTCAGGTTGCCCCCGAAATTAATGGAAATATCGTCTATTATGGCGAAATTTTTAAGCCTGAGCTCAACAAGCATATGTTTTTCCAGCACCCCGTTGCGTCTTCGCAGGAGCGGGGCGCTCCGCGAAAATTCCCCCGAGCCGCCCCCGGGTTCAGCTTCTTACCTGACCGTTACCCCTTACCACGAACTTGGAAGTCGTCAGTTCCTCAAGCCCCATGGGACCGAACGCGTGCAGTTTCGAAGTGCTTATGCCGATTTCGGCGCCGAGGCCCAGCTCGAAGCCGTCATTGAACCTGGTTGACGTATTGACCATGACCGCGGAGGAATCCACTTCTTTTACGAATTTCTCGGAGCTCTCGGCGTCCTCCGTGACTATGGCGTCTGTGTGCATGGAGCCGTAAGTCTGTATATGGTCTATAGCCTCATCAATCGTGGGAACGATCCTTACGTTTAAGACAAGGTCAAGATACTCCTCATACCAGTCCTCCCCTGTCGCCGGGGCCACATGGGGAAGGAGTTTCCTTGTGTTCTCACAGCCCTTTATGCTAACCCCCTCTGATTCCAGTCTTTTTATTGCGTCTGGAAGAAAATCACGAGCCACCGAAGAGTGCACCAGCATGGTCTCCATCGAGTTGCAGACCCCCGGTCTCTGGACCTTCGCGTTTCGGCAGATTTCCCCGGCCATCTTGAGATCGGCGTGGCGATCCACGTAAACATGGCAGACCCCCTTGTAGTGCTTAAGCACAGGGATCCGGGAGTTCTGCACTACAAAGCGTATAAGGCCTTCCCCTCCCCTTGGGATAATGAGATCTATTTTGTCTTCTAGTTTCAGCATCTCGGTCACGACTTCCCTGTCGGCAACCGGAACAACCTGGGCCGCATAGGGCGGAAGACCGCTTCGGGAAAGGGAATCGGCCATCAGCCGGGAGATGGCCAGGTTGGATCTTATCGTTTCAGAACCACCCCGGAGGATTACGCAATTGCCCGATTTAACGCAGAGCCCCGCGGCATCGGCCGTCACCCCGGGCCTTGATTCGTAAATGATTCCTATAACGCCAAGGGGGATCCTTTTTTTCTCAACGGAAATTCCGTTCGGCCTTTCCCATTTTCCCGATATCTTGCCCACCGGGTCATCAAGCCGCGATACTTCCCGCAACCCGTCGGCCAGGGCATTTATCCTTGAAGGGTTAAGACTCAGGCGGTCCACAAGGGCAGAGGAAAGACCTTTTTCTTCGGCGTCGGAAACATCCTTTGCGTTTTCCGAGAGCAGATTGTCGGTTTCCCTCACCAGAGCTTCCGCGAAGCGCAGAAGGAAGTCGTTTTTCTGGGAAGACGGGGCGGTGGCCAGAGTTCTTGAGGCTTTTCTTGAATTCTCCGCGATACCGCTGATTAACTCCGCCGGGCTCATCGAGTCAAAGGTCTCCGATTCATCGTTTGAAAGAAACATCCGTGTTTCTTCAAAAAACTTTAATGAAATCTTATTATATGCTTTATAATCGCAAATCTAAAGAAGCGGCTACGGAAAAACCGGGCGACCTTGATAAACGGGAAATCCGCCTCGTCGGCAAGACAGAGGCGTTGGGGTTCTCCTTATCCCATGGTTACTATATCGCGCCCGATCAGATAATCGAGTATCTGCTGCTTGCACTGCTCAATTGAAAACTTCTCCGTGTCAACTACGATTTCAGGGCTCGAAGGCTCTTCGTAGGGATCGTCAATTCCCGTAAATCCCTTTATAACCCCTGCTCTCGCTTTTTTGTAAAGTCCCTTAACGTCTCGCTGCTCACACTGCTCAACGGAACAGCTGACGAATACTTCAACGAATTCCCCTTCCTCAACAAGCTCCCTTATGGCGTCACGGTCAGCGCGGTATGGAGAAACAAAGGCGGAAAGCACAACAATTCCCGCGTCCATGAAAAGCTTCGATACCTCTCCTATTCTTCTTATATTCTCCTCGCGGTCCTCGGCGGAAAAACCAAGATCCTTGCAGAGACCCATTCTTATATTATCTCCGTCCAGTATGTAGGTGCGATGGCCGCCCTGTATAAGTTCCTTTTCAAGTTCATTCGCAAGAGTGGACTTTCCCGAACTGGGAAGTCCCGTAAACCAGAGAATCAAAGAACCGTGACCATTGAGTCTCCTTCTGTCCTCTTTAGTTATTTCATGCTGATGGGGAATAACAAACCTTTCCATTTCTGCTGCCTCCAAGATTGTAAGATGCGGATATGATTTAAAAAAGATGAGGAAAAGCAACCCAAGACTACAAGGCTTTTCGCGCTAATTCCTTTTTCCTCTAAAAGCCCTCGGAGCAACATTATACAGTACGAAAACAGGGGTTGTCCACATGGCTGAGAGAGAATGCTTTCTGCCGGTTAGACGGTAGTCTTGAGAAACGGAGAGCTTGCCTGGTTGCTGCCATAATTAAAAAAGCTGGAAATGTTACTTTTCCTTAAGCGGGCTCCTCCGCAAGGTAGCAGAGAACAGGAACGCGGCGATCAAGAACAGGTTAAGCACCGTATTTCCAGAACTGTTTTCCACCCGTTTTTCCATGGCGAGCGCACATCCTCCACTCCCTTCCCCCTGTTGCGGCATCCGGGGCTGTACCAAGTCGTCCGGCGGATCAGGCTCCGGGTCATTGTCCTGGTTCGTCACTGACACGTCGTCCGGATTAAAACCGTCATAAAACCGATCCCGGCTCTGCGCCCTCTCAAGAGCGATAACGTAGCGCTTCGGCCCGTCTTCTTCCCTGTCGTTAACGCCTGTCACCGTCACTGTCTGCGCCGCGGCCCAGTTCTCGGGTGTGAACTCAAGCGTGGCGGTATCGGCCACCCCTTCCTGCGGTTCACTGCTTCGCAGGGGAATTATAACGTCGCTTATCGGTTCTGAGTCAAGCCCCACGGTAAATGTCGCAACTCCACCCCCTTCAGTGGTCACAAGCCCCGAAATCGGAGTGACGCTTATTCCCGTCGGCACGCAAGACGGCGGAAAGTCGTTACCATCAACTTCCCAGCCCATGTCCTTTAGCATGCCAAGACTCAGGTCCATGTCCCTTGGAAACGGATAAAGATATTCCATGATATCCTCCGCCTCCGTATGAACATGGGTAATGGAACTGCCTTCATCAAAAGTCGAGGGAGCGTGAAGCCGAGGTTTTCCGTCTGAAGCTACGGCGGCGGATTTAAGCTCGGCCATGCGCTGGCCGTAACTGCATGAATTTTCTTTCCCCGGCCTTGCAGTTCCGTCCCACAAAAGACCGGTACCCGAAGTAGCGGCCTGCTCTCTTCGCTGCGGTTCAAGATCGACGATTAATTCACCGTCTCCCTCAGAATACATCTGCACATCGTAAATTCTTTGCCATTGCTCTACATCGATTGAAAAATTCCGGGTCCCGTCCGTCACGTCAAGCGTCGCGGCGGGAAAAGAACCATCTTTCTTCAGAGAAGAATGAAATCCAAGCCCGTGAATAAGCTCATGTATGGCGAGGGTAACAAAATCTATGGAAAATTCCGGCGTTTCTCCGGTAAAACCGTAATAAAAGTCCGAATCTCGGGAGAACCCCACGATAAAATGAGGCGCCGATTCACCTAGGAAGTTCTCTCCCCTGATTATCTCCGCAAGCGCCGGCGGGTACCCTATGTGCAGCAGTTCCCTGGGACCGAAACTTATAATCCGCAGCATATAAGTGGTCGCGATCGTGGTTTCTTCTTCAAAGAACCTGAACGACACCTCGACCCGGATGGTATTTGAGCCCGGCAACCTGTTTTCGAGCAACCGGGCGGCATGCTCAAAAGCGTTTCTTCTCGCCTGCCCGAGCGTACTCGCGTTATTGCCGTTATCGCCGAACAGAGTCCTTTTCTCTTCTGTCAGCCTGGTCGTATCATTAAACCCGGTTCCCTGAGTGTCAACGTACAGCGCCTTGATTGTAACCGCGCCGCAGTATGGAACCGAGAGAAAGAGAATCAGCAGAAAAAAAAGAGTTCCCAAGGAGAACTCACCCACCCTTCTTTGCTTAATGACGGGCAACATCAAATTCGCCCCCTAATCAGACCGCGCTTTTGTTCTGCTTCCAAGGAAACCACAACTAAACGGCACGAGAATACCCTAGAAAACCGACCTGTGCCAGAGCGCCGTTACAAACACGCTCTTAATACGGACATAATAACAAGCTCTTGATTCTTTATACCCTAATAATTAGAATCTAGTTTTAGAACCGGTTGCGGGACTTGCTGGCGCAGATTTCGCTTAATAACCGGAATCCGGTTCTCCGGAGCAGCTTATGGCCCCTGAACGCAAAGACATGCTTCTGAGTTTCAGAATTCCCGCGAGTGACTACGACTACGTACACTCAAGTGCCGAGGAAAAAGATATAAGCACAAGTGAATTTATAAGAATAGCGATAGAAAAGACGAAATCAGGCAGGAGTGGGCCTGCCCTGAGCGAGGTGGCGGCTTATCTTAAAAAACTTACCGCTTCGCAAAGAGATGAGATTCTAGACAAGGTAGAGGGCACCCGGAAAAGGAAAATCAGAACTTTTATAAACGAGGCAATCTGCCGGGAACCCGGAACTAAAGGAAAAAAACTCATAGAAATGGTAAGCAAGGAATTTGGCCTGCCAATCACTCTTGATCTTAAGCACATGGTATATCTCAGGATAAAAAGCATTAAGAGAAGAAAGAGACTCCTAGAAGAACTTAAGAATAAATACTAGACGCGGTACCGGATTCCCCTTTAAGCGGCGCAACCCGTCCCGGACCCCGCCGCGAAGTTAAGAATCAGACAGTCATTTCCAGATCGCACACACACGGAGGCAAAAAATGGAAAGAACATTATCAATAGTAAAACCTGACGGCGTCGGGGGGAATCTCGTCGGCGAAGTCCTGCGAAGGTTCGAAGAGAAGGGGGTGAGCATCGTTGCCCTCAAGATGATACACCTCTCAAAAGAACAGGCCGAAGGGTTCTACAACGTACACAGGGAAAGACCTTTTTTCGGAAGTCTTACGGACTTCATGTCCTCGGGGCCATGCGTAGTAATGGTTCTTGAGGGGGACGGGGCGATTTCCGGGGTAAGGGCCACCATGGGTGCCACGGACCCCGAAAAAGCCGAACCCGGAACCATAAGAAAGGATTTTGCGTCAGGGATAGAAAAAAACATTGTGCACGGGTCCGATTCACAGGAATCGGCCGCCTACGAAATAGGATATTTCTTCAGCGAGCTTGAAATAAACGGCCGATGAGGCTCTGCCCGCAAGCCGTTTAGGCCGAGGAGGAAAAACAGGCCATGTCTTCAGAGAAAAACATCGACATCCATCCTGTTACCGTACTTAAAAGTTCCCATTCTCTTCTGATCGAGGAGTTCGTCGAAAAACTGAAAGAGGACCTCGCGACTAACTCCCCGAAGCTGCTCTTTGAGAGCAGAAATCTCGATGAGGTATCCCTCTTGGAAATAGTCGAGGACGCAAAGACCCTCCCAATGTTTCACGAGAAAAAACTGATCGTAGCTAAGGGATACGACGGTTTGGGGAAAGACGATCTTGATCTTCTCAATGAATACGCCGCCTCTCCGGCTTCTGTTTCCGTACTGGTTCTCCTCTCGCAGGGGTCTCGGAAAAACAGAGTGAAACCCGCAAAAAGCATAAAGCTCGTTGACCTTGACAGCGGCGGCAATTTTGACCGGGAAATAAAACGCCTGGCGGAGAGACTCGGGATGGTCCTTGCCCCCGGGACGGTCGGTTTCATAAAAACCATGCTCGGCGAGGACATGAACCTTATCAGGAACGAGCTTGAGAAGATATCCCTTTACAGGGAGGGGAAAAAAGCCATAGGCGAGAAGGATTTAAGGGGGCTTATGGAAAAACGGAGTACGGAGAACGTCTTTTCCCTTTCTACAGCGCTTTCAAACAAGGATCTGCGGGGTTCTCTCAGAATACTCAGGGAACTTGAGAAAAACAGGGAGGATCCCCTCTCCATTCTGTACATGATAGCCTGGAGATTCCGCCAGATATTCAAAGTTTCGCAATATCTTAAGGAAGGGGAATCTGACGAAGGGATCGCGAAGGCTATAAAAACGTCCCGCGGGGCCGTCTTTTACCTCAAGAAAAGCGTGCGTAATTTCAGGGAGAACGACCTGGGCAGGATACTGGGTCTTATAGAGGAGACGGACTACGGGATCAAGAACAGTTCCGGGAACAATTACATACTTCTTGAGAAACTTCTTCTTGGAATCTGCGCGCGGAGAACCTAGGAGCTGGCGCCCTGGGCAAGATCAGAAAGCCTCTTTGAGAACCTTGATACGTATCTCGATGCCTTCTTTTTGTGGAGAACCCCTTTTGTGGCGGCCTTGTCGGTAAGAGAGACCAGTTCCTTGAGAAGGGCCTGCGATTTTTCCATATCCTCACCCTCAAGAGCTTCTGAATAACGCTTAAGCTTAGTCTTAAGAGTGGACGTTACGAACCTGTTTCTCTCTCGTCTTTTCAGGCTCTGGCGATGCTGTTTCTGCGCCGATTTCGTTCTAAGGCCCATAAAAAAGTCCTCCAAGGTTTAAAAATGAAAGGTGAATTTTACATCTTCTCTCTGCATTGTCAATACAAGCTGAAGGGAACTATAGACTTAACAGGGGGAGAAAAAAACGGTCCCAACAAAAAAACCCGCCATTACTTTCGTGAAGACTTGCCCGGACGCCTTTTCATCAGATGCGTGCTGGCTCCGTATACGCCTTCTGCCGCTTCCATCAGGGTTTCTGTCAGAGTTGGGTGAGGATGTATTGAAAAAGCTATATCCTCGGCCGTAGCACCCATCTCAATTGCCAGAACGGATTCCGATATGAGATCTCCCGCCTGCGGTCCGACGATTCCGACGCCGACCACCCTCCCGGTCCCCCTGTGGACTATGATCTTCGTAAGACCGTCGGTTCTGTTAAGCGTAAGCGCTCTTCCCGAGGCTGCCCAGGGAAATTTCGATACCTCTATCTCCAACCCGGCCTCCCTCGCCTCACTTTCCGTGATCCCGCACCAAGCGATTTCAGGGTCGGTGAATATGACTGCCGGAACGGCCCGGGGGTCATACTGAGTCTTGGCTCCCGTTATGACCTCAGCCACGATCTTGGCTTCATAAGTGGCCTTGTGGGCAAGCATGGGTTCCCCGGCAACGTCCCCGACGGCGAAAATGGCCGGATCGGCCGTTCTTCTCTGCGTGTCAGTCTCTATAAAACCCTTCTCGTCCACACAGACCCTGGTATTCTCAAGGCCGAGACCTTCTGTAAACGGCACTCTTCCAACCGAGATCAGAACCTTTTCATATTTTTCCCGGAAACTTTTCCCGTCGGCTTCAAACAGAACTTGAACTTCGTCGTCTAACTCCTTTACAGAAGCCAGTTTTGTCCCAAGCATTATGGAGCGGAATTTCCGATCGAGCCTCTTTTTAAGCACCCCCGCAAGGTCCCTGTCGACCCCCTGGAGGAGCCCGGGGAGCATCTCGACGACCGTCACCTCGGTGCCCAGAGAGGAAAAAAACGTTCCGAGTTCAAGACCTATGTAGCCTCCGCCGACCACGAGCAGGGTCCCCGGGATCTCTCCCATGGAGAGAGCGCCGTCAGAATCGACCACGTTTTCGGAACCGAAATCCACTCCCGGGATTCTCCTTGAGACAGAACCCGTGGAGATAACGGCGCTTTCAAACAGAACCTCTTTTTCCTCCCCCGAAGCCGCCGCGACGCGAAGGGTCCGCGATGAGGTAAAAGACGCCCTTCCCTGCACGTAATTTATCTTCCTTGCCCTCGTAAGCGCGCGAAGCCCTCCCGTGAGCTTCGCCACCACTCCGTCTTTCCACGAAAAAAGCTTCTCGGGGTCAACCCGGGGCTCCCCGTAGGTAAGGCCGAAATCCGCGGCGTCCCTTGCCTCCTCAGCCACCCTCGCCGCGTGCAGAAGGGCCTTTGAAGGTATGCATCCCCTGTAGAGACAGACCCCTCCGGGATTAGCCTCGGGATCTATGAGCGTGACTTTTTTTCCTTTGTCCGCAAGCGCAAACGCCGCGGGATACCCTCCCGGGCCCGCCCCTATCACCGCCACTTCCGTTACTATTCTCTCCATAGCCGACTACACCGCCCGCTCGAATATGCTCTCGGGGGACTTCTCGAGTGTCTCGCAGAGCCACCTTAGGAACCTCGCCGCCTCCGCCCCGTCTATAAGCCTGTGATCGTAGGAAAGCGAGAGCGGAAGCATGAGCTTCCCCACAAGCTCCCCCTTAACATACGCGGGCTCAACGGAAGATCTTGAGACTCCCAGTATGGCGACTTCAGGCGGGTTAAGAATCGGGGTGAAGAAGACCCCCCCTATCCCTCCCAGGTTGGTTATGGTGAAAGTGCCTCCCCTGAGCCTGTCGGCTGAGAGCTTTTTCTCCCTTGCCGCAGAAGATATATCTGTAAGCTCAACCGATATCTCCGTTATGTCTTTTTTATCGGCATCCCTTATCACCGGAACCAAAAGCCCCCTCTCTGTATCAACCGCGATCCCTATGTTTATGTACTTCTTGTAAACGATCGTGCTGCTGCCCATGTGGATGCTTGAATTAAATTTCGGGAATTCCAAAAGCGCCCGGGAGATGGCCTTTACGAGAATCGCGGTCACGGTCAGGTTTCCCCCGGCGGCCGCCACCTTCTCCTTGTTAAGTTTCCTTAGATCTTCAAGCCGGGAAACATACGCCTTGTCAAACTGCGTTACGTGGGGAGCCGCCCACGCCTGGGAGAGCCGCTCGGCCGTAAGCTTCCTAACCGTAGAGAAACTCTCGGTCGCGGTCTCCCCCCATCTTGAGAAATCGGGAAGTGGGGGTTCCGCGGGCGCAGCCAGCGCTGAAGATGCGGATTTTATTATGGCCTTTGCGTGAGCCTTTACGTCTCTCTCAAGTATTCTCCCCCGGGGACCGGTTCCAGAAACTGAGCGAAGCCCGACGCCAAGCTCCCTCGCAAGACGCCTGACGGAGGGTGCGGCTGGAACCTCAAGGGGTCCGGCCGCGGCTCCGCTTCCCGCAGAGACTCCAGGCGGCGGAGGCTGTTTTTCCCCCGGGGGTTCTGTTTTCGGAGCGGGTTTTTCAGCCGCCGGGGGGTTTTCCTCTTTGGTCGCGGCGCCGGGGGAAGCGTTTTTTTCAGAAGAGGGCTTTTTCTCTTCGCCGTCTATTCTTACCAGGAGCTGGTTTATCCCCACGGTGTCCCCTGTGCTTACGCACACCTCGATGACCGTTCCGTCGGCGGGGGAAGGGATTTCAACGGCGGCCTTGTCAGTTTCCACTTCAAGCAGGGGCTGCTCGACCGAGACCCTGTCTCCGGGCGCGACGAGAACCTCTATTACCTGTCCGGATTCGATTCCTTCTCCAAGTTCTGGAAGCCTGAATTCTATCAACTCACGTTCCCCCTCACGAAACCACGGGACTCGGCCTGTTCCGGTCGATTCCAAGTTCGCTTGCCGCCCCAGAGACGGTTTCCTTGTCAATACTTCCCTCTTTGTAAAGCTCGGAGAGAGCCGCAAACGCGATATGGCGGTAATCAACTTCAAAGAAATCGCGAAGCGCTTCGCGGGTGTCGCTTCTTCCGAATCCGTCGGTCCCAAGGGCGACAAGGGGCTTCGGGAAGCTGTTTGAGATCGAGTCGGGAAGGCTCTTTAAGTAGTCGGTCGCGGCTATGAAAACGCCCTCTTCCCCTTCCAGGCACTCGGTAATATAGCTTTTGTTCCTGTCCTCTTCGGGGTTAAGGCGATTTTGTCTCTGTACCTCGCACATGTCGCGATAAAGTTCCTTGTAACTGGTAATGCTCCAGACATCCGTGGGAACCCCGTAGCGGCTCTCAAGCAGATCCCTTGCCTTTAGCACCTCGTTCATAATCGCGCCGCTTCCGAAAAGGTGGGCTTTTTTTCCTGAGTCCTCGATCCGAGAAGACGCGAACCTGTACATTCCCCTTATTATACCTTCGGTAACCCCCTCCGGCATGGCGGGCTGTTCATAGCGCTCGTTCATTACGGTTATGTAATAAAAGACGTCCTCTCCGTCCTGATACATTCTTTTTATTCCGTCCCTGACTATCACGGCTATCTCGTAGGAGAAAGCCGGGTCGTAAGCCCTCAGGTTCGGATAGGCGTAGGCGAAATGATGGCTGTTTCCGTCCTGGTGCTGAAGACCCTCGCCCGCAAGCGTGGTCCTCCCGGCGGTGCCTCCTACCATGAAACCCCTGCATCTCATGTCGGCCGCGGCCCAGATAAGATCCCCTATCCTCTGGAACCCGAACATTGAGTAGTAGATGAAAAAGGGAATCGTGTTTATGCCGTGGGTCGAGTAGGCCGTGCCGGCCGCTATAAAGGAAGACATACTGCCAGCCTCGGTTATGCCTTCTTCGAGGATCTGCCCGTCCTTTGCCTCCCTGTAGTAAAGAAGGGTGTCGGCGTCGACGGGTTCGTAGAGCTGCCCCACGCTTGAGTAGATGCCGACCTGGCGGAAAAGGGACTCCATCCCGAAAGTTCTCGCCTCATCGGGGACTATGGGGACTATGAGTTCTCCGATATCGGGGTCCCGCATGAGTCTTGAGAGCATGTGGACGATTACCATGGTCGTAGCCACTTTTCTTTGCGGTCCCGAACCCTTTTTGAATTCCTCGAAGATTTTCTCCGGAAGTTTCGCGAGGGGTTCTGCCTTGACGGTCCGCCTGGGGATGGTTCCCCCCAGAGCCTTCCTCCTTTCGCGAAGATATTTCATCTCTGGGCTGTCGGGGGCGGGCCTGTAGAAGGGGGCCTTGCGGACCTCCTCGTCCGTAAGCGGTATGCGGAACCGGGACCGAAACCGCTTAAGTTCCTCTTCATTCAGTTTTTTCTGCTGGTGCGTTATGTTCTTGCCTTCCCCCGCTTCCCCCAGGCCGTAGCCCTTTATGGTCTTCGCGAGAATCACCGTGGGAGACCCTGTGTTCTCAACCGCGGCCTTGTAGGCGGCATAGACCTTCTCTGAGTCATGTCCTCCCCTTGCCAGTCTTTCAAGCTGCTCGTCTGAGTGATTCTCGACCATCTCGAGGATTTCCGGGCGGGTGCCGAAAAAATGCTCTCTTATGTGCCTGCCGGGAGAGATGGTGTATCTCTGGTAATCTCCGTCAAGGGCCGCCTCCATCCTCTCTACCAGAAAGCCGTCTTTATCCTGCGCCAGAATCGGGTCCCAGGTCGCTCCCCAGACGACTTTTATGACGTTCCAGCCGGCCCCTCTGAAGATTCTCTCAAGCTCCTGTATTATCTTGCCGTTTCCCCTCACGGGACCGTCAAGGCGCTGGAGGTTGCAGTTGATCACGAATATGAGGTTGTCAAGGCGCTCCCTTGACGCGAGGGTTATGGCCCCCAGGGTTTCGGGCTCGTCCGTTTCCCCGTCCCCGATAAAGGCCCACACCTTGGCGTCGGTGCGGGGCTTAAGGCCCCTGTCCTCAAGGTATCTGTTGAAACGAGCCTGGTAGATCGCCATTATGGGAGAGAGGCCCATTGAGACCGTTGGGAACTGCCAGAAATCCGGCATGAGCCAGGGATGGGGATAGGAGGAGAGCCCGTCTCCGCCAAGCTCCCTTCTGAAATTGCGCATTTGCTCGATTGAAACGGTGCCTTCAAGAAACGCTCTCGCGTATATGCCCGGAGAGGCGTGTCCCTGGAAGTAGATCATGTCCCCTTCCCGCCGCTTGTCGCCGGCCCTGAAGAAGTGTTGGAACCCTATCTCGTAGAGCGTGGCGGCGGAGGCGTAAGTTGAGATATGTCCGCCGATGCCGTCATCGATCCTGTTCGCGCGCACCACCATGGCCATGGCGTTCCACCTTATGATGCTTCTTATGTTGCGCTCTATTTCGTAGTCGCCTGGGTAGCGCGGCTGGTCCTCGAGGGCGATTGTGTTTACGTACGGGGTGTTGGCGGCGTAGGGAATCCTGACGCCTTTTTTCTGGGAGTAAATCCTGAGCTTTCTGAGCAGTTCGGTTGCCCTCTCGCGCCCTGAGTTCTCAATCACGTATTCAAGCGATTCGATCCATTCCCGGTCTTCAGCTTCTTCTTCCGATATTTGAGGATCTTCTTCCATTATAGATACAAAACGCGACGAAGCGGGGCCGCGGGGGAATTTGCAACATGGAGCAACTACTTTGTCCTCGTAATTCGGCCCCAAGCGCTAAAAACGGCACGCTGGACCCAAAAGTAGAAGCCCAAATTCGGAAAAGCAGTTTAACCGCAGGGAGAAAAATATCACTACTGGCACGGAATTATTTCGGCGCTCCTTTTTTTTCGAGGATTACCCAAGTCAGGTACGAGTTGCGTGGTGTGTATATTAATACACATGGACTTTCACATATTATTACAAGATTTGTGGGCCGAATGGCACAAGGAGATAATAGTGGGCGCTATAATACCAGCATTTTATAACTGGATCAGAAAGATTTTTCTTTTTGTCTTTTTCGCTAGGAGCCCTAACAATAATAATGATATTCTAAAAGAAGATCAAATGATAAAACACTTGTCAGAAATTGAAAAAATGGCGGAAAAGTGGGTATATAATAAACCCTTTACTTTTAAAGAATTGCGTGACGTAAAGGAACTAATAGCTAGATATTTAAACACTTGGTTTTCTCTGCCTGACAATTTTAAAGCCACAACAGACTTTTTTACTCCAGAATTCCTTGCTCACATAACAGAATGCAGGAGAACTATTAAAAGGAAAGGTTATAGAGAAGCGGAAAAAATTATAAAGAGGAAGATTAGAGGATCGCTACCTGTGTTTTCTAAAGCCTTCTTTCAAAAGCACTCTATTTCGTTTTTATGGTTGATTCTGTTTTATGGTGTTAGTGCGTTGTATTATTTATCAGATTGGTGGTTCAGGCAATAATACTCCTGGAAAATCTGTTCCTCATTCTCGAAAAAATTAGCTCAAACGGGTATAATAATATAAAGTCATAGATGAAGGTTGAGATTTTTAGAATTTCAAAAGAGGTTGGGTATAAGGAGTCCGGTTACTTAAAGCGGTAATTCCCAAACATTAAGGGGTTAGTTCCCAGCTTTCCTCAAGCACATCCAAAAGTTCCCTCTGCCTATCGGCTAAGTGTTCCGGTGTCCATTCGGAGCTTTTGAGCACTTGAGTAGTCAGTGCATACGATGAAACGCCTTTTTTCCCGGAAAAATAAGCGGTTTTCTTTCTTTCGAAATCATAATTCTGCGCTTGCGAATTTCTTCGGCGATTGAGCGGGACTAGATTAGCCAGTTTATGTACCCAATCCTTCCTAAATTGCTCATCCGGCCAGACCGACGCCCACTCGCTGCCCGGATCCACGGTTTGAGGCAGTACGTGTTCTATGGTTAAAACGCTCGGATCATAAGATGCGGCACCGTCGGAGAGAAAGGCGTCCAGCCGCAGAATAAGATAATTTCTTCGTCTAGGCGTCAGTTCGTAGATATTTCCGCTTAAAGCGCTCCGCATTCTTTCTTTTTCCTCATCGATTAGCTCAACGGCTCGCACAGGCAACTCGAAACTGTGCTTTCTCTCTAAAGCTTTGATGACCTCATTATAGCGTTCGATACGTTCATTAACATATAATGCACTTATATGCATATAGGCAGCCAGTCTTTCCAACCTTCTGAAGAACCAAGCAGCGTATTCGGAATCGTTTCTGTTTCCTGATAAAAACAAAATGGCGGCAGGAATCCAGTCCGAGTTGTCTATCCGGTTTAACCATCGAAGATAAGTATTGACTTCTTCCGCATGGGATGTCGCCTCGTAGTTAAAATTCCAAACGGTGGCCAAGGTATCTGAAAATGGCTCCAAAACTTCACTAATCAGTTCCTTCGGTTCCCTTACTCTCGTCAGAACATGGGTTCTAAACTCGTCGAGCAAGGATCTTTTCGCCTTCTCCTTCGCATATATCATTCTCACGTAAGAGAACAAATCGTTAAAACCGCTTCGATCGAGTTCGACTTCCATATCTTCCCAGCGCTGGCTGTATTCCTCCCTTTCTTTTTCCGTACTCAGTTGTCCGATGATGTCAGCCTTGATGATATCAGTCGGCTGAAGTTCCAGACCCCTGCTGTTCATGACGGAAAAAACACGGAACGCCGACTGCTGGCTAGGTGTTGATACGGCAACTAGAAAACAGCGTTGCAATAAAAACTTAACAAATTCCTTTATTCGCGGGAGATCGTTTTCCAGTTGCTCCGATATGCGCTGCAGGTAAAGCCCGCTATTTTTCTGGATGTTTATTTGCGCCTCGTTATCAAGACGTTTTTCATCCAACTTAAGAAGGCCGTCAAAATTCAGTTCTTGAACATATTTAAGGAAAAACTCTTTGTCCCGGTCCCTGAGGGTCAAGCGCGGTTTGGGTTCCAGTCCAGTGAACTCATTGCCGGGTTCCTGTATGTACTTACGTAATATGTCTCGTTGCCCTCCTTTAAATATCGAAGCCAATGCGGATAGGAGAATAGTCAAAGTGGTTAACCTCTGCTGACCGTCTATTACCTCCGAGTAAGGGTCCGACTCCCGCTTAATAAGAACTATGCTGCCAAGAAAATATTCTTCTTCGGCTTCAGACTTGTGGAAATCAAACAAGTCGTCAAAAAGCTCCGACGCCTGATCTACCGTCCACGCGTACGGACGCTGGTAGGAAGGAATCACGTATTCAAAATCAGAACTGAATATTTTCGCCAGATTGTATTCGGCTCCGCTAATTTTCTTGCTCATTGTTGCCTCCTTTCATGTAACCCTCTTATCAACTCTGAAGTGCAACACTTTCAGCAAAAGATGATGCTCTCCGTTTAGGGAAAAGATTATATTCCCCGGCACCGGATTATCAAGACATCTGGATGGCGGTTGCCGAAGGGAGGGCGTAGCCCGACCGAAGGCAAACGCCATGGCGCCCCCGGACTCCTCTCCGACCCCTCTCTCCCTGTTCTTCCGGATCAACCCCCGAGGGCCAAGGCCTCTTTGAAAACCTCCTCCGGCGTCCGGTACCCCAGAACCTTCCGAGGCCTCCCGTTGAGCAGCCCCTCGACCCTCCTTACCTCATCTCCCCGAACCTCCCGAAAATCCGTCCCCTTCGCAAAGTACTGACGTACAAGTCCATTTGTATGCTCACAAAGCCCCCTCTCCCACGAGTGATAAGGGGTAGCGAAGAAAAACCCCGCCCCCAGCGCTTCGGTTATCTCCCCGTGACCCGTAAACTCCTTTCCGTTATCAGAAGTAATCGTATGTACAATCTCTACGTAGGGCATAAGCCTCTCCATCATGGCCTCTCCCACTTCCCCCGCGCTCCTTGAACTCACGGGATGAAGAACCGTGAACTTAGACGCCCGATCCACCACGGACACCAAAGCGCCTCTATGTCCAGCGCCGACGATTGTATCGGCCTCCCAGTCCCCGACACGCCTTTTGTCCTCAACTATCTGTGGACGCTCCGTTATGTCCACCCTGCCCGGTATATGCCCCCTGCCCGAATACCCCGACCCTCGGCTGTTGCGCTTCTTCCCCCGGCGCCGCAGATGCTTGTAAAGCTTCCCTCCGCTGCGCTTGTCCTCCCACACGTGACGGTATATCCACTCCGCACTCACCGAAACCACTGCTGAAAGCTTGAGCCGTCCCGATATCTGATCGGGACTCCACTGCAGACCAAGCTTGCTCTCCACGATGAACCACATCCGCTCGGTCATCTTGGGGGGCACGGAGGACGCCGCGGTGCCCCGCTGCCTGGCCTTGCGCTGCGCCTGGGCGAAACGGTAACCCCTCCCGCCGCTGTTGCGCTTTACCTCCCGCGATATGGTTGATGGAGAACGACTGAGATCCTCAGCAATCTTCCGAAGCGAAAATCCCTGCTTGCGCAGAAAGTAAATCCGCTGACGCTCGAGAATGTCCAACTGCTTGTAACTCCTGGTCATGACAACCTCCTGTTCTCGTCTCGGAGATTGTCACCTTTGCTTAACTGTTTTTACAGTGTGTTTGAGAAATTATAAAATTCCCCAAACTAGATCCTTAACCAGGGTGTTGCACTTCAGAGTTGAATGGGCGGAGCGAAAAAAATAACGAAATTTTGGAAATCCGGTGTTTTGTAAGTGCTTGGAATTACTGAATCCCGATTTTTGGGTTTTCGACGTTTTTGGGCAAAATTGGCACGCTCAGAAAAAACTGATTCCTCGCCCTAAAAAAAGTTTTTGAGGTTTTTGGAGACTATCCGAGGGGAAAAAGAATCAGTCAAGAAAGTTTTCCCTGAAGATCTAATACCTGCTCATAACTCTCCCTTGAGAGTTCGCAACTTATAAGTTCCCTAAACTGCCGAGTGGAAAGGGAGCACTGTCCAGCCATGTGTGAAATAATCTTATTGTCTATTTCTTTGCCTGATGAACCGTGAGAGGTATATGTCTGTATAGATGTCCTAACACCATCCATTGTGACATATCGAAAATATATATGATGAGTCTCTTTCGTTTTTTCGAATCCTTTTCTCTCCAGTCCTCCCTCAACTTTCCTTTTCTTTAAGGGCATGATGCGTCTACACGCCTTCCAAAATCAACTGCCATTTCTTCGGCTCTTCTGGTTAGCTTGAGATTGCCTCTGTTAATATAGTCTTCACAGAGAACTGGAAGGACACCTTCTTGCAATGCCTCTAAAGCTTCACTTAATGTTTCCCCGTATGTTCTCAGATCTTCATATACATCTGTTCCGACCAACTCGAACATCCCTGTTTCTTCATCCCTGTTCCACTTAAACAGAAGCGGAGGTGAAACAAAACATGGTTGGCCTTTCCAAAGAAACGATGTTACAACCAGAGAATCTTGAAGAACTCTAAAGATTTCTCTTAGAGGATTAAGCCCCCTCTTTGTCGCAAGGCTTGCAGGACTTTGGAACTGATACGGTTCTTGCCTTAATTTGAGTGTACAAAGACCCATAAATCACCTCTTGCTAGGAATTAGAATCAGGTACAAAATTTCTGTTAATGTACAATGTTGCCGTTCCAATGACCTCATCTTGAAACTTAATGGTTACCAGATAGTAACCATCTTCGAAAATTAGAAGAGTCAAGGGTTGTACTATCTCTCCAACACGATTGCCCATCTGGATGTGTTTTATTTCTGCATGTCCTTTGACGCTTGCAATCCTTCTGTTAGAAGGATTGGACACCTCAATAAGCACTTCGTAGTTTTTCTCTACATTTCCAAGTGCTTCTGCTTTCGCAAATAGATAAATCTCAGCCAAGTAAGCACCAGAAGGTGTTATCTCTTCAATGCCGTCTACAATGCCGTCGAATACATTTATCAAGCTTGGCAGAGAATCACCGCTAGACAACAACTCTGACCATAATACTTGTTGACAGAAAACAATAGGACAAAGTTGCAGACTGTGTTTTTCTTCCATTATTTTCACCCACGCACTATTTCCCCTTGTAGCTGATTATACGCACAGGGACAACTTCACACGCAGGGCAATTAAACCAATTGCGGACAGGAAAGTCAATAGAGCTTTCGGGGAATTATGTACTTAACTATCCAATTTGCCGGAAATCCGCACGTCCAGAAAAAACTGATTCCTCTTCTTGTTATTTCAAGAATAAAAATCGGGATTTATATACTTGGTTACCCAAGGAGGACAACCATGGCACAGTATAATATTAAATTCTTACCAGAAGGGGGTTTGGGGATAGAGGCAGAAACCCATTATATTTGTAGCACCGATTAACTGGCGTCTTTCAGCACTTTCACCCAGCCTAGGATTTCTGACAGCCTGAATTCAGCGATTACTTTCTTGTCTTTGTACAAGCACAATTCTTTATCGCTTGTCCTTTCGCTTTCAGCCGATACTTTTATGGTCTTTGAGGCATTTACGCTGTTGAATATAGGCATATAGATCAAGGGTTTTCGCATGGGGCAAAAAACTTTTTACCCCAGGATTTCCATAAAAACCCTTGAAAACCGGCTGATTCCCACCAGAAACCACAAATTCCACCCCAAGCCCAAATTACGGGGAATCTTTCTCGGAAAAACTTATCAGAAAGACAGATAACTTACTGATATTACTTGTTTTTAATGTCGCCACAGGTTAGAATTAAAGTTAGCAACAAAAATCCATTCTCCCGGAGGAGCAACCCCGTGGCGACACAAACTAACCTACCATTTTCATGGGATGAAGTCGACAGGATTTCTGACCTCAACCGTCTTCAGCTCGAACTGGATGCCTTGCCCGACGGCGATATCATCCGTGCTCTTGGAAGCATGCGTAAAAACGGCCGTAACGAATACCCGGTGTCTGCAATGTGGAAAGCGCTGATCGCGGGCATAGTCTTCCAGCACGAATCCATTTCTTCACTCATACGGGAACTTAACCGGAACTCATCACTGCTTGTCATCTGCGGGTTCAGTCCCGTACCTGTGCAAAGTCGCGGCAGGTACGGAATCAAACCGGGTACCGGCGGTGGTGGAGCCAAAGTGACAGTTATAGACCTTCCTCCTCGCAGTCCCGCGCCGGGAAGTTCCAATTTCTCCCGATTCCTCTCAAACGTAGCCAGGCTGGAGGAGCGCCAGGGTCTTGTTTCACAGATGATTGGCGGTATGGGGAAAGAGTTGATGGAACTGTGTCCTGACTTCGGGGAGAACCTGGGTTATGACGGCAAGGCCATAAGGAGTAATTCCACGGGACGGAAGAACCGCGGTACAGCTGAAACATCAGACCCGGACGCGGACTGGGGAAAACACGAAACCTCCGGGGTTGACTCCGGTACCGGCAAAACATGGTCACGCATAAAAGCCTGGTTCGGTTATGAGCTGCATATTATTGCCGAGACGAAATATGAGATACCCGTTGCTTTCAGCGTGACCAGGGCTTCGGTCTCTGAGGTCGTGGAACTGGATTGCATGATAGACAAGTTGTTTACCCAAGACCCCGGGTTGGCGAAGCGATGCAGATACTTCAGCGCGGACCGGGGGCTTGACAGCGGCGCTTTGAAAAAGAAACTGTGGGATGATTACCGAATCCGTCCGGTTATTGACAACAGAGAACTGTGGAGAGAGGAGAAGCAGAACCAAAGCTATGTGCCCGGGCAGCGGATTATGAGACCTCTGGACAGTGTTCACGATAATGTCTTTTATACGGAAAAGGCGGAGCTTTGGTGTCGCTGTCCCGTAAGCGGGACGGAACGCAAGATGGCGCCATGGGGCAGTGAAGACAAACGGGGCGCTTTGAAATTCCGCTGTCCGGCAGCCGCGTTCGGTCTGCATTGCAAAGGCTGGGAGAAGTGTCACAGTGATGCCGGCTGCAAGACCAATGGTTATGGCAGAGTCGTCCGTGTCCCGCTTGAGAAGGACCGTCGTATTTTTACTCCGACCCCATGTGGTTGCGCATCATGGAAGCGCGCTTACAGGCGTAGAAACGCTATTGAGCGTATCAACTCCAGGATTGACAACAGTTTTGGATTTGAAAGACATTATATCAGGGGCAAGGCTCGTATGACCGCCCGGGCGGGTCTCGCGGTGGCGGTGATGATGGCGTTGGCTGTTGGCCACATAAAGGCCGGGCGGCCCGAGAAGATGAGGTCGCTTGTTTCCGGGTGTTACGCTCAAGCGGGATAGCGCTTCTCTACTAACTTAAACGGAACTTCATTTAACAATATCCTGCGTCAATCAACTTTGAACTTTTGCGACAAACAAGATGAGACTCTGGGGAGATGCTGTCTGAAACTCCAGTCGGGCTACGCCCTCCTTCCGTTTCAGACAGCATCTCCCCAGATTTTTTTGAATTTCTTTCGGTGTTCACGACCGGCCGGGTAAGAACCCCGCTCAATCTATCGAGCGGGAGGTTCACGATGGCAGGGCAACATATCACTGATGAACAAAGGAGGAAATTCATGAAGCTCAAACAAACTTGTTCTACGGAAACCGCGGCTGCCAAAGCGGGTTTCAGCCGCTCTACCGGTTTCCGAATCTCCAAGGACCCGCAATCAGGAACTAAAAACAAGCCCCGGGGGAGCCGACGTCCCGATCCTCTGGATGGCATTTTCGATTCCCGGGTAGTTCCCATTCTCAAGAACTGTCCGGATATACGTTCCGTCGCGGTGTTCCGCGAAATAATGAGAGAAAATCCCCAGCTTGACCCGGGAGTTCGCAGGACTCTTGAGAGGCGTATAAGGGCGTGGAGAGCGGAACATGGCGCTGACAAGGACGTCATATTCCGTCAGAAAAAGGAGCCGGGGCGCGTGGGGATCTCCGACTTCACCACCATGAACTCCCTTGAGATCACGATTGCCCGAAAGAGATTTGATCACAAGCTCTATCACTTCCGCCTTCCCTGGTCGGGGTTCGTTCACGCCACGGCAGTGCTTGGAGGGGAGAGCTTCGCCGCTTTCTCCCGGGGTCTCAGCGAAGCTTTGGGGATGCTGGGCGGCGTTCCTCGGGAGTGCCGCACCGACAGTCTCTCGGCGGCTCTCCGCAATCTCAGCAAGGACGAGGTCGAGGACATGACCGCAAGCTACAGGGAGTTTTGCGCCCATTACGGGATGGCGCCGACGCGCAACAACCGCGGGGTCGCCCACGAAAACGGGGCGATAGAGAGTTCTCACGGTCACCTGAAAAGGGAGATAGGGGACGCTTTGGCGCTTCGGGGTTCCCGGGACTTTGCAGATCTTGATTCTTACCGCGACTTCATAGCGGAACTGCTAAGCGGTCTAAACGCCCGGCGCGTGGAGCGCATAGAGACCGAGCGCAAGGTGCTTGGGTCTCTTCCGCCCCAGGACGGGGAGTTTTATCGGCGTGAAAGCGTAAGGGTTACTTCTTCCGGCGGTTTCATGCTCAAGGGAGTGTTCTACACGGTCCCCTCTCGTCTCATAGGGCATCGTCTCGCGGCGCGTCTTTACGATGAGAGAGTAGAGTTGTACCTGGGAGACCGTCATCTGCTTACCCTTGAGCGCAGGAGAAGAGGATCTTCGGAGAAAACGGCTTACGCGGTCAATTATCATCACGTGATTCATTCGCTTCGGCGCAAGCCGGGGGCGTTTATGAATCTGGTTTACCGTGATGAGCTGTTTCCCCGGGAGGAGTGCAAGCGTTGTTTTGAGCTTGCTGTTGAACTTCTCTCGGGGCGGGAGGCATGCGGAGTCGCGGTAAAGCTTCTGGCTCTGGCCCATGATTACAGTTGCGAAGCCCAGCTGGCTTCGGCGATAGGGAAATGCGTTTCTGTGGGAGAACTTCCCGACATCGATGAGCTCAAAGAACGGTTCACGGTGAAAACGGGGCCTATGCCCGGAGTCGACGTCCATAGAGGCCGCCTCGACAATTACGGCTCTTTATTTGAAACGGGAGGACAGAGATGAATACGAAACCCAATGAAAAGGTGGTGGAGATCGGAAAAGCCGACCTTGACCTCATGTTCCGCGAACTTCGGCTGCCCGCGATCAGGCAGATGTGGGAGCGGTTCGCCGAACGGGCGGATACCGAGGGGTGGCCCGCGGCCCGGCTGCTCGCAACTCTCGCGGATCTTGAACTTGCCGAGCGGCAACGGCGCAGGATACGCCGCCACTTGGGCGAAGCCCGTCTTCTTCCAGGAAAAACCCTTGAGAACTTCGACTTTGACGCGGTTCCCACTATATCCAAACCCACGGTCATGGCCCTGGCTTCAAACGATTCGTGGCTAAGAGGCGGACACAATGTGATAATCTTCGGCCCTCCGGGGGCGGGCAAGAGTCATCTGGCTTCGGCAATCGGCTTGTCTCTGGTGGAGAAGGAGAAACGGGTGCTGTTCACCCGTACGACGGATCTTGTTCAGAAGCTCCAGACGGCTCAAAGGGAACTGTCCCTTGAGAATATGCTCAACAGGCTTGACCGCTACGACCTGCTGATTCTTGACGATCTGGCCTACGTGCGCAAAGATCACGCCGAAACAAGCGTGCTGTTCGAACTGATATCGGTCCGTTATGAGCAACGTTCCGTGCTCATTACCGCCAATCAGCCGTTTACCGAATGGACAAAGGTGTTTCCTGACGAAAACACCGCGGTGGCAGCGGTGGATCGCCTTGTGCATCACTGCGTGATACTTGAGATGAACGTGGAGAGCTACAGACGCCGTCAAGCCATGGAACAGAAGAAAAAACAGGGAAGACCCGCGAAGTTCGCCACCGAAAGCGACACATCCGGCTGACCCCCACCCCACCCGCGCAACCCCGGATTCCGGGGTTGCGTCCCCTGAATTATCCCGGTATTGTCTCTTTCGCTGCGACATGAAAGTTCAATCTTGTTTGTCGCAACCGTTCAATCTTGTTTGTCGCGCTATACAAATCCACGGATTGCTCAATGGTAGCGGGGAGATCCGTAAAATCAACCTGTCAGTTTACTGGGAACAAATTTGCCGAGGTCTATGCCTAGCAATTCAAACGCTTTTTTCTGCAGGGGCGTCGGTTCGGGCATAACGACGAAACCATGCTCAGAATCCCCAGGCAGCGCCACTTCATTGAGGCAGAAGGTGGCCAGATCCTCCATAAGCGTCTCGAAGCTATGCACGCAGAACCCCTCAGGAGTCTTTTTCGTGTCGCTTTTCGCCTTGGCGCTGTCAGATACCATGGCTCTCTCCACCGGCGTCCTCCGCTTCCTCTCCGCCCCCTCGCGGTCACAATCCTCAAACAATAGCGGCGCCAGCAGCCTGCGAAGGTGCCACTGAACGTAATAAGCGAGCATGCAGAGCAGAACATGTCCGCGCACGTGAGGTTCGCTGTACACGTAGAAGGGACGTATCCGCAAAGAAGTGGTCTTGATCGAACGAAACGCCCGCTCCACCACAGAGAGGCTCTTGTACGCCGATACCACCCCCGCCGCTCCAAGAGCCGAACCGTCAAGACTGGTTCGTATGATGTAGATGCCGTCAAGACGGGCCTCCGCCTCTATTCTCTCCCGGTCACGAGACCATGAGATATCATCGTCCGTAACGGTGATCTCAAAGTGCTTCTCCACCTTCCTGCGGTTCGCTTCGCGTCCCACGCGCCGATTGATATTGTCTTTGCCTCGCAGCGAGGAGCCTTTGCGGCGGACCGCTTTTTTGATGTCCTCAAGAATCCGCTCCGTGGAAACCAGAAGCTCTTCGCGCTTGCGCGCCCTCTGCTCCCTCAGACGAGGGTTAAGACACACTATCAGACGCTCGCCCGGAAACTCGGGACTGACTATCTCACCGACCCCGTCGGGAACCAAAGCTTCGGGGCTAAGCGGCGCTTCGCCGTCCTCAGGCTTTTTCAGCAGCTTACGGATGTCGGTTGACTTGAGTGCCGATATCCACTGAAGACCGCAAGATTCGATATCCTCCCTGATGCGCGCGGTGGTGATCATCCCGCGGTCTCCGACCAACGCCAGGTTCTCAACCCCAAAGCGCCGCTGAATCTTCTCAACCTGAGCTCCCACCGTCGCCGGGTCCCCGGTGTTGCCGCAAAACACCTCCACGGCCACCGGACAGCCGTCGGCGGAGCAAAGCAGCCCGTACACGATCTGCTTCTTCCCCTTCTTTTTGTCTCTGTTGTGACCGAAGAAAGCCAGCGGGCAGCTCTGTCCCTCCATGTAGCTTGAGGTCACGTCGTAGAGCACAAGAGTGCCTCCCTTGAGATGACGGTTGGCCAGGCTTCGCTCAATCCACCTCTGGCGCTCCACAAGCCAGTCAAGCATGGAGAGCATCTCGTTGCCCGTAACCGGCCCCAGACCCATAACAGCTCCCAGACTCGTGCTCGCGCTCTCGGGGGACAGGCCCCGGGAAGCCGCCAGCTTTGAATTGGGCTTCAGCACCCCCAAGACAACTGCCCCCAGAGCCAGATCCCGCGCGCGGCTGTTTTTTCTGTGCAGAATGCGATCCAGCCCCAGATCCCTGGAGACACCAAGCGCGGCGACGACATGTCCGTGGGGCAACGTGCGCTTTATGGAAAAAGCCTCCTTGAGGTCTTTATACACCACCCCGCCTTTTAGCATGGCTCGTATGCCGTCAACGATTATCGAGGGCACGTGGGTGAGGTTGCACAGCGTTTTCTTTCTGATTCTTTTTCCTTCGCGCCGCGCCTCGCGCAGGAGTATGGTGGGTCTGCTCTTGCGGTTGGGGATTATATCTACATGTAAAGACATGGGAACATGATAATATCAATATATGGTTATGTCAAGGATAAATGAAGAAATTAAGGCTCCCCAAAAACATGGGAACAAAAAATACAGGTTTAAACCTGTATTTGGTAAGAAAAATTGTTTGTTTACAGTAAGTTGCGCTGGGAAATCAGCTTGAAATACCTATGAAGTTCCGCTTAAAAAACAATTTTAGCGGTAAATAACCCCGAAGGTATTGTTGCGTCCTCGGTTGGTCAGGACTGTCGGTTCTGCGGAAATCAGTACTGCGTTCCGTCTGAATCAGGCAATCTGGCCGTCGGATTACGGCAATGCGGGCTGATGCCGCGCAGACCCCGCTCTCATTACCGAAACCAGAACCCCAAAAATCGCTACAGCGCAAATGCCTCAGGGTTTAACCGTACTATAGTTCATCTTAATTGTAGTGCTATACTTAGGTGCTGAGCTCGGATTCAGACATTTGGCTAGTAACGATGATGAGACATCAGTCTCATCATCGCGGTTTTTGAGAATCTAGAGGAGTCATAACGGCATTGACCGGTACCAGATCTTTGATAGCATTCGATTTTCAGGGGTCAAAGTTCCCTGCTTCATGACAGTGTAGGCCAGTCGAGTTCCTCGAGCATGCCCTGCGGGACTTTGCCGTGTTCGTCAAACGCCGCCTGAAGGCACTCGCCAAGCCAGGAAGTGCCTTGCGAAGAAAGTTCGACATGTGCTTGCCGCATATATGCACGCCGAGGATCCGTGTTGACGGTACCAGCAACCGCATTATCCTGAGTCCGCTTAAATGAATTGCTTTCAAGCGTATCCATCAAATTGTTCAGCGAGATGCCGTTTGCCATAGTTCCAGCAACGAACTCAGCGTGATGCACGCGGATGTACCTCGACCACTTCTCTTTCCACGAGCGACGCTCAATGTCCTCGGGTGACGCGTCGTCCCGGCTCGGATGATGCTTCATACCGATAGCGCGACCGAAAATTCGAATGTCGGGCTCATCCGTGAGCCGCGCGATAAACATGACCGCACCGTCTTTGACTATTCTAGGGCGCTTTGAATAGGCGAGGGTCCAATGGCAGCCCGAATTCTTGATCTCCTTGATAGTGGCGAAAGAAACCGGCACCCGATTATTATTCGTGCCGAGAAACTTGACGAAGGCTTGATCTGTATCCGCTACGACAGCGGGAAGGGTATAGGGCAATGTGGCTGCAGGCCCCGCATCCGCGCCAAAATCATCGAGCCCTCTCGCATGGCTGGGCCTTCCGCCAGCAAGATGATGACGGGTAACTGTTTCTTCCCAGCTATCGAGAAGATCGCTGGATATATCCGAGTTTCCGCGTCGCCAAAGCTTTTCGAAATAATCCCGGCAGGTCGCAACGACGGCTATATCATCAGCGACCACGCCAAACTCCCAGTTTCGGGTTAGGGCAGCCTCCGTTAGGTTGGCCGAAGTAATGATCGCTCGGCTTTCCCCGAAGAGATACAACTTGGCATGGAGGTGCCGGATACCACGGATACTGGCCCCGGCATCGAGGAGCATTCGCAAGGCTCCCACATCGCTGACACCTTCAGCGAAATCCTTCAGATTGAATCGGGTAATCACCCGAACACCACAAGGCCGGTGCGACAGGAGACGCTCAAGAGCACGCTTCTTGATGAATGGGCAAACGATGCATACCTCAGTGGGGTGCGTGCAAATAGCATCCTTAAGCTCCCGGCCCCATTCCGCATCGACCAGCCGAACGCTCATATCCCGTACCTCGACATTAGCTTGCTTCGCTTGAAGACCATATCCTTGCCGAACGGGGCATCAAAAAGGATTTTAAGTATCTGCACAACCCCGATTCTTTTTCAAGGGGCGTTTTGATAAGTTCCATATTTGTTGTCTTTTTCTTCAGATTTTAATAACCACAAAAGAATCAACCAGAAAATACCAATTATCGGTATAAAGGATACGAGGTAATACCAACCACTATATCCAGCGTCATGTAATCTTCTTATATTAACGGCTATAGTTGGTAAAAATGTTATTAATATCCACATAATTGTGAGCGGGCTGGCTGACGGTGTGTACCACCAATAGTAAACAATATAGTCATATGATGGTATTCCAAATATTAAGATGTCAGTAAAATTTGTTAGAAATAGTGTTAAAAAGAAAAAAAGTTGCCACCACCAAAATTCGCTTCTCGGCGCTCTACCTGAGAAGTCAACATATTTTGAGAAGCAAGTTGAGATAGATTGGGTAAAAGTCATTTAAGAAAGTTTTGATTAAGTATCGATTGTTGCAGGGCGTATAATACCACAAAAAGCACTGGAGGGTAAGAACGATGAATCACCCTCGTTCTCCGAAACGAAGGCACGTGGCTTCCAACTTTTCAACGCCTGACGGAAGAAACAAATAAACACGTCCATATGGCTAACAAAGTATATAGTTCCCCCCGCTAGGGAACTATATACATAATAGCTAGCCAGAAATTCTTATGTGTGCTTCATCGTGGTGAAGATTTCCATTATCTGTTATAGTCACAGGAAATAACCAATACAGCAGTTCTATTCTAAATAGTCTGCGGGGACCTTACAATTGAATAATTTAGAACGTTATCGCAACTGGTCGCCTGTAGAGGAAGTGTGGCTTAATCCGGATCGGAGAAAGGACGAAGCCGCTTGATGAATGACTATGATTATGAGATTGGAGAGAACTTCAGAGGAGGTAAAAACCAGGGCGCGTCATGTTATAATATGCGACAATTATCCTGAAAAACACCGGTTATGCTGAAGACAGTAAAAACATTTCTGGTTAAGGAGGTCGAGTTATCATGACTAGGTCTAGAAAAATTGTTCTTCACACTTTTGTGCCTCCCGACCCGTATCTATAAATTTCTCAACTTTCCTATCTAATTCCCTAAATTTGGATAATGCTCGCTAAATTTTTCGACAGGATTCTGATCGTGTGAAAAATCTGTCTTTATTTGCAATTTTGGTAACAAGGACTCGTAGCGTTTTGCAACTTCTGCACACGTATCTATCACGTAGACGGGGGTTTGCGGAACAGGTTGATTGTTGATTAAAAATAACTGCATACCAAGATCTGAAATCGGTAATGAGTACCCTATCACAAACACTCGTGTCGCGTTGGAAAGAGCAACACTAGCGTCGTGCCAAAGTCCTTTTACAGTTTCATTGCTGAAGTATATGGTCTTCTCATTTACCGGAGGGATGATTAACGTCTCTTTATCTCTAGATAGTGCACTTAATGCCTTTTCTTGATCCGAATAATCAGAACCGAGAGGAGGTACATCTGCGTAAAAAATTGTTTCACCGTAGAAATTATCTCTGCCAGAATAGTACCAATTTATGGAACCATGAAGCTTTAAGTATAAAAAGGTATCTACTTTTCCTTCGCCAAAAAGGCCGACTCCTGATCTTGACGCTATATTGGCAAAATATGGGGGATACATCTGGTCAGCCATGATGCGCTTTATCTTATCCGTAATCTGCAATTCCCGGCTCGCCCTTTCAATTAGAGTGTCGTAATTCAGCGTGATTACTGTGGCACGTTGTTCATGCCACGACCTAATCAAACGGTTCAACCAAACTGGTGGGTTAGACTGAGACGCAATCGTTGTTCGGTCATGGATAATCTCCTCTATTTGTTTGCGTAGTTGGCCAGCAAAAGCCTTGTTGAAGTGGTTATCAGACTCTTTGAGCCAAGGTTGAGCTTGAGATAAGTAAGTCATCCAAAGTTCGATATTGTTGCCAAGATCGTGTAATGCATCCGGTACGCGCAAGCCGACATTTTCCAAGTTTATTAGGACGGCAGAACTTAGCTCGTCCATTGTTGGCATTCTATAATTGATGGCCTTGGAGAAACCCGCACCGAGGATGAATAAGTCGGTCATTATCTGTACCTTTCTTGGTTCCCATGCGTTATGGAGTTCAAGCCGTCCGACCGTAGGCCCCACATCTCCGCGAGGTTGAGCATCTTGGAAAGAATGCCAAGCGTCCGGTTGGCCTGATAGGGTGTCTTTCGCATGCCATGATGCAATTCAGCGATATCGCTCCGCAGAATCTCGGTCACCTTTCTCGCGCCGATTTTGGGTTCAATGAAGACTTCCATGGACGGACGATATTCATAGGCCGTGTGCGACTTACAGTGGAGTACATACTCTTCGAGGAATCGCTTTCCTAGCACCTTCACGATGGCGGTCTTGCGGTCCGCGTATACCACTCCGGGGGCAGATCGCCGTCGTACTTGATAGCGGTAGACGTTTCGCTTGTTAATCCTGATCTGTGCAGCCATGGCAGTTTCCAGAGGTCTTGTTTCCGAGTAGCCGTTTTATGAAATACAACATTGATCCTTTCGTTTCTCCTCGCCACTTAAAAACTGGCTGAACTGGTGTTTAGAGGAGTTGGCTATCACTGAGAATCTTTGCCGGAGCGATTAGTGTTAAGTTTTCTCCTATCCATCTTTGCTTTCAACAAGCTCGATCGCAATATTGAGTCTTTCTGATAGCAACATTTTTTGTATTTCTTACCACTATTACAAAGACATAAAATATTACGGTTACGACCTTTATTTCTACGAGATACTGAAGCTAAAGCATTCTCAATACCTTTGTACCCATGGGCATATCCTTCCCAAGGTTCTTCTCCTTTTATTCTTCTATGGGATTGCCAGTAAAAAAATGGAACGACTTTTGTTAATATAAAATCTGTCGCGCCTTGCCATCGGTAATCAGGAAAGATACCTAAGCAGCAACTGTTACAATCTTTTTCGTTGACGTGGAAGTCTTCCAGCTTTAGTTCTGAATCAGTTGAAAACTTTAATATCTTCTCAGATGGTTCATAAACTCTCGGAAAATCAAATTCGTCTTTTCTGCCAAATTTAATTTCTATTTCGTAAGAATCATATATAGCTTCCCGATGCTGTGAATTATGCTCTAATTCTTCGCTACTGTTGTCATACCAACAGCAAAAGTCCAAAGTTCCCCAGATGCGGCCATTCTGCACTTCGCAATTTAATTGTGGGAATACCTCCTTTACTTCTTCAATATCTTCATTCGTTAAAATGATGTCCATGGTTTTTCTACAGATGTTTTAAAAGATTTTTTACTTTTATCTCCCAGAGGGAAACGATCTCCGAACACTTTTCTCCAATATTTAGAAGATTCTTCCCCGCAATCAGAATCTATCGCTTTCTGGGCATTTTCAACAAATTTCTCTAACTCCCGCAGAACTTTCTCCGAGTCGTATTTTCCTAACAACTCTTCACCTTCAGGAGTTGTGGGACGGTAGCACACAAAGTTCCAATCCAATTCATTCCTGATACTCTCGACGGTATCGCATAAAGCCAAGTCGTCTCGGTCACTTGGCTTGTAATGATTACAAGCCAAAATGGTAAGAATAAAACCGGAAGGAAGTTTGAGACTCGAATTCTTGTTTTCCCGATAGTCTTTCCACGCTTTTAAGTAACGAATAATTCTCCTCAATTGCCCAGTAGAGTTCGTTTCAGATATTTTTTCCCTAACCCAGTCCATGAATTCTACTGGGTCACTATCTATAAAACCTTCCGACTTGTGGGCCAACTGCGGAACACTGTCTCCATCTTCCAGCCAGTAAGCGGGCAAATCGATGTGGTGTCCGTCAGCAAAAACAACTCTTACGCAAGTGTTTTTATCAATTACGTCCGACGCATGCCCTTCAACCGCATCTTTTATGCGGTAATGGTAAGTCTCAGGGGTCTTCCGATCTGATTCAGGGCTGATAAAATAAACTCCATCATCCATATCATACTTTTCCTTGATAACCCCGTCTTCCTCCGCTCTGATAGGGTTAAGATTGGTTTGTAACGGAAAAGAGCCTTGAGGATGGAATTCAGGTTTTTTCAAACGCTTTTCTTCGAAAAATTTGTTTATCTTATCTCTTAACGCTTTACGGCTGGTTTTTAACTTTTCTCTCTTTGAGTCAGTCAATCTTATAACCCCATTGAACTTCTCAAATAATTTGTGGGTATTCATTTGTTTACCTCCGGTAAAATGATTTTTGAAACTTTAATTCGCCCCTTTGTCTGTGGGTTGCGATTCGTAAAATAAGAACCTTCTAGTTTTATATCTTTACCCTCCTCGATCACCTGAAGAATTGTCATTCCATCATGCTGGTCCAACGTATCGCCATCCTTGCAAGAACCTCTATTCTGATAGTAAAAATAGAGGGAGCAGCCGCCTACCTCATCAGTATCAAAAAAAGCTTTCTTGCTTTCAGATGAAGTCTCGTTCTCCCCTTCTTTTTGAAAAGAACACTTTACTTTAATGAAAGAAGCCGTCTGTCGAATTTGGAGATTACAGGTTTTGTTTTGGTTTTTATCGTCCCAGTGATATTCAACTGTACCTTCATACTCTCCGTTTAAATCAGGGACTTTTACAAGAAGACTAAACACAGGGAATTTCCATAACAGCTTGTCATAAAATCCCAAGAAAGATGCGACAAGCAGAGTTGGAGCAATTCCTTGAAAAACCCCATGCTGCCAAAGAAAGGACAATGCCCAATAACAAAGAAGCCAGAGTATTCCAATCGTACAAATTAAAAATCCTGGTTTATAGTTAGTAAAATTAAGGCTGATTTCCATATGCTTACTTCCCGCGGAATTTCCAAATTCATAAATTCAATCAAATAAACTTCGCTAGAACTTTTTTCGTCTGCTAAAGAATCAATAACGTTACAAAACCCCCCGCTGAGCCAACCTGGGGTCCGTCCAAGAATATCGCCATAAGATTATTTGATAGGTTCAAAGCCAATATCCTTCTTAACTTTTCCTAGCTCTCTTAGACAGTCCATCTTGCTACGCAGTAATCTCATCCTTACCCTCGCGCTCTAATACGCGCAGGAACTCTGATTGTAAGATTCTCAGATTGAAAACGATTCCGTACCATTCGAGACATTTCATCATAGACAGGGGCCTTTTTCTGTGGGTCCGCAACAGTTATGATCAAAGAAAACGGCTGGGGTTTGAAAGTTTCCTCGTTATCTATACCGTGACGCGTCAACAACCTTAGCTTTAGTCTCCATTGCAACCCTCTTTCGCCTTTATCACCCATTTTGCCATGGTAGGTTCGAACAGGCGCCCACTTGCGTAACTGAGCAACTTGAGACGACTCATAAAGAAGGCCTGGGTTTTTGTGCTCAGGTGGTACCAGTCCACGGAATTTTGTTTTGACTTCTCCAGTTTCGCGTGAAACTTGTTCGTAATAAACTCCAAGACTTGCATCAATATGAGTTTCGCAATATTCGGTCCCCCAGCGGGCCCCTCTCGCTGGCACAAAAGCTACAGTCATCCATATTTCGCCATAATAACGACCGTCGCGCTTCAGAGATGGCGGATAGGGAAAATTGTTCCATTCAAGAAAGTAGCCTGGGCGGAGCACATCTTCAAATACAAGCGTTGACGAATATGGCATGCACTCTAGACAGTACGGAACCGGCGCGGGCCGGCCGAATCCGAAGCATTTTTCCTCCCCGTCAGGAACTCGGTCATCCGTTCGCGGATCGCGCGAGTGATGTGTAAGCAGAGCTCTTGCCAACACCGGAGAAGGAGAAGGAGTTACATAATGATATATCTGTGCCAATGTTCGCGATACGAGCGGAGCCGAAAAACTGGTTCCGAAAACTTCGACAGATTTCCTGCCATTAATTGAATGAATCCCGGCTATGTGCGACAGGTCAGTGGAACACGCCCCTCCGTAATGAACAAGATCGGGTTTAATCACATAGTTTGGCCCACTACCGTTACGGGAAAACGCAGAGGGATGGTTTTTAATCACCCCCGATTTCTTGTGATCAACATGGGAGATGGCACCAACAGTTATGCCAAGCACGCTATCAGCTGGCGAAGTTATACGGCCCTTTTCTTCCTGTTCCTGAGTTCTAGGGTAATCCAGAAGTGGTCGAGATATATAGTTTCCCGCGCTGATAACGAACGATACCTGATACTTTTCCTGCAGATTATCAAGTTCTTCCGCAAGTGGCGAGAATTCGTCAATCAAACAAACTGCATCCGTGTTAAGTGACAAATTCCATACTTTGTATTTGTTCGCCCACTGTTTGAGCGATTTCTCCAGAGACCATAAAAACTCAGATTCGAGTAAAGACTCCACGTCTCCTTTTTCAGGGTCGCTGTTCGGAATGATTTGCAGGTCAAAAACCCCACATGGGTCAGAATTTAGTCCCTTTAAAGTCGGATTCAGTATATGACCCCAACAAATCAAACTGGCAACAAATGTTCCGTGGTCAGTATTTTGATACGGTGGCGCTACAGATGATTCGCGACCAAGCACCCAGCTTTCCAATACAGGCAATTCATCTGAAATCCCACTGTCAACTACCACTACCACCGGGACATCTTCAGAGTATTCGGTACGGTCGATTAGAAGAGGTAACTTCTCAGTATTGGAGATATTAGGACGTACGGTTTGAATCAACGGCATATAGTGAATTGAACGAACTCCCACTACATCAGCAATACTCTTAACATCGTTTGTATTTCTGCATTCAGCCGCGTAGATGAAGCTATTTAAAGAATAACCGTCTTGGGTAATTGCAATACGGCGTTTTCTACATGTCTGCTTAAAATCAGCCATTAACTTTTCCTGGTCCCCATCTCGGCCAAAATCAAACAGACGAACTCGCACTATAAACCCGTTTTCTCCGCGTGGACTGTTTTGTAGCAACTCCCTCGTGGATGTGTTTCCAAGACGAGAATTCGGAGTAACGGGTTCAATGCTCTGCACAGAAGATAGCTCCTTAACAAGTTGATCAGAATCGCCTTCCTCTACAATGTTGTCCAACTCATCAAGTCCGGCAGGCGTTGCCTTAATAAACAATTCTCCAAGACCACCCGCGCCAATGATCGGACAGGTGCTCTCTGAAAACAGTTTTTCGGGACGGTGTGTCTTAGCTATAGCTTGGGGAATCAGAGAAACCCGGACAGGAGCAGCACCGACATTTTTAATTTGTTTTGGCAAACTTTTACGGATTGCCCTAATCTGATTGGACAATCGGTTCCTGTAGGTGGAATCAATCGGACGAAATGGCTTTTTAGGGCCGCGACCACCCGGTATGCGTCGTTCACTTCCCTGCTTGGGCATAATGAGTTTTATAGGCAGCAGTTTCTCATTCATGTCTAACTTCTCCTTTTTAATGTCCAGCGATGCACTTTTGCCTTTGAAACACCCAGGATATGCGCTAATGCCGAGAGGGTGTACAATCGTGGATTTCTGGTTCTCAGTATATACGCCGCTTCTTCGGGCTTGACTCCACGTGTCTGCGACGCGATCCGGTTCTTCGTCACTTCCCCTATTGACATGTTCTGTATAGTTAAAAAGGCTCTATTGAAGCTTGGAGGTTTATTGGAACTTAACCCGTACCTGTTTAACCGAACACACACATCGTGGATGTCAGAACCGGAGAATCCATCTGACAAATCAACAAGCAGTTCCAGTTCACGTTTCGTGAATTCAATAGGTCGGCTGAAATTTACCCACATACGGTGGCGCATCTGCTCGTCTGGAAGAGTTAGTTCAATCCTGTAGCTAAAACGCCTCCAGATTGCCGCATCCAGAAGTTCCTCGTGATTGGTAGCTGCCACAACAATTGATTGTCGTCCGATAGTATCGAGGTTCTGGATAAAGCTGTTTACGACTCGCTTCAACTCACCAAGTTCCTGAGAGTCCCCTCTCAACTTCGCGATTGCATCAAACTCATCCAGAAAAAGCACACATGGACGCTTAGCTGCGAATTCAAAAATAGCGCGGATATTCTTCGCTGTGCTCCCAAGGTAAGAAGAAATCAAACCGTCAAGGCGCGCGATGTACAGATCGAGGCCGAGTTCTCGCGCCAAGTATCGGACAAGTCGGTTTTTACCCGTTCCGGGAGACCCATGCACAACAAGGCTGAGAGAAGCATCGTAACCCCGATTGTCAATTTGCGCATAGCTCTTGGCTACGCTGGCAAATTCATGCACAATTTCCCACTGTTCATCTGCCAGTATAAGCGGAGGTTCTTTTGGGCAATCAACAAGTTCAACCAAGTGAAATCGGCTTTCGCCGTCTACCGGAGGAAAATTTGCAAATTCAGCATCGGTTGGACGAATTTGGCGGTCAGATTCCTCAAGCAGTTTTCGCAAACGCTTGGCCAAGGTTTCTTCCCCCTCCTTCTCAAGATTGTCGGCCAAGAAATCAGTATAATTCCTAACTTTATCAATATCGAGACGTAAAGCCCCCTGAATGATACGAAGAAGCTCATTTGCGAAATGGTTATGGTCTATCATGAGACAATAAGATACTAAATCGGTATGATAAAGCAACCGCAAAAACACAATTAATTCTAAGACCGGAATTGAGTAACGTGTTCAGGGCAATTCTTTACAGTCGCAGATCAAGTATAGTCACTGCACTAACCACTGCAGGTTTATACATTCTGATTCTTTCAATTTGATAATTACCGACTAGTTAATAGATGGATCAGTTTTACTGAATAGAGCAACAGTAGAAGCTAAGAAGTGGACCCCAAAAACCGGAGAAGGACAAGCAACCTTGGGAACCTAAATAAGTGTTCAATCCATCGGTTCAGCTAAAGTACGCAAGGATCTTCAATTTCAACTAGATCATGTGGCTTGTGCCTAACCTCCGACTCTGTTTTTCACCAGAAGAACAACTAGTTGCTCGCAATCTTCACACCCTAGTGTTCGACACCCTCCAGCTCAGCACCTTCCTTGAGTGCCAGTCCATGACAGCCACTAAGTACACAAACCCCCTGGACATAGGAATATAAGGTCACATCAGTTGCCCACACCTGGTTTACACGCTCTATGTCCATTCCTCCAAGCAGATAAGGATATATCTTATGTCCCTTCCCTCTGTGGGTTGTCTTGGGCCCGGGATGTAATGCCGCAAGCCCCAGCAGCCGTATAACCTGGCCACCCGCTTACGATTCACGCAGATGCCATGCCTTGCCAAAAGCACGTCCCGCAACCTTCGGGGACCCTTGAATGGGTACTCAAGATATATCTCATCGATAAGCCTCATCAGTTTCCCATTCTCCCGCGATAACACCTTGGGACAATAATAGACACTTGAGCGGTTTACCTCCAACAGCTTGCACTGTCTTACCACGCTCAGATCGTGATTGTGATCCACAAGCTTTTTTCTTCGCGCCCGCTCTTATGAGCCTGTTCTGAACCCTTTTTATCCCGGGCGCTCTAGTAGACACTCTCGGCACCCTCCAACAACTGTTTCTTCCACTCGGCAATCTGGTTGGGCTGCACATCATACTGCCGGGCAAGCCCAGCAACCGTTTTGTCTTCTCTGATTGCCGCCGGGGCTATCTTAGCCTTGAACCCCGGTGAATGATTACGCCTTTTACGTCTCATAATGAACCTCGAGTATCTGGTTTTACTCTACTGCAGGAATACACTTAAGACGCTGTCCTGTTTTTGGGTTCTCTTCTGATGAATAAGACAATCAATACGTGGTCTGGTAAAATTATTCAGAGAAGTAGCAGAAAAACGAACATCCTTCCGGGCAGTTTCTTGCGAAACAAGAAACTGGAGGATACTTTCAAAACTGTTGAACTTTACAGGTTAGGCTATGATCTCTGCACTGCAGAAACTTCTTGACAGATATCGCAAAAACTCCAGAACAGAGCGTGAGAAGGGAGAATATTTTGAACTCCTGGTAAAGAATTTTCTTGAGAACGATCCCTTGTACACAGACCTGTTCAGTCAGGTATGGACATACGCAGGATGGGCACGATCACAAGATCTGAATGAAACCGACACTGGGATTGATCTTGTCGCGAAGCTTGCCCGTGAGGAAGGCCACTGCGCCATTCAGTGCAAGTTCTACCAAGAGAATTACAAGATACAGAAAAAAGATATTGACTCTTTTTTTACTGCTTCGGGGAAGAAGTCTTTTAAGATGCGTCTTATTGTCGACTCGACCGCAGTTGAGTGGAGCAACCATGCAGAGGATGCACTCAAAGGCCAGACTGTTCCTGTTACACGTTTGTCTCTGAGAGACCTTGAGCTGAGTCCGTTAGACTGGGAAACATACGCGAGAGACAACAAGATTAAGCTGCTGGAGGGAAAGCATCTTTACAAGCATCAGCGGGAAGCCTTGAAGGCCGTGGAAAAAAAATTCGGGGAAACTGACCGCGGCAAGCTGCTTATGGCGTGCGGCACGGGGAAAACCCTGACAAGCCTCAGGATTGCCGAGCAGATAGTCGGAAAAGGCGGGTGCGTTTTATATCTTGTCCCCTCGCTTTCCCTCATGTCCCAGACAATCCGCAAGTGGACCCATGACGCGGAACTGGAGTTGAGGTCTTTTGCCGTCTGCTCCGATGTTCATGTCGGAAAACGCAAAGCCAGAGACGACCTGTCGGATATAAACATTCACGATCTTGCGTATCCTGCCACAACCAACGCAGAAAAACTTGGAGAGGAATTTTCCCGTGCTTGCAGCGAGGACAGGATGAACGTTGTTTTCTCTACCTATCATTCAATACAGGTTATTTTCAAAGCGCAGGCGGACTACGGACTCCCCGAGTTTGATCTGATTGTCTGTGACGAAGCGCATCGCACCACCGGTGCTACTTTGGCCAATAAAGATGAATCCAATTTCGTCAAGGTTCACTATCAGGATTTCATAAAAGGAAAAAAGCGCCTCTACATGACCGCTACGCCCCGTATTTTCCACGACTCGGTAAAAACAAAGGCCAAAGAAGCGGATGCGGTCCTATGCTCCATGGACGACCCCGAACTCTACGGAGAAACGTTCCACGAAGTCAGCTTTTCATACGCGGTGGAGAATAACCTCCTCACCGATTATAAGGTTATCGTGCTGGCCATGGACGAAGGGGTGGTAAGCGAAAGCGTACAGAAACGCCTGACCGACACCGATTCCCAGCTCGTTCTGGATGACGTAACGAAAATCATCGGGTGCTATCGGGCTCTGGCCAAGCTCGACCTCAAAGAAGATCTGCTCGCCGACACAGAACCTATGAGCCAAGCCGTTGCGTTCTGTAAAAGCATAAAAAGCTCAGAACTAATCAAAAAAGAATTTGCCGAGGTGGTTTCAGAATATCTGGAAGAACAGAAACAGGGAAATGGCGCGACGCTCAGATGCGAGGTAGAGCACGTGGACGGAACCTTTAACGCGAAGGAGCGCGGAAGGCTTCTTGATTGGCTGAGCGCCGAAAAATCGGGGGGGGGGTGGACCAAAATACATGCCGTATTCTGAGCAATGCCAGATGTCTTTCCGAAGGCGTGGATGTGCCCGCTTTGGACGCTATCCTTTTCATGCATCCACGCAAATCTCAAATCGACGTAGTCCAGTCCGTGGGCCGAGTAATGCGCCGGGCTCCCGGCAAGAATATGGGGTACGTCATACTCCCTATCGGCATACCTGCGGGTATACCTCCATCACAAGCCCTTAACAACAACGAGAAATACAAAACGGTCTGGCAGATACTTAACGCTCTTCGAGCCCATGACGACCGGTTTGACTCAATGATCAACAAGATTGATCTGGGAGTTGACGTAAGCGACCGTATGGAAATAATCGCCGTCGTAGGAAATCTCCCGCAAAGATCCATACAAACCCCCAAGAGAAACGATATCGGTTCAGGCAGTGTATCCGGGGATGAGCAGCGGGAAAATCACGCTGTCCCTGTTACACCACCCGAACAACTGTCTTTTGAGCTTGACGATTTCAACAAGGCCGTACTGGCAAAGATCGTTCAGAAATGCGGAACCCGGGAATACTGGGAAGACTGGGCGGGCGATGTAGCAAAGATCGCTCAAACCCATATTACGCGGATTGGGGCTATTCTGAAAAAACCGGATACGGAAGAAAGGAAAACCTTTGATAAATTTCTTGAAGAAGTTCGTGATGACCTGAATGAAAGCATCAGCGAATCAGACGCGATTGAGATGCTGTCTCAGCATCTGATCACAAAACCCGTGTTCGACGCGCTGTTTGAAGGTTACAGTTTTTCTCAACAGAACCCGGTCTCAATAGCAATGCAAGGGGTTTTGGATGCTCTTCAAGCGCACAACCTTGATAACGAAACTGAGAGCCTCGACAAATTTTACGCGAGCGTCAGAATGAGAGCTTCCGGCATTGACAACGATGGGGCAAAGCAACAGATCATAATTCAGCTTTACGAGAAGTTTTTCAAAAACGCGTTTCCGGGTATGACGCAGAAACTCGGTATCGTCTACACGCCGGTTGAAATTGTCGATTTCATTGTTAATTCCGTTAACGATGTACTCCAATCAGAGTTTGGACAGACCCTTGGCAGTAAAGGAGTTCATATACTGGACCCTTTTGTCGGTACTGGGACATTTATAACTCGTCTTCTGCAAAGCGGACTAATAAAGCCGCAAGAACTTGAGCACAAATACAAAAACGAACTCCATGCGAACGAGATAGTGCTTCTTGCCTATTATATAGCCGCAATCAACATCGAAGCCGCTTATCATGCTCTTGCTGGGGGAAAATATGAACCGTTTGAAGGAATATGCCTTACAGATACGTTCCAGCTTTACGAAAAAGATGATATGATCAGCGAAATACTGGTCAATAACAGTGATCGTCGAATTAAACAGAAAAAGCTTGAAGATATACGTGTCATAATGGCAAACCCACCATACAGAGGATCTCAAAGAGATGAGGGGGACAATCTTAAAAAAGTCTCGTATAAAAGTCTTGATAAAAGTATTAGATCAACCTACGTAGCAAATACGGACGCTACAGCAAAAAACTCACTTTATAATTCTTTCGTCAGAGCTTTTCGATGGGGATCAGATCGTTTAGGTAGTTGTGGGGTTCTGGCTTATGTGAGCAGCTCAACCTTTATCACAGCTAGGTCTATGGATGGTCTTCGTAAATGTCTTGCAGATGAATTTAGTAGTGTCCATGTTTTTAATTTGAGGGGAGATGCTAGAACTTCGGGTGAACAGAGACGAAAGGAAAGTGGAAATGTGTTTGGAGAAGGTAGCAGGGAAGCTATAGCGATCACAATTGCAGTTAAAAATCCCGCAAAAAAGAAACTCGGAAGAATCTATTACCACGATATTGGCAATTACCTCTCAAGAGAAGAAAAACTCGCACATATAAAAGAATTCAAAAGTATTTCAGGTATCAAGAAAGCAAATAACTGGAAAGCGATTACACCCGACGAACATAACGACTGGATTGAACAGAGGGATAAGAGTTTTGGTGAATTCATTGCTATTGGAAACAAGAAAGACAAATCTTCAGCAACGATTTTTGAAAATTATTCAGCTGGGTTGGGAACAAGTCGTGACGCATGGTGTTACAACAGTTCTAAGGAAACTTTGACGAGGAATATGGAATCCATGATCTCGTTTTACAATAGTGAAATTGACCGTTTATTTTCCTCAGAACTAACAAGAACTAACATTGATGATCTTATCGATACTGACAAAAGTCAGATTAGTTGGACAGACGGACTTAAATGGAATCTAATCAAAAGGAAAAAACATTGCTATTTTGCTGAGTGTGTTTATCCATCTATGTACCGTCCGTTTTTCAAGCAATGGACCTACTTCAGCCGAGATATGAATAAAAGGGTTTTTCAAATGCCCAGTATTTTTCCGAAGCCTGAAGTGAGAAACCGAGTGATTGTAATGACAAGTGTCGGTCAAAAAAGTGGTTTCTCCGTTTTGATGACAGATCATTTGCCCGACTTACATATGGTAGGAGACAGTCAATGCTTTCCTCTCAAGCTTTATGAAAAAACCGAAAACCTTAATGGAGAACTATATAAAACCCAGCGCACCGAAGATGATTATGTTGAAAAAGACGGGATAAGTGACACAGGTCTAGAGCACTTTCAAAAAGCTTATCCAGAAGAAAGAATCTCCAAAGAAGACGTGTTTTATTACATCTATGGCCTGTTTCACTCAGAAGATTACCGCAAGAGTTACGCCAATAATCTAAGCAAGCAACTGCCGCGAATCCCTTGCGTGAAAAAATCCAAGGATTTCTGGGCATTTTCCAATGCAGGTCGTGAACTAGCGGATATACACGTAGATTACGAAAGAATAGAACCCTACCCCGTTAACTTCAAAGAAGGTGATCCATACTCTATGCAACCTAACCCCGAAAACTTCAGGGTAGAAAAAATGAAATTTGGCGGCAGCGGCAAAAATAAGGATCGAACTACCGTGGCCTACAATCATAAAATCACCATGACGGGTATTCCGCTGGAAACCTACGAGTATATGGTCAACGGAAAACCGGCGCTTGAGTGGGTGATGGAAAGACAAGGTGTGAGAACTGACAAAGACAGCGGTATTGTAAACAACGCAAACCTATACGCAAAAGAAACAGTAAACTCAGCAGCTTATCCTCTGGATCTGTTTCGACGTATAATCACGGTGAGTCTCGAAACCATGAAAATAGTGAAATCACTACCGAAACTGGATCAATTCAGGGTTACCAACAAGTAGTATCTGAGATCTCAGATCTTGAGAAATTCCAGATACTGCTTTGTCAATCACCCTACCTTAACTCCCTCCTTTCTGTCCATTTCCCTTAACAACTCCATATCCAGATATCTCCTGCTCCCCCACTTCGTCCCCGATACATGCCTTAACCTCGCCGCACACAACATCAACGCGCTTTGCCCGTCAGGGAAAGCTCCCACCACCCTGGATCTTCGCCTGATCTCCCTGATTATCCTCTCCATAGAATTGTTCGTCCGGATCCTCCGCCAGTGCGACGACGGAAACCCGTAGTACGTGAGCGTCTCATCTACACACCCCTGCCTTGAGACTCACCCCGTCAAGATATACATACGGAAACTCTCCTTCTATCGACCTGTTTCTCCACTTCTCTATGTGCTCGTACACGCTTTGGTTAAGCTTCGATACGGTAGCCGAACTCACCCGCGTGTCCCACAGCGCCTCGGTGATATCCGCCACCCGACGCGTCGACACTCCCGCAAGATACATCTCCACCAAAACTTCTTTTATCGATGACTCCCGTCGCCTGTAACGCTCTATTATGGCCATCTGAAACGTCTGCTCCCGAAGCTTGGGTATATTCAGCTCAACTTCTCCTGCCTTGGTTTGGAGCTTCCTTGTGTAGCTCCCGTAACGATAATCCTGGCGATCGGCGCTTCGTTCGTATCGAGCCGCCCCGACCATCTCGTCCGCTTCCGCGTCGAGAACCTGATTCAGAACTTCCTGTACTGTATCCGTGACAAGGGGGCTGAGGTGTTGCTGCAGTTCCTTCTCGTTTATCTGAATTACCTTTTTTTTAGGGCCCTTCGCTGTATAATCTCTCATGGCGGTGTTTCCTCCTGTTAAATAGTTTGTAAATCCACGTTTTATTTAACCGGATGTATAAAGAAATGCCGCCTTCTTCATTTCTTAATTTGCGAAAGATTCCGAGCACTATCTGTCAAATCTTAATATAAGGTCAGAAACAAGTGGAAAATGGCTACACAGTCGGAGTGATCGGATATCTTATGATAGCTCAGTCTATAGGTAGGGAGGAGATTAATGCGAACTTTGAAGTTGGATCTGGAACACTGTTACGGTATCCGTCGACTGGAAAAGCAATTCAGTTTTAACCATTGTCCGGCCGTCGCTGTATACGCTCCAAACGGAGCAATGAAATCCTCCCTCGCCAAGACATTTCAGGATATAAGCGAAGGTAAGGAATCTGCTGATCTGGTATTTCCAGATAGAGATACGAAATGTCTTATAACCGATGAGAAAGACGTTTCCTTGGAGCCCGCATCGATCTTGGTCGTTCGACCTTATGATGAGGACCTAGGTAGTACCGAGAAGACGTCTACACTCTTAGTCAATGCCCAGCTTCGCAAAAAATATGAGGAACTCAACTCCAGTGTAGAAGACGCGAAGAGGCAATTTCTGGATGCGATGAAGCAACAATCTGGATCTAAGAAGAACTTGGAAAAAGAGATCTCCTTAACGTTTACTGCCTTAGAAGACAAGTTTACGCGTGCTATCTCTGGTATATATGAGGAAGTAATGTCTGAAACAAGCTTTCCTTTTGCAGACATTCGCTATGATGTGGTCTTTGATAATAGAGTTCTCGAGTTTCTAAACACTGGAGGAGCTAAAGATACCATTGAGGATTATATAAAGAGATACAATGAACTAATCGATCGTTCGACTTACTTCAAAAGAGGGGTTTTCACCTATTACAATGCTTCAGTCATTGCGAAAACTCTTGCTGATAACGGATTTTTCAAAGCTAAACATACCGTCAGTCTCAATGCCCAAGATCCGATGGAAGTAGAATCGAGCGAACAGCTTGAGCAACTGATTCAGAAAGAGAAGGAGGAGATATCCTCCGACCCTGGATTGCGGAAAGTATTCCAAGGGCTCGAAAAGTTGCTAATAAAGAATGCGGGTATGCGAGGATTTCAGAGCTATATTTCGGAAAATGAGGAAATTCTTCCAGCGTTGGCCAATATAACTGAGTTCAAAGACAATGTCTGGAAGAGCTATTTGGGTGTAAACAAGGAGCTATTCAAAAAACTGGTTGAGGAAATCCGGGGTGCAGCCAAAAAGAAAAAAGAAATAGAAGAAGTGGCTGGACGGGAACGAACTGAGTGGGAGAAGGTTATTGAGATTTTTAACACACGTTTTTTTGTCCCTTTTGAATTGGTCGTGAAGAACAAAATCCCCGTCACGCTCGGAGAGGAGAAGATTCTTAAGCTCGGTTTTACATTCAAAGATGGTGAAGAGCGTAAAGATTTAGAAAGAGACAGCCTTCTTGAAGTACTTAGCACTGGAGAAAAAAAAGCTTTCTATATCCTGAACATCATATTCGAGATTCAAGTACGAATTAGTTCTGGACAGAAAACTATAATGATTATTGATGATATTGCGGATTCGTTTGATTACAGAAACAAGTACGCAATAATTCAGTACCTGAAGGATATTTCGGAAAAGAAGAATTTCCGCCAATTGATTTTGACGCACAATTTTGATTTTTTCCGGACAGTCCAGAGCCGCTTTGTTAACTACGGTTCCTGCTTCTTGGCTAAACGCAACGAGGATGGGATTAAAATCGAACCTGCGACGGGGATAAAGAATGTTTTCGTGAAGGATTGGAAACCGGACTTTGCCTCCAACCCAAGAAAGCGGATTGCGTCAATACCATTCATGCGGAACCTCGTAGAGTATACCGTTGGAGAAGATTCGGAACACTTCAAGAAACTCACTTCCCTGCTTCATATAAAAACCGATACGAACAGTCTGACAGAGGCCGATCTCTTTGAGATTTATCGAAACCTGTTCAGTTCCAAAATCAAACCCGCAAATGGCGGGACTGGAAAAGTTCTTGATCTCATTTTTCAAGAAGCCGATGCATGTCTAGTTGCCGAGGGGGGTATAAACTTGGAGAACAAGATAGTTCTCTCTATCGCGGCTAGACTGAAGGCGGAACAATACATGATTACCCGAATCAACGAACCAAATTTCGTGGCGGAAATTCACGAATCTCAAACAACAAAGCTTTTGAGCAGGTTTAAGGAGAAATACCCGAACGACGGCGATGCTATTTCATCTATAGACAAGGTTGTTCTTATGACGCCGGAGAATATTCACCTCAATTCATTTATGTATGAACCTATTATGGACTTATCTGATGAACATCTGAAGAAAGTTTATGAAGAGGTCCGGGAACTTTAGTATTTCTGGGAAAATAACTAACTAATGGTGAAGAGGTCTCGATAGTGCTCAGCAAGTCGCCGACTAAAATTTTGGGAATTATCCCTTTGTAATGGCATGAAGCATTGCCAATAGGTGAATCTAATGAGCAAATCCGAGAACCGACCGAAACGGCACCATTACGTGCCACAACTGTTGTTACGAGAATTTACAGATAACGACAACAAACTACATTTCTGCATTTTAGGTTCCTCTGAAGGAACCGTTATTAAGCCCCATGAGAGAGTTGTTAAAAGCAGAACTCCAAAGAAACTCTTCGTAGAGGATGAACTCTACACCCAATATGATGGTCACGAGGAGGAGAATGTTTCAGTTGAAGACTCTCTGTCTAAATTGGAGTCAAAAGCTGCACCCGTAACCAAAAAAATAATCAACTCGGCCCGATCTGGTAGACTGCCTAAATTAACTCCTGATGAAAAAAATATATGGGATGTATTTTTCCTGATTCAATCCTTTCGTACACCGGATGTCCTTGATCCAATTGTGAATAAATACCTTGATTGGATTCCCGAGCTTATAGCCGAGCATGAAAAAGAGTATGGACCACCGACGGAAGAAGAAATCAAGAAAGCGAATGATCCCAAACAAATAGACGGAACAAAACACAACCTTAGGGCAACTGCGGTAGCCAGATTAACTCCCGAAAGCAAGATATTTCAAATTCTTCAGAGCAGAGGTCTCATTATCGGAATAATTCGTAAACCGAACAAGAGTTTTATTATCGGAAGTAATCCCACAGCAAGGCTCTATCACAAACTTTCTGATCCAGGAGCTGAATGGCATCTTCCAATCGCGCACGATATAACTGTCACACACCATGACTCTCATCCTAGGGAAAAGGAGAGTCTAGCTGAAATCACAGGAGATCATACAATTCGAAGAATTAATGAGATTATATATAACCAGAGTTCGTTAATTGCTGGGCGTTCGCGTAAATTAATTGAGTCGCTTGCACGGGTGAAGAGAAGCTGACCCCAGAGTGAAGCGTACTTTTGAGAGAAGAGCAAGTAGATGGCGGGCAGAGCGTGGCACTGACAAGGAAGTGATTTCCGTCTGGAAGTTCGGTCTGGGCCAGTTACCAAAAAGGAAATTCATCACCTGCGGGAAAACCCCGGAAACAATAAGGTTGGAGGCAGCCCGATTCGATCCGTAGGCTTCAAACGCTTTAGTGAACGCGAACGCGCCTTGCCTTCTGGATCTAGAATTTGAAACTCCTCTTCTCTAACAAGTTGAAGGATAATCTCATCAAGATCGGAAAATCGAGCGGCAGTCTGATTTGCAAATATATGCCGCATCGCGTCTACGGTAACAGGCTCTTCAGATACCAAGCTGAATAACTTCCTTGGAAGTGAGTTCAGAAGCTGGTTTCGCATCTGTGTCTGGTCAAGATCACCGAATTGAAACAAAGGCAAACTTGAGGAGTCTCTTAATGCGTCCCATCCCAACATACCGAAGTCACCGGGACCATAATGCTCAAACCTGTTTTGAGTATCCCAATGCAGTCGAATCATGACATCTCGCGCGGTAGGATGTCTTGACAGATGGAGAAACCACAATGCGCGGCGAGATATTGCAGGGCGAATGAAAAATGGAGTGTCATATTCCGCCCCGGTCATTAAGCGTATATGATTGCGCAATGTCCTCTGAACTAAGGCCATTCCGCCAGCCCCTTCCTTATATTGTATCAGGTCGCCTATCTGTGATTCAGTCAGTTGCAGCGGTGAAACCGCCTTGACTATCTCAGGTGTTGTTGCGAGATGATTGACAAGTGTCTCCGCAGCAAATGTAAGTATAACTTCTGCCGCTGGCAACTCATTTAAAATCCTAGAGACGAGCAACAATTCCACCTGAGAGAAACCGGTCTGGTCGAGAAGAAAAATTGCACGTCCAGCACGAGGCTGTCTTTGTTTAATTGAACGAAGAATAGCTTCGATTTCATTCTCGAAAAGACCGTTTCGGACAACAATTTTGTCTTCATCAACCCTATATTCGCGTTCCTTGAGAACTTTTTTAAGGTGATCTGTGTGAGCTCTCTCCTTGTCAACGAAATAGAATTTACAATTAATATGTAGTCGCTTTTTTCGCTTCTTGTTTAAACGCTTCTCCGCTTTTTCCGCTTCCTCTAACATGACCAACGGCGTACCCGAGAGGTCAGTATTTCCATCACGAAATGTGCCGCCTCCGGCAAAACCATCGACTAGATCAAGCTTGAATTCCTCCCGTTGTGGCTTGGCATTCAACCTGTCGAAATACTCCTGAATGTATCTGCGCAACACATCCAGTTTCGCCTTGCTATGTGTTTCAATCTGAGGCGGTGGCTCATTAGGATGCCACTTGAAAGAAGACACGAATAATTCCTCCGTTTAATAGTTAGGCATAGCGTTATGTTCCACCCCTTCAAGCTCGCGACCACCAGCCTTGGGCGTTCGCCCTCCCCACTGCTTGAAGAAGAATGGTACGCCTGTGGATGCACATTGGTCACGGATGTCGCAAACCCAATCAAGATGCAAATAACGAGCATTTGGACCGCTTTCTCCGCCGACAATAACCCATGAAATCCCTTCCAAGTCAATGTCACCTAGTGGACCTAACAGCGGCTCAACAGATAAAAAACGAACCGTAGCCGGTGTAGTTTGAAGATGCAGAATTCTGGCCGTAGCCGTTTGGTCTTCCACTGAAACACCGCACCAGATATGCTCCGGAACCGCACCATCTGAGTACCTGCGCTTCAGATAATCCCGCATGAGTGAACTCCGCTTCGTCAATATCTGATAGATGTGGTGATCCACATTTTCCATCTGCTGGAAAACTTCGTCAATGAACCGGCGCGGCACGCGTTTATGAAACAAATCACTCATCGAATTGACAAAAATCATACGAGATTTTCGCCATCGTGATGGCTGATCAAGCCGCGATGGCCATAAACGCAGGTCGAAGCCTTGTTCGTAGGGATGGCCCTTGACTCCACGCCATCGTTCGGCAAAGCGCGCCGCGTAGCAGTTCTCGCAACCACGTGTGATTTTGGTGCAACCCGTCACCGGATTCCATGTCGCGTCAGTCCATTCGATCCCAGATCTGTCGGCCATGTTACAATCCTATGCTAAGTGATCCTTGCCCGTGCCAAAGTATGGTTGTAAATATACCTACTTTTTTCCTCTTTGGACCTATTGCGTCAATATCATCCCTAGCCCGAAATTTCTCATAAAGTGATATAGAAAAAGCCGCTGTTTGTGTCATAAGATAAGCGACTACAACACTTTACAACACAGGAGAAGAACGACCTTATTAGTAAACAGTGTAACACAAACCAGCTTGAATTTCTACCCTTTAAAAGTCTCCAAACCCCCGGAAGCAACACCAAATCTCAAAGAACCTGCTCGCTTTCTTCCTTGTCCTTCTCGGACATTTTCTCGAAGAATCTTTTTCAGCTTTGGAGCATAGTTTGCCAAGTCTAGACCGTTGCACATTCCCTAAAGGAAGTTGCTTTGATCGGTAAGGAACTCTTGGTATTTCCGTTTCAAGCATTTCGGGAATCAGAAAAGTACTGGTGAAGATTTCCCTTCCTGTTTACTTTCCCAACTAGAAAACACGTCTGCCTGTTACCCGGATGTAATCCCCTTTGTTCAAGAAGACTCTGATGGCTTTGTTACTTACGGATTTGCGAAAGAATTATGGGTACTGAATACCTACAAGTGGGCACGTGGAAACAAAATTCTCCAAAGATATAGAGACATAATAATAGGGTTTCTGTGCGGATATAGCACCGAAGCCCTTAGATCACACAACGATTACAAATCTATCACCTTGTAAATGTTATCGAAGCCCTACGAAAGTCCATTTGACACCTCTGTTGCATACTCTACAAGGAGGGAATCTATTTCCTTTCACCATTTTAATCTGCGTACAACCGCAATCACCACGATAAAATCCAGATTGCTCACATATTTCTCCAGTCTGTGGCATTATCGTTTGTTCTCCTTTTCAAATAGAGTAAAGAGGGATCGGGTTTCCCAGTCCCTCTTTAGCCCCAAGTATACCTACTAAAAATTCTTTGCCTAGACCCTGTCCTCGTGCTATAATCCGAACCGTTCGCAGTTGAAAGAGTCCCGCATACGCAGGAAAAAGTGCCCATGAGAATAGGTTTCAAAGTGGTCTTTGCATTTCTACTTTTTTTCTGTTTTACAAGTGTAGTCTTTCCAGAATCAACGAATGCAGAGTGGGTAAAAAAAGGAGACGGTACACTTGAATGGGTGGGTGAAATATCCGGTACCCACAAGAAATGTGTAGAAGAAAAACTCTTGACAAGGCAGTGTTTTTACAAGGTTTGGAGTGAGTGGGGATTTGAAGGGAAAGCACTGGAACAGATGCTCAATGATGAAAAGAATCCCACCGTTGTTACTTATGCCGTATGTGCGGAATACTTGTGGGATAAGCCGTACGAAAACTTCGTTGAATGTAGAAGATTGTTACTTAACAGAGAGAAGAACAGCATCAGCAACAAGAAGTTCAGACAGTTGCTAGAAGAATTAGCAGATTAAGTTGGTAGTTCCATAATTCTTTGGGTAAACAAGTCTACAATTCCCAATTCATCTATAGTTTCGGCTTCAGTCACTAATCCTGATATGGGTGTTTTTGAAACCCACGATACCTTCGCCTCGTCATCCCAACTTGCCTCAAATACAAAAGATTCCATCTTAATTTCTCCTTGAAGTTGGCACTTCTCGATTCACCATACTAATAATTAGGCTGACAAAAGCCGTTTCAGATTTGTTCACCTCTATCGGTCCAGATGGGTTAAAGTTGCGCTTACGGGAAACCGGGCGGAACTTGTAACCCCCTGCGATTACTTCTGTTCGGTAAATTCGGCGTCTATCACGTCATCGCCCGAGGTAGAATTCCCCTGTCCGGATTCAGGGCTTTCCCCTCCGCCCTCCCCGGCACCCTGCGAAGCCTCCTCCTGCTGTTTCTTGTACATCAGTTCCGCAAGCTTGTGAGAAACAGCGGTTATTCTTTCCGTCGCGGGGTCTATTTTGCCCGGATCATCGGATTTAAGCGCTTCCCTTCCTTCCTCAAGGGCCTGCTCAAGCTCCTTTTTCTCCTCATCAGAGAGGCCGTCGCCAAGTTCCTGGAAACTTTTATCGGTCCTGTAGACAAGCTCGTCAAGCTGATTTCTCTTCTTAACCTGCTCGCTTTTTTCCTTGTCCTTCTCGGACATTTTCTCGGCTTCGTCGACCATTGAATCGATCTCATCGCTTCCAAGCCCGCTTGAAGCCTCAACCTTTACTTTCTGCTCTTTCTGAGTCGCGTTATCCTTCGCTGAAACATGGAGTATTCCGTCGGCGTCAGTGTCGAAAGTAACCTCTATCTGCGGAATGCCCCTTGCCGCAGCGGGAATGCCCGAGAGAATGAACCTGGCAAGCGTCCTGTTGTCGGCCGCCATCTGTCTTTCTCCCTGCAACACATGTATTTCAACCGAACTCTGGCTGTCCTCCGCGGTGGTGAAAACTTGGCTTTTCTTGGTGGGAATGGTCGTGTTTCTCTCGATGATGGCGGTCATGACCCCTCCGAGGGTCTCGATCCCAAGAGAGAGAGGAACCACGTCGAGAAGAAGCATGTCGGTTACGTCTCCGCCGAGCACGCCCGCCTGGATGGCGGCTCCCAGAGCAACCACCTCGTCCGGGTTTATCCCCTTGCTTGGGTCCTTTCCGAAAAAGTCCGTCACGACTTTCTGCACAAGCGGGATCCTTGTCGATCCGCCTACCAGTATTACCTCGGATATTTCGCCTGAGCGAAGCCCCGCGTCCTTAAGAGCCTGCTCGCAGGGCCTTAGCGTGCCTTTTATGAGATCTTCGATCAGCTGCTCGAACTTGGAGCGCGTTATTTTCATCACGAGGTGCTTTGGACCGCTCGCGTCAGCCGTTATAAACGGCAGGTTGATTTCCGTTTCAACCGTGTTTGAAAGCTCGACTTTGGCTTTCTCAGCGGCTTCCCTAAGCCTCTGGGTCGCCATCTTGTCCGCTCCAAGGTCCACTCCTGAATCCTTCTTGAACTCGGAGACGATGTAATCGATAACCCTCTTGTCAAAATCATCTCCGCCGAGATGGGTATCGCCGTTTGTGGATTTCACCTCTATAACGTTGTTTCCGACCTCAAGCACCGATACGTCGAAAGTTCCGCCGCCGAGATCGTATACCACTATCATCCCCTCTTTTTTCTTGTCAAAGCCGTAGGCAAGCGCCGCCGCGGTCGGCTCGTTTATTATGCGCTTTACGTCAAGACCGGCTATTTTCCCGGCGTCTTTCGTGGCCTGACGCTGGCTGTCGTTAAAATACGCGGGAACTGTAATAACGGCTTCTGTAACACTGGAACCAAGGTAATCCTCGGCGGCCTTCTTAAGCTTCATGAGTATGTGCGCCGAGACCTGCGGGGGGGAGTACTGCTTCCCCTCAACCTCAATCCACGCGTCTGACTTGCTTGATTTCACGACACCGTAGGCAAGACCGTCTGTTTCGCTCGATATTTCCTCAAACCTTCTACCCATAAGTCTTTTGGTGGAGTAGACGGTATTTTCGGGATTGGCGACAGCCTGGCGCTTGGCGGTTCCGCCGACCAGAACCTCTTCTCCGCCTTTTAGAAAAGCTACCACCGAAGGGGTCGTTCTTGTGCCTTCCTCGTTGATTATCACTTTGGGTTCACCGCCTTCAACGACGGCGACGCATGAATTAGTCGTTCCAAGGTCTATTCCTATTATTTTAGAAGCCATTTAATTCCTCCTGATTTTTTCTCTGATTATTATGGGTGAATTTCTAGTTTCTCGGCCATGTATCCCCTGAGTTTCCTTACGGATTCGGCCTGTATCTGCCTTACCCTTTCCCGGGAGACTCCAAGGTCCCGGGCTATTTCGTGGAGCTTTCTCGGAGGTTCGCAAAAAAACCTCTCGTTTATCACTTTTACCTGCCTCGCGGAAAGCGTCCCGAGAGCTTGGCGCAGATTCTCCTTCGCCAGACTCTGAAACCCGAGTTCGCTTAGCACCTGCTCCTGGTTATTCGACGGGTCGGAGAGCATATCCCCGTAAGTGGCCGAGTCCTCTCCGGCGGGACACTCCGAGAGGGAGAGGTCTCTTCCGGAAACGCGGGTCTGCATCCTGGAAATCTCCTCTTCATTAACGCCGAAATGGTCGGCCAGACGGCTTATGTCGTCATCTTCCATACGCGCGGCAGTTATTCCGAGTCTTCGCTTTGCCCCTTCTATTCTCTGGAAAAGCTTTCTCTGAGACTGCGTGGTTCCGATCTTCACGTTGCTCCAGAACTTCATTATGTGGTTCTGAATCCTTACCCTGATCCACCACACCGCGTAGGATATGAGCCTGTAGCCCTTGTAAGGATCGAATTTCTTAACGGCGCGCATGAGTCCTATAGAACCTTCCTGAACAAGGTCCATCATCGGAAAACCGTAAGATCTGTACTCAGAAGCGATTTTAACCACGAACCTGAGGTTTGACACCACAAGTTTATTGGCCGCTTCAAGATCTTTGTTTTCATAATATTTGACCGCAAGTGTGTACTCTTCCTCTTTTGAGAGAAGCGGATGTTTTTCCATCTCCCGCATGAAAACCGAAAGAGAATCGCACGTGGCAACTGCCGTTTGCATGTAACCATGCACCTCCACTTTTCAAGCTAATCATCAAAAGGGGCATGTCAAGGTTTCAAAGCAAAATAAAGGGGGAGGAAAAACAATAGAGAGTATTTTAAATATTGATTATAACTTACTCAAATTATTGCCTTTAAGCTCCCACTAACCTCGTTGCCAAAGTCATGTTTCTCAGAACCAATCAACATCGCCATGAACTGTGTTCTTTTAATTCGTTCTCTTTTGGGAGTTTGATTAGCACCCCGAATAAAACAACCCCTCTAGGTTGATTTGTGGATATTTGATACCGAACGGATTACATCTTATGCGAAGAAACTTTAAAAATGTTTTTGCGTTCGAGCGGTAACAATTTGTTGATTCCTCTGTTGAAGATTACATAATGATACAGAGTGACAACTAAAAATGAACATGAGTATAAGAAACACTGAAGATCTGCGCAGGGTCGTGCGGGAAGCATAGAAAGCTCAAAAACCGAGTCAGGATAATCTGGCTGGAACGGTTGGCAGAGGACGGCGCTTAATCGTGGATTTAGAAAAAAGTAAAGAAATCGCCCAATCCCCTAGTATAGCGTCATTCTTGTATTGGCGGGTACAATGTCTTAAGCCTGATTCTCGCATTCTCCGTCGTGAAACGCCAATCCACTGTTTTTCCATTTTTGTTGCGCCGCCTCTGCCAAGCTCTTACCTCCTCCCGTAAGGTTTCCCGATCCGGGATACGACGGTCAAAGCACTGACGCCGCAGAACACCGATCTCTATCTCCGCCATGTTAAGCCAGCTCCCATGCTTGGGAGTATAATGAATCTCAAGCCTCTCTATAATCCGACGCGCCTCACTCGGGGAAAACGCCTTGTAAAAAGATGCCGGACTATGAGTGTTGAGATTGTCCATCACCAGAACTATCCGCTTGCCGGGATAATGCACGTCCACAAGATCACGTATCACCCCCGCCCAATCCTCCTTCGTCCTCCGCTCCGTTATCTCCACGTGACGCCAGCCCTCAAGGGGCGCAGACAGCATGAACAGATTGCTTACTCCGTTGCGTTCATACTCATAGTCATATACAGTATCCCTTCCGGGCGCCAGACCAACGGGAACCCTTGTCTCTTTGGTGTGCTGCTTCGTAGTTTCGTCCATGCATACCAGTACTTCCGAATCCTTGAATTCACGCTGATATACGCTTAGCACGTCCTCCATGGCGCAGACGAATTCCTCGCTTTGCCTGGGAGGGATGCACCAGCACTTGCTCTTCCAGGGCTTAAGTTCATTTTTTTTAAAACCTTGCTCACAGTCTCCCTGCTTATGCTCTCCACAACCTCAAGCTCCACAAGTCTGTCCGCCAATAGCCGCAGAGTCCATCTCGCCTGACCCTCCGGCGCAGAACCGCACGCAACGGCCACAAGCCTTGCTTCCCCCTCACCGTCAAGCACGGGCTTCCTGCGGTTCTTCTGCCTGCGCCGCTCAAGCGCTGCCGAAATCCCCTCTTCCACGCAACGCTGCCGAACCCTCTCCACCGTCCTCATCCCAACAAGCAGGACAGCCGCAATATCTTTGTCCTTCATCCCCCCATGCTCCCCGGCCTCGTCGGCAAGCACAAGAATATGGGCGTGACGACGCTTGTACGCCGCAACCTTCCCCTTGCCAATCATGTCCTCAAGACTCAAACGTTCTTGTTCGCTAAGCCTGATACGGTACTTCTTAACCATAGCACTCCTCCCGGTTTCAAGCGCCGTCACCGCGGGGAAAAACCTGTACCACACCAAGCATTACGCTGTTGTTCCACCAATGCGCCAATACTCGGACGTGTCATCTTGAACCGCTTACGGACTGAAAGCGCTTTTTTTATTTGTTCTGATGTTACCACAATCAGCTACTTACCCCAAGATATCCGCCATTACTAAGCGGACACTATACTAGTATGGAGATAGGAATTCAAATTACAAGATAGAAATTGATTTTCTGTTTAGGAAACGTTTCTGAAATTCGTTAATCTATAATCGCAATATCCAGTGATACAAAGATAAAAGATTGGTGTTCGACCCTTCAGTTCATGCGTAACCTAACCAAGTTTGTAATCTAGGTGCAGCGTAACAAGCATGGTAAATATGGAGAAAAACTTAGCCTTAGCCAAATAACTTCAAAAGCCAAGCCATGAATGATAAATTTAATCGGGTTTGGGTATTCAGGTCTCTCGCACCGATAGCGGCCCCCATTCTATTAGGTTTTTTTCTGGTTGCCAGCCAAGCGTAGAATTTAGCCTTATCCAGCTTGGTTGATGAAAATTTTCTATCACTGTCCGGAATGTTATTGATATAAGACCGGGCTGATGGCCACACCGAATCTTCATCTTTAATCATCTTTATTACAAAATCTTCAATTTCTCCGCTCGAACTGTTATCTGGCATCAACCAGACACCAACTGTAGGCCAGCTGTCACTTTTAATGATTGTGCCGTCTTGACCAGGGTTCTCCGGAGGTGTAAGCCCCACCTTAATAAGCTCATCCCTGACATCGTCCCAGCGCTGTTTCGGGCAACTGTTGGCGTCAAGAACAAAGCCGACGGATTTACGTCCAGCAACCTTTATTTCGGGAGAAATGTAACTCAAGATATCGGGGAATCCTTGGGATTCTTTTATGCTAAATTTAAGATTCTGTAAGCACCGGTCTTGGATTTGCTTGATGACGTGCTTCTCATCCTGTCCTTCAACCACAAGAAGCTGTTTCTGGTCAACTGCAACCAACTTTTACCTTACCTCTATGTTGTATTCAGCGGCAGATTCAAATTCCTCTTCTGAATACCTTATACATCTGGTTCGTCCCTCTTCTTGTTCAAGACGGACAAGAACCCCAGAAACATCTTCAGCATCGGTCGTGGCCTGCGCGAAACCTCTCACGCAGTCGAAACTGTGAGTTGTCGCAAAAACCTGAATATTGTTTTCTTGCGCCGTTTGAAGAACCATGCTCCAGAACTTATGCTGAGCCGTGTAGTGAATACCGTTCTCTGCTTCATCAATTAGAAGGAATCCGTCACGGCAGTTAGCAAGAGTAATAGCAGTACTGAACAACCGGATAGCTCCATCGCCAAGACTTTTCAGCGAAACAGGGCCATGCTTTTCGAGCCTGCAGATGGCCCTCCTGCCTCTCCGACGAACTCGAGATTCCTCTTCACCGATCATAGCTACTCGGTCCACCGGATCATCAAGAACAAGATTCAGAGCGTTAATGGCTAGGTTTTCATCTTCAGTAAGGGTGACTTTATCCCAGAGTTCAGCAATCCTTCTGTTAGATAAAATTTCTGGGCCCAACCACTGTACTTTCATCGCTACCGATTGTTCATCTTCGTCAATAGCGCGTTGAAATCTCCGTTTTATTCTCCAGTCATCTTCAAACGAACTGAAGATTAGACGCTGCTTACCTTGGAAATTTACCTTGAATACAGGAAGATTTCTTTCTGGAAAATCATCGGGTAATAGTTCACGAAAGCCAGGAATGATCCCTTCATTCGGTGCGGTCATTTCAATCTCTAACTTCTCGGTTCCGCCTTCGGGACCAATTTCTATCTGTGTACCTATGGACGGGTTTCGTCCATGGAAAAGCGCATTGAAATCCAAGAAATCCACTTTGTCTCCATCTTTGTTGACACCGGGGAAAAACTCTTCGCGTTCTATTATTAACTCAGCGAGTACAGATTCATTTGCACGAGTCGCATAGATTTTTACCGCTTCAAGGACGGTGGTCTTTCCGACACCATTTCTTCCCGTAAACAGGGTTACATGGCCCAATCTTGGAATTGAGAGTCTGTCAAAACACCGAAACCCCTTTATTGATAAATCAGGAAGATGAACTCCTTTGTCCTGTAGTTGTTTTGACATGTTGTAAAACCTTTTAACGTTAACTTTGCCACATATTAACCGAGATCAGAAAACAACGACAACTAGATTCGGACTCTCAAAGTGAACAAGAGAAACGATACCGAGATATTTCAGGATTGCAAAGGGAAAATCCATTCTAATAAAACCGTGAAAGGCGTGTCGACGATCGAGACCACTAAGGGGAAATTCCAGAAATTTTCTTCTTAGTCGTTCTTTGTGCATTGCTTATTTGCGCTCCGGCCAATCCATCTTCCGTCACAACGTCAGAACTTGTGGTTTACACAGATGCCCGATTCCAAGCACTCAAGGGTGACTTAGAGGCAAGCCAATTTAGTGGTTCTTGAGAAAGAAAAGAAACGGTTCTTCCTCCCGTTGATGTAGCCTTGATTAACTCGGCATCATCACCGGCAAGCATTTTGCCACTGCTTAGCAGGTGCTTGAAAAACGATATCCGAGAACAGATATCTTAGGGGGTTTTGTGGCACGAAATGTACGCCCAGAAGATAATATGTAAAATTCTGTCAATTTTCTTGTATAATTCCCGAGATTTCATTCGCAGTTCTGCCGAAGTTTCTTCAAACCTCTACAGCGTGCACACTTTATCAAGCCTCTTATCAACTCTGAAGTGCAACACTTTCAGCAAAAGATGATGCTCTCCGTTTAGGGAAAAGATTATATTCCCCGGCACCGGATTATCAAGACATCTGGATGGCGCTTGCCGAAGGGAGGGCGTAGCCCGACCGAAGGCAAACGCCATGGCGCCCCCGGACTCCTCTCCGACCCCTCTCTCCCTGTTCTTCCGGATCAACCCCCGAGGGCCAAGGCCTCTTTGAAAACCTCCTCCGGCGTCCGGTACCCCAGAACCTTCCGAGGCCTCCCGTTGAGCAGCCCCTCGACCCTCCTTACCTCATCTCCCCGAACCTCCCGAAAATCCGTCCCCTTCGCAAAGTACTGACGAACCAGCCCGTTTGTATGTTCATTGAGCCCCCTCTCCCACGAGTGATAAGGGGTAGCGAAGAAAAACCCCGCCCCCAGCGCTTCGGTTATCTCCCCGTGACCCGCAAACTCCTTTCCGTTATCAGAAGTAATCGTATGTACAATCTCTACGTAGGGCATAAGCCTCTCCATCATGGCCTCTCCCACTTCCCCCGCGCTCCTTGAACTCACGGGATGAAGAACCGTGAACTTAGACGCCCGATCCACCACGGACACCAAAGCGCCTCTATGTCCAGCGCCGACGATTGTATCGGCCTCCCAGTCCCCGACACGCCTTTTGTCCTCAACTATCTGTGGACGCTCCGTTATGTCCACCCTGCCCGGTATATGCCCCCTGCCCGAATACCCCGACCCTCGGCTGTTGCGCTTCTTCCCCCGGCGCCGCAGATGCTTGTAAAGCTTCCCTCCGCTGCGCTTGTCCTCCCACACGTGACGGTATATCCACTCCGCACTCACCGAAACCACTGCTGAAAGCTTGAGCCGTCCCGATATCTGATCGGGACTCCACTGCAGACCAAGCTTGCTCTCCACGATGAACCACATCTGCTCGGTCATCTTGGGGGGCACGGAGGACGCCGCGGTGCCCCGCTGCCTGGCCTTGCGCTGCGCCTGGGCGAAACGGTAACCCCTCCCGCCGCTGTTGCGCTTTACCTCCCGCGATATGGTTGATGGAGAACGACTGAGATCCTCAGCAATCTTCCGAAGCGAAAATCCCTGCTTGCGCAGAAAGTAAATCCGCTGACGCTCGAGAATGTCCAACTGCTTGTAACTCCTGGTCATGTCAACCTCCTGTTCTCGTCTCGGAGATTGTCACCTCTGCATAACTGTTTTTACAGTGTGTTTGAGAAATTATAAAATTCCCCAAACTAGATCCTTAACCAGGGTGTTGCACTTCAGAGTTGAATGGGCGTTCCTTTAAAAATCCTGTACGTTCAAGATAGTCTTTGATTGAAAGTTCCAGAAAAACACGCAACAAAACCGCACCAGCATTTGGAAACTTGTCGCGTTTCAGTTCAACCAGCTCTCGGTGTATATCAATAAGTCGATTATTTCCAGATAGTATTTTGAAGTCCTTTGGCAACACGGTCTGACTTATCCGTTTTGTTCTTGACGAACTTGTTTTTGGTGAAATTACGGGGGGAACAGATTTTCCCGTGATTATATTTTCTGGTAAAAAGTTCCCCTGCTTTTTTGCGGCAACGGCCTTCGGATTCCGTCTCTCAAAATAGTCGCGAATGTTTTCTTTCGTGTTCAGAGACCGGGAAGTCTCATTTTTAAGAGCAATATCCGTGACAAGATTAGTTAAAGCCCGGACAAATTCCTTTTTTGTAGTAACACCACGAAACCCGTGATCTGCGTCAGGCTTAATCTTGAGAAATCCTTGGCCGACCTGTGAATCAAAAACGCGCTCAAGAGTACTAAACAGCTTTGCACGCGGGTCTTCAACTTTCGCCTTGATTTCCGGTGGAAGATCAATTGCACGTACAGTTTCAGCAATAACTTTGGTTTGCCTAGCTTTATGGATATCTTGGTTGGTGAAGCCGAGTTCTTCTTTTAACTGGTCGTTGTCGTATCCCTCTTCAAGCTTTGAGAGGATAAAGCTGGCTCGATTCTCCGCTTGCCATGCAAGGACAGGCGTACCAACATGGCGACCAGCGATTATACGATCCGTTTCGTGGCGACTGGGAGCAATAATTACAGGAACGCTGATAATTTTCTCGAAATCGGCTTCACGCGATATACGTTCGACTTGTCTGCGCACCTTCTCCGTTAGGATTTCAGGTTCCCCCAGAGCTTTCAGTGCTGCAAGACGACGATTCCCCTCAACGACTACATAATTACCATTCTCGGAGATCGCGAGCAGAGGCTCATTTTCGAAATATCCACGAGCAACTATGCTACGGACAACTTCAAGCGCCTTATCATGATCAAAAAGATATTGGATGATTTCGCGTTGCGTCCGACCTCCTATCTCTCCCCCAAGGCGTGGGTTTCTTTCATCAAGAAATAAATTTGCTACTGAGAGATATTCCGTCGGCCAATTTGTTTTTTCCATTTAATACCGCCTAAACATCACTATTGACCTATCGGTCTTAAAACACGGATGTATGAAGATAACAAAAATATTTTCCTGATAAGAAAACAGCGAATTCCTAGAATCTTAACATACAGATAAAGGAAATTGAAAAGAGTTGTTAATAGCAAATGCAACTGTCCGGTTTTATGATGCGTGGTTTCAAATACGAAACGCAACTTTTGATATAGATTAAAAGGGCAAGGTGCTCGTAACTCTCGCCGAGCGCAAATCCCGCTACTGCATAATCCTCGTCTCAGAGGACAAAAAAGCCAGTTCCGTATCCTGGGCCATACTCGAGGCAGCGGCGCCGATGCACGAGAGCTTCGAGACAGCAACATGCGATAACGGCAAAGAGTTCGTCTTGCATGAGGAACTCTCAAGCGAACTCTCGGCGCAGTGGTACTTCGCCCATCCCTACCACTCGTGGGAAAGAGGGTCTTGTGAAAACACAAACGGACTCATACGGCAGTACTTCCCAAAGGGAATGGACTTTGCGAATCTGACTCAGGAAGATGCGAACAAAGTTGTGGACAAATTGAACAACAGACCGAGAAGATGCCTTGGTTTTGAAACACCGAATCAGGTATTCTTCGGAGCTGATCCACCTGTTGCGGTTCGTACTTGAAACCACGATGTCAAAAACGGCAATGGTCAATACGGTCTGGATAAAAATGGTCATCTAATTGTTAATCAAGACTTGCACAATCATGATGGAGAGTTACAGGACGGTATCGCCAAAGCCTTTATTGAATGGGTGAAAGTAAAAAGTTGAGCTTCCGGAGGTAAACAAAAGATGGGTAACGACAGCGGTAATCAACCTGAAATACATAAAGAACAATTTACTTGTCCACATTGCGGGGTGTTGGCTAAGCAAGATTGGGCGGCCATACGGCAAATTGCAGAAATAGTCAATTACACGATAAATAATATATATATGGAGTACAGGGTAACTATAGGTTCCTATGATCAGGAATGCATTAGAAAATTTAGTATCCATTTGTTCAAAGAACTACCCAGAAACTTACCAGTAAATCTTTTCCCACAAGATTTCAGCTTCGCTAGATGCCAGAGTTGCTCTAAAATGAGCGTTTGGATGGAACAAGACAAGAAAATGATTTATCCAAGATTATCTTCTTTCCCAAGTCCCAATGTAGACATGGATGACGAAGTCAAAAAACTTTATCTTGAAGCAACACAGATATTTCAAGATTCTCCACGGGCATCTGCTGCAATACTGCGCTTGTGCGTTGAAAAACTATGTGGGCAGTTAGGAGAAAAGGGAGACTTAAATACCCTCATAGGCAACTTGGTAAAAAGAGGATTGGACCAACGAATACAACAGGCCTTGGACTATTGCCGTGTTATCGGAAATAACGCTGTGCATCCGGGAGAAATAAATATTGAGGAGGACCCCAATGTGGTCGAACTTCTCTTTGCTTTGGTAAATGACATAGCCCAAGACATGATAACAAAGCCGAAGGAGATGAAAGAGAAATACTCATCGCTTCCTGAAAAAGCCAAAGAACAAATAGAAAAAAGGGATGAGAAGTAAGGATGCGGTTTTCGGTGTACGTTATTTTGATGTTGATTTGAGTAACAGAGTTGAGAGGTCATCAAGCTTCATCCGTGAATCTTAAGGATGCATCTGTGAGAGTCTGGATGGTTTTGTTGCACTTGGCCACGAGATTTTTCTAATGATCGCAACAGTTTTCATGTTTCGCAAACGCTTCTGTTCTTAACTTTTGCGCTGTCTCTCTCGAGGCATGAGCAGTTAATTTGTTTCTCAGATTGCGAAGCTTTGTGGAAAGGAGAGACAATTGAGTGTACGCTGGCTTTCTCGCAAGTCAGAAATTTCATCTTTCTTAGCTATTGATATATCTTCCTAAATTGGTTGTTTTTTTGAACTCCAACAACAAATCAACCGGATGCGTCGCTTTTTTCCAATTCCTCTGAACCCCAGATTTAGTTATAACTCATCGTGGACAGCATCGTGGTGGATATTCTTATGGATCATCTGAGGGCCAAGAGTGTTAAATAACAAAGGTGCTGGATGTTCGCTACCGAACGACAATAACTGCGACAACAGAGCTTTCACCTATAGGAAAAATACGCCTTGAATGAGCCGGGTGTACATATTCGAAAAATATGCCATCATATCTTCAGGATTTTCGGCGTTTGGTTGATACGGTAGGTCGTTGCAGCAGAATGTTGCCGAAAATCAATGGATTGACGAATCGTTGTACGCTGATACAAATGTCGAAGGCTAAGCTCAAAAAGGTGGAACGTGGCGACGAACTATCTTAGACACTTCCCGAAGCCTTTGCTTGACGACCTTGTTTCAGGTCGCTGGCTTCCCATCGTCGGTGCCGGGTTGTCAAGAAACGCTTTTTTTCAACTCCGCGGACTATGCCGCTCTGGGACGAGCTTGGAAAGAGCCTCGCTGACGATATGTCAGACTATGATTTTGTAAACCCCAGAGTTATATTCAAATCTGGTGTACAGAGGACTTGAAAAAAAGCGGCGTATCCGGTTGATTTGAATTCACCGAGAATCAATCAATAGGAGGATACGCCACTATGGGTAGGAAGAATAAAGTTTTTGAACCGAAAGGTCAAAAAGAGACAATGGATTTGTTGAAGGAGCTTTTCGCCAAGTCCATTCCCTCGGAGAATCAGCAGATAACTGGTAAGGAGTTGGACCTCGGCGGATATGGGGAAAGCGGGTTCGGTGACCCTCAGAATGTTTTTGACCCACTCACCGGAATGCTGAGGGATGGTGCTCGGGTTCTTATAAACACCGCGGTGAGGTGCGAGCTTGAACAGTTCCTGCGGCGATTTGAGGATCTGTATCTGGAGGACGGAAGGGCTGCGGTGGTTCGTAACGGATACCACCCGCGGCGGGAAGTGCAGACCGGCATTGGTCCTGTGACGGTACAGATTCCCAAGGTGAGGTCGAGGGACGGAAGTCCCGCAACTTTCCACTCGGCTCTTGCCCTATATGTCAGGGGAGTTGTCGCAATTTTTGATAATTGAAAAAAGGAGGACAACTGACATGCAGTACAGTTACGAATTCAAGGCCCGGGCAGTGGAAAAAGCTCTTGGGCGAGGACCCGATGTTTCTTTCAATTCCGTTGCGCAAAGCTGCGGCATAGACCATTCTACTCTGCGAAGGTGGGTGGCCAGATTCCAAAATCAACCTTACGCGGAGGAGAATATGAGCAAGGAGAAAACACCCCGGCAATGGACCCCGGAACAGAAACTTCAGGCCGTTATAGATTGCGAATCCATGGACCAGAGCCAGGTGAGCGCCTATTGCAGGGAGAAGGGAATCTTCCCCCATCACGTAGAGCAGTGGAAAAAGGAGTTTACGGAAAGCTCCCCAAAACCCGCGCCTCAGAGCAAGGCGAAAATAAAGCAGCTCACAGAGGAGAACAAATCTCCTCTTATCAACTCTGAAGTGCAACACTTTCAGCAAAAGATGATGCTCTCCGTTTAGGGAAAAGATTATATTCCCCGGCACCGGATTATCAAGACATCTGGATGGCGCTTGCCGAAGGGAGGGCGTAGCCCGACCGAAGGCAAACGCCATGGCGCCCCCGGACTCCTCTCCGACTTCTCTCTCCCTGTTCTTCCGGATCAACCCCCGAGGGCCAAAGCCTTTTTGAAAACCTCCTCCGGCGTCCGGTACTCCAGAACCTTCCGAGGCCTCCCGTTGAGCAGCTCTTCAACCCTCCTCACATCCTCCCCCAAAACCTCATGGAAATCAGTCGCCTTGGGAAAGTACTGACGAACCAGCCCGTTTGTATGTTCATTGAGCCCCCTCTCCCACGAGTGATAAGGGGTAGCGAAGAAAAACCCCGCCCCCAGCGCTTCGGTTATCTCCCCGTGACCCGCAAACTCCTTTCCGTTATCAGAAGTAATCGTATGTACAATCTCTACGTAGGGCATAAGCCTCTCCATCATGGCCTCTCCCACTTCCCCCGCGCTCCTTGAACTCACGGGATGAAGAACCGTGAACTTAGACGCCCGATCCACCACGGACACCAAAGCGCCTCTATGTCCAGCGCCGACGATTGTATCGGCCTCCCAGTCCCCGACACGCCTTTTGTCCTCAACTACCTGTGGACGCTCCGTTATGTCCACCCTGCCCGGTATATGCCCCCTGCCCGAATACCCCGACCCTCGGCTGTTGCGCTTCTTCCCCCGGCGCCGCAGATGCTTGTAAAGCTTCCCTCCGCTGCGCTTGTCCTCCCACACGTGACGGTATATCCACTCCGCACTCACCGAAACCACTGCTGAAAGCTTGAGCCGTCCCGATATCTGATCGGGACTCCACTGCAGACCAAGCTTGCTCTCCACGATGAACCACATCTGCTCGGTCATCTTGCGGGGCACGGAGGACGCCGCGGTGCCCCGCTGCCTGGCCTTGCGCTGCGCCTGGGCGAAACGGTAACCCCTCCCGCCGCTGTTGCGCTTTACCTCCCGCGATATGGTTGATGGAGAACGACTGAGATCCTCAGCAATCTTCCGAAGCGAAAATCCCTGCTTGCGCAGAAAGTAAATCCGCTGACGCTCGAGAATGTCCAACTGCTTGTAACTCCTGGTCATGTCAACCTCCTGTTCTCGTCTCGGAGATTGTCACCTTTGCTTAACTGTTTTTACAGTGTGTTTGAGAAATTATAAAATTCCCCAAACTAGATCCTTAACCAGGGTGTTGCACTTCAGAGTTGAATGGGCGTCTCTTAAAAAGCAGCTGCGAAGAAAAGAAAAGGCGCTTGCCGAAGCCGCGGCTCTTCTTATTCTTAAAAAAAAAGTCGATCAGCTCTGGGAAACAGAAGAGGTCGACTGACTGTGAGTGAGGACAGAGAGGAGAGAATCGGCTTGATCGATGAAGCGGTGAAAGCTGGAGCAAGTCGGGCAAAGGCGTGTAAAATCGTCGGGACAAGCACAAGAACGCTTCAGAGATGGACAAAGCCGGACAATGTTCATGACGGGCGTCTGTACGCCCGTCATCAGCCTGCGAACAAGCTTGGCGAGGAGGAAAGAGAGGAGATAGTGGAGGTTGCAAACAGCCCCGGATACTCAGAGTTGCCCCCGTGCAAGATAGTGCCTCTGTTGGCTGATTCCGGCCGTTATATAGCCAGTGAATCGACATTCTACAGGGTTTTGAGAGAGAAGGGACAGATGACCCATCGTCACCGCTCAAACCCCGGGAGCGCGAAAAAACCCCGGGAGCTTAGGGCAACGGGCCCGAACCAGGTTTACAGCTGGGATATAACATGGATCCCGGCAATGGTCACGGGAATGTACTTCTACCTGTACATGGTAATGGACATATACAGCAGAAAGATAGTGGGATGGCAGCTCTACGGGAAAGAGTCAAGCGCTTGTGCCGCCGATCTTATGACGGATATCTGCCACAGAGAAAGAATCGAGCCTGATCAGGTAACCCTGCACTCAGATAACGGGGGAGCAATGAGGGGAGCGGCTCTGGTTGTGACCTTACAGAAGCTCGGAGTGATTCCGTCTTTCAGCCGTCCGGGGGTAAGCAGTGACAACCCCTATTCTGAATCTTTGTTCAAGACAATGAAATACGTGCCGTATTATCCGGAGAAGCATTTTGAAGATATAACTCAAGCGCGCGGATGGGTTGAAAAATTCGTCGGATGGTACAACGAGGAACACCTGCACAGCGCTATAAAGTTTGTTACCCCCGCGCAGCGTCATGAGGGTCTTGATAAAGAAATTCTCTCACAACGCGCTCGTGTCTATGAACAAGCCAGGGAGAAGAACCCAGGTCGCTGGTCAGGTAAGACGCGAGACTGGTCTGAGATACGAGAGATACGGCTTAACCCTGATAACTGCGAAAAAGCCGCTTGATATGACTGAAAACAACTTGACATGGAAATTGTTGGAGGTAATCGTTAGGGCAAGTGACACATAATATGCGACAACTCCCCTGAAAAACACCGCTTGTGCCTCCCTACGTGCGCAAGTCCGCGGGGCTTGAAGCGGCTTTGCCATGGCTTTACCTCAAGGGGCTTTCCACCGGGGAGATGGGTTCTGCGCTTGAAGCGCTTGTGGGGCCGGAAGCCAAGGGGCTTTCACAGGGTACTGTGTCGCGGCTCAAGGGGAAATGGGCGGAGGAATACGGCATCTGGCGCAAGAGGGATCTTGGCGAAAACAACTGGGTATACGTGTGGGCAGACGGCATATACAGCAAGATACGGGGAGATAATCCCAAGTTGTGCGTACTTGTGGTCATAGGGGTTGATGAGAGAGGAGAGAAGCATTTTCTCGCCATAGAGGACGGCGTAAGGGAGTCAAAGCAGAGCTGGAAGGAACTGCTGCTGGGTCTTAGGGGGAGGGGGATGAAAAACCCACCGAAACTTGCCATTGGTGACGGAGCGCTTGGGTTCTGGCCCGCGCTTGAGGAGGTTTACGGAGAAACGCGCCAGCAGCGTTGCTGGGTGCACAAAACGGCAAACGTGCTCAACTATCTGCCCAAGTCCTCCCAGCCCAAGGCCAAGACGCAGCTGCACGACATCTGGCAGGCGGAGACGAAGGAAAAAGCTGAAAGGGCCTTTGACCTGTTCATAACAATGTATGAGGACAAATATCCGAGGGCAACACAGTGTCTTGAAAAAGACAGGGAGGAACTGATGGCATTCTATGACTTCCCGGCCAAGCACTGGAGAAGCATAAGGACGACTAATCCGATTGAGTCCGCCTTCGGGACCATACGGCACAGAACCAGGAGGAGCAAGGGGTGTCTGAGTTCGGAGGGGATGCTGCACATGATATTCAAACTGGGAATGTGTGTGGAGAAGAACTGGAGAAGACTAAACGGCTTTGACTTCCTGGGGAAAGTGATAACGGGAGTGAAATTCAAAGATGGAATTGAAGAGACAACGGACAAAACAACAGAGGTGAAAACAGACAATCAGGTCGCCGCTTGATCATGCTCCTATACACCAGATTTGACTATAGCTCTAAACCCCATCGACGCTATTTCATCCTACGAACATGAATTTGGTCGTCCAAAACTGATTGAGAAGCTATCCGATTTGCTTGGTCTACGCGAGGCACAGCCTGGCGATGCGCACCGTACATTCTGTGGCGTGCAGTTTGATATCGTTTGTAGTACGAATTTCGACTTTCTGCTTGAGAGACAGTACGAACTTACCCAGCGGTCCTGCATACCGCTTATTGATGAAGATCAACTGTCGATAAATCTACCTGATTCCAGCATTGCGCTATTAAAACTACACGGTGATCTAAACCACCCGAACCGCTTGATCGTCACCGAGGAAGATTACGATAAATTCCTCGAGCGCTATCCCATAATCGCAACCTATCTTGCAAACCTCCTCATCACTCGAACTGCTGTACTGATTGGATACAGTTTGGATGATCCCGACTTCCGTCATGTTTGGCAAGTCGTTGGTGAACGGCTTGGCAAGGCAAGGAGACTCGCCTATGTGCTGTGTGTTGGCGCACGATCCGCGGATGTCGCTCGATTTGAGCGTCGCGGTGTTAAGGTGATTAATTTAGGTAGGAATAAAAGGAAGTATGGTGAAATTCTTAGCAAGACGTTTCAAGAATTAAGTGCGTATTGGCGCGACAATATCGTGCCGGGAAGCCAGATTGTAGAAGAGGGACCATTACGGGAGCTTTCCCTTCCAAGCGACTCTGCTACCAGACTATGTTTCTTTTCACTTCCATTATCAGCACTACCCTTTTATCGTGACCAAGTGTTCCCGCTGGTTCGAGAGGCAGGCCTTGTGCCTGTGACGGGAGGTGACGTCGTCTCTCCTGGTGCGAGTATAGTAGCCAAACTCGAAGCGTTGTTTGTCCGAGCGTCTCTCGTTGTCATAGATGTATCCAGCAATTTAGCGGTCGCTAAAGCTCGTATAGCGGTCGCTCAAGCTCGTATGGCGGTCGCTCGGAATGAAGCTGAAACAGACAAGCTTCTTGTGATTATGGAGGAGGGTGCTACGGTGCCGTTCAATGATAAGAATGTTAATGTACTGATGAGACCAGCTTTGGCATCGGTCGAAGTTCAAGACTTTCTAACCACACTGGGGGATTTTTTTCAGCGCAAAGTGAGAAAATTAGAGCCGAGGCTTTCTCATGAAGCACAGCGCTTGCTTAGTGCTCGGGAGTATAGAGCGGCCGTTATTTCGGCTATTACACATTTAGAAACGACATTGAGGGAACGACTTGACGTTCCATCATACCGAAGCAGAAAGCGTGCACCCGTAAGGCAAATGCTCGACATCGCTAGTAGTAGGGGCTTTCTTGGACGGTTTGAGGTTAGTCAGATATTGCATTGGCTGCAGATTCGAAATGAGATTGTACACAGTAATTCAGCCGTGCCCCGGCCAATGGCCAGAGAAATCGTACAAGGTGTCGAGGATATCATAGCTTCTCTTCCTTTGTGAGAAGAGATCTTGCGGAAGACTTCTGGGTACAGATCTCACGGAGGCTTAATTGCGAATAAAAGACGAATTCAAAAAATTTGGCTATTTTTGGCTCCCTGCACGGCCAGAAAAGAAGTTGCCTGGAACGCTTGTTATAACGGAAGGCGGAAAGATTCAACTTGAATTAGTTGGATTGTTTGATGAGAGCGCTGAAGGGATTAACAATTTCCTAAGCGGTGATGATAACCCGAAAAGAATTGTTGGACAGATAGAAGGGAACAACTTGGTTACATTGGAAGATTGCTTCTATACAAACAAGGGCTTTCCTCTTCCCAGAAGTATCACAAAGTCAACAATTGATGCTCATATGGCTATAGTCGGTGTCGCTTACGAGGACGAAGAAAGTATCTTTATGAATAATTTCAGATTCTCGGTAGAGGGTATTGATGAATGGGTTGGATTAACTGGAATAAAAGTTGAACATCAAATTGAAAAGCGAACGGCATCCATAACGTATGTACCACCAGAAGATATATCGCTAAATCTGAGTAACGGGATGAAGCTATTGATCACGTTTTCTTGTACTCTGCCTGGGTTTCCGAACCTAACAGAGGCAAAAATAACACAGAAAACATATTTTAAGCTTATATCAGAAGAAGAACGTACACTAAGCGACTTCATTTCATCGGCTTACATGATTACTACTTTTCTCAGTTTTGCTATTGATCAGCCCATCTGCATAGAGAGTGTGTCTGGAACCTCTGAAGCAATACGCACAGGTAATGGCAACGACGAAACCGTATCAGTTCCCATATCGCTTTATTACGGAAGCCTGCCTTACATAGAAACTGAACCAAAAATTGACCGGCATCAAATGCTATTCAGATTTGAGCAAATCCGGGAGGGTGTGGAACGCATATTTAATAAATGGTTCGATGCTTATGACAAGATCAGCCCAGCATTGGGTCTTTATTTCGCGGCGGGAACAGGAGTGTACGAATACTTGGATGGTAAGTTCCTAGCGTTGGCGCAGGGACTCGAAACCTACCATAGTAGAACATCAAATATAAGAAGGTTGGGCCTTGCTAAAAGAATAAAGGAGCTTATTGAGCCATTTGAGAAATTCATTGGAACAAGTGAGGAACAAGAAGACTTGAAAAAGACAATAGTAGCTACGAGAAACTATCTAACACATTATGACAAACGCTTAGAATCAAAAGCTGCAAGAGGCAAAGACCTATGGTTGCTCTATATCAAAATGGAGGCGATTTTTCAGCTTCACTTACTTAAGGTGGTGGGTTTTACAGACGCAGAAATTGAATCGGTTTATCGTAATAGCCATTATTTGCGGAACAAGCTTGAAAGAAAGAGAACTTGAAAAATTTATCCGAGTGGATTGTCTTGTCATAAATCTTTTCAACCTATTAACAATCTTGTTTTGAGATGCTAGTACTAATAAGAAGGGGGCCCAAAAAACAGGACAGCGTCTTAAGTGTATTCCCGCAGTAGAGTAAAATCATATACTGGAGGTTCGTATTTGAAACCACGGTTAAAAAACAGCTATGAAACCATGAACAAAAGGAAAAAACACCTGGGGAAATTATACAATAACAAAAAAGACCGGACAAGATACCGCCCTGATGAGTGATGGTGAGCTTATAAGTTGATGAAAGGAGCCTGAGTTTTTATAGTCGTAACCTGCTGAAATCAGCCAGCTTTGGCAGCTTCAACCACTTTGGAGGCAGCTTCTTTCATGTCAGCCCCGGTCTCGATATCAAGACCCGAGTTCGAAAGGATTTCCCTTCCGGCTTCAACGTTTGTTCCTTCGAGTCTCACCACTAAGGGAACGTTTATTCCGACTTCGCCCGCGGCCTCCACGATACCATCGGCTATGGTGTCGCACTTCATGATGCCGCCGAAAATATTAACGAATATGGCCTTTACGTTTTCATCGCTTAAGATCATCTTAAACGCCTTTGTCACCTGCTCGGTGGTAGCGCCTCCGCCGACGTCAAGGAAGTTTGCGGGTTCTCCGCCGTGGTGCTTTATAATATCCATGGTCGCCATGGCAAGCCCCGCACCGTTAACCAGACACCCTATGTTTCCGTCAAGCTTAACGAAGCTTATCCCAGCGTCGCTCGCTTCAAGCTCAAGTGGATCCTCTTCTTCCCTGTCCCTAAGTCCTGCGATGTCGCGGTGGCGGAAAAGGGCGTTATCATCAAAGTTAATCTTCGCGTCAAGGGCCACTATGGTTCCATCGGAGGTAAGAACAAGGGGGTTTATCTCCGCAAGCGAACAATCCTTTTCGATAAACACCCGGTAAAGGGACGAGATAAACGATACAGCCTGCCTTACGGCACCGCCCTCAAGACCCATGAAATAAGCGATTTTCCGGCACTGATAAGGCTGAATGCCAAGCGAGATATCGACGTGCTCCTTGATTATCTTCTCAGGAGATTTAGCCGCCACTTCCTCGATCTCAACCCCTCCTTCGGGGCTTCCCATGACGACCACTTTTTCCCGGGAGCGGTCAATCACCATGCCGAGATAGAACTCTTTTTCTATGCTGGAGGCTTCCTCGATAAGGACGCTTCCCACCCTTTTGCCCTCGGGGCCCGTCTGGTGAGTGACGAGGTTCATCCCGATTATCTCTTCTGCGGCCGCCTCGGCGTCCTGGGTGTTATCGACCACCCTGATTCCGCCTCCCTTGCCCCTGCCGCCCGCGTGAACCTGGGCTTTTACGACGTACTTCTCTGAACTGAGGTTCGAAAGCACTCCCGCCACCTCGTCCGCGTTAAAAGCGACCTGTCCGCCCGGAACCCTGACTCCAAAATCCGATAGAAGTTTTTTGGCCTGATATTCGTGTACGTTCAATGCTTCCCCCTATTTCCCCTTTACCTTTCTTAAAAGCCAGGCGAGAGGATCATAGTACTTGTCAACCACCCTCTCCTTAAGCGGGATAATCCCGTTGTCAGTTATGTGTATATCCTCAGGGCACACTTCCGTGCAGCATTTCGTGATGTTGCAGAAACCGACTCCCGCTTCCTCGCGCGCGAACTCCCTTCTGTCAAGCGTATCGAGCGGATGCATTTCCAGCTCGGCGATCTTTATCATGAACCTGGGTCCCGAAAAGGCGTCTTTTCTGTTGTGATCGCGAAGTATATGGCAGACATCCTGACACATAAAGCACTCTATGCATTTTCGGAACTCCTGTCCCCTCTCCACATCCTCCTGGTACATGATCCATTCGGTATCTTCGGCGGGGGTAAACGGAGGAATCTTTTTGCTTACTTCGTAGTTCCATGAAACGTCGGTGACAAGATCTTTTATGACGGGAAACGCCTTCATCGGGTAAACGGTAATCGTTTCGCCCTCCCCAAAACTGTCCATGCGGGTCTTGCAGGCAAGCTTTGGTTTTCCGTTTATCTCGGTACTGCAGGAACCGCATTTGGCCGCCTTGCAGTTCCATCTGATCGCCAGATCGCCGTCGTAGTTTGCCTGTATGTAGAAAAGCGCGTCAAGGACAACCATTCCCTCGTCCACCGGCACCTCGTACTCTTTTTCCTCTCCCCCCTGTGAATCACCGCGAAAAACTCTTAGCTTGGCTACCGACATCACTTATCCTCCATAAACATTTTCGAAAGCTCCTCGGGCATCGGTATAATCGGTTGCGTTCCGACATCCATCACGTCGTTTTTAAGGGCGACAACGGAATTCAGTTTGCCCCATACCTCGTCGTCGCTTTCGGGATAATCGACCCGGCTGTGAGCCCCCCTGCTCTCTTCCCTGGCAAGCGCGCATCTCGCAAGGGCCTCTGAAACGATCAGCATCGATTTAAGATCCCTGCACAGATGCCAACCGGGATTAAACATTATGGAGCCCTCTATTTTGAGCGTCCCCGCCCTCCCCTTAAGTTCCTCTATCTTTTCTATGCCCGTGCTTATGGTCTCTTCGGTACGGAACACGCCTATGTAGCGCTGCATTACGTCCTGGAGATTCTGATGAATCGTGTAGGGGTTCTCTCCCTCCGTGTTGTTAAAAGGTTCGCGAAGCTCGCTTGCGAATCCCTCCAGAAGCTCGGCGGGTACGTACACATGGGATTTCCCGCTTGCGTAAGCGGCAGCTCCCGCTCCCGCCCTTTTTCCGAAAACGAGAAGGTCAGAAAGGGAATTTCCGCCGAGACGGTTCGCGCCGTGCATTCCTCCCGCGACCTCGCCGGCGGCGAAAAGCCCCGAAACGGTGCTCGAGCAGTTCTCCCCGTCAACTTTCACCCCTCCCATTACGTAATGCGTGGTCGGGAATACTTCCATCGGGCCCTTTGTTATGTCTATATCGGCAAAATCCATGAACTGGTGGTACATGCTCGGAAGCTTGCGTTTTACGTAATCGGCGCCCCTGTGGGAGATATCGAGAAACGCTCCGCCGTGGGGAGAGCCGCGTCCCTGCTCAACCTCGGTGTATATGGATCTTGCAACCACGTCGCGCGTTGAGAGCTCCATATTCTCGGGGTCGTATTTCTCCATGAACCGCTCGCCCTCGCTGTTTGTGAGTATGCCTCCCTCGCCCCGCACCGCTTCTGTAACCAGAATTCCTCTTACGCTCGGAGGCCATACCATGCCCGTGGGATGGAACTGTATGAATTCCATATCCACAAGCTCCGCCCCGGCCTCATACGCCATCGAGTGGCCGTCGCCCGTGTACTCCCAGGAATTTGAAGTGTATTTGTAGGCCTTGCCCACTCCACCTGTTGCGAGAATGATTGCGTTTGCGCGGAAAAGGACGAACTTCCCGCTTTCCCTCCAGTAGCCGAAAGCCCCTGTTACCCTGTCTCCGTCTTTTATGAGATGGGTTATGGTGCATTCCATGTAGACATCTATGCCTGAATGTATCCCCTTTTCCTGGAGGGTTCTTATCATCTCAAGACCGGTCCTGTCTCCCACGTGGGCAAGCCTCTTCCAGGTGTGCCCGCCGAATGCCCTCTGATTTATCTTTCCGTCTTTTGTTCTGTCAAAAAGTGCTCCCCAGTATTCAAGCTCGCGTACCCTCTCGGGGGCTTCCTGTGCGTGGTAAAGGGCCATCTGCCAGTTGTTAAGCATCTTTCCGCCCTTCATGGTGTCCTTGAAATGGGTTTCCCAGGAGTCCCCGGTATCAACGTTTGACAAAGCGGCCGCAACGCCGCCCTCCGCCATGACCGTGTGCGCCTTGCCAAGAAGGGATTTGCATATAAGTGCGGTCGAGGCGCCCTGGGCTGAAGATTCAATGGCGGCCCTAAGACCGGCCCCGCCTGCGCCGATAACTATAACGTCATGTGTGTGTGTTTCGTATTTTTCCACGTCTATATCAACCTCAGATCAGTAATTGTTCCATTTGCGGCTAAAAACACGTATAGGTCGGTTAGAGCCACGAAAACAAGGCTTATCCACGCCCAGGTCATATGTATTTCGTTATGGACGCTTGCGGCGCCCCACAGGCGAAAGCGGGTCGGACATCTTGAGAACACGTCAAGTTTCCCTCCAACGAGGTGACGAAACGAGTGGCAGGAAAACGAATACATGCTGAGCAGAAACGCGTTTGCGGTAAGAAATATGGTTCCGACGCCGACTCCGACCCCGTCATGGAAGAAAAAGGCCTGAAACGCGTCAATCCACAGAAAGAGCAGGACAAAAGTAGCCGCGTAGAGAAAAAACCTGTGGACGTTCTGCAGAATGAACGGGAAACTCGATTCCCCCGTGTAAGAACCCATTTTGCCGATTGGTTTAACCCCGCAGCCCGGAGGCGAGAGGAAATATGCACGGTAGTATGCTTTTCTGTAGTAATAGCAGGTCGCGCGGAATCCAAGCGGCGCCCAGAGGATAAGTAAGGCCGGGGAAAACGGCCACCAGTCAGAAAGTATGAGTGGGGAATAAAAAGGCGAGAGGTAAGGCTCGGCAAAGAAATATTCGTTTGCAAGAGCCCTCCACGTGGAGTAGATTCCGAAAGCCCCCAGCACCACCCCCGTCACTAAAGGCGCTACCCACCAGGAATCCTTTCTAAGCGTGAGCGCGCTGCTCGCCGTACCGTTAGCCATGTTGTAAAAACCTCCAAAAAATATTTAAAAACACAAGGAGAGTCCGTTTGAGGATAAAAACGGCTCCGTGTAACGGAACTGAAGGGGGAACCTCACAATATTCCCATTCCGTCAATTATTTCGCAAAGCTCCTTTACCTTGCCCGCCGAGACGTGAAGAGCCTCTACCTCTTCGTCTGAGAGGTCAAACCCTATTATTTCTTCAACCCCTTCTGTGCCGAGCCTTGCGGGAAGACCCACGAAGGTATCTTCCACTCCGTAATGCCCGTCTGCGTACACGCAGCAGGGCAGTATCTTCTTTTTGTCCTTGATAATTGCCTCGGCCATCTCTACCGCGGCTACTGCGGGCGCGTAAAAGGCGCTTCCGGTCTTAAGGAGCTTCACTATCTCGGCTCCTCCGTTTCTGGTGCGGTCAACCATTTCCTCTAGCCTCTCAGCGGGGACAAGCTCCGCTATGGGAATGCCCGCCACGGTGGTCTGGCTCAGAAGCGGGACCATTGTGTCTCCGTGTCCGCCCAGAACCGAAGCGTGTATGTTCTCGACCGAGACCCCGAGTTCCATGGAGATAAACGCCCTGAAACGCGCTGAATCGAGAACCCCGGCCATTCCCATCACCTTGCTGTCGGCAAGACCGCTTACCCTGTGCGCAACGTACACCATGGCGTCAAGCGGGTTCGTAACCAGTATGAGTATCGCCTCCGGGGAATGGGAAACCACCTGCTCCGTAACGCTCTTTACCACCTTGGTGTTAGTCGAGATAAGATCGTCACGGCTCATCCCGGGTTTTCTTGGAATACCCGAGGTGATTATGACCACGTCTGAATCCGCCGTGTCTTCGTAGTCAGTTGAACCGACGATACTCACGTCGCTTCCGGAGATCGGACACATCTGGGCAAGATCGAGCGCTTTTCCCTGAGGAACCCCCTCCACTATGTCAATCAAAGCCACGTCGGCAAGTTCAAGCTGCGCGATACGAAACGCCGCCGACGCTCCGACGTTTCCCGCACCTATTACAGAAATTTTCGCTCTGCCTTTTTCCAAGAATCTGCTCCTTTTAAAAAGTTTGTGCCGCGCTGCCCTTAGCCCGTTACCCTGTCCATGTTCATCACGATGGCCCGTCCGTACTCAGAACACTTAAGAAGGGTCGCCCCATCCATCTGTCTTTCGAGGTCATAGGTAACTGTCTTCTGCTGAACAGTCGCCTCCATCGCCCTGAAGACAAGCTCCGCCGCCTCATGCCACCCCAGGTACTGAAACATCATGACTCCCGAGAGTATGACCGAGCCCGGGTTCACCTTGTCCTGCCCCGCGTACTTGGGAGCGGTCCCATGAGTGGCTTCGAAGACCGCCAGGTAATCGCCTATGTTGCCGCCCGGGGCAACTCCGAGACCTCCCACCTGCGCAGCGCAGGCATCGGACATGTAGTCGCCGTTAAGATTAGGCATTGCCATCACGTCGTATTCGCCCGGTCTCGTGAGAATCTGCTGGAACATGCTGTCGGCTATGCGGTCCTTGATAACAATTTTGCCTTCAGGCTGCTTGCCGCCGAAATCGTCCCAGAGCTCATCTTCCGTTATGACGATGTCCGGGAACTCCTCTTTCGCCACCTCATAGCCCCATTCGCGGAAGGCCCCCTCGGTGAACTTCATTATATTGCCCTTGTGAACGAGGGTGATGCTCCTTCTCTTATACTCCATTGCGTATTCAATCGACTTTCGAACGAGCCTCTTTGTTCCGAAAGGACTTATGGGCTTTATTCCTATCCCGCTTAGGTCGCGGATGTTCACCCCGTAGTTTTCGATGAGATAGTTCCTTATGTCAGCCGCTTCCTTGGTACCGCTCTCCCACTCGATTCCCGCATATACGTCTTCTGTGTTTTCCCTGAATATCACGACGTCAAGTTTGCCGGGAACCAGAAGAGGATTGGGGGTTCCCTTGATCCATCTGACGGGCCTTACGCAGGCATAGAGATCAAGTATCTGCCTCAGGGAAACATTAAGGCTCCTTATCCCCCCTCCCACGGGAGTTGTAAGGGGACCCTTGATGGCAACCACGTACTCCCTTATCGTGTCGGTGGTTTCCTCGGGAAGCCATTCACCGGTCTTTTCATGCGCCTTCTCGCCGGCGAGGACCTCAAGCCAGGATATTTTCTTTTTTCCCTCGTAAGCCTTCTCGACCGCGGCGTCAAACACCATCTGGGACGCGTACCAGATGTCGGGACCTATCCCATCGCCTTCTATGAAAGGAATTATCGGGTTATCGGGAATTACGAGTTTTTTGTTTTCCTCGTCAATCTGTATTTTTTCTCCGCTTGGAACTGACATTGAACACTTCTCCTTTTGAACTAAACCAAAATTTAAATCTCAAAATATAATGAAAAAACCCACCCATTTCAAATTGATGTGCCTGCCTACCGGGATATCATCTGACGCAAGACGGTCTGCAGTATTCCGCCGTTACGATAATATTCGACCTCAACCGGCGTATCAAGCCTGCATGTGGCGTGAAGCTCCCTTTGCTCACCGTCGGGGTCCGTTACGGTTACGGTCATCTTCTTGCCCGGATAAAGATCCTCGGAAATCCCGCTCACACTGAAGGTCTCAAAGCCCGTAATGCCGAGGGACTCCGCGCTTTGCCCTTCTTCGAACTGAAGGGGCAGAACTCCCATTCCCACCAGGTTGCTTCTGTGAATGCGCTCGAAACTCTCCGCTATAACGCACCTGGCACCCAAAAGAGCGGTTCCCTTGGCCGCCCAGTCCCGGGAACTCCCCGTCCCGTATTCCTTTCCTCCGATCACGACAAGGTCCGTCCCTTCGCTCATATACTTCGAGGACGCGTCGTAAATCGACATCTCCTCACCCGTGGGAACGTGCACCGTCCATCCTCCTTCCTTTCCCACGACCATCTTGTTTCTTATCCTGATGTTTGCAAACGACCCCCGGATCATAACCTCGTGGTTTCCCCTCCTCGATCCGAAGCTGTTAAAACTCCTGGGGGAAACGCCCTTTGAGATAAGATAGCCGCCTGCGGGTCCGTCCTTGGGAATGGAACCCGCGGGGGAAATATGATCCGTTGTTATCGAGTCTCCAAGAAGCGCGAGCACATTTGCGTTCTCTATGTCCTTGGGGTCTTCAGGCTCTAGAGAGAAATCATCGAAAAACGGAGGTTCCTGTATATACGTTGACTCAGACTCCCATTCGTAAATGTCCGCCTGGGGAGCCGTAAGCGATTTCCAGGTCTCGTCCCCTTCAAAGACCCTGGAGTACTGATTGTTAAATATCTCAGGGGAGATCGATTCCGCTATCGTGTCGATTATCTCCTGCTGCGTCGGCCAGATGTCCTTTAGGAACACTTCGTCCCCGTCACTGCCGACCCCGAGAGGCTCGCTGTAAAGATCAATTCCAACCGTACCCGCCAGAGCAAACGCCACGACAAGCGGAGGAGACGCCAGATAAGAGAACTTCACAAGCGGGTGTACCCTGCCCTCAAAATTTCTGTTTCCGCTAAGAACCGCCGCGCAGGTAAGATCGTTTTCTCTTATCGTCGCGTCCACATCTTCGGGAAGCGGGCCGCTGTTGCCTATGCATGTCGTGCACCCGTATCCGACCAGATTGAAGCCCAGTTCTTCAAGGTAGGGCGTAAGTCCCGCGGCGTTTAGATAATCAGTCACCACCCTTGATCCCGGCGCCAGGCTGGTTTTCACGTAAGGCTTGACGGTGAGTCCGCGCTCAACCGCTTTTTTGGCAAAAAGACCCGCTCCTATCATTACGGATGGATTCGAGGTGTTCGTACAACTGGTGATGGCGGCTATTACGACGGAGCCGTTTGAAATTCCGTTTGCCCCATGCGGGGAATCTCCGTTTGCGCTGATCCCCCTGGTCCGGAGGCTCTCGTTGTAGGAACTTTTCATGTCCCCAAGCGATATCCTGTCCTGCGGACGGCTCGGGCCCGCGAGAGACGGCTCGACGGTTGATATGTCAAGAGAAAGCGTATCGGTATAGACCGGGTCTTCAGCGTCGTCAGTTCTGAACATCTTCTGTTCCTTCGTGTACGCTTCCACAAGCGTGGCCGCGTCTTCCCTGCCTGTTGTCCTGAGGTAGCGGAGGGTTTCTGTATCTACGGGGAAAAATCCCATGGTAGCTCCGTACTCGGGAGCCATGTTGGCTATGGTGGCCTGATCCGAGAGCGCGAGATTGCTCACTCCGGGTCCGAAAAACTCGACGAACTTGCCGACCACCCCTTTTTTTCTAAGCATCTCGGTCACCCTTAGAACCAGGTCGGTGGCGGTAACCCCCCGGGAGAGGCTGCCGACGAGCCTGAATCCGATGACATCGGGTATCAGCATGTAAAGCGGCTGCCCGAGCATGCACGCCTCGGCCTCTATTCCACCCACTCCCCAGCCCATGACGCTAAGACCGTTTATCATGGTCGTGTGGGAATCGGTTCCCACCAGGGTGTCTGGATACGCCACCAGCTCCGAATCAGCCCGCTTGGACACGACTACGCTTGCAAGGCACTCAAGATTCACCTGGTGCACTATTCCGGTTCCCGGCGGCACTACCCTGAAATTATTAAAAGACCCCTGGGCCCATTTTAAAAAGCTGTATCTCTCTTCGTTTCTCTCGTACTCAATCTCCACGTTTTTGCCAAAAGCGTCGCCGCTTGCGAAATAATCGACCTGAACGGAGTGATCTATAACGAGATCCACCGGCACTATGGGATTTACAAGCGAAGGATCTCCCCCTTTTTTCTGGACCACAGACCTCATCGCGGCGAGGTCAACCACGCAGGGAACCCCGGTGAAATCCTGAAGTATCACTCTTGCGGGGTTGTAGGGGATTTCTTTGGCCTCGGCATTTGAGGGATCCCAGTTCACAAGGGATTCTACGTGCTGCTGCGTAACGGTTTTTCCGTTAAGGTTCCTGAGCACGTTTTCAAGCAGTATTCTTATTGAGAAGGGAAGTTTCGAAATCGATGCGCCGTAGCGCGATTCAAGCTTCGCGAGGGAGTATATCCTGTAGGTTTTGTTGCCGACAGAAAGGTCGGAAAGAGTATCAAGATTGTTAGTCAAGCCCATATGGCACCTCTGCTGTTACACGGTTTCACGTTTGTGGAATTAGCGGGGTATTGTACCAAAAAGAACGAAAAAAATAAAACCGTTCTTCTCACTGCCCGCGTGAGCGAAGCAATTGCGGGCCCGCGGCGTATTTCCGCAACCCCGGTGCTTCAGTCGAATTTGCCAAGCGCGAGGCTTACGTTCGTTCCGCCAAAACCGTAGGAATTGCTAAGCGCCACTTTTATTTTGCTTTGCCTCGCGGTGTGGGGAACGTAATCCAAGTCGCATTCCGGATCGCTCTCAAAAAGGTTTATCGTCGGCGGCAGGACACCGTTTTTAAGCGCGAGCGCGCAGATTGCCGCCTCCACCCCTCCAGCCGCGCCCAGCATGTGACCGGTCATGGATTTGGTGGAACTCACCGGAATTCGCGAAGCGTCTTCGCCGAACACATTCTTAACCGCTCTGGTTTCGTTAACGTCGTTAAGACGGGTGGAGGTTCCGTGGGCGTTTATGTAATCAACATCCCCGGGGTTAAGACCTGAATCCTCCAAAGCGGCATTCATGCAGCTGCTCGGTCCCTCAAGCGAAGGCGCCGTGATGTGAAAAGCGTCGGCACTCATTCCAGACCCCAGCACTTCGGCGTATATGTTGGCGCCTCTTTTCTTCGCAAACTCTAGTTCCTCGAGAATCACCACCCCGGCCCCCTCAGAAAGGATGAATCCGTCACGTCCCGCCTCAAACGGCCTTGATGCGGTCTCGGGCTCGTCATTTCTGGTAGAAAGCGCCTTCATGGAGTTAAAAGCCGCGAAAGTAAGAGGTATAAGCGGAGCTTCCGATCCGCCGGCTATCATGATGTCAGCTTTGTCGTCCTGTATGATCTTGGCGGAAAGCGCAATCGAGTGACCGCTTGCCGCGCATGCGGTCGTGGAAGAGCAGTTAGGGCCTTTGGCGTTGAACCGTATCGAAACGTATCCCGAAGCCATATTAGTCACTATGTTCGGTATAAAAAAGGGAGAGACACGTGAGGGCCCCTTTTTCTCCATAGTCAAAACGGTATCGTAGTAGGTTTTCATCCCGCCGATGCCCGATCCGATGAAAGTCCCGGTACGCTCGGAGATATCGTCTGTAACCTCAAGCCCGGCATCGCGAAGCGCAAGCATGGAAGCCGCAATGGAGAGCTGAATGAACCTGTCGTTTCTCTTCGCGTCCTTCGGTTCCATATAAAGAGTCGGTTCAAAATCACTTACCTCCCCCGCAATCTGGGTTTTAAGATCCGAGGGATCGAAGCTCGAGATCCTGCTCACTCCCCCGACTCCTTCGCAGATCGAAGACCACGTGGCGTCGTTTCCCACCCCAACGGGCGTTATGAGCCCTATACCTGTAATGACTACCCTTCTTGCCATTTTTCCCTTAGTCACCTTCCGGAGCGGATTCGATTGATTTCTGGATAAAGTTAACCGCATCCTGAACGGTTATTATGTTCTCCGCGTCTTCGTCCGAGATTTCAAGCTCGAACTCATCCTCCATGGACATTATAAGCTCCACGAGGTCGAGCGAGTCTGCTCCGAGATCCTCTATAAAAGAAGAATCGGGCGTTATTTCATCCACTGCTCTGCCGAGATGGCTCGCGACCATCTCCTTAACTTTAACTAAAACTTCTATGTTATCCTTTGACATATGAGTCATAACCTCCTCTAATTTTACATGTAAATTCCGCCGTTAACCTTTAGAACCTCCCCGGTTATGTACGACGCGTTCTTGGAAACTAAAAAACACACGGCACTTGAAATGTCCTCGACACGTCCGAACCTCCCGAGAGGTATAGCTTCCAGATATTTTTTTCTCATATCCTCGTTAAGATCCGCAATAATCTCCGTTTCAACAAAACCGGGACTTACCGCGTTTACCGTTATCCCTCTTGAACTGAATTCCTTGGCCGTTGCTTTCGTAAGACCTATTATCCCAGCTTTTGAAGCGGAGTAATTTGTCTGCCCGGGGTTTCCAACCTCCCCGGCAGTCGAGGTAATATTTATTATTCTTCCGTAACGGTTCTTGAACATCCCCCTGGAAACTGCTTTGGTACAGTTAAATGCTCCCTTGAGGTTTATATCCAGGACACGGTCCCAGTCATTCTCCCCCATTCTTATCAAAAGTCCGTCTTTCCTTATCCCTGCATTGTTAACAAGTATCTGTATTCCGTCAAATTCATCCGAGAGTTCCCCGACGCTTCGCTGAACCTCGGCGAAATCGGAAACGTCAAAGCCGACCGCTCTGCCGCTGCCCCCAGCCTGTTCTATCTCCTTCAGAGTTTCTTCGGCCGCCTGGCTGTTGCTGATGTAGTTAATCAGAACGTACGCTCCCCGTAGAGCGAACTCCTTAGCGATGTCTCTTCCTATTCCCCGCGACCCGCCCGTGATAAGGGCAACCTGTTTACTTAATTCCATCTGCTTTAATATGATGTAACTCGTCCGGTTTTTCAATACTCGCGCAACTCACGTCCCTGAGAGTTCTCTTAACAAGACCGCTTAAGACTTTCGAAGGACCGATTTCAAAAAATTCCGAAACCCCGAAGTTCTTAATAAACTCAAGGGACTCCGCCCATCTCACCGGGCTTACCACCTGCTCCACCAGGATGTCCTCTACCCTCGCGGGGTCTGAATTGGCCGTCGCCTCGATATTGGTGACCACGGGATATTTCATGGGGTGAAGATCTACTTTTGCTATAACCTCGCGAAGCCGCAGAGCTGCGGGCTCCATCAAGGAACAGTGAAAAGGCGCGCTCACTTCAAGCTCAACAACCCGTCTAGCCCCTTTTTCCTTCGCAATCCGGGAGACGGCCTCAACGGCCCCGGCTTCTCCAGAGATAACGGTCTGTGTGGGCGAGTTGAAATTCGCGGGGGAAACCACTGCTTTTTCCCCGGCAACCCCGGCGCAAAGCTCGCTTACTTCCTTCGACGTCAGACCCAGCACGGCAGCCATTTTCCCGACCCCCGGGGGAACCGCTTCCTGCATGAACTCCCCTCTTTTCCTTACAATGCGCACCGCGTCACGAAACCGAACGCACCCGGAAGCGACAAGGGCCGTAAATTCCCCGAGGCTGTGTCCCGCGAGCAGATCGGGTCTTATTTCCGTCTCCTCAAGCACAACTCTCAACGCGGCCACGCTTGTGGTGAGTATCGCCGGCTGCGCGTTTGCCGTAAGGGCAAGGATCGTCGCCTCTCCTTCAAAGCAAAGCTTCGCCACGTCAATTCCAAGGGCGTCGCTTGCTTCCTCAAAAGTTTGGCTCGCAACCGCAAACTCGGCGCAGAAGTCAGCGCCCATGCCGATATACTGCGAACCCTGACCTGGAAAAAGAAAAGCTATCATGGATTCAATATGTTCTTAATCTTCCGCAACGGTTTCCGTCTCGGACGATTGTTTGAAGAAATTCCTTCCCTTGTAATAACCGCAGCTGGGACACGCCCTGTGAGGGGGCTTCGTCTCATTGCATTCGGGACAAAAGGAAGCTCCCGGCAACATGGCGGTATAATGGGTTCTTCTTTTCCTCGATTTCGAACTGGAAGTCTTTCTCTTAGGTAATGCCATTTTAATCTCCTGGCTTGAATCTATATCTTTATATCTTTAAGTACCGAAAAGCGCGAGTCTTGGGGATGAGTCTCGCAACTGCACTGTTCTTCATTCAGGTTCCGACCGCAACCGGGGCAAAGCCCCCTGCAGTCCTCGGCGCAGACCATCTTGTAAGGAAGCGAGAGATTCACCTGCCCTCTCATGTAATCATTAAGGTCTATTGTTCTCCCCTGGTAAGTCTCATAATCAATATCCCCGCCGGACTTCATCTCTTTTTCCTCATCCGAAGACGAAAGAATGAGTTTTACCTCAAGATCTGTATCAACGCTTACGTCCCCCAGGCAACGAGAACATCGGGAAACCGCCGTGAATCCGATTTTCCCCCGCACGCTCACCTTGTCCGCCGTGCGCACAAGGTCAATATGAAGCTCTATATCGGAACCCACGCTTGCGATCTCCGATTTCTCGGAACCGCCAAGCCACCCAGGCCCTCTCGTGAGATTAAGACTCAATCCACCGTCTTTTATTTCCGATACGTTTACTATCATTGCGCGGAAACCCCGCTTGCAAAAATCGCTCTAATATAAACCACAATCGCTTTATTGCAAGTAATTCGGAAAAATGGTCCGCCGGGAAAGAAGCCGAATCGCTCAGACGTTATGGCAGGCAACACTTCGCCCCTCGGTTCCCTTCTTCTCGAGCATGGGAGTCTCTTTGGAGCATATCCCGGTCGCAAGAGGGCACCTCGGATGAAAACTGCACCCGGAGGGAATCTCAGCCAGACTTCTTATTTCTCCCGATATTGAAACTTCCTCGCCCTTCTCTCTCCTAGTCTTTCTTATTTCGGGAATCGCGGAGATAAGCACCTTGGTGTAGGGGTGCATGGGGTTTGAGTAAATCTCCTCGCTCGGAGCGATCTCGACTATTTTTCCAAGATACATTACGGCCACCAGATCGCTTACGTGCTTTACGACACGCAGGTCATGGGATATGAAGAGGTAGGAAAGACCGTGTTTTTTCTGAAGGTCCTTAAGAAGGTTTATTATCTGCGCCTGGACGGACACATCAAGCGCTGAGACAGGCTCGTCGCAGACGACGAACTTCGGGCGAAGAGCAATCGCGCGCGCTATGGCTATTCTCTGGCGCTGCCCCCCGCTGAACTCGTGAGGATAGCGGTTCATAACATCGGCGCCAAGACCCACTTCACCCAAGAGCCGGACTACGAATTCGTTGCGTTCTTCTTTTTTTACCGTGTTATGGATGCTTATTCCCTCGGAAACAAGCGAACCCACGTTCATCCTGGGATTGAGGGAACCGTAGGGATTCTGGAATATCATCTGCATTTCTCTTCTCAGAGGACGGACCCGGGCGGAGTCAAGTTCGGTAATGTCCTCCCCCTCGAAAAAGATCTTCCCGGCCGTTGGCGCAAGAAGCCTGAGCACCGTTTTTCCAAGCGTGGTCTTGCCGCTTCCGCTCTCCCCGACAAGACCCACGGTCCTGCCTTTTTGCACTTCAAGCTCCACGTCGTCAACGGCGCGGACGTAGTCGGAAACCCTCGAGAGGATGCCCTTTCGGACCGGAAAGTACTTTTTAAGTCCCCTTACGCTTACTATTGCTTCGTTCATTTTCATAAGAACATTGTAGAAACTCAGCATTTCGCCATTTTTGTAAATGGCATCCTGTCATTCATCCATAAAGCCAGTGGAGCGGACACAAAACTCATTCCATGACAGGCATATGGCCTACAGGGCGTCCTGAGTGAAATAATCCTCGTCGATTCGTTTGATCTGATGGGAAATCCGCGTCCGTACGCCGATATCGTGGGCGACCATCAGACGCGCCAGTTCCTCTCCGTCGATCAGGACGATACGTTTCGGACTCCGCGCCACATAATTCCGCGCGCCGCGCGTAAAACCAGAGGTGGTGACAAACACACCCTTAGTCGTGCCCGCGGCGTCAATTGCACCAGCGAAGTTACGTAGGTCGGATTCACCCACAGTATTACCCTCTGCATATTTCTTAGCCTGAACATAGACCTCGTCCAGACCCAAGGTGTCTTCCCTGATTGTCCCATCGATCCCGCCATCACCCGAACCTCCGGTTACGTGCCCCATCGCGGCGTTGCCGCCGCCATAACCCATGGCGATCAGCAGATCAACAATCACCTGTTCCAGAAATTCTGGTGTCCCCTTACGAACGCGGTCGAGCACATCGAATTCCAACGCACGGCGCAGTTGCTGAACCACACTTTCTAATTCTTCTTCCGGGGTATCCGTGGACTCACTCAAAGGCTCAGCTGTGCTGGATCTTTTCTCTGGTTGTGTACTTGCGGTATTCCAAGCGAGAAACGACGGATATTTGCGAAGAACACTCAGATCAATCCGCTCCGGTTCCTGCTTCAGCAACCGCTCACCTTCATCTGTTACCCGATACACGGCCCGGCGAACGCGCTCCACCAGACCCGCGCGCTCCATGTAAACCACGGCCCAACTCACCCGGTTCGCAAATACCGGCTGTCGACCGCTAGGTACTATTTCCCTCAAATCCTCGGCCGTGAGATTTTCAGCGGCAGCGACATGCCCGCGCACCTCGGCAATGTGTGTTTCAGCTCCGCCGGAAAGCACCCGCAGAGCTGGCAGCATCAGGGTTTGATAATCTGGGACGGGCATGGGTTAATCCCCCGTTACACCACGGTTTCCCGAGGTGTAACGCATTCAGTAATCTCGTGGCCAGCTTCGATCTCCGCCCGGCGAAGTTCCCATGTCTTTTGCAGGTTTAGCCACAGTTGCGGTGTCGTCCCGAAATACCTTGCCAGCCGCAGTGCCGTGTCGGCGCTCACGCCTCGCCGACCGTTCAGAATCATCCTAATTCGGTTTGCCGGCACACCCAACTCTTTCGACAAGGCATTGGCTGACAGCCCGAGGGTTTTGAGTTCCTCGCGAAGTATTTCTCCCGGATGTACCGGCCTCATTCCGTTCTTAGCATTCATTCCCATTCTCCCTAGTGGTAGTCCACGATCTCCACATCACATGGTCCATCATCAGTCCATCGGAAACAAATCCGCCACTGTGCGTTGATCCGTATGCTGTACTGGCCGGCCCGATCGCCACGCATTGCCTCTAACCGGTTGCTCGGCAGGGCGGCCAGATCACTAAGCGTTTCGGCATTGTCCAGTAACGTCAGGCGCCGTGTTGCCTGATCGGCAAATGCTTGAAACGCCGCGACACGCTGCCCCTCGAAAAAACGCCGTGTGTTGCGGTCCTTGAAGCTGCGAATCATTCACGAACAAGATACCCGCTTTTGCGGGATCAATAAAAAGGTGGGGCGGGAAACTCATGGAGTTCCGCGTGGTCTGATGAATGAAGAAGAAATCGAATTTTATTCCGACCCGTTTTTCAAAAACATCTCATACCGGAAACAGGCCGAGCTGTGAGAATCCGAAATGCCGTAAAGATCCGGCTGCGCCTCAAAACATTTTCCTTCCGCGTACTCGCAGCGGTTATTGAACCTGCATCCCTTCGGGAACTCCCCGGGAGATGGAATCGTACCCTTTATGGAGTAAAGATCCTCACCCGTCGACTGACCAGGAATCGAATTTATAAGTCCTATGGTGTAGGGATGTGCCGGGGCGGAAAAAAGTTCCTCAACGCTTCCCCGCTCAACAACCTTTCCCGCGTAAAGAACATAGACATCATCCGCAACGTTGGAGATAACCCCGAGGTCGTGCGAAATCAGCATGACCGCCATCCCCATCCTGTCCCGAAGACTCTTTATCAGGGACAAAATCCCCGCCTGGATCGTCACGTCAAGGGCCGTTGTGGGTTCATCTGCTATCAGCAGTTCGGGGTTGCAGGCAAGAGCCATCGCGATCATTACCCTCTGGCACATGCCTCCGCTAAGTTCGTGGGGATAGCTTGAGTATCTCTCCGAGGGAGAGGGAATGCCGACTATATCGAGCAGGTTGAGTACCCTTTTCTTCTCCTCTTTTCTCGAGACGTTCTCATGAACCCGTATGACCTCGCCTATCTGGTCTCCTATGGTGTAGACGGGATTAAGTGAACTCATCGGCTCCTGGAATATCATGGAAATCCTGTTTCCGCGGTAACTCCTGAGTTCCCGTTCGGTAAGCGAAAGAAGGTTCGTTCCCCTGTATAAAACCTCCCCCGAATTCACCTTGGCCGGGGGAGCGGGCAAAAGCCCCATGACGGAAAGAGCGGTAAGGGTTTTTCCGCAGCCGCTTTCTCCGACAACTCCGACTATTTTTCCTTCTCCGATCCGAAGGCTAACGTCTCCAACAACCTCAAGATCCCCACCCTTTGAGGGAAAGGATACGGTAAGATTTCTTATTTCAAGCAGCTCTGAGTTTGCCATCGCTTAATATTATCTTTCTTTGAGTTTGGGGTCTATCGCGTTTCTAAACCCTTCTCCGACCAGGTTAAGTGCCGTAACCGTCGCGAAAATCGCAAGTCCCGGAAAAAGAACCAGCCACCACGCGAAATCCACGTACTTCTGGGACTGGGAAATTATCTCTCCCCAGCTCGGTTCCGGGGGAGTTACCCCGAATCCCAGGAAACTGAGACTCGATTCAACCAGTATCGCTCCCGCCACTCCGAAGGTGGCGCTTACCAGAACGGGCGCGAGAGCATTTGGAAGCATGTGTTTGAGTATAATCCTGCGGTCGCTGCTTCCAAGAGCCCACGCCGCCTCCACGTAGTCTGTCCGACGAAGCTTCAGAAACTCCCCGCGAAGGAGCCTGGCCACCCCCGTCCAGCCCGTAAGGCCTATGACTATCATGATGTTGTAAATGCTGGGTTCTGTAAAAGCGAGAATGGTGAGGATCAGAAAGAAAACGGGGAAAGTGATCATCACCTCTATTAACCTTGAGATCACAAAGTCTATCCAGCCGCCGTAGTAACCCGCCATTGCCCCCAGGATTATTCCTATCACCATGGCTATTCCGACGGCGACCACCCCTATTGAAAGCGATATCCTGGCCCCGTGAATCAGCCTGCTGAGAACATCCCTTCCCCTGTCATCCGTGCCCAGAAAATGATTCCCGTCGGGAGCCGCGAGAACGGAGAAGAAATCGCTTTCCGTGGGACTGTATTTTACGGGTGGGAAGACCGCAAACGAATCCGGGTCGTCAAGGTACGTGGCCCGAAGATCCTCTCCGCGGAGCTCAGGATAATCCACAATGACCGGAAAATAGTATTTGCCCTCGGCAACAAGCACTATCGGTTTGTTGCCAGCGAGGAAACTTTCGAAAACCGCCGTCACCACAAGGAGAATTATGAAAAAAAATGAGACGTACGCCAGGGAGTCCTTTTTGAACTCGATCCATACCCCATCCCAGTATCCGACGCTTGAGCCTTGTTTCATGACTTCCTCTCAAACCCTATTCTGGGGTCCACTATGGCGTAGGTTATGTCCGATATCAGAATGCCGATCAGGGTAAGAAAAGCGGAGATGGTGGCAACGGCCATTATGACCGGGTAATCCCTCGAGAGTACCGACTCAAAACCCAGCCTTCCTATTCCCGGGATCGAGAATATGGTTTCTATGATAACGCTTCCCCCTATCATGGCGGGGAGAATAGAGGCGATTATCGTTACTATGGGAATAAGCGAGTTTCTGAGCGCGTGCTTGAAAAGCACCCTGTTGGGCGCAAGTCCCTTGGCCCTCGCTGTAGTTATGTAGTCCTCACGGAGAACTTCGAGGAGACTTCCCTTCTGATAGCGCGAAAGCGACGCCAGAGAAGCGTAGGTAAGGCAGAACACGGGAAGAATAAGGTGCCAGAGGAAATCTAGTGTCCTCTGAAAAAATGGAAGCTCCTCATAGCCCCTTGAGTGCACACCGTATATGGGAAAGATATCAAAAGCTCCCCCGCCCCCGAAGAAATAGATCAGTACCACAGCCATCCAGAAACTCGGAATCGAGTAGAGAAGAAAAAGAACAAAAGTCGTTGAGCGTTCCGCGAAACTCCTCTGCCGCACGGCGGACCAAGCCCCGATCGGTATGGCTATCAGGTAAACGAGAAAGATTGAGAGCACGTTCAGTATCAGGGTGATCGGGAGTCTTTCGGCTATCTTGTCGATGACCGGGCGGTGGTCCTTGTAGGAATTGCCGAAATCAAGCGTTACGATCTGACGGAGCCAGATGAAGTACCTCTGGTGAACGGGCTTGTCGAGACCATAGAGTTTTTTGGTCTGTTCAACTATCTGCTTTGTTACCTGGTCGCTTTTTATTCCCTGATCAATCGACATCCTGCTCTCTACCGGGCTCCCCGGGGCAAGTTGTATCACGAGAAAGGTGATAAGGGTGATTCCGAACAGTGTGGGAATCATCAGCAGAAGTCTTTTCAGGATATAGTCTTTCATAGGAAAAAAACCTAGAAAAAAGAAGACTCTTCAAGAATTGGATCTTTGATTGTAAACCAGAGGAAGAGTGTAACTGCGCCTTCCGACTTTATTGCATATGGTTCGAGAAAAGAAGCTCTTCAATTATTGCGTTTTTTTGCCCAATTCCCAGTTTTACACTTGTCTGACATCCAAGGGTCTGATTTGCCATCTTTCGTAGGTAAAGCTTGTTTAGATCCTATCTGTTCACTTTCTGGAACTTTCGAATCAATAAACGACTCAATATGGGAATTTTTATTTGATCCGAAGGCATAGAAAGTAATTCAATTATTATATGAATTCCTACATACCTCTTATCAACTCTGAAGTGCAACACCTTCAGCAAAAGATGATGCTCTCCGTTTAGCCCGGATTTCTCACAAGGAGGTATAGAAAGAGGCCGTTGTATGTGTTATAATACAGTTATCACAGTAACTTAAAACACAGGAGAACAACGGCCTCATGAGTACACAGTGTAACACGGAACAAATCGAATTTCTACCCTTCAAAACTCTCGAAACATCCACAAACAGCCCCGGTTCTAAAAGAACCCGCAAAGTAATTGCTAAATTCGACTCTGACAAAGTAAGTTCCGACGGCGGCATTGCCCTGCTTCGCGAAGCCGAACACCGTTTTGGAGTTATCAGGAGGTTCGCCGAGTGCTTCATTGATCATCGAAACCCCAGTTACATCACCCACCCCGTATTCTCCATAGTGGCCCAGCGGGTGCTGGCAATCTGCTTGGGTTACGAAGACGTGAACGACCATGACAGGTTCCGAGGGGATCCCATAGCATCCATGTTCTGCGGTACCTCTGCTCCCCTTGCGGGCAAGAGCACGGTAAACCGCATGGAGCTTACCACCGTGGGGACGGATCGCTACAAGAAGATAGAGGCTGACTTTGGGGCGATTGACAAACTGCTTGTGGATATGTTCATCAGGTTCCACAAAAAAAGGCCGAAGAAGATAGTGATCGATATAGACATCACGGACGATCCCCTGCACGGAAATCAGGAGGGCAGGTTTTATCACGGTTATTACGGGGGGTACTGCTACACCCCCTCTTACATATTCTGCGGGCGCCATCTGCTTGGGTGCCGGCTCCGCGAAGCCAACCAGGATTCTGCGGCGGGAGCAGAGGAAGAACTGAAGAGGATTATCTCCGGGATTCGAGGGAAGTGGAAAGACACTGGGATTATCATACGAGGGGACACGGGGTTCTGCCGGGACGAGCTTATGAGGTGGTGTGAGCAAAACGGGGTTGATTACGTGTTGGGCATGGCAAGAAACTCCCGGTTGATAAAAAGGGTTAAGAAGCAGGTTCGCGGAGCTCACATAGAGTATGTGGAAACCAAAAGACCATCGAGGCGGTTTGTAAGCTTTATGTACAGTACCATGAAAAGCTGGTCTCGAAGCCGCAGGGTGGTATGCAAGGCTGAGCATCTTGAGAAAGGGGCCAACACCCGGTTCATAGTAACGTCTGTCAAACACGAAGAATATGACGCCAAGACTCTTTACGAGAAGGTTTACTGCGCTCGGGGGGAGATGGAGAACCGTATCAAGTCTCAGCAGCTTGAGTTGTTCTCGGACCGCACCTCAACTCACTACATGAGGTCAAACCAGTTGAGGATGTACTTCTCCGCCTTTGCCTACGTGCTGCTTGAGCGTTTGAGACACAGCGGGCTTAAGGGAACCCGCTACGCGATGGCGCAGTGCGATACCATACGCCTGAAGCTGCTTAAGATTGGTACGCTGATAACAATGAGCGCCAGGAGAATTGTGCTGTCGTTCTCGGAGTTCTATCCGTACGCGGACTTGTTCAAGCATGTGCTGAGCAGGCTGCGGGCGATTCCGTTGAATCAATAGGGAACAAGGGATTGCGGATATGCTTGCCTGAGACCGCAGGGGGACATCTGCGTCTGATATCGCTTCGCAAGGTAAGAACATACGGAAATAACCTGTGAATCGCTGCCGCCTATCCGAAAAAGAAACTCGCTCCCTGTCAGTTCAGCCAAAATCCAGATCCAACCCCAAAAAATTTACTTCTTACACCCCTTTGTGAGAAATGCAGGTTAGGGAAAAGATTATATTCCCAGCACCGGATTATCAAGACATCTGGATGGCGCTTGCCGAAGCAAGGGCGTAGCCCGACCGAAGGCAAGCGCCATGGCGCCCCCGGACTCCTCTCCGACCCCTCTCTCCCTGTTCTTCCAGATCACCCCCCGAGGGCCAAAGCCTTTTTGAAAACCTCCTCCGGCGTCCGGTACCCCAGAACCTTCCGAGGCCTCCCGTTGATCAGCCCCTCAACCCTCCTTACGTCATCTCCCCGAACCTCCCGGAAATCTGTCCCCTTCGCAAAGTACTGACGTACAAGTCCATTTGTATGCTCACAAAGCCCCCTCTCCCACGAGTGATAAGGGGTAGCGAAGAAAAACCCCGCCCCCAGCGCTTTGGTTATCTCCCCGTGACCCGTAAACTCCTTTCCGTTATCAGAAGTAATCGTATGTACAATCTCTACGTAGGGCATAAGCCTCTCCATCATGGCCTCTCCCACTTCCCCCGCGCTCCTTGAACTCACGGGATGAAGAACCGTGAACTTAGACGCCCGATCCACCACGGACACCAAAGCGCCTCTATGTCCAGCGCCGACGATCGTATCGGCCTCCCAGTCCCCGACACGCCTTTTGTCCTCAACTATCTGTGGACGCTCCGTTATGTCCACCCTGCCCGGTATATGCCCCCTGCCCGAATACCCCGACCCTCGGCTGTTGCGCTTCTTCCCCCGGCGCCGCAGATGCTTGTAAAGCTCCCCTCCGTTGCGCTTGTCCTCCCACACGTGACGGTATATCCACTCCGCACTCACCGAAACCACCGCATCAAGCTTGAGCCGTCCCGATATCTGATCGGGACTCCATTGCAGGCCAAGCTTGTTCTCCACGATGGACCACATCCGCTCGGTCATCTTGGGGGGCACGGAGGACGCCGCGGTGCCCCGCTGCCTGGCCTTGCGCTGCGCCTGAGCGAAACGGTAACCCCTCCCGCCGCTGTTGCGCTTAACCTCCCGCGATATGGTTGATGGAGAACGACTGAGATCCTCAGCTATCTTCCGAAGCGAAAATCCCTGCTTGCGCAGAAAGTAAATCCGCTGACGCTCGAGAATGTCCAACTGCTTGTAACTCCTGGTCATGTCAACCTCCTGTTCTCGTCTCGGAGATTGTCACCTTTGCTTAACTGTTTTTACAGTGTGTTTGAGAAATTATAAAATTCCCCAAACTAGATCCTTAACCAAGGTGTTGCACTTCAGAGTTGAATGGGCGTATTCACATTTAAATTAATCAAAATCTTAAAATCTAGTACGTTATCAATCATAAAATTTACCCAAGTTTGATTCTAAGCACATCTAACTCAGAATTGTAACAGATAGTGCAATCCTCTTCGGGCCCATTTTCCAAGCTAACTTTTATTGTTTTCGGTGGATCATACGATTGAATGTATTCACTAACAATTTCTGAAAGTATCTTGAAGAAATTAATGCCTCTTTCAAGCAGCAAATTAAACTCATTCCATGGAATAAGTTCTGCGGAACCGCCATTCCTTTTGGGCAATCTAAGTCTATCTTTCCATACTATGTAGTCCGCGTGTGAGTAACCATTTCTGATATCAGAATTAAATGCGTCTCGAAATACTTCTGCCAAGCCATCAAAACCTAGTTCTTTAGCATGTCCGGCTAGGTCACGCAGAACTTTGTTCGCATTCGGGGCTATTTGATTACCAGTCTGAGTGTGTTTAAAGAACAAGATCCGAGAAAGGCCATAAAACATGAGGCTTTCCTTCAGATATTCGAAGCATATTTTTCGGGATTTCGTAAAAGCCACTAGATTCAGCTAAGTGACTGTAAAAGCCTAGAGCAATCCTTGATTTCATTCGGCTCTGTTCAAGGTTACCTAGAAATTCTAAATATTCGGAGAAGACATATTGTGCCTCAATAGCTGTATTCCAACCAGGGTCTTGCATGCCTCGCATCTCTGGCATGAAAGCCATAGCAAAATGAAATTCATGCCTTTCCTTCGCCGAATCAAATAGCTTTCGCAAGCTAGCCACGACCTTCTCGTAAAATTTATTGTTTTGTTCTTTCAAGCTTGGTTGTTGTTTCATTGGGGAATTATAGCGATAACTGGACAAACTCTATTTTTCGAACTATTAATGTTAAAAGAGAGTTCCTGTTCAAATCCATTTCCTCATTTTACTTGTCGTGCTACAGGATGTTTTAAAAAGTGTTCATTCAGGGCGTCAACTATAGTCTTGAGTCCGAGTCTTGACGCGACCCTGCGTATATCATCACCATCTTTCCAGACAATGGTTTTTTTGGTACGGAGCTTTTGTTCGGTTTTCAGTTTGCTGAGAGCATTTGCTTCAAATGTACCGGTGGTCCAGAACTCGTAAGCCTGATCATGCTCACGTAGATCGTCTCGGTTCGCTACAAAGTCCTGCATGATGGGTAACTTCCTAAGCCAAGCCTTGACATCTTCAAGTGATACAGTTCCGCCGGGAATTTTAGCTTTGCACTCGATTACGTAAATTTTGTTTTGTTTTGTAACACAGACTACATCTAGGTCGGTGCTTTTCCCGGTTTTGTGGTGAGTATGCGCTCGTCTTAGATGACAAATATCTCCACTATATTCACGCTCGGCTACGTAGGCCACGATAAACTCAAACAAAATGCCCCGCATATTGCCAGCCTTGCCCTCAATTTCCGAGAGTTTATCAAGAAGTTCGTACAGTTTGTTGTCATCCACAATAGCACTTGAAGTTACTTTAATCAGCATCTCTGTTAAGTTGGCGAGGGCCTTTGCCACGCTCTGTCCAAATAAGTTTTTAGGCGTAGTCAGCATTAATCCAACCTTATGACCTTCAGTGAGTGCCTCAGCCGTAAAACTTTCAGCCATGAGAATTGGAAAAAGTGTTCCACTGTTCGAAGTTTTCTGGTAAGTCTGTACTTTGCGTATAAAGTATCGTATTTGGTGTACATCTAAGCGGCCTTGTGCGAAAACATCAGCTACTACAAAACCATTCTGGGTCGTGGTCTTCTTGGTGTTCATGACGGGAAGAAAGTAACTCGGGCCGGTCAAATCCCACTTGAATTGACCTACCATAAGAGGCTGGCCTTCGCCACGAATAGCGATTTTACAGTAACTGCCAATACCGTTATTTCGTAACCATTGCCGGAGTCCATCCAATATAACACTTTCGGTCAGGCGCCTAGCTTTGATATGATCAGGTCTTTGAGGTGGTTCCACAGCAGGGAAATCCAACTTGAAACAGCTACCAATGGAGACAATCTCGTGTACCTCCATAACACCGAGATAAACTAATTCTCTCGCTACATCAGCCGAGCTAATTTGTTTCTTAAGGGCGATAGGAGCACCACTCACCACGGGAAATTCATCCACTGGCACAATACCGCCACGGGCAGTAAGTCCGTCAATGGCAGACGCATAGATAGCACCTGTTTCACGCAGGTCGCGCAAAAGATTTTGCCAGTAAAGCTCAGTATTGTGTTGGTTTTCTAGGTAGAAAAAGGCTTCTCGTTTGGGTAGGAGACTTCTGGGACATCGTTCAATTGGAGTGCGTGCTCTCGACAAGCGTTGGCGAGCTGCTTCAGGAGAGATGCTCAGTGATTCAGTCAGAATTTCAACTAAACGATGTGACCGTGCAGGACCAGTTTTTTTAAGTGCTTTTTCGATAGGATTCATAAAATTAAAATGTCACACTGCTTAATTTATTTAAAAACAACAGATTACGGGAAGAATGCGAAAAAAAATCAATTAAAATCAATGAGTTAAGAGCAAGTTCTCTGACAAATTATTGTTATGGTTATCTAGCAAGCACTTGTTAGTCTCCTACTGAAAATCAGAAACATCAATTTCAAATGAGAATAATACAGGGGTTTCATCCAGTTCTTCCCGTACACCATCCAACGTTTTGCTAACAGCAACACGCATTCCATTGGCAAGGTTTGTGGCTCTTTCAAGCGTTTCTTGGATGGAAAACAATTCCTTCAATATTTCCATACGACTAGACTGTGTCTAAAACTTATTTTGTGTCTGTCAGAAAAAGCCTTTTTTCACGATTATTTTCACGATTATTCTGCGACATCGCAAGCAGCAACCGCTTTGAACCCCCGCAGAGCAATAAAAAGCGACGATTATTGCAAAAGCAGCGCAGGCCTGACCTTAATCGGACGCAACCGGACTGTTTTCGTTACTTTTCCAACTGATAATCAAACTGTAACCAGGCAACTCAAGCAGCCGCAAGGAACCCGGACTTCAGTTTTCGTCGCCTTCCTTCCTCTTCTTTCTTCATCACAAGCTTCCCGAGCCTGTGAACATTGGCCGACAGCACCGACAAAGCAACGCACCGGGCGAACCCCCGCACCCCATGATCCCTTACCCTGCCAAGTCCCTTGTGGTTCAAGGCGTTTATCGCCGACTCCACGGCGGGATGGCGCCTGCGCCCCTTAACAAACTCTTCGCTCTCTTCCCTCTCCCGGTCAGCCTTGCTCTTCCCGCCCTTCTTCGGCAAGACGCTGCTCTCAAGCATCCCATCAAGCCTGCTCTTGTTGCCGGGACTCCAGAAACCTCGGTCAAAACTGCAAGCCAAAAGCTCGGGATACTTCTCAATGGTCTCTTCAATAAAAGGCACCGCCACATCCACGTCCTCTTCTCTCCACATCACCCTGTGGTTCAGTATGAACTGGTGCTGATCCTCTATCACGCACACAGGAACCCCAAGCTCAACCGGTACTCCCGCCTTGCCCTTCGCTATCCACCGAGTGTGTTCCTCGAACACCGAAAACACCTTCTCCCCCTGCGGTATCGCTTCCCCTTTAACCAAACGCCTCTCCACCTGGTCTATCTGCCTGCGGGAGTGACGCAGCCACTGATTAATATTGTCAATGCGCCACCGCGACGCTTTCACATTCACCAGCTCCAAAACAGTCTTCTCCGCCCGCTTCACCATATCCTCGCTAAACCTCAGATACTCCTTTACCCCCTCATCCCCAGCCTTCCTGCGTCTGCGCGAAGTGCTTGCCGCGGTAAACAGCTTCTTCCCCTTCCCAAGAAGATGGTCTTCCTGACGCCACCCCGAAAGTCCCTTTCTCCGCGCAGCCGAACCCACCGCCTTGACAACACTCCTCACAGCGTCCCACAGCAATCTCACGTCCGTGGGATATTCAACGTCGGTTTTGACGGGAAACGAGTCACACCGACCTCGCAACCCTTCTCCAGGCTTTTTTTTTGCGACCGCGTGACCGCTCCTCACCACTATCTCCCCTATCTTGCTGAGCATCTCCGGCTCAAGCAAAGACACGTTGTCCATTATAGTCTGTAACTCGTATTCGTACTCTCCCGAATAGTCGCTGTGACCCAGCATCCGGCGCAATTCACTGTAACTGTTGGCAAGAGAGTGAAGCCGGTCATAATCACAGCCAAGCCCCTGCTTCAACACCCCAAGAACCACCACCCTCCATATGTCCATCCCCGGACGGCCAACGTCAAAATTCACTTCCGCGAGAAACTCCTTCTCAAGAAGCGAAAACAGTTCCTCGCGCGTCTTGGTGTTTACGTAAATGTACTGAAGTCCTATGAGTACGGCGGGAATGTCGTCTCTTGACTTGGGATTGAAGCGTATCTTCTCGATCGGAACTTCGCCGAGACTAAGCTGCAGTTCTTTTATCTTTCTCATGGAAAACCCCCGAAGATTGTTTGAAAAAGGCCCGTGTGTTGATCGTTCGGATATAATTGTACCGTATATGGACAATCTTCCCCATGGATAATTACAATTGTTTTGTTTTATTTCAGGAAGTTAAGAGCTTCTCTGGCAAACACTATTTTGTCGTTCTAGGAAATAGTGACGAATCAAAAAATTGCGTTTATCCAGTGCCATTTTAAAAGAGTCCTTAACCCATTTGTCAACATTTCTTATTTTATTCTCGAAGTCTTTCAAAAGCTGTCCAACCATTTTTATAGTCATTGTCGCTTATTGTCTCTTTTTGTCTACTTATGTATATAAGTCCCATTGAATGGGAATTATATACATAACTACACATACGCTGTTTTTGGTTGAGCGGGAGCAATTCCCCGCTATAGATTCTTTATTCTGAAAACAAGGCTTGAGCGATTACTCCAAGCAGATAATCCACTCGTACTTTCCTATGCCGGGGAAGTTCGCCTTCGCTCCCGCATATCTCCACGCTGATGTCTTTTTCATTCGTTTCTTTCTATTCTTCCTACTCTAGAAACAATTTCGTCTCTTACCTCGGTTTCAACGTCTCCCAAAGAGACGCAATCCACCCACCAAGAGTTCTGCCCGTAGTAATCTAGCTTCTGCGAACGTGTGGTTATCAGCAATTCGGTTCGATTCTCTGATTTTTCGCGAACGAAAATTGTGATTTCCACAGTCTTATATGCTTCTGTTGCAAGCCAACCACTTTTCTGGCACTCAAAGTTCTTGGAATGAAGGTGATCGAGGGACACTGTCAACCCCTCAGACCTTATAACTCCTGAGTCTTTCTCTATAGTCTTTATCGGCCAGTTCTTCTCTGCGAATAGCTGAATAACTGCTTCCCACACCGTGTCATAGTCTGACTCTACTACCTCTTTAGTCTGAGGAGTGGGTGGAAGGACTACACGTCCTGCACATCCTGCTAAAACAAAAACCGTTAAAATCAAAACCATAATCTTTCTCATTGCTTACCTCCCTTCTTGGGTAGCGAGGAAATTAACTTTCCTAATTTCTCTGTGATATAGTACCTATCATTCGGTAAAACCGTGTATAATTACCTTTCAACAATAAAATTTTTATGGAATCACGGAGAAGTTAATGCTTAGAATCTGTATTTTTGCGCTGCTTTTGTTTGCGGTAGTTGGTTGCGGGGGCACAGATAATGAACCAACATCTGCACCCCAAATTGCACCCGATCCCCCAAGTGCACCAGATACATCACCAAACACATGGCAAGAGGGGGTATTTTCCCCCAGCGACAATTTCCATCAGACCTGCGCTGATCCGGGCAACGCTTATGACCGAGGGAATGCCATACAGGGAACGTATGTGGACGAAAACAACTGGTTGCGGTCGTTCACCCACAAAACCTATCTCTGGTATGATGAGATTGCAGACACGGACCCTGCGTGTTGCAGTACGCCTGATTATTTCAAACTGATGAGAACCTTTGAGACAACCGCTTCTGGCAACCCTAAAGACAGGTTTAGTTTTTCAATGAACACCAAAGAACACCTGGATTCACAAAAGGGTGTGACCTTCGGATATGGTTTTCTTATTGGAAGAACCCAACAGGGATTTTATATACTTCATGTAGAACCCGGCTCACCGGCGGACAATGCGGGGTTGGCGCGCGGCATGTTCCTCTCTGAAATTGATGGTATCCCCGTTGAGCAACTGTCTTCTGAGCAGCTGTTTTCTACCTTGTTTCCGTCCAGCCCTGAAAGACATGGTTTCACTATCTTGATACCTGGAGAATCACGGCCGCGCTCCGCAACCATGACGTCCGCAGAGGTAGTTAAAACCCCTGTTCTGACAAGCGTACTGATTAATCGTGCCGGCACTTTTAAGATTGGCTATATGCTTTTTAACGATCATATCCCCCCGGCGGAGGCAGGGTTGATAAATGCCGTTAGGCATTTTGACCGGGAAGATATTGATGAGTTAGTACTTGATCTTCGCTACAACGGGGGTGGACTTGTTTCCATAGCGAGTGGACTTGCGTTTATGATTGCTGGATCCCGTGCCACTGAAAACAGACTTTTCACAAAATTTGTTACCAACGGCAAGACCCCTTCAGAGTCACTCCCGTTTTATAATTACAGTACAAGCAGCCGCCCTTTGCCAACTCTGAATTTAGAGAGAGTATTCGTTTTAACCGGCGGACGAACCTGTTCCGCAAGTGAACTGATTATTAACAGTTTACGGGGTATTGGTGTGGATGTTGTTTTGATTGGGGAAACAACCTGTGGGAAGCCTTTTGGTTTCGTTGGCACGGACAACTGCGGCACTACTTACTTTCCGATTCAACTCAGATTTGTAAACGATAGAGGGTTTGGCGATTACGAAGATGGCTTTTTGCCAACCTGTAGAGCGAGAGATGATGTTTTCCGCCCCCTCGGCGACTCCGAAGAGGCCCGTTTGGGGGAAGCTATCACTTATATGTTCACTGGCGAGTGTACTTCCCAGCAGGGGGACCAGGCGCGAGTACAGAAGAGAACCGAAGAACCTTCTTTGGAATCTCCCGAGATCATTGAAATCTGGCCTCCGATGATGCCACGTGCGATTGTGGATTAAACAATGCCGTATTCAAAACCAGTCAGTCTTGCCAGCCGAATGTTTAATTTAGGGAATTATAGATAGTTCCCTTCTGAAGAAATACCCAAAACTATCAGTTTGAGTATTTACGCAAATTCTTCGGAACAAACCACTCCCTGGTATCAAATCCCAGCGGATAAAGCCTTACGTTATGGAATCTTCTGTGTATGGCCACGGTGGATTTTCTCGCGAACAGAAACGTGTACGGCTGTTCTTCGTGCAGAATTCTTGAGAACTCCTCGTATTTTTTTATCCGCTCCGGCCGTGAGAACTCCTCTCTCGCCTCCTCAATCAGAACATCCGCGCGGGGGTTTTTAAAGCCCACGAAATTCGAGCCATCCTCTGCCTGGGAAGAATGCCAGAGCTGGTAGGGATCGCTTTCCACCCCCAGGCTCCACCCAAGGGTCACGGCATCGAATTTTCGCTCTGTTATGCTCTGGATAAAAACCGCCCACTCTATTTTTCTTATGCTCATCTCAATCCCGGAACGGGAAAGCTCCTCTTTCAGTATGGTAGATATCTTCTCGCCGGTTTCAGAGCCCGTGGGAAGCAAGAACTCGAAACGGAAAGAAACGCCGTCTTTGTCCCTTATTCCATCACCGTCGCTGTCACGCCACCCCGCTTCGTCAAGAAGCGCTCTTGCCTTCTTCGGATCGTAGGCATAGGGCTCTACGTCCTTTGGATATTCCGGGCCGTTTACGTAGAAAGTCGTAGTTACTATCTCCCCGAGACCCAGGAGAATTTCCCTCAGGATGGTTTCCCTGTCGACAAAATGGGTCATTGCCCGCCTTACCCTCTTATCCCTGAAAAAAGGCTTTTTCAAATTCCACCCTATGTAGCTGTAGCCCGGGGTCGTATAGGAGGCCCTGTAGAATTTTTTTCGAAACGATTCCCCGCAACTCTGCTTTGACCACTGAAGCGGAAGAAGACCCCCGAGATCAAGCTCCTGTTTTTTAAGGAGCTGAAGCTTAACGGTGGGATCGAGCACTATCTTGTAGACTACTTCGCTTAGCCACGCGGGCTCACCCCAGTAATCCGGATTTCTCTTTACCCCGATCTCCCTTCCGGTCTCCCAGTGCTCAAAGACGTAGGGCCCTGTCCCCACGGGGCTTCTGCCGGCGGGGTTTGTGTTGAAATCTCCCTTCCCGAACACATGTTTCGGCACTATGGGAATTCCGCCGCAGAACTCAAAAGCGCGAAAGTAGGGTTTTCCATACTCACATCTCACCGTGTGGGAGTCAATTTTCGTATAGGACTTTACGTCCTGATAATAGCTTTGGAGGTGAGCGGCGAGGACTTTCGGATCTCTGACGGAGTCATAGGAAAAAACCACGTCATCGGCGGTAAACGGAGTGCCGTCGTGCCATTTCACGTCTTTTCTCAGGTAGAAGATATAGGAGAGCCGGTCCTCGGAAACTTCCCATGATTTCGCGAGCAGGGGCTGGAATTCAAGGGTTTCGTTGTCCCTTCTTATAAGCGTCTCGTAGATTCCGCCGTTCACGATACCTTCGTAAACATCCGTGGCTATAACGGGGTTAAGGGTGGCTGGTTCCTCGCCAAGTTCCCTTATAAGTGAACCTCCGGCGGAGAAAGTCCCGGGATCCGCGTTGCCCGCAAGGGCGGCGTTATCGTTTTTATCCTGACAATCCGTGCTTCGGGTGCATCCGGCCAAAAGGAAACCCGCGGACGCGATCAGAAACGCGAGCACAAAAAGACGTAAAATTTTCTTCATAAACATTTTCCGCGATCAGCTTCAATCAGCTTCTGCGGTCAGGCATCAGGTTATGAATCATTATTTTTCGCCCTTTTTCATAAAGGCCGTCAGTACGTCAATCGGAAGGGGCAGAATGATTGTGGAAGTTTTTTCGGAAGACGCCATGTCGTGCATTGTCTGAAGGAACCTGAGCTGGAGAGAAACGGGGTTTTTTGACAGTATTTCCGAGGCTTCCGCGATCTTGGCCGAGGCTTGGAACTCCCCTTCGGCGTTTATTACCTTCGCCCTTCTTTCCCTCTCGGCTTCTGCCTGTTTCGCCATGGCTCTCTGCATTTCCTGCGGAAGGTCCACGTACTTCACCTCCACCATGGGAACCTTTATCCCCCAGGCATCGGTCTGCTTGTCGAGAACCTCCTGAAGCTTGACGTTGAGTTTGTCCCTCTCCGCCAGAAGCTCATCGAGCTCCACCTGTCCGAGAATGCTCCTCAGAGTGGTCTGGGCAAGCTGGGAAGTGGCGTAGAGATAGTTCTCAACCTGCAAAATAGCCCTGCTCGGTTCAACGACCCTGAAATAGACAACCGCGTTTACCTTTACCGAAACGTTATCCTTGGTGATCACGTCCTGGGGAGGCACGTCCATGGTTACGAGCCTGAGACTAACTCTCACCATCTTCTCAAGAAACGGGATGACGACGATGAACCCGGGGCCCCTGACGCCGCCTATTCTTCCGAGACGGAATATTACTCCCCTTTCGTATTCATAGAGGATCTTAAGTCCCGAGAGAATAATGAGAGAAACAATTACAAGAACTACAATTGCGGTCAACGACATTCTACGTCACTCCTCGCCTTTATAAGCGGCAACCTTGATGGTAAGTTCCCCGGTGCTCTCTATTACTTTTATTTTTTCCCCGGGTGAAAACTCGCGTTCGCCCATTGCTTCCCAGTACTCTCCCCCGATGAAAACCTTTCCGTTTTTTTGGGACCAGGAAATAACTTCCCCCTTCTGACCCAGCATCCCCTCAAAACCGCCCCGAACGGGAACTCTGAATGAGCTTATCCCTAAATATACAATAAAAACCGAAAGCAATCCAATGGTTATGGCCACAGCCGCTATTGTTCCTTTGTTGACCCCTAGGTCCGAATCGGGCGTATCGAAAAGCAGGAGTCCCCCGAATACGAGACACGCAAGCGCCGCCAGACTCAAAAGACCGTAACTTGTCACGTACGCCTCCGATATTAAAAGCACCATGGCTAAGAAGAGCAGTATGAGGCCTGCGTAATTGAAAGGAAGAATCTGGAGGGAAACAAACCCGACAAGCAGGGAAATAAGCCCTGCGACGCCGGGGAAAATCATTCCAGGGTTGTAGAACTCAAGGAATATTCCAAGCGAACCCAGTGAGAGAAGCAGAAACGCTATGTCGGGGGTGCTGAGAATATTCACAATTTTCTGCCTGAGGCTCATCTCAAGGCGCTGAGTGTGGGCCCCGGCGGTCTCAAGACGGACGCTTTTGCCGTTTACCTTCACATCCCTTCCGTCTATTTCAGAGAGAAGGGTCGGGATATCAGGGGATATGATGTCTACCACCTTTTTGCTAAGCGCCTCATCTGCGGTCACCGAAGCGCTTTTTCTCACCGACTCAACTGCCCACTTCGCGTTTCTTCCCCTTTCCTGGGCAATGCTTTCGATAAAAGACGACGCGAAATTCTCAATTTTTTCGTCCATCACATCAGGAGACTTATCATCCTTTTCTTCCGATTTCCCCGGGCCTTTCTGACCGCGTCCCAGCATTACGGGATGAGCGGCCCCTATGCTGGTTCCGGGAGACATCGCCGCGACATGAGCGGAAAGCGTGATGAAAACTCCCGCTGAAGTAGCCGTCGCCCCTCTGGGGTAGACATAAACGATTACAGGAACTTCGGAATTGAGAAGCATCTTCACTATGTCTTTCGTGGAATTTAGAAGTCCTCCCGGAGTATCCATTAAGATAAGGAGGGCTCTTGCGTCTTGGGCGCGCGCTTCTGAAAGAGCGGCTTTGATATAGTCAACCGTCGAGGGGTTTATCGAGCCGTTTATCTCGATCTCGACTATTCTTCCCGCCCGCGGGGAGACTTCCCCCTCGGCGGCGGAAATCCGGTAGGACACCAGGCCGGAAAGAAGGAAAAGGAAAACTGAAATGTACAGATAAAAATTTCTGCTTGTTCGCGCCATAACCTTATCCTCGCCGGAACTCCCGGGTCGTGGAACCGAGTCCTAAGAAACACCGCGGATAATTCCGCGGAAATCTTTGACATTGCCTGAAGAAACAACGTATCATGTTTATCCTGAAATATCTTAACATAGATAATAAAGTCAGGCCGGAGCAGATTATAATCCTGCCGTTTTTTATCACGCAGAAGTTTACGATTCATGTCCAAGATAAAGTACACAACCAAAGAGCTTAAACGCCCCGACAGATTCAGAGAGTTCCTGGGGGAATCGCTTGAAGGTCTCTCACACTACTTCAACAAAATACTTATCGGCATAGGTATTATAGTCGTGGCCCTGCTGGCTGTCTGTTTTGCTTCCTCTCAAGAGGAAGAAAAAAACCTCATAGCAAACGAGCAGTTCCAAAAGGCCCTTAAGAGCTACGACGACGGAGAAATGGAAAATTCTCTTTCCCTGCTGCAAACGCTGCGTGAAGAGCATGCCAAAGCCGACGTGTCGCTTCTGGCTCTTTACCAGATGGGGATGATCAATTACAAGCTTGGAAACTTTGAGGAAGCGACAAAACATCTTGAGCTTTTCCTCGACGAAGACCCCGAAGACGACATTTTCCGTGACGGCGCAAACCTCGTAATCGGGCTGTCCGCCTTCAAACTTGAGAAATGGGACAAGAGCAGAGAACATCTCTCAGAAGTAGACGGAAGAACAAGTCCCTACTATGTACAAGCGAGAAGGCAGTTGAGTCTTGTGTATGAAAAAACCGGAGAACCCAAAAAAGCGGAAAAAATCCGGAGCGAAACGCCAAGCGAAGCTGGACAATAGGCGGAACGGAACCACATATAAAACCAAGGCTAGCAAGATAAATATTTATGAGGAAGGAGCGGTTATGGTGCGAAGGTGGGATTCGAATCTACAATGTCCATATATAGGAATAGCCTGACCCATTTTGAAATGTGTCAGGATAGACCTCCTTGGCAAATTTCTCATTTTCAATATAAACATCTAAACGCCCATCTTTAGTTTGAAGCACCATATTCCCGCATTGGTTTTGAGTAACATAAACCAAATTACGGTAATTCCAAGCAGAATACGCTAAGTGTTCAGATGGAGCGCAACCGAATAGCGTCAATTTAGGTTTCATAGTATCTAAGAAGCTATAATCTCGATCTGATTTTCTACCGTGATGGGGTGCTAAAAGGAATTTACAGTCTTTGATCTCATCTTCGTGATTTTCAAGAATGTATTCCCATGTCTTGTCATGGGCATCCCCAGCAATGATGATATTCCCCCCAGAACTTTTATATAAAATTACATAGGAGCAGTCATTAAAGTCCCCTGTCTCATTTGCATCATCGACCAGTTCCTGATTGGGAGCCAAGATATAGAGTCCATCACCGCTTTTACCTTCGTCGTCTTTATTGGCATACTCAAAGCGAGAACCTGCTAAAGGGGAAATCCTCTTTACTCCATCCTCCCTCCCTTCACAGAATTTTACATACCTATCCCAATCTTCTTCTTTATAAGGGCTTCCCTCAAAATCAGGCTTGCTCTTATGTGCGCCAGAATCCCAAAAATTTCTAATTGATATTTTGTTCGCCAATCGATTGAATCCATCCAAGTGATCCATATCTGGATGAGTTGAAATAAATCTGAAAAGGCTTTTTACCCCCATCGTATTTTTCAAATATTCGATTGGATTTGTTGGATTGCTACACATTCTATAGTTGCCCTTAGGCTTTGAAACGCTAAATGTCTCAAAAGATGCTTTAGCAGCTTGTAATTCGACTTCGATATTGCCTGCACATATATCGATCATCGTTCTCCGATGACTATTATGCTCAAATATTGTGCAGTCTCCGTTTTTTACATTAAGCAGATGTATAACTGACACTAGTCTTCCTTCTTACTATTTTTAGTCATTCTCGACTGATCAATACCAAAAGCAGATTTGGCTACCTCTTCAATTTTTTGTACAAACTTGTCCACATTAAAGCCAGCAATGAAGGCAAACGCCAAAAAACCAAAATTTCCAGAGTCAGTTTGCTGAGATGCTTCAAATATTATGAGACCAGCTTTCAAGAAAATGTATGCTACAAAGCCACTAATCAAACTCGTCAGTGGTCTTAAGTAATACCAAGTTTCCCAATCCCGGTCCCAGTCTTTCCGTACACATTTATTAACGTATACTGCTCTTAGGCAATAAATTACACCGCCAACGGCGGCTATAAGAACACATTGAATAGCCAAGACATAATGAGTTACCCATTCAGGAAGATTACCCAACGGCAACTGTATCCATAAACCGAAAACTAACAGCAAAATGAATATTTGATACGCAATTATTTTTTTCAATAGAATCCCCAATTCGTCAGCACAAAAAGTCTTACTAGCATAAATCTAGACAGGCCCAGTAAAGGTTAATATACACTTCTTAATTCCATTTAGCCCTTAAAAGTGAACTGTACAAGGAAATTGTTTATAAAACTCCCGAAAGAATAATCCGCAGAGTTTAATTAGAACGACAAATATGGGAAAGATAACCGAGTGGCCGAAGGTATACGCCTGGAAAGCGTGTAGGGGGGTTACGCTCCCTCGTGGGTTCGAATCCCACCCACTCCGACAGCTTACAGTGCTGGGGACCAGCTTCTTTTATAATTCATTACTCGTCGTATAATTCATTCATCATGTCTAATTCTATCAAAAGGGAAGTTGCATATAAAGAAAACACAATTGCATACGAAAATGAGTTGCCATTTCCAACTGTATTATACCCCTATCACTATGGAGCATTCCTTGCCTTTTCAAAGAAAGAAGTTCTTAAAACAGAGAATATATTTTTTTGTTCTTGTCATAGAAACGCAATCTTAAATTTTTTTAAAATATTTTTAAAAGAATATTCAAGTGCCGAAAAGCAGTATGAAAAAGGTAACGCTTCATTAAAGATAGCGAAGGAATTTCCAAAGATTGTGGAAGATAATCTCCACAATATAATAGAAAAAGAAGAATTAAGGTTGTCAATAGACTTTTTACTGGGAAGATTAAACTTTAAAGAAAATATATGTCATGAGTGCAATCAGGTAACCCCTTCATATGAGTACTGTGTCGAGATGTATGGTGGTGTTTTTAAAAGAAACTATGGTTGGTATATCAAAAAACAAGGATATGAATGGGGCGTTGCGACCTTTGATATTGATTTTGATGTTTGCCCTAAAGAAATTCTTGATCTGGCCAAAATAAAACCACAAGATTTTTTTAAATCTCTTAACGATCATGAATTTAGGAAAGAATATGAAAAGCAGAGAAGGGAAATTTGGAAAATTCTTGAAAATAAAGTTAGGGAAAAACTTGGACATAAAAAAATTGGTGAGGGGTGGGTAAGCGAAACAATTCTGTATCATATTATTGAGAAATTATTTCCAGAAAATACAGTCCTACATCATTACCGTCCCAATTTTTTAAATGGTCTGGAGTTAGATATTTTTATTGAGGAACTAAATCTTGGCATTGAATATCAAGGAATACAGCACTACAAGCCAATAAAACATTGGGGAGGTGAGAAGGGTCTTAAAAAAGTCAAAGCAAGAGACAAAAAAAAGAGAAAATTATGTGAAGGAAATGGTATCGATTTGGTGTATGTAGATTACAAAGAAGATGTTAATGAAAAGAGCATAAAAGATAAATTTAAAAACTACCTTTTATAAAGTGGGGCATGAAGAGGTTTTTACTCCCTATATTTCCCAGAAAATTTTTTGTTCTCAGGTAGTTACGTTTTTGTGGTGCCGAAGGTGGGAGCCATTCCCGGGTTTTTTCAATTCTCATAAATTCCCAAAATTGTTTCTTAACTCCCTTATACCACTCTTAGTTCTTTCTCTTGCGTTCTCATGTAATCTTTGTAAGAAAGTGATAACTGAAGGAATACTGAAAAAATGGTGGTCACATTTACATCGATAGGGGGGACGCAGAAATGAGAAGACCGAAAAAGCTATCCGCGACATTCATTGAAAGAGTAACCGAGCCTGGGCGATATGGCGACGGCCGAGGCGGGTTTGGCTTGAGCTTGCTTGTGAAGCCTATGGCAAACGGGCGAGTATCAAAGACTTGGGCGTAGCGGCTAAAAATCAATGGGAAACTCACTAATATCGGATTAGGGAAATTTCCCCTTGTAAATTTGAAGGAAGCTCGGCAAGCGGCTCTTGAAAACGCAAGAGCTATTACCCAGGGGAAAAACCCTCGGGCCGGTGATTCTATCCCGACGTTTGCCGAGGCCGTTGAAAAGGTAATCGAGATTCACCGGCCGACCTGACGAAACAATCGCACGGCGAAAAACTGGCGCGCTTCCCTTCGCGACTATGCGGAGCCGAGGCTTAATTGATCGCTCCCTTTACCGGTACATACGCAAGGATTCTTCTTTTTCTACTATCATTTCGGGCGCAAATTCTAGCGCTTCTCCGTAGCTTTCTGCCCAACGGAGTCCAACACCGTCGCATTCCACTGAGTATGTCGTTTCATCCGATTTCTCAATAATTGCGAAAAGTCCGCGCTTGTTGATTACCCGCGTCTTGACTTCGGACACCTTCTCCACAGTAAATTCTTGGCCGAGGCGTCTGAGTATCTCTTTCATAATCGGTTTCTCTTTATTCAAAAAACCATATCAAAAGTGATAACGGCTTTTTCTGTACCCTTAAAAATTCAATGATTTGAGGGAATTACAACTGTCGAATGGTGCCGAAGGCGGGAGTCGAACCCGCACGCCCATAGGGCACTACCCCCTCAAGATAGCGCGTCTGCCAATTCCGCCACTTCGGCCCGAAATCGGACTGAAAAAGATATCACGCAAAAGGTAAATTTCAAGCGCCAAACTTGCGAAGCCGCCCCGCGTGGGCAAGAAGAAGCGGCATTATTTCCGTCGCCTTTATGATCCCCAGATCACCGGACAAGCAGGACGATTCGGAGAAATCCGCCACGCCTCGGCACCTGCAATATTTTGAACTGATAATAAGAGGCACCGGATGCCAGCTGTGCGCTTTCATCGCCGCCGGGGTCGAGTGGTCACCCGTAACGGCAAGAACATCAACGCCAAGTTCTGTGATCTCGGGCAGAAGTGAATCGAATTCCTCTATTACTCCCACCTTCGCGCGGAAATCACCGTCTTCTCCGTAACTGTCAGTTTTCTTTACGTGCATGTAGAAAAAATCATAGTCTTTAAAATTAAGAGAGAGCGCCTGGATTTCATCGCCTATGGAATCCCCCGAGACCTCTAGCACATCCATCCCAAGCAATCTCGATACTCCCCTGTACATCGGATAGGCGGCCACGCATCCGGCCCGAAGCCCGTAAGCCCTGTCAAAGGTAGGAAGGTCCGGCCGCACGGAAAAACCCCTAAGAAGCATGTAATTAGCCACAGGTTCATCCCTTATCGCTTCGCAGGCCCGGTCAATCAGCTCTCCGGCAATCTCGGCTGTTTTCTGGGAACCGTTGTTTTTCCCCCAAGGTCTGATAGGAGTTGCGCCTTCTGACTGCGGATCGGTGTCGCAGACAAGCGCGTCTGATTCTGAGAACTGGTCTGGGAAAGAGAGGACCGCGACGAACCTGTGCTCAAGACCGGGATAAAAACTTACCTTCACCCCGGATATTTCCTCAACGGCTGATGAAATCCTGGAGATCACCCTCCTGTTCTCCTCCGTCTTGAGCCTGCCTGCCCTCCTGTCGGTAACGACCGGGACATCCCCCTCGTATCTCACCGTGGCGAAGTTCCCCCTCATCGCCACATCCGACGGACCCAGCTTAACACCCAGACCCAGCGCCTCAAGCACTCCCCTTCCTATCTCGTTTCTGACGGGGTCATAACCAAAAAGCGCCAAGTGCGCGGCGCCGCTCCCAGGAGTTATTCCCCTCTCAACTGGCACGTGCAGCCCCAGGGACGCGTCTGAAGAAATCCGGTCAAGATTCGGGGTCCGAGCCGCTTCGAGTTCCGTTTTTCCGTCAACCGGAAGCCCTCCGAGCCCGTCAAGAACGCAGAGAACTATCTTTGAAGAGTTTTTCTGAATAAGTTTTGAAACCAGATCCTGCATTTTTCCGCCTTGTAAGCTGTTTAACGGAGACTCCGTCAAGGGTCTCTGAGTTCTATTTCGATTCCGTCATACGCGGGCTCTATATGATCCGGAAGCTCCGCCAGAAGTCTTTCATACTCAAGCTCATGTCCCATGTGGGTAAGAAGAGCCCTTCTGGCTCCCAGTTTCTCTATTTCCTCCACCGCCTGTTCTATGTTGAAGTGGGCCCTGTGGGGTTTGTACCTCAATGCGCCGAGTATCAGGAGGTCAAGTCCCGAGAGCTTTTCGTAGGAGCTCTCAGGTATGGCGCTGCAGTCCGTAAGGTAGGCGAAAGACCCGATCCTGTAACCAAGTATCTGCCAGTTGTGATGATAAATATCAATGGGTTCTATAGAGATTTCCTCGAACTTGATTTCCCCGTTTACCTCTTTGAAATTCAGCCTGGGTTTTCCTCCCGCTGCGGGGAAGGAATCGAATACGTAGGCAAAATTCCGCTTTATGTTGGTAAGTGCGCACTTGTTTGCGTAACAGTCTATATCCATTGAATTCATGAAGTTAAACGCCTTAAGATCGTCTATTCCGTGGGTGTGGTCGGCATGGGAGTGGGTATAAAGAACAAGATCAACCCTGGTTATCCCTTCCCTGAGAGCCTGCGTCCTGAGATCGGTTGACGTGTCGACAAGTATTTTCTTTCCGGCCACCTCAACAAGCACGGAACTTCTCGTACGTTTGTTTCTGATATTTTCCGATGTGCACACATCACACGGGCAGCCCACTATGGGAACGCCGGTTGAAGTAGCACATCCAAGTACTCTGACCTTCATAGAACACGCCAAACATGGTAGAATTAACGTTGTAACAACATAACATACAAATCTTCCGAAAATAAATTTACAACGGCGTAACAACCAATATACTTTCTGCGTAAAGTGAAAAGCCGCATAAAATTTTCTCCTTTTCTAATGGTGTTTATCTGCCTGTTTGCCCTTTCTCCCGCATTGGCAAAGAAAAAAAACGAGGCTCTTTTCGAAGAGACTTTCAAGCTTTACCGCCAACTTGAATCAAATTCCGAAAAAGCCAAGAGAAGCGAAACCTGGGATCTTGTCGGAAGCACTTTCTACAGAATGTACTCGCAGGATCCCGAGTGGAAAAACTCCCCGCTCTGTCTTTATGCCGCGGGCAGGGTCTACGAGAAAAAGTCCCTGAGATTTAACTCGCCGAAAGACTCGGAGAAAGCTCTTCTGTACTCGCGGGAATTCGTGAAAAGATACCCGAAAGACAGCCTGGCCGACGACTCGTGGCTTCGGGTGGGCAGAATTCTTGAACGTGGGGGGAAGAAAAAAGAAGCCGCCGCTGCATACCGGAAAATCGTCGATGAAATGGAGGAATCAGACACTCACGGGATCGCCAAGAAAAGACTCGCGACGCTTTCGAAAAGACCCGCTCCCAGAAGAACAGAAACCGCTGTGCGCGAGAAAGTCCCGCCCAAGCCATACCCCAAAGGCTACGCTGTCATAAAAAAAATAAGGCACTGGTCAACGGATGATTATACGCGGGTCGTGATAGAAACTGACAAGAACGTCAAGTACTCATCCAGGATGCTCCGTCCCGACCCTGAACTCAAGACCCCTCCCCGTCTGTACGTGGATCTTGAGAAAACCGTCCTTGACCATTCGATCAATGTTGAACCAATTACCAAGGGACTTCTTGAGAAAATAAGTTTCGCGAGCAACCGCCCGGGAGTATCCCGCATAGTGCTTTACATAAAAGATCTTGAAGGTCACAAGGTTTTTTCTCTGCCAAAATCGAAACAGAACCCGTCTTTCCGGCTCGTGATGGATATAAAGGGGAAAGGAGCAAGACCGGACAAGATATTCGCAAAGGACGCTCCTTCATACGGCAAGCAGGGACCCTCGCTTCGATCCAAGATTCCCAAAGGAGAGATAGCAAGCCTCAAGCAGGCTCTCGGACTCAAGGTCAGAACCATCGTGATCGATGCGGGTCACGGAGGACATGATCCAGGCGCTATAGGTCCAAGCGGCCTCAAGGAAAAAAACGTAACGCTCAGAATAGCCAGAAAACTCAGGCAAAGGCTTGTTGAAGAGGGGAAAAGTTTCGGCATAGAAAACGTCTACCTTACAAGAGACGGCGACAGGTTCATCCCTCTTGAGGAACGCACCGCCATAGCGAGAAAAAGAAAGGCCGACATTTTCATATCCATACACTGCAACGGGGCAAGAACGAAAAAAGCGCATGGAATAGAAACCTACATACTGGGTTTTACAGACGACCAGACCTCCCTGCAGCTCGCCGCCCGGGAAAACGCCACTACGACCAAGGGACTGCACGACCTTCGCGGAATACTGAAAGACTACATACTCAGTTCCAAGAAAGAGGAATCTCAGCAGGTCGCCGGCTACGTGCAGAATTCCATAATCAAGAACGTTTCCGTAAAGTACAGGCAGATAAAGAACAAGGGAGTGAAAAAGGCTCCTTTCGTAGTGCTGATCGGCACGGACATACCGAGCCTGCTGATTGAAACCTCCTTCATAACAAATCCGAGAGAGGAGAGAAGGCTTAAGAGCGAAGCTTACATAGAAAGAATAGTGAACGGAATAATTCTGGGAATAAAACAGTACTCGATGCAGAGCCAGAAAGTCTCCTGAAACACTAGGTACTTATGGAGAGCACAAATAGTCAGATCGCGAAGATATTCGCAAGGATAGCCGATTCTCTTGAGATCCTGGATGAAAACAGCTTCAAGATAAACGCCTACAGAAAAGCTTCGCGCAATATTTCCTCGATGCCGGATTCTCTTGAGGAGTTTGACGGTGAAAAGGAACTCTCCACGATACCGGGAGTCGGAAAGGATCTTTCGAAAAAAATAATCGAGCACCGCCTTACCGGAAAGATCGCCTACCATGAAGAGATAAAAAAGCAGGTTCCAGACGAACTCGCAGAACTTCTCGAAATAAGAGGAATCGGCCCGAAATTTCTCCGCACTCTGGTAAAGCACTACGGGGTAAAGGATATTGAAAGCCTGAAAGAAACCATCGGCAATCCGGATATTTTTGATTTAGAGGGCATGGGAATAAAGAAAATCGCGCAAGTGACCCGCTCGATAGAGATTTTCGAGGGCGGAAAAAAGAGAATGAGACTCACCGAAGCCCATCCCCGGGCGACATTCATAAAAGAGGAAACGGAGAAAATCCCGGGAGTCCTAAAAGCGCAACTAGCCGGTTCGCTGCGCAGGATGAGGGAAACCGCAGGAAACATAGACATAATCGCTTCGGCAGATGATGTAGCGGGGATAGCTGAACAATTCACAGGCCTAGGCTTCGTTAAGGAAGTTCTCCGCAAAACCGAAAACAGCGCGCAGATTCTTACGGAGACCGGGGTGAGAGCCGATCTTCTGGTCGTAGAGCCCCATTGCTACGGTTCCGCGCTTCAATACCTCACGGGCTCGCATTCCCATAACGCAAGAATAAGGGAAATCGCAGCGGCTAAGGGTTTTGAGACGGACATTGTGGGTATCCGCAACCAGGCGGGGCATTTTTCCTCAGAAGAAGAAATCTACGAATCCCTGGGACTAAAGTATATTCCCCCTGAGCTGCGTGAAGACCGCGGAGAGATTGAAGCGGCGCGCGACGGGGAACTTCCCCCTCTTCTCGAAAGAGGCGATCTGAGGGGAGATCTTCACACTCATTCGACCTGGAGCGACGGAGCTTCAACCCTCCGCCAGATGGTGGATAAGGCGGCCTCGCTTGGCTACGAATACATAGCCATAACCGACCACTCGCCCTCCTCGAGGATTGCAAACGGGCTCAGTATCAAGAGACTGCTGCAGAAAAAAGAGGAGGTCAAGAAAATAAACGCCGAAGGAAGAACAATAAGGGTGCTTATGGGTTCTGAGGTTGACATACTGCCGGACGGCTCCCTTGATTATCCCGATGAAATACTCAGGGAGCTTGATTTCGCCGTCGCGTCGGTTCACAGCTCTTTTTCGATGGAAGAGGACGAAATGACAAAAAGAATATGCGGCGCCTTGGAAAATCCCAACATAGACGCCCTGGGACACCCTACCGGAAGACTTATAGGACAAAGAGAACCCTACAAGGTCGACATAGACGCCGTTATTGAAACCGCCAGGAATTACGACAAAGCACTTGAGGTAAACTCCTCGTACAAAAGACTCGACCTTAAAGATACCCACGCCAGAAAAGCCGTGGATGCGGGAGTGAAAATCATAGTATCCACCGACGCTCACAGAACGCAGCACCTTGAAAGAATAATCTTCGGGGTCGGTACGGCAAGACGCGGCTGGGTAAAGAAAACGGATGTCGTAAACACTTACGGTCTTCGTGAACTCCTTAAATGGCTTGCGAGCCACGGCTCATAGGATGCCCAGACTCACTAAGAAACAGGCCCGGGCGGAAGTATCCCGCCTGAGAAAAGAGATAAGCCGCCACGACCACCTGTACTACGCGGAGAGCAACCCCGAAATCCCCGATGCCGATTACGACAAGCTCATGAGAAGGCTCATAGAACTTGAGCGGGCCCACGGTCTGGCCGTCCCCGATTCCCCTTCCCAGAGAGTCGCCGGAGCGGTCTCGGAGCAATTCAGTCCCTTCGCTCACATAATTCCCATGATGAGCATTGATAACGCCATAAACAAGGACGAGACCAGAGAGTTTGATAAACGGATAAAGAGATTTCTGAAGACCGAAGACGAAATCGAATACGTTCTGCAGCCTAAATTCGACGGGGTTTCGGCATCGCTTACCTATGTTGAAGGAGGGCTGCTCCACGGCGCCACGAGAGGTGATGGAAAAACGGGAGAAGAAATAACGGCAAACGTAAAAACCATAAGATCCGTCCCCTTGGCTCTTTCGGGGCGAGGTGGCAAGCCGAAGCTGGTCGAGATCAGGGGGGAAGTTGTCTTTCCCAGAAGCCTGTTCGCAAGACTGAATGAAGAGCTTGTAAAACTTAATGAAGAACTTAAAAAAGAGAACGAAACTCTCCTGAAAGAAGGGAAAAAACCGAAACCTCCCAAGATGCTGTTTAAGAACCCGAGAAACGCCGCTTCAGGATCGCTTCGTCAGCTCGATTCCTCCGTCACGGCGCGGCGTCCCCTGCACTTTTACGCCTGGGGAGTAGGCGGGTGCGAGGGGGTGGATTTCAGAGACGAGCTTGAAATATACAAGGCTCTTCGTAAATGGGGTTTCAACGTTGAAGAGCCCAGGGACTGCCGGAACATTGACGAGGCTATTGAGTGCGGAAGAGCCCTTGAGCAAAAAAGAGACTCCCTTGATTATGAAACCGATGGGGCGGTTGTAAAGGTAAAAAGCAGGGGGCTGCAGGAAATCCTGGGAACGACGGCAAAACACCCTCGCTGGAGCGTGGCCATAAAGTTCCCTCCGAAACAGATAACCACGAAAGTAAGGGGTATAACCGTTCAGGTAGGAAGAACGGGACACCTCACCCCCGTAGCGGAACTCGAGCCCGTAGAGATATCCGGCATAGAGATAAAAAGGGCGTCTCTTCACACGGAGGACACGGTAAGGGAAAAAGACGTGAGAGTCGGCGATACAGTAGTCGTACAGAGGGCGGGAGACGTTATACCGGAGGTGGTGGAAGTGGTTCTCTCGCGGGAAAGAGGAAAAGAACCTTTCTCCATGCCACCAGACTGCCCTATCTGCAATACCCCCGTTGAGAGGGAAGGCTCTTTTCACCTGTGTCCGAATATCTCCTGTCCCGCGCAGATAAAGGGAAGGATAAGTCTTTTCGCTTCAAGAAACGCTTTTGACATAGAGGGACTCGGAGAGAAAAAGGTGGCGCAGCTAATAAATGAAGGGGTTTTGCAAAACATATCGGATATTTTCACTCTCAAAAGGGAGCAGCTTATCGAACTTGAAGGATTTGCGGAGAAATCCGCCGGAAAACTACTCGAGGAAATAGAAAAGAGCAGGAATATAAGTTTTGAGAGATTCATAAACTCTCTTAGCATAAAACACGTGGGCACGAGAACCGCCCAGATACTGGCGCAAGAATTCAGAACACCGGAAAGTCTCATGGAAACCACAGGCGAAGATCTTCTCCGCGTAGACGGCGTCGGCGGGGAACTGGTGCAAAGCATACTGAAATTCTTTGGGGATCCCGAAAGAAAAAGAGTGGTGGAAGCACTTCTGCATCAAGTAAAAATAGAAAAAGAACCCGAGCGGTCCGGGGAAAACGAAAAAATGGCCGGAAAAACCTTCGTGCTCACAGGGACTCTCTCTCTCCCTCGGGAACAGGTAAAACAGAAGATTGAGAAGCTCGGCGGAAAAGTCGTTAACTCGGTATCCGGAAAGACGGATTTTCTGGTCTCGGGAACAGATCCCGGAACCACGAAACTTCAAAAGGCAGAAGCCCTTGGAGTCCGTACCATAAACGAACAAGAACTAAGGGAACTTATCAGCTTATAGTTGCGTGTCTTTGCCTGTATACATCGTAGAGAAAAATCCCCGCGGCAACAGACGCGTTTAGAGACTGTACTTTCCCCTCTCTCGGAATGGAAAGAAGGAAATCACATCTCTGCTTCGTCTTGCTTCGCATTCCCCTGCCCTCGTTCCCTATCACCACGGCGATATCGAGCGAAGCGAAGTCGCAACTGAAGACCTCGTCCCCAGAATCGGCATCGGCCCCAGCGATCCAGACCCCTTTTTTCTTAAGAGAATCAATCACCCTGCCAAGATTTGTCTCCTGGGCGATTCTTATGTTGGCTGAAGCACCGGAAGAGACTCTCATCACGGTGGGATTTACGTCACACGCCCGGTCAGCGGGTATCACGATTCCATGGACTCCGAGAAAATCCGCGGTCCTTATTATGGCGCCTAGGTTCTGGGGATCTTCCACATGATCCAGAATCAGAAGGAAAACCCTCTCCTGTTTTTTCCCGGCCACCTCGAGCATGTCTTCAACTGAACTGTAGGCGAAATCCGGGATCTCAGCCGCGATACCCTGATGATTCGGGCTTTTGCATATGTTCGTAATAGCGTTTTTGGGAAGCTGGGAAAGTTTTATGCGGAATTTCTTAATCGATGCGTTCATCCGCGGGTCAGAAGAAACGTCGAAATTCTCCGAAACCATGATTTTCTTTATCTCCTGGGGAGAATTGCGGAGAAGCTCGGCAACGGAATTTTTGCCGTAAATAATCAACGTGGAGTCGCCCGGCTCGGGAAATTCTTCTTTACGTAGTTAATTTTGTACCATATGTTGTCGTTAATCCACTTGGCATCCCACCACTCAAGCGGCCTCACCGGAACTCCCTGAACGTAAACTCCGAAATGGAGATGGTCTCCCACGGCAAGCCCGGTAGTGCCCGTTCTGCCTACATAGTCTTTTTTTCCCACGCTGTCTCCGACGCTTACATCCATCGAACTCATATGGGAGTAAAGCGTCATAACACCCATGCCATGGTCGATGATAACCGTATTGCCGTATATACCGAGGTGTTCGGCAAAAACCACCACTCCGCTGTTAGAGGCGGGAACAGGGCGTTTCCTGGTAACCGAAAGGTCGTAGCCGAGGTGATACTGCCTGTCGATGATGCTGCCGTCCATCACATACTTCCTGTGATCCGCAAACGTCGCACCTACCTTGGAATTGGGGAGCTGGTTGAATTTTCCTTCCCAGAGAATTCTGTCCCCGCTTTGCGTTCCGATCTCGTATATCCTGTTATCGTTTTCTTTTCTGGTCTCACTGTTGATTTTGAGAAACGCCTTGCGAAAATCAGGTTCCCCGCCATCCGTCAACGGGGGATAGCCGTAGACCTTGTTGAAAAGCGGAAAGACCTTTTTTCTCAAAAACCCCTCGGAGAGGACTATTTCATCTTTTACGTAAGACGCTTTTAGAAGCCGGTAATGAACGGATTCCCTGACTTCGTTGCCGGCCGCATCGGTTGCAAAAATTTCTATCTTTTCACCCTTGGCGGCATTGTACGGATAGGCGAAAAAGGCAAGGCGTACCCGGGGGTCTTCGAAGTACCCGCCATAGTCTTCGAAAAAAAGGTCTTTTATTTCAACGCCGCTTGAAACCGTGTCCTCGGAGACCTTGTATACGACAACTCCCGCACCCCCGTGTCTTATATACTGCATGGGTGAGAGTTCCTGCATCTCGGGAGGGATAAAATCGAGAGTGACCTTCTGGCTGAAAACGGCTTTTCTTCCTGAAAAAAGACCGTTCATGAAATGGTCAGTCGCCTCTATGAAAAGTTCCGATTCACCACCTTTTATACCAAGTTTCTCAGGGTTAATGCTTACGCTCAGCACATCGCTTTTAGTTCCCTTCTTATACTCTTTTTCAACAAGAACGGATTCCCCGTAGACATCAAGCAAATAGATGCGCACTTTGGAAAGCCCGGTACCCTTATCGGACACTGTTACCTCAAAGGGCTTTGTGCCAAGATTGCTAATATCCCGCTCAATGGATATTACGGGAGGACTCATCTCGGCAATGGAGATAACTTTTATGAGTGCAATGATCAGAAGCAAAATCCCAAAAACAGCGGCAACCTGTTTTCCGGATACTTGTAACATTTAAAACACCCTCCTTTGAGCTACGGTAGCATCAGGTTCGCTTTTCATACCACAAAGAACAACCCCGATAGCATAAGTGAATCAGACAGAAAGTTTCATCTCCAAACCGCCTCAGGAAACTTAAAATCACCCCCTGGCGCGATCCGGTTTTACGGGCAAAAACCCCCGGCAACCAGAACAGTCTCGTGAACAGAGCCTCTCGGGCAGCTCAAGCGAGTCCTGTTTTTATTTGGTGGCTTTTAAGTATAATAGGCTTGGTAGGAAAATCCAGATCCTTTAGCGTGACCGAAAAGAAGCTCCCTGCGTTTTCACCAAAGAAAAAACAGTGCGTCGAAGAACCATTCTTTTTATATTGGCGGCAGTAATTTCCGTCCTTGTCGTGGGGCTTTTTCTGTTCTCCCGGACCGAGCAAAGCCACCAATACGCAAAAAACCTTATAGAGAAAAGGCTTAACTCGATTCCCAATTTCCACATCAAGCTTGGAAATATCAAAGGAAGCATAATCTCCACAATGGAGATAGACAATATTGAAGTGAAAATAGCCGGGGAGCCCTTTATAGAGATCGAGAAACTCTCAACGAACTATTCGATCCCCCTTCTGTACTCAATAATCTCGAGCAGGAAACTTCATTTATCAAACACGCAGATATCCGGCCTGAAACTCCTGATTGAAAAGGACCGCCGCGGAGTATGGAATTTCAAGAAACTCAAAAACGAAGACAAAACCGCCGAGCGCCCGCAGCAGCAAAGAATAAGTCTCATTTTCGCTAATAACAGAATCCGCGATTCCCGCGTCTCCATCAGTGATCATACAAAAGACAAAGTGTGGGAGTTTGACTTCGTGGATGAGTCGTTTTTCTCCATGAACATCATCGAACTGACGAAAAAACTCGAGATTGACGCCAAGGACGTAAATTTCAACTACGTGTCCCCCACAATCAGGATAAGGAATCTCAGGGGGGAAATCGATATAGCGTCCTGGGACTGTGTCTTCAAGGACGCGGGATTTGAGGTTGAGAACATACCGCTTAGGGGAAGCGGCATCGTAAGAAACCTGAGAGAACCCGAATTTGACATGACCGTTTATCTCGACGCGCTTGGAATAAACGGAAAGGGAGAGCTTAACCTCCAGGCGAAAACAAAGGTCAAGATGCACTCCCTTGACAACATGGTGGGCACGATGGAAGTCTCGACCCGGGATTCCTTTCTTAACGGAAAACGGCTTTGGACAGAGCTTGAACCGGTCAGGATTGATGGGACAAAAACCCATATAGAGGGGACGGTAGGCGGAGGGTTCGGAGAATCCCGCTTAAAAGGGAATGTCGACTTTAAGAAATGGCTCGCAGGGGGAGAGAAAAACTGGTTTGACTTCGCGGTAGAGCTAAATGACGCGAACACAGATGAGCTTACCGCCGTACTTAACCGCTGGCCCTACCCGCTTAAATTCGGAAACGACTCCAGGCTCAACTCGAATTTGAGAATAAGCGGCAACTGGACGAACACGGAGATCTATTCTCTTCGGATTGAGCCCGATTATCTTGACGTAATCGACGGTGAGCAAAGCAACCTTCGGATCGGAGGTTATCTGACGATTAGAAACGACGGTACGGATTTTGATCTCAGTTCAAAAGCAAACGGGTTCAGGCTAAAGTTCGAATTCCCAAACGTGTCACTTGATAACTACGTGTCAGGAAGCGCGGCCTTCAAGGGAGCAATACCAAAGAAAGGCAAATTCTCTGAAGACGCTGACCTGCGCGTGAACGCCGACCTCAAAACGGACAGATTCCATGTAATAAACAACATCAACTCCCAAATAGACGCCAGAATTGAAAAAGGAACCCTGACGATAAACAGGCTCAACGTCTTATCCGATGAATTTTCCCTGTCCGCGGAAAAAACCAAAGAAACACAGAAGGGCCTTGACTGCGCTTTTGAATTCGCAGCGCGAGACCTGAGTTTTCTCTCCGAGGTTGACGAAAGGATCCCCCTGCTTCTAGGGGCAATAATCTCGAGCGGAAGAATCAGCGGAAGCGTTTTCACTCCATTTATCGAGGCGACCTCGCGCGTAGAGAACTTCGCCTATAAAAAAGACTTCATTGCTCAGGACATGTCCGTTGAGTCAAGTACACGGATTGATTTCAAAAACACGCCCACGGTGTCGCTTGATATAAACCTCCGGGGGCAACGAGCCCGTGTTCTCGGCAATTCCTCGGACACGATCGAAGCAAGGTTGCGGGGAACGGAAACGGAGGTTGAAATAAGAGCCCTTTTGAGCAAGAAAAATGGTGCCTTCGCCTCTTCAGAATTCAGTGTTAATGACCTCTTTGGCCATGAGAAAAAACTAAGGGTGGCATACCTTGAAGGCCTTCTGGACGGAAAGCAGTTTAAAAGCAAGGGAGATATCTTCCTTGCTATATCTTCGGACAGAACAAGGCTGCGTGGAGAAGAATTCCTATACGGAGAGGGCAAAATCGCCGATTTCCTGGGAGAGCTGAATAAGAAGGAAAAGACAGTCGAACTGCGGGCGGACATGATGAATTTCAATCCCCTGATCATATCGAAGATTCTCAATTTCAAACACCATCCGGAAGGGACGTTTAACGGGAAAGTTGAAGTCAGCGGTTCTCTTACCGCTCCTTCCGTGCAGGCCGAAGTAAAGTCGGACGGCCTTTTCCATAAAATTCCGGGGGGCGGAGAGATGAAAATCAAGCTCCGGGGGAAAAAAGGGAAACTTTTCCTCGACTTCGCGTCCTCAACGGACCAGGGAAAGAAACTCAGTTTGCGGGGAGACCTGCTGGTTTCAGAAAACGCCCAGAATCTTGTCGAGGCGATAAAGGAAACTTCAGTGGACCTTGAATTGACGTCGGAGGGATACAGCCTCGATTTTTTGAGAATTTTTTCAAATTCCATAGAGAGAATCGAAGGTAGCTTTTCATCCAGCGGTCTTTCTCTCAATGGCACTCTCTCCAAACCGAGGATAAAGGGAGACCTGGAAATAGATAACTTGAACCTCCTTTTAACCCAGCTCAGAAACAACCTGTTCACGCAACACGCCAAGCTTTCGTTTAACGGCGCGAAAATGATCTTGCCAAGAACGGAGTTTCGCTCAGAAACGGGCAAAGCCTACTTGAGGGGCAAAATGAACCTCTCTGATCTTACCTACCACGCGGATGTTGAGATGGAGAAAATCCGTTTCAATCCCCACTCAATAAAAACGGACCTGTCCGGTAATCTTAAGATAGAAAAAAAAGATGAATTTCTGAGCGTGAAGGGAACCACAAAGGTCACGGCGGGGCAAATTCGTCTTTACCCCAGCAGACTGAAGAGCGTAAAAGATATCAGCTTCATAGACAAAACCGAGAATTTCACCGACGAGTTTTCACTTGAGAAACAAAAACAAACCGGTTTTTACAGAGAAAAAACCGCAATGGATATCTCGGTTGACATCTCTTCGGGTACATGGATAAAAACCAAAGAAGCCAACTTTAACACAAGGGGAAAACTGAGACTTAAGAAAGAACCGGGTGCGGATCTTAACATGCAGGGAAACATAGTGTCATCCGAGGGATATTACACGGTCTTCGGAAAGCTCTTTGATATAGAGGACGCGGCGCTTAATTTTACGGGAGCAACCCAAAATCCCGCTCTTAACGTTAAAGCATATTACGATGTCGGTGATGTTGACGTGTACGTAAATGTTACGGGAGATTTAGGGGAGCCGGACCTCTCCCTGTCAAGCAACCCGGATCTTGAAGAAATTGACATAATTTCCTATATAGTTTTCGGAGCTTCAAGCAACAGGCTTCAGAACAGACAGAGGGCGTTTGTGGGGAAATTCGCGACGGCAGTTGCCGCCGGCGGAATCTCGGAGCTGTTAAGCTCGGAGATAGGACTTGACCTTCTGAGCATCCAGGAAGGAGACCGGGGATTTGAGGACAGCACCCTCAAGGTCGGTTCCCACGTGACAAAAGATATTTTCGTCGGTTACGAAAGATCGCCCTCTTCGACCTCCATTGACCCGACGGCGCAGATGCGAAACAAGCTGAATCTTGAGTGGAAACTAAACAGAAGATTCTCCGTAGAAAGTCAGATGGGGGGAGAAAATCCCGGAGTCGACTTTTTCTACAATTTTAATTTCTAAAAAGCTAAACTTCGGGGAATTCATCCCGGAGCGTATAGCGGAGAAACGCAATGAACGAGCAAAAACCGATCGTAGCCATAGTTGGAAGACCAAATGTCGGCAAGTCCACTCTTTTTAACAGAATAATAGGGTGGAACAAGACGATAGTAGAGGACGTCCCGGGCGTAACAAGAGACAGGATTTATGAAAATACCCGATGGAAGGAAAAGGAGTTTACTCTCGTTGACACCGGGGGTCTTTCTCTCGGCGAAGATGACGAAGACTATTCGCGCATAAAAGAGCAGATAGACGTGGCTATTTCTGAAGCAGACCTCGTAGTGATGCTTTTTGACGGCCTAGACGGGGTTTTGCCTCAGGATTCAGAGATAGTGCGGTATCTTCGAAAGGCCGAAAAAAGAGTGATCTATGCCGTGAACAAAGTCGATCATGGGAATATAAAACAGATACTCAAGACGTACGAATTCTACGGAACAGGCACAGATGAGTTCATGCCGATTTCCGCGCTTCACAATAAAAATATCTACGAACTGGTTGAGCAGATAGCTTCCTGCATAGAAACTTTTGGACAGCCAGAAGAAGAACCGGAAGAGTCTGGGGAAACCAGAATCGCCGTTATCGGCAAACCCAACGTGGGAAAATCCACCCTGGTGAACAGGATACTCGGAGAGCACAGACTCATAACAAGTCCCACTCCGGGAACGACCCGTGATTCCGTGGACTCCATCTATGAAAAAGACGGGAAAAAATATGTCTTTATCGATACCGCTGGGATAAGAAGAAAGTCGAGAATAGACGCTCCCGTTGAAAAGCACAGTGTATTTCGGGCTATAAGATCCATCGAAAGAGCCCATATAGTGCTGCTGCTGATAGACGGACAGGAGGGTCCGACCCACCACGACTCACGTCTCGCGGAACTGGTAAAAGACAGAAGCAGGGCCCTTATAATACTGCTTAACAAATGGGATCTAGCCCCAGAAGACATAATGGAACCGAAAGAGGTTGAAGAGATAATAAGAGAGAAGCTAATTGGGGTGGATTACGCTCCGATGCTCACAATCTCCGCGCTCACGGGCAAAAGGGTTGACAGAATCTTTGACGTTATCGAGCACGTGGAGAGCAATTTCAGAAAAAAAATATCTACCGGGAAGCTTAACAGGTTCCTTGAAGATCTGACAAAACGCTACCCTCCCCCGGTTTACAGAAGAAAGGAAATCAAGTTTTTCTACATCTCACAGCCTTTCACCGCAGCACCGACTTTTGCGATTTTCACTAACTCCGCAAAAGGAATACCCGAGAACTACAGAAGGTTTCTTGAAAACCAGTTAAGGGAGTACGAAGATTTCGAGGGGGTTCCGCTGAAACTTCTGTTTCGGGACAGAGAAGGAAAAGAAGTTTAGATTATCAAACCTCAAGGATTATCTTCTGTATGTCAGCCGTCCGATCGACAGCAGAGCACATTTCCATAACCCTTCGCCTCGCGTTTCGACCCATTTCACCCCGGGTCTCCGCATCCCGCGCAAGAATCGAGATGCTATTCCCGATCTTATCAAAATCCCCCGAGGCGCATAGAAAACCAGTTTTCCCGTCCTCCAGGGCCTCCGCTATGCCCCCTATCGAAAAGCCCACAACGGGCAGACTGAATGCCATCGCCTCTATGACGGACCTCGGGAAAGGATCCGGATAATTGGACGGAATCACGAAGAGGTCAAAATCCTTGAGATAGGGTCTTACGTCCTTTCTGTATCCTGTAAAGATGAAATTGTCCCGCACTCCAAGCTTCTCCGCATAATCCTCAAGTTCCCGCAGATGGTTTTTCGGAAAAAACCACGGAGTATCTCCGACTATAACGAACTTTATTTTCTCCTTCATGTTCCCGTCTGAAACAAGACGGTGAGCGGTGTCCACAAAGTCCATGTAGCCCTTTCTCGGGACCACTCTTCCGGTGTTTCCGACAAGCACGGTATCGGAGGGTATGGAAAACTCCTCTCTAAGAGAACCCCGGACAGACTCCCTGTCGAAATCCGCAGGGTCAATCCCGTTGTAGACGACGTGAACCTTGCTTTTTACTTTTTCAAACGGCTTGGCCGTGGCCTTGGAAACGCATATTATCTTCTTCACGCATCGAAATCCCGAGAGCGTCTCCATGAGAAACTTTAGGGACCGGGTCTGCTGTATGTTTCTCACGTGCCAGATAACGGGTTTTTTGTTTTTTCTTCCGATCAGGGTGCCCACAATCTTGGCAAGGGTTCCGTTGCAGTAGATAATGTCGATTCCGTTTGTCTTGACTATTTTTGGGGAACCACAGAGAAGGCGGATCATATTCACTATGTTTACGATTATGGAGAAGACTTTCAGCAGACCTGAGGCCCTTGTTGTATCCGCCACCATTGCTGATTTCTGTATGTTCTCGGGAAATCTGGGGTCAACTATAACGTTTTCAAAAATACCCTCGGACTTGAGGCTCTCAGAGAATATGTCGTGTTTTGGCACAAGCACAAACGGATTTATCTTTTCCCGGTCGATATACTTCAGTATATAGAGTAGACTTCTTCCCGGTCCTCCGTCCCTTACGGAGTGATTGATGAAAAGTACGTTTGTTTTTTCCATATCGGCTGATATTAGGGTAAAATCCCCGGTGGTTAAAGAGGATAGGAAAAATAAACTAATACGAATTTCATGTTATTATTTACCGTAATCAAATTAAAAATTAGGGAATCTTAATGCAAACCAAAACCCGCGCAAGCGCCGTGAAAATCTACCTGTTTTTCCTTTTTATTTCCCTATTCGCAGTTTCGGGATGCGGCCTGGACATCGATTTCGGAAGCGGAGACGACAACAATATAAATGTGAAAACCAACGAGACGATAATTGGAATAATAGAAAACATACCGTCAGGGTACGACGGTTCAAGCTTTGTTGTAAAGGCAAGTACCATTAGAGGAGAGAATAAAGAAAAGTGCTGCGAAGCTGCCGGGGTATCCGAAGACGAGGAATTCTCCATAGAAGGAGATCTCGATCCGGAAGTCGAGCTTGAAATTTTTAAGAGCGGGGACGAAAATGATCCAATCGGCAAGGGAAGAATCGAGATTTTTCCCGGAGCAACAATTAAGATTGAAGATATAACCATTGAGGTCGACAAGGGCATAGATTATGATCGTAAAAAGATCGATATAACCTTCAATGGAGAAGTTTCCAACAACGAAGACTGCTCTGACGGAAACGGGGAAATAAACGGGCAAATAGAAGTTACAATATCGTCTGAAGGTAGCGAACCCGAACTAATAACTGTCAAGCTGGACGGTACGGAAATATGGAGAGAGAATGATCCTATGTGTCACCAAATATCTCCCGGACGTGAGGTCGAAATAGACGGAAAGCTGACGAATGATAGTAAAACCGTCGAGGCAACCATAATTGAAATAGAATAAGCCGCGGTATATTTGCTGAAGTCCGCGTGCTATCTTCCCTCCACAGTCATCCGCGCCCTTTTCCTTCCTTTCTCCGTAAGAAAGAGTTTTCCACCCGTAACAGCTATTTCTCCTTTCCGTTTTAGAAACCCGACCACTTTTGAGGCAAAATCAGTGGACTGAAACATTCCCCTGCTGTCGGGATGGTTTTTTACAGTTTCCCCTTTTTCCTGGTTGTAAAGACTCACGAGAAGCGAGGCCTCGGCAAAATCCATCTTCTGTCTCCTTTTTTCTCTCATTATGCCGAAGAGCCCCCTTTGTGGAGAAAAAAGAAAAACCGCGAGAAAGAACACCCCGCACATAAAGGCCATGGAACCCGCTATGTTCACGTCAAGCCAGTTGGCGACCCAGAATCCGGAAACGGCTGCCGAGATACCGAAGACCACGCTCAGAAAAATCATCCTGGAAAGCGAATCCGTAAGAAGGTAGGCGCAGCACGGCGGAATTACTATAAGCGCTATAACCAGTATCGAGCCCACGGCGTCAAACGCTCCCACGCAGGTAAACGACACAACAGCCATAAGCAGATAGTGAATCAGCCGGGGACGGAAGCCTATTGACGACGCGAAGCTCTCATCAAAGGTAGACACTTTGAGCTCCTTGTAGAAAAAGGAGATAAAAAACAGGTTTAAAAGAAGAATCGAGCCCATTACGTAAGCCGATCTGGGTCCGAGATCCATTCCCGAGACAATGAACCGGTCAAAAGGTGCAAAAGCGATTTCTCCGAGAAGCACCGAGTGGATATCGATATGAACATCTCGCGCGTATTTTGAAAGCAGTATGACCGCCACACTGAAAAGAAACGGGAAGACAATCCCTATGGACGCGTCTTTTTTCACTAGCCTTGACCGGTTAACGGCCTCTATAAGCGAAATCGCGAGCACTCCGCTAGCGGCGGCACCTATTATGAGAAACGGCGAAGACAGATTCTTTACGAGGAAAAAAGCGAGTATTATGCCAAGCAGAATGGAATGGCTGATCGCGTCAGCCATCATTGACATCTTTCTTAGAACAAGGAACACCCCGGGTATGGAACATGAAGCCGCAACTATGATGGCCACAAGCTGTATATCAAACTGATGCGCGCTCATCTGCTCCTCTCCACCGGGGAGAACTTTCGAACCTCACGAATACCGCTTGAGGTAAGACGCCAGTTCTCCTCTCCTGCCCTCTCCACGTATCCCGCCGTCTGCAGTTCCCAGAGACTCTTTTTAACGTTAAACCCCTTTTCGCTTCCAAGTGTAAGCAGTCTCTCGGAATGCGCGTAGCCGGGGTCGTCATGCTCAAGGGCAAGATTGTGGAGGACTTTTAGAACGTAATCCTTTTTTATTTCCCTTCTGCTTCTCGCGTCTTTGAATCTCAGGGTGAAAAACCCGTTCGGGGAGAAAAGAACCGAGAAAAAAGCGATAACGCTCACGCAGACTATAACCGCGGGTCCCGTCGGCACGTTCTCCAACCCGGCACTGAGCGCAACCCCCGTCATACCGGAAACAGCGGCTATAAGAGCCGCGAGAATCACCATCGAGCCCATATTTCCGGTCCACTGCCTGGCAGCAACCGCCGGGGTGATGAGCATTGAACTCATAAGCACTACCCCTACTGTCTGGAGCCCTATTACTATCGCCGAAACAATTACGGCCGTAACGAGCATGTCCATAGATTTCATTGAAAAACCCATTGTTCCGCCGAAATCCGGATCAAAGCAAAGAAGCTTGAACTCCTTCCAGAAAAGCCCCACTACCAAAAGAGCGAAAAAGCCCGTAAGACCTATAATCAGAACGTCTTTTTCAACAAGCGCCTCAGCCTGACCGAAAAGAAACTTATCCAGTCCCGCCTGGTTGGCGTCTGGCATTTTCTGGGCGTAGGTAAGAAGAACGAGACCCAGCCCGAAAAAAACCGAAAGCGCCATCCCCATCGCGCTGTCAGTTTTTATTCTTGAGTTACCCGTAACGAGATTGATTAAAAAAACTGCAAGGACGGCAGAGAGCGCGGCCCCGATAAAAATCGGCAGCTGCTCCTTGACCCCCACTATGAGGAAAGCAAGCACTATTCCGGGAAGCGCCGCGTGTGACATGACGTCGCCCACGAGGCTTTGTTTTCTTAGCACCGCGTACGAGCCGACCACGCCGCTTACAATCCCCAGGGAAGCCGCTCCCAGAATAATGGTCCTTGCGGTATAGTCAGAGAAAAGCTCAACCGCAAATTCCAGCATCAGACTGCCCTTCTGGCCGATTTTCTTTCAGGGAAAAAGGAGGTCTTCCCCCCGTAAGCCCTCATGAGATTCTCAGAATTGAAAACCTCATCCACTTTTCCCGAAGCCACAAGCCCGACGTTTAGAATAGCGATCCGCTCGTAGTATTCGGAAACGGTGTTAAGATCGTGATGAACCGCAAGCACGGTTTTTCCCCCGGTGACAAGCTCTTTGAGTATACTGACTATTGCTTTTTCCGTAGTGGCGTCAACTCCCTGGAAAGGCTCATCAAGCAGATAAACCGAGGCACTCTGAACAAGAGCTCTCGCGAGAAAGACCCTCTGCTGCTGTCCCCCTGAAAGCTGGCTTATCTGCCTCTGGGCAAACTGAAGCATGCCGACCTTCTCAAGAGCACTCAGCGCTTTTTCGTGTTCTTTTCTTCCGGGACGCTTTATCCAGCCGAGATCACCGTAACTTCCCATTTTCACCGTATCCACGACGGAGGTTGGGAAATCCCAGTCCACAGAACCTCTCTGGGGAACGTAGCTCACTTCCTTTCTCTGCTTTTCGTAAGGTCTGCCGTGGATGGATATGACTCCCGCGACGCGGGGAACAAGCCCCTGTATGGATTTTATGAGCGTTGTCTTGCCGGCGCCGTTTGGCCCCACAACGGCAACCATAGCGCCCTTTGGAATCTCAATATCTATATCCCAAAGAACGGTCTTGTCGCCGTAAGCGACGGTTAGGTCCGTCACACGGATTGCCGGAGCGACCTGGTTTGGCTCTCCGCTGTTCATTTACCCATCTCCGGCGACTGCGGAACCAGCGATCTGGAGGTTGCGGTTAAGGGACTCCACTACAGTGTCCACGTTGCTTTTGAACATCCCTATGTAAGTACCCTCTTCCGTTCCCAGGCTGCCCATCGAATCCGAGTAAAGACTGCCTCCTATATCAACATCAAAACCTCTGGCCTTTACCGAGGCCTGAAGAGCGCGCATGTATCTGGGAGAGATGGAAGTTTCAACGAAGACAGCCGGGATCTTTCGCTCGGTTATTGTCTTTGAGAGGTTCCTTATATCCGCTACGCTGGCTTCAGAATCGGTACTTATTCCCTGAAGGCCCATCACTTCAAACCCGTAACCTCTTCCGAAATAATTAAACGCGTCATGGGCCGTTATAAGCACCCTTCTTTCAGGTTGGAGCGTGGCGATTCTCTTCTGTATGTAAGCCTGCAGCAGGTCAAGCTCTTTTAGATAGGATTCAGCGTTACGTTTGTAGATACGGGCATTTTGCGGGTCGTAGAGCGAAAACGCATCCGTTACCACCTTAGCAGCCTTTTTCCAGAGAGTAACGTCAAACCAGATATGCGGGTCGTAATATCCCTCATACTCCTCAAGAGAAAGAAGCAGGGACTTGTCAACTCCATCCGCAACGCCCACGGTGAATACCCCTCTTTTTCTCATCTGCCCGAGGACATCCGTAATCTTCCCCTCAAGGTGAAGGCCGTTATAAAAAATCATGTCGGCGCCTGCAAGCTTTCCCACGTCCCCGGCACTTGCCTTGTAGAGATGCGGGTCAACCCCAGGTCCCATAAGGGAGGTGGTCTCCGCTTTTTCCCCGGCAATGTTCTCAACCAGATCCCCGATTATCGCGGTAGTAGTAACCACTTTTATCGTGCCTTCTCTTTTTATACTCCCGCTGCTCTCAGTGCAGGCCGCACAGAAGATCAGCAGTGCAGACAGCAGAAAAAATCGCATATCTGTTATGATTCTCATTTTTCCTCTCTCAGTTCCCGGCTTTCTCAACCAGTATGTACTTGGCCGCGTTTCGCCCTATGGGATGTTCCTTCCCGGTCATCTGGACGATTATGGGACCCTTAAACGGTTGCCTTGAAACAACCGTCATCTCGGTTTCCGGGTAGAGACCTATTGTGCCCAGATAACGAAGCAGTTCCGGGTCATGGTCGCTCACCTCAACCACTTTTACCAAAGTGTCCGGCTCCACTTCCACAAGAGCGCTGCACTGCCTTACAAGCATGGTGCCGTCGCGCCGCGGAATCGGAGAACCGTGCGGGTCAGTGACCGGATAACCCAGGAACTCGTCAATCCTGTCTTCAAGATCTTCTGAGAGCACATGTTCCCATTTCTCAGCTTCCTGGTGTACCTTGTCCCAAGGAACGCCGAGCGCTTCCTTGAGGTAAAGCTCGACAAGTCGGTGATGCCTGATTATTTCGAGAGCTATTTTCCTGCCCGCGGGAGTAAGTTTCACCCCCTGATAGCGCTTGTGGGTTATAAGCTTTCTCTCCGAAAGCTTTTTCACCATGTTCGTCACCGAAGCCGGAGACACTCCCAGTTTTTCCGAAAGCGCGCTGGTCGAAACCTTCCCTTCGGAAGTCTCAACCTCGTAAATGGCTTTCAGGTAATCCTCTATTGACTGCGAAAGCATTTTTATTTCCCTTTATCTTTCCAAAAACCGTTTAAATTTACAACAGCCAAAAAAATTATTTTAGGCTTGTCTAAATTTCTTTTTAATTCTAACAAAAACGGATCGGCTGTCAAGGAAAATCACTGGGTTTCGAAAAGAGGTGTTTATGGCTTAGAATAAGCCCCATGCGGAAGCATCATCATAAAAGAACAAATCCCCTTCTGGGCATAGCAGGTTTTATCTGTTTCTTTCTCCTTATCTTTTCCGCATGTTCCACAACGGAAAACAAGGAGAATTCTCCCAACCGGACCACCTTCAAGGTGCTAAACTCGTTCCCGCACGACCCAACCGCCTTCACTCAAGGGCTTGCCTACAGAGACGGCTTCCTTTATGAAAGTACCGGGCTTTACGGAAAGTCATCTGTGAGAAGGACTAACCCGGCCACGGGAAAAGTGCTCGATAAGGTAACCCTTTCCCGGGAATTTTTTGGAGAAGGTCTTACCATAATAGGCGACAATATATATCAGATCACCTGGAAATCCCGGCAAGGTTTCATATACGACAAGGAAACCCTGCAGCGCAAGGGATCGTTTACCTATTCCAAAGAGGGCTGGGGACTTACCGACGACGGAACTAGCCTTATAATGAGCGACGGATCGGAAAAACTGTATTTTCTCTCCGCCGAGAGCGTCGAGGTAACAAAAGTCCTAAGCGTCGATGAGGACGGATCGCCGGTTACTAGGCTTAACGAACTTGAATACGTAAACGGAAAGATCTACTGCAATATATGGCACTCAGACGATATAGTGGTCGTAAACTCCGAAAGCGGCAAGGTGGAGAGACGGATAACACTCGGGGAATTAAGAAAAAGACTTAGCCTTCCGAACAGGGCGGAAGTTCTAAACGGAATCGCCTGGAAATCTTCTTCCGACACTTTCTTTATAACCGGAAAACGCTGGTCCGAGGTTTTCGAGATAGAGTTCAGTTTCACCTCACCTTGAAGCGGGAATCGAAGCGGGTAGACTCATTTTCCCTTCTGTGTCCCCGTAGCTCAGTAGGATAGAGCGCAGGATTCCTAATCCTGAGGCCGCAGGTTCGAATCCTGCCGGGGACGCACCACAAATTCTACGAAAAGAGCTGCCTGAAGATCATCCAGATGATTTTCACCCCGGCCATGACGCTTCCCGCAACCGTTCCGGTTATTTTCGAAGTGCCTATTCTCTTTCTGTAACTTACCGGAACCTCGGTGCAGCGAAGTCCGTTCTTCGCGGCCTTTACCTGCATCTCAACCGTCCATCCGAACGTTTTGTCTCTCATGTCAAGAGAAAGCAGCTTATCGTATCTTATGGCCCTGAAAGGGCCCAGATCTGTAAAATCCACGCGGTAAAACAGTTTTATAAGCCTGGTAGCTATGTAGTTGCCCACAAGCGCCTGAGGCAAAAGCGCCCCTTTTTGCCTTTCGCCTATGGTTCTTGATCCTATGACGAGATCGTATCCACCCTCTGTTATCGGGAAGACAAGCTCTTTTATTTCCTGCGGATAATCAGAGTAGTCTGCATCCAGAAACACTATGATATCAGGTAGATAAGAAGAATTCTTAATGTAATCTATCCCCGCAAGACATGCCTGTCCGTACCCCCTTCTCTCCTCCTCTATAACCGTGGCTCCGCTGCTTGAGGCAACGCGCGCGGTGGAGTCGGTCGAGCCGTTGTTCACAACCACTATCTCCGTTACAAGGTCTTGGGGGATATCCCCAATCACTCGTCCTATGGAACGCTCTTCATTCAGCGCAGGGATGATGACAACCGTTTTTTCCATGGATTTTTATATGGAGACAAGCTCCACCTGCGGAATAAGAACTATGTGGCGGGAAAGCAGAGGCTTTTCGAATCTTGAGTCTATGGCTTCGCAGTAACCATCCATCTGCTCTGCGTAAGTCCTGCGGGCGTCGTCATTCATTGATTTTCTGTACTTGTAGTCGAAAAGACGCATTCCTCCATCTTCTTCGGTCAGAAGATCTATTCTGCCTCTTTTCGAACCGCTTTCTCCGGGATCAAAGACGAATTTAAGCTCCCTTCTTACTCCTTGGGCACCTCGGATAAAGGAAAGAAGCTCGGAGGAAAGAAAATTTGAGGAAAGTTCCCGCAGCAGATCTTCCATACGTGGGTTTGAAACAAGAAATTCGCCCAGAACGAATTCAATCTCTTTTTCGACCGTTTCCTCACTGAAATCCCAGACCTCAAGGAACCTGTGCATTATGCTTCCAGCCCTTTCCGGATCTTTTAAGCGGTCAGTCGGAGAAAACAGGTCGGGAAGCGGGAAAACCTCCTCCCCTTGTGGCTTATCTTTCTCGCTGTAAAGGGGGGGCATGTATTTAAGTTCCAAAGAGACTTCTCTTTTGAAAGAAGGAGTGCCAGAAACCGGGTCAGGTTCTTTTGAAACCTCGCCTTCGCGGAGCCCTGGAAAAAGAATTCTCCGGTTATCATCGATAAATCCCTCGGGTGCTTCAAGACATCGGGAAGACAGGGAGAGTTTTGAATCAATAAGTTCGGCGAAGCTGCCTTTTTCCACCTGTATCCGCTCTTCTTCGGCCAAACGCCGCCCGCTTAAACATATGAAAAGCCTTTCCTCGGCCCGGGTCATGGCCACGTAGAGAGCCCTTCTCTCTTCCTCGGCTTCTTTTTTCTCAACGCGGGATTTAAGTTCCTCCCAGTTATCAGAAGAGGAAGCCGGGTATCTGATTATGAAACCTTTCTCGATATCCGCCATCACCCTTTCAGACGGCGTTACCCTCCGGTAGTTAGTGTTGCAGAGAAAGACTGTATGAAACTCAAGCCCCTTTGCTCCGTGAACCGTCATCAGCTTCACCACCCTGCCGTCACTTACTTCCTCAAATACCTGCTCTTCTTCGTAACTTCGGCGCATAGAGTCAAAGTGTTCCACCACCTGGCAAAGTCCGTACCCCTTGTGTGAAACCAGCCCTTCTGCCATCAGAAGAACTTTCTTTAGATTGAGATATCTGGTATTGCCGTCGGGAAGCGCGAGGACCGCGGAGGAATAACCAAGCCCGTTTACAGCAAAATCGGTCATTCTGAAAGTATCTCCGTCAATGTATTCTTTTCTTTTTTCATCGAGAAAACGAAGGTATTCCCCGACCCTGGAGCCGTTTTCTTCCCCATCACCGCGGAAATGGGAGAGAAGCTCGTCATCCGATGCCCCTAAGTAAGGAGATCTAAGCACCGAAGCCAGCGCCAGGGCGTCCTGCGGGTCAAGAAAGTATCTGAGCATGGACATAACGTCCCTTACTTCCGGAAGGTCGTAGAAATCGCGCCCTATGCGGGACTGAAACCGTATTCCCTCCCGCGTAAGCGCCTTTTCGTAGACAGACACGTTTGTAGCCCTTCTGAACAGAAGGGCAATCTCCCCTGAAGACTCCTTCTGTATCTCTTTTATCTTAAGTGCCACGGCACGAGCTTCCTGTTCGACCGACTCCTTGGCTTTTGCACCTTCGCACGCGATAACTTCCACCGAAATACCGGGGTCGGGTTCAGGGAGAGGAGCCGTCATCTTCTCGTAATATCCTTCGGGGAAAGTGCCAGCGAAAAAAATATTGAAAAACTCTATAAGACTGCCGCGGGAGCGGTAATTGGTCGCAAAGGATATCTTCGTGAAATCCTCGTCCTGAAGCATGTCCCCGAACATCTCGGGCTGAGCGCCCCTGAAACCGTAAACGGACTGGTTAACGTCACCGACCACAATAAGACTGCCGCCGGAGTCGCCGTCTGTAAGAAGTTTCATTAGCCGAAGCTGAAGGGAGTCTGTATCTTGGAATTCATCGACTATAATAAACTTTAGGAAGTTTCTGTAATAGGCTCGTATTTCAGGATTTTTCTCGAGAAGTTCAATTGTGAGACGTATCATGTCCTCATACTCTATTTTCTCCTCGGAAATTTTCGCCTGCATTAAGAAACTGTACGCATCATCTGATAAATCAAGGTAAATAGAATTGATCTCCGAGTCGTAATATCCCATTACCGAGAAGACCGTATCAAGAAGCGCGAGCCTTGACTGCTCAATCTCAGAGTTTCTCATCTCCCCTTTTACCTGTTCATAAACGGCCTTGAGATAGCGGGCATTGCGGTCAATGCCCAGAGTCATGTCTATTTTTTCGCTGAGGTCGCGCAGAGTCTGTTTTTTCTTTTCGGAACGGGAAGAAAGAATGGAGATGTGCTTCTCAATCATCACGTGAAGCCTCTCATTCATGTATTCAAGCGCTTTTGAATCGGGCTTTTTGATATAGAAGTTCTCTCCATAATAGGCAAAAGGAGGATCCAGGTGCAGTCTTGCCGCCTCTTTCAGTATCATCGCTATGATCTTTACGATCTGTGCGTAATCATAAGATTCCATCTCCAGGAGCCTCCCAACCTCGGGATCGCCGCCCTCGATCCTCGTCAGGAGAAACTTGCCGATATTCTGTTCGTAAAAAGCGTCTTTCTCGGAACCTTCAAATACGGAGAAGTTCAACGGAAGCTTTGAATCAAAGATGTTTTCCCTAAGTATCCCGGCGCAGAAGCTGTGGATCGTTCCTATGGGGGCGGAAAAGAACTTTCTGCGCCACCCCTCGGCTATATTCCCCCTGTGGCCGTAAGTGTTGATGTATTCTGAGATTTCCGTTCTTATTCTCGACTTGAGCTCGGCCGCGGCGTTCTCCGTAAAGGTGACGGCCACTATCTGAGGGATATCCGCTTCACCAGCCTCGAGAATACGGAGATATCTGGCTATTATCGCCCTCGTCTTCCCCGATCCGGCTCCTGCCCTGACAGCCAATTTCCTCTCCGGGTGAAGTATCCGGGACTGCTCCTCGTTAAGATTTAAGAACTCGGAAATTCTCTTCATGGTTACCCTTGTGAATACCCTGTTTTTCTGATCACGCCGTCTTTTACCCTGCAAAGATCTGCGTAATCACAGTAAGAGCAGGGACGACCCTTGGACATATGGAGGTAATGTTCTCCCTGATTTTCCTCTTTTTTCCCCACGTAGGGAGGGAAAAACCCTTTTTTTATGTTCTCTACGTAGTACTCCGCAAGCGAAACCGCTTCCTCCAGAAAAGGATGTTTGGACGAAACGCTATCCCCAGGCCTGCCGATTGAAAGGTAAGATCCCCTTGAGGGAACAACCCCTTCCTCAAGAAGTGCTTTTAGGTAAAGAGGGAGTTGCAGATTTTCAAAATCAAAATATTTCTTGCTGCTTAAGCTTCCGATTTTGTAGTCAATGACCCCGGTCTTTTTCTCATCGTCTCTATGGAGGTCGACTCTGTCTATCTTTCCCCTGATTTCGGCATTTCTGATACGAAACTTCACTTCCTTTTCAAAAAACCGGGGGATAAATTCATCCTTTCCGATTCTTTGAATCTCATCTGAGATGAAATTCGGCAGAACGCACTCAAAAAACCTTTTTTTCTCCATCTCCGCCACGTTCTTTGAGAGATGGGAGAAAACCCCGGGCTTTGTTTCGTACTTCTTCCTGAGTTCTCGGTAAACATCGATAACTTGACTCGCTTGCGGCCAACCGGCGCCTTCGGCGAAAACGGTTTCCATAAACTCTTTCAGGATGTTGTGAGCAAGTGAGCCCAGGTCAAGCTGCGAGGCCCTTTGTTCTTCGGGGTCCCCGACCATGCCCAGCTTCAGTATTTCCTTCGAGAAATACATAAAGGGGCATGTCCCGTAAGTTTCAAGCTTAGTGGGGGAGAAGGCATCTGAGTGCGGTGGAGAATTGCGAAGAACCCCTTCAAAATCCGTATAAGCCCCATCAAGCTCTAATCTTTTTCTCTCCGCAGAAATCCCGCCGGAGAGATAACCGACGATATCTGAACCGTACTGCTTCCTTAAAATTTTAATGATTTTCGGGTCGCCATCCCCGATTCCCGAGGGTGAAAAGCAGTGGAACAGAGCATCTTCCTTTGAAAAGACCTCTCCCGGTTTCGAAAGGCTTTCAGGGCGCCGCGTTGCGGGAGAACTCCCCGGCTCCTCAAGAAAATCGGAGCGGGTTACCTCCTTTGATCTCTGATCGTAGCGGAAGCAGGATAAAAATACCTTCTCAGAAGCCACCGCGCTAAGGATAGAGAAAAGATGTTTTTCCTTCTCGTAATGAAGACCTTCCTCGTCAAACACCCTCTTTTTAAGCGCCCGGTTTACTTGCGCCTTTTCCCTAGGCTTTAGCACGGGGTCCGCCGCGGGGAGAGAGGGGAAGGAAGTATCCGAGAGACCTATAAGGAAAAGAAACTTGGGGTTTATGCCGCGAGCCGCGGAGAAATCAATAACGCCCACCCTTTCTGAATCGGCATCACAGGGAGTTTTATAAGGAATTGTCCTCTCCCCCATAAACTCATCCAGGAGAAAGAGATACTCTCCGGGGTCTGAAACCCGGAAATCGAATTCACCGTAAGAAAAGGAAATCTCCCTTAGAAAAGAAAAGAACTCATCAAAACACTCTCTGGTGGTTTTATTTCTTTCTATAAGCAGTGCCGAACTCTCAGAAACCCTAAGTTCTGAAAAAATCTTCCTGAGATCAGAAGTCATAGCGGCAAAACTTTTCCTGCCGAACTTTGAGGACACCGAATCAAGTGCCAAGCCTATATCGCGGGCAACCGAAGCCAACTCACCGTCCCGCTCCACTAGGTGTTCTAATATCCTCTTCCATCCTGAGATGCCGCTTACGGTTCTATATTTCTTGTCTACAGAAGAGATCTCCTTTAGAAGATTCACACAGCGTCGCGAGCTGTCAGACTCCCGCAGGTAGAGAACAAAAATCGGGTTACAGAGGAGGCTGGTCAGGTCGTTTCTGTGAAAATTGCCTGACTTCAGGCGAAGAATATCACCCGCAAGACGTCCATACACGCTCCCCCCCAGGGTTCCGGAATTTCTAAGGTCAACCGCAACTCCGTTTTTCTCGAATATGTTGGCTATGGAGCTGCCGCGTTTCTGCGCGGACCTTACAAGAACCTTAAAATCAGAGGCTTTCTGCCCTTCATCCACAATGAGCTTTTTAATCGTCCTTGATACGTACTCAATTTCGTCGTGAGCGTCGCGAAGTTCCCCGAACTCCCTTTGCGTTTCAGCAGCTGGGACTTCCTCTGTCATCGTAAAATCCTCTTCATAGGCTATAGAAGCTTCGCTAAGCCTGCCTAGAAAGCATTCTCTGTACTCACCCAGATCACCGAAATCGCTTAGGAAAAAGAGAGCCTCGGGAATCTTCGAGGAAAAACTCTTTATCACGTCAAGTTCGCAAAGGGTAAAATCGGAGAAACCGAAAATTACGAGTCTTTCCGCTGACGGAAAAAACCGGGCAAGCCCTTCCCCGTCCAGTTCTTCTGACACGACACGGACAGAGTCCGCGTCATCAAGAAATCCTCTCTCAGCGATGAGTGTTTCGTATTTTTCGTAAACAAGCCCTATATCCGAGAGTTTTTTCCGAAAGCCCTGCGCCCCGATTCTTTTAGCAGACCCGACAACTTCCCTCGCGGAGACTTTGCTTTGCTTCAGTTTTGAGATAATGGAAGCGACGGCATTTAGGAAATCCCGGTTCTGCGAGAATTCTCCGAAAACCTCAAGTTTCTCCGAGATCGACTCCGCTGCTTTTCTGGTTACGGATAGAACCTGAGTTCTAGATATCCTTTTCTTTTTTAGGTTCGGGGATGCTTCGTTTATAAAATCCGACAGCTCATTGAACGTGAGCAGGTTCTTTCCCCATACCCCTTCGGTGCAGTAATGATCTTCTATTTCCTGCACAACCGAGACACCGGGAAGAAGAAAAAGGGACGTCTCATCGCTCGGGTTAAGCCCGTGTTTTTTGAAAAGATGTTTGAAAGTGGATTCTTTGGGGTGATAAATGACTTTCATCTAGCAGAGAAACGCCGGAATCTTAAGAGAGGTCGCTTTTGCGGCTGAAAACCCTCAAGCAGCAGAACCTGTCGGATAAATTATATCTGAACTGTGAGAAGATTGATTAAGTTTTAAATATTCTTTCATCAATTGAACAATCTGGAAAACCTGAACGCGCCTCGCCGCCCACTCGGTCGTTTCCTCGTAGGTTCCTTGTTCTTTAAGGAAGTCTTCAAACAGCGTGCCGACTTCTCCATTCTCAATATTTGCAGTCATTTCAAGCATCCTGAATTCACAAATTTTTATTGAGCCAAGATTCTCAGCCACTCCGCTAGTTCTTTTTCATCAACAATGCCTTGGGTAGCCTTAATGATCATCTCACTTGCTTCTACCGTGTCAAAGTCTAGTTCTATGCCGTTAATCCTCAAGCAAGTATCCATTGCCGTAAAGGCTGTCCGTTTGTTCCCGTCATTAAACGCATGGCCAACAGCTATATAACACGCATAGGAAGCAGCAAGTTCAAACACATCCTCAATCAACCCGTAGGCAACGCGGTTGTCGACTCGTGCCAAAACTAACTCAATGGACTTGTTCAGTGCCATCCCCTCAAGCTCACTGGGTCCGACAATCTGCTCGTGGATGGCAACCACCTTCTCGGGTGATAAATAGTTCATTTCTACTTATCTTTCAGATAATCCAAAATTGGCTGATTCTTAGATATGCTCTTTGCAATAGCAGCATCAACCTCGTCGGAATCAGCAAGCTCAAAACTGATTTTATGCACAGCGGATGCTGGTACAAAATAACCTTCAAGCTTATTCCGGTTCAAGATGGCAACGGGCTTGCCGCCGGCTTTCTTGATCACATTCTTGGGATCACGGAATTCGGTTAATGAAGCGGTTTTATTAGTTAACAAGTTTTCCATAACTGCCTCCTGTTTTCTGCTTCAAGTATACAGAACTCCGCCTGAGATATCAATTAAATATATATCTAGGTACACATCTAAATATTTTTTAAGAAGAATTTCTCTCTTCAGTTCTACTCTGTCCCGACTGCAAAATCCCCTCAATCTGGATTTTCTTCGCCTTCATGATGTTCTTGCGCTTGGAAAGAAAATGCCTTTTATGCTTGCTGTAGCGGCCCCAGATTCTTATTCTGCTCCCGTTCTCAATACCTTCCACAAGTCCTCTGGCATAAATGTTTATTCTTTTCTCCGGATCATCCTCGAAGAGCCAAAACATGGTGAACTTCCTCCCGTTTGCCATCCTCATGAGCCGAAGTTCACCCACCTGCCCCTCAAGGGTGAATATCTTTCTGTCAAACTCATCCCGTGAGGAAAGAACCTGCGAGATGGTTGCGGTCGGCGGTTCAAGTTCTCCGATATCGGTATAGGTTTTGTAAACCTCTTCCTTTCCGTAAGAAAAAACCGGAACCGCCAAAAAAAGCAGAAAAACTAAAAGAAAACTTCTCATTCGCTCAGTCCGAAGAAACCATCCCTTAACGAGCCACGGGTTTTTAGATGAGGTGATTATAACCTCTTAACAAGCAAAAATAAGTTTATTCCGCACACCCAAGATCTGGGAGCAAAGCTGACAAACCGGTCTCGAACTTCTTCTGTCTTGTTTCTGGCAGAGCGTGGAAGAAGCTCAGATCGGTTTTGCTTTCGATCATGCGCACGTTGGTTATAAATCTTTCTTCGCAGAATTTTGCTCTGCGTTCGGTTTCTTGATCAAAAAGAAACGCCGCAACTTTGACGGCCCCGTTTTTCTCCGTGGAGATGATTTTCCAGTAGCCACTGGGGACTCTATGATTTTCATCGGCCTTCGGCATCATGGGCATCTCCCATTCGTACAGGGGCCCCGTCATTACATAGACGGCATTGGTATCCGGCTTCTTGGCCAATGTGCGGACTGCGTCCTCAAGCTTTTTCCATGGACCTTGGTTGAGATTGCTTTTCTGTGGCGTGATATTGGAAAGGTAATTAGTGGTTTCCCAGTTGGGAGTGGCGGTGAAACTGGCTAGCGGGGCTTGGTGACCACGGTCGGTCTTCAGGGCAACAGAAGCGCCATCGTAATCTTTTGGTTCCAGAGTTTCTTCGTCGGCAAGCCAAGGGTCCGGTTTCCATGTTCGCTTTTGCGTTTTGCTGATGGTGCTTTTCGTTACGCGGTACGCAACCCAGTCGGCAAACTTAGTCTTATCGTTAGAACTGAGAATATAGATGTCCCGTATGATGATATCGTTGGTTGCTGGTGAACCGCTTGGACAACCGTACAGACAGAGATCAGCGTGAATTTCCTGACTGTTGGCTGGAATTGTTAGAGTTGTGACGATAATCGAAATGCATATAGCTAACAAAAAGCGCAGATAACGTCCTAAATCTTTCGCAAATTAAAAAAGGAAGGCGGCATTTCCTAGTAAATCTGGTTAGATAAATAGTGTTCTAAATCTATTTAACAGGAGGAAACACCGCCATGAGTAATTATACAGCGAAGGGCCCTAAAAAGGTAATTCAGATAAACGAGAAGGAGTTGCAGCAACACCTAAGCTCCCTTGTCACGGATACAGTACAGGAAGTTCTGAACCAGGTTCTCGACGCGGAAGCGGACGAGATGGTCGGGGCGGCTCGATACGAACGAAGCGCCGATCGCCAGGATTATCGTTCCGGGAGCTACACAAGGAAGCTCCATACCAAGGCAGGGGAAGTGACGTTGAGCATACCCAAGCTTCGGGAGCAGACGTTTCAGACGGCCATTATAGAGCGTTACAGAAGACGGGAGTCATCAATAGAGGAAGCTTTGGTGGAGATGTATCTTGCGGGAGTGTCGACGCGTCGGGTGGCGGATATCACCGAGGCGCTGTGGGACACGCGGGTGAGTTCGGCTACCGTATCGAAGCTTAACCAAAGTGTGTACGAGCACATAGAGAAGTGGCGGAGCAGGCCGATAGAAGGAGAGTTTCCGTATGTATATCTTGACGGGGTGAGTCTTAAGCGCAGATGGGGAGGAGAAGTGGGCAACGTGTCGGTATTAATAGCCATAGGGGTGGGGACAGACGGCCATCGTCGCGTTCTGGGGGTGGTGGAAGGGGCTAAAGAAGACAAGGCTGGGTGGGGAGGGTTTTTGCGTCATCTCAAGTCCCGGGGGCTTGGTGGGGTACAGATGTTCATAAGCGACGCGTGTCTGGGTTTGGTGGAGAGTTTGGGAGATTTTTATCCGGAAGCTCTGTGGCAGCGCTGCGTTGTTCATTTCTATAGGAACGTGTTCAGTTACGTGCCTCGGGGGAAGATGGAGGAGGTGAGTTTGATGCTGAAGGCTATCCACGCTTCTGAGAACAAGGAAGCTGCGAGGGCAAAAGCAAAGGAAGTTATAAAGAAGCTGAAAGAGATGAGGTTGGGTTCCGCGGCGAGGTGGGTAGAGAGGTGTGTGGAGGAGACGCTTACGTACTACGGGTTTCCGTCGTCACACTGGCGGAGGATCCGGACTAACAATCCGATGGAGAGGATAATCAGGGAGATAAGGAGGAGGTCCCGTGTAGTGGGAGCTTTTCCTGATGGGCAGAGTGCGTTGATGTTGTGTGCGGCCAGGCTAAGGCATATATCGGGGACTAAGTGGGGGAGCAGAAGATATCTTGATATGGACTTACTGAGAGAAATGGACAGAAAGGAGGAAGTTGAGGTAGGGTAATTGACAACCGGATTTTCAGAATCAAAGACTCATGAGTCTTTGATTCTGAAACTGAAGAAACGCCGAAAACTTAAATTTGCGAAAGATTCCGAGCACTATCAAAGCGCATGAGTCACCTCGCAGAATTTAGGATAGAGTGAAGAGGTAATTGTCTCTAAGACTTGAATTGTTGTCCAACCTCATTTTCAAAGCAATTGACCAAATGTGGATAGTGGTCGGGTAGCATATAGAAAGGCCTTTGAGCAGGTTAAGAGCTTAAAAAAAGCAGAAGTCTCACTAGGTTTGGTGCCGCTCGTTGATTGTCTTGGAACAAGTGGATTTATACGCAGAATAATCAGGTAAGGCATGTTTCAAATTGACGTTAATTCAAATCGAATTCTTCCTTTGCAAGTTAAGAGTTTCGGCGAACTTGCCTTCAAGGAGAAGGAAAATCTTCAGGAGTGGTTGGTTCATTATCCTGACGCGTTGGGTGAGGAGCTTTTAATAATACAAAAAGAGTTTGATGGTTTTGGCGAGACCCGCGAAAGGTTAGATCTATTGGCTTTAGATAAAGACGGAAATTTGGTCGTCATCGAAAACAAGCTGGATGACAGTGGCAGGGACGTGGTTTGGCAGGCGCTTAAATATGCATCGTATTGCGCCAGCTTAACCAAACTTCAGATTGTTGAAATTTTTCAGAAATACCTGGATCACTATCAAAAAGGTGCCAATGCCAATGACTTGATCTGTGAGTTCTTAGAAACACCTGAAATTGATGAAGTGAAGATAAATACAGGCAACAGCCAGCGGCTGATGCTTGTGGCGGCTAATTTTCGTAAGGAAGTAACAAGCACCGCGTTGTGGTTGCTTGGGCAAGGGGTTTCCGTGCAATGCTTTAAAGTGACACTATATGCTCTTGGTAAGCAGTTATTGCTTGGTGTAGATCAGATCATCCCTACGCCTGAAGCCAAAGAGCTGATGATCAGCATGAAGGTCAAAGAAGATGAAGAGAAATCTACAGAAGCTGTGCTTAAAGATCGAGATGCTCTAAGACTGGCTTTTTGGGAGGAGGCGCTCAAGGAATTCAGAAACTCTGAATGTACCCGGTATAACAACATCAGCGCGAGTAAAGATCATTGGTTGAGCGCCGGCTCAGGTGTATCTGGTTGTACATTAACTCTTATGTTTGGCCAAAAAGAGGTGCGGGTAGAACTTTGGCTGTTTCGTAGTAACGCTAAAGAAAACAAGTTTCTTTTTAACGAGCTTAAAAGCCAGCAAAATGAAATTGAGAGCAAATTTGGTAAAGAGCTTGAGTGGCTTCCGTTAGAAGGTAAAAAATCATCGAGAATCCAGCTAAGCAGGCCATTTGAAGGTAACAACAGGGATAACTGGCCGGAGATGATTAAATGGCTTGTTTCGAATATGTCTTCACTTGAAAAAGCTCTAAAACAGCCACTTAAAAAAGCTGCTTCAAAGTTAAAATCACAGGTACAAGAATAATTACCTTAAATGAAAATTCTATGAACCCGGCTTTGTCATCGACAACGGATCAAGAACCCTGTCAAGTTCCTCATCGGAGAGCACTCCTTTTTCCCTTGCGATTTCCCTAACGGTGCTTCCCGAAGCATAGGCTTCCTTGGCAATCGCGGCCGCGTTGTCATAACCTATAATCGGCGCGAGACTCGTACACATGGCAAGACTCTGCTCGATGGTCTCCCCGCAACGCTCCTCGTCTGCCTCTATTCCCGAAATGCACTTATCGACAAACACGGTGCAGACCCTTGAGAGAAGCCTTATCGACTGAAGAAGATTGTCCGCCATCATGGGCATCATCACGTTAAGCTCAAAATTCCCCGCCTGGCCCCCTATCGTTATCGCCGCGTCGTTTCCGATTACCTGGGCCGCAACCTGGGTAACCGACTCCCCGGCCACGGGATTAACCTTCCCAGGCATAATGGACGAACCCGGCTGTATCGCAGGCAGAAGAATCTCCCCGAAGCCGCAGCGCGGACCGCTTCCAAGCCATCGTATGTCGTTTGCTATCTTCATGAGGCTGACCGAAACCGTCTTAAGCGCTCCGCTTGTCTGAACGACGGCGTCCTTTGAGGCCTGGGCCTCGAAGTGATTTCGTGCCTCCCTGAACTTCACCCCGGTAGCCTCGCTTATTCTCGCCGCCACCTTCTTTCCGAAATCCTTGTGAGTGTTTATTCCCGTGCCGACCGCGGTTCCGCCTATTGCAAGTTCCGAGAGGTCGTTTCTTACCCCTTTTAACCTCGAGATTCCATGGTCGATCATGCTCGCGTATCCGCTGAACTCCTGGCCAAGGCGTATAGGGGTGGCATCCATCAGGTGGGTGCGTCCTATCTTAACTATGTGGTCAAACTGCTTTGCCTTTCCAGAAAGCGCGTCGCGCAGATACTCAAGCGACGGTATGAGATCTTTTTCGATCGCTTCAAGAGAAGAAACATGCATGGCGGTCGGGATCACGTCATTGCTTGACTGACCCATGTTCACGTGGTCGTTCGGATGCACGGAGGTTTTTCCCTTCAGTAGTTCGGCCGCTCGGTTGGCTATTACTTCGTTTGTGTTCATGTTGGTCGAAGTGCCCGAGCCCGTCTGAAAGACATCGACTACGAAATGATCGTCAAGCTCTCCATCGATAACCTCTTTTGCGGCTCTCGCTAGGGCCCGCGCGGTATTTTTCTTCAAAAATCCGAGTTCCGCGTTTGTCTGCGCCGCGGCGAGTTTTACAAGACCCATCGCCCTTATGAATTCCCTTGGAAGCGTGCGTCCGCTCACGGGGAAATTCTCAACCGCCCTTGCCGTCTGCGCCCCGTAATAAGCGTCTGAAGGGACTTTCATCTTTCCCATGGAGTCGGATTCCACTCTGTATTTGCTCTTAGCCATTTAATATTTCCTCCAAAGTTCCGAAATCTTGGTTAAACGGTTTATTATGCCACAAACAAAACCGGTTTCATAAGACGGAGGTTCTTTTTCGAAACTCGAGCATCAGACTGAAAACGGAGGGGATTAAAAACAGGGTGAAAACCGTGGAGAGAACAAGTCCGCCGATCACCACGCTTCCAAGACCCTTGTAAAGCTCAGAACCTTCTCCCGGTGCCAGCACAAGGGGAAGCATCCCGAACACGCTTGTCAGCGTGCTCATGAAAATCGGCCTTATCCTCACCCTCACCGATTCGCGTATGGCCGCCTGATGCTCCATGCCCGCCCGAATGTTGTTAAGAGACTGGTGAACTATGAGTATGGCGTTGTTAATGACTATTCCTATGAGAATCACAAAGCCGAGCATCGTGAGTATATCAAGTGGCTGATAGGTAAACAGGTTAAGTATGAAAAGCCCGAGAAAACCTCCAAGGGAAGCAAACGGAACCGTAACCAGGATAACAAGCGGATGGAGGAAACTCTCAAAAAGAGCCGCCATGAGCAGAAAGGATATCACGACCGCGAGGAGAAAATTCCACTGAAGCGCGTCTTTTGCCGTGGCAAGCTTGTCCGCGGTTCCGGCCAGAATAAAGCCGGTCCGCTCTCCCATATTGCCGCTTGACTGGAGCGGGGAAAGTATCCGGGCGTTGATAATCCCGATCGCCTCTTCAAGCGTAACGTCCTCAGGAGGAGTTATCTGTATCGTTATCACCCTTTGTCTTTCGTAGTGATTTATCTGTTCGGGGCCATTTACGAGACTGACATCGGCAACCGCTCCCACGGTAACCACTTCCCCGCTGGGAGAGGTAACCATTATGTTTTCTATATCCTGGGTTCTGTTGGAAAAATCCTGCCGCGCCCGCAAAACTATGTCGACTTCCTGACCTTCGAGGTTAAACTCGCTTGCCTCGACGCCGTCTATAAGGGACCTCACGGTAAACCCAAGCTCGCTGTTGGTGATCCCGACCCGGGAAGCCATTTCACGGTTGGTAACGATGCGAAGTTCGGGGTTCCCGAGATCAAGGCTTGGAATCGGCCTTACCTGCGCCCCGGGAATACTCTCCATGGACATGAAAAACACGCTTCTCGCGGTCCTCAGTATCTCATCCAGATCATCTCCCGTAACGTGAACGTCTATTGACCTCCCCTCCCCTATGTTGGCGTTAAAAATGCTCGGCTGAATTATTACGCCGAATGTTCCCGGTATCTTGGCTATGGTCTGGCGAAGGACAGGAAAAATCTCCTTGAGGTCCTTTCTCTCAGCGGCGACGGCTCCCATGAAGATCTGCTTTCCCCTTGCGACGTAGAAAAAATTCTTTATTCGGGGAAGGTTTCTCTCGGCGGCGGTCTTTTCATTTATGTAGGGTTCAAGATCCGCCTCGATCTGCTTTCCTATGGAGTTATATTCCTCGAAATTGTATCCGGGAGGCGGGATAAGTATCCCGAAAAGCAGGTTTCTGTTGCCCGTCGGAAGATACTCGGTCTTCGGGAAAACAGCGATTATAAGTACTATGGATAAAAGGGTGAAGGAACCCGCAAGAACCACCCTTTTCTTGACGCTTTTCATTATCCGCTCGGTAAAACCGTTTATAAACCCGGAAACCCTTCCCGCAAAACCAAGCAGCCGTGACATCAGGCTGAGACGTTCAAAACCTTCGGCGCCCTTTGCGGAAAGGTATTTTGAAGACGCAGACGGTATGACGGTTATTGAAACCAGAAGACTCAGTATGACGGAAACGCTGATCGCAATGGCTATGTCGCGAAACAGCTGTCCCGTCTGCTCCTCGATGAATATAATGGGAATAAACACAGCGGCAGTGGTAAGGGTGCTTGCAAGCACAGCTCCCCAGACCTCGGTCGTGCCGTCATAGGCCGCCTGGGCCCTTGGCTTTCCCATCTGTATATGTCGATAAATGTTTTCAAGAACCACGATGGAGTTGTCTATAACCATGCCGACGGCGAAACTCATTCCCGCGAGACTCACCACGTTTATCGTACGACCAAGGGCCTCGAAAACTATGAACGTTCCTATGACGCTTGATGGTATCGCGATTCCAACAATCATCGTGCTGCTCGCGCTTCTTAGGAAAAGGAGCAGAACCGCTATCGCCAGCACGGCTCCTATAAGGAGATTCCCCCTTACGAGCTTTATCGCGTTTTTTATGTATCCGGTCTCTTCATAAACGTTTTGGAGAGAAAGTCCGTTATCCTTAAGAACACCAGCGTTTAGCTCCTCCACGGCCTCGAAAACAGCTTCTTTCACCTCTATTGAGTTCGCCCCGCTCTCACGAAGCACGTTAATGGCAATGGCGGGCTCTCCGTTCTGCCTTACCGTGTAGTCAGGATCTTCATATCCGAGGCGGACAGTGGCGATATCCCTCAGGTAAACGGGAAGACCGCTCTGCGCGGTACGTACGACTATGTTCCCTATGTCCCGCGTAGTCCTGTACTCTCCGACAGTTCTCACGAGATACTGTCTTTTACCCTCATCAAAGGATCCGGCGCTGAAATTCTCATTCTCCCTGTCGATGGAGGCGGCAAGCTCGGCTATGGTGATACTTCTCTGGGCAAGCGCGGCGGGATCGAAAAGAACCTCTATGCGCCGCTCTCTTCCGCCGAACACGTTTGAAGTCCCCACTCCCGGAACCCTCTCAAGCCTGGTGCGGATCACCTCGTCTGTGAAATCGTAATAGAAGTTTATATCCGTTGGGTTGTCGGCAAGGGGCTTTAGGATAAACCACCCCATGGCGTTTGCCCTGGGATCGACCGTGGTTATTACAGGCCGCTCGACCTCGTCGGGATATTCCTTTACCTGATCAAGCCTGTTTGAGACTTTGACCACTTTTGAGTCAAGGTCCGTCCCGGTTTTAAACTCAAGTATTACCTGGGATGAATTCTCCGAGCTTTCGCTGTCAAGTCTTCTAAGACCCGTTATTCCCTTGAGCTCGTCTTCCTGCTCGTTTACTATCTCGCTTTCGACCTCAAGGGGGCTTGCCCCCCTCCAGAAGGTGCTTACCGTAACCCTGAGCGTATCGACGTCGGGGGTAAGCTGAACGGGGATCCTGAAAAACGAAATGGCCCCGAAAATAACGATAAATATCACGCCGACGGCTATGGTTACGGGGTTTTTTATGGAGGTTTCAACAAGCTTCATTGCTCTATAGTGTCAACAATTTTCACTTTCTGCATGGGTATAAGTCTTTCGTTTCCTCTTACCACCACGCTCTCGCCGACACTTATTTCCCCCCCGACATGCGAGAAGCCCTCATACCAGCCCAGTTGCTTCACCGGCACCGGGTGAGCAAGACCTTCCCTCACCGCAAAGACCATAGCGCCCTGGGGAGAGCTGACTATGGAATCTTTCGGCACGAGCTTTATTTTCTCGCTCTCGCCGACTCTTATCACGATTACGGCCGAAGCCGAGGATTTTATTGCATGGTCTGGGTTCTCAAGCACTACCTTTATCGGAAAAGACACGGCTCTGGGGTCTGCGTCGGGAATGATTGAGAAAATCTTTGCGGGAACGGTCCGCAGATTATGGGAGGGCAGCATGACCTCGACTTCCATACCCTCGCTTATGTCTTCTATGTACCTCTCGGGAACCCCAGCCATTACCTCTATGGTGTCTATGTCCACGAAGGAAACCACCTGTCCCCCGACATCGAGCCACTGACCCGCTTCGGCGTGGTGCTTTGTCACGTAACCGTTAAAAGGAGCGGTGATTTTAGAGGCCGCAAGGTTGTATTCGGCAATTTCAATCCGGCTCTCAAGACTCAGCAGCCCGCCCTGGTCAGATTCTCTCTGCGTCTTTGCCCTGTCAAACTCTCCGTCTGAAATAATGCCCTTCTCGTAGAGCTCCTTCATCCTCGCAAGATCTTTTTCCGAAAGCTCGGCCTTCGCGGAGGCTTCTTTTCTTTCGTTTTTAAGCTGCTCAAGGGCAAGGCGGATCTTATCGTTTTTTATCTCGGCAAGCGCCTCCCCTTTTTCTACGTACTCGCCCTCCTCGGCGTTCATCTTCTTGACGATCCCCTCAACCTCGCTTGATATGATGGATTTTCTCGCGGGGAAAGTCGCGCCGACAAGCCTCAGGGGTTTTTTCACTTCCCTCTCGACAACCGCTGAGACCACCACTGGGGCGTCTGGGGGCTGGGAAAAAGAAATCCCCGGAAAAAGATAAAAAGATAAAAAAAGCAGAAAGACTTTTGTTCGCATAACCACGGCGTTTCTCTCCCTTACCGGAACATCCTGTTCAGAACAACTGTAAAGAACCCGCTTGCATCGTATTTAAAGGCGCGGGACGGCACAGGCACGTTTTGAGATTCCCTGAATTATACATAACTAAACGGCTATTACTTTATAGATGAAGAACATCTCCAATCTTCTCCTTGTATTATTATAAATCGGTATTAGCATATAGGCAGACAATCCCCAAGGAGATTAAGATGGCATCTGCAAACATAGTTGAAGTAGAAGATTCCGCGTTCGACAAGGAAGTAATTGAAAGCGAAATCCCCGTTCTGGTTGACTTCTGGGCCCCCTGGTGCGGTCCCTGCAGGGCTCTTTCCCCCGTCATTGAGGAAATCTCCAAAGACTACGAAGGCACCGTTAAGGTAGGGAAGGTGAACGTGGATGAGAACCCCCAGACGACCATGAAATTCCGCATCAGAAGCATTCCCACCCTAATGGTTTTTAAAAACGGCGAGGTCGCCGAGCAGATAGTCGGCGCCGTCCCAAAAAGCGAGATAGAAAAAGTACTTAACAAGACCCTGGACTAGAACACTCCGGGCGCGGACACAAAAAATGGGCAAATACATACTGCTTAGTAATCTCACGGACGAGGGCAGAAGAACCATAAAGATGAGGCCCGACAGGATAAACGAGGTCAACAAGGAACTCGAAGAGATGGGTGCCAAGGTTGAAGCTCAGTATGCTGCGCTCGGTCCTTATGACTTTGTGAATATAGTGGAAGCGCCGGATAACGAAACAATCACGAAGATCGTAATAGAACTCGGTTCAAGGGGAACTGTCCATATAGAAACCCTGGCCGCAATCCCGATAGACGAGTTTGAAGAAAAGCTGATAAACAAATAGCCCATCCTTTCCCCTAGCATTAAACAACAAGAAACTTTTTTACCGACTATGTAAATCATCGTAAAAAACTGAACCGCTTAATTCTGTTTTGTAGTATGATTATGGAGCACATCAACAGATCGAAGATTCGGTGATGGCAATACATATTTCAGTACCGAAAGGAAAATTCTGCTTGAAATTTTCCGCAAATTCGATTTATGATGGGAAGTAGTAGAGTATTTATTAAACCAACTAGAGGAGAATGCATGCCGATGAAGAAAGTTAACTTGGTTTTTTCTGTTCTGATAACGGTATTTTTTCTGGCCGTCTGGGGATGCGGTGATGGTGACGACGGTGAAGCCGACGTGGCGGGTTGCGGAGAAGATGCTCTTTGCGTAGGGGTACTCACGCCGGATCCGTCTCTCGTGAGCTTTGCCGAGGGCTTTGAGGAGGCGGCCCTGACTGCTGAAACCGATATTACTAATGCCGGCGGCAACATAAAACTTTACGTCAAAGAAGTGGGTGACTGCGACGATTATTCTGTTCCCAGGGCAGCGGCGAAAGAGTTAATCGATATGGGGGTCAACGCCATAGTAGGACATATATGTTCCGGAGTTTCAAACAGTATTCTCGGGGGTGGCGATGAAGACGCCGTATCCGGAATTGGGAACGTAATTATGCTTTCGCCTTCCAACACCGCCGCCATTTTCAGTCAGGATGATGCCATATACGATCTTTATTTCAGGACAGCTCCCTCGGACGTAAACCAGGCGAGGCTCTTGGCGAAAGAAATCAAAAAGGCTCCAGCAGTGTCGACATATGTAGTTTATCGTGATGACCCTTGGGGAAGGCTTTTCAAAAAGGACCTCCTGGAAAACGGCATTTCGACTGAAGGGATGACCATGGAGTATAATCGTAAAGATGAGCCCGACGCCATCGCTGGCAATGTCGAAGAATTTCTTGCTGATAAAGGACATATCAACATAGCCGTAATCGCGTTTACAGAGGCGGAGAGCATACTGAAAGAATTATTGGGGTCGGAGAGAATTTCCGATGAAAACAGGTACTACATGGCAGACGGATACTACTCCGATTTGGAGAAATTAAAAGATGAATTGGAGGGGTTAGGACGCAGTGGTCTTGAAAATCCCAAGACGCTGGCTCAGCTTTTCCATAGTAATTCCTCCGGATTTCTGGCCACCTCACCGGACAGTTATGAATACAAAGATGATCTGGAGTTAGCAGAGGCTCAGAAAGATTTCCTGTCTCAGCATGAAGGCGAATACATCACTAACACGTATGACGCAGTAGTGCTGCTGGGGCTTGCGTATTTAAGCGCCGGCAGTGCTGAGCCCGACGTCTTGGCCCGGGCGTTGTCGGAAATCAGTAAACCGCCGGGGAAATGTATCAGCTACGAAGAATGCGCCATGCAAATTCAAAAGGAAGAAACGGATATCAACTACGAAGGTCTTTCCGGGCGCATTGATTTTGACGAAAAAGGAGATATAAAAGGAGCGGCCTACAAGATACTTAGTTACTTTGACCGTATGCTAGAAGAGATGAGGAGTGTAGCTCCTTAACCTGAAAAATTATTATGGACCGTCCGCGGAGTTCAGGTTTTTATCGTTGCCGGTGTCGGGGGCGGTTCTTTGTTGACCGGAAAAGTACACGGAGTTTTTTGATTTTCCGGGATACGGATAACGTGTCGGATTCTTTGCGGATCCGGTGTTGAGCTTGGTCGTACGGTCGCTGTTGTACCGTAATTTATATCTCCACGGCAAAAAAGTTGCTCACCGTGACCGCCTCGGATCATAAGCAGGCCGTCCCGCTCTTGCCAAGCGATGATGCCGTCTTGCCACGGGGTTCGGGCCGGTTTTCCTGTGTCGTCGGAAGCGATTTGGTTCCTTGGGCAATAGGGCACGTACTGTTCGTCGCGGACTTGGAAAGACGGCTTCAAGAGGTCGACCGAAGGTTTCAAGCCTGCTAACTTCATTCTCTTGCCTTCCTGGCCTGCTTGCCGGCTTTCGAAAAAGCATTTTCGGCACCCGAAACTTTATTTTTGACTGGAGAGCGTATAACCTTAACCAGCCCGCGGGGATAACGGTTTACCCGGGGAAACGCACCATGAAAGCGGCCCGTCTTCACGGATTCAAGGACATATTTCACCCGGAAACGGAAAAACTGCGGCTTGTCGAGAGCAAGACCAAAGAGGTGTTCGAACGCTTCGGTTTCTCCGAAATAATCATTCCGATCCTGGAACCCTCCGGGGTCTACTCAACGGGTCTAGGCGACACCACAGATATCGTCCAGAAAGAGATGTACACGTTCGAGACCAAGGGCGGAGAGTGGGTCTCCATGAGGCCCGAGGGGACGGCGGGAGTGGTGAGAGCCTTTATCGAACATTCCCTTTACAGAAAATCGCCCGTGACGAAACTCTATTACTCGGGAGAGATGTTCAGGCACGAAAAACCCCAGGAAGGAAGGCAGAGAAGCTTTAACCAGATAGGAGCCGAGCTTTTCGGTTCCAAGGACCCGCTTGCGGACTCAGAGATAATCGCGATGCTCTGGCTTGCGATAACAGAACTTGGGCTTTCAGACCACGTAGAGCTTGAACTTAACTCAATAGGCAAACCCGCGGAGCGCGAACAGTATAAAAAAGCCCTTACAGACTTTCTTTCCTCGAAGGAAGACTCTCTTTGCGAGAACTGCAGAAACAGACTCGGTACGAACCCTCTTCGCATACTTGACTGCAAAACCCGGACATGTCGCGAGGTAACTTCAGAGATTCCCTTCTCGATCCGTGATTATCTCTCCGAGCAAAGCAGTCGGCATCTGGACACACTTACCTCCTCTCTCGGGGAAAAATCCATACCCTACAAGCTTAACCCCAGAATAGTGAGAGGGCTTGACTACTACACCGACACGGTCTTTGAGATAACGACGGACAAACTGGGTTCCCAGAACGCCGTGGCCGCCGGGGGAAGATATGACCTTCTGGTGGAGAGGATGGGGGGACCGGAAACACCCGCCGTGGGTTTCGCAATGGGGATTGAAAGAATCCTGCTTCTGCTCGAGAAAACTAAGACGCGGAGGAATTCCCCGGGGAAAAAACAGCTCGTATGCGTTATCCATATCGGGGAAGAGGCAAGAGGCGAAGCGGCGAAGATAGCTGACGACCTGAGAAAAAAAGGCATGCGGGTCGAAACTGAATACGAGAGCAAAAGCCTGAAAAGCCAGATGAGAAAAGCGAACAGGACCGGGGCGACATATTCCGTCATTATCGGAGAGGATGAACTTCGGAAAAAAGTCTTTTCGCTTCGCAACATGAGGACCGGAGAGGAAAAAGCGGTTCCCCTCAAAAAGCTCGCCGACCTTCGGGGGCACGCTGGTTTTCGGAAACTTCTCTGATTCGCCCTCTGCAGCGAAGTCCCGTTTCCACCTGAAAAACCTATGCTGAAAAACAAGTTCTTTTACGGATGGGTCATAGTTATAGCCGGGCACCTGCTCATAACGCTTGACGGGATGGTTCTTTATTCATTCGGGATATTCCTTCCCTACCTGAACGAAGCTTTTGACCTCTCAAAGACCGTCGGATCGTCATTTTTTTCCCTGAGGTGCGTATGCATGGCTTTTTCGTTCGTGTTCGCGGGAAGACTGATAGACACCCACGACGCGAGGTATCTCACCTTTTTCGGAGGGCTGATAGGGGCGCTTGGCTTTTTTCTCTCTTCTTTTGCCGACAACATCTGGGAGCTTTACCTTACCTACAGCGTAATGGTGGGGATAGGGGATGGGTTTCTCTACATACTGCCAGTTACCATTATCAGCAGGTGGTTCGTTAAGAAAAGAGCGCTTGCCATAGGGATCGCCACGGCGGGGGTTCCTGTAAGCGGGCTTGTGATAAACCCGGTTGCCACGTGGCTTATAGAATCATTCGGTTACCAACAGGCGCTTGTTTGCATTTCGGTACTTTTTACCGCGATACTGTGTTCCGCGTTTCTCATTAAAAGCCGTCCCGAGGACATGGGACTCAGGGCGTACGGAGAGACTTCGGAGGATGCGGCAAAAGAAACGGGAGCGTCTGACTGGGGCGCGAAGGAAGCGTTCTCAGACTCTAGCTTCTGGCTTATGTACGTTGCTTTTTTCCTCGGGTTTAACACTTTTCTCATTATTATCGTAAATCTTTTTAACTTCTCGATAGAAGCGGGAATAACCCCTCTTGTCGCGGCCGGGGCGCCCGCCTTCATAGGACTCGGAAGCATTTTCGGGCGGATTTTCTTCTCGGGAGTGATGACTAACATCCTGAAGGACGTGCGCATACTGTTTGTCTGCTATTTCTTTCAGGCAACTTCCATAATCCTGATTCTCTCGGTCGTGGACGTATGGTCGCTTTACCTGTTCGGCTTTCTCTTCGGCGTTTTCTACAGTGGATGGGTGCCGATGTTCCCGACGATACTTGGAAAATTCTACGGCCTTAAGTCGCTTGGAAGCATCTTCGGTATTTTCGGCACGGGATTCTCCCTGGCGGCGATCAGCGGTCCGCTTATTTCTGGATTTCTCTTCGACATGACCCAGAGCTACCAGAAGCCTCTTATAGTCGCGGCTGCGATTTCTTTTGTAACAGCCTTCGTAACGCTCCTTATAAAGGCGCCAGTTAGAAAAAACCGCAAAACCAGTACTTAATCTGCCGGTTTTGGTTATATTAGACACCGGGGAAAACTATGTTCGGGCTTGGCACAGCTGAATTACTTATAATACTTTTCATCGCTCTTGTGGTCTTAGGGCCCAAGGAACTGCCCAAAGTCGCAAGGACCCTTGGCAGGGGGATAAGAGAGCTCCAAAGAGCCAAGGATGATCTCAAAAAGAACATAGAATTTGAAGACGATACCGACGATGTAAACAAGTCTGAGACACCCGAGAAAAACGAGTAGGAAAACCCAATGAAAATCGGATTATTCGTAATGCCGATCGGTCTGAGGTTTCTCAAATATGACCCGTCCATCCCTGATGAAGACGTAACCCCAGAGTACATGATGGAGAATTACTGAATCGTTGGCGACCCCGGCTACTGCATCCAGAGAATCGAGAACCTTCACAAGCACTCAGGCGGCTTCGGCACACTTTTGCTCCACGATCAGGACTGGGGCAGAGATAACAGGCAGTTCTATAGTTCAATGAAACTGCTGGCAACCGAAGTAATGCCGGCCGTAAAGGACCTGGAACCGTAGATGGGATTAAATCAGGGAAACAAAAAACGGCGAAGTCAGAAAAAAGCAATCATATGGTCTCGCTCAGAATGGAGTCCCAGTACTTGAAAATCCAGTTGTTTGAAGATGCTTTCATAATATAATTACGCATCAGTGAGAGCGGCGCGCTGTCTGTCAGCATGAATTTTCCGATAAGTCTTGAATGGTTCTGAATCCTCCTCACCCTGTCTTTTCTTCTGGACTCATACTGTCTCAGTGCGTGAGCATAGAATTTGGAATCAGTTCTGCAAAGTTCTTCGGCTAAAACAGAGGCCGATTCCATGCCCATGGACAGACTTGCGCCGGCAATGGGCATTATGGCGTGGGCCGAGTCTCCGAGAAGCACTACTCTTCCGCGTGACCAGCTGCTTGTGTTGAAGTCGTTGTACTCTCCGTAATGAATAGTTCTGGGATCATAACCGTCGAGACTGCGCATTATTTCGGGTACAGGCCCCCCGAACCCGGCAAAATGCCGGCGGATAGTTTCTACTCTGTTCTCGACATCATCCCGGACGCCGGCTTCCGTTCTCATGCTTAGAAAAACAGCCAAACGTCCGTGTGCCGGCCACATTTTAGCGAATTTCCCCTTTCCCAGATACTCCGTAATTCCCTGAGCGTCGCAAAGCTTTGGGTCGGACCAGAAAGCCCATCCGGATATGCCGCTGTAGCGAAGCGGAATATCTCCGAAGACCTGCTGGCGAAGTGGCGACCGTAAGCCGTCACAGCCGACAACCAGATCGTATGTATCGCTGCTTCCGTCAGTGAAATCTACCGTGACTCCATCGCCAGTATCAGTTAAGGAAACGAAGCTGGCGTTCATTTTCATTGAGTTTTCGCTTATCTTTCCTCTCAGTATCCTTACCAGATCGGGCCTGTATATGCCCATTACCGGACCGTATTTTTCCGTCACGGGGTCAGTCCGGTACTTGTTTACGGTATTGCCTTTGTGGTCACAGATATGGTAATCAGTGAAAATGAGACCGGCTTCTTCAAGCTGCTCGTAAACGCCAAGCCCCTTAAGTATGCCGCTTCCCGACGGCCATATTATCACCACGTAACCGATATTCCCGAATTTGGAGGCTCTTTCAACAAGAGTTGGGGAAAAACCTCTCTGCTCAAGAAGCGCGCATAGCGTGAGTCCCGCAAGACCTCCGCCAACAATTAAAATCTTCATGTCGGGACCGTTGCGGATGGTGCCGGTTGAGTTCGTATATGAGTTTTGAGCCTGCTCCATTCCTTGCTCCAGTAATTATAAAGACTACATCAAACAGTAACTCTTCAAAGACCTAATGATTTAATTCGTCTTCTTTCAGACACAGAAACCATTTTGAAGACTGCCAATGCAGTATTCTCACTATCTCTTGATTATTTTCTGCATACTATCATGAGCAATCTCACCTATGGAAATCAATACGCATAAAAGTATCAACAGAATTACCGGAAAAGAAAAGAAAAATGCTCAAACGCCTGACTTGTCAAAAGCACTTTCTCTGATAGTATTTACGCTAATCGTTTTTCCCTTGAGCCCTCTCTATGCCGAAGATAACCATCAACGGAATTGAACTTGATGTGGACGATGGACTGAACGTCATTCAGGCAGCGGCGGTGGCCGGGATAGAGATTCCCCATTTCTGCTATCACCCTTCGCTAAGCGTAGTCGCCCAGTGCAGACAATGCCTTGTGGAAGTGGAAGGCGTTCCCAAGGTGCTCCCCGCCTGCAACACAACCGTAAGGGACGGTCTCGTTGTTAAAACGAACACCGAAAAAGCTCTTGAAGCCAGAAAGGCGGCCGTTGAATTCACCCTCATAAACCATCCGCTTGACTGTCCCATATGCGACAAGGGTGGAGAATGCCCTCTCCAGATGGTTGCTTTCGGTCACGGTCCCGGCTACAGCAGGGTCGGCGGTCCCGAGAACAAAAAGGTAAGGCAGAAAACCTACCTCAGCGACCGCATAATGTACGATGCCAACAGATGCATCATGTGCACGCGATGCGTGCGTTTTACGGACGAAGTAACGAAGACCCATGAGCTGGGAACCACGGGAAGGGGTTTTCGCAAGAAAATCTCCGTTTTCCCCGGGAAAAAGCTTGATAACGAACTTGCGGGAAACGTGATTGACATATGCCCGGTCGGAGCCCTGCTCTCCAAAGACACGCTTCACGAAGAGAGGGTCTGGTACATGGAGTTCACAGACTCCGTGTGTTCGCTCTGCAGCACCGGGTGCAACATTACAGTGGGCGTTGACCCGAGGCAGGGAAAGGTCTCCCGAATCCGTCCGAGAATAAACCAGGAAGTGAACAGACACTGGATATGCGACAGGGGAAGATTCGATTACAAGGAGGTCCAGGAGTCGACCAGGCTTAAGGACCCCATAATGAAAAATGATAAAGACTACGAGATAACATCCTGGGAAGATGCGGTTAACAGTCTTTGCGCCAGGCTCTCCGCAATAATGTCGGGCGGTACGGGTTCCTGCGCAATTGTGGGGTCACCGACGCTTACAAACGAGGAGATGTTCCTTGCGGTGAAGATTTCATCCCTCCTTGGAGACTTCCCGGCAATCTGCGCCGCGGGAAACGAGGAAATAGAGAAAAAATTCGACCTCGTAAGCAACGATCCGTATCCCAACAGCGCGGGAGCGAGGAATTTCATGATACAGGCAAACGGAGAGGATGTGAAAACGACGATCGACTCGCTGCTTGCCGGCAGGATTGATACTCTGGTCGTCGTAGGACAAGATCTGTTTGATCTGGTTTCGGACCACGAGAAGTACGCGCTTTCCCAAGCGCTTGAGAAAATCGGCTTTCTCGCAGTTATCGACTACAAACTCAGCGAAACCGCGAGGTATGCTCACATAATACTTCCAGCGGCGAGCCCTTATGAAAAAGACGGAACTTTCACAAACGATTCCGGGCGGGTTCAGAAAATAAGAAAAGCCATTTCTCCTCCCGGAAGGGCAAAGCCCGGATGGGAAATACTCTGCATGATCGGGGAAAAACTCGACAAACCTCTGTTTAGCTACAACTCCGTGGCGGACGTGATGGATGACATAAGCCTCAAGATTCCAGGGTACGTGGGAATGAGCTACGACAGAATAGGTGCCGTCGGAAAAGTTCTGGAACACGGCACGGGTAAATGACGCCGCTTCTGATAACAATAGCAGTTGTAAAGATAGCATTTGTTTTTTTCGTCGTTCTGACCGCGGTCGCTTATCTTACCTACGCGGAAAGAAGGCTAAGCGCCTTCATACAGGATCGTTACGGACCGAACAGAGTCGGACCCTTGGGACTTCTCCAGCCACTTGCCGACGGCATCAAATTCATTTTCAAAGAAGACATAATTCCGAAGAATGCGAACAAGACCATGTATATCATGGCCCCGGCGTTTGCGCTTGTTACGGCCCTTGCCGCCCTCGCGGTAATTCCCATAGGAACGGGTTTTCACACCGACCTGTTCGGATTTCTCCAGGATCCGGTATTCGTAAGGTTCCAGATAGCTGACTTAAACATCGGCCTTTTATACGTGTTGGGGATAAGTTCGCTCAGCGTATACGGAGTGGTACTTGGCGGGTGGGGTTCTAACAGCAAATACTCCCTTCTAGGAGGTCTTCGGGCGGCGGCGCAGATGATAAGCTACGAACTCCCACTTGGCCTGTCCATACTGGGGGTAATAGCCATAACGGGTTCGCTTCGTCTCGGGGACATAATCGAAGCGCAGGAAAAGATGTGGTTTATGATTCCTTCATTTATAGGTTTTGTGGTTTTCGTCGTTTCTGCGTTTGCCGAGACCAAGCGGCTTCCTTTCGATATGCCGGAAGCCGAACCCGAGATAGTCGCCGGCTATCACACCGAATACAGCAGCATGAAATTTGCAATGTTCTTCATGGCTGAATACACTCATATGATAGTTGCCTCGTGCATGATAACTTGTTTGTTTTTGGGTGGTTGGTATCCCTTACCGTTCGGTGGGTGGTTTGGCATTGATATCAACACGCATTGGTATCTGCCGCCGACTGTGTTTATCGGCAAAGTCCTTTTCTTACTCTTTTTGTTCATCTGGGTAAGATGGACTTTGCCAAGGTTCAGATATGATCAGGTCATGGGCCTTGGCTGGAAGAAACTCTTTCCCCTAGCAGTAGCGAACCTTCTTATCATAAGTTTTCTTATAGTTCTCGGAATCCTTTAGTATATAATTGCGTTTATGAGGGATTCACACTTCGACCCTGACAGCCCCATGCGCATGGCGGCATTTGAACGGGTCAAAAAACTGAGTGCGGTCTACACTCATATACCCGCAGGAGAAATTAGGAAAGGTTTCTCCTTTGAAGGTAAGCGCATACCGCTTGTGAACCCGCAGCGCGGCATATTCAGACCGAAGGAAATGGAATTCCTTCTATCAATCCGAACCGTCTTTCCGAAAACCAGCGCTAGAGTCCGGTACGAAGACCAGATAGACATTCACAGAAAGATTTTTGAGAACCTCGAATCAATAGACTACGCATTTATGGGTACTAATCCTGACGCCGCAGATAATAAACGGCTTCGTGAGGCGTATGAAAACAGAACTCCCGTAATCTACTTTCTTGGAATTGCTCCTGGTCAGTATCAGGCAATAATGCCCGTTTTTATCGGGGATTGGGATGGAATCTCCCTGAGAGCCAAAATACTTTTCGGCAGATCAGACCGGAAGGAAATGGTTCCTCCCGAAACTCCAGAGGACAGGCGTTACGCCCTTCACATGGTAAAGCAGCGGGTTCACCAAGGACGGTTCCGCGAATCGATTCTCATTGCCTATAAAGGGCGCTGCGCCTTGTCCGGGATTCCCGAAAGACGCCTGCTTGACGCTGCCCACATAATCCCCGATGCGAACCCGGAACTTGGCCAGCCAACAATCTCAAATGGCCTACTGCTCTCCAAGATCCATCACGCAGCGTTTGACAGCCATCTTATAGGCATCGACCCTGACTACGGTCTTCACGTCTCAAAACGCCTGCTTGATCAGAATGACGGTCCAACACTTCAAGCGCTCAAGAGGCTTGACGGCAACAAGCTCAGGCTTCCAAAGCTAGAGGAGCATTATCCTGACAAAGACCGCTTAGCAATGCGGTATAAAGAGTTCAAGGCTATGGGGTGAGTTTTTACTTCTTGGGGAATTTTATAAAGCTATCACACTAAATAATGGGGCTCGAGTTATCAGACATCCAGATTGCTTACCCTGAGAGCATTTAATTCAATAAACTCTTTTCTGGGTTCAACCTCATCACCCATGAGCTTTGAGAATATTGCATTAGCTTCAACTACGTCTTCAACTTGAACCTGCTTCAATATCCTGTTCTCAGGGTTCATGGTCGTTGACCACAGTTGCTCGGGATTCATCTCTCCGAGACCTTTATACCTCTGTATGAACTGACCTTTTTTCCCTCTCTCCAAAATGGATTCAACGAATTTTTCAAGGCTTCCGATCTCTTTTTCTTCGCCATTATCAACTATATGGTAGGTAGAATCCCAAAGCGGTCTAAGCGATTCCGCAAGTTTCCTGAGTTCTCTGAAATCAGGAGAAGCGAGAAAATTAAAATCAATAAAGGAGGAGCTTACCCTTCCGTTTTCCCTGAAATCATATTCAATGGTGTTTGAATTATGTTCTGTGTCCTCCCCAAGCTTCCAGTCAAGATCAACTATGTCGGGATGATTCTCCCCGAGCCATTCCCTTATTCCGATAAGATGAGTATCTAAAGAGGTTTCATTGCCAAGCTTGAGGTCTGTTTTACCGAAATCGGTTCTTTTGGCGAAACCGTCAACTATCCCCTTGTTGCGTCCCCACCTGCTCATACGGTCAAGAAGTTTTCCGTACCTGATGGCTTTCTGCACAAGATCGAAAAGCTTGGTTCCCCTGATCTGTTTTACGTAGCCGTTTGTACCCCCGGAAGCGATTTCAAGATCTTCGACTCCTAGCTTTACGAGAAACTCCTCGTATTCATGGTCGTCCTTGAGGTAGGTCTCCTTTCTTCCCTTTCTCACGAGATAAAGAGGAGGCTGAGCAATGTACAGATACCCCCTTTCTATTACGTCACTGAAATGACGGAAAAACAGCGTTAGAAGAAGGGTTCTTATATGGGATCCGTCAACATCCGCGTCGGTCATGAGTATTACCTTGTGGTAGCGTATCTTCGATATATCGAACTCGCCCTCGCCTTCCCCTATTCCGGTACCCAGAACGGTGATAGTGGCGCGGATCTCCTCGTTGCCGAGGATCTTGTCAAACCTCGCCTTCTCAACGTTCAGGATTTTTCCCTTAAGGGGCAAAATGGCCTGGTTGTGCCTGTCTCTTGCCTGTTTTGCGGATCCTCCCGCCGATTCTCCCTCAACTATGTAGAGCTCACTTTTCTCGGGATCGCGTTCCTGGCAGTCGGCCAGTTTCCCGGGAAGCGTTCCGGACTCAAGAGCGCTTTTTCTTCTGGTAAGCTCCTTTGCTTTTCTCGCGGCGTTTCTCGCCCTCGCGGCTTCTATCGTTTTCTCCACGATGCGTCTAGCCACAGGCGGGTTTTCTTCAAAGAACACCCGAAGCTTCTCGTTTAGCAAAGATTCGACGATGCCCCTTATGGAAGTGTTTCCGAGCTTAGTTTTGGTCTGCCCTTCAAACTTCGGATCCTGGAGCTTTACGCTAACAACCGCCACTAAGCCCTCTCTCACGTCTTCCCCGCTGAGGGCCATCTTCAGGTTTTTAAGAAGATTCTTCTCCTCGGCGTACTTGTTTATGGTTCTCGTAAGAGAAGTACGGAAGCCCGATAGATGGGTTCCGCCCTCTATGTTGTTTATGTTGTTCGCGTAGCAGAATATGGTTTCCCTGTAGGTGTCGTTATACTGCAAAGCGACCTCAACCGCGGTTGAGTCCCTTTCTCCCGCCATATAGATCACCTCGGGGTGAAGCGCTTTTCTGTTCTTGTTAAGCTCCTCAACGAAAGCAATGATTCCTCCTTCGTAGAAAAACTCCTGGGACCTCTCCGTCCTCTCGTCGTTAAGGGTAATCCGAAGGCCTTTGTTGAGAAAGGCAAGCTCCCTTATCCTGTGGGCAAGTATGTCGTAATTGAACTCGTCAACTTCGAATATCCCGGAATCGGGCTTGAAATGGATTTTGGTCCCGCTTTTTTTCGTTTTCCCGGTGTTCTTAATGTCTTTTACTGCCTCTCCCTTTTCATATTCCTGATACCAGACCTCCCCTTCCCTCTTGATTTCTATTGAGAGGTTCTCGGCAAGCGCGTTTACCACGGTGACGCCTACGCCGTGGAGTCCTCCTGAAACCCTGTAGACCTTGCTGTCGAATTTTCCCCCCGCATGAAGCATGGTCATTACGACTTCAACGGCGGGTTTTCCCGTCTCTTCGTGGATGTCGACCGGAATTCCCCTTCCGTCGTCTTCAACCGTAATGCTGTCATCCACGTGTACGGTAACGGAAATATTGTTGCAGAAGCCCGCCAGGGATTCGTCCACGCTGTTATCGAGAACTTCGAAAACAAGATGGTGAAATCCCCGGGAATTGGTATCCCCTATGTACATATCCGGGCGTTTTCTTACGGCTTCAAGACCCGGAAGAACCTTTATCTGCTCGGCGGTGTAATCATCGCCGGAGCCGTTATCCTGCTGCAACTCACCCATTGTTTCGGATTCTTGAGATTCGCTCAAAACAAGTACCTCCCGGTTAGAGATAGTATGCTTATTATAGTACCTGAAGAAAAGAAAAAAGTCCGTAATATCGGGCAGTTTGCGTAAAAATCAGAATTTCCTGAGAGATAATCTGGCCAAGTGGCCTCCCGCAGACGATATTGCTTCCCGGGACCTTACGCCTAGGAAATCTTCGGATGCGTGATGCCGGTCTGTTTCTGGTATTTTCCCTTCTTGTCCGCGTATGAAATATCGCATTCCTCATCCCCTTCGAAAAAGAGCACCTGAGCGATTCCCTCGTTTGAATATATCTTCGCGGGAATGGGGGTTGTGTTTGAGATCTCAAGCGTCACGTATCCCTCCCACTCGGGTTCAAAGGGGGTTACGTTCACGATTATTCCGCACCTTGCGTAAGTGGATTTCCCAACGCACACGGTAAGGGTGCTTCTGGGTATCCTGAAATACTCAACTGTTTTTGCGAGCGCGAAAGAGTTCGGCGGAATTATGCAGTAATCATCTTTTATCTCCACAAAAGACTTGGTGTCGAAATTCTTCGGATCCACAACGGCGCTGTGCAGGTTGGTAAACACCTTGAACTCATCGCTCACCCTTATATCGTAGCCGTAAGAGGAAAGACCGTATGATATCACACCCTTGCTTACCTGCCCCTCGACGAAAGGGTCTATCATCTTTTGCTCCAGTGACATCTTTCTTATCCAGTGATCAGGTTTGATTCCCATCGGTGTTCTCCTTTCTGTTTTCTCGAACCTTGTTTAATATCTAATTCGTATTATCCTCATACAAGAGATATTTTTAAGGCTTGGAAATGTTGTCTAATTTTGTGGTTTTTATATAGTAAAATGAAGTGAACCATAAAAAGACGGTACCCCGTCCGACAACAGCCCCTCAAAAAATTATACGAACTGCCTCAAAAACCTTATGTCGTTCTCAAAGAAAAGCCTTATGTCGTTTATCCCGTACTTAAGCATGGCGATTCTCTCAACCCCCATGCCGAAGGCAAAACCCGAATAGATATCCGTATTGTAGTTAACGCTTGAGAAAACCGCGGGATCGACCATTCCGCATCCCATTATTTCAAGCCAGCCGGTATTCTTGCATACCCTGCATCCGTTGCCCGAACATATCTGACACTCTATGTCCACTTCGGCGCTGGGTTCGGTGAAGGGGAAAAAGCTCGGGCGGAACCTGACGTTCGTACCCTCCCCGAAAGTCAGTTTGACGAACTGAATAATGACGGACTTTAGGTTTCCGAAAGTTATGCCTTTGTCCACCAGAAGACCCTCTATCTGGTGGAACATCGGAGTGTGGGAAACATCGCTGTCGCATCGGTAAACCTTTCCGGGAGCTATTATCTTCACCGGAGGCCGCTGGGTCTGCATGATCCGTATCTGCACGGGGGAAGTGTGGGTTCTGAGCACCATGTCGTCGGTTATGTAAAAAGTGTCCTGCATGTCTCTTGCAGGGTGGTTTTTCGGTATGTTAAGCGCCTCGAAATTGTAGTAATCAAGCTCAACCTCGGGACCCTCGACGACTTCGAATCCCATCCTCTCGAAGTCATAGACGATACACTCCATCATCTGAGTTATGGGATGCTTGGCCCCTACCGGCATTCCACGGCCGGGAAGAGTGAAGTCGGTTGCTTCCTCAAGAAGCTTTTCGTTCATGATTTTGCGCTTTATCTCATCGGATTTTTTCTCGATCAGCACCTCTATTTCCTTCTTGGTTCCGTTTATGAGAATGCCCGCCTGGCGGCGCTCCTCTACGGGAAGGTCTTTCATGGATTTTAGAAGCTGCGTAAGAGATCCTTTTTTCCCGACGTAGCTTGCCTTTACCTTGACAAGATCAACCTCCGTCGAGACGGCGTCAAGGTCAGAATCTATACGGCTTCTGATTTGCTGAAGCGTTTCTTCCATCATATGCCCGGATTGTGCGTTTCTAGAAGCAAAACGGGAAAATATTTAACCGTTATGAGGCCGATTATCAAAGCGCAGAGCTTACTTGCGATCGAGCATCCGCCAAAGCAGCCCTTATCCGATTGCCTTTCTTTTTCTCCAGTAAACCACGAAGGCACTTGCCACGAAAACTGAAGAATAGGTTCCCACGACGACCCCTATCATAAGGGTGAACGCGAAATCGTGTATTACCGAACCGCCAAGGAGAAACAGCGGGACAAGCACTGCGAACACCGTTATCGAGGTGAGCAACGTACGCGAGAGCGTCTGGCTGATTCCTTCATTAACAAGCTCTCTGAAGCCCTTTTCAGGAAAATTGCCCATATTTTCCCTTATCCTGTCAAATATGACGATGGTGTCGTTAACCGAATAACCTATCACGGTCAGAAGCGCGGCAACGATCGCAAGAGTGAATTCCTTGTCCACAATCGATATGGCCCCCACGGTTATAAGGGTGTCGTGAAGAAGCGCGATAACCGCTCCCACGGCAAAACCGAATTCAAACCTTACGATCAGATAAGCCAGTATGCCGACGCAAGCAAGCAGTATGGAGAGAAAAGCCCTGGTTATGAGTTCCTTCCCTACTCTGGGACCTATGTAGTCTATTCTCTGAATGGAGGCTCCCTTGAAGTCTTCTGACTCCGCGAAAAGGTCTTCAAGGCTTTTCTGAAAATCCTGTATCTGGTCAAAAGTCGCAAGTTCCGGAGCAAACTGTATCAGGTACTCGTTATCGCTCGGAAGACCGAAGCGCTGAACCGATTCGGAGGGAAAGCCGCTATTTTCAAGCCCCCCTTTTAGCGCGCTGGTTTCCAGTCTCTTCGCGAGCTTTATGTGTATTTCCGTTCCGCCCGTGAACTCAACTCCCCAGTTAGGTCCCTGGTGATACAGAAGGGAAGCGATGGAGATAACAACAAGCGCGATGGAAATACGCTTCGCACCCCCCATCTTCTCCACAAAATCATAATTCAGTTTTCCTATAAGTTGCACTCGCGCACCCTCAGATACTTACTTCGGTCAGTTTTTTGTCCCTGTAGAGCATGTTCGTAAAAACTCTCGCCACCACGAGATTGCTGAAAACGGTCGACACTATTCCGATTGAAAGCGTGGCCGCGAAACCCTTTATCGGGCCTGTGCCGAGCCAGAAAAGTATAAGCGCCGTAAGAAGCGTCGTCACGTTAGCGTCAAGGATGGTCCAGAGAGATCTGGCGTATCCCGTTTCAATCGAGTGAATGGCGGTTTTCCCCGCGACAAGTTCCTCTTTTATCCTCTCGAATATGATGACGTTTCCGTCAACCGCCATACCGAGGGTAAGAACAAGCCCGGCTATGCCCGGAAGCGTGAGCGTCACCCCGAAAGCGGAGAGAAAACCCATTATGAAAAGTATGTTAAGTACAAGGGCGGCGTTCGCTATGACGCCCTGGATCCTGTAGAAAAAGACCATGAACACCAAAACGAGTATCCCGCCAACGATCATGGAGAACCTCCCCTTTTCTATGGACTCCTGGCCGAGGGAAGGACCCACGGTTCTCTCCTGCTCCACCCTTACGGGAACGGGAAGAGAGCCGGATCTCAGTATAAGCGCAAGGTCTTTTGTCTCTTCAGGGGTGAAAGTCCCGGTTATGGTGCCCTGGTAGGTTATCTTGTCCTGGATAGTGGGAGCGGACTTTATAATGCCGTCAAGAACTATTGCCAGGCGCGCTCCGACATTCTCCTCGGTCAGTTTCCCGAACTTGCTCCCGCCTTCTCCCTTGAAGGTGAATCCGACCGCGGGATTTCCGTAATTATCAAACGTTATCCGCGCATCGGAGATATATTCCCCGGTCACGCTCGCAAGGCGCTCGGTGAGAAAGAACTTTTCGTTTTCGTTTCCGGTATCTCCAGCGTGGATGGCCATCCCCTTTTCCGCAACCTGCTTCTCGGTTTCCGCTTCAGTCGCTGCAAGGAGGTTTTCCCGCGACGCCCCGACGGCTTTTACGATCTTGAACTCCAAAACGGCCGTCTTTTTGATCAGGTTTACTATTCTCTGTCTGTCTTTTTTGGAAGCGCCCGGCACCTGCACCAGAATCCTGTCGTCACCGGACTTCTGTATGCTGGGCTCAACCAGACCGAAATCCTTAACGCGGTTCTCTATTATGTGGCGGACCCGTTCTATTGAGTTTTGCTCAAGCTCGGCCACGTAAGAAGGTTTTATCGAGAGCCTGACCAGAAAGCCGTCGGAACCTATATTCGCCACCTGTTCAAAATCGTCGCGCGCAATCTCAAGCGCCCTGTCGATATCCGCGCCGGGGAAAAGACCTACCGTAAGGGTTCCGTCAGAAACGGACGAGCTTTTGACCAGAATCCTGTTTTCCGCGAACTTCGAGACAAGGGCTTCCTCCATGATAAGCATTTCCTGGTTAACGCCCTTTTCCGTCTCAACTCCCAGAAGAAGGAATATTCCGCCCTCAAGATCAAGTCCTAGACTTATCCCCTTGCTTGAGAACGCCTTTCCCCACCACGAGGGAAGATTGTCACCCATAAAGGTCGGCGTAAGAAGTATTACGGAGAGGAAAGAACAAAGAGCGATAACGATAATCCACAGACGGGACGCGCCTTTCATTAATCAACTGCCCCCTTTGGATTTGCCGTCAGCTGTCGCAGAATCAGTCCGCTCCGCGATCCCGGAGCGGGCCATTCTTATGTTAATGCCTTTCGCTATTTCAACCGTGAGATCATTACCATCAACGTTTATCACCCTCCCGTATATGCCCCCGGTGGTAATAATGCTGTCGCCTCTTTTTACCTCGGTGAGCATCCGCTTTCGCTCACGGCTCTGCTTCTGCTGGGGTCTTATGATAAGAAAGTAAAAAAGGCCGAATATGGCAACGAACGGAAGTATGGCTGAAACCGTCGTTCCTCCTCCCTGGCCAGCCCCGGGAGGCATGCAGGATGAAATAAAAAGGGCCGCAGTGGATATAAAAGCAAGTTTTTTCAATTTCTATTCCTCCTCCGCATCGTTTAGCTCCGAGCGGAATTGGCTGAAGGTGCCAGTTTTTATCGATTCTCTTATTTTTCTCATCAGTTCGGAGTAATAATAGAGGTTATGAAGGGTCAAAAGCTGAAGAGACAGAATCTCCCCGGCCATGAATATATGCCTCAGGTACGACTTTGAGAAATTTCCGCACGTATAACAGCCGCAATCTTCATCAAGTGCAGAGCGATCGTACGCGTAACGGGAGTTTTTTATAACCACTTTTCCCCGGCTTGTAAAGAGAGTTCCGTTCCGGGCGTTGCGGGTTGGGATGACGCAGTCGAAAAGATCAACTCCGAGCGCCACCCCCCTCACTATGTCGCTTGGGTTTCCGATACCCATAAGGTATCTAAGCCTATCCTCCGGTAAAAGCCCCGTACAAAGATCCGTAATCTCAAAAGTCGCCTCGCCCGACTCACCGACCCCGAGCCCTCCTATCGAGTAACCGTCAAAACCTATATCCACAAGTTCCCCCGCCGAGCGCGCCCGAAGATCCTCGTACACCCCTCCCTGCACGATACCGAAAAGGGCCCCGGAGTCATCCCGTTTCGCCTCCTTGCAAAGCCTAGCCCAGCGCGTCGTGAGAGAGACCGACTTCTCCATGTACTCGTATGGAGAATCATGGGCCGGGCATTCATCAAAACACATCATCACGTCTGAACCCAAGCTTTCCTGAACGGCTATTGAGGTCGCCGGCGAGAAAAAATGTTCGCTTCCGTCTATGTGAGAGCGGAAAGAGACTCCATCGTCTGTGATCTTTCTGCTTTTCGCAAGGCTTAGAACCTGGAAACCGCCGCTGTCGGTAACAATCGCACCGTCCCACGACATGTATTCGTGAAGTCCGCCGAGGGAACTTATTATGTCCGTACCGGGCCTTAAGTAGAGATGGTAGGCGTTTGAGATGAGAATCTCGAAACCTAGGCGACGCAGATCAAGGGGCGAGATGGCCTTGCCCGCCCCCTGGGTCGCTACAGGCATAAAGGCCGGAGTCGCAACCGTTTCCCGGGAAGTGCGGATTTCCCCCAGTCTGGCGGAACCGCCCTTTTCCTTTTCGATAATTCTGAACTGGTACATGATGGATAAACGCTGCGGGATCAGAATCCAAGCACGTCCCGCATCGCGTAGACCCCGGGGGATTTTCCCGGAATCCATTTCGCCGCGCGAAGCGCGCCCGAGGAGAAATTATCCCTGCTAGTCGCCTTGTGGGTAAGCTCCACCCTTTCTCCGTCGCCAAGGAACATGACTGTGTGATCTCCGACCACGTCTCCTCCCCGAAGCGTCTGAACACCTATTTCCCCTCTTTTTCTCGCCCCTATGCGCCCGTGTCTTTCATATCTCGCCACATCCTTAAGCTCCGATCCCAGGCCCGTGGCGACCGCTTCGGCAAGCGCGATGGCCGTCCCGCTCGGAGAATCGGCTTTTGCCCTGTGATGGGTCTCGAAAATCTCGGCGTCGTAGCTCTCTCCCAGATGAGACGCCACCTGTCTTGATATCTCGAAAAGAACATTGACACCTACGCTCATGTTGGGAGAAAAAACGCAAGGTATCCGCTCAAGCAGCCGCAGCAGTTTTCCCCTCTGCTCAGACGTAAAGCCCGTCGTTCCTATAACCATCGACTTTTCGTTGCGAACCAAATATTCGGCGTGGGCAAGGGTCGCCTCGGGAACGGTAAAGTCAATTATCACGTCCGCAGCCCGCGCGGCTACCTCAATGCTGTCACTCACGCTTACTCCCGGCCCCGCGCCCTCGATAAGATCCCCCAGATCGCGACCGATCGAAACGTGTCCCGGCACCTCCGTCGCCCCCACAAGTTCAATATCCTCATCCGCGCCCGCAAGCGAAGCTACGCTCATTCCCATGCGCCCGCACACCCCGACTACCGCAACTTTTATCACCCTAACCTCCTCCGTCTCCGCTTTCACCCCCAGGTCCGTAACTGCAGTCCTCAATGCATTCGTCCTTCACTATTTTCCACTCTTTTTTGGGTATGGAGAGATCATAGCGGTTTCTGTATTTGGCCCTCAGACGCTCGCTTTCGCCCGGCTCGCTGTAGTCAACCTCCACTTCCGCAACCACTATGGCGGTATCCCTAAAGAGCTGGGTTGCCAAGACCTTGTAGTCAACTATCCTGAGGTCGTAGCTCTCGTAAAGAAACTTAAGCCTGCTTATGTAACCTTCGCGGTCTGAACTGAATATATGGATTTCGTCGTAAGCGGATTCAAAGTCCTTTTCCTTAAGCGCCTCAAGAAAAGAGTTGACAACGCTGGTAGCGGAAACCTTCGGGTGCGGCCTCCTTTCTCCCGAACCTCGCACCGGAACAGCGCAGGAAACAAAAAGAAACAGCAACGGCAGAACGAAAAGGTAAGCTTTTCTCATGGATAACGTAGCGGAAACTAATCCTCTGAATAACCTAAGAAGGTAAATGAGAAAAGTAGTACAGGCAAGTCAGGAGAATATACAACGGTTCTTTTTTTCCGCCCGGCGGCAGTTATGAATTAAAACCCGTTGCGGGTATTCTGCTTTAAAAAAGAAGAAAAACGGATACCAAAAAGGACAGAAACACACTATGAAAAGCATGACTGGTTTCGCGGAATCATCCGTAAATACCGAGGTCGGAAAGATCGTGGTGGATATACGGTCGGAGAACCACAGGTTTCTTGACGTCAGGGCCAGCGTTCCCGAATCATTTCTCCAGATGGAAACCGCCATTGAAGACAGACTGAAGAACTCAATTCAGAGGGGGAAACTCAGGCTGAGGCTTGCCGTGCAGGCAACCCGAAGGGAAAAACAGCGTTTATCCGAAAAAGTGCTTCGGGAGAATCACAGTTCCCTTAAAAGGATTAATTCCGCACTGGGGCTTAAAACGGAGATAGGAATCGAGCATCTGCTCATGATGGAGAACTCCTTTGAAAGCCATGTCGGACCCGAGATCTCAAGGGAGACGGAAGCCAAGATAAAGGAAACGGTCATAAAAGCCCTCCTAAAGTTCGACAGGAGCCGGGAAACCGAGGGACGGAAACTTGAAAAAGCGATACTCGGGCGTCTGGAAATCATAAGAAAAACGGTTGACCGCTTAAAGAAAAAACGAAAGGAATTCGTAAAGAAATCCGAGAAGAAAACAAAGGAGAAGATTGAGAAAATCTTTTCCTCAAGGCACAAAAACGACCCTCTTATCTCTCAGGAAGCTGCGGCCATAGTAACGGAAAAAAGCGAGATTGATGAAGAAATCGTAAGGCTTGAGGCTCATATCTCCAAGTTCAGGAAAACCGCCAGGAAAAAGGGGCCCGTGGGGAAAGAACTTGATTTTCTGGTTCAAGAAATGAACAGGGAAGCCGGAACCATATCAGCGAAATGCAAGGACGCGGGAATTTCGCATCTTACCATAAATATACGTCTTGACCTTGAGAAAATACGGGAGCAGATTCAGAACATAGAGTAAGCCTTACGAATACTTACGTTCCGCTCACTATAAAATCCGCGCTGATCTTCGGAAATTATATAGGAGAGTTGACAGAATTGCTTAATCTCCAACCCGGCAATTTCAGACCTGCCCTTCCTGTGCAGCTTTGGCGGTCTTCCGCGCTCACGATCCTTCATGCCAGATTATGCCAGCTACTCTCCGTCCAGCTCTTACCATTTGTTTTCTCCGCTCAAGGCGATAATGCTAGCCAACGACAGTTAGAAATCGGCTTGTTTCTTACTTCTCATAAACACTAACTACCGGGCGAATTTTGGTTTTCCGGAGTGCTTGACGCGCAAGCTTCATTCTCAGATAAGTGGCGGAAACATCTCCTTTTCTTTTTATCGTCTCTCGGCGGGCAGTATTCTCGATCCCAGCACATTCTTTGCACCGACTTGAAAGACCGACCGACCTGCAACGGTCGGTATAGAACTCTGACACGGGAAGTTTTCGCCAACACCAGGAACAAACGTGATGACCGCTAGCCTTACGAGGATATTTGCGTCTCTCTCTGCGGTTTCTTTTTTTCGACCACCTGTTGTTACTTAGCAACGGCGCTTCAGGATTCACGTTGATTTGCTTCCCCTTAACATATCTGTTTATTGGTTTTTCAAGCCGCATAATCCATTTTTTCTCTTCTCGATCGGCGACCGCTTGCTTGCGGTGACGCGAGAGAACTTCTATAGTCGGCCTCATTATCAAAAGCTTGCGGTGCAAAATTGAATTGCATGGATTCAACCGCCGATGTTGTGCGAGTCGGTAGGAAATCGATTGTCTTGTTTGCCCAACATAAGCCGACCCGTCAGGAAAGCTAATTTTATATATTTGTATCGTTTTGCCTGTTCTAGGCGGTGGCTTGCCCATGAGCATGCATTATAACAATTAATGAGTGATTTCAACATGATACGAAACGATAAGACCTAGAAGGACCGGTAAGTACTTCACAGAAGATCGCTGAGGTGTTCCTGCCCCGAAAGACACTCCATAGCCGTAAAATATTCTTTGCCATATTCGTAAAACCGGAGCAGAAGATTTTGAAAAAACGGACTAGGCATGTTATAGTACGGCCTCATTTGAGAAACAATGAAACTCTCCAGGGAGAACCGGAAAAATAAGTATTCTTGTCAATAAAGACTCAAAAATTCTCGTTCAGGGAATAACGGGAAGCGCGGGGCTGTTTCATGCGACCCAGTGCCGGGAGTACGGAACCAATGTCGTGGGCGGCGTCACGCCTGGAAAAGGTGGGAGCAACGTCGAAGGATTCCCGGTTTTCGACACCATGACTGAAGCTGTGCGGGAAACCGGAGCCAACGTATCTTTGGTGTTCGTTCCGGCCGCATTCGCTATGGATTCAATGCTCGAGGCCCTCGATTCAGGCGTAGAACTCGTCATCTGCATAACCGAGGGAATACCCACTCTGGACGTGGTAAGGGTAAAAGAATACATGAGGGGTTCTCATTCAAGGCTTGTGGGACCCAACTGTCCGGGTGTCATAACTCCCGGGGAGGCCAAGGTCGGAATAATGCCGGGTTACATTCATAAACCCGGAAGAGTGGGGATAATCTCAAGAAGTGGAACCCTGACCTACGAGGCCGTCTGGCAGCTTACAAATCTCGGTATAGGACAATCGACCTGCTTAGGCATAGGAGGCGATCCCGTTATCGGAACCACGTTTATTGACGCGCTTTCACTCTTTGAGAACGACCCGGGCACAGACGCGGTGGTAATGATAGGGGAAATCGGAGGGTCAGATGAAGAAGAAGCGGCGGAGTACATAAGCCAGAGCTTCACAAAGCCCATAGCCGCCTTTATCGCCGGAGCCACGGCGCCCAAAGGGAAAAGAATGGGTCACGCGGGAGCCATAATTTCCGGGAGCGCCGGAAGCGCCGAAGACAAGTTTCAGGCACTTGAGCGTGCCGGAGTCGCTACCTGCAAAAGCCCGGCAGAAATGGGGGAAGCGCTTCGTAGCGCGATCTCGTAACGCCCCAGTCTTAAAGCAACCGAAAATCTCAACCGCTCAGCGTCTTAATTCCCTATCATGTCATGTTCCACGGGCAATCCTTAAAATTGGTTATTATTGTGCCCGTATGGAACTCAAACTTTTCGAACTCGAGATTTTTAACAACCTTCTCGGAACAATAGCCGAGGAAATGGGCTCGGTTCTCGTAAGAGCCGGATTCTCTCCGAACATAAAGGAGAGAAGGGACCTTTCCTGCGCCCTATTCAACTCAGAGGGGGATATGATCGCGCAGGCCGCCCACATCCCCATACACCTCGGGTCAATGTCATTTGCGGCAAGATCGGTAGCGACGGAAAATCTCTCCCCGGGAGACGTTTTCATTCTTAACGATCCGTTTCGCGGCGGAACGCATCTCCCGGACGTAACATGCGTAGCGCCCGTGTTCGTTGACGGGAAACCGGAATTTCTGCTCGCCTCTCGCGCCCACCATGCAGACATAGGGGGCAGCACACCGGGATCCATGCCGCTTTCAACGACAATACACGAAGAGGGAATCATAATCCCGCCGACAAGGATACGGGAAGGGGGCGGGCTGCGGGAAACCCTGCTTGAGGAGATAATCCGCTCGACCAGGGATCATGAGGAAAGAGAAGGAGATCTGCGGGCACAGATAGCCTCGCTTGACACCGGGGAAAAGAGGATGCAGGAGCTTCTGGAAAAGTATTCCCTTGAGAGGATAAATCATGCCGCTTCGGGTCTTCTTGACTACGGGGAAAGACTCATGAGAAACGCCATAGAGAAAATACCTGACGGCGACTACGTCTTTACCGACTACCTTGAAGATGACGGAGCGGGAACAAGGGATATACCCATAAAGGTAAAAATAGAAATAAGAGAAGATACCGCCACCGTGGATTTCAGGGGAAGCTCAAAAAAGGTTAAAGGATGTCTTAACGCTCCCCTGAGCGTAACGACTTCCGCTGTCTTGTACTGTTTTCAGTGTCTCTCAGGCGAAGACACGCCTCTTAACTCGGGGACGCTTAGACCGATTGAAATCAAAGTCGATGAGGACTCGATTCTAAACGCCCGATACCCAAGCGCGGTTGTCGGCGGAAACGTCGAAACGTCCCAGAGGATAGTGGACGCGGTGTTCGGAGCGCTCGCTTCCGCAATCCCAGGAACAATACAGGCGGCAAGTGCGGGAACAATGAGCAATCTGGCGTTCGGTTCACCGGAGAGCATCCCTTCTGACTCCTCCTACGCCTACTACGAAACCATCGCCGGCGGAATGGGAGGACGGTCAGGTGCAGATGGAGCAAACGCCGTGCAGACGCACATGACAAACACGCTCAACACCCCCGTCGAGGCAATCGAGAGGGAACTTCCAGTAATGGTGGAATCATACTCCGTAAGAAAGGGGTCCGGAGGAGCGGGCAGGTTCTCAGGCGGCGATGGAATCATAAGGCAGTACAGGTTCCTGGAGGACTCCCATGTTTCCCTGATAACCGAGAGGAGGGAAAAACGGCCCTGGGGAGCCCAGGGCGGAGAAGACGGCAAGAGCGGGGAGAACACCCTTTTATCGGGAACAAAAGAGAAAAAACTGCCTGCGAAGTGCTCCATTGCGGTAAAAGCCGGAGAAGCGGTAAGAATTGAGACCCCGGGAGGAGGAGGATGGGGAAGCCTTGCCCCTGCAACTTTTTTTACCGTTGACGCCCACCAGGACATAGCCTTTCACATGCGTCACTACAAAAGAGATTTCGAGAGCCCCGAGATTCCCTGCATGATAACCCTGCCCGGACTCAGGCAGAGCGGGGCAAGGGTCGTCTTCAACACCGTCTTCATTCACCCCAAGCACAAACCCGGGGGTTCGGTAACAGAAGCCATGGCCCAGCTTGACGTATACGATGAGATATACCGAGAACACTCAGAAAGCGTCTTTCAGATAAAAGACAGACGAGACATAGATAGACTGCGCGAGGGGGAAAAGATCGGGTTTTTCACTCTTATGGAAGGAGCGGACCCCGTCTCGGACCCAAAACATCTTCTCGAATACCACAAAAGAGGCGTCCGGGCGCTCGGTCCTTCCTGGAACAACAGGAATATTTACGCGTCCGGGCCCGAGAGCGACAAGGGCCTCTCCACGCAGGGAAAGGAGCTTCTCGGCCAAATGAACTCACTCGGCATTACGCTTGATCTTTCCCACTTAAACGAAAAGTGTTTCTGGGAAAGCATAGAACTCACGGAACTCATACCCGTTGCAACCCACTCGAATTCAAGAGCCCTTGTGGATCACCCCAGAAATCTGCGTGACGAGCAACTTCGCGCCATCTCCGATAGAGGCGGGGTAACGGGGGTTGTTTTCTACGGAAGATTCCTCAGGGAAGGACCGGGTTGCGCCACCCTCGAAGACATATACGCTCATATAGATCACATTCTGAGTGTCTGCGGCGAGGATCACGTGGGAGTGGGAACCGACATGGACGGAGCACCCGTAAAGGATTTCCCCAAGGAGATGAGGCACATATCCAAACTTCCCGTACTCTCCGAGTATCTTCTCGGCAAAGGATATCCGAGGGGGGTTGTGGAGAAAATAATGGGGAAGAACTTCCTTCGGGTAATAGAAACGAACCTCGAAAAGGTACCGGACAACATCGAGTAATGCGTATGCGTCGTCGAAGCGTTCTTTACTCAGAGCGGATACTTACCGATTCCTGACTTCCTCACTGCCCTGCCTCCGCTTTACACGAACCCCCGTATCTTTCTGCTGACATGGGTAAGTTTACTGAACAAGAAAAATGTCTCGATTCGTTTCCCTGCCAGAGATTTGTATCTCAAATAACTTTGTCAGCAGCGCGAAAGTCGCTTTGCTGCTATGATCCTTGGCGTCGATGTAAAACCAGTGACCGTTATGTCTAGTAAAGACCGAAGCGCAGTCTCCATCAGTTTGGGGACTTGAACAAATCAGCTGAGGTCGCGTATCGCTTGGTATGATTTCGAATCGCTGTCCAGCGGGGCTGCAGTCCCAACCATCTCGCTTTTCGCCTTCTTTCCTGCAACCTTCGCCGTTCTTGATCTTTGAGATTTTGACTATTTCCCTGTCCCTATCGGGTACTTTTACGTTCTGCGACAGGTAGTGCATTATTCCGAACAATGAGCGGGTTCTCACTTTTATTTCGGAACTGGACCTAGTTTCAGAGTCGGTCAGTATTAAAATTCCTTTTCTATCTTCAATCTTCAAAAGATTCGTCAACTCTTTCCATTGCGGGTCATTATTGTTTTCGCACAAGCAATCGTTGTCATCCAAAAAGCAGGCTATTAATTTTTTCCGCGATTCTTCTTTTTCGATTTTGGTAGGCATGCAAAGTTCGGAACAGATCTCATCAGGGCTGGCATTGAGAAATCTTATTTTATTTTGTTGTCTCAAATCTTTTAATGCGGTAAGTATGGCTTCGTATTTGTTGAATTCTTCCTGCTTTGGTAAATAATCCGGGGTAGGTCCGGATGCAAACGGGGCATTTAATGCAGGGCCGAAACGCTCAACTGTTATTGCCAGAACGCGTTCTATCGAAAACCCGGATTGGGTAAGATCAAACACTGTCCCCAGCCCCAAACGTTGATTCATGGTCGTATTCAGTTCCTTGCCGATAAGCGGACTGTATTGAAAGGTAGTTTCACGGGCGCCACCTATTCCCACCTGCCCTAAGAGATTATTTTCGCTTTTCGCGCTGTTGGTGGATGAGGAGTTAAGGACGCTGGTTACCGCGCCGGTCAATGAAATTTTACTCGGTTCCTGTTTGTATTTTTCTGTTACCGTCCCAACAGTTGTAAATACAGGCGGTTTCCCATAGCGCATGCGCACCAGGTTTTTAAGCATCTGACTGTCTCTGGCCACAGCCATTTGATCAATAAAGTTGCTTTGCCATTTTTCGTTCCAATTCAGAGTTTGGCAACCGGACAGCACCAAAGCGACTGACATTGTAGCTGCAAAGAAGATAAAGGAACTGATTCTACGGTTTTTGGACATGGTGATAGCTTACGCTTTTAAAAATCCAAGACCTCTTTGTCTTCAAATTAAACTTGCAGGACTTTACCTAGGGGGGATAATCCCAAGAATGCACATTGTTCCAGATCCGAGCCTATTTACTGGAAGAAATCTGTAGAGTCCAATATCAACAGTCACAACTCCTTCTTTTATCCGCACACTTTTGACTTTTAGCTCTATGGTACTGAAGCAACCTTAACTACATGCTTTTCACCCTTAAGGATCTTTTCCACTGAAACAGCATCATACAACCTGCTTGGATGAAAAAATCAATCTCGTAAAGTTTCTTCATATCTGTCGTCACTTTTCACCCGAGCCCGAGGAGTATGTGGTTTCACCAAGTCCACAATGATAGTGGGCTCAAGCGAAGACCGTCAGCCCAGGTTTATCTTGTACCTTCCAGAGCCAGAAATCATTAATACCACGTAGACAAAAAGATATTCAATCGCGTTTGAAGCACCTTGCCATCCCGCCGCGGATGACTCTTCCGGAAGATACAGGTGAAAGAGAACCGCCACGAGCATGTTAACGGACAGAAGAAAAGTCGCGGGTATAAAGAAAACCCCCGCAATTATGAAAGCCGAGCAGAAAAACTCGGCAAAAGCTGCCATGAAACCCCAGAAAACCGGGTAAAAATCAATACCGAAAGTCTGTAATGACCCCCCGACTTTAGCCCATCTCTCGGGCCCCCCGATCAGCTTTCCGTAGCCGTGGAAAATAAGCATCGAGAAGCCAAAACCCACTCTGAGCAGGAAAATTCCTAAATCCACTTCCCTGTTTCTGCCATAACTTAACATAATTTCTAATTTTATACTAAGCAGACCTGTTAAACAAGGTCTTCTCCGCCGTCAACCCCTATCACGTTACCCGTTATCCAGGCGGCTTCGTCAAGAGAGAGAAGCGCAATGGCCCTTGCCACGTCTTCCGGGGTCGTCAATCTCCCAGAAGGGTTTGCCTCGAGAGCGTGGTCAATGAGTTTCTCGTTTCCTGGAATTTTTTTAAGCGCGGGAGTGTCAGTTACCCCAGCCATTATCGAGTTCGCAGTAATTCCACGGGGTGCGAGTTCAACGGCAAGCTGCCGTATGTGGGCCTCTATGGCCGCCTTGGCGGCCGATACCGCGCCGTATGTGGGCCAGACCCTGTGACTCCCTGAGCTTGTCATGGCGAATATTCTCCCGCCCTCACCCATCATTCCCTCCATAACAAGATCCTGAGCCCAGTAAACGATGCTGTGAGCCATTACATCCAGGGTCATGTCAATGTTTTTACTGTTAAGAACGTCTCTGCGTTCATCCGAGACATAGTTCTTGAGCGTCCCGAACGCGACGGAATGTATCATCACCTTTACCCGGGAACCGTCTTGTTGTATTACTTCTTTTATATCCCCGATAACTTCCTGTCTTTTCTCCGGGGCGGCGACATTTACGTTGTAGAATCTGACCTCGCTTCCTATGCTCTTTATTTCCTCCACTATGCCCTCCACCTTCGCCATGGTACCCCGACGGTCAAGGTGTACGCCGAAAATATTCATTCCCCGGCGAGCAAGCTCAAGACTGCAGGCCTCTCCGAAGCCGCTTGAAGAACCGAGCACAACCGCCCAACTGCCCTTAAGAGAATTGTTAAACAATCTTTCTACCTCTCTAGATATCGAATTTAAGAAGTGGAATCGTACACGATTTCCCCTCTTTTTTCTAAATACGACAGGTCACGGCGACCCGTCGTCTGTCTGTTTGTCGGAAGAAACGGCGTACCCAGAGAGCTGGGATCTCTCCGAGAGATCCGGGGAAAGTTCCTTTGAGGTTTTTATTCCCAACTCCCTGAGATCCAGAGCTCTTTTCACGAGATTACCCTTCCCCTCACAGAGACTGTTTATTGCGCTCTGATAAGCCCGGTCGGATTGTTCTATGCGCCTACCCACATCTTTTAAGTGATCAACGAAAGTTACGAACTTGTCGTACATTCTTCCGGCACTTTCCGCTATTTCCCTGGCATTTGCGTTCTGGTACTCAAACTGCCAGATGCTGTGTATGGTTCTGAGCGTCGCGAGAAGAGTCGAGGGACAGACGATTATCACATTTTTCTCGAAAGCCTCGGCATAAAGATCCCTCTCCTTTTCTATGGCCAACATGAAAGCGGATTCAAGCGGAATAAACATCAAAACGTAGTTAAGGCTCGTGATTTCAGGAATATCCTCATATCCCTTGGCGCTAAGTTCCTTTATGTGGCTTCGAAACGAGAGAATATGCTGCCTGAGGTAATCTTTCCTCTCCTCCCCGTCCTCGCAGGACATGTATCTTTCATAAGCCGTAAGGGAAACCTTGGAGTCGATTATAACGTCTTTCCCCTCGGGGAGATGAACAATCACGTCAGGTCTTAGTGTATTGCCGTTATCCCCCTTGTAGCTCGGCTGGGAGTGATATTCCCTGCCCTCAGATAAGCCCGACATCTCAAGCGCTTTTTCGAGCACTATCTCCCCCCAAGCTCCCTGGGTCTGCGATTCTCCCTTGAGAGCGGTCGTGAGATTAAGGGCTTCGCGACTCATCTGCTCGCCAAGGTTCTTAAGATTCTCTATGTGAACTTTGAGGGAGGCTCTGTCGGTGGTTGCCTTCTCGTGGGTATCGGTGACTTTTCTTTCGAAATCCTTTATCTGTTCGCGAAGGGGGTTTAGGAGATTCTCCATGTCCGCCTTGTTCTTGTCGGTGAATTTTTTCGTCGTATCCTCGAAAATCCTGTTTCCAAGGTTCTCGAACTCATCTCCCAGCCTTTTTTTCGCTTCATCCAGGATGGTTAATTTTTCCTCGAAACCCTTTCTTTCCTGTTCTATGGTGGTTTCAAGCCGCGAAAGGAGACTTTCCTTTTCAGTAACCTGGGAGTTCAGTTTCCCGATCTGCCTTTCGAACTCGGAAATCCTGGAATCGCGGTCCGTAATAGCAGTTGCTTTTTCTTTTATGCTGGATTCAAGGGAGGCTTTCTCGGCGTTAAGAGCACTTGCGGCCTCAACCGAGTTTCTAAGTTCCTCTTCAAGCAATACGCCTTTGCTCTTTGACTCTTCCAGTTCGGTTCTGATAAAGGACAGTTCGGTTTCAACTGACTCGCGTCGGCCCTTTTCCCTAGTCAGGTAGTAGAACAACGCAAGGGCAACAATCGCCATTGCTCCCAGATGGGTAAGCAGATCAGAAATATCCATAGCACAGTTATTATAAACGATAATGGGGGTCGCAGGGAACGGCCCTCAGGAGGTTCTGCCCTCGGAGGGGCAGAAAAACCTTTGGCAACTGAATATAACGCTGAGAAATTGTGTGTTGCTATCGAGAATTTTCAAGCCTCGCAGTAAGTCTCACGGTCGGTTAGTACTCATCAGCTTAATTCCTCACGGAACTTACACCCTGAGCCTATCTACCTTGTAATCTTCAAGGGACCTTAAGGAACTTACGTTCGGGAGATCTAATCTCGAGGCAGGTTTCCCGCTTAGATGCTTTCAGCGGTTATCCTTTCCGAGCATAGCTACCCAGCACTGCCGTTGGCACGACAACTGGTACACTAGAGGCTCGTCCACTCAGGTCCTCTCGTACTATGAGCAGATCCTCTCAAATCTCCTTCGCCCGCTACAGATAGGGACCGAACTGTCTCACGACGTTCTAAACCCAGCTCGCGTACCGCTTTAATGGGCGAACAGCCCAACCCTTGGGACCTTCTCCAGCCCCAGGATGCGATGAGCCGACATCGAGGTACCAAACCTCCCCGTCGATGTGAACTCTTGGGGGAGATTAGTCTGTTATCCCCGGCGTACCTTTTATCCGTTGATCGATGGCCTTTCCACACAGAACCACCGGGTCACTAAGACCTGCTTTCGCACCTGCTCGACTTGTCAGTCTCACAGTCAAGCTCCCTTATGCCTTTGCACTCTCCGCTTGGTTTCCAATCAAGCTGAGGGAACCTTTGCACACCTCCGTTACTCTTTAGGAGGTGACCGCCCCAGTCAAACTACCCGCCTAACATTGTCCTTGATCCGGATAACGGACCTAAGTTAGAATTCCAGAACTACAAGGGTGGTATTTCACCATTGCCTCCACCCTGCCCTAAAGCAAAGTTTCATAGGCTCCCACCTATCCTGCGCATGCAGCACCAAAACTCAATGCTAAGTTATAGTAAAGGTGCACGGGGTCTTTCCGTCCCGTAGCGGGTATCCGGCGTCTTCACCGGAACCACAATTTCGCTGAGTCTCTGGCCGAGACAGTGTGGCAATCGTTACTCCATTCATGCAGGTCGGAACTTACCCGACAAGGAATTTCGCTACCTTAGGACCGTTATAGTTACGGCCGCCGTTTACCGGGGCTTCGGTTCTGAGCTTCTCCGAAGATAACCCATCCCCTTAACCGTCCGGCACTGGGCAGGAGTCAGGCCCTATACGTCCACTTGCGTGTTTGCAGAGCCCTGTGTTTTTAGTAAACAGTCGTTACCACCAATTTACTGCGACCCATTTCCGCTCCAGCCGCGAAGGCTTTCACGTACATATGGGCACCCCTTATCCCGAAGTTACGGGGTTAATTTGCCGAGTTCCTTAGCCAGAGTTCTCTCACGCGCCTTAGTATTTTCAACTCACCCACGTGTGTCCGTTTAGGTACGGGCACTCGGTCGTCAACGTTTAGAAGCTTTTCTTGGAAGCATGGACTCAATCACTTTACGAGGCTAACGCCTCTCGTACTCACTTCTCAGAGTATTGAAAAGAGGTTTTACTTGTCTTTTCCTCCTACAAGCTTGAACCGGGATATCCATCACCCGGATGACCTATCCTTCTCCGTCACTCCATCACTCAGACCGACTGGTACGGGAATATTAACCCGTTTTCCATCGACTACGCCTTTCGGCCTCGCCTTAGGTCCCGACTTACCCTGGGAGGACGAGCCTTGCCCAGGAAACCTTGGGTTTACGGCGAGGTGGATTCTCACCACCTTTATCGCTACTCATGCCTGCATTCTCACTTCCCAACAGTCCAGGTTTCCTTACGGTAACCCTTCGACCCGTTGGGAACGCTCCCCTACCGCTGCGTATAAATACGCAACCCGCGGCTTCGGCAACGAACTTAGCCCCGTTTCATTTTCGGCGCAAATCCGCATCGACCAGTGAGCTGTTACGCACTCTTTAAAGGGTGGCTGCTTCTGAGCCTACCTACTGGCTGTCTATGCCAATTCACATCCTTTACCACTTAGTTCGCATTTAGGGGCCTTAGCCGGCGGTCTGGGTTGTTTCCCTTTCGCCGATGGGACTTATCTCCCACCGACTGACTCCTATGTTAACCCAACGGCATTCGGAGTTTGGCTGGGTTTGGTAGATCTTTCGACCCCCTAGTCCAATCAGTGCTCTACCTCCGTTGGTCATCACATAAGGCTATACCTAAATATATTTCGGGGAGAACCAGCTATCACGAATCTTGATTAGCCTTTCACTCCGATCCACAGCTCATCCGACAGGTTTTCACCCCTGACCGGTTCGGGCCTCCACAAAGGTTTTCTCTCTGCTTCACCCTGGCCATGGATAGATCGACTCGCTTCGGGTCTATCCCCAGTGACTAGCGCCCTATTCAGACTCGCTTTCGCTACGACTACACCTATTCGGCTTAATCAGGCCACTGAAGATAACTCGCAGGCTCATTAGGCAAAAGGCACGCGGTTAGGCATTTCCATAAATGGACATAGCCCTTCCACTGGTTACAAGCAGATGGTTTCAGATTCTATTTCACTCCCCTTATAGGGGTTCTTTTCACCTTTCCCTCACGGTACTGGTTCACTATCGGTCAACGGCACGTATTTAGCCTTGGATGGTGGTCCACCCAGATTCCTCCAACATTCCACGTGTGCCGGAGTACTCGGGATCCCTCTAGGGCTTCTTGAAGTTTCGCGTACAGGGCTATCACCTTCTGTGGCAAGACTTTCCAGACTATTCTGCTACTTCTTAAAGTCCCATACTGAGGTCCCACAACCCCGAAGAGAAAATCTCTTCGGTTTGGGCTCTTCCCCGTTCGCTCGCCGCTACTAGGGGAATCTCGGTTGATTTTTTTTCCTAGGGGTACTGAGATGTTTCACTTCCCCCCGTTAGCTTACCATCGCTATATATTCACAATGGTATGACCAAGGTTTGCTTGGTCAGGTTTTCCCATTCGGAAATCCCCGGATCAAAGCCTATTAAGCGACTCCCCGAGGCTTATCGCAACTTATTACGTCCTTCATCGCCGTCCGTTGCCAAGGCATCCACCTTCTGCTCTACATATCTTATCTGCGAGGCATGAAAATCCTCGATAATACTAACAACACGATCAATTCTGTTTCTCAGCGTTATATTCAGTTGTCAAAGATCAAAAAAGCATTCAAAAATTCTTTTTCCATGGAGGTGAACGGGCTCGAACCGTCGACCTCCTGCTTGCAAAGCAGGCGCTCTCCCAACTGAGCTACACCCCCTACTGGTGGGCCTAGTTGGATTCGAACCAACGACCTCACCCTTATCAGGGGTGCGCTCTAACCAGCTGAGCTATAGGCCCCGTTGCTTTAAAGCGCAGCAAATACTTTTTTATAAAAAGCAGATGACGAGCGAAAAAGAGACAGATATCTCCGTGAAAAAGGAGGTGATCCAGCCGCAGGTTCCCCTACGGCTACCTTGTTACGACTTCACCCCAATTACCAGCCCTACCTTAGGAACTTGCCTCCCGAAGGTTAGCACAGCTACTTCGGGCAGAACCGACTTTCGTGGTGTGACGGGCGGTGTGTGCAAGGCCCGGGAACGTATTCACCGTGGCAATGCTGATCCACGATTACTAGCGATTCCAACTTCATGCAGGCGAGTTGCAGCCTGCAATCTGAACTGAGATTGGCTTTGATGGGATTGGCTCTCTCTCGCGAGTTCGCAGCCCATTGTACCAACCATTGTAGCACGTGTGTAGCCCAAGACATAAGGGCCATGATGACTTGACGTCGTCCCCACCTTCCTCCGGCTTGTCGCCGGCAGTCTCTTTAGAGTGCCCACCCGAAGTGATGGCAACTAAAGATAGGGGTTGCGCTCGTTACCGGACTTAACCGGACACCTCACGGCACGAGCTGACGACAGCCATGCAGCACCTGTGATAACTGTTCCGAGCAAGCTCGGAACCACCTAATACTTTCGTATAGACTTGAGTTAACATGTCAAGTCTTGGTAAGGTTTTTCGCTTAGCATCGAATTAAACCACGTGCTCCACCGCTTGTGCGGGCCCCCGCCAATTCCTTTGAGTTTCAGCCTTGCGACCGTACTCCCCAGGCGGGATGCTTAATGCGTTAACTACGGCAAGGAGAATTGAATTCCCCCTACCTAGCATCCATCGTTTAGGGCGTGGACTACCCGGGTATCTAATCCGGTTTGCTACCCACGCTTTCGTCCCTGAGCGTCAGTTACAAGCCAGTTGGCCGCCTTCGCCTCTGGTATTCCTCCCGATATCTATGCATTTCACCGCTACACCGGGAATTCTGCCAACCTCTCTTGTACTCTAGTCAGGCAGTTTTGGATGCAATTCCAAGGTTAAGCCTTGAGCTTTCACAACCAACTTGCCTGACAGCCTGCGGACCCTTTACGCCCAGTAATTCCGAGCAACGCTTGCCCCCTCCGTATTACCGCGGCTGCTGGCACGGAGTTAGCCGGGGCTTCCTCTGGAGGTACCGTCAAGACATAAGTCCCATCGTCCCTCCCGACAGAGGTTTACGACCCGAAGGCCTTCATCCCTCACGCGACATCGCTGGGTCAGGCTTTCGCCCATTGCCCAATATTCCCCACTGCTGCCTCCCGTAGGAGTCAGGGCCGTGTCTCAGTCCCCATGTGGCCGTTCACCCGCTAAGGCCGGCTACCCGTCTTAGGCTTGGTAAGCTTTTACCTTACCAACTACCTGATGGGACGTGGACTCATCCAAAGGCGATAAATCTTTTACCCCTGTATCCTTGGATACCGTGGTCTTATCCGGTATTAGCTCCGATTTCTCGGGGTTGTCCCGGACCTTAGGGTAGATTATCCACGTTGTACTCACCCGTTCGCCGCTTTACTCGTGACCGAAGTCACTTTCTCGCTCGACTTGCATGTGTTAAGCGTGCCGCCAGCGTTCGCTCTGAGCCAGGATCAAACTCTTCATAAGAATTTAAAGAATTTACGGATACTGCTCTAGTTCGCCCGCTATCATCTGCTATTAAATTTTCAAAGATCAGTTTTCAAAAAATCAGTTTTCAAAATGGGTAAAATAGCTTACTTACCCATACGTGATTGTCAATGTGTTAAAGAAAAAAAACAATTGAAATTCAAACGAAAAATGAAGTGAACCATCATACTAACGGACGGTCTTGGTTTGGCAAGGGCTTTTTTGCATTTTAAGAAAAAAACCTGCGACCCGCAGCAAAAGCCCCTACAGCCTCTCCATAGGATCCTGAGAAAAAACCCCTGATCGCCTTGCTTACAGGCACTCTACCCTTGAATTTAGGAAACAAATACGTAGAATTTCTCTTTCAAAAAATACAGCGGGACAAACAGGTCCCGCAGTGATCTCTCTTGAAAATATGAAAAAAGAACCCACCAGAATAAAAATCTATAACTCTCTCTTGCAGAAAAAGGAAGACCTTGTTCCCTTTGAAGGAAACAAGGTCCGGATGTATGTCTGCGGCCCTACGGTATATGATTCCGCACATCTGGGACACGCCCGCTCCGCTGTGTCTTTTGACGTGATACAGAGATTTCTCAGATACGCCGGCTATGACGTACTGTTCGCGAGAAACTTCACCGACATAGACGACAAGATAATAAACCGCTCAAACCAAGAAGGAGTAAGCTGCGATGAGATCTCCGAGAAATACATAAAGGAATACAAAGAGGACATGGCTTCAATAGGGGTTGAAACTCCCGATGTAGAGCCACGGGTAACAGAGCATCTAGAGCAGATAACGGCGCTTATAGAGAAGATAATGGAAAAAGGCTTCGCCTACCGCTCGGGCAACAACGTCTTTTTTTCCGTAAGAAAATTCCCCGGCTACGGAAAGCTCTCCGGGCGCTCTCTTGATCACATGCTTGAGGGAGTCAGGATAGACGTAAACGAAGAAAAAGAAGATCCTCTTGATTTCGCGCTCTGGAAGGAGTCAAAACCCGGCGAGCCGTCCTGGAAGAGCCCATGGGGAGACGGAAGGCCCGGCTGGCACATAGAGTGCTCGGTGATGAGCATGGAATATCTGGGAACAAATTTTGAGATACACGGAGGGGGAAAAGACCTTATTTTCCCGCATCATGAGAACGAAATAGCGCAGTCAGAAGCCGCATCCGGCGAACCGTTTGCAAAATACTGGCTTCATAACGGCCTGATAAGGATAAACAAGGAAAAGATGTCAAAATCCTTGGGGAACTTCTTTACCCTGTCTGAGGCCACGAAGAGATGGTCCCCAGAGGCCATAAGGCTTTTCTTCCTTTCTCATCACTATCAGAATCCCGCCGATTTCTCGGAGAAAAGCATGTATGACAGCGAGGCGTCGCTTGAGAGAATATACCTTACCCTGCTAAGGGCGGCCGAGGCACGGGAAGCGAAGGGTTCTGATCCTGAGCTTGAAAGTTCGATCAGGAAATTCGAGGAGGATTTTCATTCCTCAATGAGCGACAACTTCAACACTGCGGATGTAGTGGGAAATCTTTTTGACCTGATACGTTCAATCAACAGGTCGCTTGATTCCGTGGGAAAGACTCAGAGCGCAACCCTTGCGCTTGAGAAGATAAAGGAGATATGCGGAGTGCTCGGAGTGCTGTCCGAGGAGCCTGTCGAGTACATGGAAAAAAGAAGGTCCACCGCCAACCTCTCCGACATAGGCCCCTTGGAGATAGAGAAACTCATTGACGAGAGAACCTCAGCCAGAAAGGAGAAAAACTGGAAAAAGGCCGATGAGATCAGGGACTACCTAAGCTCCAAAGGCATCGTGCTTGAAGACCGCCCTGACGGCACTGACTGGAAAGCGCAGAGAACCTGATCATCGTGATTCAAGTTCTGCCGAGGGCAACCGACACTCCTCTTTGAGTCTGTCCTAGTGAATCTTTATTGCATACCACTTCAATTTCGTAACACTAATGTTTTTTTACAGCTTCGTTATGCTAATTAATATGGGCACGTTGCTATTTATCATTGGCCTTTTAGCAAACGCTTTCCTTTTGACAATGCTGGCACTTGGCCAAGTAAAAGAGAACTTCCAATTCTGGCCTCCGCCAAAACGCGACTCGTGGCAATATCGATCCTTGTGGGGAGCGATCAGAGTTTTGGTTCTTTGTATCGGATTGATTTTATATTTTGAATGGTCGTCTTTAGATATCCCGCACTGGTTACGCTTTTATGTAGCGCTGCCCATATTTGTCATTGCCGCAACGCTTGGCACTGTCGCGTTCCTGCAACTCGGGTGGCGTAACTCACACGGAGAAGCCGCCGGATTTATTGAAACGGGTTTGTATAAATACAGCAGGAATCCACAATACGTTTTTTATTCGATCGCCTGTGTTTTTCTGGGCGTATTGGTAGCCTCGTCAAAGGCAATCGTGCTGCTTGTACTGGCTATCTTTTTTTACCTAAGTGCTCCCTTTCCGGAAGAACGGTGGCTCTCAAAGCAATACGGTGAAAAATATTTGGCATATAAGCGTCGGGTCCCACGCTACTTGGGGTTACCCTCTGCAAAGTAGTCTGTTAACTTGAGTTGCAAAGCTCAGAAGTGCACCCATTCCCCCCGCTAGAACAGATTAGATATAGATCCCCATGTATTCCATGGCCCTTTTAACGTTCGCCGGGCTCTGGGTCTCCCCCCTGCAGCTGTACCAGCAGGAAGTGCACTTGGTTTTGCCGTAAAGATTGGGTTCATACTCGGTGTAATGGGCAGCAACGGGCATCTCGGAGCAGCGTTTTAGGTGACCGCTCGGGGTAACGTGTATGTGGCTTATGCCCGCCAGACAGTCAGGAACGCTTCCCCTTTCAAAATAGCCCGGGATTTCCCTAAGATAGTACTCTGTCGAGAGTATCGTTCCCTTCCACTCCCTTCGAAGCGAGATCAACTCCTCGACCAGGTCACTTACCTTTGATAGGGCTTCCTTCTTAACGAAGTGGTCTTCGTTGTTGGTTTTCATAACCGAGTAAGAGCTAAAAGATATTGCTATGCCCCACTCCCTTGCCTTTTTCGCTATGTCGACGACCTCCTCGAGGTTGTCTTCCATTATTATGGTGTTTAGCACAAGGCTTTTGTCCGGAAACCGCTCCGCTAGTTTGGGAAGGGTTTCTGAGAGTTTTTTCCAGAGACCGGGAATGCCTCGGTAGGTATCATGTTTTTCCCCCGGAAAATCCAGGGAAACGGCAATCTGGTCCATCCCCGCGTCGAAAAGCTCTTCGGTTTTCTCCTCGGTTAGGAAATCTCCCTTGGTGACCATGGAAGTAAAAATGAATATGGAGCATCCCTTTATCTGCCTTACGATATCGGGAAGGTCCTTTCTGATCATGGGCTCCCCGCCGGTAATGACCGTGACGAGGGGATTTATTTTCTTTATGACGGGCGTGTAGTCAGAGAGACGCTCTTCGTGTCTTGTCTGCCAGTAATCGCAGAAATCACAGCGGGCGTTGCAAAGCTTGGTTATCTCAAGATTAAGTAGTTTCGGCCTTCCCGTAGCCTTGATGTAAAAATATTTTAATGTGCCACTTAGGGCCTGTCCTGGAGCTATCATCGGATTATCTCTTTGACGTCTATTATAAATCATCCGCGTGATTTACCAAACCCCGACGCAAAACTGTATAATTAAAGTAGAAACTCAGGGGAGGTAAAGACATTTGTCGGTAAAAACTATAGAGGTTGAAATCTACCAGTGCGATCACGTAAGTCCTGGAGGAGAGCGATGCGAACTTTTGGGAGAGAGGAACCAGATCAAGCAGTGTATAAAGTGCGATGTGGATATCTGCAGCCGCCACTACCAGCTGATCACCGTTAACCGAAGCGGCAGTACTCTTCTTTCCTACTACTTCTGCTTCGACCACGCAGAGGAATTTATCAGCGCGAACATAGAGGAACTCGGAGATACAAGACCCTCGGGAGCGGGCGGGATGGGGAAATAGCAAATCCTGGCATCCTCCTCAGAAAACCATGAAGCTCTCAACCAAGCGGATCTCAAGGGAAATAGATCGAAGGACGATTGAGGAATTCGGCGTGCCGGGCGTTGTACTGATGGAAAACGCCGGAAGAGCCGTGGCGTCGGTCATCCTCGGCGAGTATCCCTCGGCTAAGAGAATAGCGGTTATCTGCGGCGCCGGGAATAACGCCGGGGACGGCTTCGTAATCGCTCGCCATCTGATTTCCTCGGGAAAGGACGTGAGCATCCACATCGCCGAGAGAAAAGAGCGCTACGGGGGAGACGCAAAAACAAATCTCGACTCACTTCTCGAAATCGGGTCTGAGGTAAGGGAACTAGGTGGAAAGCTCCCCAGAATAAAGGACGCAGACGTTATAGTCGACGCCATTTTCGGCACCGGACTTGACAGGGATGTGGGAGGGTTTTACGAAAAGCTAATAAAATTCATAAATCGCCAGAGCGCCCGGCGCGTCTGCGTTGACATACCCTCGGGACTTGACGCCGACACGGGACGACCTCTTGGAGTTGCCGTAATGGCAGACGTCACCGTCACATTCACTCCCGCGAAACTTGGGATATGCATTTACCCTGGAGTGGATTACGCGGGAAAGCTTTGCGTAGCGGACATAACAATCCCCAGGCTGCTTGAGGAAGATCTCCCCCTCGAACTTCTCACGTTTCAAAAATGCCGGGGACTCATAAAGAAAAGAGCCGCCGATTCCCACAAGGGAACCTACGGACATCTTCTTGTGCTTGCGGGTTCTCCGGGGAAAAGCGGGGCCGCGGTTCTCTGCGCCGAGGCGGCGCTTCGGGCCGGAAGCGGACTCGTCACACTGGGAGTTCCAAACAGCATATCCCCTGCCGTGGAAGAGAAAACTACGGAGGTAATGTCCGTTTCACTCAAGGACTCAAAGGACGGAACCTTCCACCCGGACGCGCATGAAGAAGTGCTAAGAGAGCTTGACGGAAAAAAAACGGCGCTTGCCATCGGCCCAGGAATATCGACCTCTAAAAGCGCCGAGAAGTTTCTGGAAAAGGTGATAACGCAATGCGAAGTGCCGATAACTCTTGACGCTGACGCGCTTAACATAATTTCAAAGACCCCGGATATTCTCAAAAAAACAAAAGTTCCCGCGGTAATAACTCCGCATCCCGGCGAAATGGCAAGGCTCTGCGGCGTTAGAACAAAGCAGGTGCAGGATGACCGTATCGGAACCTCAACACGGTTTTCCGAAAAATACGGCTGCTACGTAGTTCTAAAAGGCGCCCGGACAGTCGTCACTACCCCCGGCGGAGAGGTGTTTATAAACCCGACTGGAAATTCCGCTATGGCCACGGCCGGAACCGGAGACGTGCTTACGGGAATAATCGGCGGGCTTGCCGCCCAGGGATACGGCCGTCTTCAGTCCTGTCTTCTCGGCGTTTTTCTCCACGGTCACGCTGCGGACCTTCTTCTCGAAGAAACAGGTACGGCGGGTTTTACGGCGTCTGAAATATCACGTAAAATCCCGGCTTCAAGAAATTCCGTCATTTCATCCACGGAAGAAAAGCACTTCTCTACGGTAAGATAGTCCAAATGGAACCCGAATTCCTCTTAGAAGTCAGCAAGCCTGAACAGACAATGCTTTGCGGTGAGATAATGGGAAAACTCATTCCCCGTGGTTCAATAGTGGGTCTTACGGGGGATCTGGGCGCGGGAAAAACGGTCTTTGCCAAGGGTCTTGCCCGCGGCCTGGGAATAAAGGAGGAACCCAACAGCCCGACTTTCGTAATAATGAACTGCTATGAAGGCAGAATTCCTCTTTTTCATTTTGACGTCTACAGGCTCTCGGGCGGCCCTGAGTTTGAGGATACAGGCTACGAGGAATTTTTTTACGGAGACGGCGTTTCGGTCGTGGAATGGGCGGACAGGGTTCGGGATGTATTACCTGCAAACGCTGTTATAATTGATATCCAATCTCCACCCCAGGCGGGTGATGAATCAAGAACGATAAAAGTAACAGGTGAGGGAAAATGGCTCTTGTCATTCAGAAATACGGCGGAACAAGCGTTGCGAGCATCGAGAAAATAAGGCGCGTGGCCAAGCACGTTGTAGAAACGAAAAGAAAGAAAAATGACGTGATAGCGGTGGTTTCCGCGATGGCGGGTGAAACCGACAGGCTCGTCGGCCTCGCAAAAGAGGTTATGGACCCTCCTGACGAAAGGGAGTTTGACGTGATAACCTCAAGCGGGGAGCAGGTCTCTTCCGGTCTTCTCGCGATGACGATAAAATCGCTCGGCGAGGACGCGATATCGTTCCAGGGACACCAGATAAGGATCACTACAGACAACATTTACTCGAAGGCTAAGATAAAATCGATCGACGACAGGAATATCCGGCTTGCTCTCGGAGAAAAAAAGGCGGTCGTTATAGCCGGATTCCAGGGAGTTGACGAGGACGGGAACCTTACCACGCTCGGGCGGGGAGGTTCAGACCTGACCGCGGTGGCGCTTGCGGCGGTAATGGGCGCCGATGCGTGCGAACTTTACAAAGATGACGTCGACGGGGTCTACACCACAGACCCCGGGGTCTGTCCCGACGCCAGAAGACTCAGCCGGATTTCCTACGACGAAATGCTTGAGATGGCGTCTTTGGGTTCCAAGGTGCTGCAGGCCCGCGCGGTTGAATTTGCAAAAAAATTCAAAGTGCCTATACATGTTAAATCAACTCCAAGGCCCGGGGACGAGGGAACGTGGGTTCTGGACGAGGAAAAAGTTATGGAATCCATGGAAGATGTTGTTGTATCGGGAGTCACCTACGACAGGGACCAGGCGAAAATCACCGTGACGCAGATGCCCGACCAGCCCGGCATAGCGGCGATGCTTTTCTCGTCGCTTGCGGACAAGGACATAGTTGTCGACATGATCGTTCAGAACGTCAGCATGGAGGGGTTTACCGACCTCACGTTCACCGTTTCCAAGTCGGATTTCAAGAAATCAATAGAACTCTCGGAGAAGATGGCACAGGAACTCGGGGCAAAGCAGGTGATCTCCGATAACCTTATCTCCAAAATCTCTTTAGTGGGAGTGGGGATGAAGACTCATTCTGGAGTGGCGTCGCGCATGTTCCGGACGCTTGCAAACGAGGGGATTAACATTATGATGATAAGCACTTCGGAAATAAAAATCTCCTGCGTGCTTGAGGAAAAAGACACCGAAACCGCCGTGAGAACTCTTCACGACGCTTTTAATCTTGGAAAAACCGATGAGTAACTCAAAAACCGTTGAAATATACGATGTGACCCTGCGTGACGGAACCCAGGGAGAGAACATATCCTTTTCCATAAACGACAAAGTCCGGATAACGGAAAGACTGGATGACCTCGGGGTGCATTACATAGAGGGAGGATGGCCGGGTTCGAACGAGAGGGATAAGGGGTACTTTGAAGAAGCAAAAAAACTGGGGCTTAAAAACGCAAGCGTGGCGGCTTTCGGAAGCACAAGACGCGCGAAAAAAAGCTGCGAAGAGGACCCGAGCATCCAGGCGCTTCTCCAGGCAGAGACCCCCGTTGTTACAATCGTCGGAAAAAGCTGGGATTTTCAGGTGACCGAAGCTCTCAAAATAGAGCTTGAGGAAAACCTTGAACTCGTAAACGACTCAATCGAATACCTAAAGCGCCACGTGGACAAGGTGTTCTTCGACGCCGAACACTTCTTTGACGGCTGGAGGGGAAACTCCGAGTATTCCACAAAAGTCCTTGAGACGGCCTTGGGGGCCGGAGTTGACACAGTGGTTCTATGCGATACAAACGGCGGCTCGATGCCCTGGGACATAGAAAACGCCATAAAAAAGGTTAACAGCAGGTTCGATAACCCGAGTATAGGAATACATACCCACAATGACGGGGAAGTCGGGGTCGCCAACAGCCTCTACGCGGTAAGGGAGGGAGCGTCCCAGGTTCAGGGAACCATGAACGGTTACGGGGAACGGTGCGGCAACGCCAACCTCTGCGCCATAATACCCAATATAGCCATAAAACTCGGGATGGATTCTATTTCCAGAGAGAACTTGCGTAAACTCTATTCCGTATCCCATTTCATTCATGAACTTACAAACCTCCCCCCTCTTAATAAGCAGGCCTATGTAGGTGAAAGCGCTTTCGCGCATAAAGGGGGAATTCACGTGAGCGCCGTAATGAAAAATTCCGATACTTACGAGCATATAGAGCCCCAGAGCGTCGGCAACAGAAGGCGGGTTCTGGTCTCGGACCTCTCAGGCCGGGCAAACATAGCTTACAAGGCCCAGGAACTGGGAGTGGATATAGACCCCAAGGACGAAAGAATCCTCGAAATACTGAACGAGCTTAAGGTTCTCGAGAACCAGGGCTACGAGTTCGAAGGGGCGGACGCGTCTTTTGAACTGCTGGTGAGAAAAACCCTCGGAACCTATAAAAAGCGGTTTTACCTCAAAAACACCAGAACGCTGGTCGAAAAGCGGGAGGGAGACGAAGAACCGCTCTCAGAAGCGACCGCGGAGGTCCAGGTAAACGGCGTTACGGAATATACCGTGGCAAGGGGAAACGGTCCCGTAAACGCGATAGACGGAGCCCTTAGGAAATCGCTTGAGAAATTCTTCCCCACACTAAAAACTCTGCGACTGCTGGATTACAGGGTAAGGGTCGTGTCGAGGTCAGGCGGTACCGATTCCGTCGTGAGAGTGCTTGTCGAATCGGGAGACGGGGAGAAGACTTGGAGCACCGTGGGGGTCTCTGACAACATAGTGGAAGCAAGCTGGAAAGCCCTTGTCGACAGCATAGACTACAAGATATTAAAAGACGAGTTAAGCGCCTGAGATTACCCCTCCGCCCATTTCGGGTTACCTCTTTTTATTACGGCTCCCAGATGTTTCTGGTTTCTCTCCCGGGCAAGTCTCATCTGTTTCTGTCTTTCCTCAAGCGATGAAGTTCTCTCGGGCGTAAGTCTCCCGTGGCAACGCGGGCAAGATATCCCCTCCCGAAACCCCTTGGATTTCCTGTCTTCCGCAGATACAGGCGCCCTGCAGTTTCTGCACGTACTCCAGGTTCCCTTCTCAAGATCGTGGTCTACCGATGTGCGGTCATCAAACACAAAACATTCCCCTTCCCAGAGGCTTTGCTCCGGGGGCACCTGCTCTAGGTACGAAAGCACTCCTCCTTCAAGCTGATATACTCGCTTAAACCCCTTCTCAAGAAGATATGAGGTCGCTTTCTCACACCTTATTCCACCCGTGCAGAACATCGCTATCTCCCTGTGCTTGCGGGGATCCAGATTTTCCCGGACGTACTCTGGAAACTCCCTGAAATGGGCCGTCTCCGGATTTACCGCGCCCCTGAAGGTTCCGACGCGGTGCTCGTAACTGTTTCTCGTGTCTATAAGAAGCACGTCGGGGCGGCTTATAAGCTCGTTCCACTTCTCGGGCGGGACGCGCCGCCCTGAGAGCCGTTGCGGCTCTACGTCGCCAACGCCCATCGGGACCAGTTCCTTTTTGAATTTAACCTTGAGCCTGTGAAAGGGGCTTCGCTCGTTATAATTCAGCTTGTATCGCGCGTCCGAGAGCCTCATGTCGCTCTCAAGATAAGAAATAAGCCGATCTATCCCTTCCCGGGAGCCAGCCACCGTGACGTTTATCCCCTCCGAGGCGAGAATGAAAGTGCCGCTTATCCCGTTTTTCTCACAAAGCGAGAACAACGAAGCTTTTATCTCCTCAAGGCCGTCAAGATCCACGAACTTGTAGAAGGAAAGGACGGCGACGCGATTGTCGGGCCGCTCACTCATCCTCCATGGCCCCGCTCAGGCTCTCCCACTTTGACAGGTAACCCAGAAGGTGCCGCCTTTGGGGATTTCCTGACTCTTCTTTTATCATTCCGCGAAGCAGCCGCTGCTCTTCGGCGTACTGAAAAGAATCAAAGTGTCCGATCGAATGGGCCATCCTGAGCCATAGAAGATAGGTCGTAAGCGCGTCACACTCGTTATAGGCGACTATTTCGTCAAGCCTGCCATCAAGCCACATCGGGGCGACCTGTTTTCCGTCAACGCCATCCATTTTCCCCGGGATTCCGCTTACAACCGATATTTCGTGAAGAGAAGGGGTCCCCTTCCCCCACGCACTTATGCAACGCATTAGATCGATGTTCCAGTCGCTTCCGCGAGCGAAAAAATCGGCGCCTTCCCAGGGCCTGTTAGGCCTTTCCGTAAAAAAACCGCCCTGGAGCCCATTCTTAATCATTCTCTGAGCCAGAATCGGTATATCAGAACCCGAGGAGTTGTATCCGACAAGCTGCGGGTGGTGCTTATCGAGAATCTTGAAAAAGTCTTCTATTATCCTTCCCTCCGAGCAGTCTTCGGCGGAAGTCGGAATTGACGGAATGGAGTGAAGCTTGAGTCTAGACACCGCTCCGTCCTTATCAGATTCCCGGAAAACCATCGAGATCGAAACTATCCTGGAGAGAACCGTTTTAAGAAACGGCATTGGCTCTTCCTCCGTCGCCCCGCCCTCCTTCCACATCAACTCAATCGCCTCACGATCGGAGATGTCTTCTGGAAATCCGTACGCAGCCTTTCCCGACTCAGGGTCGGGAACCCACTCTATGTCAAAGGCAAGAACCCGGGATTTTACGTCTTTGAACATCCGCTGCGGTCAACTCCTTATGTAGGTGCGCATGAAAAGTATTATCGCGAACAGGGTCGGGAGAAGCAAAAACGCCTGGGAAACGAGTATTCCCTTAAGCCTAGTCATCTCGAATCCGTGCTCAATTACCAGGGTGTAGGAGGCGCCCTGTGAAGGGGCGCCGGAAAAAGATTCGATTACGTAACTTGCGGGTTCTGGGTTTTCGAACTCAAAAATCTTCACTCCTTTTTTTCCCATGTAACTATATCTTTTTTGTGAATCCGGAACCTTGAGTTCAACATTTTCCTCGCCCGAAACTTTTCTCAGATGAACAACTATCGAGCCGTCCTCAGCAGATTCACTCCTTGTTTTTTTCCCTTCGGAAACACTTTCGTACTGGTGGTAGATCGAATAAAGCCCCTCTTCTTCAAGCCCGAGGGAATGACTTCCCGGGAAAGTATATTCGCTAAGCGTGGCGCCTAACCCACTGAAACTCCTCACGACATTATAAAAGAAAAGACCCCCTCCGAGCAGAAACACCACTATGCAGAAAATGTAGATTGTTTTTCTTTTTCTATATTCCATTGACCTTGTACCTGTGTAAGAGTCCGCTCTCCGCGGATTTGAGATTCTCTAATTATACTGCGAAAAACTCCGAGAACCACTACATCTTTTTCACTGCACCAGAAATTTTATTTGGGGGCGGATAAAAATTCTATTTGACAAAACAACTTTGCTGTGGAATACTCCCGCAAATCTTAAATATTAGAGGTAATAATTACTATGCAGGGAACTGTAAAATGGTTTAATAGCTCGAAGGGCTATGGATTTATAACTTCCAACGATGTACAGGATGATGTTTTTGTTCATTACACCGCTATTGATGGCGATGGTTACAAGAGTCTCAATGAAGGTGACGAAGTAAGCTTTGAGATTATTCAGGGTAAGAAAGGTCCCACCGCAACCAACGTCTTGAAGACTTCCTAGGAAACTCTGAATCCGTTTATTTCGGGTTCCCAGGAAAATTCTCTGTTTCTCAGTTGACGGGACAGTTATGTTCGCGGTTTGAAAATATCCAAATCATGTACTAGTTTACTGTTTGGATATTTTACAATTCCAGATTCGCAAGGACGGTACTGATGATGGACTTGAGCAACCAGGAGATAACGAGGTACAGTAGGCACCTTATAATGCCCGAAGTCGGCATTGAGGGACAGAAGAAACTCAAGAACTCGAGGGTCCTGTGTATCGGCGCCGGAGGGCTTGGGTCTCCGCTTGCTCTTTACCTCGCGGCTGCGGGGGTCGGCACCTTGGGAATACTGGACTTTGACGTGGTGGATTTCAGCAACCTGCAAAGACAGGTGATCCACAGCGAAAAAACCGTAGGCAAGCCCAAGGTGGAATCCGCAAGAGACCGTCTTTTGGAGCTTAACTCCGATACCAATATCGTTACCTATAACGAAAGGCTGAATTCAGGTAACGCCATGGAAATCATGGGGGACTACGATGTGGTTGTTGACGGAACGGACAATTTCGCCACTAGGTATCTTACAAATGACGCCTGTGTTTTCCTAGGAATTCCGAACGTTTACGGAAGCATCTTCAGGTTCGAGGGCCAGGTAAGCGTGTTTGACGCAAAAAGAGGCCCCTGCTACAGGTGCCTCTATCCGGAGCCCCCTCCCCCGGGACTGGTGCCGAGCTGCGCCGAAGGAGGAGTGCTGGGAATACTGCCGGGAGTTGTGGGAACCATGCAGGCATCCGAGGTCGTAAAGCTTATACTCGGCAAGGGAACGCCGCTTATAGGAAGACTTCTTTTTATTGACATTCTCGACATGGAACCCAGGATACTTAAGCTTAGAAAAGATCCGGAGTGCCCCGTCTGCGGCGAGAATCCCACTGTAACCGAACTCATAAACTATGAGGAGTTCTGCGGCATCGGAAGAGGCGAGGAAGCTGAAGAGGAAAAACCGTTGGTTGAACAGATAACCGTTGAGGAGTTCAGCCTTATTAAGAAAAATAAGGCCGATATCATTCTAATCGACGTAAGGGAGCCCCATGAGTACGAGATATGCAGCATTGAGGGTTCAAGGCTTATTCCTCTGGGCGAACTCAAGGACAGAACGGACGAACTTGATCCCCGAGACGACATAGTCGTTCACTGCCACCACGGGGGGAGAAGCATGAAGGCCGCGACTTTCCTTGTCGAGCAGGGTTTCAGCAAGGTGAAGAATCTCAAAGGCGGCATAGACGAGTGGGCTGTTAAGTACGACTCGGACATGGCCAGGTACTGAGGATCCGAGGGTTACCGAAGGGGGGAAAAGCGGACACTTTTTTCTCTGGGCGGAGAGGGAATCGAACCCTCACGGGCCGAAGCCCAACGGCTTTTGAGGCCGTCGCGTCTACCTATTCCGCCACCCGCCCTTAAGATAGGGGACTATTATTCTTGCTAAACCCGGAGAAATCAACAGGATCACTCCGCGAAAAAGTAAAACCCGAACGCCGCTATCACTATGCAGTGGTCTATGGTCCCTTCCCTTAGGTATCGTTTTATTTCCTGCGGAGCAGCAAGCAGAGTCTCTATGTCTTCAGTAGCGTCAAAAGACGGTTCTGACGTCCGCTCGCACCCAGAGTGTAGCGCGACAAACAAGATGAGACTGTAGCGACAAACAAGATGAGACTCTCGGCGTCGCGACGACAGAACGATACCGAGGTATTTTGGGGATTGCAAAAATATTTTTCCAATGATGTTTCCGCCAAGGTGCGCGGGAAGGGCCGGCCCCGGATATCCGGGGCCGGACAACAGCCTGTTCGGGGGGTGGGGGTCAGCCGGATGTGTCGCTTTCGGTGGCGAACTTCGCGGGTCTTCCCTGTTTTTTCTTCTGTTCCATGGCTTGACGGCGTCTGTAGCTCTCCACGTTCATCTCAAGTATCACGCAGTGATGCACAAGGCGATCCACCGCTGCCACCGCGGTGTTTTCGTCAGGAAACACCTTTGTCCATTCGGTAAACGGCTGATTGGCGGTAATGAGCACGGAACGTTGCTCATAACGGACCGATATCAGTTCGAACAGCACGCTTGTTTCGGCGTGATCTTTGCGCACGTAGGCCAGATCGTCAAGAATCAGCAGGTCGTAGCGGTCAAGCCTGTTGAGCATGTTCTCAAGGGACAGTTCCCTTTGAGCCGTCTGGAGCTTCTGAACAAGATCCGTCGTACGGGTGAACAGCACCCGTTTCTCCTTCTCCACCAGAGACAAGCCGATTGCCGAAGCCAGATGACTCTTGCCCGCCCCCGGAGGGCCGAAGATTATCACATTGTGTCCGCCTCTTAGCCACGAATCGTTTGAAGCCAGGGCCATGACCGTGGGTTTGGATATAGTGGGAACCGCGTCAAAGTCGAAGTTCTCAAGGGTTTTTCCTGGAAGAAGACGGGCTTCGCCCAAGTGGCGGCGTATCCTGCGCCGCTGCCGCTCGGCAAGTTCAAGATCCGCGAGAGTTGCGAGCAGCCGGGCCGCGGGCCACCCCTCGGTATCCGCCCGTTCGGCGAACCGCTCCCACATCTGCCTGATCGCGGGCAGCCGAAGTTCGCGGAACATGAGGTCAAGGTCGGCTTTTCCGATCTCCACCACCTTTTCATTGGGTTTCGTATTCATCTCTGTCCTCCCGTTTCAAATAAAGAGCCGTAATTGTCGAGGCGGCCTCTATGGACGTCGACTCCGGGCATAGGCCCCGTTTTCACCGTGAACCGTTCTTTGAGCTCATCGATGTCGGGAAGTTCTCCCACAGAAACGCATTTCCCTATCGCCGAAGCCAGCTGGGCTTCGCAACTGTAATCATGGGCCAGAGCCAGAAGCTTTACCGCGACTCCGCATGCCTCCCGCCCCGAGAGAAGTTCAACAGCAAGCTCAAAACAACGCTTGTACTCCTCCCGGGGAAACAGCTCATCACGGTAAACCAGATTCATAAACGCCCCCGGCTTGCGCCGAAGCGAATGAATCACGTGATGATAATTGACCGCGTAAGCCGTTTTCTCCGAAGATCCTCTTCTCCTGCGCTCAAGGGTAAGCAGATGACGGTCTCCCAGGTACAACTCTACTCTCTCATCGTAAAGACGCGCCGCGAGACGATGCCCTATGAGACGAGAGGGGACCGTGTAGAACACTCCCTTGAGCATGAAACCGCCCGAAGAAGTAACCCTTACGCTTTCACGCCGATAAAACTCCCCGTCCTGGGGCGGAAGAGACCCAAGCACCTTGCGCTCGGTCTCTATGCGCTCCACGCGCCGGGCGTTTAGACCGCTTAGCAGTTCCGCTATGAAGTCGCGGTAAGAATCAAGATCTGCAAAGTCCCGGGAACCCCGAAGCGCCAAAGCGTCCCCTATCTCCCTTTTCAGGTGACCGTGAGAACTCTCTATCGCCCCGTTTTCGTGGGCGACCCCGCGGTTGTTGCGCGTCGGCGCCATCCCGTAATGGGCGCAAAACTCCCTGTAGCTTGCGGTCATGTCCTCGACCTCGTCCTTGCTGAGATTGCGGAGAGCCGCCGAGAGACTGTCGGTGCGGCACTCCCGAGGAACGCCGCCCAGCATCCCCAAAGCTTCGCTGAGACCCCGGGAGAAAGCGGCGAAGCTCTCCCCTCCAAGCACTGCCGTGGCGTGAACGAACCCCGACCAGGGAAGGCGGAAGTGATAGAGCTTGTGATCAAATCTCTTTCGGGCAATCGTGATCTCAAGGGAGTTCATGGTGGTGAAGTCGGAGATCCCCACGCGCCCCGGTTCCTTTTTCTGACGGAATATGACGTCCTTGTCAGCGCCATGCTCCGCTCTCCACGCCCTTATACGCCTCTCAAGAGTCCTGCGAACTCCCGGGTCAAGCTGGGGATTTTCTCTCATTATTTCGCGGAACACCGCGACGGAACGTATATCCGGACAGTTCTTGAGAATGGGAACTACCCGGGAATCGAAAATGCCATCCAGAGGATCGGGACGTCGGCTCCCCCGGGGCTTGTTTTTAGTTCCTGATTGCGGGTCCTTGGAGATTCGGAAACCGGTAGAGCGGCTGAAACCCGCTTTGGCAGCCGCGGTTTCCGTAGAACAAGTTTGTTTGAGCTTCATGAATTTCCTCCTTTGCTCGTCAGTTATATGTTGACCTGCCATCGTGAACCTCCCGCTCAATAGATTGAGCGGGGTTCTTACCCGGCCGGTCGTGAACACTGTCCAGAGGTCTCATTATCCGCTGCCCGGGCACATAGTTTTGGTTCTGCTTCTCCTCTCTCCACAATTCCCTGTTGTCAATAACCGGATGGATTCGGTGATTATCCCAGAGCTTCTTTTTCAAAGCGCCGCTGTCAAGCCCCCGGTCCGCACTGAAGTATCTGCATCGCTTCGCCAACCCGGGGTCTTGGGTAAATAACTTGTCTATCATGCGATCCAGCTCCCCGACCTCAGAGACCGAAGCCCTGGTCACGCTGAAAGCAACCGGTATCTCATATTTCGTCTCGGCAATAATATGCAGCTCATAACCGAACCATGACTTTATTTTTGTCCATGTTCTGGCGGTACCGGAGTCAACCCCGGAGGTTTCGTGTTTTCCCCAGTCCGCGTCCGGGTCTGATGTCTGAGCGGTACCGCGGTTCTTCCGCCCCGTAGAATTGCTCCTTATGGCCTTGCCGTCATAACCCAGGTTCTTCCCGAAGTCAGGACACAGTTCCATCAACTCTTTCCCCATACCGCCAATCATCTGTGAAACAAGACCCTGGCGCTCCTCCAGCCTGGCTACGTTTGAGAGGAATCGGGAGAAATTGGAACTTCCCGGCGCGGGACTGCGAGGAGGAAGGTCTATAACTGTCACCTCGGCTCCAATACCGCCGGTACCCGGTTTGATTCCGTACCTGCCGAGGCTTTGCACAGGTACGGGACTGAACCCGCACATGACAAGCAGTGATGAGTTCCGGTTAAGTTCCCGTATGAGTGAAGAAATGGATTCGTGCTGGAAGACTATGCCCGCGAGCAGCGCTCTCCACATTGCAGACACCGGGTATTCGTTACGGCCGTTTTTACGCATGGCTCCAAGAGCACGAATGATATCGCCGTCGGGCAAGGCATCCAGTACGAGTTGAAGACGGTTGAGGTCAGAAATTCTGTCGACTTCATCCCATGAAAATGGTAGGTTAGTTTGTGTCGCCACGGGGTTGCTCCTCCGGGAGAATGGATTTTGTTGCCAACTTTAATTCTAACCTGTGGCGACATTAAAAACAAGTGATATCAGTAAGTTACTTGTCTTTGTGGTAAGTTTCCGAGAAAGATTCCCCGTAATTTGGGCTTGGGGTGGAATTTGTGGTTTCTGGCGGGAATCAGCCGGTTTTCAAGGGTTTTTATGGAAATCCTGGGGTAAAAAGTTTTTTGCCCCTTGCGAAAACCCCTGATCTATATGCCTATATTCAACAGCGTAAATGCCTCTAAGATGTCCGCTCCAGCCCCATATGCGTTCGCCGAGGAGGGGGTAGAATGCAGAGCGGATCGTGAGAGGCAGTCCCCTGTTATAGCAGAAAAACGCGAGGCCGAGGCCCGCAGTTGCGTAAAATGCCCACGCGGACAGTCCCCAGTGGAAGGTTGCCGCGGATATGCTGATGGCTTGAAGCGCCTTGGTATCTGAGGGATCGATTCCCAGAGGGGGATTCTGGAAATAATAGACCGGTTCCAGCACGCCGTAGAACAGCAGGCCGATGGCGACTCCTGCCGTAAAGATCATGGAGAACCACGTGATCCTGGAGTATTTGGGGACCGCATCCGGACCGCCGAGGCGCACTTTGCCGAACGGAGATAAAATCAGAAAGAAGCAGAACAGCGCGCATATATTGCAGGCGCTCATGAAAAGCCAGTCAAACCGGGTGGTAATCCATACGCGAAGAGTCCCCAGCACTTCCGTCGCTCTGTCCTGGAAAATCAGCGCCCCGACTATGAAAGCGAGCGTGATGATTCCGGAAGCCACGAATACCGGAGCGTTTATATCAAGACCGAATATCTGAATATTGCCCTGCCCGGCGGGGCGGCCGTGACTGTCTTCCATTTATGGTTCTTCCCGTCTTTAGCTTTTTATTCGTAAAGGTTGAAATAATAGCCTACATTGACGTTAAATCGCTTATGCCACCTGTCGTTTCCGCTGGCGCCGAAGTCGTTGACTCCATCGTAGATATTGCCGTAGTTGTCTCCTTTGCCGCCGACGAAGAAGTTGCCGTCTGAAATCGCAAAGTCCGTATAAATATACAGTTTGGCCCAGTACCAGAGAGCGCCGAAGACCCACAGGGAGCTGTTGTTGAAATCACCTCTGTCCTTAAGGATGGAACTCCACTCGATGTAGGGCGTGACGTTGTCAAGCCACGAGATGTTCGAGGTATTTATGCCGTTGTATCGAAGGGAAACGGCGGGCACCCACGCCTCAGACGCCACGGGCCAGGCGAAGTTAAACGCTCCCATCGGGATAAGGTCGCCGGTTCCCCAGGGAGTATTGTCCGTGATGTCGTACCTGTAGTACGAGACCTGGGAAAAAAGCGTGAAATCCCGAAGCGGGGTTACCGCGTGGGCGGAGACGGCGAGGTGGTCGGCGCCGGAGTCGTCCACGTTCGTTCCCTCAAGCTTGCCGTACTGAAAGGACATTCCCATATCTCCGATGCTTTCGGTCGAGTAGATAAGGCGCAGGTTGAACTGGTGCTTTTCCTCAAAGCCGTTTTCCCCGAAGTCGGTAACATCCCCTTCTGACGTGGCTCCGCTGTTCCACTTCACGGGATCATAACTGTATCGGGCGCTGTCGCGGCTGCTTCCGTCCCAGTGTCCTTCGTCCTCAAGATAGTAGGCTAAGTCAACCGTCAGGTCACCGAAGGGTTTCGTCCACCTGACCCCCAGGTCCATGTCGTCGGCAAGACCGACGTAGTAATGCTGGTCGAAAAACCAGCTGCTGGAAACGCCGTAAGGTCCCGGTCCGAAAGGAACACGGACGATGCCCGCCTTGAGGGTACCGAAACCGTCCGACCTGTATCCGAGCCACGCCGTGTGCATCATGCTGTAGTCGTCGTAATACCGGTATTCGGCTCTGCCGATAATGTTGCCGTAGTCAAGATCGGCGTTAAGGCGTAAGAGTTCAAAGCCGGAGTCTCCGATGTTCTCGCCCCTGCGCCCGGAGTAATCGCCGTAGGCGTGGTTCGCTCGCATGGCGCCGCCGATTCTGATCGGACTTTTTTTCGGTTCCGCCGGTTCGTAGGAAGCGGCCTGCGGCTCTGACTCTGCAAGCTTTTCACGGGCCTTCTCCAACTCCAGCTCCAGATATTCGATACGTTGCCTTAAAGCTTCGTTTTCATCGGCTGCTTCGTCGGCAAACGCCAGCGGAGAAGCGAAGAGCAGAATTACAATGCTTAAGATCAGATTGTACATATATTGGTGTTGCTTTCGTCGTTCTATTTATATCCCGGCACCCGTGTTGCTTTCGTCGTTCTAAGACCTCCTGCTTATGCTCATTTTTCTATGATATTAGGAGTGGAGATTTATATCAACCAATTTTTTAACAAGTTGATTCAGACTGTGAAGTTATTCTGGAGCATCTTGTTATTTTTATTTGGCGGGGAACCGAAATTCATAGAACCGATAGACGCAACGACGGGTGATGTGGCCAAGTCATTTTTTGCCGAGAACTCTGAGCCTAAGAAACCCACTGAGAAAAGACAAGAAAGGCCAATCCCCACCCCTCAAGGTTGACTGGCATTGCATGTAATCCCCTAAATATTTATAGAATAATCCATCTTTTCTGTGTTAGACTGCTAGGCATGTACGTAAAAAAGGTTAGAGACGTGGAAAGCACGGTTATCGGAGCAGGGCAGGGCACTTCAAGGCAGATTCTAATCAGTCCGGAGCAAGGTCCGAACTTTGCGATGAGAAAATTTGTTATGCAGCCCGGAGGCGATATCCCCGCTCATACCAACGCCGTTGAGCATGAACAGTACGTGCTTGGCGGCAGGGCGCAGATTGGAATCGGAGACGAAGTGTATAGCGTCGAGAAAGATGACGTAGTCTTTATTCCTGCCGGGGTGCCTCACTGGTATGAGGTTCAGGGCGACGAGCCTTTTGAATTTTTGTGTCTTGTGCCGAATCTTGAAGACAAGATAGAGCTTCTGAAATAAGTGTGCCGAAGCATTCACCGTTCAGGGCAGCGTTAAGTGCTAGCTGCTGTTTCTGTCGGACGGGGTAGTTGCATCTAAATATAAGCTCGTTCTCGGGAATTTCTCCGAGTGGTGAAGGGCAAGAGGAAATCGGGGGATCGGGCAAAGATGCTCCGGCCTCATTGAGACATCATTTCCAAAAGAGTTGCATTTACACATCTTCTTTTATCCTCTTCAGAATTTGGAAAAAAAGTTCCACAAATTGCCTCAAGATCTTTTAGCGTAGGAGTAGGGGCGGCTTTTGGCGTAGGAGGGGCTTTTCGCACAGGCGAGAAACATCCCGCACTCGCCACAGGCAAGATCAATAAAAGGCTAATCAGTAAGGTTTTCATCATGACGGACAAATATAACTGATTAGGCTAAGGGATAAACTCTCACACTTTTCATAAAACCCTTTCAATAAATGGCGGAGAGAGTGGGATTCGAACCCACGAGGGAGCGTAAACTCCCTACACGCTTTCCAGGCGTGCACCTTCGGCCACTCGGTCATCTCTCCCCATATTTGTTGTTCTAGTACACTCCGCGGATTATTCTTTCGGGAGTTTTATAAACAATTCCCTCGGTTTGTGAAAAACCCCCTCTAGTTTAACAAGAGAATCGGGGTTTGTTAAACTATCAAAATGCCAGAAAAATGGAAGCTTCAAAAAAGCACTCCGCTTAACGATTATAGAATTTTCTCAACGAAAAAGAAAAACAGTGTATCGCCCAAAGACGGCGCCGTCCATGACTTCTACGTAATAGACGCTCCAGACTGGGTTAACATTATTGGCGTTACTCACGCCGGTGAAATTGTTTTGATAAAACAGTTTCGCCACGGCACCGGAGAGATCACTCTTGAGATTCCGGGTGGAATGGTTGACCCGGGAGAAAGTCCTGTTGAATGCGCGCGCAGGGAACTGCTTGAAGAAACTGGATTTACCTCTTCCCGATGGGAGCAGATAGGATGCGTTCGGCCGAATCCGGCCATCATGTCAAACTCCTGTTTTACCTTTCTGGCCTCTGGGTGTCTTGCGACAAACTAGTTTAGACTTTTGCGTCAATTACTTTAGACGGGGGAATCGGCCAGACTGAAACGGAAGAAGGGCGTAGCCCGACTGGAGTTTCAGACTGACTGATCCACGGATTTTTTCTTTTCTTTGAATTCCTTTCAGCGTTCGCAGCCGTTCAGGTAAGAACCCTGCTCATTAACTGAAGAAATGAGTGGGAGGTTCACGATGCCTGGAAAGCATATATCCGATGAACAAAGGAGGGATTTCATGGATTACCTTGCAAACGGCGACTCCGTAGATGTCGCTGCGTCCAAATCAGGATTGAGCCGTGCAAGCGGCTACAACATTGTCAAGGAAGTTAAATCGGGCGGGAAAGAACCCAGGGCAAGAACCCGCCCCGATCCCCTGGAAGGCATTTTTGATTCCCAGGTCGCTCCCATACTCAAAGCGGTTCCCAAAATCCGCACGGTGGCTCTGTGGAGGGAGATAACGCGGCTGAACCCGCAACTGGACTCCTCGGTAAAACGCACCTTCCAGAGGAGAGTGCGCCAATGGCGGGCGGAGCACGGAGTGGACAAGGAGATAATATTCCGCCAGGGCAAGGAAGCGGGCCGGATGGGAATCTCAGACTTCACCAAGGCCGCTTCGCTTGGCGTTACGATTGACCGGGAGGCTTTGGGGCACAGGCTTTATCACTTCAGGCTTCCCTGGTCGGGTTTTACTTATGTCTGCGTGGTGACGGGAGGGGAGAGCTGGTCGGCGTTCTCCGAAGGTCTGCAGAACGCCCTGGGGCAGCTGGGCGGGGTTCCGAGGGAGTGTCGTACCGACAGTCTTTCGGCGGCTTTCCGCAATCTTCACAAAAGCGAGATTGAAGACGTGACCCGAAGTTACAGGGGTTTATGCTCTCACTACGGGATGAGGGCTACGCGCAACAATAAGGGGGTTGCGCACGAGAACGGGGCCATAGAGAGTGCCCACGGGCATCTCAAAAGCGAGATCAAAGACGCTTTGGAGCTTCGGGGTTCCCGCGATTTCGGCGACATGGATTCCTACCGGGACTTTATCGCGGAGGCGGTCGGGAAGATAAACGCCCGTCACAGCGCGCGGATAGACACCGAGCGTCTTGTTCTGAGGCCGCTTCCCAAACGTCGCGTCGCTGATTACAGTCGCTCAAGCGTGCGGGTGACGTCTTTGAGCGGTTTTACTCTCAAAGGGGTGTTTTATACAGTTCCCTCACGTCTTATCGGTCACCTTGTGGAGGCGCGCAGTTACGATGACAGGGTTGAGGTGTACACGGGGGGCCGCTGTCTGCTGACGCTGCCGCGGCGGCGCAGGGGGAAGGATGAAAAAAGCGCTTACGTTATCAACTACCACCACGTCATTCATTCACTGCGCCGCAAGCCCATGGCGCTTGCAGGCCTTGTTTACCGAGGGGAGGTGTTTCCCCGCCAGGAGTACCGGCGCTGCTTTGAGGCGGCGCTTGAGGTTCTCCCGCAGCGGGAGGCGTGCCGGTTGACGGTAAGGCTTCTGGAATTGGCTCACGATTACAGCTGCGAAGCCCAGCTGGCCGAAGCCATAGGGGTTTCGCTTGATTCGGAGAAGCTTCCGGATATCAAGAGGCTGCGGGAGCGCTTTGCCCCGAAACTTCAGCCCCTGCCGCATCCCGAGGTGCGCAAGGGCAGTCTTGGGAGTTATGGAACTTTACTGAACACACAGGAGGGATCATGAGCACAACACAAGACAAGAACATAATAGAGATCGACACGGACAACCTTACCTTCATGTTCTCCCGGCTTCGGCTGCCATCAATGAAAAACGGGTGGGAGCGGCTGGCGAGCCGGGCTGACGCCGAGGGATGGCCCGCGGCGCGGCTGCTGAGCGTTCTGGCGGAGCTTGAACTGGCCGACCGTCAGCGGCGCAGAATAGAGCGTCATCTCGGCGAAGCCCGTCTTCTTCCGGCAAAGAGCCTTGAGAGTTTTGACTTCGGCGCCACACCGACAATATCCAGATCCAGGGTAATGGCCCTGGCCTCAAGCGATTCGTGGCTTGAGCAGGGCCGCAACGTAATAATCTTCGGTCCTCCGGGGGCGGGCAAAAGCCATCTGGCTTCGGCCATAGGACTTGCCCTGGTCGAACGGGGAAAACGGGTGCTGTTCACAAGAACCACCGACCTTGTGCAGCGCCTGCAGACGGCACACAGGGAACTTAAGCTTGAGGGTATGCTGGATCGACTCAACCGCTACGACCTGTTGATTCTCGACGATCTGTCCTACGCCCGCAAGGACCAGGCGGAAACCAGCGTGCTGTTTGAACTGATATCGGTACGCTACGAGTGCCGCTCAACCCTGATAACGGCCAATACGCCGTTTGTGGAATGGAAAAAGGTGTTTCCCGATGAAAATACCGCGGTAGCCGCGGTTGACCGTCTTATACACCATTGCGTCATACTCGAGATGAACGTGGAGAGCTACAGACGTCGCCAGGCCATGGGGGAAAAAGAGAAAAAACGCGGAAGACCGGCCAAGTTCGCCACCATGAGCGACACAAGCTCCTGACCTCCCCCCTCCGGCATCTGTTACAGCCCCGGTTCCCGGGGCTGTAACACCTCTTTGAACTTTTACGGAAACCTCTCAAATCAAAACCGAGGAAACATCACCGTTTTGCAATCTCAAAATGTCTTGGTATTGTTTCTCTCGTTGCGATGTTAACCGTCTAAAGTAATTGTCGCAATCGTCTAATCCTAATTGTCGTTCAATATTTGCCTTTCGTTCAATGCAAGTGAAGCCACGCAGAAGAACAAGCAAGGTGAAAAGCAGATGAAAAAAGTGGCGCCACGTAAATCTGCCAACCGGTACATCGTGCAGTTTTCCCCTGATATAAAACAAAATTCACTATTACGCATTTCTAAAAAACCCGTTTTTGTGTAGAGTGATTAGCTACCGAACCGTGACGGTTCATCTGCTTGGAGAATAAATCCAGTGGCCGGGCCCGTACGACTGGGGCTTGTGAATCCCGCCAGGCCCGGAAGGGAGCAACGGTAGCAATAACCCCCGTGCGTTACGGATACCTGGTCGCTGGTTTTGATATCATGGCTTATAGAGTGCTTGCCCGAAAGTGGCGCCCCCAGACTTTCGAAGACCTTGTCGGTCAGGAATTCCCCGCCGTCACACTCAGAAACTCCATCGAATCCGGAAAAATAGCCCATGCGCTTCTGTTCGCCGGACCCAGAGGGACGGGAAAGACATCCACGGCGAGAATAGTCGCTAAGGCTATAAACTGCGAGAGAAAAGACGGGGGGAAATACCCCTGCTCAACTGACCAGTGCTCAAGCTGCGCGGGGATATCGGAAGGAAGATCGCTTGACGTACAGGAAATCGACGCTGCCTCGCACACAGGCGTAGCCGACGTTCGTGAGATCATAGAAAGCGTAAAATACGCGCCGGCTTCGGCAAGAAGAAAAGTCTACATAATCGACGAAGTGCACATGCTCTCCCAGTCTGCTTTTAACGCCCTTCTGAAAATAATGGAAGAGCCCCCTGAGCACGCGGTTTTCATACTCGCGACCACCGAAGCGCACAAAGTTCCCCCGACCATCATGTCCCGCTGCCAGAGATATGATTTTAAGAAAATACCCGTCGAGAAAATAAAGCAATCGCTCGAGAAAATAACAGAAGCGGAAAAGATAAAAATCGACGCAGAAACCCTTTACCTGATCGCAAGGGAATCTGAGGGAAGCATGAGAGATTCCCTGAGCCTGCTTGACCAGCTGACCGTGTCTTTTGAAGACAAGATAACCCACAAGGACGTGATAAGTCTCCTAGGCATACCGGATAACGAATCGCTTAAAAGCATCCTTAGAGCCGTTTTCACAAAAGAACCGGCAAAATGCGTGGAGCTTGTGCGAAACGCCGCATCAAAGGGAATAAGCCCCAGGAGAATGGCCCAGGACATAATCTACATGTTCAGAAATCTTCTCTACCTGAAGATCTGCGGCAAGGACTTCGCTTCGGATCTTTCCCCGGACGAAAAAGACGAACTCGCTTCTCTGGTGAAAGACGAATCCACGGAAACCGTGGAGCTTCTTTTTAACATAATGATTGACGGAGGAGAGAAAATACGGAGTTCCTTTTACCCTGAGGTCGTGCTTGAGCTCGCGCTTGTCAAGATGAGCACGGTCGGAAAAGTCGAAAAAATAGACGATATGCTGAAAAGGCTTGAAAAACTGTCGCCACAAAAATCCGGCGGGGAAAAGACCCCGGGTTCTACTGGAGGCCAGAAAAAAGCCGCGGCGCGCGCACCGGAAAAACGGGAAGACAAACCCGCGGAAAAAGACAGAGACCGGATCAAACAAAAAGACGGAGATGGAGGCGGGAAACAGAAAAAAGAGACTTCAGAACCTCCCGCTGAGGCGAAAACGGCGGGCAGCGGTCCCGGAAAGCAGGAAGTCGTTGATTTTGTACACAGCAAACACAAGTTTCTGGCAAAGAAACTCGCTCAGGCCCATCTCCTTGAAGTCAGCGGGAATCGGGTGAGCGTAAAATTCCTTAAAAACGGCATAAATTACGAAAAAGAGCTTAAAAAATCGAAAGAACTCAGAGACATACTCACGGAGATGCTGGCCGTTGAGAAAATAAGGCTTGATATCGGTACCGTAAACGAAGAGGGAGTTAACGGGGTCGCCGGCAGCGTGAAAAGACCGGATCCCGGAGAAGACGAGATAGTGAACTACGCCATCCGGCAGTTTGACGCCAGCGTGATAAAAAGAAAGAATCTAAGTTAGGAGTGAAAAAATGAAATTAGGCGGAAACATGAAAAATCTCATGAAGCAGATGGGAAAGATGAAAGAGCAGATGGAGCGACTCCAGAACGAGGCCGGGGAAAAGACCGTGGAAGCTTCTTCCGGGGGCGGAATGGTTACGGTTACCGCAAAGGCCAAGGGAGAGATATCGTCAATAGTCATAGAGCCCGAAATAATAAGCGAAACCGACATCGAGATGCTCCAGGACCTGGTAACCGCCGCCGTAAACGAGGCTCTTCACAAGGGACAGGAACTGATGAAAGACGAAGTCTCGCGTATTACCTCCGGCATGGGACTTCCACCAGGACTTATCTGAGATGCAAAGAACCGGCCTTCCCGAGCCGATTTCAAGACTCATAGAAGAACTTTCGAAGCTTCCGGGAATCGGCGAGAAAAACGCTACGCGCCTTGCTTTTCACATATTCCGCTCATCTGAGGGCTACGCGCGAAGTCTTTCAGACGCAATAATCAGAACCAAATCCGACGTCAGCACCTGCAACACCTGCTTTAACTTCACGGAAAAGGACCCGTGCGCGATCTGCGCAGACCCCTCAAGAGACCAGCACATTATCTGCGTTGTTGAAGAGCCCCTAGACCTGCTTGCGATAGAAAGAAGCGGGGAGTTTAGGGGAAGATACCATGTTCTCCACGGAGTAATCTCTCCTCTTGAAGGCGTGGGTCCCGAAGACCTTAGGATAAAAGAGCTCGTAACAAGAGGGGGCCGTGAGGACATAAGGGAAATAATAATTGCGACCGGCACAAACGTCGAAGGCGAGGCAACAGCGGTTTATCTCTCAAGAACAATAAAGCCCCTCGGGATCAGAACCTCTAGAATAGCTTACGGAATACCCGTCGGTGGCAACATAGAGTTCATAGACGAACTCACTCTCGGCAAGGCGCTTAGGAACAGAAAAGAGATGTAACGACACAGCGCCTCAGCCGCCACCCGGGGTTTTCCTTGAAACAACTATGGCCTCGAAAATCAGCCAGACTGCAAGAACAAGCATTATCGCTGAGAGGCTGAAAAGAAGCGTGTTGTCGAGAAAATACTTCAAATTGAAAAATATTGATGCCGTCGTCATAGCCACCAGAAAAACCATCGGCACAAGCGTATAGACAAACGGTTTTTTCGATCTTTTCAGATAAAGAGTTATCAGAAGCAGCGTAATTCCGGCTATCAGCTGGTTTGTAGCCCCGAAAAGAGGCCAGAGCAGAAATCCGCCTGAGCCCGGTCCTTTGCCCGGAACCTGCGCGAAAAGCGCAAGCGCAAGCGGCGGCACGACGGCGAGAAACGCCCCGATATACCTGTTTTTAAGAGCTCTGATACCGCAGGCCTCCCCAAGCTCACCTATAGCGATCCTCTGTATCCTGGCCCCGGTATCAAGGGAGGTTGCCGCGAAACTTATGACTATCACACTTATAAGAGTGGTCCCGAGCACCTCGGGAATGTGGATGGCAGTAAGAAAGCTCGAAGTTCCCATGACGAAATTTGCTATGCCCCCGCTCGATGCCGATTCCCATGAATCATAGTGTGTGAGCCATTCGCTGCGCTCTATTCCGGCCGCGACCGCGAGGGTGGCTACCATGGCAAGAGTGCCCTCCCCCAGCATACCCCCGTAACCTACAAATCTTGAGTGCGACATCCTGTCAAGCTGCTTTGACGTGGTTCCGCTTGCGACAAGACCGTGAAATCCGCTTACCGCTCCGCACGCTACCGTTATGAAAAGGAAGGGAAGCACGGGAAGTCCGTCGGCAGTGAAGTTAAAGGCGGGGGCCTGCATCTCGGGATGCGCTACCATTATCCCCGCTATCAGTATCGCGAGACCCACGAAAAGATGGATGCCGTTTATGTAGTCCCTCGGCTGAAGAAGCACCCAGACGGGAAGAACCGAGGCCACAAAGGAGTAGATCATAAGAATTATTACCCACGTCACCACCTGGCTTCCCATAACCTCGGGAATTGTCAGGGGAACTTTGGTTCCGGCCCAGATCATAAAGTAAAGAAGCACAAGCGCGATTACAGAAGGCCAGAGGATGGAAACCTTTTTTCTGTAGAAAAGAAAACCGATTACAAGGGCCACCAGTATCTGGAAGTTTACGGGAAGCACACTTGCGGGAAAACTGACGAAAAGAACCGATATAGCGTAGGCGAAAACGGCTATTACGAAAAAAACCAGGAAGCAGACTATAAGGAGAAAAAGGATTCTTCCCCGCGGGCTTATGAATATGCCGGCAAGATCTCCGACGGATCTTCCCCTGTTTCTGGCGGAGATAACTAGGGCACCGAAATCATGAACGGCCCCGATAAAGATTGTTCCGAACACGACCCAGATAATCGCCGGGACCCATCCCCAGAACACAGCGATGGCCGGCCCTATTATCGGCGCGGCTCCAGCTATGGACGCAAAATGATGTCCGAAAAGAACGTACTTGCCGGCGGGCACGTAGTCTACGCCGTCTCGCAGCTGGTGGGCCGGAGTGGGCTCCCCGTCGCTTATCCCGTAAATTTTTTCAGAAATGAATTTTGAGTAGTACCTGTACCCGACCAGGTAAAGAACGATTACGACTATCGCTATTACGGCTGCGTTCATATAAGTTTCCTGAAATCAGAAAATCGCAGGTTCCATCATTATAAAGAAAAAACCATGGGGCGGAAACAGCATTGCTCTCAACTGAAATTCTTCCGCATGTGCTCGCTCACCTCATCCCACCTGCCGTAAAGAGCGGAAAGCTTGGCCTCAAGTTCGCCGAACTGCCTTGTTTTCTCTTCCCAGTCAGCGCTTCGGGCGAGAATTTCGGGGTTCGCGAGAAGTTTCTCCATTTCCTCTTTCTCAGTTTCGCACCTACAGATCCTGCTTTCAAGATCCGAAAGAGCTTTCTCCATCTGTTTTTTTGAAAGAAGCGTCCAGTTCTCCATGTTCTCTATGCCCTTTTCCCGAAGTTCCCTGTAAAGCCGGTTGCGTCGCTCCGCCTCGATGGTTTTTGCGGTTTTCTCCGTAGGTCTGTCATCGCGCGTTTCAGTGAGAACCTGATTGTCCTCCGAGTCGCAGGCCTTTTTCTCGAGAAATTCCGAGTAATTGCCGATAAATGTCTCAACCCCTCCTCCATCCACGTACCATATCCTGCTTACGAGACTGTCAATGAAATACCTGTCGTGGCTTATAAGCAAAAAAGTGCCGGGATACTCCCCGAGAGCGCGGCGAAGCACTTCCCTCGACGCCATATCAAGGTGGTTTGTAGGCTCGTCGAGAACCAGGAAATTAGAGCGGGAAACCAGAATCTTGAGAAGCGACAGGCGGCTTTTCTCGCCGCCTGAGAGAACCGAGACTTTTTTGGCTATATCAGAAGCACCGAAAAGAAAGGAACCCAGAAGCGTTCTCGCATCGGTCTGGGAGAAAAGAGGATAAGCTCCGATGAATTCTTCGTAAACACTGTTTTTCGGATTAAGCATCTCGTCCTGGTTCTGTGCGTAGTAGCCCAGGGTTACGTTATGTCCCAAGCGACTTTTACCGGAGAAGTTTTCAACACCGGCAATCATCTTGCAGAGAGTGGTTTTTCCTTCACCGTTTCTCCCGGTAACGGCTATCCTGTCTCCCCTTTCCACACGAAGCGCAGGGCAGTCTTGGAAAACAATGTTTCTTGCACCGGCGGGAGTTTCATACTCCTTTGAAAAATCGCTTATTTCGTAAACCACGCGTCCTGCGCGCTCCGGGGCGGGAAAATCAAATTCAAGGGTTCTGCGGGTTTCTGAGGATGGCGCCGCGGGCTCCATTTTCTCAAGCATTTTTATCCTGCTCTGTACCTGCCTTGCCTTTGAAGCCTTGTACCTGAATCGCTCTATGAAACGGCGCTGTGCTCGGAGCTTTTTCTCTTGGTTTTTGGCAGTTGCCTCCGCGACCGCCGCAATCTGCTCTTTTTTCTCAAGATAAGAAGAATAATCACCCCGAAATTCCCTTATCCCTCCGCCTTCAAGCTCCGCTACGGTGTCAACCATGCGGTCAAGCAGGTATTTGTCGTGGGATACCAGAACCACGGTTCCGCGATAATTTCCAAGGTACCCTTCAAGCCACTCAATGCTTTTTATGTCGAGATGATTCGTCGGCTCATCGAGAAGAAGCACCCGGGGTTCTAAAAGAAGTATCCTCGCGAGTTCAACCCGCATCCTCCAGCCGCCTGAAAGAGAAGAGACTCTGTGGGAGAGCTGCTCCTCTGTCAAACCCAGTCCGAAAAGGATTTTCTCAGCTTCGTGGACGGGTTTTTCGAAACCGTCTTCACCACTGCCGAAACCGCTTGCGCGAGCCGCCGAAAGCACTGTAAGATCGCCTGTGTGCGGGTCCATTATCTGAGGAAGATAACCCACGGTCAGCGCAGCTGGAACGGAAACCTCCCCTTTTTCCGATTCCATGAGTCCCGTTACGATCTCAAGCAACGTGGTTTTACCCGAGCCGTTTGGACCCACAAGACCGTATTTCCTTCCTTTTTTTATGCTCCACTCAAGATTAAGGAAAAGATCCTTTCCAGAAAAGGAATGACATATGCCCGACAAACTTATCATTTCGACAAAAACAAAAGAACCCTGACTATATTTTCCAGTGATGCCGGTTTTGTTCGCCGGTCGCGAGCATGGAGATAAAACGCATCGGGGCACAGAGACATAATCGCAGACTTGTCAGCAAAAATCATGAGGGCAATCCGGTATCGTCGTATAAAAAATTATCGGCTTTTGCCGCGGGAACACCGCTTAGACGCTTGCTTCTGGCTTTTGTTACTATCCTTCGGATTGCGGACAGTTTCTCAGCGGGTCTTTTCGTGGTAACGAGGAGTCTTATTTCAGCCACAGGCCTACCATGTTTTGTCAAAACCACTTGTTCGCCAGCCAGAGCCGCGTTTATCAGGGCGGACAATCTTGCCCTTGCTTCACTGATACCTACTTCCATTATATTCCTCTTTTACACGGGCTATCATTATAGCTCATACGGTTGAAGTCAAGCAATACAATCCGCTGCATGGTCTCGAATCGCAGGCAATTATCGAGTATGACAACAATCAGTGAATGAGGTACTTTTCTAACCGAAGACCACGAATCGGAAGCAACTTGAGGGTTCACTCACCGGTTGCCAACCATGAAGGCTGACAAAAAACTATCCAAAGAATCAACCGCATTCCAGATATGCCATTCGATAACGGAGGTCGAAAAAAAGGAATACGATTCCATTCAGCCGGATAACAACCCTTTTTTCGAGTTTGATTTCCTCTTCGCCCTTGAAAAATCCGGATGCGTGGGTCCCGGCACCGGATGGGAACCGCGCCATCTTCTGCTGCGCGAAGGGGGGGAACTCATCGGGGCGGTCACGTTTTACCTGAAAACCGATTCCTACGGTGAGTACATATTCGACTGGCAGTGGGCCCGGGCGTACCAGGACGCGGGACTGAGTTACTATCCCAAGGCTGTCGTCGGCGTACCGTTTACCCCGGCAACCGGCCGGAGAATAATTGTGCGCGCGGATTACGATTACGGAACATGCGGGCGGGCGCTTGTAGATAAACTGGTTGAAGTATGTTCTCTTAAAAGTCTCTCTTCAATACATTTTTTATTCGTAACCGCTGAGGAGCAGAAACTGCTTGCTGACTGCGGGTTTCTCTCAAGACTCACTCATCAGTACCACTGGCATAACTCAGAGTACCTCTGTTTCGATGATTTTCTCCGTGACCTGCGCTCGGGGAGAAGAAAACAGATAAAGAAAGAAAAACGCCGTCTCTATGATCTAGGCATAGAGGTCTCGGTCTTCGAAAAAGAGCAGATACGCCGCGAGCACATCGACTCCATCTGGGAATTCTACGTAAGCACCAGCTCAAGAAAATGGGGAAGCGCCTATCTTAACAGAGAGTTTTTCGACCTGATGTTTGAGACGTACAGGGAAAAAACCATGCTGGTGATCGCGCAGATGGGCGGGCGCCCGGTCGGCGGCACCATCAACTTCAGAAAAGGCGACAAGCTTTACGGAAGGTACTGGGGATGTAACGTCGATGTGCCGTATCTTCACTTTGAGTGCTGTTACTACAAGCCGATAGAGTTTGCCATAAGCAACGGAATAAATGTTTTTGAAGCCGGAGCGCAAGGTGAACATAAGTTCCTTCGCGGTTTTGAAGCGGTACCGGTTTACAGTTCGCACTTCTTTTTCAATCCCGGGGCGCAGAACTCCATAGACAACTTCCTTCGGGGCGAAAGACCCTACATGCGCTCGCTTATTTCAGAGTACAACAAGCACTCCCCGATTAAGCGGGCCCGCGGTGGCAAATCAGAAAAAATCGTATAAAATATTCGCCATGCCTGAGCACGAGAACCCGACTCACACAAAGGATCCCAAGCAGGTCGTAAGGGAAGATATCCGCGTAAAAAGGCCGGACATGTATCTCATAGTCCTGCTAAACGACGACTACACGCCAAGGGATTTTGTAGTTTGGGTTCTCATGAAGGTATTTTTCAAGAACGAGAACGACAGCAGACAAATAATGCTTGAGGCTCACACGAAGGGAAAAAGCATCATCGACTGCTATACCTACGATATAGCTACTACGAAGGTAACACAGGTTAAAAAACTGGCGGAAAAATATGAACATCCGCTCAAATGCATACTTGAAGTTCAAAAGGCGGACAGTTGACATGGTGGCTTCAGAAGAACTCGAAAGAACTCTTTACCGTGCGTACCAGCAGGCAAAAAACCGCAAGCACGAGTTTATCACCCCGGAACACATACTCCTTGAACTCACAAGAGATAAAGTTGCGGCGGAAGTACTCATAGAATGCGACGTTGACATTGAACTTCTTGCAAACGACATAGAGGAACATCTCAGTAAAAACATATCCTCCGTCGATTCTCCCCATCTTCCCGAACCGACCTACTCAGAAGGGAGCAAGTACATCTTCAGGGTAGCGTCCATGCACGCCGAAAGCGCGGAAAAAGGAGAAATAACCGGAGCCAGCATACTGGTTGCCATGTTCAGGGTTCCCGAATCGCACGCCGTGTATTTTCTGAATCGCCAGGGACTCAGCCGTCTCGCCGTTATAAAACAGATATCCCACGGAAACAGCGAGAAGACTGATGAACAACAGGAAAAGACCTCAACAACTAAGGAGCAGCAGCCAAAGGAAGCGAAAAAAACAGAGACTAAGAATCCCCTTGAGCTTTACTGCACGGATCTGATCGAAAAAGCCCGCAACGGAAACATCGACCCGCTCATAGGAAGAGAAAAAGAGGTTCAGAGGATAATCCACATTCTCGGCAAGAGAAAGAAAAATAATCCCGTGCTCGTTGGAGACGCCGGAGTTGGAAAGACGGCGATTGTGGAGGGAGTGGCTCTTCGGGTCGTTTCTGGAGAAGTTCCCGAAGTTATGAAAGATCTCAAGATACACCTTCTCAACATAGGAACTCTTACGGCCGGAACAAAATACAGGGGGGACTTTGAGGAAAGACTGAACACCGTTATAGACGAAACCAAAAAGGATCCGAACAACGTGCTTTTTATAGACGAAATCCACACGGTTATAGGCGCCGGAGCAGTTTCCGGCGGAAGCCTTGACGCGTCAAACATGCTCAAGCCCGCTCTTGCCGGAGGAGACATAAAATGCATAGGAACGACCACGCTTAAGGAATACAGGATTATCTTCGAGAAAGATCACGCGCTTTCAAGAAGATTCCAGAGAATAAGCGTGGATGAGCCGTCGGTTGAGGACTGCAGAAAAATTCTTTTCGGACTGAAGCGGCATTACGAAGAGTACCACAACGTGAAATACTCCCAGGGAGCGATAAAAGCGTGCATAGAGCTCTCCGACAGGTACATAATGGACAGAAAGCTTCCGGACAAGGCGATTGATATCATGGACGAGGCCGGAGCTGCGGTGAAACTTCGAAATCCTGATCCCGAAATGACAAGACAGGTAAAAGTGTCCGACATGGAAAAACTGATAGCGAAGATCGCGAAAATACCCACGAAGTCGGTAAAAGTCGAAGACCGCAACCTCCTCCATGACCTCGGGGACAATCTAAAAAAATTCATCTACGCCCAGGATCAAGCCATAGACAAGCTCGTAAATGCCATACAGATGTCGCGCGCCGGAATAAGCGAACCGGAAAAACCCGTGGGTTCTTTCATGTTCTCGGGCCCGACAGGAGTCGGTAAAACGGAACTTGCGAAAAAACTCGCGGAGATCCTAGGAGTTGAATTCATACGTTTCGACATGAGTGAGTACATGGAAAAACACACTGTCTCCCGTCTCATAGGCTCACCCCCGGGATACGTGGGCTACGACCAGGGGGGGCAGCTTACCGAGGCCATATACAAATCTCCCCACTGCGTCCTTCTGCTAGATGAAATCGAAAAGGCGCACGAAGACATATACAACATCCTGCTTCAGGTAATGGACCACGCGACGCTTACGGATTCAAACGGAAGGAAGGTGGATTTTCGTCAGGTAATTGTGATTCTGACAACAAACACCGGCTCAAGGGAAAGCATGAACAGAAATGTCGGGTTCGCGAAAAAAGAGTTCGAGGACAAAAGCGGAGAAGCCATAGACAGGTATTTCTCCCCGGAATTTCGAAACAGGCTGAATGAAATCATCAGGTTTAACCCTCTTGATATAGAAATAGTAGAGAGAATAGTGGACAAGATGATCGGAGAGCTTCAGCAAAGGCTCGTCCCGAAAAAAGTAACGATCAGTCTTACGCCTGAAGTGAGACTTTTTCTCGCCCGAAAGGGCTACGATCCCCAGTTGGGCGCAAGACCCGTTCAAAGAGTAATAAACTCCGAGATAGCGGAAAAACTTTCAAAGGAGATTCTCTTCGGAGAACTCTCCGGCGGTGGCAAGGCTATTTTCTCCCTTAAAGGGAAACAGATAGTTCTTCGGGCCAAAACAGACTGAATTTCTCTCGGAGCATAAACCGCGATGGCGCGTAGCTAAGGAACCCATGATCTCCATACGTGAAACTGCTAACAAAATGGTTCAGTACGTTCTTCCCGAACACTCGAACAACCACGGGACCCTGCACGGCGGAATACTCATGGACTGGATTATGCTTACGGGCAGCATCACGTCTTTTAAGTTCGCAAACGGGCCTGCGGTTCTGGGAGCCACGGACAGCATAGATTTCCTGAACCCTGTGAGAATCGGAGAAATAGTAATTCTCGAAAGCTGGGTTGAGCATGTCGGAAACTCATCCATTGAAGTGGCGGTACGAGTACACTCAGAAGACGGCGAAACCGAAGAAAAAAAGCTTATAACCCTCTCCTACATGGCCTTTGTCGCCGTAGACAAAAACGTAAGACCGAGAAAAATCAAAACAAGGCTAAGCGCATCCAGCACGGTTGAACGAGAACTCCTAGCCTGGGCGGAGGAAAGGAAAGTGCGGAGACTTCCGGAAATAAAAAAAAGGAAAAAGAATGTCTTCAACGTAGCGGATGAAACGGAAAACACGAGGCTTATTTTCAACACCACCAAGATGGTACTCCCAGAAGACGCCTTCTACGGGGAATTCATGTCTGTTGGAAAGCTCTTGAAGTATATTGACGAGAGCGCGGCTATTCTGGCGAAAAGGTTTGCCAAGGGGGTTTTGGTTACGGGGTCCCTTGACGATCTTTTTTTCTATTCCCCGCTCAATGTCGGAAACCTGATTGAATTCAAGGCGGGCATAACCTATGTGGGAACCAAGTCGCTTGAGCTTGCGATTAAGGTCGATTCGTATGATACCGAGACCGGAGAATCATCCCACGCGTGTACGGCGTTTCTCACTTACGTGAAAGTCGACAAAGCCGGAAACCCCGTCTCGGTTCCCGAATTCACCCCTGAAACTCCCTGCGAAATTCGTCTATGGAAAGAAGCGGAGAGAAGAAAGGAAAGAAGAAAAGCGAGGGTGGAAAAAATCAGGCGCTTCGCCGATGATTACCTGAACGAATACAAAAAAGTCAGTTCCAGACCAGAGAACAACATCTAATTACTCTCTCCGGCGGACTCAGAATCTGTCTTTTTCACATCCTCGGAGCAAGCATGCGGGCACAGCAGCAAAATGAAGGAAGAAAGAAAAAACCAGGCAATAGGGATTTTTGATTCGGGCATAGGAGGACTTACAGTCTCAAAGGAGATAATGAATCTTCTTTGTGAAGAAAACATCGTATATCTCGGTGACACCGCCAGAGTTCCTTATGGAACGAAATCCGGGAGAACGATAAGAAAATACGTTGAAAGTACCACGAATTTTCTTCTGTCAAAAAACATAAAGCTTCTGGTCGTAGCGTGTAACACCGCATCCGCGTACGCAATAGAAATGCTGAAAGAAAACCTGGAGATCCCTGTTGTCGGAGTCGTGGAACCTGGAGCGAAAAGAGCATCGGAACTCACCGTCAGCGGAAAAATAGGGGTTATAGGAACCCAGGCGACTATAAAAAGCGGCTCCTATGAGAAAAAACTGCGGGAAATCTGCTCTTTTCCGATTGAGATATACTCAAAACCCTGTCCGCTTTTCGTTCCGCTTGCAGAAGAAGGGTGGGAAAATGACGAGACCGCAGCCCTGATAGCCGAAAAATATCTTGGAGATCTGAGGCAATCAGAAATAGACGTACTGATACTCGGCTGCACACACTATCCCATTCTTAAAAACACGATTGCCGGGGTTATGGGCGAAGGGATAAGACTTGTTGACTCAGCGGAAGAGACCGCAAAGCAGACCGAAAACATACTCAGGATCCAAGGGCTGCTGAGAGAAGACGGCAAAGCGCGGGAAATGTCGTTTTACCTTACGGATGATTCGGAAACCTTTACATCAATCGCGTCCAGATTCCTCGGCAGACCGATGGAAAGAGCTGAAGTCGTCGATATAGTGTAACGAGTACGACTACTCAGCTAAGGCTTTTTTGAGTTCCTCTGTAAGCGGGGGAAGAACCTGGAAGAGATCCCCGCAGATTCCATAATCCGACTTCGCGAAAATCGGGGCTTCCGAATCCTTGTTTATGGAAACTATTACTTTTGACGAACCCATGCCGGAGAAATGCTGTACCGATCCGGATATGGCAACCGCGACGTAAAGCACGGGAGAAACCGCTTTTCCGGTCTGGCCGACCTGCATATCGTAGGGACAGTATCCTGCGTCGACCGCGGCTCTTGTCGCCCCTGCGGCCGCACCCAGCAGGTCCGCAAGATCGTATATGTAATTGAAATTCTCTTCGCTCCCAAGACCCCTGCCGCCGGAAACCACCCTCTCTGCTTCGGTAAGCTCCGGGCGATCAGATTCCTTGGTTTTCATCTCAAGCACTTTGATCCTTATGTCGGCATCCGTAACTCCCGTATCTTCGTTCACAACCTGCCCCGCGCCGGCGGATTCCTCTTCCTTAAAGGAATTGGGCCTTACGGTGGCGATCATCGCGCTTCCGTCACCACTGAACTCCTGGGTGGATATCGCCCTGCTTGAATGGGAATACCTCTTTATACTCAGTCTTCCGTCATCGGTCATACCTATATCAACGCAGTCCATGGCAAGACCCGAACCCACGCCCGAAGCAACCCTGGGCATGTAGTCCTCCGCAAAAGCCGTATTGCCGGAGAGCACAACCGCAGGAGAGTGTTTCTTTATCAATTCGCAAAGGGACTTTACGTAACCATCGGGATTAAAATCCTTGAGGTTGGGATTGTCAACTACGTAGATTTTCTCCGCTCCGTAGCCTGCGAGCTCAGAAGCCTTGTCCGATACGCCATTTCCGAGCAGCACCGCGCAGACCGGACCTCCAAGTTTTCTTCTGGCCTCGGAAAGGACTTCAAACGTTACCTTTCTTATCTCTCCGTCAGCCTTAACATCAGCAACAACCCAGATTTCACTACTCATTTAATTCAAGCCTCCTAGCGATACTTTCTGATAAAACACCGGATATCCCGGATCATATGACTTTCGCGTCATCCCTTAGAAGCTTAACAAGCTCTTTTGCGGACTCGGCAATCTCATCTCCCTTGACTGTGGTCTCGTCACTTCCCTTTATGATTCTCAGTTTTCTTTCCACTTCGGGAACCTCAAGACTGACCGTTTTTATCTTTGCCCCGGATTTGCCCACGGCATCCTTGGTGATGCCGAGAGAACCAAAATCCACGTCATCAAGTGAAACTTTCTTCATCGGTTTTCTTTTCGCTCTCATTATATTTGGAACGGACGCGTAGCGGGGCTCGTTCATGGCGTCGGGACATGTAATAAGCGCCGGCAGAGAAACCTCGACGGAAACACTTCCACCGTCAATCTCTTTCTGGCATACAAGCTTCTTCTCATCAGGCTTTACGTCAATCACCTTGCTTACAAGCGCGAGATGCGCAATTCCCAGTTCTTCAGCTATCTGTATGCCCATCTGTACGGATTCTTCGTCAATAATCTTCATCCCGGTGAAAACCAGGTCCAGACCTTCAATTTTTGCAAGCTCCGACGCAACTAGCTTCGAGATAACAAGGGAATCAACGGTCTCTCCAATAGCTTCGTCTGAAATGTGCACCGCCGAATCGGCGCCCATGGCAAGCCCCTGAAGCAATACCTGGGAAGCGCGGGACGGACCCGCGGTGATTAGAATAACTTCACCTCCGTATGCTTCCTTGGTCTTGATAGCCTCCTCAACGGCGAACTCATCGTAGGGATTCATGATCCACTTCATACCTTCTGCATCTATGGAATCACCTGAGGAACTGACCTTTATTCTTGCTTCAGTGTCCTGCGTCTGTGTTATAAAAACCACTATTTTCACCTGATACTACCTCCATGCTGGACTGATTTAATCGAGATGTAAATCTAAGGAAAAAGCAGCCGAGAAGCTTACTCCTTGCTAAGCGTATGATTATAAATACTAGGGAGTTACTGTCAAGGATAGGGACTTATACGTTTACCTAGCCGTTACGCAGGGCTTGACAGCGCGCTCACGTGCCGCATGAGGGCTAGCCCCTCGTCGCGTTGGTGACCACACAGTGCCGGCGCTGACCGGCGGGACTTTCATCGGGACGGTGCGTTTCCCGCTGCAAGACAACATGGGCACTGAGCGATGCGAAGAACCGCAACGTTTTTGCCCGTACGGGGCGCGAACTGATAATAAAATGAGCGCACGCATGTGCAACGGCCAGCCGTTGCCATGTTGGAATGTCCATCAGATGTTTGGGATGCATTACATTCTCCTTTCAATCCGGTGTGGCACGTGCTGGCTGGGGGGGCGTCCCCAGCCAGCGTACCTCTTGTTTCGTTGGATTTGTACCACATTTGGGGAGTTTGTATCTAGCCAAACAGGCAGCGCAATGCTTGCCTTTGCCCCTCTTTTATGGCACAATACTAGCCATGACACAGAAAGCACCGGGGCGATCACATAGGCAAGGGTTGACGGTCATTGAACTCTTCAAAATGTTTCCCGATAATGCAGCTGCCGAGGCATGGTTTGAGGTGCAACGCTGGCCGGATGGCCGGTTCTGCCCGGACTGTGGCTCCACGCGGGTCGCGGTCGTGCCATCTCGAAAACCCATGCCCTACCGCTGCAAAGAGTGCCGCCACCATTTCAGCGTCCGCAAGGGCACGGTGATGAAGTCCAGCAAGGTTGGCTTGCAAAAGTGGGCCATTGCCCTGTACATGATGACCACGAACCTGAAAGGCACATCCAGCATGAAGCTGTATCGGGAGATTGGGATTCGGCAAGGGACGGCTTGGTTTCTCATGCAGCGTATCCGTGAGGGGTTTTTGCAAGGCGACGGCCTGCCGTTTCCTGGCCCGGTTGAAGCCGATGAAACGTATATCGGCGGTAAAGAGAAGAACAAGCACACGGACAAAAAGTTGAAGGCTGGACGGGGGCCAGTTGGCAAGGTGGCGGTCGCCGGAGTACGGGACCGTGACTCTAAGCAGGTAAGCGCGGCAGTAGTCGCACGGACGGACGGCGCAACCCTCAAGGGCTTTGTCAGCGACCATGCCGTCGATGGGGCGAAAGTCTACACGGATGAAGCGACCGCGTATCAGGGGCTCCCGAATCACGAGACGGTGAAGCACAGCGTGGGCGAATACGTGAACGGCCAAGCGAGTACGAATGGGCTGGAATCGTTCTGGGCCACGCTGAAACGGGGCTACCACGGCACGTACCACCAGATGAGTCCGAAACACCTCCAGCGCTATGTCAACGAGTTTGCCGGTCGGCACAACATCCGCGACCTGGACACCGTGGAGCAGATGACGGTTCTGGCACGGGGCTTTGTCGGACGGCGGCTGAAATATCAGGATTTGGTGGCGTAGGGGCGGATATGGCGGCACCAAACATCGTGATTGATCTTGTTGACCGATACCAGAGAAATGCCGCTGATTATACGTATGCTTCATACAATGAAACACAGGTGCGGCGGGAGTTTATTGATCCGTTCTTTGAGGCTTTAGGTTGGGACATCGGCAATAGGCAAGGCCACGCTGAAGCATACAAAGATGTTATCCATGAAGACGCGATCAAGATTGATGGAAAGACAAAGGCCCCGGATTATGCGTTCCGTATTGGCGGAACACGCAAATTCTTTCTTGAAGCAAAAAAGCCTTCCATTCGTATCAAGGATGACATAGGTCCGGCCTATCAGCTCAGGCGGTACGCATGGAGTGCAAAACTGCCGCTGAGCATTCTCACTGATTTTGAGGAATTCGCGGTGTATGATTGCCGGGTACGGCCTGCCCAAAAGGACAGTGCGGCCACTGCCCGAGTCCTCTATTTCACCTATGCAGACTATGTTGAGGTCTGGGATGAAATCGCCTCCATATTTTCCCGTGAAGCCATTTTGAAGGGTTCGTTTGATGCATACGTTAAATCGAGTAAGGCCAAAAGAGGCACTGCTGAGGTTGACGCGGCCTTTCTCAAAGAAATTGAATCGTGGCGCGACATACTTGCGGGTCACTTGGCGCTCCGTAATCCCACACTCACGCAGCGCGAACTCAATTTCGCGGTTGGTCGGACCATTGATCGAATCATTTTTCTTCGTATCTGCGAGGATCGAGGGATCGAAGAATACGGCCAACTGAGGGCTCTTCAGCATGGTCCTGAAGTGTATTCTCGCCTGTGCCATATTTTTCACCGTGCGGACGAACGTTACAACTCCGGCCTGTTTCATTTTCGACAGGAAAAAGGACGCCCCGAGTCCCCCGATCAACTGACGCTTGGGTTGCGCGTTGACGACAAGCCACTAAAGAATATCCTTCGGAATCTCTACTATCCTGAAAGCCCTTACGAGTTCTCAGTTCTTTCCGCCGATATTCTTGGGCAGGTGTATGAACAGTTTTTAGGCAGAGTCATCCGGTTGACGCCTCGTCACCGTGCGGTTGTAGAACACAAACCAGAAGTAAAGAAGGCGGGCGGTGTTTATTACACTCCGACATACATCGTCGCCTACATCGTCAAGAACACGGTCGGCAAATTGTTGGAGGGGAAAACATTGAAGCAGGTGGCAGGTCTTAAAATACTCGATCCTGCTTGCGGTTCAGGCTCGTTTCTCATTGGTGCCTACCAATACTTGCTCGATTGGCACTATGCATTCTATGTAGGGAACAACCCGGAAAAGTGGACAACGGGCCGGTCGCCCACTCTCTATCAGAGCGGTTCTGGACGCTGGCGGCTGACAACCGCCGAGAGAAAGCGCATTCTTCTCAACAACATCTATGGTGTAGATATTGATCCACAGGCCGTTGAGGTCACGAAACTATCGCTTCTTTTGAAGGTTCTTGAAGGCGAAAACGAACAGACCCTCAATACGCAATTCAAACTGTTTCGTGAACGTGCCTTGCCCGACTTACGGTACAATATCCGGTGCGGAAACTCCCTGATTGCTTCTGACTTCTACAACAATACGCAGCGACCCCTTATTGGCGAAGAGGATCGCTATCGAATCAACGTCTTCGATTGGAAAGATGAGTTCCCTGCTGCGATGAAGAGTGGGGGATTTGACGCCGTAATAGGGAACCCTCCCTATATCCGTATCCAAGCCTTGAAGGAATGGATGCCCCTGGAGGTGGAGTTCTACAAGCGTCGGTATGCAACCGCCCAGAAAGGGAACTACGACCTCTATGTTGTCTTTGTCGAACGTGGATTGGAGCTACTGAACAAACATGGACAAATGGGGTTCATTGTACCCAGCAAATTTTTCTCGACTGATTACGGCCACGCTCTCCGCCGTTTGATCGTCAATCGGAAGGCCCTCACAAAAGTGGTTGATTTTGGACATGCACAAGTGTTTGACAATGCAACCACCTATACCTGTTTACTGTTTCTTGCAGGACACCCAGCCGATGCTGTGCGTTACGCAAAAGTCCCGTCCCCTGCCACTTTGCATACGGATTCCTCAGTTACACGGACAATCGACAGCCATGCGCTTACCGATAGTCCGTGGGTTTTTGCTACCGATTTGGAAAGGCGCTTGACAGACAAGATAACCAAGAACTCTATCTCACTCAATAATCTCCCGAGTAGAATTGCCCGTGGTTCAAGTTCAGGTTCAGACGCCACTTTTATTCTCCAGCGCCGTGAGGAGTCATTCTTCACACGACAGGGAGAGCCAGTGGAGATCGAATCCGACATCTTGAGAATACCGCTCTATTCGACAGACTTTGGACGATACTCGTTTGCGTCGCGGTCGGAGGAAGCGATCATTTTTCCGTACTCCGTGACAACGGAGGGGTATGCGCTCCTGCCTGAAACTAAATTGCAAACGAAGTTTCCTCTTGCTTATCAGTATTTGACAAGCCAAAAGAAGGTGCTTACAGACCGCAAACAGTTTCAGGCGTGGTACGGATTCAGTGCGCCCAGAAACCTTGCCGTACATGATACCGCGCATATGCTTGTGCCCCTCTTGGCCGATAGAGGATTATATTGCTCCTTGCCTGAAGAGATAAGTACATTCTGTCTGATGGCGAGTGCTGGTTTCAGCATCACGGTTGATCCCGCATCAGGGCTCTCTCCACAGTATGTTCTTGGGCTCTTGAACTCCAAACTGTTATTCTGGCGTTTGCGATCTATTAGCAATCTCTTTCGGGGTGGTTGGATCACTTGCACCAAACAATATGTCGGGACACTGCCGATTTACGCAATCAATTTATCTGTGCCCGATGAACGCGCCCGCTACAGGCAACTGGTGGGTTTCGTTGAACAGATAGGGTTGCTCCACCGGCAACTAGCAACGGTGACGGTCGGCCATGATCGAACGGCCATCCAGCGCCAGATTCACGCTATGGACCACCAGATCGATAAGGTAGTGTATGCGCTCTACCACCTGACGGATGAAGAAATAGCGCTCATAGAGAATGATGACTAGGGAGCAGCAAACGATACCGAATGAAAGGCATCTCTTATGAAACGGAAAAAGGAACAGAAGCGGGGCCGTCCTGAGTCCCGGATTATAAAATTGAATGCGACGCCAGAGCAGGCCGCCCGCGCCTTGTTTTCCGCTGTCGCGCCACCGGACCCGGCGCGCCGCCGGAAGCCTGTTGGCAACGGGGCGGCTAGGTAAACGTATAAGTCCCCAAGGATAGGAAACCCTCTTGTAGATAGTCATCTCCTGAACAAAAGCCGGACCTCCGCTCCCGCTGTGGGCACCTGGAATCATCGTTGTCCTCAGACTCAGGATCGCTGCTATAGATCAGTTCGATAGAGGTAGCGAATATCCCAAAGTCCGTACAACGTGGGTGTCATGTTGCCAAAGATGTTTCGGACCGCGCTCAGCCGTTCCTGATGTGTCGTGTAGATAAGCGGCAAGTTCTCGGCAGCGATTTCCTGAGCGCGGTGGTAGAGTGCTACGCGTTCGCTACGTTCCAGTTCCTGGCTCGCCCTCACGTAAAGGCGGTCTATTTCGGCTTCCCAGTCCGTCGCCGGTTGTTGTTGGTTCGGATACCACAGGTGCAGGTTCTCACTGCTGTGCCAGAGAACAATGCCACTATGCGGGTCCGTTCCGCCGCCGAGGCCGACGACCATAGCTTCCCAGTCGTATGAACTGGTTAACCGGGAGACGAGGTCGCCGAACTCGATCAGTCTGTAATCCGCCTTGATGCCGATCTCCTTGAGACCTTGTTGGATGATCATTCCGACTCTTTCACGTACGCTGTTTTGGGTGTTGGTTACCAGCGAGAATGCGATCGTATTGCCTGCCTCATCTTCGCGAACCCCGTCCCCGTCAGTATCCATCCAGCCGAGACTATCGAGGATGCGGTTGGCTTCGGCGATGTCGTACTCGTACCGTCGCACATCGGGATTGTGAAAGTCACCCGCAGCCGGACTTATGGATGACCACTGCGGGTAGCCGAGTCCATGCTGTACGTCGCGTATGATCGCATTTTTGTCAACGCTACGTGCGACAGCCTTGCGAAACTCCTTATTCCGGAACCACTTAAGCTTGTTCGGTACCACATAGGAATCCCCCGTGTCCGGGTTCGTGCCAGAATTCATGTTGAAGGTCAGAAACGTCGACCCGAAACCGGGACCTCGCTTGTAGATCGTGAAATTCCCTTCCGCCTGCAGCGGTTCAAGTTCCGCGAACTCCTCACCCAGCACGCCATGAACATCCACCTCTCCGGCCTTGAACTTGGCGAGTTCAGTCTCCAAATCGGGAACGATAAGATGAACGATCTTCTCCAGGTACGGAAGGAGGTTGCCCGCATCATCCTTAAGCCAGTAATTCGGGTTACGTCGCAGGACCACGCGGTCGCCGGGATCATAGCGCTCGATGGTAAAGGGACCGGTGCCGATGACTTCGGTCGGGTCCGTGTCAATGTTCCATATCTCGTTGAAAGTACCGTCGTTCACGTAACGCTCGAGGATGTGTTTGGGATAGATCGCGGTACCCATGGAGCGGAGGAATGGAGCAAACGGCACCGGTAAGACAAACCGGACCGTATAGTCATCAAGCGCCGTAACGGTCATCTTCGCCTCCCTGGTAGGGTCATCCAGAAACCGGAAGTTAAACGCCGCCCGACCGCTGGCATTTATTTCCTCGTTGTATATGATGCGATTGAAGGTGAACTCCACATCGTGCGCCGTGAAAGGTGTTCTGTCCTGCCACGTCACATCCTTGCGCAGGGAGAAGGTCCAGGTCAGGCCATCATCCGAGTGCGTCCAGGACTCGGCCAGTGCCGGTTCGACTTGGTCGGTCAGCCACGAGGTCTCGGTCAATCCCTCGAAGAGATACCCCAGGACGCCCGACGACCCTGAGTCGTCCGCAAGAGCCAGGTTCAGGGTAAGCGGTTCGGAGATAGTCGCAAGCGTCAGGACCCCGCCGGTTTTCCCAATGGTATACTCGAACTCCTCGGCATTCTTCTTGAGCTTGTCGGCAATGGTGCTCGGGCTGTCGTCCAGGCAGGAAAGCAGCGTCAGCATTGCAAAAACAAGAAGAAGAGCGCCGAGGCGACTGCATGACCGCAACCATCGACTTTCTCGGTAGACCGCACAGCCCCTGCCAAACTTACGATACCGGGAACTGCCGGCACCAATGTAACCCTTTGACTCTCGCCGGTGAAACATGTCTGTTACTCCTTGTTCAAGTTTTTGATCTTGTTCTGACGGCAGGACGCTCTACAACGTCGTGCACTTAGAGTATTTCAAAATTGAAGAGAATCTGTAACCAACCGGATGAATCCACCAACTTTTTAGCAGGGTTGGGTACGGTTCTAGTCGATATTGAACCCTCTAGTCAGTCTCGATTAAAGATTAATCATTAGGAAGTTATATACAATCATTACGTTGAGTTCGTCAAATGGCGTGTAGGCGGAAACCACATGCGCAAGGTACGGAGATATTACCGAAAATCTGCCTGCCGTTATCAAGTGATTCGGTTCCTTGCTACCTTGGAATTACTCTGTTTGAGAAAGAATTCTCAGTAGAGTAATTCACCCCTATTAAACACATACAAACATCCAACAATATCACTTTTCTCAAAGATTCAGGCGAATCATTATCACCAGTGAACTGGGTCAGATGGGCAAAACCGCTTCTTAGGGCAACAGCTGTAGAAGATTGCTCTACCTCGTGATGTTGCCGCCATATTATGGTATAGACTTATATAAAAATGAATCGGTATGTTTTTCGATTCGGGACCTTTAGAATCCCAACCCCTGTTAAAGCTTAAGTTTGCTTTTTAAACGGGTTGGGAAGAACGCACAATTCTGAAGAAGGAGACCCGTAAGAATGAAGATCGCCGTTGGAAGTGATGAAAAAAACGCCCTCACAGACGAGGTAATACAGGAGCTTCGGAAAAGAGACATGGAAGTTGAACTCTTCGGACCCCTTGCGGACGAGAATGTTGAATGGGCGGAAGTCGCAGAACAGGTGGCCGAGAGGGTTTCTGAGAAAGAGTGCGACCAGGGGATTCTGTTCTGCTCAACGGGAACCGGGGTAAGCATTGCCGCAAACAAGGTTCCGGGAATAAGGGCGGCTTTGTGTACAGACTCAAAGACAGCCGCAGGCGCGCGCATGTGGAATGATGCGAACATACTCGCCTTGAGCCTGCGTCTAATATCCTCTGACGTAGCAAAGGAAATCCTTGATGCATGGTTCCGGAGCAAACCGGACCCCTCTGAGAGGGAAAACATAGAAAAGGTAAGCAGAATCGAATCCAGATATCGCAACCGGGCGAAATAATCGAGAAATGACAAAGAAAGAAGAATACAACGTGGCGATAGCCGGCGCCACGGGCGCTGTGGGACAGGAGATGATGCAGATACTTGCGGAAAGAAATTTCCCCGTAGGAGAACTTCGCCTTCTTGCTTCTGAGCGCTCCCGCGGGAGAAAATACAGTTTCGGTGGAAAAGACGTAACCGTTTCGGTGCTGGGTAAGGACTCATTTGACGGCATAGACATAGCAATTTTCTCCGCAGGCTCTGAAAGAAGCAGAGAATACGCGAACTGTGCTGTTGCAAGCGGAGCGGTGGTTATCGACAACAGTTCTGCGTTTCGCATGGATCCTGAAATCCCTCTCGTAATACCTGAAATAAATGCCCAAGCGGCCTCTCTTCACACGAAAAAAGGAATAGTGGCAAACCCCAACTGCACGACTGCGGTAACTCTCATGGCCCTTAAGCCCATTTATGACGTATCAAGAATAAAAAGAGTGGTCGCGACAAGTTTTCAGGCAGTTTCGGGCGCGGGAGCCGGGGGAATAGCCGAACTTGAAAGCCAGGTGCGAAGCTGGGCGGAGAATGAAGGACCCGCGCAGGACACAAACACGTTTCCCCACCAAATAGCCTTTAACGTAATCCCGCACATAGACTCTTTTACGGAAACCGGCTACACGAAGGAAGAAATGAAACTTCATAACGAAACGCGTAAAATACTGGGAGATGATTCAATATTCCTCACGGCGACAACCGTGAGGGTTCCGGTTTTCCGGTCCCACTCAGTTTCACTTAACCTTGAGACGGAGAGAAAAGTGACCGTGGAGGAAGCCAGGGAGGCTATAAGGAATTTCCCCGGAGTCTCGCTAGTTGACGACCCGGAGAATCTTGACTACCCGATGCCGGTTGAAAGTTCCGGAAAAGACGACTGTTTCGTCGGAAGAATCAGGGAGGACTACACGGTCGAAAATGGTCTTTCTCTCTGGGTGAGCGGAGACCAGTTAAGAAAGGGTGCGGCGCTTAACGCCGTGCAGATAGCAGAGCTTCTGGTTCGAAACCATGTCTGAGAGAGGTATCTGGAAAAAGCTTTCGGATTTTTTCCTTGCGCCGTCGAGGATTGACCCTGAAGACCTAAAGGAACTGATCGGGGAAGACGGCCCTGTGCTGCTCACGGTTCAGACCCTTAGCTGCACACACAAACCGAGGGCGTGGGTAGACAGAAACACTTTTTTCAGAAGCATCCTCATGCTTACGAAAAAAAGAGTTCTGATACTTAAAAACAGTTCCAAAGCGAATGTCCTTCGAGACATAGAGCTTGATACCATAACGCACCACAAGTTCGGTTCCACCAGAACTAAAGGGCTCAAGCTTGAAATAAAAACAGTCGACTCAGAAGACGTGATAAGGTTTCATCAGCAATACAGAAAAGAGTTTGAGGAGCTCGCCGGGAAATTTGAAGAGGTAATGGCGCAAACCCTTGAACTTTCCGCACCCGGTGGAGAAACTTTTTTCTGCATGCACTGCGGAGTAAAAATTCCCGTGACAAGCGCCTTCTGTTCTTCCTGCGGGAAAAAAGTTAGGGTATAGCTTTTTTGGACGGAGAAAAATTGATACACGGTTCAATAGTAGCGATAGTAACACCGTTTACAGACGGCGCTGTTGACTACGGAAAGCTCGAAGAGTTAATAGAATTCCACATAGACAGCGGAACCCACGGTATAGTTCCGGTCGGAACCACCGGAGAATCCCCTACCCTTTCTCACGCTGAGCACCAAGAAGTAATAAAATTCACCGTGGAAACAGTAAGAGGAAGGATTCCCGTGGTCGCGGGCACGGGATCAAACAGCACCGAGGAAGCCTTACGACTCACGAAATTTGCAGGAGATGTCGGTGCAGACGCAGCCTTGTTGGTAACGCCTTACTACAACAAGCCGACCCAGGAAGGCATCTATAGGCATTTCCGTGCCATCGCCGACAAAACATCTGTTCCCCTGATACTTTACAACGTGCCTGGGCGCACGGTCGTAAACATAGAACCGGAGACCGTGGAGAGACTTTTTTGCGACTGCGAGAGCATAATCGGCATCAAGGAAGCCTCGGGTTCACTCGAGCAGGCAAGCAGAATCATTTTTCTCTGCGGAGAGGACCTGATTCTTCTCTCGGGAGACGACGCGGTTAACTACCCTCTTTTAACAGTCGGGGCCAAGGGGTTTATAAGCGTAACGGCTAATATAGCCCCCGCGGACGTATCGGAAATGTACAATTCTTTTGCCAGGGGGGAATTTGAGAGAGCTAAAGAGCTTCACTACCGCCTTTTTCCGCTAAGCAGGGTTCTCTTCGTGGAATCAAACCCGATACCCGTAAAGGCTGCCCTGGCCGTTATGGGAAAAATCAGTCCAGAGATAAGAGCACCGCTTTATGAGCTTTCGGGAGAAAATCTCGAAAAACTGAAAAGAGAACTAAAAAACTACGGGCTCACATAATACAGAAATTGCCTGAATCAGACTGTCTTCTACATATTGAGGATGAATTTGTAGAATCCGGGAGAATTGTGGCCGGCGTTGATGAAGCCGGAAGAGGATGTCTCGCGGGGCCGGTTGTTGCAGGCGCCGTCATACTTGATGAGAACCGGCCTATTCACGGACTCAGGGATTCAAAGACGCTTTCCGAGAAAAGGCGCAACGAGCTTTTCGAACAGATCCGGGAAAAAGCCCTCGCGTATTCGGTCGGGATAACCGGGGCTGCGGAGATTGACCGCATAAACATTCTGCAGGCGTCGCTTCTCGCGATGGAAAAAGCCGTCTTGGCCCTGCGAAAAAAACCGGATCGCGTTCTCATAGACGGAAACTCGAAAACTTCCCTTAAGATCGAACAAAAGGCGATAGTTAAGGGCGACTCAAAGTGTGCGTCCATAGCAGCCGCTTCTATTGTCGCAAAAGTTACAAGAGACCGTATCATGACCGAAATTGAAAAGGAATATCCCGGATACGGCTTTTCGCGTCACAAGGGGTACCCCACAAAAGAACATTTCGGCGCTCTACGAAATCTGGGGCCCTGCCCTATACATAGAAAGTCCTTTAAAGGTGTCTTATAACTGATTGACATAATTATATCTTGACTTTTTCTTGCTATTGAAATGATAATATAAACATGTCTGAAATGCTTTCAGGTCTGTCTTTGCCGGACAAGCTTTATTTCAAGATAGGAGAAGTAAGCGAGATCATAGGAGTAAAGCCCTATGTCCTTAGGTACTGGGAAACCGAGTTCAAAGAGGTAAGCCCTATCAGAAGGAAGTCCCAGAGACTTTACGACAAAGACACAATTCACCTCTTTCACAAGATAAAGCACCTGCTTCACAACCAGAAGTTCACCATAGCCGGAGTGCAGAAAAGACTTAAGGATGAAAAAAGCGGAAGCGGTAATATAGCCCCTCTGTATACAGACAAAGTGCTGTTGCGCGAAATCCTAAATGGGTTAAAATCCCTGAGAGAAGATCTCTAAACGGGTCATTTTATGTTCCTCTTGTTTCTGACCCGGTTTCTTTTCACTACGGGGTGTGGCGCAGTTGGTAGCGCACCGGTCTGGGGGACCGGGGGTCACCGGTTCAAGTCCGGTCACCCCGACCAAATCAAATTCACAAGTCCGGTTCTCAGGCAAACTTCGCTGTTTTTGCAACTTTTCTCTGTGTTAGAACTGGCTGTTGCGAGAAATCCTTGATGGGTTAAAATCTAGCCGGAACTTTTATTCGGGGTGTAGCGCAGCTTGGTAGCGCACCGGCTTCGGGAGCCGGGGGTCACCGGTTCGAATCCGGTCACCCCGACCATTCCCAGACATGAAAGCCAAAATACTGCTCTCAAACGACGACGGGGTGAACTCACAAGGCTTAAAAGCCCTTAGAGACGCCCTCTCCCATCTTGGAGAAGTCTACATAGTGGCTCCTGACCGCGACCAAAGTGCTTCGAGTCACTCGCTTAACCTGATGAGGCCTCTTAGAATTGAAGAAATTTCAGAGAGAATATTCTCCGTGGACGGAACTCCCACGGATTGCATTAATCTCGCCGTAAACGGAATTCTGGGTGACAGAAAACCTGACCTCGTAGTATCCGGAATAAACATGGCCGCCAATCTGGGAGATGATATAACGTATTCGGGAACCGTAAGCGCCGCGATAGAGGCAACACTTATGAAAATTCCCGCCATAGCAGTGTCGCTTGCGGCGAAAAAAGACTTTCTGTTCTCAACCGCGGCCCATTACTCAAGAGTGGCCGCGGAATTCGTTCTTAAAACCGGTCTTCCTGAAAACACCCTTCTCAACGTTAACGTACCTAACCTCCCGCTTGAAGAAATAAAAGGAATACGGGTTACTCGTCAGGGCAAAAGGGTTTATGAGGCCCCCATAGTGGAGAATACAGACCCCAGAGGGAAAAAGTATTACTGGATAGGCGGAAACGAACTTGATTCTCTGAGAATTGAAAACTCTGACATAGCATCCATTCTTGAAGGCTACGTATCCATAACTCCCATAAAGCTTGATATGACTGATTATGGATATCTTGAAGAGCTAAGAGACAAACTGGAAAACCATGCTTAAAAAGCTCTATGACTGGGTTTTAGGCTGGGCGGACAAAAAGCATGGTCCCTGGGCACTTTCCCTTGTTTCCTTTACAGAAGCGTCTTTTTTCCCCATACCCCCTGATCCGCTTCTGATGGCGCTTTGTCTCGGAAACCCCGGAAAATCATACCGTTTCGCTCTTTACTGTTCCGTTTTTTCCGTGCTGGGAGCGGCAGCAGGGTATCTGATAGGATACTGGGTGTGGGAGCTTGTCGGCAGTTTCTTTCTCTCTCATATTATAACTGCGGAAGCGTTCGCCGCGGTAAGCGACAAATATCTTAAAAACGCGTTTGAAGCCGTCCTGGCCGGAGCCTTCACTCCCATACCTTTTAAGGCGTTTACTGTAACAGCGGGAGTCTTCAAAGTCGATTTCCCGACATTCATTGCCGCCTGCGCGGTGGGAAGAACAGCCAGATTCGCGATAATTGCATGTCTCCTGTCGGTTTTCGGAACGAGGGTAAAATTGCTTATCGATAAATACTTCAACTTATTTACGGTTATATTTTTCATACTGCTTTTGGTTGGGGTATTGCTTCTAAAAAAACTTGGCTGAAATGCCTGAGTTCTGTTTCGGCAGAAGTCTTGCCGACATGCAGGTACGGAGGGTATTTTGGCACGTAATTTGCTTCATAAAAACATATATGTTTCGTCAGAACCTGTTTTCAAACCGTATCACGCGTACCGATTATGAGTGCTAGAAAAATCGTTTTAATTCCAGGAGACGGCATCGGTCCGGAAATTACCGAGGCGACAAAGAACGTCATCGCGGCTTCCGGAGCCAAGATCGAATGGGTCATAAGAAGGGCCGGCGTATCGGCTATTGAAAAGTACCGGGAAGTGCTGCCTGAAGTTACTTTGGACGCCATAAGGGAACATAAAGTCGCACTCAAGGGACCCTGCATGACACCCATAGGAGACGGGTTTTCATCTGTAAACGTGGAACTCAGGAAAAAACTTGACCTGTACGCAGCCGTAAGGCCGGTACGGAGCATTGAAGGCGTGAGGACCAGATTCTCTGACGTGAACATAGTCATTGTGCGCGAGAACACGGAAGGCCTTTACAGCGGCGTTGAGAACACGGTCTCTCCCGGGGTCGTGATGAGCATGAAAGTCGCGACCGAAAGATCATGCCATAGAATCGCTAAATGGGGTTTTGAGTACGCGAAAAGAAGAAACAGAAAGAAAATAACGGTGTTTCATAAAGCCAACATAATGAAGATTACGGATGGTCTTTTTCTCAGGAAGGCAAGGGAAGTAAGCGAACAGTACCCGGATATCGAGTATGAAGAATATATCATAGACGCGGGGTGCATGAGACTGGTTCAGGATCCGACCCAGTTTGACATCCTGCTGCTTGAGAACTTTTACGGCGATGTGATGAGCGACCTCTGCGCCGGCCTTGTCGGAGGACTCGGCGTGGTTCCCGGAGCCAACATAAGTGATGAATACTCGGTCTTTGAAGCTGTGCACGGATCGGCGCCCGATATAGCGGGACTCGAAATAGCGAACCCGCTTGCTCTTATAATGTCAGGGGTAATGATGCTAACACATCTGGCCGAGTCGGAGGGAAGAGAGGATATGAGAAAAGCTGCCGACAAAATAAAAACGGCTTACAATATGGCCCTTTCAAGCGGTGACAAGACCCGGGATCTGCAAGGCGACCTGAAAACGGCTGATTTTGCCCGGGTTCTTATACAGAATATACTGAAAATATAAACGAATCTCGCCTCGCGCGCGACGACACACTGGTAACCCCGATGGACAGGAACAGAAAGGTCCCTTTTCCGGTTTTTCTTCTTATCTCAGCCGTACTGAACCTGATATTGATTCAGCTTCTTTTCGCAGAGATACTTCCCGACCCCGAAAGTCTTAAGTCCACGCTTGAGAAAACATACATAGAACTTATTGAAATACCCGTTACCGAAGAAACAGAACCCCCTGACAAACCGTCAAGACTCGCTGATAAATCCCACAGGGCGAAAAAAGAAACCACGAGAGACGAGACGACAAAACTCTCAAGATCTATCCCCAGGACGACAAAGAAAAACACGCCGCAAAGAAAACCTGCGGGAGCCGTTGACCCCGGAGAACACGAAAGGAGCACGGAAAGGTTCTCCCCTGAAAAAGACCGGGTCGCCATTATACCCAAGGGAGAAGAAAACAAGCCCCGGAAAACAAAGACCAACCCCAACGAACTGTCGAGAAACAGCCCCGGTGCTTCCGCTTCGAAGATTATCAACCCCAAAATAACGGATGTTCCCTTCGACTATAATACCGAAGAGCAGCTTCTGGGAACCAAAAACGTTGAAAAGGAAATCACAGTTGATCTCAACACGACGGAATACAAATACATTTCCTATTTCACGAAGCTAAAAGAGAGAATTTACCAAGTCTGGAAATATCCCAAGGAATCGCAGGTAAGAAGGGAACAGGGAAATATCAGGATCGTTTTCACGCTAACAAAAGACGGATATCTTGAAAACGTCAGGATAATTCAGTCTTCGGGGTTTGAGAACCTGGACAGGGAAGTGCTACGGACAATAAGAACGGCTTCCCCTTATAACCCCTTTCCTGAGAGCTGGGAGGAAGAAAAGCTCAAAATACCCGCCACTTTCGATTACAAGCTTCCAACCTGGGTAAGAAGATACTACAACTGAACCCGCCTTCTCAGAGAATACGGACCTTGCCACCCGTGGTGTCCAGTTCTCTTATCTCGCCGATAAGGTAAGCCCTCTCGGAGAGATCCCGCGTGAAGGAAATCGTTTCTTCGGCCTGCTCCCGCGGCAGTACAGCTATCATTCCCACCCCGCAGTTAAATGTCGAGTACATCTCGTCGCGGCTTATGTTTCCGGTCTTCATTATCAGATCAAAAACGGGAGAAACAGGCCAGCTCTGGCTTTGAATCGCGGCGAAAAGTCCGTCAGGAATAACTCTTGAGAGGTTTCCCGGAATCCCGCCGCCCGTTACATGGGCAAGAGCCTTTATATCGAATTTCCCGCAAAGCCCGAGGACGACCTTTGAATATATGACTGTAGGCTCAAGAAGCTCCTCTCCAAGCGGTTTTGAGAGGCTTTCGGGTTTTGAGTCCATTGAGTAGCCTCCGATATCAAAAAGCACTTTTCTCGCAAGAGAATAACCGTTTGAATGAAGACCACTTGAAGCAAATCCGATGACCGCGTCGCCGAGCCCTACCCTGGCGCCATCAATATAGAGATCTTTTTCCACCACTCCGACGCAAAAACCCGCCAGATCGAACTCGCCCTGAGCGTAAAATCCTGGCATTTCCGCCGTCTCACCTCCCATAAGCACACACCCCGCTTGGATACATCCCTCGCAGATGCCTTTCACCACCTCCGTCGCCTGCTCGGAGTGCAGCTTGGAGGTAGCCAGATAGTCAAGAAAAAACAGTGGTTCCGCACCGCACGTAATCACGTCGTTAACGCTCATTGCGACTAGGTCTATGCCTATCGTATCAAATTTACGTGCCGAGAAAGCTGTTTTGAGCTTCGTGCCGACGCCATCTGTTGCGGATACGAGCATGGGGTTGCGAAAAGCTCCCACATCAAGCGGAAAAGCACCCGCAAAACCCCCGAGCGGGCTTACTTTCCTTGTGCCGTAGGTTGACTCGACAAGAGGTTTTATCAGCCGCACAAACCTCTCGCCTTCCTCTACATCAACACCGGCGCTTTTGTAAGTAATTTTTTCCGACACGAAAAAAGAGACCGTTCGCTAATTGACGGTCTTTATGGACAAAATAGAAACCGTTTCAACGGGAACATCCCCCGGTTTGGTTTTAACGGCGGCGATTTTGTCAACAATCTCAATTCCCTCAACCACTTTTCCGAACACCGCATAACCAAAATCACGCGCACCATGGTTAAGAAAAGTGTTGTCTCCGTGATTTATAAAAAACTGCGATGTCGCGGAGTCCACAACGGCGGTCCGGGCCATTACTATGGTACCACGGTCATTTTTAAGCCCGTTGTCGGCCTCGTTTTTTATCGGGGCTTTAGTCGGCTTCTGTTTCATGTCCGCACTGAAACCCCCGCCCTGTATCATGAAATTATTTATCACCCTGTGAAATATGGTGCCGTCAAAAAAGCCCTCTTCCACATAGGAAAGAAAATTCGCTACCGTAATCGGTGCTTTTTCTTCATAAAGTTCAAGTTTTATATCGCCTTGCGAAGTTGTAATCAGAACCATTGGTTTTCTCCTTTCTTTTTTACCGCTCGAATCAGCGGACGTATTTTTGTTATGCTCGGGATCGGAATGAGGGTGTCCCTCCCCGGGAAAAGCAATCAAAGCGAAAATAAGGCATAAAGCGAAAACAACTGCGTTTTTCATTGGAAACCTCAGGATTGCAAATTTAAGAAGAAACGGATTTTCCTTATTTCAAAACAGGCGGTAGAAAGCTCCGCGGTAGCCGTCAGCTCTCTGTTTCCCCGTCGCCCGTAATGATAGCATAAAGAAGCAGAACAGTGAACATCCTGCGAATTTTTATTTCCCCAATCTCAGACAAATCAACCCATAGAAATGCTCTTAGTCATCATGATCCGATCTTAAGGTCTTCAAGTGCGCGCTTATGCTGAAGACAGCAGGAACTTTCCCGTCTGCGAAGATTCGCACCCGGACCTGTAGAGGGGAACCTCCCGTTGTTGTCCCCCAGTATCATGGCGACCCCTATGAAAGCGTCTCCGAGCCGGGAACCCGTCATGGTGAGGCTACATCCGCGTATACTGGCAAAGAAAGTTCTGGAGATTGCTGCATTACCGGAACGGGGCTGGCGTTGGCAGGAATCCGGTTGTCTCAATCGGTGTGTCTCACCCCTCCTTTCATACCTTTTATTTCCACACCGACATGTTACCATTAAAAATTAGTACTAAAAGGTTAGTACTAATTTTTGTAATATGTTTGAGAATGGAGAGTCCGATCCGATTTTGAATAAACAGAGGAATCAATATTCATTCTTTGGAATAGTTCCAGAATACTCATCAATATTCTTAGTGCTGATTATAGTAACCGGTTTCGTGGGCTGCGGAAGTAGTGAGAATTCACCACCGCAAACGGTAGAGCCAACCGCTATTCCGCAAACGGTAGAGCCAACCGCTATTCCGCAAACGGTAGAGCCAACCGCTATTCCGCAAACGGTAGAGCCAACCGCTATTCCGCAAACGGTAAAACCAACCGCTATTCCGCAAACGGTAAAACCAACCTTGCCATCAGTAAATATTCCAGATGCCACATTGCGAGCGGAAGTGGGGATACAACTCGGAATAACATCCGGCGACCCAATTTACAAAGACGACATGGCCACATTAGAAGGACTGCAACTAAGTTCAGCTGCCAGCAGCCTGGAAGGTCTGCAACATGCTGTAAACCTGGAAAAACTGCTTTTATCTAACGCTCGCGGGCAGGTATCCGATCTTTCGCCTTTAAGTGGATTAGACAAGCTGGAATATCTCTCTCTTCCTAATCAGAACATACAAGATATAACAGCACTTTCTGATCTAACTGAGCTAACGGATCTATACCTGAACGGCAATAATATCACGGATTTGTCTCCATTAACAAGCCTGAACAAATTGAATATGCTAGACTTGAGATACAACAAAATCACGGAAATTTCTCCCTTAGTCACCAATTCGGGGTTGAATCAGAACGATACAATTGATCTGAGGGATAATCTCCTCACCCTATCTGCTATCAATACGGATATTGCTGAGCTTGAATCAAGAGGTGTCACCGTATCCTTTGATGATTTCCTGTTCACCATCGATAGGGAAGCCCAAATCTACAACGACAATATATTTGTCTTTCCAATCGATGCTAGTCTTACCGCTGATTATTTAGATATGAGATCATATGTAATCAGTTTTTATGAACACTTTGAAGACGTCTTCGATTTCATTCTTGTTATCTCTAATGTGAACAGGGGCGAAGACTTGGTACGGAATTATGCCGGTGGCTTTTATCAAACAAGGAACAAGGTGCAAGGAATCGGTCAAGATGTTCACTCCGTATCTGGTTGGGGGGATTCGGAAAATCTTCTAGCTCTTGTTCATTTAACGGAACACGATGGTATAAGCCAAGGACCAATACTGCACGAGCTAATGCATCAATGGGACAACAACGACATAGTAGTGGATGCTGGTACTGGTATTGGTGGGCATTGGGGATTCAGCAGTGTGTTCGGCCAACTCGGTGGATTCAGAAAACAAGACTTGGTCGATCTAGGGGACGGCCGCTATACAGCCGGAGTTTTCTCCCCTTTGGGATACTCATCCTACTCTATCCTCTATAGTCCGATGGAATTGTACCTTGCTGGCTTTCTGCCGCCTGAAGATGTCCCCCCTTGGCTAGTTGCAAAAGACGCCGTTTGGGCGCTTGACGAGTCTGATAACATAGTTATTACGGAAGATGGATTTTTGGTATTTGAAGCAACGGAGATCATCACTTATACAATTGATGATCTCGTGAGTGACCACGGCGAACGTATTCCTAACAGCGTTGACTCGCAAAAGGACTTTCGCGTGGCGGTAATTTTTCTCATTGATTCAGATCATCCCGCCACAAAGGAGCGGCTTGATAGCCTGAGCAATGATATATCATGGTTCAGCAACCCGAATGATGACAGCGACAATAGCAAGTATAATTTCTACGAGGCAACGGGGGGTCGGGCCACAATTACTATGAACGGATTGTCTCAGTATGAAAAGTAGGATCAGTGAGATCAGTAGAATAGCCCGTGAAGCGAGTTCCAGAAACCGTACATTAGCTTAAAAATGTATCTAAGAGCTGCTTTAGTTACCATTATCACAGCATATAACAGCGTACTCGCACGCAACCATATATGCGCCTAGGAACCAAGTTAAAAACTTCCACAGTATTTACAGCACCTAGGACCAAAGGGATAATTTACCCGTACGTTATCCAGATGCGACTAGATATCAGAAACGGAGACAGAACCAATGGGCAAAACCGAGTTCGGAGTAATGCTGAGACAGCAGAAAATAGATTTTGAAGAGATAAAAACTACGGCACAGCTATGCGATTCACTCGGATATGATTCTGTTTGGTTCTACGATCATGTTCTAGGTCAAGGAATAATAGGAATCGACATCTATGAACCCTGGACGCTCATGTCCGCCCTCTCGACCGTAACGGAGAACGTAAAGCTCGGAACGATGGTGCTCTGCAATTTGCTTAGACACCCTCCGCTGCTTGCCAAGATGGCTTCAACGCTTGACGTAATAAGTAACGGACGAGTGGAATTCGCAATAGGGGCCGGGTGGTTTGAAGAGGAATTCCGCGCCTACGGATATGACTTCCCTCCAACGAAAGAAAGAGTAGAGATGCTGAAAGAAGCGGTCATGATACTCAAACTGATGTGGACGGATGAAACTGCCACTTTCGCTGGTAGACATTACAGTGTGAAGAACGCGCCGTGCAACCCTAAGCCTGTTCAGCGTCCTCACATTCCTGTATGCATCGGAGGTTCTGGAGAAAAGCTTCTTCTAAGAGCAGTGGCAGAACTCGCCGATGAATGGAACTGCCCCGCGTCAAGCGCAATCGACTTTGACCGCAAATACTCAATACTCCGGGGGCACTGCGAAGAAGTCGGGAGAAGCGTAGAAGATATAACGATATCCCAGCAGACCGTCTGTGTTCTGGTCAAAGACAGAAAAGATCTCCCTGAAAAACTCGAGAAGGCCCAGAGACGCTACGGATTTTTTGGAAACATAGAAAAACTCGGAATCGTGGGAGCTCCCGAAGACTGCGTAAAAAAGATCAACGCGGACATGGAGAAGGGAATATCTAAATACACGATTTTCTTCTCCGACGTGATGAATCCGAAAACAATAGAGCTTTTCGCAAAAGAGGTAATACCCGAATTCAGATAAGAACCAGTGTGTCAGCTCTTGGTTGCTTCGCAAGTAGCCGGATGGAATATGTTTCTTCGAACTGTTGCCCTTGAAACTTGAACTGACATTCAATAGATTATAATCAGGGTATGGATCTTATGAAGACGGTAACGCTATTTGTGACGTTCATTGTATTGTTCGTCGGCGGTATGGCAAACGCCTCCTCCACATGTCCAATGGAAATGGATAAGGCTTCCGCCGAAATGCAGATGGACGCCGACATGGACATGCCTTGCCATGAAACAAAAGATTCGGAAGATCAAAGTTCTGACCAATGCAATGGTTGTGATTGTCAGCATTGCGTCCAGATAAACGCCTTACCGGTTCAGAAATCCAAAGATCATGACAAGAGAGTAGTTGTCGGAATTCCTGCCGATCAGCTTTCGCCCTCCCGCCAGATCGAAACCCCCTTTCAACCTCCAAAACACCTCTCCTGAGCAAACTGCGCCCTCGCGCGCTATAAACGGCTTCGCTTAGGCGTCGCCAGGCTATAATCGATATTCAGGAGGAAACATGAAATCAACAGTTTTCGCTTTATGCTGCGTGGTCCTGCTGGGATACGCTTCCCAGTCCCTGTCCCGTCCGGTTTCATATCCGGGCGGCTGGACGATCATGCAGAAAAACGAGAAGAACGCACATTCTCTTCACGTTCACTATTCGCCGACGGCCAGATATTCAGTGGGATACAGGGCCGAATACTGGCGTGCCGAAGGTTGGCAGTTCCACGGCGTGCAGCTTAACTATCTGGTGAAACGCCACAATGCGCCGGCTTCGCAGGCAAACTTTTATCTTAAAGGCGGTTTAGGCATGGCCTACGGTGATCTAGGGTTACCCGACGGCGAAACCCAACCCGCCGCCTTTACCGATATCGCCTTTGATTGGGAAAATCGACGGTATTTTACGAGTTATGAGACCCGCGCTCACTACGCAAGAGATATAAACAAGTTCTTCAGACAGAAAGCGCGAGTGGGAATCGCCCCTTATCTCGGGGACTACGACGATGTTCACGCGTGGCTCATGCTGCAGGTTGACCATATCACGGGCAAGGGAGATAGAATCTCTTTTACGCCTTTCGTGCGAATGTTTAAAAACGAGTATCTCGGCGAGGTCGGAATCAGCGACAAAGGCGAGATTTTGTTTAACTTAATAATCAGATTTTAAGGAGAAAATCATGAAAACATTAACTATTGCAATTGCGTTTATGACCCTTTTCTTCACGTTCCACAGCCAAGCGGCACATGAAGAACACGGACATAACCATGAAGGTGAAGTGGTGGAACCCTCCACCGCTGCCGGCAACATGGAGAACACACCCTGTGAAGACACTATCAATATCAAGGTCAACGGGCTTGTCTGCGATTTCTGCGCACGTTCCCTGGAAAAAATCTTCCTGAAACGCGACGACGTTGCGGGTATCAAGGTTGATCTCGGCAAAGGCTTGGTAGCAGTCGCCATGAAGCCGGGACTGACCATTGACGATACGACGCTCACGAAGCTTATCACGGACTCCGGATACAACGTGGCCGCCATAGACAGGGGGTGCGAACATGGATAACCCCAATTCCGACTACGGAGTGAATCAGGGTCTTCTTCCCGCGGTCAGTCTGCTTACGTCCGTGGGAACGCTGGTTTGTTGCGCTCTGCCCGCGTTACTAGTGACGCTCGGGGCCGGTGCGGCCCTTGCGGGACTCGTGGGAAGCGCTCCCTGGTTGATCGCGTTGTCAAAATACAAAATCTGGACGTTTGGGATCTCTGGCGCGATGATCCTAGTCGCGGGAGCTGCGCTCTGGCGGTCAAGAAATGCTTCGTGTCCGATTGATCCGGCGCAGGCGATGGCGTGTGGCAAACTGCGAAAGACAAGCGTCTGGATATACTGGTTGTCCGTACTTCTATGGTGCGTAGGCTTTTTCTTCGCCTTCATCGCCGTGAGAGTATTTTACTGATATCCTTCGGGTCGCAGCAGATTCGGGAAACGTCACGCCGAAGCGGCGTTTCCCGCGCCGCAAGGCATCAAAGATGCTGATAATCCAGATTCCACCGGACTGATAGAACCATTGCTTAGGTGTGAAACAAGCGTCTTCGGAATGAAAACAGTTGGGTCAGGAATTTTCCTGTTCCTCAAAAGACTCCTTGACCATTTCGGCGAACTCGCCTGCAAATTCTCTCATTTTGCGCGATACCCGGCCCTGCGAGGTAGCCCTTTCATAAGTATCGGCCATCTTCATCATCGTATAGTAAAAATGATAGCCCATCTCTCCTACTTCCATTTTCTTGGTCCAAAGATCTATTACCAGAGATTCTTTCTTCTCGGCATCCCACATGGAGAGAAAAACCGCCTCACAGCGTTTTTCTCCCGGTTCCTGAGATTGTGAAGCTTCCCAGAGAATCTCTTCGGGAATATTGTCGTCTCCGAGGATTACCCTCAGTTTTATTTCGGCTTCTTTGTACATGGGAAACTCCTTAACAGATGTTCTTATGAAAAAAGCGGAAGAACAAAACCCGCGTGGAAATTATATCCGGTTTCAGCAGGTTTATACTTCGGGGAACTGCACAAACAGGGGCACGCATTCGCCTCTTTTTGAATATCTGGAATCCAGGTCTTCAACTCATTAATTTTTTCCATTGCGTAGTCCTTGGCAAATTCGTAGTTCTCGTCCTTCATAGTTTTTTCGAGCAGAACGGCAATCGCTACCGCGGCTGTTACCTGCAACAAAAACGTCCCGGGAAGCAAGACAAGCGTCCCGGAGATGATCGAACTTTTTACGACCCCTTCTGCTGCGGCCTTGGCATTCAGGTCGGTTCCGGTCGCAATTGCATATGCAAAGGAGGAAATCGTAACTAAAGCCAAAAGCGGGTTGGCGGAAACAACGCTTACAATCCCCATTGCACCGAGAGCTTGAGACAATTCCTCAATCTGCTCTGTTTTCAGGAAATACACAACTGCAGCCGCCGATATTCCTGCCCCGAGTACCTGCATAGCGTCATAAGATAAAGCGTCGTAAGTCCAATTCTTGCTGATTCCGTAACTGCTCAACTTGTTAGCCAACGAATCGTAGGTCTGCTTTTCCATAGTCATGAAAGGTAACCCTTTCGGGGTGATAGCGTCTTTCCATAAAGCCCCGAAGTACCCGTTGACTTGCTCTCTGGTTGAACATCCGGTTTTAGAGCACATCTCGGCGATGTTCGACCAAGCTCCTCCGAGGGTGTGTCCTCCGTCAAACAGCCTGTGGTTGCCTCCGCCTAGTGCATCCTTTGCATACTTGGCGTCCAATGCCTTATCAAATCTTGTAGCCTCGGTCGTCAATGTTTTGAGATAGTCAATCCATTTGCTTTGAGCAAGAATAGGCAAGATGGTTGGAAGGTTTGCGATGCTTCCTGTGTACCCTTTTGCACTAGATAGAACCGGAACCGCATGTTCTTTTGCAACCGTTACATAATACAATCCGTCTTTTCTTTTCTCGTAGCTATATCTGATCCCGCGCAAGGAGGAGGAATACCCCGACTTTGCGAATTCCTTGCTTTTTTCCAGTCCCGATTTTACGTATTTCACATACGGAGACACACCCTTAAAACCTTGAACAACTCCCGGGGTAAAGATCGAGTATAAACTCACAATCCGCTCTTTCATCGCTTTCTCTTTCGAGAGTAGTCCGTAATATGCCTGCGAGTACGGAGCCGAAACCAACATGACTGTCAGCAACAAAGAACAGATGACGTTTCGTTGAACCTTGTTCACGTGAAACTGGAGGAAGGTAGAAATTACCAGGGAAGTTTGCCCATCAAGGGGGCTATCTTGGTACCGAAAAGCGCAACGGTCGCCACTATGCCTATGAAAGCCGCGACACCTACAGCAACATTCACGGCGAAAAACAAGGTTAGTTTGTCGAGCTGCTCAGGAGTAAGCTTCATCTTAATGTCCTCCACCTTTCGATTTGCCGTCAAAGTAAGGGTCACCGAAAGGTATTACCGGGAACCTGTTTATAAACAGAAGAAATGTCGCCACGAATCCCGCGAGAAAACCCAAGGTGATCAGAAAGTGATTGATACCGAAAATCAGCTCGTCGGTAAGCGACGGAATAACCAGCAGGAACTTATCCATCCAAAGACCCGAGAAAGAAACCGTAGCGATAAAAACGGCTATCGGGGTGACTATCTTGTGGCTACGGGGCAGCAGGGAGACAAAAGGAAATATGAAACAGCAAGTTAGGACAGCCCAGGCAAACGAGCGGAAAGGCTCGTCCACTACCCTTTTTATCACAAACCCGGTCTCTTCCGGCATGTTCGCGTACCAGATCGTAAGAAGCTGGGAGAACATTAGATAAACCCAGAAAAGAGAAAAGCCCTGAAGTATCTTCCCCATGTCCCAGTAATGATGGAGCGAGAGGTAGCTGTCGAGTCCCAGGTGACGTTTGATGGGAACCGAAAGTATTATTGTCGCTCCTATGGCGGCTATAAGGCTTCCCATAAAATAGTAGGGTCCGAAAAGCGTGCTGAACCAGTGATGATCAAGCGACATCATGAAGTCCCAGGCAAAAAGGGAAAAGACAATAGCGTAGACCCCAATTACCGCGGGGGCCAGTTTCTTTAACCTGACGATGTTTTCCTTGCCCTTAAGATCCTGCTCAATGGATGTTTTAAGGTAGAAATAATTCAGGACGAGAAGGATTGCGAAACCCACTACGTTTCTCGCCATTACGAAATTTATGTTGAGCCATATGTCCTTGGGGCTGTGGTAGTGATGAGATGCGTAAGGAAGGATAAATTCCTTTCCGAGAAAAAGAACCAGCAAAAGCACTAAAGAAACCACAGTGAAGCTTGCAAAACCTTCGCTTATACGAAGAAGTCCCCTTCCCCACCTGGCATTGGTTATCCTCAGTATGCAGGAGAACACAAGCCCGCCCTGGGCTACTCCGGTCCAGAAAAGAAAATTCACCAGAAAAAGCTGCCAGACCTCTTCGGCGTTCTCTCCCCTGGCATTAATTACGAAAGCCCCAGCGCCCACAACCGCAAGAGCGATGAAAACCATGAATACCCAGCGGGGTATCTGGTTTCTCTTCGCGAGTATCTCCTGGCTTACGGACTGATCCATTTTCTATTGATTCTCCTTGACAGAACCCGGGTTCTGAAGTTCTCTCACGAAATTGACTACGTGCCACGCATCCTGCTCAGATATGTTCTCGCTGTAAGAAGGCATCATCACCTTGCCTCCGTAACGTATGTAGGCGTAGATGTAACCATCGGTTCTCTGACCAACAGCCGGCGTGGTGAGGTTGACGGGGTAAAAACCGAGGCCTTTCTTTATTATGATTCCGTCTCCCAATCCCCCGGGACCGTGACACACAGCGCATTGCTCTTTGAAAACCTTCTTTCCCCTTGCGACCGACTCATCGCTTTGTGGAACCGGTCCTTCTCTTATCAGTTCGACGTTCTTTCTGTCTTCTAGTCTTGTTTTCTTCCCATCGGTGGAAATCGAGTCGCGAGGGAAAGCCACGGGTTCTTCGTAAGGCTGGATAGATTCCTGAGACCACATGTCCCACGACCATGGAAGCGAGTGGGCGGAAGAAATAGAAAGCGCAACCGCAAAAGCGACAGCCGCACACACTTTCAATCCTCCAGGGAAATTAAAAAACCGGGCTTCTCCCGAGACTATCCGGAAAAACTTTCTATGCTTCATCAAACTTGATCTCTTCAGCTCCAGTAGAATTTAATATCGCTTCGACCGCCCCTATTTTTTCCTTTTCGCATACAACTGCGATGCCGAACTTGTCGTCGGAAAAACGCTCGTCATAGAGTCTTACCGGAGTCCTTTTTCTTATAAGGGAATTTATTATCAGCCCTAAAAAAGTTGAAAGCGCGCCGAAAAGCACCGTAAGCTCAAAAACAATAATCATATAGGGAAGTATCGAAACTATCGGCTTGGCGCTCACGGCTATGGGCCAAGAGCTTGAAGTCAGAACCGTAAAACCGATTCCGCAGGTCGCTCCCAGCAGGCATCCGAAGAGGGTAAAAAACCGCACCGGGCTCTCCGGCAGATCAATGGCTTCCTCAATCTCATGGCTCGGAAACGGGGAAAACACCCTCATGTTGCGGTAACCCGCATCCTTGAGTTTCCCAACGGCTTCAAGAACCGAATCCTGATATGAATAAATTCCGACTACGCCCTGATCCATCTCTTGTTAACCTCCCTTCTTCGGCACCGGAAGTAATTCCTTCATCTCCGCTATGGAAACCGCCGGAAGAGTTTTTACGAATATCAAAAAGAACATGAAGAACCACGCGAAACTTCCGATCGTTATACCGGCTTCGACAAGTGATATCTTGTATACGCCCCACGCGCCGGGTTCAAAATCCCTGGAAAGCGATATGACGATGATATTGAAACGCTCAAACCACATACCTATGTTTATGAGAATGGAAATGACAAAGAGGGCCTTTATGTTCTTTCTTACCTTCTCCCACCAAAGCGATATCGGAACGACGCAGTTGCATATCACCATCGTCCAGTAGAAAAGTGCGTACTCGCCCGTCGCCCTGTAAACGAACTGTCCCCACTCGTAGGGACTTCCGCTGTACCATGCCATGAAAAACTCCGCCGCGTACGCGTAGCCGACTATGCAGGAAGTAAAAATTATAAGCTTCGCCATACCGTCGTAGTTATCGAGCGTTATGTAGTCCTCGAGATGGAAAATCTTCCTTATCGGTATTGTAAGTGTAATAACCATCGCGAGTCCCGAGAAAATGGCTCCCGCAACGAAGTACGGGGGAAATATGGTTGTGTGCCATCCGGGAACGTTGCCCATGGCGAAGTCCCAGGACACGACGCTGTGAACCGATAGGACAAGCGGCGTGGCGAGGGCCGCGAAATAAAGATAGGCCCTTGTGTAGTGCAGCCATTCCCTGTTTGAGCCCTTCCATCCGAAGGAAAGAATCGAGTATATGATTTTTCTAGGAGTTTCCTTCACCTTATCCCTTATCGCCGCGATATCGGGAATCATTCCAACCAGGAAAAACAGCGAACTTACCGTAAGATACGTGCCTACCGCGAACACGTCCCACACAAGCGGGGATTTGAAGTTTACCCACAGCTCCCTTGAATTGGGATAGGGTATGAGCCACAGGAAATTCCATGGCCTTCCGAGGTGGATTATGGGGAAAAGCCCCGCGGTGAGAACCGCGAAAACCGTCATGGCCTCCGCAATCCTGTATATGGACATCCTGAACCTCGCGCGGAACAGATAAAGTATGGCCGAGATAAGAGTTCCCGAGTGCGCTATTCCGACCCAGAAAACAAAATCGGTTATGTAGACTCCCCAGAAAACCGGGTGACGGTAGCCTGCGACCCCAAGTCCCATCGCTACCTGATAGAAAAAGCATGTGGCGCCGAGCCCAACGAGCATCACCGTGGGAATAAAAAGCGCCCACCACTTCTTAGATGGCTTGTCGACCATCCTGACTATGTCTTCGGTTATTCTCGCGTACGTTAAAGGCGCCTGCTGCGTCTGGCTCATTACACTCTTTCCTGTTTGACTTTCTTAAGATAGGTAATCGCGGGCTTGGTGTTTATTTCTTCTAAGACCTTGTAACCCCTTTCACCCTCCGACAGTACCGATGCCCTGCTTTTGTCGTCAAGCAGGTTGCCGAATACTATGGCGGTGCTCGGACACGCCTGCTCGCAGGCCGTTAGAACCTCTCTGTCTCGGAGAAGCCTTCCTTCATCCTTGGCAAGGTCCTTTCCGTAATTTATCCTCTGAACGCAGAAGGTGCATTTTTCCATGACTCCCTTGGATCTTACGGTCACGTCGGGATTAAGCTGCCAGTTAAGCGGCTCAGGGAACTTGTAGGTAAACCAGTTGAACCTTCTTACCTTGTAGGTGCAGTTGTTAGCACAGTACCTGGTGCCCACGCAGCGGTTGTATATCATGCCGTTTAGGCCCTCGTGATTGTGGTAAGTCGCGAAAACCGGACACACGGGTTCGCAGGGAGCGTTTCCGCACTGCTGGCAGAGCATAGGCAGAAATCTCACGTCAAGACTTCCGTCGCTGTTTTTCTCAAAAAACCTCTCTATGCGAATCCAGTTCATCTCGCGGCGTTTTGAAACCTCTTTCTTTCCTACAAAGGGGATATTGTTCTCCGCGTAACACGCGGTCACGCAGGCTCCGCATCCCGTGCACTTGTTAAGGTCTATGGCCATTCCCCATCTGTATTTCGAGTACTCTTTTTCCGGATAGAAATCAGGGTGCTCAGAGTGCTTGGCCGAATGGGCGCCGTTGTGACCGAGCTCGCCAAGAGCGATGGTCTGGGTGACGTGTCTGTCTCCCTGGGTTTTCGTGTACTGGGTCCTTACAAGCAGATCTCTTTTTCTTAAAGATGAAACGTTCGCCTTGGTTGAGAGCAGCGAAAGCCCGCCTGAAAGCGCGTCGGTTGCCGCCGGCAGCAGAGCAAAAGGATTCACTCCCCTCCCCTTCGCGTACCTTCCGTAGGAAGTGTGTCCCTGTCCCAGTGGAATAGCAACCGTATCGGGCCTTATTCCCTCATAGACGAAAACCTGCACCTCAAAACTTCCCCCGGGAATATCAACCTTCACGTAGGAACCGTCCTCAAGACCCATTTTTGCCGCGACCGCGGGATTTATCTCAAGCCACGAATCCCACACCGAAGTGGTAAGAGCGTCGGGAAGCTCCTGGAGCCACGGCTTGTTGGCTCCTCTCCCGTCCAAAAATCTGTAGGACGGGTAAGCGATCAGGTGGAAATCTCCTTCTCCGCGGAACTGCGGGTCGCTGAAAGAAACGGAACTGATCCCGGATGAAAGAGCGACCGTGGCAAGCGCGGGAGAGGTCGTTACGGAACCTTTTACGACAAGATTCTTCCAGAACTTCTCGAAGCTTGTTCCGGGGGACGTTCTCGCGGCCTTTTTCTTCCAGACGCCTCTTAAATAGTCGTAATATTTTTTCTCGGTAAACGTGTTTTTAAGCGCCTCAACATTCTTTGAAACCGATATCAGCGTATCGCCCGCGGATTTAGTATTGAAAACCGGCCTCATGACGGGCTGAGTTATGCCCATTACGCTTTTTTTCGGGCTGTAGTCACCCCAGCTTTCAAAAGAAGTGCTTTCGGGAAGTATGAGATGCGCTTTCTCGGAAGTCTCGTCAAGAAACGCGGAGATGTTCACGACAAACGGCACTTTTTCAAGCGCCTCGGCAACTTTCAGTTCCCCGGGAAGCGTGAAGACGGGGTTCACGTTATGAACAATGAGAATTTCCACCTTGCCCGACCTCATCTCTTCCACCAGCCTCTTTATATCGCCGAAGGTGTTTGCGTCCGAGATTGAAAGCGGATCGGAAAAATCAACCGTTTTGCCGATATTTCCGGCAAGGTAGTTCAGTATGTTTACGGCAACAAGGGTCTCGGTAGCGTTTGATCCCGTGTTGGCGGTTCCGCCCCCTATCGCGAGGCTGTCTGAAGCCGTGAAGTCACGGGCGATTTTCTTTATCGTGTCCGCGGATACGTCTGTGAGCGCTGCGACTTTTTCGGGCGCGTAGCCGGAGACCATTTCCGCTATCGGCCCCGGAGCAACCTTGTTAAGACCCTTTGAGATCATCACGTTAGCGATCCCAAGAGCGAGATACTGCTCAGTACCTGGTTTTGCCGCGATCCACGTATCGGCGTTTGAAGCTGTCATTCCGGAGCGCGGTTCTATATGCACGATCTTACCGGTTTTTCCGTGATCTATGTCCCTTAGCTTTGAATATCCTACGGTGTTTGAAACAGGGGAAAGCCAGGTCTCAAGATAATCCGCCCCGAAGGAGAGAAGATAGTCCGCTTTGTCTATCCTGTAGGAAGGTATTTCGTCCCTTCCGAAAACAATGGAATTTGCTTTTCTGATTGGTTCGTGGGAAAAAGTCTCGTAAACGTAATGCTTTCCTCCGAAGGGTCTGAGGAATTCTGCCACGAACTTTGAGTAAGTTCCCGATATGTTGTTGCTCAGATAGACGATCTTCCCCGAACCAAGAGAATTTAATTTTTCCGCGAGTATTTCTTCGCCTCGCTGCCAGCCTATGGGTTCGAGTCTCTGCGTTTCAGTGTTGCATCTAAGTGGGGAGCGGACTCTGTCGGGATTGTAAAGACCCTGAAGAGAAGCTTGGCCAACAGCACAGGTCTTACCCATGTTTATCGAGCTTTCAGGGTTGCCTTCAACCTTGATAGCACGACCTTCGCGGGTTTTCACAACAAGACCACAACCCGAGGAACACTCTCTGCAGGTTGTCGCGTAGAACTTCGGCACTCCGGGAATAACGTTTTCAGGGGGAATGACGTAAGGAATTATCTGCTCTACGGGTTCCGAACAGCTTCCGGCAACAGCGGCCGTACCACCCGCCACCCCGAGCACCTTCAGAAAATCCCTTCTTTTCATACCCTCTTTTCCTTTTTTTTCTTTCCGAGACATTTATCCCCTCCGGCCTAGTAATGGCAGGTCAGACAATCCTTCAGTTCGGTTTTGTGTTCTTCGTTATCCGCGTTTTCTTCATGGCACGATATGCAGAATCCCATCGTCAGGTCTTTTGCCTTGTGCACCACGTCCATTTTCTCCACTTCCCCGTGACAGGTGCTGCACTCAAATCCGCGTTTTATATGCCTTTTATGGTTGAAATGCACAAACTCCGGCATTCCCGCGGAGGTTGTACCGTACATTCCGGTAACCTTTACCCACGGTATCGGTTCCTGTCTGCGCCAGTAGCCCTTTACCTTGTTTATTTCTTCCCTTATGTTGATGGTCTGCCCTCCCTGCGTGGTGTATTCAACGTCCCTTCCCGCAACGTAGGAATGACATCCCATGCATTTTTTCATTGAGGGAATGCCTGGATGGGTGGAAACTTCCGTGTAGCTGTGGCAGGTCTGACATTGTATCTGGTTGTCCCCTGCGTGTATCTTATGGCTGAAGAGAACGGGCTGTGCTGGCCCCTTGTCGCTGCTCTCGGCTTTCTCCGCGTACAGATAGAAACCCGCCGTTACAAGCAAAACGGCTACAGCAATAGGCAGAAATCTATGTCTGTCTCTCTTCATCTCAAACTTGCTTAAAAACGGGCTATTCAATCAGGAAGTACCTTGATCGGCTAGTATTATTAGCATGTTCTTCTAATCTGTCAAGACCAGAAGACTGCGATGGGGAAACTGCAAAACCTAAGGAGAAAAAAGTCTGCGGGAATTGGTTCACTAAGGCTAAATCATGACCCCGTTTTTTCCGAAAGCTCCTTTAAAAAAGCCTCGACCGAGAATTTTCCCCCGAAAAGTGGGGAAAAACACTCCTCCCCCGCCCTTTTGAGTCCCGAAAATGAACCACCCTCGACGTCAAGCCCCGGGAAATGGGGCAGAACCCCGAGTATGTTCACCGAGAAGACCTCCCTCAGAACAGCCGGATTAGTCGCAGAAGCGATGTCCTCTGACTCCGGAAAATCGTTTATCACAACCCCGAGTACCCGTGCACCTTTTTGCCTTGCGTACTCAAGCGAAAGAGCTGTATGGTTCAGGGTGCCGAGCCCGGGACGCGCGACGACAACCACCGGGGCCCCAAGATCAACAGCGAGATCGACCATCATGTAACTCTCCGTAATGGGTACGCAGAGCCCTCCGGCGCCTTCGATCAGCGTTACGTCGTTTCGGGATATGTAATCCCGCGTATGTTCTATGATATCCCCCAGGGGTATCTTCACCCCTTCGATCGAGGCGGCGCGGTAAGGAGAAAGAGGCGCGCGCAGGCGACAGGGAGAAACCTCGGACAAAACGCAGTCCCTTCCTAAAAACCCGTAGATGAATTCAGCGTCGCCTAGACCGTCAAGTTCCGTTCCCGTCTGAAACGGCTTTATTACCCCGGTCAGAAGACCCTTTTCCCAGAGGAGAGCCGCAAGTGCTGCGGTGACAGCGGTCTTACCCACTCCCGTATCGGTGCCGGTGACGAAAACAGCTTTGGGAAGGTCTTTCATCAGAAATCGCGGCAGGGAAACTACAAACTCAGTTCTTTTACTTTTTCGGCTATTTCTTCGGCGTGAGACGAGGTTTTCACCTTGTTCCAGATATGCGCTATCCTGCCACCTTTTTCTATAAGGAACGTTACCCTGCGGGCGGAACCGAATCTGCCCTTTGCCCCGTAGAGATCTACTATCTCCTTGCTTCTGTCGCTTAGCAGAAGGAAATTAAGCGAGAACTTGTCTCTGAAGTTCTCATGGGACTTTACTCCGTCTGTGCTTACTCCCAAGACCTGCACTCCAAGGGACATAAGTTCCTCCTCTGCGTCGCGAAGCGAGCAGGCCTCCTTCGTACAGCCCGGAGTGTTGTCCCTGGGATAGAAGTAAAGCGCTACAGTCCCTTTCGAATAGAAGTCGCTCAGTTTTACCTTCTCCGCTCCGTAGGTTTCGGCTTCAAAATCAGGAGCCTGATTCCCTATCTCAAGACTTTCTCCCATTTTTAAACTCCTTTGGTTATAGTGGCGCGGCGTCAGAGATTAGAACATCCCCAGACTTTCCTTTGCCGCTTCGCTCATCTTTCCTGGGTCCCAGGGGGGATCCCACACGATCTCGATGTTCACTTCAGATACTCTTTCAAGCTCCTCTACAAGGTACTTGGCCTCGGCAACTATCTGAGTTGCGGCAGGACATCCGGGAGATGTCATCGTCATATCGATATTCACATGGGAACCTTCTATAGCGACCCGGTAGACAAGGCCCAGGTTGACTATATCTATCGGTATCTCGGGATCGTATATGTCGCCGAGCACCTCCATTACGTCATCCTCGGTAACTCCGGGATTTTGAGTCGCTTCACTCATCGAAACAGACACCTCACTTTAAAAATATCATTTCTCGGCCTATAACTCAACACCGCATCTGGGACAGAGGATATCCGCCGCCCCGTATTCGTAGTCTTCGCCACAGTGAGGACAAAGCTTTACCTTTGGCCTTGTGATAAGCCAAAGCGGCAAAAACAGTATAAGGAGGAAAAACACGCCGAGGAACCACAAAAACGCCTTCCCGGTAGTCTTGCCCCTGTTTTTCGCGTCCGAGTAAACCCAGAAGGCTACTACAAACGCAATCGCCAATCCAATAAACTGCATGGTCAGCCTCCCCTATGCTATTGATCTTATCGCTGCCAGCGCCGCTTCGTAATCGGGTTCATTTACTATGTCGCTTACGTACTCAACATGTGCGAGAACGTTATCGCGGTCCACAACGAAAATCGAGCGGGCGAGAAGCCTGTTTTCCTTTATAAGAACCCCGTAGGCCTCGCCGAAAGAAGCGTGCTGGTAATCAGACGCCGTTCTTACCCTCTCTACTCCGGCGGCCGCGCAGTAGCGACTCTGCGCGAAAGGAAGATCCATGCTCATCGTTATTATCTGGACCGAGTCCGAAAGCCCCGCAGCCTCCTCGTTGAACCTCCTTATCTGAACATCGCAGACAGGAGTGTCTACTGAAACCACGACGTTAAAAACCTTTACGTCGTCGCCTAAGCTCCCAAGGTCTATCTCGCTTCCCAGAGTTTCTACGCACCTGAAATCAGGAGCCGGGTCGCCTTTTTTAAGTTCAGTACCGATGAGGGTAAGCGGATTGCCTTTCATTTTTACCGTGTCATCTCTTTCCATCTGGCTTTTTCCTCCTTAAAGCTGTTTTTCTTCAATATCAAGATTTATCTTCTTGGCCGTTACGTTTGCGTCGTAAATAGAAATCCCCGCGATAAGAAGCGTCGCCAAAGAATACCCCGCAACCAAAGTAAGTGTAGCACGGGGAACATTTTCAAGTGCCGCTGTGTCCGCAAACTCCAGGAAAACCTCAAGCGGCGCGCGCGAAAGGATGTTCACAATCATTATGAGGGCGAATATGGATACGGCCTTAACAAACTGCCCGTTGTAAAGCTGTCCCAGTCCCGGGAAAAAAAGGGACAGCAAAACTGCAAGCCAAGGTTTTTTTCTTCCTTCTCTCCACATGCTCAAGAAAAACTCCATCAGCAAAGAAAACCGCGAAGGGCTTCCCCCGGGCTTTTCGCCTTCATAAATGTCTCTCCTATAAGGAAAGTATCTATACCGCAGGACAGAAGTCCGGCCATGTTCTCAACCGACGATATGCCGCTTTCGCTTATTATGATTTTTCCTTCCGGCACCATGCCGGAAAGTCTCTTCGACACGTCAAGCGAAACGTCGAATGTCCTAAGGTCCCTGTTGTTTATTCCGATTATTTCGCTTCCCGCCAAAACAGCGGTCTCAAGTTCTCTCTCGCCGTGAACCTCAACGATACAGTTCATCCCGAGGGAACGCGCTAGAGAAAGATACTCCTCTATCTGCCCGCGGTCCAAAACGGCCACTATGAGAAGCACAAGGTCAGCCCCGTGGCACCTTGCCTCATAGACCTGGTAGGAGTCTATGGTGAAATCCTTTCTCAGAATCGGAAGCGCTGAGTGAGCCCTTATATCGGAGAGATAGGAAATATCACCCCCGAAAAATTTGCGGTCCGTAAGGACTGAAAGCGCGAAGGCCCCGGAGTCCTCATACTCCCGGGCAATAGAGAGATGATCGAAATCATCCCTTATTACCCCCTTGGAAGGAGAGGCCTTTTTTATTTCCGATATTATTTTCACTCCCGGAGTCTTTACGTGAAGGGCCACAAAATCAATGGCCGGGGGGCTTTCTGCGGCAACTGACGCAAGTTCTTTTAGAGGAAGCTTTTTTTTCGCCTCTTTTAGTTCCTTTCTTTTGTGCGCAACTATATCGTCAAGGATCATTCGGCTGGTTCCGCATTAGTAATTTCGATCAGCATCTCGAGCTTTCCAAGCGCGGCTCCGCTTGAGAGTGAATTTTCGGCCATCGCAAGGGCTTCTGCGAGACTCTCCGCTTTGCCCGAAACGTATATGGCCGCCATCGCGTTTAAAAGACTCGCATCCGTTTTCGCGCCGTTTTCCTCTCCCCTCAGCACAGAAAGAGTTATCTCGGCATTTTCGGTCGCGTCCCTACCGCCTCTCAGTTCTTCGTGGGAACGGGTTTTTACGGCGAAATCTTCGGGACACAGATCGTATTCACGGATTTCGCCGTTGCGAAGTTCCGCCACCTTTGTGGTTCCCGTGACCGTTATTTCGTCCATGCAACCCTCGCCGTGAACAACCATGACGTTTCGCGAACCCAGGTTCTTAAGCACCTCGGCAACTGGCACGAGAAGGTCAGGAGAGTACACTCCCATGACCTGGTTTCTCACGCCCGCGGGATTTACCACCGGACCTATCAGGTTGAAGACGGTTCTTATTCCAAGATCTTTTCTGCACTTGGCAACGTTTCTCATGGCGGGGTGGTAGACCGGAGCGAAAAGAAAAGCTATGCCCGCTTCCAAAAGGCATCTCTGCGCCAAGGCGGGAGAAATACCTATTTTCACTCCCAGCGCTTCAAGCACGTCCGCACTTCCGACCGGGCTTGAAACCGACCTGTTGCCGTGTTTTGCGACCGTGACTCCGGCGCCGGAAACTATGAAGGCCGCAGTGGTGGATATGTTAAACGTTCCGCTCCCATCTCCGCCGGTTCCGCAGAGGTCCACAGCGGTTTCCCGGTCGCAGTCTATTTTTTCGGCCTTTTGTAAAAGAGCCTTGGCGACACCTGTTATCTCGGAAACGGTTTCCCCCTTTACGCGAAGCGCCGTAAGAAAAGCGGCCATCTGGCTCTCGGGAAGTTCCCCTTCCATCATAAGGTCAAGCACCGCGGTCACCTCTTTTTCCGAAAGATCCCCGCCTTCCACAAGTTTCGAAATCACTTCAATCATCATCGCTTAACCCGCCTTCTTCCCTATCTCTTCCAATCTTATCGAGAACACCGTTTATAAACGCGGCGGAGGTTTCAGACCCGAACTCCTTGGCCACTTCGATCGCCTCGTTTATAGTAACGGGCACAGGTATATCGCTCAAGAAAACCATTTCGTAAACCGAGAGGCGCAGAATGTTCCTGTCTATCATGGACATTCTCGAGACCTTCCAGTGCTCAGAACACCTGTTTATAATACCGTCTATAGTGTCGACATTTTCCAAGACGCCCCGGCAGAGCAGAAGTGCGAATCCGAGCATTTCGCCGTCAGCCGTTTTGTGATGAAAGGAACAGAATGATTTAAAATCGGAACGCAGGGCGGATGGTTGTGGGTAACCGTTCCCGGACACCGAGTCAGCCTGATAGAGAAACTGAAGGGCGGTTTCTCTGGATAACCTTCTCTTCCCCATCGGAGAACCTAGGAAAGCACTTTTATGAGATTGACCATCTCAAGCGCACCGAGCGCGGCTTCGCTCCCCCTGTTTCCTGCCTTAACTCCGGCCCTTTCAATAGCCTGCTCGGTCGTTTCCGTGGTTATTATGCCGTTGCAGACGGGCACTCCAGTCTCAAGAGCCACTGCGGAGAGATCTTTTGTCACCTGCGAAGCGAGAAAATCAAAATGGGAAGTCTGTCCCCTTATTATGGCTCCGATCGCCACAACGGCATCGTATTTTCCGGACAGCGCCGCCTTTTTCACAGCCAAAGGCACCTCGAAGGAGCCTGGCACCTTTATTACGTCTATCGACCTGTCGCTCGCGCCGTGGCGAACGAGGGTGTCGACCGCTCCCTCCGTCATCGGGTTCGTGATGAAACTGTTGACCCTGCTTGACACGATGGCGAAACGGAATTTCCCGGCGCTCAGTTTTCCTTCTATTGTTTCAGGCATCTGCTCCCCTCTTATTTTGATATTGAAAGAATATTACCGTAATTCGCACTTTTTCCCATGGCAATTTCCTTTTCTCTGTAATCCGAAATATCTACGGGAACGCTCCCGACTATCCTGAGCCCGAATCCCTCAAGCCCCTTTACCTTTATCGGGTTATTAGTGAGAAGCCTTATGTCGCGCACTCCCAGGTCCCGAAGTATCTGCGCCCCAACTCCGTAATGCCTGAGTTCCGCTTTGAGTTCCTGCCTTTCCGGGACCAGCGAGGGCGCCTCCCTGCTCTTCCCGTTTGAATAACGCGTTATCTTTTTCGCAAATCCCCCGTTGCTTGACTCCTGGTTTATGTAGACAAGGATCCCGGAGCCGTTTGCCTCTATCATCTTAAGGGACTGGGTGAGCTTCGCCCTGCTGTGGCAGTAAAGCGAACCGAAAACATCGCTTATAGCGCAGTCTGAGTGCACCCTTACAAGCGTGTCCTCCTCGGAGCTGGGTTTTCCCTTGACAAAAGCCATGTGCTGTAGGCCGTCTATTTCGTTTTCAAAAGCGATGGTTCGGAAAACCCCGTACTCGGTGGGAACTTCCGCTTCGGCCACCCTGCGCACGAAACTTTCCTTTCCTATCCTGTACCTTATGAGATCGGCAATAGTGGCGATCTTTATGCCGTGCTTTTCCGAAAAAGACACTAGGTCCTCAAGGCGCGCCATGTCGCCGTCATCCCTCATTATCTCGCAGATAACCGATGCGGGGCGAAAACCCGCGAGCCGTGATATGTCAACCGAGCCTTCCGTATGACCGGCGCGGACAAGTACCCCGCCCTTTTTCGCTATCAGCGGAAAAATGTGTCCAGGACGCACGAAATCCTCCGGTTTCGAATCTTCGGATATCACCTGTCTTATAGTCGAGGCCCTGTCGTGAGTCGATATGCCGGTCGTAACCCCTTTTTTCGCGTCTATTGGAACGGTGAAAGCCGTGTGTTCCGGAGCATCATTGTACTCGGGCTTTATAGGCTGAAGAGCTAAGCGGTCAGCGTCTTCTCGGGTAAGGGAGAGACAGATGAGGCCGCGACCGTGAGTGGCCATGAAATTAATCATTTCCGCCGTGGCGTTCTCGGCGGGTATTACGAAATCTCCCTCGTTCTCCCTGTCTTCGTCATCAACCAGTATTATGAGCTTGCCCTGTTTTACATCATCAATAATTTCTTCAATGGAGTTCATCTCTTATATCCTCTTCCGTCGCAAAAAACATCATAATTAAGAACAATCCCTTTAAGCAGAATATAGAATACAGGGTGTTTCTGTCAACAAACACGCGGGTTTTTACGTACGGAAAAGACCCACTTTCTCCTTTATCTCCTCCATGTTCTCTTCAGCTATCCGTTTTGCCTTAAGAGTTCCATCGCGGAGTATGTCCCTTACCTCGTCCGTCCTTTTTTCATGCTGCGCTCTTTTTTCCCTGATGGGTTCAAGGAGAAGATTTATGGCTCGGGCGAGTTTTTTCTTTACCTCGACGTCCCCAACGTTTCCGGTCCTGTAGCGATCCTTGAGATCCTCGACCTCCCCGGCATCGTCGTTGAAAAGATCGTGGTAGATAAAAACCGGGTTGCCTTCCACAGTGCCCGGTATGTCGGCCCTTATTCTCTTCGGGTCGGTATACATGCTCCTTACTTTGCTCTCAACTTCCTTTTCGCTGTCGCAAAGGTATATGCAGTTATTAATACTCTTGCTCATCTTTCTGTTCCCGTCAGTGCCGACGAGGCGCGAGGCTTCGCTCACAAGCGGTTCAGGTTCACCGAAGTAATCGCCGTAGATAAAATTAAATCTTCTGGCAAGCTCTCTTGTAAGCTCCACGTGGCTCAGCTGGTCTTCGCCCACGGGAACCTTAGTAGCCCGGAACATCAGTATGTCAGCCGCCATGAGCACCGGGTATCCCAAGAGCCCGGCCGAATAGTTGTCCCCCACTCCCATGTCCTGAATTTTCTCTTTCAAAGTGGGTATTCTCTGAAGCCTCGGCACGGGGCACAGCATCGAGAGTATTGTTGAGAGCTCCGTTATCTGCGGAACCTGGGACTGCACGTAGAAAACAGAGGATCCCGGATCCATTCCCACCGAAAGCCAGTCACACACCATCTCGATTGTGTTTTCCTCAACCTCAACAGCCCTGTCGTAATGTGTGGTCAGCATGTGGAGGTTTGCAACCAGAAAAAAGCAGTCGTATTCGCTTTGAAACCTGACGCGGTTTCGAAGTGAACCCACCAGATGGCCCAGATGAAGTTTCCCTGTCGGCCTGTCCCCTGTAACTAGAATGGGTCTTGAACTCACTTTAACCTCCGAGAGTCGATGCGTGGCGGTAATGTTACTCAAACAGCAAATATACTCAACAAGACAAACAGGACCCGGGAACATCCACCCGGACTTTTCGCGGATTCCGGCGGAAGAACAAACTTCGGCGCGCTGTCTGGAGAAAACAAGGGTCTCAGGGCCTCATTTATATATTGACACGATACTTTCCCGTATGCTAGACTAAATGAGAACATTTCTCATTTAACCACGCAGATGAGCAGAACACTTACCTTATTACTGACAATAGCTTTCCTGGGAACACAGATACTTTCCTTTGCCCATGTGGCCGAGCACAGTTCCGGGAAAGACAGACATGAGGGAGCGGGCTGCGAGATCTGCCTAAGCGTTAAGCATCAGGACTTTACAAGTCCCGGTGCCAAGGACGGAACCTGTCTTATCCGCCACACACAGTACGCCCCGTCGCCGCCCACCGACGTCATCGTCGTTCGCGACGCTTACAGCGCGGGGATCACCCGTGGACCTCCCCCTTCCTCCTAAGCAGTAAAGAGACCTTTTAGACTTCCCCGTGTATACGGGGAGCAGGACTTTCTCTTCAAATAAGGAGGAAAAAATGAATGCATTACGTGTCGCGGTCGTAACCGCGTTTTTCGCAGTTTCCCTGTTTTCTCATATGTCCGCTTTTGCCGCTTCCGATCAGGAGATAGAAGCTCTCCGGAAGGAAATGAAGGCCATGAAATCGGAATACGAGAAACGGATTCTAAAGATGGAAGAAAAACTTGCCGAAATGCAGGCTGAAGCCTCTCAACCCGAAACAACTTACTCAAAGAGCAAGGATAAAGACTTCCCCAGCAGAGCTGTTTACAACAGGAATCTCAACCCTTCAATCGGCGCCATACTGGGCGGACGCTTCGCGAGTTTTTCTTCCGATGAGGACGAAATTCCCGGGTTTGCTCTTGGGCATGAGGGAGAACGCGGAGCGGAAGGAATTTCTCTTGGAGAAACCGAACTGAATCTCTCCACGAGCGTGGACGATAAATTCTACGCCTCCACAACCTCAGCCCTCGCGGACCAAGGAGACGGGGTTGAGGTCGAGCTTGAGGAAGCCTACGTGGAGACCCTTCCCGGCCTAGGGCTTCCAACGGGAGCAACTATAAGAATGGGCCGTGCGTTCTGGACTCTGGGATACTTAAATGAGCATCACTCCCACGCCGACGACTTCGCTGATCGTCCGCTGCCTTACAGGGCGTTTCTTGACAATGTCTTTAACGATACAGGAGCGCAGATTTCATACGTGTTTCCCACTGACCTCTACATTGAGGCGGGAGGCGGAATCTTCAGGGGAGATGATTTCCCGTTTGCAGGAGCCGGAGGAAGCGACATAAATTCTTTTAGCGCCTTTTTGCGGGTAGGCGGTGACATAGGCCAAAATTCATCCTGGAGAATCGGAGGCTACGTGCTTGACGGAGAGGCAAGCGGTCGCGGTGGTGGAAACGGACATGAAGAAGAAGCTGAGCATGCCGCTGATAACGGCACTGATCAGGAAGAGGCGGACGGGGAAGAGAGCGAAGAAAACCTTAAAGAGTTTTTCACCGCTGGCATGTTCACAGGCGATACCAGGCTCTATGCGGTTGATTTCCGTTACGTGTGGGCCCCAACCGGAAACGCCCGTCAGAAAGAGTTGCTTCTCCAGGGTGAGTACTTCAGGCGCGATGAAAAAGGCGTCTATTCCATTATGGAAGGAGACGAAACCCACGAAGAACGTCTCGACGGGGGAAACCATGGCTGGTACGCCCAAGGCGTTTTCAAGTTTTCACCAAGATGGAGAATCGGCGCACGTTATTCCCTACTCTACTCTCCTGAGGATTCAGGAATTGAACACGACCCCTACGCGGTGGCGGTAATGGGGGACTGGTCAAACAGCGAGTTTTCCCGTCTGCGCCTTCAGTACAACTACGAAAAAGTGGAAGGAGATCTCAGTGACAACCAAATTCTGCTCCAGTACATAATGGGTATCGGCGCTCACGCGACACATAGATACTAGAGGAAAAGTAATATGAAACGCCTTTTAATTTTCCTTTCTCTCCTGATGCCAGGACTGTGTATCCTAGCCCCGGCATCTTCTTTCGCGAAGGTAAACGTATTTGCCTGCGAACCCGAATGGGCGGCGTTGGCCGAAGAGATCGGTGGTGACAAGGTGGAAGCGTTTTCAGCTACCTCGGCCATGCAGGACCCCCATTACATAAGGGCGCGCCCCAGTCTGGTATCCAAAGCGCGCAAAGCCGATTTGCTGCTTTGCTCGGGTGCGAGTCTTGAGATTGGCTGGCTGCCGATTCTGCTTCAAAAGGTAAGCTCCGACCTGCAACCCGGTTCCATAGGCTATCTTATGGCAGCAGAGGTGGTTCCGGTACTAGGGGTCCCGGTCGAGGTTGATCGCAGCATGGGAGACGTGCATCCAGAAGGCAACCCTCACGTGCACCTCAATCCGCATAATATAATGCTGGTAAGCAAATCGCTTGCGGACCGGCTTGCCGTAATTGATGCGGAAAATGCCTCTTTTTATCACGATAGCTACCGGGATTTTTCGTCACGCCTGCGCAGGGCAATTTCCCGGTGGGAATCCGAGGTCAGAATGCTAAAAGGAAAACCGGTTGTGGTTCATCACAAATCGTTTACTTATCTGCTTGACTGGCTTGGAATGAAACAAGTGGGAACACTTGAGGCAAAACCCGGTATCCCGCCGACGACTTCTCATCTGAAAAACCTGCTGCGACAGTTAAAAAGCAGCCCGGCGGACGTAATTATTCGCGCCCCTTCCGATCCGGATGACGGCAGTGAATGGCTGTCGGAGAAAACCGGGACGAAGGCAATCGTGCTTCCTTACACGGTTGGTGGTGATGAGCAAAGCAGCGATCTGTTCGCACTGTTTGATCGCACCATAGCTTTATTGAAGGGGGCTTATGATGATCAGCAATGAAATTATTGAAATCGTCGGGCCGGCACTGGCAGCCGGCCTCATGATTGCGCTCACTCACGCTCCTCTGGGTATTGAGGTACTCCGCCGCGGCATCATTTTCATTGATCTCGCGGTGGCGCAGATTGCGGGACTTGGGCTTGTGGCCGGCCACCTGCTTCTTCATGATCCGTCCCCTTGGCTGATTCAGTTCATAGCGCTTGGCTGCGCAATCGCGGCAGGACTGTTTTTCCGCAAGGTGGAAACGGCGATACCCGAGCGGCAGGAAGCAATCATAGGATGCACATTCGTGCTTGCCGCATCGCTTGCGCTTTTACTGCTTGCCGATCATCCACACGGCGGAGAAGAGGTAAAGCATCTGCTTTCAGGACAAATGCTGTTTGTGACATGGGCCGATGTGCTGAAACACGCTCCCATTTACGCATTGATACTGCTCGTGTGGTTTTCCAAGCCGGAGGTGCGAACCAACATGGGGTTTTACCTGCTCTTCGCTCTCGCCATCACTTCATCGGTTCAACTGGTCGGCGTCTATGTAGTTTTTGCAAGCCTTATACTGCCAGCTTTGGCCGCGGTACACGTCAAACGTCCGTATCTTATTGCGTGGCTCTGCGGGGTGACAGCGGTTCTGTCCGGTATCGCCTTTGCCATAGCGTTCGATATGCCCGCCGGACCCGTCATTATTCTTTCATATACAGCGACAGTCCTGATCATACGAGGGATTGGGGTAGCAAGCAAAAAACAACCTGATTACTCGCAGAAAAAGCAGTCTTAGTACTCCATACTCAGTACCTACCTATGTGCCATCTCCATAAGGGTTGTTTACTTTCCCACAAGTAGTTCCGACATTAGAAATTCAGGAAAGTCCATTTGATCGAAAATATCTCTTTTGTTTTCCTCTTGAGTGATTTTTCCGCGAAATTCGCAAGAGCAAGACAGATACAGTCAGAAAGAAGTTGAATAAAATGGTTTCGGGCGTATTTTCGGCTGCTTTTCTTGAAGCAATAGCACATCCACCGCTTTCACCTTCCTGTATCGTATCATCCATAAGAGGCGGTACGGGGGAAGTGGGAGGCGGTACGGGGGAAGTGAGAGGCGGTACGGGGGAAGTGGGAGGCGGTACGGGGGAAGTGGGAGGCGGTACGGGGGAAGTGAAAACCTCAGGCGTACCTATCACTTCTATTGACCACAGTTCGTCATTGGCGTTGGTCTTGATCGCAATCACCCGTACCGCGTACTCGGTGCCCGCTGTCAGGTTTGGAATCGTGTAACTGGTCGTCAAGCCGTCGGTGATCACGTGCTGACGGGTGTCGTCAAAAGGCATATCTCCCGGCCTCCACTGCACCCTGTAGCCACTGGCTCTCGTTATCGCATTCCACGACACGGCCAGTTGTTTCACTTTTTCGATTACACTCACCCCGGTCACCTGCCCAGAGAGCGTATGGAACTCATGCTTGTAAAGGGGCGGAACTGCTTCGGTTTCGTGCCGTACTTCGATAACCGCATCGCCGGACCTGCAAGGTACCATCCAGATCGCCTGATTGATGGCGCGGCGCCAATGCACGGAAACGTCATGAGGATTCTCGCAGGCTTCCTCAACAGTCATATCCGGAGTAGCCTCCCCCGTAGAAACAAAATGGCTATCTTCGCCGCCGTACGCAAGTACACCGACATGGTGATTGATGTATTGCAAAACGTCAGTGCGGGGGCGAAATCGAATCCACTCTCCGACATACCACTCAAAAGTCTCGGGATCCGGATCAATCCACCCCGCCGTCGCCGGCGTCGGAGGCGGCGATATAATCTCGCCGGACATCAGATACCTGGACATCGAAAACTGTGTGCTCGTCGACGCCAACTCGACCTTGCCGTCGGGTAATGATGTGTCAACCCTAGAAATACTGGCATCAAGTGTGTAGTGAGCATAGATGTGGAGGGGACAGGCCTTGTAGACCCTCACCGTGAAGGTCTCCTGGCTTTCGTCCACATCAACCATGATGTCTTTGCCCATGTCCTCGCCTTCACAACTGGCTGCCTCTGTTGCATAATGAGGATCGAAGCCGGTCAAGTCAGTGCGAAATATCAGGGAGGAGTAGCTGGCTGTATCCATATTTTTCAGGGTGATGGTACCAATGATCTCCGTGTCCATCGGCACGCTGTGACTTGGTGACAACTCGATCGAAATCGACGGCGAGGACTCCGCTTCCAAGATGGAGGGCGTATCGACCAGACTTGCTGTTACCGTCTCACCCTCGCCAACCTCGTACTCCACCTCGTCATACAACACCATAATTCCCTCAATCTCCTCGCAGGTCTCTCCCTGAAACACGATCATTGCATCGTCCAACCACTCCTCAAGAACTACCGGTGCGCACAGGCCGGTATCCCTTATATCCAAGGTTGAGAGTCTTGATAGATTCATCAGGCCAAGCGACATCAGTCCAACTAGCCCCTGATTGCCGGAGAGATCTAGACTCTCAAGGCCGAACAATAATCCAAGTCCTTCAGGAACGTTCCCTTCCAACTCGTTGTCACTGAGGTCCAAGCCCGTGACTCGACCGCTATCGGGACCAGTCGTAACCCCATACCTGTACCATTCAGTTTGCTTTTTAAAACATTTTAAAGGTTCAATAAAAACACGGGCCATTCGGTCGAGAGCTACCCTTGCCGTACCTGCGCCTTTGAGCACCTCGAGTGGACATGTGCCTCGACCGAATACCGTGATTTCATTCCCGGTAGAAAGTCTGTGCCATAGAGCACCTGTACAGGAACAGGAAAAAATCGCGGATGACCCGAATCTATCATGGAGGTCTTAATATATCATGAAATACGTTAGCCATAAATTCTTCGCAGGCGTTGACTGGGGCTCCTGTACCATTCAGTTTGCTTTTTAAAACATTTTAAAGGTTCAATAAAAACACGGGCCATTCGGTCGAGAGCTACCCTTGCCGTACCTGCGCCTTTGAGCACCTCGAGTGGACATGTGCCTCGACCGAATACCGTGATTTCATTCCCGGTAGAAAGTCTGTGCCATAGAGCACCTGTACAGGAACAGGAAAAAATCGCGGATGACCCGAATCTATCATGGAGGTCTTAATATATCATGAAATACGTTAGCCATAAATTCTTCGCAGGCGTTGACTGGGGCTCCGAGTTCCATCAGGTCTGCGTCATCAACCAGACAGGTTCCATTATGGGAGAACAGTCCTTCGCTCACGGAGGAGAAGGTCTTTGCGAGATGGTCCAATGGATACTGGAAGTCTCCCGATCCGCTTCCAGGCAAATAGATGTCGCTATTGAGGTTCCTCACGGCCCGGTAGTGGAAACCCTTATGAAACACGGCTTCGGCACTTATTCCGTAAACCCCAGGCAGCTTGACCGATTGAGGGACAGATTCTCCCCCTCCGGGGCCAAGGACGACCGCCGCGACGCCTATGTGCTTGCCGACTCGCTTCGCACCGACATCCGCCACTTTCGTCCCCTCAAGCCCTCTGAGCCGGAAGTCATGCTTCTGTGTGAATTCTCTCGGATGAGAGACGAGCTTGTGGGAGAGCGGGGGCGCTTGATTTCCCGCATGAACCAAAAGCTTTGGGAATACTACCCCCAGTTCAGACAAGTTATTGGAAAGAGCTTTAATCTCTGGATTCTTGAGCTGTGGAAGCTCGCGCCGACCGCGGCGGCCGCGAGGCGCAAGAGGCCCGGTACGATTGAGAAACTGCTCAAGCGCCATAATGTTCGCCGTATTGACGCCAAGGGAGTTCTGGAAATTCTCGGATCAAAGCAGATGGATGTCAGCGAGGCTACAGTCCAGGGGTGCTTAATACGTATCAAAAGCATAGTGAAGCGCCTTGAACTTCTCTTTTGCCAGATCAGGGAGACTGACAGGCAAATGGATCGCCTTATCAGTTCTCTGAGTCAGAAAAACAGGGAACAAAAACAGCAAGAGCAAAGGGGAAACCAACCCAGCGACATTGAGATTCTCAGCTCTATTCCCGGAGTGGGAAGGGTCGTTCTTTGCACCTTGATTGGTGAAAGTTATGAACTGCTTTGTCGGCGCGACGACATGGCGCTTCGTAATCTTACGGGAGCGGCTCCGGTAACCAGACGTTCGGGGAAGAGCAAACGTGTTAGTCAGAGACGAGCGTCGCATAAAAAACTCTCAGACGCGATTTACCACTGGGCTCGTACGGCGACCCAGAATGACCCTGTAAGCAGAGCGAAGTACGAAGCGCTTCGCGAGCGAGGACACGGCCATAACAGGGCGTTGCGCTCGGTGGCCGACCGTCTTCTGTATGTAACGTGCAGATTGCTTGAAAAGGGAGTGCTGTTTGAGAAGAACTTCAAGAAAGGAGGACAGCTTATAGAAGCGAAGGCAGGCTGAGCAATATCTGGACTTGGAACAAGAGAACCGGATGTTCAAAGCGAGTTCCGCGGACAATGCGATTCTGTCAGTAAAGCGAGATTGCGGTGCTCGTCTGAATTAAAAAATTATTTTTTTATTTTGAAAACGGTAGAAAGTCCACTCGCCAAGCGGCATGCCGGTATTCCAATACTCATTCTCCGCCCAAGTATTACCTTCAGTCGCACCGTAGAATGCCTCCAGCGCCACACGATCGTCCTCAACACCAGCCGTGTCCACCTCCATGTCCCGATCTTGAGCAATGTCGCATGAAAACACAGGAAAAATAGCTAGAAGAACAAGAAAAAAATGGGGAGTAAGCAGGGGGGATTTATTAAGCATGTCGACCTAGAGTTAAGTCCCGCAGTTACTCCAACAAAAAAAGTAAGACTAAGTTGTGGGAACTAACGATCCACTTATGAACAAAATTCCCCATGGGACAAGGAGAAATTGTCATGACAAGCGAAAAACCCCGGAACAAATCTGCTCTTAATGGAAATTTCAGAACTGAACCCTTTTTCAGTAGCCAGTTTAGTATTTATTATAATCGTAACAACCGGTAATATCAATTTTCGAAAATTTCCAGTTCCCTGCAGCTACCTACTACCAGTTGGGTTGATCTCGTTTTATAGCACGCCGTCAACAAACTACTAAGAGCGGCAACGATAACAAAAAAAAGAAATGCCGAATCCATACGGAAACATAGTCTGTGGGATACCCGGCAGGGGAATGTAATCTCAGTTGTCCACAAATCACAAAGTGCCAGGACAAGTTCTGATGGCGCGCCCGGAGGGATTCGAACCCCCAACCTCTTGATTCGTAGTCAAGTGCTCTGTCCAGTTGGGCTACGGGCGCGGGAAAAATGTGCTTCCTAATGGTTCCTGAGCCAAATGGCGCAGTCAACCCGGAAAATGGCAGGAACAATTAACAATAGAGATTTCTATATTATAATAGTCGTTCTGAATTCTATCTCGGGAAAAACGAAATGGAAAAACTCGAATCGCTTCTTGACATTGAAGTAGAAACCTATCTTCGCAGGGTAAAAGATAAGGAAGAAATAAGGGATCTTGTTTCTGGAAACCTCACCGGGGAAACCTACGCAAGATTCCTACGCACCTTCTACATCATTGAATTTCTGAGCCAAAGAGCGGTTAACATGGCAAGCATAAACACGAGGGACTCAGACCCCTACCTCAGCAAGAGGTTCCATTCCTGCGCCCAGGGAGAACTGGGACACGCGGAGCTTGCTCTTCGTGATCTAAAGGACCTCGGAGAAAAGGAAGTCAATCCTTTCTGCCTTGAAATCGTAAGGGAATATGACGAGTTTCTGCAGAACGCCGCCGAGCAGTTTCCTCTCTCAATACTCGGACATTCCTATCTCTTTGAAAACGTATCGGGGCTTCTTTTTCCCAAAATAGAAACGCCCCAGGATCCCTCGATGTTTATAAAAGTTCACGCCAAGGAAGACCCCGCGCACTCCCTCGCGATAAAAAAAACGGTGAGGAGAGTCGAAAAGGATCTAAGCGGAGAAGACATTGAAAGAATAGTGCAGTTCAGCAGGGAAAGCGGAGATTACCTGATGCAACTATTTGACTCCCTTGCTTAAACCCAGGATCTCTCCGTAGCGAAAACACGAGACCAGATGATCGTTCACCACCCCGGTCGCCTGAAGATGCGAATAGACGATGATGGGCCCCATAAAACGAAAGCCCCTTTTTTTAAGATCACGACTCACCGTCACCGAAAGTTCCGTCATAGCTGGTATTTCGGAAAGCCTCTCCCAGCTGTTCGTAACCGGGACTCCTCCGGTAAACCCCCACAGGTAATCGGAAAAGCCTCCGAACTCATCCCGTATCTCAAGGAACCGTGCGGCGTTGTTTATTGAAGCCTCTATTTTCTTTCGGTTCCGTATTATTCCGCTGTCCGACATAAGTTGCTGTATCTTTTTCTCTCCGTAGCAGGCGACTTTTTCCGGATCAAATCCGTCGTAAAGACGCCTGTAGTTCTCCCTTTTACGAAGAACCGTGAGCCAGCTGAGCCCCGCCTGGGCAGACTCCAGCACCAGAAACTCAAACTGCTTTTCGTCGGAGAAAACGGGCACTCCCCACTCGTTGTCATGGTAAGCCCTTTCAATATCGGTCTTCTCACACCAAGGACATCTCCGCATTTCGTCCCCCCTAGAGATTCAAAGAAAAGCGTTGTAAAGAAACCCGAAGAAAAGTACCTGCGGTACAGTCACTACGGGAAGGAGCAAGGCCGTTTTTCTGCCTATGTTTGTCCAGAGAAGTCCGATCTCCGTATAGTCGGTCACAACCCCCGCCATAAGAAAAACGAAAGGATTTCCGAATGACCCCACCTTGTCGTAAATCTCAAACGCCACAAGCGAACTTCCCTCGCTGCAGACCTCAATCACGGTAGCTGCAAGAAGGGTGAGCAGAAGGCCGCCAGCGTCCGGACCCAGATACTGCATAAAAAATTCCCCTGGTACATATACGTCTATCAGAACCGCCGCGATAAGGCCAACTATAAGCCACCAGAGAACCATGTTGGAAAGATTGAGACTTCCCCTGAGAACTCCCGGGACACTTTCTCTAAGAGAGAAATTCTTTACTCTTTCCCACTCGTATCCTTCCTCCAAGCCTGCGACATCGCTTTTCTCTATGTAGCCGCCTCGTTCAAGTATCCCAAAGATAAAGCCCGTAACAATCGCGATAAACCCGGCCGTGACTATGAACAGAACACCCTTCCACCCGAAGAAACTTATAAGAAGAATGGTCACGGGAAAATTCGCCCAGGGAGAAGCGAGAAGAAACGTTATCACTGCCGGAATGCTGGCCCCTTTTCTGTAGATCTGAATCGCTATCGCAAGTATTCCATGTGAACAGGAGGACATGAGAAAACCCCCGGCAAGTGCATAAAAAAGAGATGAATTCCCCGTTCTGCCAAGGTATCTGTATATGAACCCTTGAGGGACAAAGTAATCTATAGACCCGCCCAGAAGAAAACCCAAAATGAGCGGGATGGCGAGCAGCTTTAGATAACCCAGAAGCGAGGTGTTAAGGGCTTCAAGCGACGGCAGAAAGGAAACGGCTACCAGACACAGAAGCAATACAAGAGAAATTTTCAGGTTTCGGCTGACTCGAAGCGGTTCGCCAGGCGGCGGAGTGTGGCAACATGAAACCTCGTTCATTACATCAATTCTAACATATTTAACATAATTCGAAGTCCCGCCCGAATGCTCCGCGCCCTTTTCCGTTTGTCCGCTTTTTTTTCTAGGGTAGAATCCTTGCGTGATGAAGAAGAGAATCGTAGTAGCCATGAGCGGAGGGGTCGACAGCGCCACCACGGCCGCCCTTCTTAAGTCCCAGGGGCATGAAGTCATAGGAGTGACCATGCAGCTTTGGGATTACGGGGAGAGCGAAGGAGGATGCTGCTCCGCCGACGAGGTGTGCGATGCGAGAAGAGTAGCATACGAAATAGGCATACCTCACTACGTGGTGAATTACATGGATTCGTTCAGGGAGCTTGTGGTTTCCGATTTCGTAAGCAAGTACGACTCAGGAGAGACACCAATACCCTGCGTACTATGCAACCAGTTCATGAAGTTTGATTTCCTTTTGAAGCGTGCGCTTGAGCTTGACGCGGATTTTCTCGCCACAGGGCACTACGCGAGAATATCCCGCAGCGCCGAGACCGGTGAGTACTCCCTTGAGCGGGCCGTTGATTCTGCCAAAGACCAGTCGTACTTTCTCTTCACTCTCGGTCAGCGGGAACTTGAAAAACTTATTTTTCCTCTGGGAGACAAAACGAAGACCGAAGTAAGAAAGATTGCCGAAGACATGGGGCTTCGGGTTGCCGCGAAGGCGGAAAGCATGGGCGTCTGCTTCATCACGGGAAACGGCTACAGGGAATTTCTTGAGCCATACCTAGAGAGAGGAAAAAGAGAGGGTCCCATAGTGGACATGGAGGGGAACCCTGTCGCAAAGCACAGAGGAATCGCATCTTTTACCATCGGGCAGAGACGCGGACTCGGTTTTGCAAAGGGAAAGCCGATGTACGTTGTCGGTATCGACGCCGAGCGAAACGAGGTCAGGGTCGGAGAAGAGAAGGATCTTTACAGCAATGCCCTTACGGCTGGAGACCTATCGTGGGTTAGCCAGCTTCCAGAAGGAGAAATCGAAGTGCGCTCGAAAATAAGGTACCGCCACGGCGCAGTCCCTTCCAAAGTGACAGTTACCGATGACGGCAAGGCAATAGTGAATTTCTCGGAACCGCAGAAAGCCGTAACACCCGGCCAAGCAATCGTCTTCTACAGAGACGAGGCCGTGGTGGGCGGCGGCTGGATAAAAGAGGCCCGCATGCAATGAAAAGGATCTCCGTTGTAACCTTGGGGTGCAAGGTTAACCAGTATGACACGGCCGCCTTGCTTAACCACCTACCATCCTCAGAGTTTGTAAAGAACAAAAAATTCGACGAGCCGGCGGACGTGTACGTAATAGATACCTGCACCGTTACCCACAAGGCAGATTCGGAAGCGAGAAACTACATATACAGGGCAAAAAGATCAAATCCCCACGGTGTGGTAATAGTCACGGGCTGCTACGCCCAGGTTTCCCCCGAGCAACTCTCGGCCCTAGAGGAAGTCGACTACATAATCGGAAACTCCCACAAGTTCTCATCCCTGCTCGGAGTCATTCGCCGGGGTGAGGTCCAGAGTGAACCGAAGGTTCTCATGTCCGATATCTTCAGGGAGAAGAAAAGGAAATTCGATACCCCCGACATCAGGTTTTTTCCCGACAGGACAAGAGCGTTTCTCAAGGTGCAGGACGGGTGCAATTATGCTTGCACGTTCTGCGTGATTCCGAGAGCGCGCGGGCGGTCCCGCAGTCTTGAGGCAGATGAAGTGATCTCGAGGCTGAGAACTCTCTCCCTCTCAGGTTACAAGGAAGTCGTCCTCACCGGGATTCATCTGGCAAGCTACGGAAGAGATACAGGTTCTGACCTTGTCAGTCTGCTTGGAAAGATTGAGGAGTCCGGGGCGGTACGCAGAATAAGGCTAAGCTCGCTTGACCCCGCGGACACCAAAAAGGAACTGATCAGTTTCGTCTCAAACTCCGAAATCGTCTGTCCGAGCTTCCACATAGCGCTTCAAAGCGGAGACAAGGAAGTCCTTAGAAAAATGAGAAGAAGGTACAGCCCCGAGCAGTTCCTTGAGTGCACAGGCACCATACGCAGCGCGTTGCCGGAGGCTTCAATCGGTACGGACATAATGGTCGGATTTCCCGGGGAAACTCAGGAGCAGTTTGAGAATTCCCGCGATGTCGCGGCGGCATCGGAACTCACCTATTTCCACGTGTTTCCATATTCGATAAGGAAGATGACCCTGGCCGCGAACATGAAAGACCAAGTCTCCCCACAGGTAAAAAAGCAAAGAGCGGCGGCGCTTCGCGATCTTGGAAAAACAAAAAAAGAGAACTTCTACAGGAAGTTCATCGGCAAAACCCTTGACGCCATTGTCGAGAGCAAGTCGAACTGCACGACGGAAAACTACATAAACGTAAAGCTGATTGAAGGCCACATCAGCGCCGGGACGGAAATAAAAGTAGAGATAAAAAACGTAAAAAACGAAGTTGCCTACGCAATTGCCGTGTGATCGGTTTTTCTGAAACTATCTCGTCACCGAGCGCCTTAATCTCACCCCTGATAAAATTTCCTGCACTATCCAAACAAAGAGCAGCCTCTATGTTTTTTGCATAGAAACACCCTGCAATTTCGGAGTCTATCTCCTAAAATACACACATTTTGGAAAGATGGATTGCGGAAAAACTTGAAAAAAGGTTAAAGCGCGTCGCCGTGGTTTTATTTCACCGCCTATAGCAATTATATAAGTTTTTGCCGAGATACATCAATCATGCAGCAACGATTAAGAGCAGAAAAAATCCGCGACACTAAATTTGAACCAGAAGACCAAAAACGGGCGTATATGTTCGTTGCCGATTTCCCGATTCGAAAACCGGAACAGCTGCGTCAATGGCGGAGAGAGTGGGATTCGAACCCACGAAGGGGCTTTCACCCCTTACTCGATTAGCAATCGAGCGCCTTCGACCACTCGGCCACCTCTCCCCGCTCGGTAAAAAATGATAACCCAACGTAAAACAGAGTCAAAGCTCCGCTCTTCTGCTTTTTTTAACCCTTAACAGAAAAAACCTCAAGGATGAGCAGAACATCATCTGCTTTATTTTCAACAGTACAGTTCGCCCCATCTTCAAGAAAAACTGTTTGCCCCGGGCCAAATTCGTTCTTGCTTTCCTCACCGATGATCAGGGCTTCTCCCTGAAGAACCAGAAGTCGCAGATTCTGAGAAGGGATGTTTTCCGTCCTTGCGGATTTGCCGGGAAAAAGAGTCGTCTTCGTCACTTTTGAAAACTTCCCTTTTTCAATTTCCTCTCTGCTGCCCCAGGGATAGTGAACTACTGCCGGACAGCTTGCCTCATCCCTTCCCTCCCCTTTCAGTTCCTCCGCAAATGCGCCCGCTTCACTCGAGCGGTCAAGGTCGGAGACAAAAACGGCGTCCTGGGTTTCAATCACCGCAATGTTGCGAAGACCGTTTACGCAGACGAGCCTTGAGCCGCTTCTTACAAGAGAATTCTCCGTGTCCCTCAGGATTACATCCCCTTCAAATACGTTGCCTGCCAAATCTTTTGGGAAGAACTCGTAAAAAAGCCGCCATGACCCTATGTCACTCCATGAAAAAGAAGACGGTATTACCGCTCCGCGCGAGGTCCTCTCCATTACCGCGCGATCAACAGGGACGGAAGGAAGCCCGGCGTAAATATCCCTGCTAATTCTCTGGTGGGAAATTCCGTGCATTGGCACATAGACCTTGGGGCAAAGAGCTGCATATTCATTAATCATGGTCTCGGCCCGAAAAACGAACATTCCACTGTTCCAGAAATGATTTCCTGAAAGCAAGTACTCACTCGCAACTTTGGCATTGGGTTTTTCGACGAATCTTTTTATTTTAAGCCCGCCATCGCGAAGCGACTCCCCACCTTCAATGTAACCGTACCCAGTTTCGGGTGTGGAAGGAGTGATCCCAAAACACACTATGTGATTATCTTTGGCAAGTGAAATCGCCCTCTGCACATGATCACGGAAATCCTCATCGTCTCCAACTATATGATCTGAGGGGAAGACCATTATCACCGCATCTTCGTTCTCAGAAGCAATCTCAAGTGTCCCAAGCAAGATCGCGGGAGCAGTGTTTCTCCCCACAGGCTCGGTAATAATTCTTATTTTTTCCAAAAAATCTGTGGACCGAAGACTCTGTTCAATAAGCGGGCGCTGTTTTTCCTCAAGTACAACCAATATATTTTCTGTGGCAACAAGATGGGCGGCGCGTTTAAGCGTTTCAAGCAGAAGCGAGTCATTTCCGTTTATCCTGAGGAACTGCTTGGGCAAAGACTCTCTTGAGAGAGGCCAGAGCCTAGTTCCACTTCCCCCGGCAAGAATAAGACAATAAAGATTTTCCTTAGACATTTGAGAACTGAGTTCCACAGAAAAGCTTCTGAGTGTTACTTTACCTGATGGGGCTCCTTCAGAAGATCCAAGACGGTTTTCACGGGATTAAACGTGCTGGAAGGAACTTCCACAAAAACGGTTATCCAGCCGGACATAGAACCGTTCCAGAGTCCGGGAAGCTCAAGCGCTTTTATCTTCGCAGTACCAGAGGTCTTTTCGGTGATAATTCCGGCCTCGGGGTCGACAAAGTCAGGCAGATTGAATTTCTCTCCCTTGAAATTCTTCACTCCGCAGACAATATCCACGGGATTAAAATGAGTCGAACTCTCCCAGATACATCGCTGAGAAAAAGAGTCCTGGTTAACCTCAGCACTCTCGACTATCTGAAGCGATTCTCCCTTTTCTCTTTCCACCCAGAACGGACCACCGCCCGGCTCACCTTCGTTTTTTACGACACCGCATACCCTGATAGGCCTCTCAAGCGCGTGAAACAGAAATTCCCTCCTACCGACTTCAGACAACCCTGAAAGTTCCAGGGAGAAGTCCATGAGAAGCTCTTCCCGGCAAAAAGAAATTATCTCCCGCTCCAGGGATTCTGAGGTCAGGCCGGAAGAAAGGGCCTCTGCATAACGGAAAACTCTTTTCTGGATGAAAAGGAGAAGCCCCCCGAGGGTCTTTTTCCACTTAATCGTATCGAGAAGAAGTTCCTCTTTCGCCACATTATCTATGTTTTTTATAAAAATACAGTCATAGCAGAGTTCGTTCAGATTTTTTAGCAGTGCTCCGTGTCCCGCGGGTCTTCGAAGCAGAGATCCGTCAACATCCGTAACGGGCGTGTTGTCCATTGTGACCGCGATTGTATCCGTTTCGGGGTCCTGAACCGAGTAGGTTATATCAAAGGAGATTTCCTCGGAGGAAAAAAGAGGGGCTGCCGTCCTTTCCTCCAGAGCGAACTGCTCGGCGAAGACAGGGGAGATCGTAAAATGCATTGAGACTGTTCCACGTGAGCTTATATATCCGAGAGCTTCTTTGAAATGTTCACAAAAAGCTGTCCTCTGCTCCCCGCCGTAGCAGTGAAAAGGCACAAGCCCTTTCGGAATATCTCCGTAACCCAGACCGTCGTTTCCCAAAAGGGCATCGAGAATGAGTCCGAAATTCCCTGAAGAGACAACTTTCCCCAACTCTTCCCCCAATCTCTGTTCAAGCAGGCCCGCAAAAGGAAACTTTGTTAGATTTGAAGTGAATTTCTCAAGTGTCCTTTCCCCTTCGGGATCAAGAACCGCCTCGTCCGAGGAAAAAACTTCCCGAAGCATGTTAAGTTCCCGAAACATTCTCGAGGCTGCTCCCGATGCCGGAACAAATTTACACACGCTTGTTTGGGAGAGAGAATCATCATATTCCCGCTGAAGCACCCGGGATTCATCTTCTCCCAGTTTTCTTATACCGTCACCGACTGTCGCGGGGCGGATAAGCCTGCGAAATGGATAACCCTTTTTGAACCGTTCAATCTGTTTTTGAATATCCAAGATACGAATTTCCCGCAGGCACGAAAAAATGAAAGCACGACCGCGTACCATTTTTCCGGCAGCGGCCCCTAATATGAAAACTATACATAAAAAAGCTGAAAACTCCCTCAGCTTCTAAGACTTACAGCTTCACAATTATATTCTGCGAACAGTAAAAGGCATCCGAAGGATGCAACGTGGGACTTTTTTTAATTTTTTAACCGGGGTGGCGGGACCGACGGGATTCGAACCCGCGACCTCTGGCTTGACAGGCCAGCGTTCTAACCAGGCTGAACTACGGCCCCGTTTAAATCAAATGGTGGGCGGTACAGGATTCGAACCTGTGACCCCCTGCTTGTAAGGCAGGTGCTCTCCCGCTAAGCTAACCGCCCGCAAAAAATGCAAAAAGCAGGCAATCTGTATAACCGAATAAAAACTTTTTGTCCAAGATCAAGACACAGAGCGGTTAAAGTCCATGTTCTTCTATGAATCTCTCCGCATCCATAGCCGCCATACACCCGCTTCCCGCGGCCGTTATAGCCTGCTTGTACCTTGTGTCCTGTATGTCCCCTGCCGCAAAAACGCCGGCAATGCTTGTTTCAGAGGTGCCGTTTTTTGTAATAAGGTAACCGTTATCGTCCACCCCAAGCTGTCCCCTGAAAATTCCGCTGTTAGGAGTATGCCCGATCGCTACGAACATACCCTGACATTCCTTCACATAACTCTCCCCAGTTACGGCATCCTTTATCTTAACTCCCGTTACTCCGCTCTCTCTTGAACCCAGCACATCCTCTACAACGCCGTTCCAGATAAAATCTATTTTTCCGTTCTCCGTGGCCCGCTGCTGCATTATCACCGAGGCCCTGAGCTTGTCGCGTCTGTGAATCACCGTGACTTTGGTAGCGAACTTGGTAAGGAAGATAGATTCTTCCATGGCGCTGTCACCTCCTCCCACAACCACAAGTTCCTTGTCCCTGAAGAAAAACCCGTCGCATGTGGCGCATGTGGAAACCCCGTAACCCAGAAGTTCGCGCTCGGAGGGCAGACCAAGCATCCTCGCCGTGGCACCTGAAGAAATAATGAAGGTGGAGGCCAGTATCTGCTCATCTTCCGTTGATATGTGAAACGGCCTTTTGGAAAAATCGACCGAGATTACAGCCTTTTGCACACACTGCGCCCCGAAACGTTCCGACTGCTCTCTCATAAGATCCATAAGATCAGGACCCATGATTCCATTTGGAAACCCGGGAAAATTCTCAACATCAGTGGTCGTGGTGAGCTGCCCGCCGGCTTCTGGACCTTCAAATACAAGCGGCTCTAGATTGGCCCGCGCCGTGTAAAGCGCCGCGGTGAGCCCCGCCGGGCCGGAACCCATGATGACCACCTTGTAACTCCCTTTTAATTCTTTCACTCCGCACTCCTGCAATTTCTTTTTAGAATAGGGGCTTTATACTACATTCAGGCAGTGGTTTTTCAAGAGATTAAGATAAACGAAAGTGGCGGGCAAAACCCCTTCCGTACAGGTGCAGACGCTAATGGAATCCGCAAAGAAAACTCCGCTTTACGATAGACACGCGGCCCGGGAAGCCGTATTCGGCGAAACGGGCGGATTTTTCCTTCCAAAAAACTACGGTGACACGCGAGGAGAAGCAAAAACCGTAAGAGAATCGGTGGGCATTATAGATATTTCAAGCAGGGGAAAACTTATGCTTCGAGGAGCGGACCACTTAAAATTCCTGCAGGGAATGCTTACAAACGACGTAAAGGAAAAAACTCCGGGAACAGGTATCTACGCGGCAATACTCACCCCGAAGGGAAAAATGATTTCAGACATGAGAGTCTTTAAGAAGGAAGACTCAGTCTACGTGGACATAGAACCTGGCATGGGTGGTGACATAGCGCAGCTTCTTCGCAGGTTCAAGCTTTCTTACAAGGCTGAGGTGCTTGACGTTACGGAAGATTACTGCGTTTTGCATGCGTGCGGTCCCGGTTGCGGGGAATTAATCAGCCAGCGCCTCGGCATTAACGTTGAACAGATGAACGAATACGACCACAAGGCTTTCGGTGAGGCAACTGTAATGAAACTTAACAGAACAGGAGAAACTGGTTTTGACGTTCTTTTTGAAAACCGCAGCGCCGAGAAAATCTGGAACCTCCTTTTGGAAAGCTCACCAGCTCCGGGACTTTCGGGACAGGATGCTCTTGAAATTCTACGTATCGAAGCCGGAATTCCCGTTTACGGAAAGGACATGGATATCTCCACCATACCCATTGAAGCTGGTATCTGGAACGCTCTTGATTTCGAAAAAGGATGTTATGTGGGGCAGGAAGTAATAGCAAGGATAAAATGGAGAGGAAGAGTTAACTGGCATCTGGCGTATTTCGCGGTACAGCAAGACGGCTGCGCATCACCCGGAGACATGCTTTGGGTTAACGAAAAAAAAGTGGGGAGAATAACCTCCTCTGCATACTCTCCAACCCTCGGAAAAAATATCGCCATCGGCTATATAAGAAGGGAATTCCGCGATTTCCAGGGAGAACTAGCCGTTGACGGAGAACAAGGCGACGATAAAACTCCAACCACGGTAAAGATAATGGAAAAACCCCTTTATAAAGGCTTTGAATAGCTAAAAAAAAATGATATGTTTTAAAAGTTAAATAATATTTGATTATCACCTTGTCTGTTTTATAGATGCGTACGGCAAGCATTTGGGGTTTGACCCCGTTTTAACTGAAAAAAGAGGTAATTATAAAAAATGATATTCGACAAGCTTCTGGAACATTTTTCAAACGATCTGGCAATTGACCTCGGAACTGCAAACACCCTTGTATACCTCAAAGGCAAGGGCATAGTGTCTAACGAACCTTCTGTGGTAGCGGTACAGGATATTCCGGGACAAAGATCGAGACTCATTGCGGTGGGCAAGCAGGCCAGAGAGATGGTCGGAAGAACTCCAGGATCAATCAGAGCCATAAGGCCACTACGTGACGGGGTTATAGCGGATTTCGACGCGGCCCAGAGAATGATTGAGTACTTCATAAGAAAATCCAACGGCAACAAAAGAAGCTTCGTGCGCCCAAGAGTAATAATATCGGTTCCCCTTGAGATTACAGAAGTAGAAAAAAGAGCCGTAAGAGAATCGGCCGAGGGGGCGGGAGCAAGGAAAGTCTTTCTTATTGAGGAAACACTGTGCGCCGCCATAGGGTCCGGGATAGACGTGGACAAACCCTCGGGAAACATGGTGGTTGACATAGGAGGCGGCACCACGGGAATAGCCGTTATCGCCCTGTCCGGGATAGTTGTAAGCAGATCAATCAAAATTGGCGGAGACAAGATGGATGACGCCATACAGCAGTGGCTGAAAAGAAATCACAACATAATCATCGGATATAGAACAGCCGAAGAGCTTAAGAAGAAATTCTCCTCATACCCGGATATAAACCCCAACAGAAAGATGCAAATCAAGGTAACTGGAAGAAACAACATTTCTGGAGTTCCTTCAATGCTTTCCATTGATATGGAAGAGATTGAAGAGGCAGTAGAAGAGACTGTAAACCAAATAGTTGAGGCAATACTGCAGACTCTGGAAAGAACCCCGCCGGAGTTGTCCGCGGATGTCTTTGAATCGGGAATAACGCTCGCCGGAGGCGGTTCGCTTCTCAAAGGGCTGCGCAACCGTATAGAGGAAAAAACCGGCATCAAGATAAGAAGAGCTGAGCAGCCCCTTGATTGCGTCGTTATGGGTTCTGGGAAAGCTCTTGAAAATATAGACCTTCTCAACTCCGTCGCCCTATAGAAGATATAGGAACCGGGTGTACCAGATAAAGTTTAAGGGCGTCTTTATTGCTGAATTTGCCTTGGTAATTGAGGCATTTACGCTGTTGAATATAGGCATATAGATCAGGGGTTTTCGCAAGGGGCAAAAAACTTTTTACCCCAGGATTTCCATAAAAACCCTTGAAAACCGGCTGATTCCCGCCAGAAACCACAAATTCCACCCCAAGCCCAAATTACGGGGAATCTTTCTGAAAAAACTTACCGGAAAGACAAGTAACTTACTGATATCACTTGTTTTTAATGTCGCCACAGGTTAGCCCGCATTTCTCATAAAAGGAGAGCGGAAGAGTTTTAAGGGGACAGTTTCTGGATTTCACCTGAACCAACTGTGGTATGAAGTCTTTTTCGAGGTTCAGATTGGCAATTCGCAGGTTTTCCGAACCTTGTTCACAGTCCGGGACAGTATCAGGACACAACTGTCCCCCTACCTTATCAGGCAGCCATGTTCATAAACCCCGATTCACTATGAGTCCAGGCGCACTGCCTGAAGTTTCCGCAATACATGGCGGAACAAGTCCTGGTACGGATAGAACTGCGAGAACGACAGCGCCACACGCCGGGCGCTTGTTCTTATCACCGTACCAATCTTGATGAGCTTAAGACGTATTGTATCGCACTGAGCCATGGCGTACCCGGTTCCCTTTAATCCCACTCTCCTCACACACTCCATCAGTATGTAGGCAAAGGCGGAGAAGTACATTCTCAACTGGTTCGAACGCATGTAACGGGTTGAAGTGCGATCGGCGAAGAGCTGCAGCTGCTGGGCCTTGATACGGTTCTCCATCTCCCCCCGGGCACAGTAAACCTTCTCGTAAAGAGTTCTTGCATCCCTCTTATCAACTCTGAAGTGCAACACTTTCAGCAAAAGATGATGCTCTCCGTTTAGGGAAAAGATTATATTCCCCGGCACCGGATTATCAAGACATCTGGATGGCGGTTGCCGAAGGGAGGGCGTAGCCCGACCGAAGGCAAACGCCATGGCGCCCCCGGACTCCTCTCCGACCCCTCTCTCCCTGTTCTTCCGGATCAACCCCCGAGGGCCAAGGCCTCTTTGAAAACCTCCTCCGGCGTCCGGTACCCCAGAACCTTCCGAGGCCTCCCGTTGAGCAGCCCCTCGACCCTCCTTACCTCATCTCCCCGAACCTCCCGAAAATCCGTCCCCTTCGCAAAGTACTGACGTACAAGTCCATTTGTATGCTCACAAAGCCCCCTCTCCCACGAGTGATAAGGGGTAGCGAAGAAAAACCCCGCCCCCAGCGCTTCGGTTATCTCCCCGTGACCCGTAAACTCCTTTCCGTTATCAGAAGTAATCGTATGTACAATCTCTACGTAGGGCATAAGCCTCTCCATCATGGCCTCTCCCACTTCCCCCGCGCTCCTTGAACTCACGGGATGAAGAACCGTGAACTTAGACGCCCGATCCACCACGGACACCAAAGCGCCTCTATGTCCAGCGCCGACGATTGTATCGGCCTCCCAGTCCCCGACACGCCTTTTGTCCTCAACTATCTGTGGACGCTCCGTTATGTCCACCCTGCCCGGTATATGCCCCCTGCCCGAATACCCCGACCCTCGGCTGTTGCGCTTCTTCCCCCGGCGCCGCAGATGCTTGTAAAGCTTCCCTCCGCTGCGCTTGTCCTCCCACACGTGACGGTATATCCACTCCGCACTCACCGAAACCACTGCTGAAAGCTTGAGCCGTCCCGATATCTGATCGGGACTCCACTGCAGACCAAGCTTGCTCTCCACGATGAACCACATCTGCTCGGTCATCTTGGGGGGCACGGAGGACGCCGCGGTGCCCCGCTGCCTGGCCTTGCGCTGCGCCTGAGCGAAACGGTAACCCCTCCCGCCGCTGTTGCGCTTAACCTCCCGCAATATCGTTGATGGAGAACGACTGAGATCCTCAGCAATCTTCCGAAGCGAAAATCCCTGCTTGCGCAGAAAGTAAATCCGCTGACGCTCGAGAATGTCCAACTGCTTGTAACTCCTGGTCATGACAACCTCCTGTTCTCGTCTCGGAGATTGTCACCTCTGCATAACTGTTTTTACAGTGTGTTTGAGAAATTATAAAATTCCCCAAACTAGATCCTTAACCAGGGTGTTGCACTTCAGAGTTGAATGGGCGATCATATTCTTGATGCCCAAGGGAAGTTACTATGAACCGGGTGTTGGATCCCCTCTCCAGATGCTCCGCCTTGCATACAACCCGCCGGCTACGACTCCAGCTTGTTTTGGTCCTGAACCGAAAGCTTCTGAAACGGCGCGAGGCTCTTTTGGTCTCCGCATGATCCACCCAGGCTTTGCGTACTTGCTTTTTGACTCTTTTTATCAACCTCGATGTTCTCCCCATTCCCAGCACGTAATCAACCCCGTTTCTCTCACACCAACTCATAAGCTCATCCCTGCAGAACCCCGCGTCCCCTCGTATGATAATGCGAGTGTCTTTCCACTTCCCTCGAATCTGAGAGACTATCCGCTCAAGCTCCTCCGTGGCCCCCGCCGCGGAGTCCTGATTGGCCTGACGCAGCTTGCACCCAAGCAGATGACGTCCACAGAATATGTAAGAAGGAGCGTAACAGTACTTTTTGTAGTAACTGCCTATTCCGATAAAAATGAACACCAATTCCGAACGAACGTGAACACCTGACTCTCTTTTTTTTCTTCTCCAAAACAGACTTTTACACTTTCCTTTTTTTTCTGTCAAACCACTCGTAAAAAGTCTGTTTTTTTCTCCTGCTAATTACCTCCGGTCTTTTCTTTTTCCGGCGCCTGTTTTTCTGTCTTTTCCGCCTCGATTTTTCTCATGGACTCTCCCCCCAGCTCAAGGCGGTGAGAGTTATGGACAATTCTATCGAGAATTGCGTCAGCAAGCGTATTGTCCCCTATAGCGCCGTACCTGTACCATTCAGTTTGCTTTTTAAAACATTTTAAAGGTTCAATAAAAACACGGGCCATTCGGTCGAGAGCTACCCTTGCCGTACCTGCGCCTTTGAGCACCTCGAGTGGACATGTGCCTCGACCGAATACCGTGATTTCATTCCCGGTAGAAAGTCTGTGCCATAGAGCACCTGTACAGGAACAGGAAAAAATCGCGGATGACCCGAATCTATCATGGAGGTCTTAATATATCATGAAATACGTTAGCCATAAATTCTTCGCAGGCGTTGACTGGGGCTCCGAGTTCCATCAGGTCTGCGTCATCAACCAGACAGGTTCCATTATGGGAGAACAGTCCTTCGCTCACGGAGGAGAAGGTCTTTGCGAGATGGTCCAATGGATACTGGAAGTCTCCCGATCCGCTTCCAGGCAAATAGATGTCGCTATTGAGGTTCCTCACGGCCCGGTAGTGGAAACCCTTATGAAACACGGCTTCGGCACTTATTCCGTAAACCCCAGGCAGCTTGACCGATTGAGGGACAGATTCTCCCCCTCCGGGGCCAAGGACGACCGCCGCGACGCCTATGTGCTTGCCGACTCGCTTCGCACCGACATCCGCCACTTTCGTCCCCTCAAGCCCTCTGAGCCGGAAGTCATGCTTCTGTGTGAATTCTCTCGGATGAGAGACGAGCTTGTGGGAGAGCGGGGGCGCTTGATTTCCCGCATGAACCAAAAGCTTTGGGAATACTACCCCCAGTTCAGACAAGTTATTGGAAAGAGCTTTAATCTCTGGATTCTTGAGCTGTGGAAGTTCGCGCCGACCGCGGCGGCCGCGAGGCGCAAGAGGCCCGGTACGATTGAGAAACTGCTCAAGCGCCATAATGTTCGCCGTATTGACGCCAAGGGAGTTCTGGAAATTCTCGGATCAAAGCAGATGGATGTCAGCGAGGCTACAGTCCAGGGGTGCTTAATACGTATCAAAAGCATAGTGAAGCGCCTTGAACTTCTCTTTTGCCAGATCAGGGAGACTGACAGGCAAATGGATCGCCTTATCAGTTCTCTGAGTCAGAAAAACAGGGAACAAAAACAGCAAGAGCAAAGGGGAAACCAACCCAGCGACATTGAGATTCTCAGCTCTATTCCCGGAGTGGGAAGGGTCGTTCTTTGCACCTTGATTGGTGAAAGTTATGAACTGCTTTGTCGGCGCGACGACATGGCGCTTCGTAATCTTACGGGAGCGGCTCCGGTAACCAGACGTTCGGGGAAGAGCAAACGTGTTAGTCAGAGACGAGCGTCGCATAAAAAACTCTCAGACGCGATTTACCACTGGGCTCGTACGGCGACCCAGAATGACCCTGTAAGCAGAGCGAAGTACGAAGCGCTTCGCGAGCGAGGACACGGCCATAACAGGGCGTTGCGCTCGGTGGCCGACCGTCTTCTGTATGTAACGTGCAGATTGCTTGAAAAGGGAGTGCTGTTTGAGAAGAACTTCAAGAAAGGAGGACAGCTTATAGAAGCGAAGGCAGGCTGAGCAATATCTGGACTTGGAACAAGAGAACCGGATGTTCAAAGCGAGTTCCGCGGACAATGCGATTCTGTCAGTAAAGCGAGATTGCGGTGCTCGTCTGAATTAAAAAATTATTTTTTTATTTTGAAAACGGTAGAAAGTCCATTCGCTCACCGGGAGCTGGCTTACCATCACCGTAGAACTCTCACCGTAACGGTCGTCCATGATCTCCATCAGGTCGTATCTCTGAGGCTGGGTCAGCTTCTCAAGACCCCAGTCGTCTATTATCAGAAGCCCCGTTTTCCCAAGCTGACCCAGAAGCTTTCTGTAACTTCCGTCGGCCTTTGCCTGCGCAAGAGCAAGAAACAGCCTTGATATCCTGTAGTAACGAACCCTTATTCCCCTAAGACACGCGTTGTGTCCCAGGGCGCAGGCTATCCACGTCTTTCCGCACCCGCAGGGACCGGTTATGAGAAGATTCCGGGCCTTCTCCACCCACTCCCCCTCGCCAAGCTGCGCTATCCGGGACTTGTTGAGGTTGCGGGGATGTCGGTAATCAATGTCGCTTAGGTGCGCTCTGAGCCTGAAGTGAGCGTCGCGCACCAGTCTCTGCTGCCTGCGGTTCTCCCTCTCAACGCATTCCCTCTCCACAAGCAGACCCACTCTATCGGTAAAAGACAGGTCGTCATAAGTGGACGGCTGTTCAAGCTGACGCTCAAGCGCCTTGGCCATGGCTCCGAGGCGAAGTTCCCGGAGACGGGACAATGTCAATGATAAACTCATAAAAAACACCTCCTTGGGTTAAGATTCATCTGTACTGTTGCGGCCCCCGGATGTTCTCGTGATCCTGGGGAAGCTCCATGTTCTCCTCCCGGAGCAAAGGCAGCCTGTCCATGTCGTTTCTGAGCAGTTCCTTTACCTGCTTCAGCCTCAAGAGCCCGTTTCTGTTCGCAACCCCGCAGGCGTCGTTCAGTCTTTGGGGATAAGTTCGGGAGAGGCTGAGAAGACCCAGGCACGTCCTGTAGGCCTGGGCCGGATGTTCTCTTGATTCAAACTGGCCGTTTACCCACTCAAGCACTTGCGCGCCCTGTTGCGCGGCCCAGCTCCTGATCCTCTCTTCGTTCCACTTCTCGTGGCGCTGATGAGACTCGGGCATGTGAGCGATCTCCGTCACGAATCCCCCTTTGTCCGTGCGCCTGTGCTTTGCTATGAGCTTCTCTGTGAAGTAAATCTCCACGATGTTCGTATCGGCGTGGACCTCCACGCGCTCCGCTATGTAATTATGGGGGACCGAGTAGCGGGTCTTTCTGTATTCCGTGTGGTAATCGATGTTCACCCTGGCCCCTTTTATCTCCTTGTAGCTGTAGGAATGCGGAGGAAGAGGTCTCAAGGCCGCCTTGTCGACCCTTTCGAATTCGCTTCTCCGGGAGCCGGGAAGCTTCTGGGAAGGGGTGTCGTTGAGCTGCTTGAGAAGCTTGCTGATATACGCGTTAAGCTCCCCCACGGAGAAGAACTCCATGTCCCGAAGCCTTGCGAGTATCCACCGCTCGACTATCTGCACCCCGACCTCGACCTTCGCCTTGTCCTTCGGCTTGCGCGGCCTCGCGGGCATTATCACCGCACCGTAATGATTCGCCCACTGCCCGTAGGCGGGGTTTACCGCCGGATCGTAATAACAGGCTTTGGCAACCCCGCTTTTAAGGTTGTCGGGAACGATAAGCGAGGGAACTCCACAGAAGAACTCGACCATCCGCGTGTGACTCCCAAGCCAGTTCTCAAGGGATTGTGAGGAAGCGGCCTCGGCAAAGGTGTAGTTGGAAGCTCCGAGAACCCCGACGAATATATGGGCCTTGCTTTGCTTCCCCGTTTGCGGATCCGTTATCGCCACTGTCTGCCCGGCGTAGTCCACAAAGCACTTCTCACCCGCCTTGTGCAACTGCCTCATCGAGGGCTTGGCGTTGTCCCCCCGCCAGACATCGTAGAGCTCGCAGAACCGGGAGTAGCGGTAATGGCCGTCGGGATGGCGTGCGGCGTACTCCTCCCAGAGCAGTTGTCTCGTTACCCCGCGGCGCTTGAGTTCCCGATGTATGAAAGACCACTGGGGGACAACCTTGCCCCCGCGGACCTCCACGGGCTCCGGATAAAGCAGCCGCTCGAGAGCCTCGTCGTCTGTATCCTCGGGCAGGGGCCATTGCAGACCTGCTTCCCCGGCCTTGCGGATCAGCTTGTGGACGCCGCCGACGCTTGCGTTAACACTCCGGCTTATCTCCCTGAGGGAAAAATTCAGGGACTTAAGCCTCAGAACTTCCTTTATCGCTCTCGTGTTCATTCTTCTTCCAGGCATTTTGTCGCCTCCTTCTCAAAGATGACAAAGAGGATAACAAAACGCTCTTCAATGATGTTTTTATGAAGAAGAAATCAAGAGAATCGGTGTTCACGTTCGCTCGGAATCGGTGTTCACGTTCGCTCGGAATATGCAGTAACCGTGATAAAACCTGCCCTCCTGGTTCCCGTGCAAAGGATCATCGGTGATATCTATATCAAGCACGATCTTCCTGGGCCTGGTTTTGTGGAATCTCATGAACATCTCTACAAACAGTTTTTCTATCGCACCGAAGTCCGCGACTATTTTCTTGTAGGGGTCTGTCTCCGGCTCGCCCAGTTCCATACGGTTGACCGTGCTTTTGCCCGCAAGGGGAGAAGATGTACCGCAGAACATGGATGCTATGGGGTCCCCTCGGAACCGGTCGTGGTCATTTACGTCTTCGTAGCCGCAGCAGATAGCCACAACCCGCTGGGCCACTATGGAGAAAGCTGAGTGCGTAACGTAACGCGGATCGCGGCGGTCCGTGAAGCATTCGCTGAATCTTCTTATGACTCCGAAGCGGTGTTCTGCTTCCCGCAGCAGGGCCACCCCACCGTCGGAGGATACTTTGTCGGCGTCAAAGCGGGCGATCACCTTGCGGGTTCTTTGGGATTTGGTGTTGCTTTTGAAGGCTAGGAATTCAAGCTGATTTGTGTTACACTGTGTACTCATAAGGCCGTTGTTCTCCTGTGTTGTAAAGTGCTGAACTCACTTGTATTATAACACAAACAACGGCCTTTTCTATACCTCTTTATGAGAAATGCGGGCTAGAATTAAAGTTGGCAACAAAATCCATTCTCCCGGAGGAGCAACCCCGTGGCGACACAAACTAACCTACCATTTTCATGGGATGAAGTCGACAGAATTTCTGACCTCAACCGTCTTCAACTCGTACTGGATGCCTTGCCCGACGGCGATATCATTCGTGCTCTTGGAGCCATGCGTAAAAACGGCCGTAACGAATACCCGGTGTCCGCAATGTGGAGAGCGCTGCTCGCGGGCATAGTCTTCCAGCACGAATCCATTTCTTCACTCATACGGGAACTTAACCGGAACTCATCACTGCTTGTCATGTGCGGGTTCAGTCCCGTACCTGTGCAAAGCCGCGGCAGGTACGCAATCATCGAGCTATAGTCAAATCTGGTGTATAGGAGCATGATCAAGCGGCGACCTGATTGTCTGTTTTCACCTCTGTTGTTTTGTCCGTTGTCTCTTCAATTCCATCTTTGAATTTCACTCCCGTTATCACTTTCCCCAGGAAGTCAAAGCCGTTTAGTCTTCTCCAGTTCTTCTCCACACACATTCCCAGTTTGAATATCATGTGCAGCATCCCCTCCGAACTCAGACACCCCTTGCTCCTCCTGGTTCTGTGCCGTATGGTCCCGAAGGCGGACTCAATCGGATTAGTCGTCCTTATGCTTCTCCAGTGCTTGGCCGGGAAGTCATAGAATGCCATCAGTTCCTCCCTGTCTTTCTCAAGACACTGTGTTGCCCTCGGATATTTGTCCTCATACATTGTTATGAACAGGTCAAAGGCCCTTTCAGCTTTTTCCTTCGTCTCCGCCTGCCAGATGTCGTGCAGCTGCGTCTTGGCCTTGGGCTGGGAGGACTTGGGCAGATAGTTGAGCACGTTTGCCGTTTTGTGCACCCAGCAACGCTGCTGGCGCGTTTCTCCGTAAACCTCCTCAAGCGCGGGCCAGAACCCAAGCGCTCCGTCACCAATGGCAAGTTTCGGTGGGTTTTTCATCCCCCTCCCCCTAAGACCCAGCAGCAGTTCCTTCCAGCTCTGCTTTGACTCCCTTACGCCGTCCTCTATGGCGAGAAAATGCTTCTCTCCTCTCTCATCAACCCCTATGACCACAAGTACGCACAACTTGGGATTATCTCCCCGTATCTTGCTGTATATGCCGTCTGCCCACACGTATACCCAGTTGTTTTCGCCAAGATCCCTCTTGCGCCAGATGCCGTATTCCTCCGCCCATTTCCCCTTGAGCCGCGACACAGTACCCTGTGAAAGCCCCTTGGCTTCCGGCCCCACAAGCGCTTCAAGCGCAGAACCCATCTCCCCGGTGGAAAGCCCCTTGAGGTAAAGCCATGGCAAAGCCGCTTCAAGCCCCGCGGACTTGCGCACGTAGGGAGGCACAAGAGCCGAGTGGAAAGTTGCGGGACTTCCGTCCCTCGACCTCACCTTGGGAATCTGTACCGTCACAGGACCAATGCCGGTCTGCACTTCCCGCCGCGGGTGGTATCCGTTACGAACCACCGCAGCCCTTCCGTCCTCCAGATACAGATCCTCAAATCGCCGCAGGAACTGTTCAAGCTCGCACCTCACCGCGGTGTTTATAAGAACCCGAGCACCATCCCTCAGCATTCCGGTGAGTGGGTCAAAAACATTCTGAGGGTCACCGAACCCGCTTTCCCCATATCCGCCGAGGTCCAACTCCTTACCAGTTATCTGCTGATTCTCCGAGGGAATGGACTTGGCGAAAAGCTCCTTCAACAAATCCATTGTCTCTTTTTGACCTTTCGGTTCAAAAACTTTATTCTTCCTACCCATAGTGGCGTATCCTCCTATTGATTGATTCTCGGTGAATTCAAATCAACCGGATACGCCGCTTTTTTTCAAGTCCTCTGTACACCAGATTTGAATATAACTCGGAATCAAACCGGGTACCGGCGGTATTGGAGCCGAGGTGACAGTTATAGACCTTCCTCCTCGCAGTTCCGCGCCGGGAAGTTCCAATTTCTCCCGATTCCTCTCAAACGTAGCCAGGCTGGAGGAGCGCCAGGGTCTTGTTTCACAGATGATTGGCGGTATGGGGAAAGAGTTGATGGAACTGTGTCCTGACTTCGGGAAGAACCTGGGTTATGACGGCAAGGCCATAAGGAGCAATTCTACGGGGCGGAAGAACCGCGGTACCGCTCAGACATCAGACCCGGACGCGGACTGGGGAAAACACGAAACCTCCGGGGTTGACTCCGGTACCGCCAGAACATGGACAAAAATAAAGTCATGGTTCGGTTATGAGCTGCATATTATTGCCGAGACGAAATATGAGATACCGGTTGCTTTCAGCGTGACCAGGGCTTCGGTCTCTGAGGTTGGGGAACTTGACCGTATGATAGACGGGTTGTTTACCCAAGACCCCGGGTTGGCGAAGCGATGCAGATACTTCAGCGCGGACCGGGGGCTTGACAGCGGCGCTTTGAAAAAGAAACTGTGGGATAATCACCGAATCCATCCGATTATTGACAACAGGGAATTGTGGAGAGAGGAGAAACAGAACCAAAACTATGTGCCCGGGCAGCGGATAATGAGACCTCTGGACAGTGTTCACGACAATGTCTTTTATACGGAAAAGGCGGAGCTTTGGTGTCGCTGTCCCGTAAGCGGGACGGAACGCAAGATGGCGCCATGGGGCAGTGAAGACAAACGGGGCGCTTTGAAGTTCCGCTGTCCGGCAGCCGCGTTCAATCTGCGTTGTGAAGGCTGGGAGAAATGTCACAGTGATGCCGGCTGCAAGACCAATGGTTATGGCAGAGTCGTCCGTGTCCCGCTTGAGAAGGACCGTCGTATTTTTACTCCGACCCCATGTGGTTGCGCATCATGGAAGCGCGCTTACAGGCGTAGAAACGCTATTGAGCGTATCAACTCCAGGATTGACAACAGTTTTGGATTTGAAAGACATTATATCAGGGGCAAGGCTCGTATGACCGCCCGGGCGGGTCTCGCGGTGGCGGTGATGATGGCGTTGGCTGTTGGCCACATAAAGGCCGGGCGGCCCGAGAAGATGAGGTCGCTTGTTTCCGGGTGTTACGCTCAAGCGGGATAGCGCTTCTCTACTAACTTAAAAAACAATTTTAGCGGTAAATAACCCCGAAGGTATTGCTGCGTCCTCGGTTGGTCAGGACTGTCGGTTCTGCGGAAATCAGTACTGCTTTCCGTCTGAATCAGGCAATCTGGCCGTCGGATTACGGCAATAAGGGCTGATGCCACGCAGACCCCGCTCTCATTACCGAAACCAGAACCCAAAAATCGTTACAGCGCAAATGCCTCTAATTCGCCTTTACTTGAAACTTGAGTCGTTTTGTGTTACAATATCAACCTGATAAGTTTTTGTGTTTCGTAAGTTCTTGCGGCGGCTGTAATTATAGAGTGGAACCTTAATTATAGTATGGTCGGTGATTTTCCCCGCTGTGGGAATTAAGGCTAGGCATTTCCCACCGGAAGGGAGCTTAATGAGGAAACTTTTTAGTAAGAACCAACTGTTTCTGTCCTTTGTCCTAGTAATTGCGTTAATTCATCTACTACCTGTCGCTTTTGATCTGGCAAAGGGAGAAACCAACTACACAACAAAGCTAATGCTTAGCATTAACCATGGTTCCGGTGCCTCCGCAAACTATCTCAAGGATGGCATGAGGCACTATTGGGATCATTATATTGATCTTGTGGATACAAGCATTGAAAACTCCCGTCTCAAGGCGCAACTACAGGAAATGGAAGCTCAGGAGCTGATGCTAACGGAAATAAGGCTTGAGAATGAAAGGCTAAGGAGCCTTCTTAACTATAAAAAATCTTTTGAGGGAGAAGTGGTGGGAGCGAAAGTTATAGGGAGCAGCCCTTCAGTTGTAGGCCCCGGCTTCCTTATAATAGACAAAGGATTGTCTTCCGGAATAAAGAAGGGGTTTCCGGTGCTGAATAACATCAGGGCTATCGGAACCGTACACTCGGTAAGTGAAAAAACCTCCATGGTAATGCTGATGACAAACCCCTCAAGCGTAGCTGACGCGATTGTACAAAGGAGTCGCGCGCGGGGCATAGTAACCGGAGCAGGAAACCATTATGTTATGAAGTACATTGAGCAAGAAGACGATATTACAACCGGAGACAAGATCATATCATCCGGAAAAGACAATGTTTTCCCGAAAAATATTGTTATAGGAACCGTAATAAGAGTTGAGCCGGACAGAGGACTTCAAAGAGCCATAATAAAACCGGAAATCGATGTGAGCAGGGTTGAAGAGGTGCTCATACATCTTAATTAGCACTCTATTAACACTCTGCCGGCTGGATCCAGTTGGAATAAAATGAGAATAAACTTCTCTTTTTTTTTCTACCTGTTTTGCTCCTTTTTCTTCATTATTATCCAGACATCAGTCATCCCCACGTCTTCTCTGGGCAAATTCACCCCTGATCTTAATCTGATAATAATAATCTGCCTGGCAGTCAGAACCGAGATACCTTATCTGTTCACACTTGCCATGCTAAACGGGTTTTTAATGGACGTTTTTTTGGCCGGAGCTTGGGGGCTTCATACGGTTACCAGATTCGCTGTGTTTCTGGTGCTGCGAGTGAGCGTGCACAACCTTAATTATGACCGCAACCATCCCTTTTCCCTGCCTCTGGCGCTTTTTATGGGGACCTTGTTTATGCACTTGCTGCTAATGGCGCTGGCTCTGTTGAAGCAGGACAGTGGACAAGCGGCATTTCTCAGTGTTGAGCTAGCATTCTATCAGGCTATTATTAACACAGGCATTGGTGTTCCAATGATAATGCTTCTGAGAAGACTGGATGGACTTACTAAAAAATAGACTAATAATAGCTTTTTCTTTGCCTATGCTGGTTTTTGCTATCTTCTCGGCAAGGCTGTTTTACCTCCAAATATACAAGGGTGAAGAATACAGAGATTTTTCAGAAAGAAACGTCCTGAGGGTCCTTGAACTTCCTGCACCCCGAGGGCGCGTTTTTGACAGAAACGGCGAGAAAATCCTTTATAACAAACCGTCTTTTAACATACGAGTATTTCCGAAAGAAATAACCGATGTCGAGAAACTCGCGGAAAAGCTTGCGGAGATAATAAACATTCCCGAGGAAGAACTTCTGAAAAAACTTCGCACAATAGCAAGCCTGGAGAGTTTCTACCCCGTTACAATCGCCAAGGAAATAAGCAGAGAAGAACTCCTTCTGGTTGAAAAAAACAAAGAAGCGTTAGAAGGCATATTTCTGGAATTGGGACACAAGAGGTTCTATCCACATGGAGAAGCTGCTGCTGTACTTCTGGGATACACAGGAATCGCCAATGCGGAAGAAATGAAAGCCCGCCGTCGGATCAAGGCGGGAAACCAAATCGGAAAGATGGGTGTGGAAAAGGTTTTTGACAACGAACTTAGAGGAATAAACGGTCTTAAATACATCATGGTAGATGCACACGGAAAGGTGCTCTCCGACTCTCTCTCTGCGTTACTGCCGACGCGCAGGAATAAAGAAATGATCCAAGGAAAAGACCTCCATCTCACCATTGACGCTGAATTGCAGAAGGTCGCCAATGACGCTTTGGGTGATGAGAAAGGGGCTGTAGTCGCAATGGACGTAAGGAATGGAGAAATCCTAGCAATGGTAAGCCGTCCGTCTTATCGCCCCGAACATATATCAAAAGGATTTTCGCCGGAGAAGTCAAAAAAGAGAAAAGACTCTTTTTCCCTTCTGAACCGCTCAACCCAGGGAACCTATCCGCCTGGATCAGTGCTCAAAATAATCACGGCTTTTGCATTGTTAGAGGAAAAAATAGCTAATCCGAAGTCGTCCGTATACTGCCCGGGTTATCATTTAATAAACGGAAAACGTTTTAACTGCTGGCGTAAAGAAGGTCACGGACATATGAACCTCCACAGAGCAATTGTGGAATCGTGTGACGTATACTTTTACAAACTCTCCTTGGAACTCGGTGTCGACGGACTTTACCCGTACCTGAAGAAGTTCGGATTGGGGGAAAAAACCGGAATAGTCCTGCCCGAGAAACGGGGAGTGAGTCCATCCAAGGCATGGAAAAGAAAACACTTGAAAGAACCTTGGTACGCCGGTGAAACCGCAATGTTGGCAATAGGACAGGGATACGTGACCGCAACTCCTCTTCAGATAAATGTTATGACCGCCGCAATAGCGAACGGAGGCAGTATCGTCAGACCGAAGATAGTAAAAGCAGACGAAAAAATACCGCCACGGATAACCGGTGTGGTTCAGAACCTTGACAGGAAGTCAGTATCTTTTCTGAAAAAAGCACTGCATGATGTCGTAAACGCACACCGGGGTACCGGGATTTACGCAAGATCAAAAACCACACCCATCTCGGGCAAAACCGGAACAGCACAGGTTGTCTCGGCGCAAGTTGAGTCAACTAAAAAACGGTTCAAGGACCACGCCTGGTTCACCTCTTACGCGCCGTCGGATTCAGCGGAGATATCCGTAACCGTTCTTGTTGAAAACGGGGGCAGTGGAAGCGTGGCAGCAGCTCCGATAGCAAAAAAAATCATTGAAACCTATTTCAGACTTAAGAAGGAACGAAATGAGACTCGAGTTGCCAAATCTGAGTAAATCCTCCTGGATATTGCTGCTGACTACTTTGTTGTGCGTGGCAGGACTTGCTAATCTCTACAGCATCTCTCAATTAACCGGCTTGGGCGCATTTAAGAAACAACTCATATGGGTCCTGACGGGACTGGTAACGATGGCTGCCATAAGCCGCTTAAGACCTCTGACGCTGAAAAGGCACTTGCTCGCCTTCTACTTGCTTTTCCTTGTGCTGTTGGTATTGATTTTCGTGTTCGGAAAAACGGTATCGGGGTCCAGAAGCTGGTTCCAGATAGGCCCAGCATCTATTCAGCCCTCCGAATTTATTAAAATCGGGATAATAATGGTGCTTGCCAATTACTACGCAAGTGGGGTGGCCGCAAAGGAAAATTACAATCTAGCGGACCTTGTTAGACCTATAGCTTTTCTGTTTATCCCGACTGTGGCGGTCATTGCTCAGCCCGATATGGGAACTGCGCTAACCATACTTCTTATAGGTTCAACCATTATTCTCTTTCTGGGAATCAGCAGAAATACTCTGCTGAAAATAATAATCGTAGCATTGATATCCGTTGTGCCGATCTGGCATCTTCTGATCAAGGATTACCAGAAGGAAAGGATATATTCCTTTATTGACACTTCCTCCGACCCTTTTGGGATAAGCTACAACTCGATTCAGTCCCAGATTGCGATAGGTTCCGGCATGGGTTATGGAAAAGGTTTTTCTCTCGGTTCACAGTCCAACTTGAGTTTTCTTCCCGCACACCATACGGATTTCGCATTTTCTGTAATTGCCGAAGAGTGGGGATTTCGCGGTTCGGTGTTCATCCTCCTTCTGTACTTCTCGATAATTCTTTTTATTCTCAGCATCGCAACATCCCTACAAGATCGCTTTGCGATGATCGCATGCTTTGGAATCGCGGCGATGTTCTTCTGGCACGCCGTGATAAACATCGCTATGGTTACGGGGCTTATGCCGATCATCGGCACTCCTCTTTTTTTCATCAGTTACGGCGGTTCCTCAACCCTGACGGCCTTCATAGGAATCGGCATCGTTCTTTGCCTGAGAAGAAAATAAATAGAGTTCGAGAGTCCAAACAAGCGCAAAGCAAACGAATTCTTGACAGAGAATTAACATCGGATACAATCTACGCCGATTTCGGGCAGGGAAAGGGAAAAACTCTCTTCCTCTTAGGCCTTAAAACATTTTTCATTTAAAAAACAGCCAGAAAACGGTTCCTTTCATGCGGAGGTTCTTCTTTTTTCTCAGTGTTATGTTTATCTCAAGCACTCTTCCGGTTCTTTATACGTCAGACGCTCACGCACTTTCGAACGTAAAGGATGTAGAAGAAATCGGTTTTGACGAAAAACTTGCGTCCGCCATCGATCTTGACACGGAATTTCGCGGAGAGAGTGGAAAAACAGTAAGTATCTCCTCTTTTTTCGGACAAAAAAAACCAGTAGTTCTAAGTCTTGCCTATTTCACATGCCCAAGACTCTGCCTTCTTGCGACGGACGGAGTTCTCGAAGTTATAAACCAATTGGATTCCTTCAGACCGGGCAAGGACTACACCGTAGTTACCGTGAGTTTTGACCCCGAGGAATCTCCCGAGGTTATCGGGGCAAAGGCCGCAAGATACAAAAAAGCACTTGCAGGCGGGGAGGCGGAAGCCAGAGACTGGCACTTTCTCACAGCGACGGCGGAAAACATACTTAGGCTTACTGATTCGGTGGGATTCCGATTCAAGAAAGACGGTGAGGAGTTCGCTCATGCTTCAGGAATAGTGATACTCACGCCGGAGGGGGGAATTTCGCGATACCTCTACGGAGTTCAGCACGACCCCCGTAATTTCAAGTTGTCGCTGATAGAGGCTTCAGAGGGGAAAATAGGTTCCTCAAAGCTGCTTAATAAAGTGCTTATGTTTTGTTATCAGTTTGACCCTGTCGGAAAGAGATACGCACTAGCTGCCCTTAATGTCGTCAAGGCGGGGGGAATGGTAACCCTCACGGTTCTCGTAGCGTTTCTCTGCTTCATGTGGAAAAGAGAAAGGAAAATCTTTTAATCATTTGCGGAGGTTGTAAATCATAAATGTCCACCTGGATACCGGAATCAGCTTCTAATCTCGCCGCAAGCGTTGATAACTTAACTCTGTTCATAACAATCGTATCAGTATTTTTCTTTGTCCTGATTTCCGCGGTACTCGTTGGTTTTGCAATCAAGTACAGGAGAAAAAGCGAGGACCAGGAAACCGCTTACATAACTCACAACCAACTCATTGAAACTATCTGGACTATAATCCCTACAATACTTCTTATGGTTATCTTTGTGTGGGGATGGATAGCCTTCAAGGAACTTCGCAATCCGCCCGCAGAAGCAATTGAAGTTAACGTTGTGGCAAGGCAGTGGCTTTGGGAATTTGAGTATTTCACCGGAAAAAAATCTCTGAACGAACTGTTCGTACAGCAAAACAAACCCGTAAGGCTCATAATGAGGTCAGAAGACGTTATTCACAGCTTCTTCGTTCCGCAGTTCCGGGTAAAGCAGGACATTCTTCCGGGCAGCTACACACAGCTTTGGTTCACCCCGACCAAGGTCGGAACCTTCGACCTTCTATGTGCGGAATACTGCGGTTCCGGGCACTCGAAAATGCTTGCGAAAGTAAATGTCCTGAGTCCTGAATCATTTGCAAGATGGGAAAAAGGAGACGAGTTTGAAGACGGAGCCGCCGTGGCGGCAATCAGCACATCTCCTGCTGAGAGAGGAAAAGACCTGTATTCCCAGAGAGGTTGTCTTGCCTGTCACAGCATAGACGGCAAAGAGGTTATAGGACCTACTTTTAAAAATCTTTACGGAAAAACGGAGAGCCTTGAAGATGGTTCCTCGGTTCTTGTGGATGAGAACTATCTCAGGGAATCAATTTATGAACCTCAGGCGAAAATGGTAAAGGGCTATCCGCCCAGCATGCCCTCATTCAAGGGTATATTGCCTGAGGATGAAGTAACCGCTCTTATCGAGTATATAAAAACGTTGAAGTAGGAGATATCAAAGGAGAAGAAGATGGCAAACGGAGTCATGACGCAAACCCAGCATGTATCGTTTTTAGCTGAAAAAGGTTTTAAGTCGTGGATTTTAACAACGGATCACAAGCGCATCGGGATCCTTTACCTCATTACGATCTCGTTTTTCTTCATGATCGCCGGTCTAGCGGCTCTTGGAATGAGATACGAGCTTATGACTCCAGAGCTTGACTTTTTCAGAACCCCGACGGAGTACAACGTAGCGTTCACTCTTCACGGCTCTCTCATGGTTTTCTTTTTTATCGTTCCTGGGATAGCGGCGAGTTTCGGCAATTTTCTGATACCGCTTATGATCGGGGCCAGGGACGTGGCATTTCCCAGAATCAACCTGCTGAGTTTCTGGATATATCTTGTCGGAACGGCAATACTGCTTTCCGCGCTTTTGCAGCCGGCCGATACGGGCTGGACGTTCTACACTCCCTACAGCATTCAGACGGGTACCAAGGTAATACTGATAACTCTGGGGGTCTTCGTGCTCGGATTCTCGTCGATTCTCACCGGAATGAATTTCATAGTGACAATACACAAGCTCCGGGCACCCGGAATGACCTGGGATAGGCTGCCGCTTTTCATATGGGCTTCCTACGCAACCGCAATACTGCAGTTGCTCGCAACGCCGGTTGTGGGAATCACACTTCTTCTGCTGATAGCAGAGAGGACTTTTGACATAGGCTTTTTCGATCCGGCCAAGGGAGGAGACCCGATACTTTTCCAGAACTTCTTCTGGTTTTATTCCCATCCAGCTGTCTACATAATGGTTATTCCGGCCTTTGGAATCATCTCGGAGATAATCCCTGTTTTCGCCAGAAAGCCGATTTTCGGATACAAGGCAATCGCGTATTCAAGCTTCGCGATAGCCATAATAAGCTTTTTTGTCTGGCTGCATCACATGTTCGTAAGCGGCATATCGGAAACGGCGGCGGCGATATTCTCCTTTCTGACGATGCTGGTAGCCATTCCAACGGCCATAAAGGTGTTTAACTGGACCGCCACACTGTACAAGGGGTCAATAGAGTTTCACTCATCGATGCTCTACGCGATGTCATTCATAGTCCTTTTCACGGTTGGAGGGCTGACCGGAGTTTATCTGGGTGCTCTGGCCGTTGACGTACATCTGCACGACACTTACTTCATAGTAGCTCACATGCATTACGTCATGATAGGGGGGACGGTGATGGGATTTTTTGGCGCCCTTCACTTCTGGTACCAGAAATGGTTCGGAAAGGTATTCAATGAACTGATTGCTAAAGCCGCCTGGTTTCTGATTTTTGTAGGATTCAACGTAACGTTTTTCCCGCAGTTTTTCATGGGATATCAGGGAATGCCCAGAAGATACGCGACCTACCCTGTCGAGTACGTATCCTATCATTCGCTTTCAACTTACGGATCATGGATACTCGGGCTCGGGATTTTAATAATGACTGTGAACCTGCTCTTGCCGCTTATGAGAAAAGGGCAACCCGAATCGTCAAACCCTTACGGTTCCCTGTCTCTTGAGTGGCAGGTTCCTTCACCGCCGCCCCACGAGAACTTTAAAGAAATACCGACTGTAACTGACTGGACTTACGCTTACGGAAAAAAATAGATCGGAGGCTAACGCAAAAAATGAGTAGTACAGCAGAACACGCCGAAAGCCACGCGCACGGACATGGACTCGGGGAAACCGTAACGCACAACGCGGCGAAATTCGGGATGTGGCTTTTCCTGGGAACGGAAATTCTTCTTTTCGGGGGACTTTTCGCGACGTACGCGCTTTTCAGGGCCAAGTACCCGGATCTTTTTCACGACTCGCACAAGGAACTCGATGTTACTCTGGGTGCCACAAACACCATAGTGCTCATCTTCAGCAGTTTCACCATGGCTTTGGCAGTATCAGCCTCGCAGAAAAGAAACAGAAAATGGCTTATAATACTCCTTGCTGTAACCTTTATATGCGGAGCGGCTTTCACGGTAAACAAATATTTTGAGTACAGCGCCAAGTTCCATCATCATATATTCCCCGAAACGAACATATTCTTCGCCCTTTACTTCATGATGACCGGGCTCCACATGATCCACGTGTTTGTCGGAATGGGTATCATTCTGGCCCTGATAATAATGGCCAGACAGGGAAGATTCGCAGAAGGAAGAAGGTATACACCGGTTGAGGTCGGAGGGCTTTACTGGCATCTGGTTGACCTGATCTGGATATACCTGTTTCCGCTGTTGTATTTAATCGGGTAAACGGAGAAATGGAATGAGCGCACACAACCACACTGAAGAACATCACACGGGTCTGCGGGTATACGTCGCGGTATGTCTGGCACTGTTCGTTCTTACGGGAATCACAGTGTATACCGCGGGATTTGATTTCGGCGATTTCAACATAGTCATCGCCATGGTGATAGCATCGATAAAAGCATCAATTGTCGCCTTCTATTTCATGCATCTGAAATTTGAAGACAAGCTCACGTGGATATACGCTCTTTACCCACTGTTTCTGCTTTCCCTTCTTATCGGTTTCACCTTAATGGAAACCTTCACAAGGGTGCCGGTAATAAAGTAGTTATACAGAAACAGACATGCTTGCAAAGACCGCTCTAGCGCTTCTGTTCATACTTCTTATATGGGGAAACGCTGTATCGGGACTCAAGGCAGGACTGGCCTGTCCCGACTGGCCGCTTTGTCACGGCCAAGTAATCCCGCCTTTCAGATGGGATATCTATGTCGAGTTCTCCCACCGCGTAATAGGCGGTATAACGTCCGTAGTGCTTTTCATCTTGTGTTACAGAAGATTTCGCACGTACGAAAAGAATTACAGGATACTTCCACTGCTGGTAGTAACACTTCTTTTATTTCAAATAGTACTCGGGGGAATAGTGGTTCTTGCCAGACTTCCCGTGAACCTAACGACGATTCATTTCACAAACGCTATCATAATCTTTTCGATTACTTTTTACCTGGTCTACTTTGACGGTGTCGGGAGAAAGCCTGATTTCTGCTTCTCAGGCCCAGCCGGGCTTTTTTTCGCGCTTTTTCTGCTTGTATTTATCCAAGCCTCTCTGGGAGCTTACGTAAGGCATCTGGAAGCGGGACTCGCGTGCCCTGATTTCCCCACCTGTCTCGGCTACTGGATCCCGCCTGAACTCTCGGGGAAGGTACTGGCGCACTTTATGCACAGGTCGGTTGCTTACCTGCTCACGGCGGTATTTATCTGCGTACTGTTTCTCTCCAGAAGATCCCAAGCACTTAAAGAAGCTCGAAAAAACATGTCTTGGGCGGTTACCCTGATTTTTCTCCAGATCGGACTTGGAATTGCGGTCGTAACCTCAAAGCTTGTCTTTTACGTCACCGCCCTTCATCTCGCAATCGGTCTTCTGATACTTTCCCTCTGCCTTCTCACCTGGTTCGGGTATATAAGTAAGAACACTGTCGCCCAAAAAACACGCTAACAATGAATGAAATGGAGAAAAAATCTATGGGGACCATGGCGGTTTCCGCCATTATTCTCTCCAAGCCCGGAATAATAATAAGCGTGGCATTTACGGGCCTTGCCGGGATGGTGGTAGCCAACCGCGCCATTCCCTCCGGACAGGCGGTTTTTCTTTGCGTCATCTCCCTTCTTCTGAGCGCCGGAGGAGCAGCAATTCTGAATAATCTGCTCGACAAGAAAATTGACAGACAAATGACTCGCCTCAACAAAAGGGTGGAAGCCCTGAGGACTCTCGGAGACCGAAACGCTTGGGTAATCTCAATACTGATGATGGTCGTGGCTCTTGCTGTTTCGTTTTCTTATTTTAATTACGTAAACGCAGCGCTTATTCTCCTGGCAATCTTAAGCTACACGCTCATTTACACCCTTTTTCTCAAAAGAACTTCCCCTTTCGGCACCATCCTCGGGGGAATCCCGGGCGCCCTTCCGGTGCTCATAGGGTACACCGCCATAAAACCCGTTCCACAATTCGACGCGATAATCGTATTTGTATTCATGATGCTCTGGCAGCCTCCCCACTTCTGGGTACTCGCACAGAAATACAGGAAAGATTATGAAAAAGCCGGGATAAACGTCCTCCCGGTCGCTCTAGGCACAAAGTACACGAACATGCTGATACTTATCTATTCCCTTTCCCTTATCCCCCTGACTTTCATATTCTGGCTTACGGGAACAAACACCGTCTATTTCGCGGCCTTCGCGGCAATATGCGGGATATATTTTAATTACTTGGTAGTAAAGAGCGTCTTCGGCAACCGTGGTTACGGAAAGGCTTTCTCAGCCTCTATCATCTACATGCTTCTCATAATGCTCGGGATAGTGATTGACATACTGGTTAAGTCTCTGTCCCCCGTGGAGAGAGTCATCGGGAATTTTCTGTAGCAACCGAGGGCAGAAGATCTTTTAGTTCCTCAAGCGGCCGTGAGAGGGTAAGAATCGCCTCTTTCCAAAAATCTTTGCTCGTTATATCGTCCCCGATAGATCTTTTCACGGCTCCCTCTGCGTCGTCTGAACCGGTGAGCGCGAGAAATTCTTCGTAAACGGGAATAAACTCTTCCCCATGCTGCCTGAATTTCTCGAAAAGCGCCCTGCTCAGCAGGTAGCCAAAGGTATAGGGGAAATTATAGAAACTGACGCCGGTTATGTAGAAATGAAGTTTTGACGCCCAGAAAAACGGATCGTATTCCAATAGCACGTCTCCAAAAACTTCCTTCTGGGTCTCAGTCATAAGTTCCTTCAGCTCGCTCACGGTCAGTTCCCCTTCGGCACGCCGCTCGTAGAGCTTTTTCTCAAACTCATACCTTACGGGGATGTCCAGAAGATATATGGCCCCGTGATTTACTTCCGCGTCCCTAACAAGCACTTTCTCTTCAACGCTTGTTGAAGGGTCGCGCAGCAGTCCATCGGCAAGCAGCATTTCCCCGAAAGTCGAAGCGGTTTCGGCAAGCGTCATAGGATAAAACTGAGCATAGGGACGCAGGTCTCTCATCACGTGAGAATGGAAAGCATGGCCCGCCTCGTGGGCAAGGGTAAGTATGTCGCCCACCCCGGCGTTATAAGTCATGAATATCCTTGACTCTCCGGTAAGAAGAGAGCCCGTGCAGAAACCTCCGGGCCTTTTCCCATCCCTTACTTCCCAGTCTATCCATTCACTTCGGCATACATGCTCAAAAAACTTGCCGAGGCGCGGATAAGCCGCGGAAAAAGAATCAGAAACCATGGATTTCGCCCCGCTCCAGTCGACCCCACCTGTTTTCCCCAGATCCATAGGAGCACCCAGATCGTACCAGGACACCCCATCGAGCCCAAGTGTCTCGGCCTTAAGCCTCAGGATGCTTCTTGGAAGCTCGACTGTTTCCCTTATAGCTTCCATCATTGAATCCAGAGTCTGTCTTGAGATCGCCGCGTCAAAAAGCGCGACATCTAGAAAATGATCAATCTCCCTGTGCCTGTAAAGCGTATGCCTAGTTCCAGATATGGCATTTATGGCTCCCGCAGCTATGTCTTCAAACTCCTCCCAGGCCGCGTTGCCGCCGGAAAAAGCGGCTTTCCTTATCTCCCTCTGAGGACTTTCCATAAGCGACCTTCTCTGAGACATGGGAAGCCTTTTTTTCGTCCCGTCGGAGTAGATCATCTCAAACGTCATCTTCGAAGAGACGGTATCGTAGATCCTCCCCCATGCGCTTATCCCGTCAACTCCCAGTTCTGAAGCCAGAATTTCCTTCGGAGCGGACATTGTAAACTTGGAGTTCTGCCAGACGCGCCTTACGTAATAGGAAGCCAACGTAATATCCGGAAAAGAAACAAACTCGGAAAGCAAATCTTCGTCGGCATCCCGAAGCGCTCTTTGCAACTGAACTTCAAGCTTCTCCAGATCCGAACCGAGAAGAGAAATTGCCGCTTCCTCGCGCAGGTAATCCTCCCGGTTAGAATCCGAAGCACTGAGACATCCCACGTAAGAACGTATATGGGAATATCCACTTACAAGCTTCTCCGTTTCCAGAAAAACATCCCTCCAGAATGCGAGAGTTTCTCTGCAAAGAGGTTCAGAAGCCGAGGCCTTCTCATCGAGACTTTTTATCCCGTCGGAGAGATTTTCTTTGAATTCTTTATACTCAGATCCCTGAAATTCGGGGAAATAAGAAGTTAGATCCCAGTTCATCTTAGTATTCCTCACGCTTTAGTGTACAGCGAGATTTCCTCTGCAACAGCTTTTTTAGACCACAAAGAATACAATAGAATCTCCTAATTGGAAGAAACCGGCTCCCACCTAAGGGCATTTTGGAACCCTCCGTGTTAACTTCCGTGAGCATGAAGTATTTGACATTACCACAGGCGTATATATTTTAACCCCCAGAAGAATGAAAAAAGCGTATCTAGCACTTGAAGGCGGCAAAGTATTTGAAGGCACAAGCTTCGGAGCCCAGGGGGAGGTAACCGGGGAAGTTGTCTTTAACACCTCTTTAACGGGTTACCAGGAAATACTCACAGATCCTTCTTACAACGGTCAGATTATCGTAATGACCTACCCCGAGATAGGTAACTACGGAATCAACCCCGAAGATTTTGAATCAGAGAAACCTCACTTAAGCGGTTTTGTCGTAAAGGAATACTGGGATTATCCAAGCAACTGGAGATCAAGGGAGAGCCTAGGCAGTTTTCTCTCAAGACATGGAATACCCGGCATACAGGGAATCGACACCAGGGAACTTACAAGGATTATACGAATAGGCGGAGCGATCAAGGGGATTATCTCAACGGGTGAGACAAGCCCGGAAGTTCTGGCCGAGAAAGTCGAGTCATCGCCGGGAATAGTCGGGCACGACCTAGTAACGGAAGTAAGCTGTGCACAGCCTTACGCGTGGGAGGAGGGAACCGGAAAATGGCACTACGGCAGAGATATCGACCCCGAACCCTCTAGAAGATTCAGAGTCGCCGTCTATGATTTCGGGATAAAGAGGAATATCCTCAGGGAACTTTACGATCTTGGATGCGACACGATGGTCTTTCCATCGAAAACGGATCCCGAGGACATACTGGCTTTTGATCCCGACGGGATTTTTCTCTCAAACGGACCCGGGGACCCGGCCGCGGTCAAATACGCTGCTAAAAACGTAAGAAAGCTCATCGGGGAAAAACCTATTTTCGGAATCTGCCTAGGGCACCAGATCCTGAGTCTCGCTCTCGGAGGAAAAACTTTCAAACTTAAATTCGGGCACCGCGGAGGAAACCAGCCGGTTAAAAATCTAGTGACCGGAAAAGTGGAAATAACATCCCAGAATCACGGCTTCGCCGTGGATCCCGATTCGCTTAAAAGTAATGTCGCTATCTCTCACGTAAACCTGAACGATCAGACGGTTGAAGGGCTAAAACACAAGGAGTATCCCCTCTCCTGCGTCCAGTATCACCCCGAAGCCTCGCCTGGACCGCATGATTCTTCCTATCTTTTCAGAGATTTTATCGAGATGATGGAGAATTTCTCTTCCTAAACGCCACCGGAACCTGCCGAAGCGCACACCTACCCGCAAACCTTTTTTTTAAGCGAATCGACGTATTTATCTGCAAGCCTTGTAGGTTCGGGAATCCTAAGGCCTCGTGAGCACTCAAGAGCAATTATAACGGCCGTATTGAGGTCGGTTCTGTTGCCAACAGACACGAAAACCGGCTTTACGCCGTCCCTGGTCCTCAAAGCGGTTCCAACTACTTCGCGGTCCTTCCCCCTTATTAACGCTCTTTCTCCTTTCTCTAAGCCCGGTTCACTGAAAGTTCCATAAAGACATTTTTTCGCGACACCGATTGCCGGAATATCAAGCAGAACTCCGACATGACAGGCAAGTCCGAAGCCTCTTGGATGAGCAAGTCCGTGTCCGTCTATCATAATCATGTCACAGCATCCACGAAGCTCACCAAAGGTCCGTATGACGCAAGGTGCTTCCCTGAAACCCAGAAGCCCCGGGACATAGGGGAACATTTCGTCCGATACAGTCCATACCCTCTCGATCTCCTCCAGGTCAGGGTAGGAAAAAAGGATTATTCCGCAGACAAGCTTTTTTTCCTTAACGCAGATAGAGATATCGGCACCAGCAATCGTGCTAATAGGCTTGGGGTCAGGGGTTCGTATAACCCTCAGAGAAAGCTCTTCCTGAATACGAAAAGCTTCTTTAACAGGTGGAGGTTCCCCGGAATAAAGAACCTCAATATCTTTTATCAACTCGCTCGCAGAACTCATTGCAAAACAATATAGAGGGATTTACGCTGTTGAATATATACATATAGATCAGGGGTTTTCGCTTGGGGCAAAAAACTTTTTACCCCAGGATTTCCATAAAAACCCTTGAAAACCGGCTGATTCGCACCAGAAACCACAAATTCCACCCCAAGCCCAAATCAGTTCCATTAAACGGGGAATCTCTCTGAAAAAATTTACCGGAGAGACAGGTAACTTGCTGATATCACTTGTTTTTAATGTCGCCTTGGGTTAGAATTAAAGTTGGCAACAAAATCCATTCTCCCGGAGGAGCAAACCCGTGGCGACACAAACTAATCTACCATTTTCCTGGGATGAAGTCGACAAGATTTCTGACCTCAAACGTCTTCAACTCGTTTTGGATGCCTTACCGGACGGTGATATCATTCGTGCTCTAAGAGTCATGCGTAAAAACGGCCGTAACGAGTACCTCGTGTCCGGCAAGGTGGAAGGCGCTGATTGCGGGCATAGTCTTCCAGCACGAATCCGTTGAATCACTCATACGGAAACTTAACCGAAACTCATCATTGCTTGCCGTCTGCGGTTGAGCGGGAGAGTTCGATCAGCCACTGGGCCATCTCGTTGAGCCCCTTGCCCATGTGGTTAAAGGCTTTTTCTCCAAGGGTCAAACCGTGCTGGTCAACAACGCAGACCTGGTGGGACACCGAGCCCCAGTGGTGTATGTTCGGGTCCGCCGGATGTTTGCATGGTCCAGTACCGATGCTCGACGGCACGAGCTTTCTACTGTGCATTACATCACGGCACTCGACCAAGGCACCTGTCCACAACGGCGCTCATAGGCGCAAGATAGTGCAGGTAACTCTCGGTCCAGTGGCCCGTGAATTAATTAAACTTGATTTTAGTTTCTTCGCTTAATTCAAGCTCTGATAAAAGTACTGGATAATAAGGCACATATTTCAGAGTCCGAAACAACGACTCCGAGTACGCGTTGTCGCTGCTTACTCCGGGACGGTTCGTGGACCGAATCACCCCGAGCTTCCGTAAGGTCGCAAGCAACGCAGCCCCTTTCATCGCCCCGCCATTGTCGGAATCAAAGTGACCTAGTCGCGCTTGACCCCTTCCCTAACACAGATGTCTGTCATCAGATCGGCCGCAAGCTCGCTTGATTCCCGCTTGTACACCTGCCAGCCCACAATCTTTCTGCTATACGCGTCCATAACCATGTACAGGTAAAAGAACATCCCCCCACCAACCCTTGTGGGCAAGTAAGTTATGTCCCAGATGTACACACAGTTCGGACCAGAGGCAAGCAGACCGCGGGGCTTGGCGCCCCTCGGAGGTTTTGAGCGATGACGATGAATTAACTGTCCCACCTCCCTCAAATACCTTGTAAAACATGGATTCACTTGCCAGATACTGCCCGGAATCGGCAAACAGAGGCACTATCTTCGAAGGGGGGAGAGCTTCGTACTCAGGGCTGTTCGCAACATCCAAAAGCTTCTGTCTCTCATGCTCGCCAAGCTTGTTCCGAGGCTCGCAGCGGGCGCCTGGACGCCTGTCACAAGCATTGTCCGGCTTGTTCCATCGCTGATAAGTCCTTGCGCTTATCCCCTTCGTCTCGCATGCAAGGCCCAGATTAGCTCCCGAATCGACAGCCTCTTTGACCGAGGCGATTATCTGTCTGCGCTCATCTCCCACGGTCAGTTGTCCTCGTCTGTTTCCCACATCTGCTCGGCTTTTTTTAGGCACCAACAGCGCCGCGGCTTCGGCAAGCGCCTTTTCCTTTCGACGAAGCTCCTTCCGAAGGGATTTGTTCTCTTCTCTGAGCTGCTTTACCTGAGCAGGATTCGCGGATTTCCCCAGGACCGACATTGCTTTCAAGATCTCGGCTTTCCACTGCTTGACATGATGGGGGCAAATTCCATGTTCCCTGCAATAGGCGCTTATCTGCTCCTCGTCCATGGATTCGCAGGCGATAACGATCTTAAGTCTCTGCTCCACGGTCCACAACTGAGGTGATTTCTCTTCGTTCATAATATGCTCTCCCCAAGGTTGATTCTCAAACCGGTTTACCCATCTTCGCAGAGTAGGATGATCTACGCCGAGGTGTACGGCAACACGTCTGAGTGAAACATCAGGGTCTCGCCCAAGAGCTCTTTCCACGGCCCAGGCCTTAAATTCATAACTGGATTTTTTCATTGTAGTTGTCTTCTTTAAGTTCTTCAGAAATTTGAATCTCTGAAGAACTTGAAAATCAAAAAAAGCGACAACCACCCTAAGGATTAGAACCGTGTAGTGGGAGCTTTTCCTGATGTGCAGAGTGCGTTGATGTTGTGTGCGGCCAGGCTAAGGCATATATCGGGGACTAAGTGGGGGAGCAGAAGATATCTTGATATGGACTTACTGAGAGAAATGGACAGAAAGGAAGAAGTTGAGGTAGGGTAATTGAACAACCGGAGTTTCAGAATCAAAGACTCATGAGTCTTTGATTCTGAAACTGAAGAAATGCCGAAAACTTAAATTTGCGAAAAAATTAAAGTACTATCAGAATTCAAAGAAAAGAAAAAAATCCGTGGATCAGTCAGTCTGAAACGGAATGATGGGCAACTCCACTGGAGGTTCAGACTGTGACTTATAGTTCTCTAAGGTAATGGAAATTATTGGAAAATTCTAAATTTAGTTATCGTACCTTGGACCAACTTTCTCCCTCGCAAGTCCCCGGTTGTAATAAGCGTCGGCATCTTTTGGATTCAGAAGGATAACCTGATCGTAGTCAACTAGGGCTTCCTGATATCTGCCAAGATTATACTTCGCATTTCCCCGAAGTTTGTAAGTGTCTGCACCCTGTGGGTTCAGAAGGATAACCCGATCGTAGTCAATCAGGGCTTCTTGATACCTGCCAAGATTCTTCTTCACGATTCCCCGCACTTTATAAACACCCATGTCCTGTGGGTTAAGGCGAATCGCCTCATTGTAATCGGCGATGGCTTCCTGATACCTGCCAAGATTATCCTTCGCATTTCCCCGAAGTTTATAAGCACTTACATCTTCAGGGTTCAGAAGGATAGCCCGATCGGAATCGGCGACGGCTTCTTGATACCTGCCAAGATTATACTTCGCAATTCCCCGGTTGTAATAGGCGTCTGCATGTCTTGGGTTCAGACGGATAATCTGATCGTAATCGGCAACGGCTTCCTGATACCTGCCAAGCTTATTCTTCGCAACTCCCCGGTTATTATAAGCGTCCGTATCGTCAGGATTCAAGAGAATAGCCTGATCGTAATCGGCGACGGCTTCCTGATACCTGCCAAGCTTATCCTTTACAACCCCTCGGTTATTATAAGCGTCTGCATCGTCAGGATTCAAGAGGATAGCCTGATCGTAATCAGCGATGGCTTCCTGATATCTGCCAAGATAAAATTTCGCAATTCCCCGGTTGTAATAAGCAGCTGCATGTCTTGGGTTCAGACGGATAATCTGATCGTAATCGGCGACGGCTTCCTGATATCTGCCAAGCTTACTCTTCGCAATTCCCTGATTGTAATAAGCGTCTGCATGTTTCGGGTTCAGACGGATAGCCTCATCGTAATCGGCGACGGCTTCCTGATACCTGCCAAGTTTATCCTTCGCAAGTCCCCGGTTGTAATAAGCGTCTGCATGGTTCGGGTTCAGACGGATAGCCTCATCGTAATCGGCGACGGCTTCCTGATACCTGCCAAGTTTATCCTTCGCAAGTCCCCGGTTGTAATAAGCGTCTGCATGGTTCGGGTTCAGACGGATAGCCTCATCGTAATCGGCGACGGCTTCCTGGTACCTGCCAAGTTTATCCTTCGCAAGTCCCCGGTTGTGATAAGCGTCTGCATGGTTCGGGTTCAGACGGATAGCCTCATCGTAATCGGCGACGGCTTCCTGGTACCTGCCAAGTTTATCCTTCGCAAGTCCCCGGTTGTAATAAGCGTCTGCATGTTTCGGGTCCAGTTGGATAGTCTGATCGTAGTCGGCGATGGCTTCCTGGTATCTGCCAAGTTTATCCTTCGCAAGTCCCCGGTTGTAATAAGCGTCTGCATGGTTTGGGTCCAGTTGGATAGTCTGATCGTAGTCGGCGATGGCTTCTTGGTATCTGCCAAGTTTATCCTTCGCAATTCTCCGGTTGTAATAAGCGTCTGCATGTTTCGGGTCCAGTTGGATAGTCTGATCGTAGTCGGCGATGGCTTCTTGGTATCTGCCAAGTTCATCCTTCGCAATCCCTCTATTGTAGTAAGCAACTGCCACGCACTCCGCGGGGAATATTTGGATTGCGAGATCAAAATACTCAATGGCCTCTTCATATCGGCCTAAATAAAGCAAGATCTCTCCACGTTCTTGGCTATTTATAGCTTCACCGAAACCATCACAACTTATACGATCAGGAATCGTTTTCCCCTCTTGCGTATTTCCCACGGAGCAACAAAGGAGTATTATTGCCATTATCGCTACTTCAACTTTTCTCACCATCGCTTCTCCTCTATGAAAATTTAAGCCAAAGAACAGGATACCATAAAATTAAAACAAGTTGAAATCTTTAGACACCACTATGAATGAGATTGAGTTATATTCAAATCTGGTGTACAGAGGACTTGAAAAAAAGCGGCGTATCCGGTTGATTTGAATTCACCGAGAATCAATCAATAGGAGGACACGCCACTATGGGTAGGAAGAATAAAGTTTTTGAACCGAAAGGTCAAAAAGAGACAATGGATTTGTTGAAGGAGCTTTTCGCCAAGTCCATTCCCTCGGAGAATCAGCAGATAACTGGTAAGGAGTTGGACCTCGGCGGATATGGGGAAAGCGGGTTCGGTGACCCTCAGAATGTTTTTGACCCACTCACCGGAATGCTGAGGGATGGTGCTCGGGTTCTTATAAACACCGCGGTGAGGTGCGAGCTTGAACAGTTCCTGCGGCGATTTGAGGATCTGTATCTGGAGGACGGAAGGGCTGCGGTGGTTCGTAACGGATACCACCCGCGGCGGGAAGTGCAGACCGGCATTGGTCCTGTGACGGTACAGATTCCCAAGGTGAGGTCGAGGGACGGAAGTCCCGCAACTTTCCACTCGGCTCTTGTGCCTCCCTACGTGCGCAAGTCCGCGGGGCTTGAAGCGGCTTTGCCATGGCTTTACCTCAAGGGGCTTTCCACCGGGGAGATGGGTTCTGCGCTTGAAGCGCTTGTGGGGCCGGAAGCCAAGGGGCTTTCACAGGGTACTGTGTCGCGGCTCAAGGGGAAATGGGCGGAGGAATACGGCATCTGGCGCAAGAGGGATCTTGGCGAAAACAACTGGGTATACGTGTGGGCAGACGGCATATACAGCAAGATACGGGGAGATAATCCCAAGTTGTGCGTACTTGTGGTCATAGGGGTTGATGAGAGAGGAGAGAAGCATTTTCTCGCCATAGAGGACGGCGTAAGGGAGTCAAAGCAGAGCTGGAAGGAACTGCTGCTGGGTCTTAGGGGGAGGGGGATGAAAAACCCACCGAAACTTGCCATTGGTGACGGAGCGCTTGGGTTCTGGCCCGCGCTTGAGGAGGTTTACGGAGAAACGCGCCAGCAGCGTTGCTGGGTGCACAAAACGGCAAACGTGCTCAACTATCTGCCCAAGTCCTCCCAGCCCAAGGCCAAGACGCAGCTGCACGACATCTGGCAGGCGGAGACGAAGGAAAAAGCTGAAAGGGCCTTTGACCTGTTCATAACAATGTATGAGGACAAATATCCGAGGGCAACACAGTGTCTTGAGAAAGACAGGGAGGAACTGATGGCATTCTATGACTTCCCGGCCAAGCACTGGAGAAGCATAAGGACGACTAATCCGATTGAGTCCGCCTTCGGAACCATACGGCACAGAACCAGGAGGAGCAAGGGGTGTCTGAGTTCGGAGGGGATGCTGCACATGATATTCAAACTGGGAATGTGTGTGGAGAAGAACTGGAGAAGACTAAACGGCTTTGACTTCCTGGGGAAAGTGATAACGGGAGTGAAATTCAAAGATGGAATTGAAGAGACAACGGACAAAACAACAGAGGTGAAAACAGACAATCAGGTCGCCGCTTGATCATGCTCCTATACACCAGATTTGAATATAGCTCAATGAGATTCCGCTACAACCTCTATGCAGTCTGCACTGGTTTGGATATTCACAAGCAAGCCATTTTGACTTCCGGTACCATCCCCATTTTTAAAAGGTCGGGCAGTTGACCTCGGAGAACGATTTTTTGTCCAAGGTGCTTGGTCGCTAGGGCGAGTGCTGTGCAAGCAGTTGGTGGACCGCAGCCATAGACTTTTGCTTGCAAAGTAATGCGAGCTGCTTGATATAAACCGTTCAAGCATTGCTATAGGGCCAAGGGGCTGTCTAAAGAGAAGTAAGAGTTTATAAAACTGGTTGACATAAGATACAATGAAGTATTCTTTCAAAGACACTCACAGGATATGTTCGGGGCTTTAGGACCTCCACGGTATCTGGGTTTGTTGGGACCATGAGTTCTTTTGAGATTTGCTTATGCTATGATTCTTGGAACTACGTGTATTCTAACGCAACCACACCTGAAGATATGTTCGGCAAGAATTTTAAAAAACGTAGAATCCAGACTGATGAAGTCGAGATAAACACCGTTTGGGGAGGAGAAGGAAAACCCGTCCTCCTTCTCCACGGCTACCCTCAGAACCACATCATGTGGCACGCGGTGGCACAATTGCTCGCCCCGAACTTCCTGGTCGTGTGTCCAGATCTTCGGGGTTATGGTGACAGTTCCAAACCTGCCGGGGAAGAAGATCATTCAAACTATTCAAAAAGAGCCATGGCCGCGGACATGGTCTCTGTGATGGAAGCTTTAGGGTTTGATGAATTCTACGTTGCGGGACACGACAGGGGAGCCAGGGTACTTCACCGCATGTGTCTTGATTACCCCGAGAAAGTGCTCAAAGCCTGCGTCATGGATATAGCCCCTACCCACCATATGTTCGAAACCGCGGACCGGCATTTCGCCACGGGTTACTATCACTGGTTTTTTCTTATCCAGCCCGAGGAACTTCCAGAAAAAATGATAGGGGCGGACCCAGAGTACTATCTTCTTGAAAAACTCAGACGCTGGAGCGCTCCTGGGGCAAAGTTTTATCCCGAAGCCGTAAAAGAGTATGTGCGCTGTTTCAGCGACCCGCGCTCAATTCATGCAAGCTGTGAAGACTACAGGGCCGCGGCCTCAATAGATATTGTTCACGACGAAGAGGATATGGACGCTAAAATAACGTGTCCACTTCTCGCTCTCTGGGGAAAAAAGGGGTTCATTCACAGAACCTACGACGTGCTTGACGTATGGAGAAAAAAAGCGCTTAGCGTTTCAGGGAAACCGCTTGACTGCGGCCATTTTCTCCCGGAGGAAAAACCGCGGGAAACTTCAGCCGAACTGTTATCGTTTTTCGGGTAACGGAATTTCTTGAGACCAATTAGGCTAAGATTGCCTTGGCAAGCAAGAATCTGGGCCGTGATGTTGTCCGCCAACACTATTTTGTATAGATTATCCCCATGTCAAAAATGCTTTTTGTAATGGATCCAATTGAATCCATAAACATAAACAAGGATACAACCTTCGTCATAATGCTTGAATGCCAAGCAAGGGGACATGAAGTCCGCTACTGCGAACTTGAAAATCTTTTCGTTAAGGACTCAAGGGCCTGGGCGGATTCAACTGCGCTTCGCCTCGAGAGAAAGAGCGATTATTACACCAAGGGTTCTACGGAAACTTCTCCGCTTGATGACTTCGACGTTGTATGGATGAGAAAAGATCCTCCTTTCAACATGGATTACATCTACTCAACCTACATACTCAGCAGGGTTGACGAATCCGTAACGCACGTGATTAACCATCCGGCCGGAATAAGGGAATCTAACGAGAAGATGTACAGCCTTAATTTCGCCGACTACATTCCCCCGACGCTGGTTTCAAAAGACATCGAAAAGCTAAAGGAGTTTCTCTCACATACCGGCAACGAAATGGTTGTAAAACCGCTTGACGGCTACGGTGGAGAGGGGATATTCCTCGTAAGGGCCGACGACCCTAACCTCAATGTGATACTCGAGAGCATAACGGATTTCGGGAAAACCTACGTGATGGCCCAGAAATTCATAAGAGAGGTCTCGGAAGGAGACAAAAGAGTGATACTTCTAAACGGCCAGCCCATAGGGGCCGTAATGAGGGTCGCCGCAAAAGGAGAATTCAGAAGCAACTTCCACTCCGGGGGACATCCCGAGAAAACCACACTTACGGAAAGAGACCTCAAAATATGCGATGGCCTTCGACGCAAACTCATAGAGGACCGGCTCTACCTAGTTGGAATCGACATAGTCGGAGGGTACCTGACCGAAGTCAACACAACGAGCCCGACATGCGTTCAGGAAATAAATTTTTTCAGTGGAGTAAAACTTGAATCGCAGATAGTGGATTTTGCGGAAAGCATTATCTGCCACACCCCCGATATCGGTTAGAGGCAGTTTCGGGTAAACCGCACGATATAGGATTTCAAACATGAAGATATCAAAAGAAGATGTACTCAACACAGCCGAACTCGCAAGACTCGAGTTCGATGACGAGACGCTTTCAAAATTCACCCGCCAGCTAGGAGACATTCTCGTCCACATAGATGATCTTGCCGCGCTTGATACGGAGGACGTCGAACCTACCTCGCACGTGCTTGAACTCTCAACCCCTTTTCGAAAAGACGAGGTGGCTCAGACAATAACGACAGAAGAAGCCCTCCGCAACGCACCCAGCAAGGAAAATGGTTTTTTCACGGTTCCAAAAGTCATAGAGGATCAGAGCTAGCCCGGTGTCCATTCCAAGAACCATAAAAGATGCAGCTGCACTTATAGAAAAAAGAGAAGCTTCTCCGGTGGAACTCACAGAACTTTTTCTAGAACGTATATCCGCAGAGGACGAAAAAATAAACTCATACATAACCGTCTGGGAAAAAGCGGCCGTAGAGGCTGCCCGAAAGGCGGAAAAACAGATATCCGAAGGAAACTATCTGGGTCCTCTACATGGAGTTCCCATAGCGCTTAAGGATATTTTCGTAACAAAAGACTCACGGACTACTTGCGGGTCGAAGATGCTGCGGGATTTTGTCGCCCCTTATAATTCCACCGTGGCGGAGAGACTCCTAGCCAGCGGTTCAGTAATACTCGGAAAAAACAACATGGATGAATTCGCCATGGGCTCTTCAAACGAAACATCTTACTTCGGACCGGTAAAAAACCCTTGGGATACTGACAGAGTTCCGGGAGGATCAAGCGGAGGCAGCGCCGCCGCGACGGCGGCGAATCTGTGCGTCGCGTCAGTCGGAACAGATACCGGAGGGTCTATAAGACAACCCGGTTCGCTTTGCGGAGTAGTGGGAATGAAACCCACCTACGGAAGGGTAAGCCGTTTCGGCATGATCGCCTTTGCCTCTTCCCTTGATCAAGCGGGACCGATCGCAAAAACCGTGGAGGATGCGGCCATAATTCTCTCTTCCATAGCGGGCTATGACCCTCTGGACTCAACATCCGTGAACCTTCCGACTGCTGATTACGCAAATGCGCTTAGTGAGGATATAAAGGGGCTTAGGGTAGGAATACCGAAGGAATATTTCGTTTCGGGGATGGATCCTGAAGTGGAAAAATCCGTGCGCGAAGCCATTACCAAGCTTGAGACCCTAGGAGCAGAAATTGTGGAGATTTCACTTCCTCACTCCCGGTACGCAGTTTCAACCTACTACATAATAGCCCCTTCGGAAGCAAGCTCCAATCTCGCCAGGTACGACGGGGTAAGATACACCTACCGCTGCGAAAACGCAGAAACCCTCAGAGATCTTTTTTTCAAAAGTCGTTCGGAAGGATTCGGAGATGAAGTGAAAAGAAGGATAATGCTTGGAACCTACGCCCTTTCCACAGGCTACTATGACGCCTACTACCTCAAAGCGCAGAAGGCAAGAACCCTAATAATAAGGGATTTTGAGGATGCGTGGGAAAAAGTTGATGTCATAGCAAGCGCTACTTCTCCTGAGACCGCTTTCGGAATCGGCGAAAAAACGGATGACCCCTTGAAAATGTACCTCTCCGACGTCCTCACCATTCCCTGTAACATAGCAGGACTTCCGGGAATATCGGTTCCCTGTGGATTCAGCTCCGAAAAGCTTCCCATAGGACTTCAGATAATGGGAAAACCATTTGACGAACAGACGGTGCTCAACGCAGCGTACGCCTACGAGCAAAGCACGAAATGGTACGAAAAAGAACCTGCTCCGCTTGGATAATTTTAATCCGGCATACATGTTCGCGGGAAAGCATGTTATTATCAAAGATATTCCCCCAAGAAAGGAGGACGGGTAATGAGTAAAGAGAAAAAGTGCTTAGTATGCGGCAAGCCATCTCCCGATTCTATATGCGAGCCATGCAAATCAAATATTCAGGGCGATGCCGTGGGCAAGAAATCAAAAATGGAAAAGCAGGTAAAGGTAAGTGCCTCAATAGCCGATAAGCGTTCAAAAGAGCAGTAACACGCTATCACTCCCAGATTTCAAGAGCCATCCTGTATACGCTGTTTTTTGATGCCCCCGAGGATTCGCAAACCTCGCGGACGGCATCACTCAGAGCTACGCCACGCTCTTTCATTGCGCACAGGGTCTTTTGCGCTTCTTCCGTTGAAATTTCCCCGCGCCCTCCCCTGCTGCCCTCTATAACGACCGTCACTTCTCCTTTAACGGATACCCTTTTTGAAAGAATGGAAATGACTTCCGAAACTGATCCCCGAATCACCTCTTCGTAGAGTTTTGTCATTTCTCTGGCGACACAGATATTCCTATCGCCAAGAATCTCCAGCAGAACACTCAAGCTTCCCGAAAGTCTCCTGGCAGACTCATAGAAAATCAGAGTATAGGGATGGTGCTCCACATCCTTTAAAAGTTCTTTCTTTTTGCCGGCGGTTTTCGGAAAAAACCCGAGAAAAAGAAAACTGTCCACGGGAAGTCCCGAAACAACAAGTGCGGAGAGAACAGCCGAAGGACCCGGTATGGGAATTACTTTTATACTGTTTTCAATCGAGAGATTTACAAGCCTCCACCCTGGGTCGGAAACCGAAGGAGTTCCGGCGTCAGAAACAAGTGCTATGTCTTTGCCCTCTTTGAGTTTTCCAAGCAGCTTCGGCGACTTTTCGACCTCGTTGTGTTCATGATAGCTTGTGACTTCGGTCTCGATTCCGTAGCGGGCAAGGAGTTTTTTTGTGGTTCTCGTATCCTCGCACGCTATAACGTCACAATCTTTAAGAACGTTCACAGCCCGCAAAGTTATGTCTTCAAGATTTCCTATCGGGGTAGAGACCACGAAGAGTTTTCCAAGCATGCAGTTATTCAGCCAATCCCCGGGTATTAAAATGCGTTTTGCTATGTAGGTTCATTAGTCTGCCAAGATAAGGAGGCCTGTTTTCCACAGATTGCCGCGGAGGGCGAGGGATTCGAACCCCCAAGTCCTTTCGGACGCCGGTTTTCAAGACCGGTGCAATAGCCGTTCTGCCAGCCCTCCGGCAAAAATCAGATTATACAGATAAACCAGCCGTGCTTCACTGATCTTTTACTGTAACAGTTGTTTTCTCCGAAAGCACGGGAGGTTTGTGAGGTATGTGCAAATAATTGCCCAGCAGCAAACGCAGGGTATGTTTCCCGGGAGCAAGGGTTATCTCCGTTTCCGTCTGTCCGCCTCCGAAGTGCCTTACGTTCTCGCTGAAAGCAAGAGGTTTTTCCATGTCAGGCAGATTCTCAAGATCAATTAACAGATGGTGATGCCCGGTATTTGGAAGCTTAACTCCGGCCGGAGCAACCCCCATGTTCACCATCCCGAATCTCACAGTGAAAGTCTTACTGACAACTTGCCCGTCTTTCGGGGAAATGATATAGGCCTTAGCGCCGGGAGGAGATTCGGAAAAATGCCCTTCCGCAAAAGCCACGTTCCATGACATGGCCATGGCTATGAAAAACAAAAAAAATGTCCTGCTCGTTGCTACCATCCTGAAACCCCTAATCACGAAAACGTTCTCTTACTTAAAGTACATGTTTTTTTCAGAATCGTCATTCAACGAGAACATCTTATCTCTAAAGATATGAAGTCCTTGACAAACTCTCCTGCTCCGTTTTAAAAACCGCTTTCTTAGATTGAATTCCCACTTAATTTATGTTGTTTTTGAAATATTTGGCTTCAAGAGGGAGGATGAAGAAAGTATGGAAGAAGCCGAACGCTTAAATGGAAGCTCATCCTCCGGTATCCGGTATGGTCCCGAGATGGGAATCCTCATCGTAGGCGGAGGCATTGCCGGACTCACCCTTTGCTCTCTCCTTGAGCAAAGGAGTTTCTCTCCGACCATCGTTGAAAGAGCCCACAAATACGGAAATGTCGGGTACGTGATAGTACTCTGGCCCTCGGAAAGCAGAATACTTAAAGGACTCGGTCCTGAACCATTCGAGATTTATAGGAAAATTCTTTTTAACAGACAGCGGACCACTGTCGCTGACCCAGAATTATATTATGAAAATATACTCAAGCAGGCAGATCTTCAGATATTGGGACGGTATTCTGAGTGACGCACTGTAATGCACTTAACCGGGGATCTTAGAATCTCTAATCCCAAAGATCAATTACGACTCTCCCGACCTGACCGCCTTTCAGTATGACGTCTATTTCGGGATCAACATCTTCAAGAGAGACAGTTCTGCACATCTGCTCAAGAACATCTGGTTTCCATTCGCCGGACATCTTTTCCCACACAAGCCGTCTTCTTTCCATCGGGCAGCTTGCCGAATCGATACCCACAAGGGTAATCCCCCTCAATATAAACGGATAGACATTCGTGTTGAGTTCATGAGAAGCGACATTGCCGCACGTCGTTACAACACCTCTTTGTCTAGTGGACTTAATAGCGGTGGCAAGTATCTCTCCGCCCACCGCATCGACCACACCGGCCCACTGTCCCTTAAGCAACAGTCTGCCCGAAGGGTCGATTAGATCCTCTCTCCCGATGACTTCCTCCGCTCCCAGGCTCACCAGAAACTGTTCTTGCTCAGTTTTTCCCGTGGAAGCCGTCACACTGTAGCCGGCTTTTCCTAGAATAGCGACAGCCATGCTTCCGACTCCACCCGTCGCCCCCGTTACAAGAATCTTTCCGTCTTCCGGCCTTACTCCGCCTTCCACAATTCTTAACACAGACTGCGCCGCGGTAAAACCCGCAGTTCCGTACATCATTGACTCTTTCAAATCAAGTCCCGCGGGCAGGTTAACTACCCAGTCAGCCGGAACCCTCACACATTGTCCGAATCCCCCGGAAGTATCCATTCCCAAGTCATAACCATGCACTATCACCTCATCTCCAAGTTCAAACTCCCCGCTTTCTGAATATTCAACAACACCGGCAGCATCAACACCCGGTGTATGAGGATAATTTTTCGTAACCCCCCTGTTGCCTATAGCCGAAAGCGCGTCCTTATAATTCAGGGATGAATACTTTACGCTTAAGAGCACTTCTCCGTCGGGCAGACTGTCGATTTGTCTGGTTGTGATTTCTCTTGTGAATTTCCCGTCTTCGGTTCTGCTTACAACCATTGCCTTGAAGCTATCAGAACTCATTTGAAACCTCCTTCAGTTCCGGTTTTCATCTCCGCAAAGATCCTCAAGCGCAAGTAAAAGCGCCTGCGTTCCAAGCCTTCCGTGCCCGAGGGCGCTTGCCCTTTCATAAAGGGATTTAACAAGAGCAAGTCCGGGAAGATCAATTCCCATCCGCCGTGATTCACCAAGGGCGATCTCCATATCCTTTATGAAGTGTTCAACGAAAAAGCCCGGGTCATAATCTCTCTCCATGATTCTGGGGCCGAGATTGTTTAGAAGCCAGCTCGAGGCCGCACCGCTTCCCACGGAGCGAAGCATGGTGTGGGGATTTAACCCTGCCCTCTGGCAATACATCAAGTTCTCGCAGATTCCTATCATTACTCCTGCTACCGTGATCTGGTTACACATCTTCGCGTGCTGACCGGAACCTGCTTTTCCCTGATACACGATGTTCTTTCCAAAAAGCCCAAGAAGCGGTTTTACCGAATCAAAAACTTCCTCTTCCCCTCCGACCATTATTGAAAGTTCTCCTTTCACGGCACCTACGTCTCCCCCGGAAACCGGAGCGTCTAAAGAAACGCAGCCGAAACCAAGCGCCTTTTCGTATATTTCCCTTGAAAGAGTCGGCTCGGTTGTAGTCATATCAACGAAGACACGACCGGATACGGGCTCAATAAGAAGTCCTTCGCGACCGAAATATACTTCTCTTACGTCATCCGGGTAACCGACAATCGTAAAGATAACATCAGCTTGGCGGGCAACCTCACCGGGAGAGTCGCACCAGTGGGCTCCTTCACTCAAAAGCTCTCTGGCCTTTTCCTTTGTTCTGTTAAAAACAAAAACACGGTACCCGGCACGCATCAGGTGCCTGCACATGGGGGCTCCCATGATTCCCGTTCCTATCCAACCTATTGAATTTTGTTCGGGATTTATTTTATCCATTTCCGCCAACGGCTATTGTGAAGTAACGCTTTGCCGCTTAAGCATGGGAAGATATTTTCCGCCGAGCAGTATATGACCCTCGCTTGAACCGGCAAGGAGTCTCTGCACGAGATATTCTCTGTCAGGCCCGAGAACGTTAACCCCATGGTCTGACTCAACAAGGCATAGAAGCTTTATGTCGCTGCCATTCTTAGCTGCGGTTTCATAAATCGCAGAATAGTTTAGAAGCGCAGCTTCCACGGTGCCGCATGGAAGAGAAGGATTCTGGGCTCCGGCGTGGTATTCGCTCACGGCAAACCAGCATGGGTTAGGATAGCCGTGGAAATGCAGAATGGACATCTCCTTCTCAATAAGAGAAGGGGCATAAAAAGCGGAAGAGAGTGCCTGAGAGAGTATTACGTAAGTGTCAAAAGACGGTCTTATATCTTTTCTTCCCAAGTCGACCCCTTTCGGTATCTCAAGATGGAGTTTTCCCTTTACAAGACCGATTCTGACTATATCCGAATCCGGATTAAGGTTTGTTTTATCACATCCTGACCTTGAAGTGACAATCCATATGTCTGGAACCTGCTGGTATACGGTTTTCTCACTTAGAAGGGTTTTAACATACCACCTATCGTTTGAGGCCGCTCTTACCTCATCAGGGTTGTAATTTGGAATCTCCCGCAGGGAATTCCACATATTCTCGTCAATGTACTTGTCCCCAACGTACCCAGGAGGCTCGGCAAGCGCTATGAATCCGTATGAAACACCGGTTCTTCCGTCAAGTATCTTGTTCGCCACGTCCCTGTGCGACCGGCGCTTTATTGCATCCGCAAACTTTGACCCCGCGGGAAAAAGATCGGTGCTTTTGAGGTCCGCGCCCAAAGCAGAGAGCTTCTTGGCGTATTCAAATTCCTGCGGGTTGTACTCACTTACGGAAAAACGAGTTAGAATAGGTGGTTTTATCGGAGCATATATCTTCGGAATAAGCGAATAAAGCACGAAATTATCAAGCTGATCATGGGTATATATGGAATCGGATAAATTCATGTTTGTTATCCCGAATTTACTGTGTGAAACCCCTATAACGATCTCCGACATGTTGTTTATCAGGTTTTTCAGCCCTATGGAGATTTTTTCATCATAGGGCGTATCCTCGTTCTCAAACTCAGGGTCAAGGGACATTATCGTGATAACCTGAGTGTTATAAGGATCTTGAAGATAGCCCACGGTGAAATCATCTGCCCAGCCGCTTATTTTGAGTATGCTGCTGACAGAAAGGCTGTCTTTTCTGGCAAGCCTGTAGATATTCTCCGCTATCTTGCTCAGAAACCATCTGGTCGGAGACAGTTTCTTCCTAACATCTATTACGGCGTTTACCTTCCTTCTTACGGACTTAAGTCCCATGAGCTTCGAGAACCTTCCGTAAGATACGTCCTTGTCTGTCGCATCTTCCCAGGAAATCACGTTAACCCCGTTACTCAGAAGCGAGTTCCTGAGTCTCTCCCTGTATGCACTTATCTCGGTCCCCGGATAGTTCTTCGGAATCGGTTTGAAAGTTACGGTAACCCTCCGGGACATCTCCGCTGGATTCTTGGGATTCACCAGATTCTTTATCTTCGGCATTCCGGTGAGCGCCGCTATGGTTTGCAGACCCAAGTCCGCAATTCCCTTATGATTATTCATAAAAAAGACAACCTCACACAATCCGTATCAGGATACAGGCAAAGGGGTAAACAAAACAGAGTAAACGAAAGCTCCAACCAAGCCCGAGCTATCTAGAGTCTAACGCTTGGCACGGATTTTTTCAATTTCGCAAAGCATCTTTTCCCGAACAACGCCTTCGAGCTTCTTGCCACCCTCTTTCCCTTTGGGAAAACTGGCAGTATCTACGGGCGGAAGAACGCTCACTACTATATCCCTGTCGGTATTAAGTTCGTAGGAACCCTTTTTTCTTATATCCTTGCCTCCCCATATGACCACCGGGACGACAGGCACCCTTGAAAGAGACGCCATGAAGAAACCACCCTGTTTAAAAGGAAGGAGTGTTCCGTCCTCGCTTCTTGTGCCTTCAGGAGCTATAATCACCGAGGGTCCTTTCTTTATTCTCCTTACAATTTCCCGGACTCGGTTCATATCCCCAACTGACCCGTCCCTTGCAACGGAATATTGCCCGCTCAGTGAGCACACCCAGCCGATAAAAGGAATCGAGGTGACTTCCTGCTTCATGACGGCCTTCCACTCAAAAGGCAGCGCCGCGGAAAAAGCGGGTATGTCAAAAGAGCTCTGGTGGTTGAACATCACTATGGAGGGACCGTCGGGAAAATTCTCTGTTCCTTTTACGTCAAGCCGCACCCCGCAGGCCCAAAGAACCATTTTTCCCCAAGGCCGCACGGAACACTTTACAAGATGCCTTACGGCGAAAAGCGATACCAAAATTCCTACAGAACTCCAGAACGCTGTAAAAAAAGACAAAAGTATTATCGCCAGAATGCTTCTTATTTTTCTCATCAATGCTACCCCGCCGCGCCACGGAAGCAGTTTCTAGGCGCGTAGACTATACGGGAACTATAATATTTACGCCTCGCTCTCCAATCCGTATAGAGTGTTTTCCGGCTTGAAGAAGGAACATCTCTCCGTCCATGTGTGCCGGAAGATCCGTAAAGGTTTCAAACCACAGTTTTTTTGTCCTAACAATACTGACTTCCCGAAGTCCCTCGTGACGACCCTCAAGCACCTTTTGTATCTTAAAAAGCCTTCCCAGTGGATTCATGTCACTTATTATATGAATATCAAGATATCCGTCGAATATGTCGGCCCTGGGGGCCAAGTTGAACTTTCCACCCTGAAAAGGGCCGTTTGAAGCCCCGAAAAGAAGCAGTTTCTCGCCTGCCGCGGCCGCCGCTTCAACTTCGCCATCTATCTCGGAGAAAAACCCCTGGAACCGAAACGCCTCGATTACCGCTCCAACAATGTAACCGAAAGAACCAAAACGTCTGAGTCCCAGCTCACCGAAAGCGCGCGCCACGGCCCCGTCCATCCCTACCCCGAAACCGTTTATAAAGCATTTTTCGTCAACAAAAGCCACGTCAGCTTTCCTCAAGCGGCCAGAAAAAATATTATCTACGGCCGCATGCGTATCAATCGGAATGCCGGCAGCCTTCGAAAAATCGTTTCCGCTGCCGCCCGGGATAATTCCAAAAACGGCTTCGGTGCCGTGAATCGAACTTACGATTTCGCTTGAAGTACCATCTCCTCCAAGAGAAATCATGTGGGTAAATCCTTCACAAAGTCCTTCCGCGGCGATCTTCGCAGCATGCCCAGGGAATTGCGTAAACCTTACCTCGTGGATAATTTCCCTTGCTTCAAAAGCACGGCGAACCTGCTCAAGTGTTTCGCCAAGTGCTTTTGCGCCCGCTTTGGGATTTGCTATCAAAAGGTACTTCATCTTGTCTTTTTCCCGCTCCCTGTATCAGGGTTACAAAATATTATAATACCCTCTACGCTGCCAGTAGTTTATTAGCAACATTTCTTCAATGAGTACATTGAAGAGGTGGAATTAATTAGATCCGAACGGTTATAATTAGATAGTTCGCCCACGCACGGGATGGAAATCATGGAGTCCTTTAGCTAGCCGGAATATGAGAATAATTGTGTAATTTCAGAAAGCATGGAAACTTGGCAAAATTCTGGGAAAAGAGATGGGAAAATCCAAAACAGGCCCTTCCACAATAAGAGGAGAATGCCCTCTTCTTTTTTGCATCCTCACGATATCCTCTTTAGGTTTCAGTACTTTGCAAATAATTCGGAATGATTTCACAGCCTCACGTTTTGTATTGGTTCCTCTTATCAACTCTGAAGTGCAACACTTTCAGCAAAAGATGATGCTCTCCGTTTAGGGAAAAGATTATATTCCCCGGCACCGGATTATCAAGACATCTGGATGGCGGTTGCCGAAGGGAGGGCGTAGCCCGACCGAAGGCAACCGCCATCACATCTTCCAAAAACCCCCAACCACCCCCACTCAATCATCCCATCTCAATCCCTCAGCACGAAGCCTCATTGAAAACCTCAGCCGGAGTCCTGTAGTTCAAAACCTTCCGAGGCCTCCCGTTGAGCAGCCCCTCGACCCTCCTTACCTCATCTCCCCGAACCTCCCGAAAATCCGTCCCCTTCGCAAAGTACTGACGAACCAGCCCGTTTGTATGTTCATTGAGCCCCCTCTCCCACGAGTGATAAGGGGTAGCGAAGAAAAACCCCGCCCCCAGCGCTTTGGTTATCTCCCCGTGACCCGCAAACTCCTTTCCGTTATCAGAAGTAATCGTATGTACAATCTCTACGTAGGGCATAAGCCTCTCCATCATGGCCTCTCCCACTTCCCCCGCGCTCCTTGAACTCACGGGATGAAGAACCGTGAACTTAGACGCCCGATCCACCACGGACACCAAAGCGCCTCTATGTCCAGCGCCGACGATTGTATCGGCCTCCCAGTCCCCGACACGCCTTTTGTCCTCAACTATCTGTGGACGCTCCGTTATGTCCACCCTGCCCGGTATATGCCCCCTGCCCGAATACCCCGACCCTCGGCTGTTGCGCTTCTTCCCCCGGCGCCGCAGATGCTTGTAAAGCTTCCCTCCGCTGCGCTTGTCCTCCCACACGTGACGGTATATCCACTCCGCACTCACCGAAACCACTGCTGAAAGCTTGAGCCGTCCCGATATCTGATCGGGACTCCACTGCAGACCAAGCTTGCTCTCCACGATGAACCACATCTGCTCGGTCATCTTGGGGGGCACGGAGGACGCCGCGGTGCCCCGCTGCCTGGCCTTGCGCTGCGCCTGGGCGAAACGGTAACCCCTCCCGCCGCTGTTGCGCTTTACCTCCCGCGATATGGTTGATGGAGAACGACTGAGATCCTCAGCAATCTTCCGAAGCGAAAATCCCTGCTTGCGCAGAAAGTAAATCCGCTGACGCTCGAGAATGTCCAACTGCTTGTAACTCCTGGTCATGTCAACCTCCTGTTCTCGTCTCGGAGATTGTCACCTTTGCTTAACTGTTTTTACAGTGTGTTTGAGAAATTATAAAATTCCCCAAACTAGATCCTTAACCAGGGTGTTGCACTTCAGAGTTGAATGGGCGGTTTTTATTTTGACCTGTTTTCTTTTTTTAATCGGTTGTGGCGGTGGCGAAACATCTCAACCACCTCAGCCACCAAGCCAGGAACCGGTTGTCCAGGAGCAGAGCCAGTCTCCTCAGCCACCGAACCAGAGACCGGTAGCCCAAGGGCAGAGTCTGCGCACGCAGGCTAACCAGAACATAGATATTACCTTGTCCGGTACCGACAGTGATGGGAGCATAACCGGGTTCAGCATTACCGAACAGCTGGCAAATGGAACGCTGAGCGGCACTCCGCCGAACCTGGTATACATTCCGGAGAATGATTTTGACGGCAATGATCAGTGAGTTATATTCAAATCTGGTGTACAGAGGACTTGAAAAAAAGCGGCGTATCCGGTTGATTTGAATTCACCGAGAATCAATCAATAGGAGGATACGCCACTATGGGTAGGAAGAATAAAGTTTTTGAACCGAAAGGTCAAAAAGAGACAATGGATTTGTTGAAGGAGCTTTTCGCCAAGTCCATTCCCTCGGAGAATCAGCAGATAACTGGTAAGGAGTTGGACCTCGGCGGATATGGGGAAAGCGGGTTCGGTGACCCTCAGAATGTTTTTGACCCACTCACCGGAATGCTGAGGGATGGTGCTCGGGTTCTTATAAACACCGCGGTGAGGTGCGAGCTTGAACAGTTCCTGCGGCGATTTGAGGATCTGTATCTGGAGGACGGAAGGGCTGCGGTGGTTCGTAACGGATACCACCCGCGGCGGGAAGTGCAGACCGGCATTGGTCCTGTGACGGTACAGATTCCCAAGGTGAGGTCGAGGGACGGAAGTCCCGCAACTTTCCACTCGGCTCTTGTGCCTCCCTACGTGCGCAAGTCCGCGGGGCTTGAAGCGGCTTTGCCATGGCTTTACCTCAAGGGGCTTTCCACCGGGGAGATGGGTTCTGCGCTTGAAGCGCTTGTGGGGCCGGAAGCCAAGGGGCTTTCACAGGGTACTGTGTCGCGGCTCAAGGGGAAATGGGCGGAGGAATACGGCATCTGGCGCAAGAGGGATCTTGGCGAAAACAACTGGGTATACGTGTGGGCAGACGGCATATACAGCAAGATACGGGGAGATAATCCCAAGTTGTGCGTACTTGTGGTCATAGGGGTTGATGAGAGAGGAGAGAAGCATTTTCTCGCCATAGAGGACGGCGTAAGGGAGTCAAAGCAGAGCTGGAAGGAACTGCTGCTGGGTCTTAGGGGGAGGGGGATGAAAAACCCACCGAAACTTGCCATTGGTGACGGAGCGCTTGGGTTCTGGCCCGCGCTTGAGGAGGTTTACGGAGAAACGCGCCAGCAGCGTTGCTGGGTGCACAAAACGGCAAACGTGCTCAACTATCTGCCCAAGTCCTCCCAGCCCAAGGCCAAGACGCAGCTGCACGACATCTGGCAGGCGGAGACGAAGGAAAAAGCTGAAAGGGCCTTTGACCTGTTCATAACAATGTATGAGGACAAATATCCGAGGGCAACACAGTGTCTTGAGAAAGACAGGGAGGAACTGATGGCATTCTATGACTTCCCGGCCAAGCACTGGAGAAGCATAAGGACGACTAATCCGATTGAGTCCGCCTTCGGGACCATACGGCACAGAACCAGGAGGAGCAAGGGGTGTCTGAGTTCGGAGGGGATGCTGCACATGATATTCAAACTGGGAATGTGTGTGGAGAAGAACTGGAGAAGACTAAACGGCTTTGACTTCCTGGGGAAAGTGATAACGGGAGTGAAATTCAAAGATGGAATTGAAGAGACAACGGACAAAACAACAGAGGTGAAAACAGACAATCAGGTCGCCGCTTGATCATGCTCCTATACACCAGATTTGACTATAGCTCATGATCAGTTCCAGTTTACCGTAATCGATAACGACGGTGCAGTTTCAGACCCCGTAACGGTCAGTATTGTGGTAGTAGGAATTATTAAAGTGTCCGTAGTTGATGGCGAAGGATTTGACGTTGGCCAGCACGGTGGTCGAATAGTTGAGACTTTTTGGCAATACACTGATACTGATACAGCCTCGCTCGTAAAGAGTTCGAATAACAAGCTCCACAGCATCTTTACCGATCTGGATTCCGAGATCACAAAAGAAATTGACGACGTGGAAATAGGAGGAATAAACACAAGAGGCTTCATCTACCATCTTGAGGTGATTGGGGACCATGGAATATTCTGGACTGCGTCCGACTCATTTCCCTCGAGTTACGAGAATTCATTTTTTGATGATCAACACCAGAGGTATTTTTCCGAGAGATCCAAAGCCGTTGCTGAATGGATTTCGGATAGAAACGTACTCTACATCGCTTCCATAGAAAATACTACTTTAGGACCCTTAAAAAACCCTTCAGACCCCCTAGATAGATCCAGAGATATGATATATTGCGACGAGGATGATGATCTTTGTGGTGAACTGGATGATTATATTGCCTATACCAGAGTTGGAATTGAAAATACTATTTTCGTAGGTGCAATCCAAGGATGCAATCCTACCTGCGTAGGCACAGGATCAATCAGGGAAGATGGCGTGTTTGCCGATAACACCGTTTACACATACGCTAATTCTACTTCCCACGCTGTCGCAGTAGTTGCCGCCATAGCTGCCAATATTGCCGAGGAGCTCCAGTCGGAGCTAGGACGAATTCCCACCTCCACCGAAATAAAGGACGCGCTGTTTGAAGAAGTCGTTGAAACTGACATGAAGTACGATAAAGCCTTTTCATCAAGTGGATCAGTTATATTGGAAGACCGCAGCAATATAAAGGTGATTGGAGAAATACCTAGCGTTTTTCCGGGTTCATAATAATGCTTGTTTTTCAGATCAGGGGTGACGCTTTTACGACACTTCTTTTACTATGAGAGGGAATGAATACAATATGCTTGTATAACAGAAAGTAAGAGAGAATTTAGAGCTGCGGCAAAAGAAATATCAATTCAGTGCCGGATATTTCTTTTGGATGTTCCTGAGAAAGATGTGCGTCCGAGAGAAAATCCCTGAAAATTCACAGCCAGACTTTAATGGCTATTCCTAATCAAGATACCCTACAACTTGATTAATGATCGTTTTTCTGGTATTAAAAGCAGTTTTGTAAAAGGAATTTGGAGGATACTTAATGATAGAAGAAGCCGCAGTTACCGAAAAACTCAGCATGAAGAGCCTGCTTGAAGCAGGGGTGCATTTCGGACACCAGAAAAGCCACTGGAATCCGAAGATGAAATCTTTCATCTTTGGAGCAAGAAATGGCATTCATATAATCGACCTTCAGCAAACCGTCACCCTCTTTCACAGAGCGTTTAATTACGTGAGAAACATAGTGGCGGACGGAGGAACCGTTTTACTGGTAGGAACCAAGAAACAGGCCCGGGGAATAATCGAGGAAGAATCAACCCGATGCAACATGCCTTATATAAACACGCGTTGGCTGGGTGGAACCCTTACCAATTTCAACACGATACGTTCGAGGGTTGATTATCTACTGGAACTGAAAAGGCTTGAAGAAGATGGACAGATGGAAATGCTTCCGAAAAAAGAAGTGAAAAACCTCAGAAGAGAGATAATGAAGCTTGAGGGGCTTCTGGGTGGAATAGTAAACTTGAAGCAGATTCCAGACGCTATTTTCGTCGTAGACACCAAAAAAGAACATATAGCGATAAAGGAAGCTAGAAACCTTTCAATACCGGTCATAGCGATTGTGGATACGAACTGCGACCCCGCAAACGCGGACTATCCGATTCCGAGCAATGATGACGCCATAAGGGCGATAAAGCTGTTCACTTCAAAGGTAGCTGACGCCTGCATTGAAGGAACCCACATATATCAGGAAAAGCTGGTGAGCGGAGAGGTTGAACAGGTAAAAGAAGACAGTCTTGCGGGCGTAGTGGTAGAAAGGAAAGTATTTGTTTTCAAGGAATCTGAGCCTAGTGGTGATACGGGAGATTTCGTTTCGGTAGCGATCTCGGAATCTTCGCAAAGTGAAAACGCACAAATGCGGAAAGAAGCTTCAAAAAATACGGAAGAGAAGAAAAAGGATTAAAAATGGCTGAAATCAAAGCAACGATGGTAAAGGAGTTGAGAGAACAGACAGGCGCTCCGTTTCTTGACTGCAAAAATGCACTTGTGGAAACCGAAGGGAATTTCGAAAAAGCGTCCGAGGTCCTGAGAATAAAAGGCGTTGCGAAAGCGTCTAAAAAAACCGCCAGAAAAACCGATCAGGGAATTATATCTTCATACGTTCACGCGGGCGGCAGAATCGGCGTAATGCTCGAGGTTAACTGCGAAACGGATTTTGTGGCCAGAAACGATGAATTTCAGAACCTCTGCAGGGAAGTCGCGATGCAGATAGCCGCAAACAATCCGATCTACGTAAGAAGGGAAGAAGTCTCAGAAGGTGAAATAGGAAATGAAAAGCGGATTCTCAAGGCGGAAGCTATGGAATCGGGAAAACCCGAGGGTATAGCGGAAAAAATGGTTGCGGGGAGAATAAACAAGTTTTTTGAGCAAATATGCCTTCTTGAACAACCCTACATAAGAGATCCCAAAATAAAAGTTGTTGATCTTGTAAACAATCTGATAGCAAAAATCGGCGAGAACATAGTCGTAAAAAGGTTCGTAAGATACCAGCTGGGCGAATGAAAAGACTGCGCAATGGGATCCTCTGAGAAAATCATCCCGAAATATAAAAGAGTCCTGCTGAAACTCAGCGGAGAAGCTCTTCAGGGTTCCGGCCAGTTTGGTATCAATTCCGACGTAATTGAATACGTCTCCGAAGAGATAAGAACTCTCTACTCGCTCGGAGTGGAAACGGCCATAGTTATAGGCGGAGGAAATATCTTCAGGGGTGTTTCCAGTTCTTCAAAGGGTATGGACCGCTCCACGGCCGACTATATGGGGATGCTCGCAACTGTAATAAACGCGCTTGCCCTGCAGGATTTCCTCGAAAGAAAAGGACTTCCAACACGGATACAGACTGCCCTTGAAATAAAACAGGTTGCCGAACCCTTTATCAAAAGAAAGGCTATACGTCATCTTGAAAAGGGAAGAATAGTCATATTTGCCTCAGGTACCGGCAATCCGTTCTTTACGACCGACACGGCTGCAACTCTAAGAGCACTGCAGATGGGAGCGGATATCATAATGAAGGCAACCAAAGTTGACGGCATTTATGACAAGGATCCGGTTAAAAACAAAGATGCCTCTAAGTTCAGCGAACTCACGTACATGGAAATTCTCAAAAAGGGGTTGAAAATCATGGATGCAACTTCAATTTCCCTTTGCATGGAAGAAAATATTCCCATAGTGGTGTTCAATCTTTTTGAAAAAGACAGTATAGAGAAAATTATACGCGGAGAGAAAGTAGGTACTATTGTAAGGAGCGGTAGGGAACAATGAGCGAAGAACTGTCCGTTGAGGAACTTTGTATTGACGCCGAAGACCGGATGGACAAGACAGTAAACGTTTTCGAGCAGGAGCTTTCCAGGATAAGAACCGGAAGGGCGTCAACGGGTCTTGTCGATACGATGAGAGTTTCTTATTTCGGCGCCCAGACCCCAATTAACCAGCTCGCCAACGTATCGGTTCCCGATAGTTCAACCATACTCATACAGGCGTGGGACCCGAGCGCTGTTGAGGGGATCCAGAAGGCAATCGCGCAGTCTGAACTCGGAATAACCCCGTCAGTTGACGGAAACGCGATCAGACTTCTTATACCTCCCCTGACAGAGCAGAGAAGAAAGGAGCTGGTCAGGCACACGGGCAAGATTGCCGAAGAACACAGAGTATCAATAAGGCAGATAAGAAAAGATGTGAACAATCTTATAAGAAAAGCCGGGAAAAAAGAGAGCCTTCCTGAAGACGAAACAAAAAAAGCCCTCTCCGAAATACAGGAACTGACAGATGAGGGGGTAAGCAGGCTAAACGTCCTGCTTGAAAAGAAAGAAAAGGAAATACTGGAAATCTGAGAATCGCGCGGATTACCGGCTTATAACCTTGATACCATCCATGTAGGGAACCAGCACCTCGGGAATTTCCACGGTCCCTTCTTCGGTCTGGAAATTCTCAAGAATTGCCAGAAGAGCTCTGCCCACAGCTACTCCCGAACCATTAAGGGTGTGAAGATAGGCGGGCTTGGACCCCTTTGATTCTCTGTATCTTATGTTGGCCCGCCTTGCCTGAAAGGCCTCAAAATTGCTGCAGGATGATATCTCTCTGTATCTGCCTTCGCTCGGTACCCATACTTCAATATCATAAGTCTTGGCGGAAGAAAATCCCATGTCCCCGGTGCAAAGAACAACAACCCTGTAGGGAATACCCAGAAGCTCGAGAATCCTCTCGGCATCAGCGGTCAACATCTCAAGTTCTTCATACGAGTTCTCCGGGTCGGCGAAACGTACAAGTTCTACCTTGTTGAACTGGTGCTGCCTCATTATTCCGTGTACGTCTTTCCCGTAGGAGCCTGCCTCCTTTCTGAAGCACGGAGTGTAGGCCACGTATTTAACCGGAAGCATCTCCGCGGGAATTATCTCGTCGCGGTGAATGTTGGTAACCGGAACCTCGGCAGTGGGAACCATGTAATAATCCGTACCGCTCAGTTTGAAAAGGTCCTCTTCAAATTTGGGAAGATTTCCCGTTCCCGTAAGACTCTCGATGTTGGCTACAAATGGAGTGAGAACCTCTGTGTACCCGTGCTGCTTGGTATGAATATCAAGCATGAAGTTTATAAGTGCTCTCTCAAGCCGCGCGCCCGCGTTTTTGTAAAGCGCAAATCGCGCGCCCGCGATCTTCGTTGCTCTAGGAAGATCCAGTATGTCAAGCTCCGCACCCAGCAATACGTGGTCTTTTACCTCAAATTCAAAATCTCTCGGTTCTCCCCACTTTCTTATCTCAACATTACCCGTGTCGTCAGACCCCACGGGAACCGAGGAATCAGGCATGTTGGGAACATACAGGAGAAATTCCCTGAGAAGCGCCTCCACTTCCACCTTCTTCTCGTTAAGATCCTTTATCTCCTCCGAGAGGGCTTTTAGTTCCGGCAGAAGCCTTGAAAGCTCTTTCTCATCTCCAGACCTCTTAAGAGTTCCTACTTTCCTTGAGCCCTCATTTCTCTGGTGTTCAAGAGTCTCAACCCTTATTATTATCTCTTTTCTCCGGGAATTCAGTACGACAAACTCAGAGAGATCGGTTTCATACCCGCGGGTAGCGAGTTTTTCACCCACAAGATCAATATTTTGCTCAATTAACTTGGGATTCAGCATTTAAAACATATACTCCGCAAGAACTTGAAGAAACCAGAATCGACTGTCTAATTTACACTCACAGCCGATATTTTCAAACAGCCTGCTACTTTGCACAAAAGGCTCTTTTCGGGTTTAATAACGAAATCCACGAACCTGAAAGAGCATAAACAAAGGGAGCACGTAATGGAAATACTGAATAACGGAATAGAAATAACCTACTTCGGACATTCCACTTTCTCGGTAAGATCGTCCGGCGGCAAAACGGTGATGATCGACCCGTGGATTGAAGGGAATCCATCGTGTCCGGAGCAACTCCGTGAAGTCGGTCATATTGACATTGTAGCAATCACGCACGGACATTTTGACCACATAGGCGACGTGATTCCTCTTTCCAAGAAATACAATCCCATGGTGGTGGCAAACTGGGAAATCTGCGACTGGCTGGACTCAAAAGGAGTTCAAAATTGCGTGCAGTGCAACAAGGGAGGCAACGTGACCATAGACGGGATAAGGTTCACAATGACCCACGCTCAGCACAGCAGCAGTATGAAGGAGGAAGACGGAACGGTTATCTATGGCGGAGAACCGGCAGGCTACATAATAAAGTTTGAGAATAACTACACAATATACCACGCCGGAGATACAAACATTTTCGGTGACATGAAACTTATATCAGAAATATACAAACCAGAGTTGGCAATGCTTCCTATCGGAGATCTTTTCACTATGTCTCCGCTCGAGGCATCATACGCATGCAGGTTGCTTAACGTGAAATGGGTCGTTCCTATGCACTACGCAACTTTTCCGCTTCTGGTGGGAACCCCGGATGAACTGAAAACGCTGACCAGGGATATTGATTCGCTGACCGTGGTTGCCTTGGAACCGGGGCAGAAAATTACCTGACCTGCAGAGAATTTTTATTTGAAAACTGTAAGGAGCTTTTTTGTTCTCATAGAACGTAATAAGTGCTCCCCAAAATGCTTGCTTGAGAATATGTTGACACAGAGACAATTTTCCAAACAATATTGAGTCATGAAAAACCCGGCGAAATTACTAGTCATCGTTGCTTTGCTTCTTGCTGTTTCCTGTGGGGGAAAGCAGGTGATTTACGAAGGAACAGCGGAACAACTGAACAACGAAGTTCTTGAAGAACTTAACAAGGAAGGCGGTTTCCCCTGGATATTCGGCGGAACAAATTACGACAAAGTATTCGACATACTCAAGGAAATACAGATCCGCTATCCCTATACAAAGTACGCTGCGCTCGCCGAACTCAGAAGCGGTGATGTCTATTTCAAAAAGAAGGAATACCTTCAAGCTGCCGAGGAATACGAAAATTTCATAGTAAACCATCCGGGCCACGAAGAACTTGATTACGCAATGTATCGCCTCGGATTCTCCTACTATAAAATGAAATCGGGGAAGGACAGAAATCACTCGAAGCTGCTTAAGGCGATAAAGTGGTTTACCTTGCTCAAGAAAACCTACCCAGACTCTCCGTATGTTGGGCAAACGCAGGAGAAAATTGAGGAATCCAGGAAAGTACTCGCGGAAAGAGAAATCTACCTAGGGAAATTCTACCAGAAGAAAAAAAACTACGAAGCTGCGGCGCAAAGGTATAAAAACGTCCTGGAAAATTACTCCGACACTGAATACGCGGAAAAAGCCAGGAAGCTTCTCTTAGAGACTCAGGAGAAATTATCCGAGCAGTCATCCTAGCAGCTGGAAAAACCTTTCGCGGGGCTGCAGGCAACCAATCCGGCACGTAAATTTAACGACACGGTAGATTCACTGGACGGCTGTGCTTTTGATCCGGAGCGTATAACGTGATAAGGCAACGCGATCCCGCTTAAACGACAAAACGGACATGGTAACGACATACAAGCTGCTAGCATATCTGGTTGCGGTTATCTTTCTCGTCTCCTGTGCGTCTTCTGATGAGGAGAAGATAAATCTCCTTCTGGACAAGAGGACCAGCGCCTTTGAACTAAAAGACCCCGGAATATATTCGGAGTGCATACACGAAGATTATAGGATAGCCTCGGGGGAGGAAGTAACGGATAAGCAGACACTGGTGAGCAGATTCAGGGATCACGTATCCATCATTGACACGGTATCGTTCGGTGAATCCGAAAGATACATATATATCAACGGAACAGATGCAAGGGTAATGATGCTCTCTTCCATTGACGTAAAGATAGATGGCTATTCAATGACGTATAAAGCCAAAGAGGTTATTAATTTGTCGAAAGTATTAGGGCAGTGGAAAATAACCAAGGAGTCTATGCTTAATTTGCTCAGCGGAACTATGATTCTTGACAATTAAGAGCTAGCCGAACTTCTTTTCAATATCTTCCTGCTCTTCCTTGCAATCTATGCAAAAAGTAGTCTCCGGTCTTGCAATCAGTCTCTGCTCAGAGATCTCCTCTTCACAAACCTCACAGATCCCATAAGAATCGTCCTCAAGCCTTGCAAGCGCATCGCGTATTTTCCGAAGCAGCTTTCTTTCCCTATCCCTTTCCCGCAGCTCAAGAACCCTGTTTGACTCGGACAGCGCCCTGTCAAGGGGATCCGGGAAAGAATCGGATCCCTTGCTCATTCTATCGACGGTGTCATAAGCAATGCCCAGAATGTCGGACATCTTCTGAATCAGGATGGTTCTTACCGTTTCCCTGGTTTCTGCTTTCATAGAAAATATTATATATACCCATGCTTTTTTTGTAAATTTGACGAAGCACGGCGAATATAATTAATTATCTGCCATGTCGAGAATGAAGAGACTAACGATCGAGTTGCCGGAGGAAATGGCGGCAGCTGTCTCGGATCTGCTTCTGGGTCTTGAAGCCGGAGCCGTAAGCGAGGAGCAAAGAGAATACGGAGGACTGTTAATTCATGCGTATTTTAAGGAAAAAACAGATATCGCGGGAATCATAACAACCGTAAAAGAGTTCTCGACGCTGTTTGACGAAAACGCCGAGACAGTGCGGTTCACCACTCGATACATTGATCAAGCAGACTGGGAAGGGTGGAAATCTTATCTGAAACCTGTAAGGGCAAGTCGCCGAATAGTTATCAAACCTCCCTGGGAAAAACAATACCAGGCGGAGCAAGGAACCAAGGCAGTTGAAATAAATCCGGGAAACGCTTTTGGCACCGGACATCACGAAACAACAAGAATATGCGTAAGCTATCTGGACGAGATTATCGAAAAATCCCCCGGATGTTCCGTTCTTGATGTTGGATGCGGAAGCGGCATTCTAGCCATCTGCTCAATTAAACTGGGAGCGGACATTTCGTTTTGCGCGGATATAGATTTCAAGGCCACAGTGGAAACCATCTCAAATTCCGAGAGAAACAGGATTTCCGATAAGATAAAAGTCTGGTGTGGTTCTGTGGACTGTACACGAAAAAGATTCGATGTGGTTGTTTCCAACACATCCAAAGATACTCTTATCTCGATGAAAGACAGTTTAAAAAAGAGGCTTCTCCCCCTAGGACACCTTATAGTGTCCGGAATACAGGCAAACGAGAAACAGGAGGTAGCCGATATATACAGAAACTCGGGTTATGATATGGTTAGCGGAAAAGTCGAGGGCGAATGGGCCGGCCTGCTCTTCAGGTTGAAAAAATGAGGAAACCGACGGAATGAACTCCTTTAAAACTATAGAATGGAAAAACAACAGGGTTTTAATGATTGACCAGAGAAAGCTTCCCCGCGAAGAAGTCTACATTGAATGCGCAACGTTTGAAGAGGTTGCCGAATGCATCAGGAAGCTGGTTATCAGGGGGGCTCCAGCAATAGGAATAGCGGCTGCCATGGGAATGGCTCTAGGGGGCCTAGGTATCAGCAACGACTCCTCCTATGAAAAATTCGCAGAGCGCATGAAGATCATATCAAAGCATCTGGCCCTGACGCGACCGACGGCCGTAAATCTGTTTTGGGCTATCAGCAGAATGAACAGACTGATTTCCGAGTACAAAGGCCAGAAAGTGGAGAAAATCAAAAAATTACTCATAAACGAAGCAATTAATATAAAGGAAGAAGACCTCAGAACATGCTTGAAGATCGGAGAGAACGGTTCGGGACTAATAAGAGACAACTCTGTTGTACTAACTCACTGCAACGCCGGAGGACTCGCCACCGCAGGTTATGGAACTGCTCTAGGGGTAATAAGATCGGCCTTTCGCCAAGGCAAGAACATAAGCGTAATATCATCAGAGACAAGACCAGTTCTCCAGGGAGCGAGGCTAACTACCTGGGAGCTTGAGCGGGACGGCATTCCGGTCCGTCTGATAACCGACAGCATGGCCGGGCATCTGATGAGCAAGGGATTTGTGGATTCGGTCATAGTCGGGGCCGACAGAATAGCTTCAAACGGAGATACGGCCAACAAAATAGGAACCTATTCCCTGTCCATACTGGCCAAGCATCACGATATTCCCTTTTATGTAGCCGCTCCTACCTCAACCATAGATAACGAATGTTTAAGTGGAGATGATATTATAATTGAGCAAAGGAATCCCGAAGAGGTAACGCACATAGACGGCAACCGAATAAGTGCTGAAGTAAACGCGATCAATCCCGCGTTTGACATTACCCCGGCCGACAATATCGAATGCCTGATAACTGAAGTCGGTCTATTCAAAAAGCCCTATACGAAATCTCTCAGTAGGCTTAAGAAGAAAGATCAGTAATCTCCCCTTTCTATTTCCTCCTGAGCTTCAACGCTCAGTTTGGTAAAGGGCATTGCAATGAGTCTCTCTTCCCCTATTTTTTCCCCGGTAACTTCGCAGAAGCCATATTCCCCGTTTTCAATCCTCTTTAGAGCGTCATCTATCTGATGCAGTTTGCTGCGCTCCCTGTTTGAAAGCGTAAGGGCAAGTTCTCTCTGCCTGTCCTCGGACGCGTGGTCGTAAAAATCCCCGACGTTGAAACGCAGATGGTCCGATTCCTCTTTTATTGATCTGGTTACGTCTTTAAGCAGCTCCCCCCTCATTTCCTTGAGCATTGCAGTCATCTGAGCAAGAAACTTCTTGGTATATTTCCTGGGATTCGCTTTCCTCGATTTGGCCTTTGCACCAGTCTCCGTAGAAGAGCTTTTTTTTAAAGGGATTTTTTCGGATTTTTTCTTGTTTACTTTGGGCACGCTAACTCCTCTGATAGTTAAGTTCAAATTCTCTAGGGGTGAATTAAGATAAAATCATTATTTTTTTTGTCAATACTAGTATTCCAAACACTTAAGACTTTTTATCCTTGCCATATATCCCGGCTAAGTGATAATATAATTTTTGCTTGATTCTGATCCTTCCAAGATGAAAAACGGTTCTCACAATAGGGACGCTTGGGCAACCAAGACAGGTCTTATATTAGCTATGGCGGGCAACGCCATAGGCCTTGGCAACTTCCTTAGATTCCCCACGCAGGCCGCGGAAAACGGCGGCGGCGCTTTTATGATCCCCTATTTTATAGCCTTTATCGTGATAGGAATTCCAATCATGTGGATGGAATGGGGAATGGGAAGGTACGGAGGGTCCCGCGGACACGGAACAACCCCCGCGATATTCAATCTTTTCTGGAAAAGCCCTGCTTCCAGGATTCTTGGCGTTATAGGGCTCTGGATACCGCTTGTCGTAACAACTTACTATATTTACATTGAATCCTGGACCTTGGGATACGCTCTACACTTTCTCTTTGGAAGCAATCCCAGTCTTGATCCGGGGTCGGTTTCAAACGCTGCGGAGTATGTAAAGCCTTACAGCAGTTTTCTTTCCGATTATCTCGGCATGGGAGACGGGGTGTTTCTCACCCCTTCCAAAATGGCTATTACCGCCTTTGTAATCACGATTGCGGCAAACTTCTACGTCATGCTGAGAGGAATATCGGGAGGTATAGAGATATTCGTCAAGTACGCCCTTCCCGGGCTGTTTGTTCTGGCAATGGTACTCGTAGTAAAGACTCTGACACTTAAAACCGATTACGGAACAGCAATCGACGGTCTTAACTTTCTCTGGAATCCAGACTTTGAAACCCTTAAAAACCCTAAAGTATGGATAGCGGCAGCGGGGCAGATTTTTTTCACGTTGAGCCTCGCTTTCGGAGCAATAGTGGCGTACGCATCTTACATAAAAATTGATGATGACGTAACGTTAAGCGGCCTGACCTCGGCGACTATTAACGAAACGGTGGAAATAGTTCTCGGGGGTTCGATAGCCATTCCGGCGGCGGTAGCGTTTTTCGGAACCGCAAGCGTGGTCGCCATAGCGCAATCAGGTGCTTTCAGCCTAGGATTCGTAAGTCTCCCCGCCGTGTTCAGCAGCATTTCGGGAAATCTGGGAGGCATTGAAACAGGTAGAATCTTCGGTTTTTTGTGGTTTTTTCTCCTGTTCTTCGCCGGCATGACCTCATCCGTAGCAATAGCATATCCCGTAGTAACTTTCCTTCAGGACGAATTCAGCATCTCAAGACAAAGGGCGGTCGTATACACCATGCTAATAATAATCGTAAGCGTGCTGCCCGTGATACTGGTAAGCCAGGTCCTTGACGAATGGGATTTCTGGGCCGGCACCATAATGCTCGTCGTATTCGGATTCATTGAAATAGTAATGTTCATGTGGGTATTCGGGTCCGAGAGGGCCTGGAATGAGATAAACTCGGGCGGATTTATAAAAGCACCCCGTGTTTTTTACTACATTCTGAAATACCTGACACCATTTTTCCTCCTGGTCCTCATATCTTGGTGGGGGTATAGCAGTCTGCCTTCGGTAATCGGAGCGGCCAGCTGGAATATCTGGTTCGCAAGGTTCTATATTCTGGGATTGTTTGTTTTTCTATCAGTTATGGTTTATATTGCCGGCAGGAGGGAAAGATAATGGATTTTGCTGCCGCGCTATTTATGTTCATCTCGTGGGGAAGTGTTCTGAGTCTTCTCTCTTTTTGTCTGATAAAATTCCACAGAAATTCCCGATAACTGCCACAGGATCAGCGCAGAAAATGTTTTCCCGGCTTTTTCGGTAACTGACCAAGTATTCTTGCCGGTTTAGTTCCGCTCCGTTTCTTCATGAAGAACCTCTTTAGGTTTTCCAAGGCGAAGAATCCTTATAACATCTTCAAGCTGATGTATCAAAAAGAAAGTCAGAGCAAAAGACGTAGCGAAAAGAACGAGGGAATTTCCTCCGATTATAGCTATGAGAACTGCTCCGGCTGAATAATAATTCCTTCTCCCCAAGGGACGAAGGCGCGCAAGCAGCTTTCTCAGAACGGAAAGTTCCTCGGGATCAATATGTTTGTCAACTTCAAAGTAGGCTACCAGGCTACCGGAATTCGTATACTTTATCAGGAAGTAAAACGACCATATTAGAAACAGGATGAAAATGATGATGTTATAGCTTCCGAGCACAACCGCAATTGTGCTTCCGGTTTGAAGATAATACCCAACAGGAACTCCGATCAGGAAAGAAAGCACGGTGAACTGGTCACTTATTGTATCAACCCACTGTCCCTTTTTCGTCTCCATAAGCTTTATTCTCGCAACTTCCCCGTCACACCTGTCCAAAACGGTTGCTGCCTGCATAAAAAGAGCTCCGAGTACCGGATGACCAAGAGCATAAAACGGCCCGCAGAGCACTCCGATCAGATTAATCAGAACACTTACCGCGTTAGGTGTAAGAGATGTTTTTACCAGAAGCTTGCTCAGAGGAAGAGACATCCTGCCGTTTACATTTCTGGCTATCCATCCGGTAGCCGTTTTACCTACGTGAGAAAAAATAATTCTTTCCGCTTCTCTTTCAGATTCCGTGGTATCCGAAAGACGGCACCAATATCCACTGTCGGCACTGAAGGTTCTTATACGGTGCCGTGTGGCCTCTTCACCAAGCCAAGTATCAAGGCCGGTAGCCGAAAGAACCGCGGTGACTTCTGTGGAATCTACGGAAAAAGCACCTAGAACGCTGCTTCCTCCACCGAAATATCTGGTTACGTAACCGGTTTCCCTGTCCATACCAACAACAGGATCAGCGTCTTGGTGGACAAGGACGGAAACCTCCTCTTCGCGGCAATCCGCTGAATCACGAACAAATTTTTCAAGAGAACTGGAGTTTGTAACGACAAGGGAAGATTCTAAAATAAGTACTCTGCCCGAATCTATTGACACTGAACCTCCGGGCAAGACCCATTTTATGTCCGATGTAATCCTCGGATCATCTATAAGAAGGTTTTTCAGAAAACCCGCGTTATCGGTAATTATATGAAATTGCTCTGTTCCGACACGCTGGCAATTTATTATAATTCTTTTAAGTTGCGGTACTTGTGCTATCGATTTGCTTGAGAATCTGGACAAATCCTCACCATTTGTTCCCGTGCCAGAACAAAGTACAATAGCGTTTTTCATGGCAGATTATTCGGAGGAGTCGACAACTCTCAGAAGATTTGGAGCACGGTATTCCTTTTTCAAGAATCTGTCAGCCTGCTTTCTCGCCCTGAAAAGATCCAGCGGACAGTCAACATCCATCCAGTAAAGCTCGCCTATATCAAGGGGCTTGATCTTATACCCTTTGTTTATAAGTCTGTGTATTGAGGATATATACCATTTCCCCTCAGCCCCTGGATTCCTCATCTCTTCCTCAACCGCTCTTTTAAGAAGCTCTACCCCAGTATCTCTGAACACTCTTATACCAACCGATTCAGCGGAGGTTTCGCTGTTTGAGATATCTTTGCTTATCTTCGTGATCCTGCTGTCGTCAACAATAACTTTCATGTCTTCCCTCTCATACCGAGGCCTTCTTTTTATAGGAAGACAGATTTTCTCATCCCTTACAGAAAGCGCCTTGTCCAAAACCCCTATCTCGTAAACATCGTCTCCGTTCATAACCACTAGATCTTCATCAAATTCACTTCGGGCTATCCAAAGAGACACAAGACTGTTTGTAGACTGGTAAAAGGGATTGTAAAGGGTGTTGATTCTCATTCCCAAGCCGTCGTAGCTTCTTAAAAAATCCTCTACTCTCTCAAAACCAAAACCCACGACGATTACGACTTCGTTTATGCCACAATCCCTTATAAGGTTTATCTGATGTTCAAGTATGGATATGTTCCCAATGTCAAGAAGACATTTGGGCTTGTCATGAGTGTAGGGATATAGCCTAGTTCCCCTGCCCGCTGCAAGTATTATAGCTTTCATAAATCAGGTTTCTTAAATAAACAGCCCTACGCCCGTAGAATTGTGAAGCGCGGGTCACAGCTTCAGGAAAAAACACGAAGCATAGTGCTTTACTTTCAAGAAATCCTCCAAAGCCTAATCTAACTACAGGGACTAGCTATGTCAAACACGCCTTTAATCCGTGAGTCTTACGCGGGTTTTGCCAGAAGCACGGGCAAATTACCCTTCGGTCGCAAGTTTAAGAGCGTTAATTCCAGATTTTATGCTGATTATATTGTTCATCTCATCCACATATATAAGCTTGGGTTTGTGTGTTTTGCTCTGTTCCTCATCATAGATTGCAAAATCCGCTATTATTAGGCAATCGCCTTTTCTCGCAAGATGCGCAGCCGCACCGTTTACGCAAACTGTGTTTGAACCCCTAGCGCCTTCAATCACGTAAGTTGAAAGACGGTGACCGTTGGTCAGATTGAAAATGTGAATCTCTTCATAGGGAAACAGATCCGCCGCGTCCATGAGATTTCTATCAAGCGTAAGGCTCCCTTCGTAATCCAGTTCGGCTTCGGTAACCGTTACTCTGTGTATCTTGGATTTTAGAAGTATTCTTTGCATTACCAACCTCTTAAATCATGATATTATCGATAAGTCTGGTATCGCCTAGCCTCACGGCCAACGCCACCAGATCACCCTCCACAGCCCTGTGCCGAAGCTCAAGGGTTTCCGGGTCTCTTACTTCAATATAATCAATATCATTAATTTGCGCCATGCGCAATACCCGATCCGCCTCGGCAAGCAGAATTTGGCAATCATCGCAACCGCTTCCGAATTTTTTACCGACCTCGCGCAGGGCTTTGTTCACCGCAGCCGCCCTGATTCTCCGACCTTCGCTTAGGTAAGCGTTTCTTGAACTCATTGCAAGTCCATCCGGTTCCCGCATTATCGGCATTTCCACTATTTCAATGTCCATATCGAAATCCCGCACCATTTTCTGGACAATCTTAAGCTGCTGGTAGTCTTTTCTTCCGAATACCGCAAAATCCGGGCGGACAACGTTGAACAGCTTAAGCACAACCGTTGCCACCCCGTCAAAATGTCCCGGCCTGAAGGGACCGCAGAGACAATTCCCGAGAGCTCCCACTGAAACCGTGGTCTGGAAACCGTCGGGATAAATATCGCTTACATCCGGATAAAACAGGTAGTCGACGCCACAGCGCTCAAGTTTCTTAATATCGCCATCGTAGTCCCTTTCGTAATGATTAAAGTCCTCACCGGGTCCGAACTGTGTGGGATTAACAAAAATGCTTGCGGCCGTCACGTCCGCCCTTCTCACCGATTCCTCAATGAGACTGATATGCCCCTGATGCAAAGCTCCCATAGTGGGAACAAAGCCGAGTTTCTTGCCCGCTTTTCTGCAAGTATCGGAAACCCTCTTCATGTCGGAAGGGCGATTGAGCACGGAAAGCGTTTGTACGCTATCCATAAGACTGCTCCCGCGAGGGGAAAGTTCCCTTTTTTACGTCTTCCACATATTTTTTCGCTGAATCAGAGATTGCGTCTGCAACCTTCGCGTATTTTTTGACGAACTTGGGAAGCGGCCCCGGCGTAAGGCCGACCATGTCGTTTACAACAAGCACCTGCCCGTCGCAATCTGCCCCGGAACCTATTCCAACAGTTGGTATCGCAAGACCCTCCGTAATCTCTTTTGCCACTGCCGATAAAACGCTCTCGATAACCACCATGAAAGCACCGGCCTGCTCACAGGACTTGGCGAGATTCAAAAGCGCTTTGCGCTCCTCCGTCGAACCTCCCTGTACTTTGTATCCACCCATTACGTGAACCGACTGGGGACAAAGTCCTATATGGGCAACAACGGGAATTCCGGCTTTTTGTATGCGATACACCGTATCGACGTACATCTCGTTCACCTCAAGCTTGACCGACTCTGCCCGCCCTTCCTTTAAAAGCCTTCCGGCATTCCCTATGGCGTCTTCCGGAGATTTCTGGTACGAAAGAAAAGGCATGTCCGAACACAAATGGGCATGTGCTACGCCCCTTGAGACGATTTTAGTGTGATAAATCATTTCATCCAGCGTAACGGAAAGCGTATCTTCGAGGCCCTGAACCACGTTGCCAAGAGAATCCCCTACCAGAACCATGTCTACTCCCGCAGCATCCACTATTGCGGCAATGGTGGCGTCGTACGCCGTTATCATGGCGATTTTTTCGCCCCGCTCTTTCATCTTGCTAAAATCTGTTGTTCTAAGCTTTTTCATCGCTAAACACTTTCCCTTGTTTTTCCGAAGTTCCCCGAAATCATTCAACATATATGCTGGCTGTGTATCCCCGCGTTCTCAAAATCACGCGAAGTCTTTCGGCGTCTTTTCTTTTCTTGAATCTTCCCACTCTAACCCTGTAATAAGTATTCCCCTCAAAGGCTAAAGATTCCACTCTCACCTCCTCCTTTGTGACCCGCGAAAGTTCTCTTTTGAGGTCATAGGCCTTTGCCCTGCTGCGAAAAGAACCCGCCTGAACCGTGTAAAGGGAGACAAAGAGGCTTTCTGACCTTTTCGACGGCGTTGACAGCACCTCTATTTTTACCTTCGCAACACCGCTTCTAACAAGTCCGATGGATTTCGCGGCGGCATAGGAAAGATCTATAACCCTGCCCTTTACGTAAGGACCCCTGTCATTTATCCTGACCTCCACTTTCTTGCGGTTCTCAAGATTGGTAACACGTACGACGGTACCGAAAGGAAGTTCCTTGTGTGCGGCGGTATAGGCATATCTGTTGAATACCTCGCCACTTGCCGACCTGTTCCCATGTTCCTTGTCTCCGTACCAAGAAGCCTTGCCGTACTGCACGGTATCCGTTGATCGGGGTCGAGAGAAATCCCGGCTTTCCAAGTTCGGCGAACCTGGGAAGGGAAAACAGCTGACCGGGAAAAGCACCGCCAAGATAGCAAATCTGATCCAGAGCATAAAACTCTATTTTACCATAAAAAGATTTACACACGGACACCGAGATGCTGGAATACCAGTTCCACAACCCGCAGCCTTGAGATTATAAGCGGTTAGAATAGAATAGTGCCAGTAAAAAATAGGCAGATACAATGAACCCGCCGGATCATAATTTTTCCCTAATAAACCGACTTCCCCCTTATATACTTGGTGTAGTCAACGAACTTAAACACCAGGCGCGCGCCCGGGGTGAAGATATAATCGACCTCGGCATGGGAAACCCTGATCAGGCCACGCCGGACCATGTAGTGGAGAAACTCTGCGAGGCGGCAAAAGAGCCCAGAAACCATAGGTACTCCACTTCCGCCGGACTGCCCAAACTTCGTCTGGCCATAACCGACTGGTACAGAAGAAAGTACGACGTTGACCTTGATCCGGATTCCGAAGCCGTCGTGACAATAGGTTCAAAGGAAGGCATATCCCATTTAATGCTTTCAATACTCTCCCCAGGAGATATAGCGATAGTTCCTGATCCAACCTATCCAATACACAGCTACTCCGTAATAATAGCAAGAGGAGACACTCACAGTTGTCCGATGGGGGAAAAGGAAGACCTGATACTGTCAATAGAGAAGGCAATAAAGGAAGTGTGGCCGAAGCCCAAGGTTCTTATTCTCTCCTTCCCCAACAATCCGACCACGAAAGTCATGGATCTTGATTTCTTCGAAAAAGTCTGTGACCTGGCGCGGGAAACCGGTCTTACAGTTGTACATGATCTGGTTTACGCAGAACTGTGTTACGATGGATACAAGGCTCCGAGCATAATGCAGGTAAAAGGAGCCAGAGATGTTGCGGTGGAATTCTATTCCCTTTCCAAAAGCTACAACATGCCCGGCTGGCGGGTTGGCTTCATGGTGGGAAATCCGGAGATCGTCTCCGCGCTTAAAAGGATAAAAAGCTATCTTGACTACGGAATATTTCAGCCGATACAGATAGCCGCGATCACGGCTCTTAACGGACCCCAGCAACATATAGATCGTATAAGGGAAACCTACAGGTCCAGAAGGGATAAACTGATCGAATCATTCGCAAGGGCCGGATGGGAAATTCCAAAACCGAAAGCGACGATGTTCGTATGGGCACAGATACCGGAAGAGTTTGCGGAAATGGGATCGCTTGAATTCTCAAAACTGCTTATAGAGAAATCAAGAGTTGCCGTATCCCCTGGAGTGGGCTTTGGGAACTACGGAGAAGGTTTCGTAAGACTCGCGCTTGTTGAGAACGAGAACAGGATAACTCAGGCGGCAAGGGGAGTGAGGAAACTTCTCCAAGGCCCCCGCGGTTACTAAAAGGCCTGTCCTATGCTTATAAAAATCTTGAACCTGTCGTTTCTCTCCTCATCTTCCGGGTTAAGAAGGTAGCCGAAATCCGCTCTGATCGGTCCAATGATCGTATGGTACCTCAATCCCGCGCCGGCCGCGTACTTCAGGTCAGAAACACTGAAACCGAAACTCTCTGAATAAACATTTCCATAATCGAAAAAGACTACCGCCCCAAGTTTATTAAAAAGCCCGAAGCGGGCTTCGGCGTTGCCCACGATCATGGAGTTGCCCCCCAGAGGATCCCGCTCTGAATTAAGCGGACTCAGGTGCTGAAATGAATAACCCCTCATGCTCACGCTGCCTCCAGCAAAAAACCTCTTGAAGATCGGTACGTCAAGCGGGTCAGTCTTTCCAATCGTGCTTATGTTTCCAATCGTCAGTCTTTTTCCAAGAACGATTCCGGAAACATTTTTGTAGTATCTTAACTCGGCCAAGGACTTCAGGTAATCGGTACGGTCGGAACTGATTATCTGAATTGGTTTTTCCAGAAATAAAAACAGCCGCATCCCCCTGGTAGGATTTACAAGACTGTCGGTCAGGTCATATTCAACTCCAAGGTCGATAAACGTCATGAAGACCTTGTCGCGGGCGCTTTCGATCGGCGTTCTGACCACCTGAGAATCTATATCTGAATATACGACGTTTAGGGAAGTGAAAACCGTAAGATAGTCCAAAAATTCCTTGGAAACAGTACTGTTAAAATCGAAAGTCTCTCCATCGTACCCCGGAAGATCATCTCTTCTCACGTCAAGCAGAAAAGCAAGACTGGAATTTCTACCAATTAAGTGGGGCTTCTCAAGTTCAGCCATTAGACCCCGCGTCAGGGATGAATAGCTGGAAGTAACCCGTAGTGTCTTTCCGCCGTCGAGAAAATTCCTCTGGCTCCAAGACAGCTGTGCCCTTAAATTGTCTTCCGTAGCATATCCGACACCAAACCTTATCGTTCCGAGTTTCCTCTCGGTAACGCTGTATGTCGTCTGAACCTCAAGTTTCTGCTCGTCATAGTCATTATCCACTATAACGGAATTAAAAAATCCTGTTTCGAAAATATTCGCCCGTGATTTCTGAGTTTCTGTGAGGGAGAACGGATCTCCTTTTTTATGCTCTATCTCCCGCTCGAGAAGTCTGGTGGCAATGTTGGAATTCCCCCTGAATATCACGTCGGCGAAATAATACTCCTGACCTGGATCAATGGTGAATTCAACGTTAACCTCTCTGTTCCTCAGGTTTACAATCGCTTCAGATTTAACATCCGCCAGAGGATAACCCCTGTCGGAGAACATCTCTGTGATAAGAACTTTTGATTTCTGGTAGTTTATCTGCGAAAAGTGTTCCCCCTCTTCCAAGAGGATCACTTTGGCGACATCAGAGACGTAATCGTACAAATGGTTCCCAAGAACTCCTATGCTCAGAGTTTTCACTATTACGGGGTCTCCCTGGTCAACTGTTATTTCTATATCCACCTTTCGGTTTCCATCCCGGAAATCCAAGGTATGAGTTACGGTGGAGCCGTAATAACCATGTTCCCTAAGAACCTGTTCTATCCTCTTTATATCGTCCTCAAGGAACTGCTCGTTAAATTCCGGGCGCTTTTTCCAAGGTTTTCTCGAAGGAAAAGGGGTAATCATGGAGTCTTTTATCTTCTCAGTTTCTATATCCTTAAGCCCCTTTATCTTGATCCCGGAGATAAAAACCGTTTCGTCTTTATCTATTTCTTCGGCGTTAAGCACCAAAGTCGGGGAAAAAGCTGCCAGGCAAAAGAAAAGTCCTGAAAGGAAAAAAATGACGAAGCGATGCATAAGAAGGAACTTGTACGGAAAGTTCCTATCGTATTTGCGGTTAGAACAAGAAGATATAGAAGTGTCTCTCTCCATTAAGACTAACAGGGGTGACCCTGAAAAAATCCTGGCGGGTCAAAAACAAACGCAGATACTTTAGTTGGGCGAAAATAATAATAACTAGATTTGCGCACAAAATCACACTCACCGCAATCTCGAACTCAGAAACTATTGCAAAATTGTCGAAGCCACACCGTCAAAAAAGCAGCAATCCGCAGACATGGGAGGAAAGGACAAGACCACTTATACATAACGCGGTAATATGATATTATTTTCTCCGAGGTCATTAAGCCATGGAACTTTTACTGCTTATGTTGTTTGTTCTCCTCGGGTTTTTCGCCGGGACATATATATTGGGAACTTTTTTCTCCCTTGTTTTTATGCAGTTGCCGGAGGTTTTCAGATCAAGAGCCAGCGGGAGTCCCCAAGTACCGGTACAGAGACTTGTGCATCTCGTTTTGGAAACTGCGGGGTGGTTTCTGCTTCTTCTCTCACTTGTATTCCTGGTAAACAAGTATCTCGCCGGCTATCAGAAGCTTTTTCTCTGCGGCATATACGTGGCCTTGGCTTTCCACATAGGAACGCTGCTGAATCTTTACGGAAGACCTTCGTAGATTACAAAGAGAAAAAACAAGAAGAACCTCTTTGTTTTTTCGTACCGCGCCAGTCTGAATCCACTTGCAAACACACTTAAGCAGGTTTTAACAGTTCGTGGTAGTCCGCAAAAGCCTGAAGTATGAATTTTTTACAGGTTAGCGCCTTTTCTGCGCTGAGAAGTTGCTATCAATAAACATCTGCTTGGCAGGGTCTCCCGGGTCTTCCCTGCGTTTGCGGCGTAGGTCCTTTGCCGTCTTTTTCTCCAGAATAGGTTTATGAACGTATTCAATCTTTATCGTTCTTTTTCGAGAGTTCAGGTTAGCAAGTACGACCGTGTCCAAAAGATCCCATGACATCACCTCGTAAGAAAACATCTTCTCCCGCTTGAAAGTGTCGCCGAGAGCATCTGCGAGGTTGCCAATAATTTCGTTTTTTGCGGAGGTAAAACGGCTTTCGTCCTCAAAAATGAATAAAATGGAACTTGACATAAGTTTGTCTTTATAAAATTCAAGCCGAGTTTCATGGTCCGGCGAAGGATCGAGAGTAACCCCGGCTACCGAACCGCCCAAGACAATTTTCCGGATGTCATTTGAGTATTTGCGATCAGAAACAACCTTGACTTTGGAAGGCTCAATCAGATTAAGAGCGTCCTTTCTTGAAATCCCGAATTCAAAACCGTGGGGAATCCTAAGATTTATCTGGCTCCCCTCAACAGAAGAAGGGAGAAAGAAACAAAGTGAAAAAACAAGTGTCAGCCAAACTCTCGTGCAATACATTAAGTCTTCCCTTGATATAAATCACTTAAACCCGTGGTATACTTTGGAACCTGCAATTTTAACTGTTTTATACCAGCTTGTTAAACACAATACGGTGACGCTTGAATGGAAACGATCATAGGAGTAATCGGAGCGGGGAATGCAAGTGAGGAAGAAAAAAGGACCTCAGAAGAGGTCGGAGTTCTGATTGCCAGAAAAAAATGTTTTCTGCTTTGCGGCGGAATGGGAGGAGTTATGGAAGCCGCGTGCCAGGGAGCAAAATCAGCCGGGGGCACAACAATCGGGATTCTTCCTGGTCCGGAGGCCTGCTCAGCCAACAGGTTCATTGACATACCCATAGTTACAGGAATGGGGGAAGCAAGAAATGTAATAGTGGCGAAGTCAAGCCATTCGATAATCGCCGTTGGAGGCAGCTTCGGCACTCTGTCGGAAATATCGTTCGCGCTCAAGTCGGGAATTCCCGTCATTGGGCTTGACACTTGGGATGTCTCTAAGAAAATTATCAAATGCGAAACCCCAGAAGAAGCAGTCAGGACAGCCTTTGAGCTATCCTCCCGCGGGGGAAAAGCCGGATGAGAACCTCTCCGGGCACCCAAGCAGAAAAAGAAATGGCACTGGAAGAGATAGAAAACCACATAAGACGCGTTCCTGATTTTCCAAGCAAAGGAATAGTCTTCTATGATATAACCACACTTGTTAAAAACGCCGAAGCTTTTCAAAAATCCGTGGACATGATGGCGGAAATACTTGCCTGCGAAGAGATAACCTCTTTTGTCGCACCCGAGAGCCGAGGTTTCATATTCGCTTCCGCCTTATCCTATAAACTTGGGAAAGAACTGATCTTGGTGAGAAAACCGGGCAAGCTGCCAAGCACCACCGCAAGCGTTTCATATGACCTTGAATATGGAAAAGACGTTCTGGAAATTCACAAAGACGCAATAGACAGCAGAAGCAAGGCAGTAATCGTTGATGACCTTCTTGCCACGGGAGGAACAGCACGCAGTACCGGGCATCTGGTGGAACAGCTGGGAGGAAGCGTTGAAGGATACCTTTTTCTTATAGAACTCATGGGACTCAAGGGGGCTGAAGCACTTTCCCCACACCCAGTCTGGTCCCTACTGAAAATGCCGGGGTAACAATTGAAAAAGATAGAAGTCAAAATCGGTTCAAGTAAAAATAATTCCTACGAAATCCTGATCGGCCAAGGTCTTCTGGGCCGGATTGCCGACGATCTTGCCGAAGCCTCCATAGCTCACTCCCACGCCCTGGTAACTGATTCAAATGTGGCGGAACTTTACGGAGCGAAGCTTCTAGGCGATCTTGAGGAAACACTCTCAGAAGTCAGGATGATCGCCTTTGCGGCGGGAGAACAAAGCAAGACCAGAGAAATCAAGTCCTTCATAGAAAACAGGATGCTTGAATCGGGATTTGGCAGAGACTCTTCAGTCATAGCACTCGGCGGAGGGGTCGTGGGAGACATCGCAGGATTCGTGGCCGCCACCTATATGAGAGGAGTTCCCTGCGTTCAGGTACCTACAAGCCTGGTTGCCTGCGTGGACAGTTCGGTGGGAGGAAAAACCGCAGTAGATACCCCTCACGGGAAGAACCTCATCGGGGCGTTTTACCAACCATGGCGCGTATACGTAGACACAGGCACCCTTAAAACCCTCGGACCAAAGCAGGTCTCGGAAGGACTCGCCGAGATAATCAAATACGGTGTAATAAAAAGCTCAGATCTTTTCCAGTACCTAGAGGAGAGCATCGAAAAAATCTACAGCTTCGACGACGCAGCGCTGCTTGAGGTGATAGGGGCAAGCTGCAGGATCAAGGCAGAAGTAGTCGAGAAAGATGAGAAGGAACAGAACCTGCGGAAAATCCTTAACTTCGGACACACGGTCGGCCATGCAATCGAGCAGCTCTCCGACTATACAATCTCCCACGGAGAAGCCATTTCTGCAGGGATGGTAATTGAGGGGAAAATCGCTCTGGGCAAAACGGGGTGGAGCGAGCAAGAGCAGGAAAGGCTCACTCGTCTTTTGAGAAGGGCGGGACTTCCCACTTACCCCCCGCGGGGGGTAAGTGTCGGGAAGATAATCGACATCATGAAAATCGACAAGAAAGCCCGAAAAGGCAAGATAGAGATGTCACTTCCCGAGCGCATAGGGAAGATGAAAGAAGATGAGGGAAGTTACGGAATAAAGATCGAAGAACAAACCATAACTTCCGCTTTTAAATCCTGATCCGGAAAATGAAGTTAACCGACTCCGCGGTGGACATCTCCCTGTTTTCGTTTCCGATCGCCAAAGAAGACATTTTCTGCAACAAAAATCCCTTGGTGCTTGAAATTGGCTTTGGAGAAGGGGAGTTTCTGATAAACGCAGCGCGGTGCGACGGAAACAGAAACTACCTGGGTCTTGAGATCAAGAGAGGAAGATTCCGCAAAGCCGTGCGGGCGGCGGAAAAACTCTCTCTGGAAAACTTAAAATTCGTCCATATCGAAGCTGAAATCGCACTCAGACAGGTCTTCAGGGAAAGGATGTTCGATCTTGTCCTGGTAAATTTCCCCGACCCCTGGCCGAAGAAAAAGCACTCAAAACACAGAGTATTTAACCGGGAATTTATAGGCTGCCTCGCAAAAGTGCTTACAGGAAGCGGGAGAACGGTAATAAGGACCGACCAGCTGAGTTATATTGAGCAGATAGTGTCCGAATTCGAAAGAAGCGGTTTGTTCCGCTCAGCATACCCGCCACCAGGTTTCATTGAGACCCGAAAAGGAGAAACAGAGACGAAGTTTGAAAAACATTTCAGGCAGGCCTCGCAAAAGATATTCAGCGCCGTTTTTCTTAATCTTCCCTCGCGAACAAGTTGAATACGCCAACTATACGGACATTAGGGGGGATAATAGAATTGACATTGAGAATCTTCTATGTATTAAGTTGTGTCCGTTTCGCACAATATATGGAGGTTTTCTGAAATGATAGTAGTAATGAAGCCCAATGCGACCAGAGAGGAGATCGACAAGATCAAGTCCGTCATAAAGGAACTTGGCTATTCGCCGCATCCGATCGAAGGAATTCTCAGGACCGTTATCGGAGTGGTCGGAGACGAGAGAGGAAAGCCGCATGATCTTGATATTCTCAAGCAGCTCCAAGGAGTTGACAAGGTTGTTCCCGTGCTTCAGCCCTACAAGCTCACGAGCAGGGAAGTAGATGATGAGACCTCCATTTTTAATGTGGGCGGCGTTACCGTAGGGGATAAAAGAATCCCCATAATCGCAGGGCCATGCTCGGTTGAAAACGAAGAACAGATAATGACAATCGCGGCCTCCATAAAAGATTCGGGAGCCTCAATGCTCAGAGGGGGCGCTTTTAAGCCCAGAACTTCCCCCTATTCTTTTCAGGGTCTTGGAAAAGAGGGACTGGAGCTTCTTGTCAAGGCAAAAGAGATGACAGGGCTGCCCATAGTAACCGAAATAATGAGCCCGGACGATCTTGAGATGGTCGAGGAATACGCGGATGTGCTTCAGATCGGAGCCAGGAATTCCCAAAACTACTCGCTTTTAAGACATGTCGGCAAGTCAAACAAGGCCGTCTTACTAAAACGCGGAATGTCAACGACTATAAACGAATTCCTGATGTGTGCCGAATATATACTGTCGGAGGGCAACAGCAATGTAATGCTCTGCGAACGGGGGATAAGAACTTTTGAGACCGCGACCAGAAACACTTTCGACCTGAACGCGATCCCAGTACTCAAGGAAAAAACCCACCTTCCAGTTTTCGCCGACCCTAGTCATGGAACCGGCTACTGGCAGTATGTAATACCGGTAACTTTAGCTTCAATAGCCGCCGGAGCGGACGGAATAATAGTCGAGGTTCATAACAACCCCGAGATTGCGGTGAGCGACGGAGCCCAGTCGCTTAAACCGAAAACATTCAAAAACCTGATGGAAAAAGCTGCTCCTGTTGCCAAAGCCGTTGGAAGAACCGTTTAGAATTTCTCAGTTTCAGGAAGAAATCAGAACTTTTCTTCCACTGAGAGTCAGTTTCCCCTCGCAGAAAAGCCTTATGGCTTCGGGCAATATCCCGTGTTCCTGGACATGGACTTTCTCAAGCAGAGTCTCCTCTGTATCTTCCTCGTCAACCGGGACAACCGCCTGGAGAATAATCGGACCCGCGTCAACTTCCTCTCTAACAAAGTGGACAGTACAGCCCGTCTGTTTCACACCGTAGTCAAGTGCCTGTATTACTGAATTCGTTCCAGGAAAAGAAGGAAGCAGGGAAGGATGAATATTGATGATACGGTCCTTGAAGCGGCCTATGAAATAAGGAGTGAGTATTCTCATGAATCCGGCAAGTACGACAAGTTCTATGTCATACCTATGGATTTTCGTGACTATCTGCCTCTCGAACTCTTCCCTTGATTCAAAATCTCTGCTGTTTACGAGTTCTACGGGAATACGGTGTTTCCTAGCCCTCTCAATGGCCAGGACCCCTGGAGTATCGCAGACAACCACTGCTATGTTTGCGGATTCTATACCGGAATCTATCACCGCCTGAAGATTGGTTCCGCTTCCGGAAACAAACACGGCAACATTGGTCTTTGGCATTGCAGGCACCGGGAACTTGAGAAAACAAGGAAAGAAAAAAAAGGGCAGCTACCTACTTTCCCACTCCTGAAAGGAGCAGTATCATCGGCCTGTAAGGACTTAACTTCCGGGTTCGGGATGGGACCGGGTGCTTCCCCTTTAGCATAGCCACCCTACACATAGAAAAGTATCACCGGAAAAAATAATGTCAAGCGGGAATATCAGTCAGAGTTAAAACCCCTTATTGGAAGAGCTCTTCCGAATCTTTTTAGCTTCTTAATAGCCTTTACCTCGATCTGTCTTATCCTCTCGCGGGTAACATTTAATTTTTTTCCTATTTCTTCAAGGGTATGTTCCTTGTCCTCATCTATACCGAAACGCATTTTGACAACTCCTTCCTCTCCGTTACTGAGATTGGTGCAGAGTGCGTTGCGCATGATCCGGTTCAATTCCTTGGTTTCGAGCATCTCAAGCGGAGAAGAGGAAGTCGGGTCCGAGATAATATCCATCAGCCTGCAATCGTCCTCACCAATCGGAGATTCAAGCGAAATCGGGTCGCGTGACACCTTCATGATTTTCAATACCTTCTCAAGGGATATATCCATTGCTTCGGCTATTTCCTGCGGTCTGGGCTCTCTTCCCAATTTCTGCATGAGGGATCTTGAGATCTTGTTTAGCCTGTTTATGTTCTCGGTCATGTGCACAGGAACTCTTATAAGACTTCCCTGATCGGCTATCGCACGGGTAATGGCCTGCTTTATCCACCATGTGGCGCAGGTTGAAAACTTGTATCCCATTCCATGTTCAAACTTTTCAACCGCTTTCATCAACCCCATATTGCCTTCCTGAACCAGATCAAGAAACGGCAGTCCTCTGTTAACGTATTTTCTCGCTATACTGACGACAAGTCTAAGGTTGCATTCGATAAGTTTTTTTCTGGCTTTCTTAGTAGCTTTCTTTGCTTTTTCAAACCTCCCAAGCACCCTTTTAAGCGAAGCGAGTTCCTCCTCGGAATATTCAGATTCCGAACCACTGCCAATAGCGTCATCTGAACCATTCATCATACAGTCGTCACAGACCCCACTCTCGACTCTGTCCACATACTCGACGGCCAGACTGTATATCCTGTTGGCCTGTGCCGAGGAAAAATCAATTTCGTCAAGAAGTTCTACAGTCTTTTCGTTGTTTTTCCTGATTTTCCTTGAGATCTTCGCTTTATCGTCATCTGGAAGTGTCAGAGTACCGAGCTTCTTTCTCAGTTCCTGGTTCTCAGCAAAAAGCTGTCTGATCGGAGGAAAATTCTTTCTAGAATTGCGATATGCTTCGCCATCAGTGGAGGATTCGATGTCCTCGCCCTGGTAGGAGACATCACCCGCGCCAAGTCTCCCATCTTTGATCTCTTCTTCGAGCTTGAGAACCTTTTTCATCATGAAAGGGTTCTCAATTATCATTCTCGCAATTATTTTTTTACCTTTTTCAATCTGTCTTGCTATCTCAACCTCTTCCTCCTTGGAAAGGAGGGAGTGCTGTGCAATAGCGAGAATGTACGATCTTATAGGGTCTTGGTCGGCATCTTGACTCTTTATTACGTTCTTGAGCCTGTCTTCGGCTCGAGAATCAGCCGGGGCATTTTGAAAACCCTGTGCCTGTACGGATTCAGAGAATTCCCCTTCGTCCTGCCCGCTAATTTCGCCCCCTAACCCGTTAGTTTCGTCGTTTGGGTTCAACTGACAGTTCCTTTTATGGTTTTTTCCCTTCTCACCAGATTCCTGTATTGTTCAACAAGCTCTCTTTCAAGGCTTTTATCCGAAGAACCGCGCTGCTTGCGGATTCTATCCATTACCTCGTTACGCTTAAAAGCTATGTTTCTCAACTTAAGTTCTCTTACGCAGCCACTTATTATTTTCTCCGAAGTCGTCTCGTCTATCAAATCATCCGAAGAAAAAACCAACTCGCCCAGCAACTGCTGCATCTCGATTTTTTCAAAAGAACTCATCAGGGAGGAAACCTCGGTAAACTCCCCTTCACCCACACGCTTGAGAATAACCTTTAAATCATCATTTTCAAAATGCTCTCCGACATTTTCAATCCTCTCGGCGCTAAGCAGATGGGGGAATTTAAGCAGTATCCTTACAATTTCTCTCTCATGAACGCTTTTTTCAGGAATCAAGGAGACCGGCGCAAGTGATCCGCGGTTTTTACCAGAATCCGAAGTTTTTATCATAGAAAGAAACTCAGATTCCCTTATCCCGAAAACCCCGGTTGCCTTGGAGACAGCTTCGGCCCTTCGAACCGGGTCTTTTATTTTCGAAACCATGTCCGCGAGAAATCTCATCGACTCTCCAGAAGACATTTTCTTTTCCCTGTATCTTGCGAAAGTGTCGTCAATAATAAAATCGGAGACATCAACGGCGTTCCCAATCAGTTCGCCGAGACTTTCCGGACCATACGCTTTCAGGTAATCATCGGGATCAAGTCCGTCGGGAATGCGGCAGATACTTGAAGAAATCCCCTGTTCAAGAAGAATTTCTCCGGCCCGGACGGCAGAACGTATCCCAGCTGCATCACCGTCGTAGGCAATCACTACCTCTTCACAGAAACGTCGAAGAAGCTTGGAGTGCTCATTCGTAAAGGCCGTTCCCAAGGTGGCAACCACGTTGCGCATTCCGTTTGCGTAGAGCTTTATGAAATCCATGTAGCCCTCAACCAGAACGGCTTTACGTTTTCTTCCAATTTCACTTTTCGAGTGGTAAAGTCCGTAAAGAACGCTTTTTTTGTCAAAAACCGGGGATTCGGGGGAATTCATGTATTTCGGCTGTTTTGGTTCGTCTTCCGTCAGGGTTCTGCCGCCGAAACCGCAAATTCGCCCCGTTATATCGGTTATGGGAAAAACGATCCTGTTTCGAAACCGGTCATAGTGCCCGCTTCCTCTCTCCCTCGCAACGACAAGTCCAAGCTCTTCAAGCTCCTTGATACTGATATTATCTCCGGAAGCAAATTTTAGGACGGCGTCCCAGCTGTCGGGAGCGAAGCCAAGTTTGAATTCCTCGCTTATCTCCAAAGTGATGTCCCTCGATTTAAGATACTCCCTGGCCTGCGCGGAGTCCCTTCCAGAACGGAGAAGGTTCTGTCTGTAAAACGAACAGACGAGGGAATTTATCTCAAAAAATCTCGCCGCAGCGATCTCTTTTTTGTTCGCACCTTTCGTGCGCGAACGCTGGGCAGGAAGCCTGACTCCGGCTTTCCGTGCAAGTTCTTTTAAGGCTTCGTGGAAACCTATATTGCTGTACCTCATCTGGAAACCGAAGACATCCCCTCCGGCTCCGCAACTGAAGCAATGGAAAAAGCCCTTCTCATCATTTACTTGCATGGAAGGGTTGTTGTCGTCGTGGAACGGGCAAAGCCCGATATGGTTTTTCCCAGATTTTTTAAGGGAAACAAAGCCCTGTATGACATCTGCTATACTGAGCCTTGCCTTTATATCCGCTATCGCTGATGTGAAAGAAGGATTCTTCATTCAAAGCGACTTAGTTCGGTGGGATCTTTAGAAAGAACTTCAGGTGAAAACCACGCAAATTAAAACGGTTTATCTTCTTTTTTTGCTTGAACTGCGCTTTTTGGCAGCAAACATCTTCTTTTTTTTCTTTTCGCTCGGTTTTTCGTAGTGTTCTCTCTTCCTTACTTCAGAAAGAACCCCACCCTTCTCAACCTGTTTCTTGAACCTTTTTAAAGCGCTGTCAATGCTTTCGCTGCTACCTACTGTTATTCCTGGCAAAAAACTAAAACCTCCATCCTCGCGGGAACGAAAAACCTAAAGGATAAAAAGAGCGTTGTCAAATCACCTTTAAACCCCTCTTTCTCGCCGATTATTCTGATAGTTTTTCCGCGGATGGGAATTTTCCGACCATCTCCCGGTTCTTTTTTATTTCTTCTTCGATTCTGCGGGAATTTCGCTTCTCGAATTCATAGTCGTACGGCTCCTGGGAAGCTCTCTGCTCCTCAAGCCTCTGGCCCCATGAATCTCTTCTGTTTCTTATCTCATCTACAAGTCCCATGACTATCCTCTTTCTGGTTTTTCCTCAGCAACCGTTTCAGTTCAAAGCGGTTGACGATATTTTCATAAATTCCACTCTTTCTTCAATTTTGGGCATGTACTCCGCAAGAGCATCTATTGTCTGCGGGTAAGGATGACCTATACCTACCGCTACACCCTTTTTCTCGGCGATCCTTACCAGTTTATCAAGCTGCTTTATGGTATATTCCTTGCCCCGCTCACTTTGGTCAATAAAGACATCCCTTTTAAGCGTCTTTACTCCAAGTTGTTTCGCCACGCTGTATCCACGGGAGTCCGGAGTTGTAAAGCTGTCAACAAAATAAAGATCCCTGGCCTTCAGTTCCTGCATAACCGTTCTTACCGGTTCTTCATTCTCCATGAACTTGGAACCCATATGGTTGTTGACTCCGGCGACATTAGGAACCGCCATGATGTTTCTTCTGAGTTCCTTCCTTATCTGGTCTATCGAGAAGCCGAGCAGCAAGACTCCTTCTCCAGCGTCATCGGCCGTGTAACCGGAAGCATCCTTGGGTTCCATGGGAAGGTGGAGTATCACGTCCATCCCTCCGCGGTAAGCGACGCGCGCAGCGTACCGGGAATGGGGAAGATGCGGAAGCACAGCTAAGTTGATCGGCTGCTTGATCTTAAGGAGCCTGTCAATCGATTCTTTGTCGCCGCCCAGATCATCTATTATAAGAAAAACTCCGGGACGCTTAGGCTTTTTCTCCGCAATCTTGTCAGCGACAGTAGGGGTAACCTCACGGGGTGACCATTCGTCAAGGAATTTCCCGACATACCGGAGGCCGAAGATCGAAAAGGCGAAAAAGAAAAGCAGAACCAAGACCGCGTGGGAAAGTTTCGCCGTGTTTTTTTTGCCGCCGGTTCTTCCGGCAGATGGTTTTTTTCTCGTTCGTCTCTTCTGACTCAAGGCTCTTATCTCCTCACATGCGCTTTACCGTTTCCAAAGCTCTTACAAGCTGCGGGTCGGAAGGGGAATCCTGGTCGCCACCTTCAACAAAAATATCAGGTTCTATGCCCTTGCCATCTATGAGAATCCCCTTGGGAGTGAAAAGCCTCGCCGTGGTTATCTTCACTCCTGTTTCCCCGGAGAGTTCTATCACGGACTGAACAGAACCCTTGCCGAATGTCCTAGTACCGACTATCTTCGCCCTGCCGCTGTCTTTGAGGGCTCCGGCGAGAACTTCGGAAGCACTCGCACTCCCCCGGTTTACGATTACGGCAACGTGATTGGTTGGTATCTCCATCCCCTCTCTGGCGAAATATTCCTTCGAAGTCTGCTCGGACCTTCCCTTGACGTTCAGGATAAGTCCTTTATCAATGAACATGTCACAAAGCGCAAGTGCCTGTTCAAGCAGTCCTCCGGGGTTGTTCCTGAGGTCAAGCACAAGTCCTCCGAGCTTCGCGCCGTTTTCTTTTTCAAGCCCCCTGTAAGAACTGAGGAACTCATCCGCAGAGTACCTGTGGAACTGTGATAGCTTTATATATCCTATGTCTTTTTCAACCAGCCTGGACTCGACGCTTCTGAGTTTCACTATCCGTCTTGTGATGGTGAATTTATGGTCTTCCTCGGTTTCGTCTCTTCTGACAACGATGTCCACTTTAGTCCCCTCTCTCCCCCTTATGCTGTCCAAAGCGTCAACTATGCTGGTTTTCTCGGTACTCTCTCCGTCTATGGAGATGATTATGTCTCCCGATTTCACGCCGGCTTCCTGCGCCGGACCTCCCTCAATCGGGGATATAACGGTCAAAAGCTCGTCGCGCACCGTAATTTCGACTCCTATGCCTTCAAACTCCCCCATCGTTCCTATCTCAAGGTTCCTCAGGCTCTCAGATGAAAGATAAACCGAATAGGGATCAAGGGAATCAAACATGCCTTTTATAGCGCTTCGGGTCAGCTGCTCTGAGGAAACCTCTTCCACATAGTTTTTCTCTATGAGGTTCAGGGCCTTTGCGAAGTCGGAAAGACCTCTGTATGTGTCTTCTTTTGCGAAAAGGGGGCCTGAAAAAAGGAAAGCCGGAACTAATGCGTATATTATGAAAAAAAAGCGGGATCTTCTCATCGCGGTTTACGGTTTCGGTAGTTTACCTGAAAGGAAATTTTTTGGACAAAGCGGATAAAGCACAGTTTTTGCCCTTGATGAGGAAGGGGAAATAAGATAGGTTTACGGCAGATCGGTTCACTCATATGTCTACACTTTTTACTGGAATAATATCAGGATTTGTCAAAAGCTGTGTTTCCGACCTTCCCGAAGTATCCCGGGAATGGCCCCCGCTGAAAAGAGCTCTTTTCTACCTTGGGGCGCTTCTCGTATACCCGGTCGCCCTGCTCGTGGCCATGGCGGTAATTATTACGGTCGTTTTGATCGCGTATCCCGTTTCGTATATCTACGGGGCAGCGAATTGAAGCGACGGCCGTCGGCGAAGCTCACAAACAGTGTCTCGTAATGCAGAAAGATCATGACATTCCCACGCCGGGGCCTATTCCCCGACACGTTGTCATAATAATGGATGGCAACGGAAGATGGGCACGGCGTAAGAATCTTGATAGACTGAGCGGTCACAGGGAAGGAATAAAATCAACAAGATCGGTGGTCCGGGCCGCGCGGGAAATTGGAATAGAGTACGTAACCCTCTACGCGTTTTCCGCCCAGAACTGGAAAAGGCCTGGAAAAGAAGTCTTCGCGCTGATGAATCTTTTAAGGCACTACCTGTCAAATGAAGGCGAAAAACTGCTTGCGCAGAACACGAGACTAAACGCGATCGGGAACCTCTCTAACCTCCCACCGGACATACGTGAACTTCTGGGGCGCGTGATGAAAATGACGGAAAAATGCGACTCCCTGACGATAACCCTGGCGCTCAGCTACGGGGGCAGGGAGGAAATAATCAATGCCGTGAACAACATAATCGCGGAGGGAGGGGGGGGAACGGTAACCGAGGAGGATTTTCAGGAATATCTATATACATCCCAACTGCCAGAACCGGATCTGCTTATAAGGACTGGAGGGGAAATGAGACTTTCCAATTTTCTGCTGTGGCAACTGGCTTATGCCGAAATATACGTTACGAAAACTCTCTGGCCGAATTTCAGAAAAAGACACCTGCTAAAAGCCATCGCCAATTACCGCACCAGGGAAAGAAGGTTCGGACTGACAGGAGAGCAGATACGGGAGAAAGGACGCTAGATTGAAAAAGATCTCCATACTCGGATCAACTGGTTCGATCGGGTCGCAGACGCTTGAGATAATACGAAGATTCCCCGAAAAGTTCGAGGTTACGGGTCTTTGCGCGGGGAAAAACATTGATCTTCTGGCAGAGCAGGTAAAGGAATTCACTCCGAATGTCGTATCGGTCACCCGAAAAGAAGACTCGGAGCGACTAAAGAGAATAGCCGGTCCGAAAACCAAGATACATTACGGAGACGAGGGGAACATCGCGGTTGCGACAGAAGGGGACTGCGATCTGGTGATATCTTCCATGGTAGGTTTTTCGGGTCTTCTGCCAACCCTCTGCGCAATACAGGCCGGAAGAGATGTGGCAATAGCCAACAAAGAATCTCTGGTGGTCGCTGGAGGACTTCTTATTTCCGAGGCAGAAAATCAGGGCGTTACTCTGCTTCCCGTGGACAGTGAACACAGCGCCGTTTTCCAGACCCTCCGGGAAAAAGACCGTAAATTCCTCAAACGGATTATTATAACGGCGTCTGGCGGACCGTTTCGCAAAACACCGAAAAAAGATCTGGGAAAAGTCACGGTCGCCGCCGCGCTTTGCCATCCCACATGGAAAATGGGAACCAAAATAACCATAGATTCGGCTACGTTAATGAACAAGGGATTTGAAATTATAGAGGCAAGGTGGTTTTTTGACATACCCACCGAAAAAATATCGATCTGGGTACATCCCCAGAGCATCGTGCATTCAATTCTTGAATATATTGATGGCTCGTTCATAACTCATCTTTCCGCCTCGGACATGAAAATACCGATAGCCCGTGCGCTTTCCTATCCCGAGAGGCTTGATCTCGGACACACCGCCGCCTCGCCGGATGACCTGTCGGGCATTACGTTTGAAAAACTTGATACAGATAAATTCGAGGCTCCTGCAATTGCAATTGAATGTCTCAGGATGGGCGGCACTTACCCGACTGTTCTGAATGCGGCAAACGAAGTGGCCGTAAACGCGTTTCTTGACGAGAGGATAAAATTTACCGACATAATCCCGATTGTCAGAGAAGCACTTGAGCGTCACGACAAACTTGACTCGGGTTGTCTTGACAATATATTAGAGGCGGACAGGTGGTCGAGAAACACCGCCGGTTCGGTAATGGAGAACTTTCTGTCTTAGCGATGATCACAATCCTGGCTTTTCTCTTCGTAATAGGAATTCTAGTCTTCTTTCACGAGTTGGGGCATTTTCTGCTCGCGAAAAGAAGCAACATCAGGGTCGAGCAATTCTCTCTGGGTTTCGGCCCGAAACTTGTTTCTTTCGTAAGAGGCGAAACGGAATATCTCATTTCAGCCCTTCCCATCGGCGGATACGTGAAGATGTACGGCGAGGGAAAAGAGGGAAACATAATTGTCGAAAGCGTCGCGGATACAGAATCGCCACTTGCCTCAGGAGACAGAATTATCGGGATAAAGGGATTCAGTCTTGAGAAGTACCCAAGCTGGGAAAAGCTTCTCTACGCCCTAAGATCAGACCCAAATCAGCAAAAAGAACTTGAAGTGGAAAAAGGTGGGAAGATCTACACTTTCCTCGTCAACCACTCGGCCCTCCACGATATAGAAGCCTATTACGAAAAGGACTACCAGAGAGGATTCTCCGCCAAGTCCATTACCGACAGGTTCCTGGTGATCATAGCGGGGCCGGCTATGAATTTCATAATCCCCTTTTTCTTCATGCCTCTCGTGTTCATGTTCGGCATAAGCGTCTCCGGTTATCTGGAAGATCCTCCGGACATAACTTACGTAAAAAAAGATTCCCCCGCCCATCTCTCGGGATTCGCCGCGGGTGACAGGATACTCAGCATAAACGGAAAAGAGGTCAAGAGCTGGAGAGACGTAAACATTGGCGTTCAGTCAAACCCCGATTCGCTGCTTGAATTCAGGGTGAGCACCGGAAGCGAGACCAGGACTCTCGCTCTTTTCGCAGAAGCCGGTCCCGACGGCAGGGTAGAGACCGGATTTGCAAGACCCATAGCCACGACCATAGAGCAGGTATCCGAAGACCGCCCCGCCTGGAAGGCAGGCATACGTCCGGGAGACAAGATAAAGGCAATAGATGGCGTAGAGGTTACGGACTGGAACCATATGTCTGACGTAATAACCGAAAGCGGGGGCAAAGAACTTGATTTTACGGTTGAGCGTGGTGGAGATGAGATGAATTTCCGTCTGGCGGCGGAAATGGAAAAAGGCATTGAACGCTATATAGTCGGCATTACTCCCAGCACGGATAGCGTGCTTAAAAAATACGGCTTTTTCGAATCGATTCGCAAGGGAATAGCCGAAGCGGCACGCATGACGGTTGAGATCACTATTCTTTTCTTCGGGTTTCTATTCAAGCTCGTAACCGGGAAAATAGCGCTTGCCACTGCCGGCAAAACAGTCGCGGGACCCCTTCTCATAGCCAAGGTGTCGGGAGCGGTAGCCCAAAGCGGCATATCGAATCTTCTTCAGTTCACCTCGCTTATAAGCATAAATCTCGCGTTAATAAACCTTCTCCCCATACCAATGCTCGACGGAGGACATCTGCTCTACCTGGGCATTGAGAAGATAAAGAGAAAGCCGCTTAGCGTAAAAACCCTTGAGATAACCCAGCGAATCGGATTTTCCTTTCTTATTTTCATCATGGCGGCAGCCCTGTATAACGACATTCTGAGGATGCGTGGAGACATCTTCTCGCAGTTCGGCAGAATTCTCGATCTTTTCCGGTAAAATTATCCAGGACTAAACTATGAAAAAGGACAACGAGGAAATACTCAGGATCAACACCCTTTTTTACGAGGCCCTGGGAACCAGGAATCTCGAGCTTATGGGAGAGATCTGGATAAAGGACTCAAGGTCAGGCTGCGTTCATCCGGGATGGACCGCTCTTCGCAACTGGCAAGCCATCAGGCAAAGCTGGGAGAGCGTCTTTGACCCCGAGGATCAAGTCGATATCAGCATTTCAAACGTGACTGTGGATATAAATGACAACATCGCCTGGGTGACCTGCCTACAGGAGATGGTATACATAAAAAGAGACCCGGTCATGTTCAATCTCTCGCAGTCAACCAACATATTCGAGAAGCAAGGCGACAGATGGCTTATGATCTTTCATCACGCTTCGCCAATTCCCGTACGGGGCTACGAACCGGGAAACAAAACAATACAGTAGGTTGAACTTCAGGAAGCATCTTCCTCCGCGTTCATTCGCTCAAGATAAACCGAGGCGCCCAGCTTTTCGAGCCGTGCGGCCTTTTTCTTTACCTCAGAAGAAAGCTTCTTCTTGTACTCAGCCACTGCGCGTGGAAGTTCAGGGTCAGCGACCGAAAGAATCTCAACAGCGAGGATGCCCGCATTTTTCGCCCCGCCTAAAGCGACTGTAGCGACCGGAACACCTGAGGGCATTTGCAGAATGGAAAGCACAGAATCCCATCCGTCAATCGAATTTGAGGATTTTATCGGAACTCCTATGACCGGAAGGGGCGAAACGGAAGCTACCATTCCCGGAAGATGCGCGGCGCCTCCCGCTCCGGCTATTATGACTTTGATCCCTCTTTTGTGAGCTTTTTTCGAAAAATCGACAAGACGCTCCGGAGTTCTGTGCGCCGAGACTATGGTGACTTCATGCCCTATGCCGAATTGCTCCAGCACCTCGACCGCTTCTGCCATGACCGCAAGATCCGAGTCAGAACCCATGATAACGCTTACTAAAACAGGTTTCATGCTACCGCCCTCAGATTATTCATTATGAATTTTGCCTTCTCAAGCGCGCTTGAAATATCATCGTCAAGCACCGTTACATGTCCCATTTTCCTGTAAGGCTTAGTCCAGGTTTTACCGTATATATGAAACTTGGCTCCCTCAACACTCATGCATCCACGAAGCCCCTCGTATCTTACCTGACCCTCGAAACCCGGCTGCCCGAGAATGTTAATCATAACGGAAGGAGTTTTTATTTCAGTATCGCCTGGAGGAAGATCCAGAATTGATCTCAGACACTGTTCGTACTGCGAGGTGCGTGCGGCGTCAATCGTGTGATGCCCGCTGTTATGCGGTCTCGGAGCGGATTCGTTTATGAGAATGTCGCCTTTTTTGGAAAGAAACATCTCAACCGCGAGGATTCCACACATGTCAAAAGATTTTATCGTATGCTCGGCAAGTTCACATGCACGAACAAATAGAGCGTCGTCAAGCTCACAGGGACTTATCAGGAATTCAACTATGTTGGCGTGGCTGTTAAACACCATCTCAACCGGAGGGAAGCATTTCATTTCCCCGGCGGAATTGCGCGAAACTATAACGGAAATCTCCTTTTCCACGTCAACAAGATCCTCGACGACGGATTCCCCCTCTAAAAGATCGCTGAGCTGCTCTTTTCCCCTTACGACGTACACTCCCCTTCCGTCATAACCCGTCTTTGAAAGTTTTTGAACGAAAGGAATTCTTATTTCCCCGGACTCAACAGCTGCGATTATCGTCTCTTCCCCGGGAAAAACCGAGAAGTCCGCGGTGGGAAGCCCCTTCGAAACGTAGAACCTCTTCTGCCTGGCCTTGTCCTGTATAAGTTCAAGCGCGTGGGGTCCGGGCCTTATAACGACTCCTTCTTCCTGCAGGCGGAAAAGCGCCTGAAGATTCACATGCTCAATCTCTATGGTCAGAATGTCAACGTTTTTGCCAAACGCGTAAACATCCTCGTAATTCCTGAAATCACCATGGGAGAACCCGGTACACACAGACGCCGCCGGACAATCGGAGGAAGGATCGAGTACGTAGGTGCTGAGGTTCCAGTTGCTTGCAACGAGACAAAGCATTTTCCCCAACTGTCCGCCTCCAAGAATCCCCAGTTTTATCTGTTCAAAATCCATGGTCATCACACGGCAGAAACTATAAGTCAATTATCGAAAGCAGTTCCATCGGAGTTTCTATAAGGTGCTCGGCTCCGTTTTCGCGAAGTTCGTCACCCGTTCGAAATCCCCAGAGAACTCCCACCGGAAGCATGCCCGCCCTGACAGCGGTAAGCATATCCACTCCCGAGTCTCCAAGGTAAACCACGCGCGAGGATTCAACCCCGAGTTCCCTTGATATCCGAAGCGCTCCCGAGGGGTCGGGTTTTCTCGGAATTTCATCTCTCTGACCTATGACCACCTCGAAATTCCAGTCTGCAAGCAGGTCTTCCACGTATTTTTCGGTAAACGTGTGCGGCTTGTTGGTCAGAATCGCTTTTTTCATACCTCTTTCGGAAAGTTCGTCCAGAAGATCCGGTATGCCGGCATAAAGCGTGGTTTTCACGTTGAAACCGCTGCTGTAGATGCTGTTGAAATCGCCAAGGCACTTTTCAACAATAGCCTCATCGTTTCTTTTGTCCTCCGGAAGAGCCCTGGCCACCATGGTCTTGGGGCCGCTTCCTATAAAATACTTGAAGCACCCGGTCGCACGCGTTGGAAACCCGTTTATGCCAAGCGCCTGATTCACAGCATCAGCAAGATCCTCAAGGGAGTCAATCAGGGTTCCGTCAAGATCAAATACAACTGCTCCGTAGTTCATAGTCCTGCCCTGAATTAAATAACTAATATAGGGAAAGAAAACAATTTGTTTTTGCACTGGCAGCCCAGATTCTGTGGTCAGAAACCACGATCCCAAGCAACCATGTTTTTGATTCCTCGTCACTTCGCAATGATAAAATGATAATATGATTTCTCAAAACCAGAAAACTGCTCTAGACTAGATAGCCGGCATCTAGACCAGAAACAGACCATTTCGGGATTTTTCTTATGAACGGAAAACAGCCATCGATAACCATAATCGGCGCGGGACTCGCGGGAGTCGAAGCCGCAAACCAGATAACGAAATTCGGAATAAGGACAGCTCTGTACGAAATGAGGCCCCACAAGAAAACCGCCGCACACAGAACCTCGGGTCTCGCGGAGCTTGTGTGCAGCAATTCCCTGAAATCGGCATTCATGGAAAACGCCTCGGGAATACTGAAAGAGGAAATGAAATCTCTTGGCTCACTTGTCATTGAGGCGGCCGAAGCGTCAAAGGTTCCGGCCGGAAAAGCCCTCGCGGTCGACAGGGAGATTTTCTCGGATTACATAACGCGAGAAATCCAAGGCAACGAGCTTATAGACTTAAGAAGGGAGGAGGTAACGAAAATACCCGAAGACGGCATCGTGATCGTAGCCACCGGCCCGCTCACCTCGGATGCGCTTTGCGCTGAGATTTCCTCGCTTACAGAATCCGAATATCTTTACTTCTACGATGCTATCTCGCCGATAATCGATGCAGATACAATCGACCACTCAAAAATCTTCAGGGGATCAAGATACGAACGCGGAGACTCGGAGGAGGGGGATTATCTCAACTGTCCGCTCTCGGAGAATCAGTACTACGAGCTTGTAAACGACATGCTTTGCGGAGAAAAAGTGGAAACCAGAGAGTTTGAGAAAGCGATTTATTTTCAAAGCTGCATGCCGGTTGAGGTCATGTGCGAGAGAGGAAAGGATACGCTTCGGTTCGGCCCCCTGAAACCCGTCGGCCTTGTTAATCCGAAGACTGGCAAAATCCCCTTTGCTGTCCTGCAGCTAAGAACGGAGAACAGCGAGGAAACAATGTATAACATGGTGGGTTTTCAGACAAAACTCAGATACCCGCAGCAAAGAACCGTTTTCAGAAAGATTCCGGGGCTTGAGGGGGCGGAATTTTTAAGATACGGAAGCGTGCACAGAAACACGTACATAGATTCTCCAAGACTACTTGAGAAAAATCTTTCCCTAAAGTCCCGTCCAAGCGTTTTCTTCGCCGGACAGATAACGGGAGTTGAAGGATATGTCGAGTCCGCGGCAACTGGAATCGTCTGCGGAATAAACGCCTCGAGAAAAGCACTCGGACTTCAGCCCGTTCCCGTTCCGAGAGAAACGTCCATAGGTTCCCTGCTTGAGTACATCTCGGTTCCCGGAAAAACCGGGTTTCAGCCAATGAACATAAACTTCGGACTCTTCCCCAAGGTGGAAGGGAGGATGGGAAAAGAAAAGAAAAGAATGCTTATCGCACAAAAAGCCCTTGAGAGTATCGGCGAATACAATCCTTACAAGTAAACGAGGCGTACGGAGTGTTTGATTCTCATATTTTAATGGTAGTATTTTGCCGGTCATGACTTACCAGGAACTGATTCTAGCTCTCCAGGATTACTGGTCATCCAAGGGGTGCCTTGTGGTCCAGCCTTACGACATAGAAAAAGGTGCCGGAACTTTTCATCCGGCCACTTTCCTGCGGTGTCTCGGCCCGGAACCCTGGCACGTGGCGTACGTCGAACCTTCAAGGAGACCAACAGACGGAAGATACGGCGATAACCCCAACAGGCTTCAGCACTACTATCAGTTCCAGGTGATAATAAAGCCTTCTCCCGACGACATCCAAGAGCTTTTCCTCGACAGTCTCAAGTCCTTCGGAATAAATCCGCTTGAGCACGACATAAGGTTCGTTGAAGACGACTGGGAATCCCCGACTCTTGGAGCGTGGGGACTTGGCTGGGAAGTGTGGCTTGACGGCATGGAAATAACGCAGTTCACCTACTTTCAGCAGGCGGGTGGAATAGATCTTGACCCTATATCCGCCGAGATCACCTACGGAACCGAAAGAATAGCAATGTACCTGCAGGAAGTCGAGAGCGTTTACGATCTTGAGTGGACAAAGGGAATAACGTACGGAGAGATTCATCATCAAAGCGAAGTCCAGTTCTCAAAATACAACTTTGAGGAATCCGACCCTGCGATGCTTAGCGAACTGTTCAACATGTACGAGCAGGAATGCAGATCCCTTATCGAAAAGCAGCTTTCTCTTCCCGCTTACGAATACTGTCTCAAAAGTTCGCACACATTCAACCTCCTTGACGCAAGAGGGGCAATAGGGGTAGCGGAGCGGGCGTCATACATAGGAAGGGTAAGGACACTTGCTAACCTATGTGCAAGTTCGTATCTGCAGACCAGAGAAAATCTAGGATTTCCTCTTCTGAAAAGCAACCCATGGAAAAAGAACTGATACTCGAGATCGGAACAGAGGAAATACCTGCTCTTTTCCTTAAAAAAGCCCGGGAAGATCTGGGCAATATCCTAAGCGGAGAACTCCGCGACAAGGGTATTGAGTTCGAGGAGATGGAAATCCTCTACACCCCGAGAAGACTTTCTGTAAGGGTAAGCGGACTTGAGAGAAAGCAGAAGGACCGAACGACCGAGAACTTCGGACCACCCAAGCGAATAGCATTTGACGAGAGCGGAGAGCCCACCAAGGCCGCGGTGGGTTTCGCGAGATCCCAGAAAATTGATGTCGAGAAACTCGTTATCGCGAAAAGGGATAACGGAGAATTTCTCTGCGTAAGGAAAACTGTAAAAGGAAGAAAAACTTCATCTGTCCTAAAAGAAATTCTTCCGGGAGCAATCTCGTCGGTTCCCTTTCGAAAATCAATGAGATGGGGCAGCGGAAAATTAACTTTCGCAAGACCCATAAGATGGATAGCGGCGGTCTATGACGGCAAACCCGTTAGATTCAGTGTTGAAAACATCAAAAGTTCAGATCAAAGCTTCGGTCACAGGTTCACTTCCCCAAAGTCGTTTCGAGTGGCATCCTGGGAAAATTATCTAAAAGCCCTTGAGAAAAAAGATGTAGTGGCAGATCCAGAAAAAAGAAAGGAAATCATAGGAAGGGATACCGAGAGGGCGGCGAAAAAGATAGGCGGAATGGTAAAGGAGGATTCCGAGTTGCTTGAAACCGTAGTAAATCTGGTCGAGCATCCGACGGTTCTGGTGGGAGAATTCGAGAAGAAATACCTGCGTTTGCCCGAGGAAGTACTTATAAGCGTGATGAAGAACCACCAGAAATATTTCCCCGTTTATTCGGAGAAGACCGGAAGACTGCTTTCCAGTTTTATCTTTGTCTGCGGAACCCCGGTTAAGGATAAAAAAGTGGTTGTAAGGGGGAACGAGCGAGTAATAAGGGCGAGACTGAACGACGCCGAATTCTTTTTCTCCGAAGATACGAAAAAGAACCTAAGCGGCTATACAGAAGAGCTTGAGAGCATGGTGTTTCTATCGGATATAGGAAGCTACAGGGGAAAAGTCGAGCGGATGAGAGCGCTTGCAGCCGATATGTTCGGCAACCCCGACCTTGAGAGAGCCGCTGAACTCTCAAAGTCTGATCTCGCAACCCAGATGGTATTTGAATTCGCTGAACTCCAGGGTGTTATGGGCAAGTACTACTCGCTTGCCTCCGGGGAGAAAAAAGCCGTCGCAACCGCGATTGAGGAGCAATACATGCCGCTTGCGAGAACCGGTGAACTCCCGCAAACGAAAACCGGAGCGCTTCTAAGCATCGTCGACAAAACAGACAACATCTGCTCCTGCTTCATAGCAGACCTCGTACCTACCGGGTCTTCTGATCCCTATGCACTGAGAAGACAGACTCTTGGGATAATAAGGATCGCCATAGAGAAAAAATTTGATATTTCTCTCCCCCAAATTCTTGAGTGCAATATCAAGCTCGTATTTGATTCCATGGACGCCCAAAAAACTCGCGCTGGGAAACTATCTGAGGAGAAACTTAAAGAAAACATTCTGGCATTTTTCTCCGAGAGATTCCGCAACTTAATGACGGAGTCGGGCTATGAGAGAAATATCGTCGAATCCGTGATCTCGGCCGGTTTTGACAACCCCCTTGACGCCTACAGCAAAATAAATGCGCTTGGAAAATTCGCAAAACGCAAGGATTTTGAGGCACTCGCCACTGGCTTTAAAAGGGTTTTCAACATAGCGAAAACCAGACCGTCTTCACCTCTTGACAAAAAACTGTTCAAGCAAAAGGAGGAAAAGGATCTTCATAAAGCCTTTACCAAGACACAGACTGCGGTCTTAGAAAAACTAGCTGACTCCAAAAAAGCCCCTAGGCAAAGCGATTACCTGAGTTCTCTTGGGTCCATAAAAACACTTGCGGGCCCCATAGACCGTTTCTTTGACGCGGTAATGGTCATGGACAAAGACCAGAAGATCAGAGACAACCGTCTGGCTTTGCTCAATGAAATAAAAGATCTGTTTTTCATGATCGCCGATTTCTCGAAAATCTGACCCGCAACCAATCGGCAAGCGCGGACAGACAGTCCCGGTTCTTCCGCCCACGCGGAGAGCATAATCCTGAAAATATTTGAGAAGCGTCAGCATTCGGGTATCATTTTCTTGATATGTTTGGGCAATTCGGCATATGGGAATTAATCCTGATACTGGCAATCCTGCTCATAATCTTCGGTCCAAGCAGGCTCGGAGATCTGGGGTCTTCACTCGGCAAGGGAATAAGCGGGTTCAGAAAATCCCTAAAAGACGACGACCCAGACAATAAGGAAGAAAAACAGAGCGACACTTAATTAAGACCCTCTCCTCCTCAGTCTTTTTTCATCTCCGCAAGTTCCACAAGCACCCCGTTCGTTGAACTGGGATGTATGAAAGCGACTTTTGAGTTATAAGATCCAGGCCTCGCATATTCATCGATAAGCCTGACGCCTTCTTTTTTTAGAGCCTGAAGAGAAGATTCTATATCGTCCACAAGAAAACAGATATGATGAACTCCCTCCCCTCTTTTTTCCAGAAATTGTGAAATCGGGGAATTCTCATCCAAAGGTTCTATAAGCTCCACCGCAGTGCCCTCTCCCGATTTGGAGCGAAGCATAGACGTTTTGACCCCATAGTTAATCACGTCCTCCCTGTGGATAACCTGAAGCCCGAGTAATTTCGAGTAAATATTTTCAGCCTTCTTGATATCCTTTACGGCGATCGCCACGTGATAAAGAAACCCGTCTTTACTCAAGATTAGAACACTCCTTTCGGTTAATCCGGACTTTTCTCTCTGGAAATGGTGAACTTTTCGAGAAGATCTTCAGTTGATTTGAATTTTACCTTGATCCCCCTCTCCCGCTGGATCTTTCTTATGGATCTTCCTTCTATCTCCCTGAGCTTTGCTATCACCTTTTGGTTGGCGTGGATGACAAGTGGTCCTTCAGCACTTTCCTTTGTCCATTGATCAATATCTCTCAGTATCTCATAACAGGTGGTGTATATCGATTTTACCCTTCCGCTTCCCTCGCAGGTATCGCAGGGTTCGGTGAGGTCGGAAAGTATGCTTTCCCTGACTCTGCGTCTCGTGAGCTGGATTACGCTGAAAGATGATATTTCCTGAATCGTGGTCCTAGCCTTGTCCTTTTTCATCTCAGCGGTGAAAAGCGACTCTATCTTCTTTCTGGATCTAATGGACTGCATGTCTATGAAATCGATAACTATGATTCCGACTAGGTTGCGAAGCCTTATCTGTCTTGCGGTTTCGACTGCGGCTTCCTCATTTGTTTTCATTATTGTTTCTTTGTGAAATTCTTCTCCGACGAGTTTCCCCGAGTTAACATCTATCACCGTGAGCCCCTCGGCCTCGTCTATGATCAGGGAACCTCCGGACTTCATCCAAACCTTTTTTTTGTACATCTTCTGGATCTGACTCTCAATTCCGTACCTGTCGAATATGGGCTCCTTTTTGTCGTAAATATCGACTGTGAAGCCATCCTTCTTAATCCTGTCGGAAAAGTATTTGGTAATCTGGTCGTGGGCTTTGGAGGAGTCAACAACAATTTTCTTAAGACCGTTTCCCATGAGGTCCCTCACAACCCTGATACAGGTATCGGCTTCTTCGTGTATCACGCCCGGGGGGTTCGAGTCTTCATATTTTTTCTTTATCCTTTTCCATTTTCTCACAAGCACTCTCATCTCGGTCTTGATATCTTTCTCGTCCGCACCCACGCACGCCGTTCTTACTATAAAGCCCAGATCCTCGGGCTTATCCTTCATAATTTCGGAAAATTTCTTCCTGCTTTTTTTGTCCGTTATTTTGCGGGATACGTTCACCGAGTCTGACCCGGGAAGCAGAACAAGATACTTGCCCGGTATCCCAACGTGAGAGGTAAGCTTGGGGCCCTTGTTTCCGGTGGGTTCCTTTGTAACCTGAACAATCACTTCCTGACCCTGGCGCAGGACGTCCTGTATAGGCTGGTGGTTTCTTCTGGAGGCCTTGGTGGTCTCTTCCTCCTCAAGAAAAAGCTCGCTCAGCGATTCCTCATACACATCCTCAGCGGAGAGAAACCCGGACCTGTCGTCTCCTATACCTACAAAAGCCGCCTGCATGCCGGGGATTATCTTCTCGACTTTCCCCTTGTAGATGTTCCCCACCATGGAAGAACTGGATTTTCTTTCGATGAAAAGCTCGCTCAGTCTGTTTTTCTCCAAAACCGCTATTCTCGTTTCGTTAAAAAGCGAGTTGATGATAAGTTGAGTATTCATATAGGATGTTAAAATGATAAGCCAGTTATCTTGGAAATTATAACCGTAAGTACCTAATATGGAAAAATAAACCCGTCGACTGGTTAAAATCTCTGTTCGGCATTTCGCCAAGAAGAGTCTCCCCCGCGGCTGTATACGGGAGCAAAAGGTTTTTACGGACTCTCGAGGAAGTCAGGCGCTTTTTCTTCCAAGCTCGACGATTGTGTCGAAATGCTTCTTTTCAATCTGCATGACTGAGAGTCTGCTCTGCCTAATAAGGGATATGTCTTCAAGTCTTTCGTCGCTTTTGATCCGCTTAAGAGATACCGGATTCTCTAGTGTTTCCACAGGTTTAAGATCCACCACGACCCACCTTTCGTCTTCAGTCGTAGGATCTTGGTAGTATTCCCTTATAACCTCGGATATGCCGACTACCTCAAGCCCCTTGTTACTGTGGTAGAAAAGAACCAGATCCCCCTTTTTCATGCTCTTCAGGTTGTTTCTGGCCTGATAATTTCTAACTCCGTCCCAGTATGTCCAGCCGTCGCGGAGAAATTCCTCCCACGAATATTTAAACGGTTCGGATTTAACAAGCCAGTAATTCATGACGCAATTAATATAATTTCAACCTTTTCACCACTTAACTTATCAACCGGGAACCTTTACCTTTAAAATCCGTTATATAGCCAAGATTATACGTGTTTTAACGACCCCCATCAGGAACCCGGCACTGATACATCATAGACAAATAGGTACAGAGTAAGGTCCTGGGATTCTTCCTCAATCCGGACATAGTACGTACCGGCCTGCAGTACTTCCTTAAAAACGATTACGCCCTGCGTTTCGGTGAGACTGTAAAGAACATTACCATCTGCATCTTCCAGAATAAGATCCGTGCTCGTTTCATTCTCATGAACCGTACGCAAGCTAAGCTCCACCTCTCTCTCCTCCGTCAGACTGAAACGGTAGTAATCCGCCCTGTCCGAATCCCCACCGATTAAGCTGAGACGGTACCTGTCGAGAATAGATATATCCACATCTTCTGTAATATCCCCTAAACCATTTGCGCCTTCCCGAACCCCATCAGAATCCGGCACTGACGCAGCATCTGGCACTGACACATCATAGGCAAATAGGTACAGAGTAAGGTCCTGGGATTCTTCCTCAATCCGGACATAGTACGTACCGGCCTGCAGTACTTCCTTAAAAACGATTACGCCCTGCGTTTCGGTGAGACTGTAAAGAACATTACCGCTTGCATCTTCCAGAATGAGGTCCGTGTGAATCTCCTGCTCGTGAACCCTACGCAACCAAAGCTGCACTTCCTTCTCTTCCGTAAGACTGAAACGGTAGTAATCCACCCTGTCGGAATCCCCGCCAATCAGTTCCGTACGCGACTTATCGGTAACCCTATATGTCAGGGGAGTTGTCGCAATTTTTGAATTTTCAATTCTCAAGAATTTAAATTCTTGAAGATTGAAAAAGGAGGACAACTGACATGCAGTACAGTTACGAATTCAAGGCCCGGGCAGTGGAAAAAGCTCTTGGGCGAGGACCCGATGTTTCTTTCAATTCCGTTGCGCAAAGCTGCGGCATAGACCATTCTACTCTGCGAAGGTGGGTGGCCAGATTCCAAAATCAACCTTACGCGGAGGAGAATATGAGCAAGGAGAAAACACCCCGGCAATGGACCCCGGAACAGAAACTTCAGGCCGTTATAGATTGCGAATCCATGGACCAGAGCCAGGTGAGCGCCTATTGCAGGGAGAAGGGAATCTTCCCCCATCACGTAGAGCAGTGGAAAAAGGAGTTTACGGAAAGCTCCCCAAAACCCGCGCCTCAGAGCAAGGCGAAAATAAAGCAGCTCACAGAGGAGAACAAATCTCTCCTCTTATCAACTCTGAAGTGCAACACTTTCAGCAAAAGATGATGCTCTCCGTTTAGGGAAAAGATTATATTCCCCGGCACCGGATTATCAAGACATCTGGATGGCGGTTGCCGAAGGGAGGGCGTAGCCCGACCGAAGGCAACCGCCATCACATCTTCCAAAAACCCCCAACCACCCCCACTCAATCATCCCATCTCAATCCCTCAGCACGAAGCCTCATTGAAAACCTCAGCCGGAGTCCTGTAGTTCAAAACCTTCCGAGGCCTCCCGTTGAGCAGCTCTTCAACCCTCCTCACATCCTCCCCCAAAACCTCATGGAAATCAGTCGCCTTGGGAAAGTACTGACGAACCAGCCCGTTTGTATGTTCATTGAGCCCCCTCTCCCACGAGTGATAAGGGGTAGCGAAGAAAAACCCCGCCCCCAGCGCTTCGGTTATCTCCCCGTGACCCGCAAACTCCTTTCCGTTATCAGAAGTAATCGTATGTACAATCTCTACGTAGGGCATAAGCCTCTCCATCATGGCCTCTCCCACTTCCCCCGCGCTCCTTGAACTCACGGGATGAAGAACCGTGAACTTAGACGCCCGATCCACCACGGACACCAAAGCGCCTCTATGTCCAGCGCCGACGATTGTATCGGCCTCCCAGTCCCCGACACGCCTTTTGTCCTCAACTATCTGTGGACGCTCCGTTATGTCCACCCTGCCCGGTATATGCCCCCTGCCCGAATACCCCGACCCTCGGCTGTTGCGCTTCTTCCCCCGGCGCCGCAGATGCTTGTAAAGCTTCCCTCCGCTGCGCTTGTCCTCCCACACGTGACGGTATATCCACTCCGCACTCACCGAAACCACTGCTGAAAGCTTGAGCCGTCCCGATATCTGATCGGGACTCCACTGCAGACCAAGCTTGCTCTCCACGATGAACCACATCTGCTCGGTCATCTTGGGGGGCACGGAGGACGCCGCGGTGCCCCGCTGCCTGGCCTTGCGCTGCGCCTGGGCGAAACGGTAACCCCTCCCGCCGCTGTTGCGCTTGACCTCCCGCGATATGGTTGATGGAGAACGACTGAGATCCTCAGCAATCTTCCGAAGCGAAAATCCCTGCTTGCGCAGAAAGTAAATCCGCTGACGCTCGAGAATGTCCAACTGCTTGTAACTCCTGGTCATGTCAACCTCCTGTTCTCGTCTCGGAGATTGTCACCTCTGCATAACTGTTTTTACAGTGTGTTTGAGAAATTATAAAATTCCCCAAACTAGATCCTTAACCAGGGTGTTGCACTTCAGAGTTGAATGGGCGTCTTAAAAAGCAGCTGCGAAGAAAAGAAAAGGCGCTTGCCGAAGCCGCGGCTCTTCTTATTCTTAAAAAAAAAGTCGATCAGCTCTGGGAAACAGAAGAGGTCGACTGACTGTGAGTGAGGACAGAGAGGAGAGAATCGGCTTGATCGATGAAGCGGTGAAAGCTGGAGCAAGTCGGGCAAAGGCGTGTAAAATCGTCGGGACAAGCACAAGAACGCTTCAGAGATGGACAAAGCCGGACAATGTTCATGACGGGCGTCTGTACGCCCGTCATCAGCCTGCGAACAAGCTTGGCGAGGAGGAAAGAGAGGAGATAGTGGAGGTTGCAAACAGCCCCGGATACTCAGAGTTGCCCCCGTGCAAGATAGTGCCTCTGCTGGCTGATTCCGGCCGTTATATAGCCAGTGAATCGACATTCTACAGGGTTTTGAGAGAGAAGGGACAGATGACCCATCGTCACCGCTCAAACCCCGGGAGCGCGAAAAAACCCCGGGAGCTTAGGGCAACGGGCCCGAACCAGGTTTACAGCTGGGATATAACATGGATCCCGGCAATGGTCACGGGAATGTACTTCTACCTGTACATGGTAATGGACATATACAGCAGAAAGATAGTGGGATGGCAGCTCTACGGGAAAGAGTCAAGCGCTTGTGCCGCCGATCTTATGACGGATATCTGCCACAGAGAAAGAATCGAGCCTGATCAGGTAACCCTGCACTCAGATAACGGGGGAGCAATGAGGGGAGCGGCTCTGGTTGTGACCTTACAGAAGCTCGGAGTGATTCCGTCTTTCAGCCGTCCGGGGGTAAGCAGTGACAACCCCTGTTCTGAATCTTTGTTCAAGACAATGAAATACGTGCCGTATTATCCGGAGAAGCATTTTGAAGATATAACTCAAGCGCGCGGATGGGTTGAAAAATTCGTCGGATGGTACAACGAGGAACACCTGCACAGCGCTATAAAGTTTGTTACCCCCGCGCAGCGTCATGAGGGTCTTGATAAAGAAATTCTCTCACAACGCGCTCGTGTCTATGAACAAGCCAGGGAGAAGAACCCAGGTCGCTGGTCAGGTAAGACGCGAGACTGGTCTGAGATACGAGAGATACGGCTTAACCCTGATAACTGCGAAAAAGCCGCTTGATATGACTGAAAACAACTTGACATGGAAATTGTTGGAGGTAATCGTTAGGGCAAGTGACACATAATATGCGACAACTCCCCTGAAAAACACCGGTAATAGATGTATCGGCAACGTCGGTAATGTCCCCAAGATCATTTGCACCGGCGCGTTCCGCATCTGTATCCGGAGTCAAAGAAGACTCCAGTGATTCAGTTTCCGTTGGAGTTTCTGTTGGAGTTTCTGTTGGAGTTTCCGTTGGAGTTTCTGTTGAAGTTTCTGTTGAAGTTTCTGTTGAAGTTTCTGTTGAAGTTTCCGTTGGAGTTTCCGTTGGAGTTTCTGTTGAAGTTTCTGTTGAAGTTTCTGTTGAAGTTTCTGTTGAAGTTTCCCGTTGGAGTTTCTGTTGGAGTTTCCGTTGGAGTTTCCGTTGGAGTTTCCGTTGGAGTTTCCGGGGCCTCCTGCTCCCCACCACCGCAACCGAACAAAAGAAAAAGACCAAGAATTAGTATCGCAAGAGTTCTCATAGTATTGATTCCAGTAGACCTTAGAAAAATTCACATTAAGCGTAACATTTAACAACCGGTCAGTTCAATAGTGTAGAGAGTACGTTATATGAGACTATGAAAGTATTCAGAGGAAGGAATTTCTTTGGCAATAGATTGCCCGAAAATATCCAAAGACAGCTTGATTTAAGAATAGTTTGGCATTTTCAAAGCCGTTTTTGTCTATCAAATAGCAATTTTGGCATGTCAATAGCGCTGTAAAATAATACTTTCACAGTCTCGGATGGCATATTATTAACACATGCGGACATATCGAGCAATTTCTCAGGTGATAATCATAATGTTCCATCATAAAGAACATAGATGTAGAGTGAAAAGCCGGTCGCCGCAGACACTACCAGCACCTTCTAGGCTTCTTAGACCCGCGAAAAAATTGCTGATGCTAAATAATTGCCACACGGGAGGTTGACCAGTCACTTGATATCTATCTCAAAGCAGTTAGGAATGAAGACGGTATAGTTCCGTACGGGGGTGCTCTTCTTAAAACCAGCAAGCTGACAAGACTGGTTAACCAGAGAAATTCCACCATACGCCACTGGACCGAAGAAGGGTCGCTCGAAGTAGCCGAAATTACCGATTCCCTGTATCAGCTTTACGCAGCAGCTATGGTAGAGAGGATAAAATTGATAAAAAAGCTCAAACAGGGAGATTCACCATTAAGGGGACCAGAGAAAAAATACTGCATGATTCCCCGGATTGAATAACATTGTGAATTTAAATCGGTGTTTTTCCGAAATATCCTTATAATAACGCTCCCGCTTGTGTATTATTCCCCGTGGCTTTTAAGTTAAATGAGGTTCTAAATTGTTTGTAATCCCCGCCATAGACTTAAAAAACGGAAACTGCGTGCGGCTTCTCAAGGGAGAAGAAGGTACGGAGACCGTATTTTCAAACAGCCCTTCTGATACCGCGAAAAAGTGGGAGGAGTCCGGAGCCGAGTGGATTCACGTTGTGGATCTTGACGGGGCCTTCAGGGGAAATCCCCGGAATTTCGAAGCGGTAGAAGAAATAGTGCGGTCCGTTTCCTCAAACGTTCAGGTAGGAGGGGGAATAAGGAACATCGCCACCGTGGAAAAATATCTAGGAATTGGCATTAAGAGGGTGATAATAGGCACTTCGGCCTTTACCGACAGGAACTTTCTCAAGGATATCTGCCGGAGGTTTCCCGAAAAAATAGCCGTTGGGGTTGATACGAAGGGAGGAAAGATAGCTCTTCGAGGATGGAAAGAAACAATAGACACAAGCATTGCCCAGACGATTCTGGAACTCCGCGACATAGGAGTATCGCTTGTGATTCACACAAACGTTGACAGAGACGGAACCATGGAAGGAATAGAAACAGCTTTGATAAAAAGCTTTCTTTCCCTGTGTCCCCTTCCGGTAATCATTTCAGGCGGTATCGCGTCGCTTGCCGACCTAAGCGAGATACAGTCCATCGGGAATGACAACCTGCTGGGAGTAATACTCGGAAAATCGCTCTACTCGGGCTCAATTGATCTTAAAGACGGCATACGAAGGTTTCAATAAATGGTTTCGAAAAGAATAATTCCGTGTCTTGACGTAAAAGATGGAAGAGTGGTAAAAGGGGTGCGCTTCGTTAATCTCAGGGATGCCGGAGACCCTGTTGAAGTAGCGAAAAAGTACAGCGAAGAGGGCGCTGACGAGATAACGTTTCTCGATATTACCGCCTCCCACGAGAAGAGAGGAACGATGATAGACGTGGTTGAGCGGACCGCGAGTGAGGTCTTCGTTCCCCTGACCGTCGGAGGGGGGCTTAGAACCGTGGAAGACGTAAGAGAGCTTCTTCTGGCCGGGGCGGATAAAATTACGATCAACACAGCGGCCATAGCGGACCCGGATTTCGTAAGGCGGGCTTCTGACAGGTTCGGGAGCCAGTGCATAGTGGTCGCCATAGACGCGAGGAGAAGAAACAACGGGGGTTGGGAGGTTTTCACCCACGGCGGACGTAATCCGACCGGAATAGACGCGGTCGGGTGGGCTGCAAAGATGGAAGAGTTCGGAGCGGGTGAAATCCTTCTTACGAGCATGGACAGGGACGGGACGGAGGACGGATACGACCTTGAACTCACAAGATCCATCTCCGAGACCGTCGGCATCCCGGTTATAGCTTCAGGAGGCGCGGGACGGCTTGAGCATCTGCTTGAAGCCGTGGAAGCGGGACGGGCAGACGCCGTTTTGTGCGCCTCGATTTTTCATTACGGCAAGTACTCAATAAATGAGGCGAAGGAGTTCCTGTCGGAGAGGGGAGTACTGGTAAGACTGCCGTAAAAAGAGGTTCAAGACATATTGCTGATACGAGAACAGACCGAGGAAAACGAAAAAAGACTGCTCATTTCGACTGCGACTCTTAGCTGCGAATCCGAAGGAAGAGTAAACCCCGAGCGCGAATGCGACATAAGAACGTGCTTTCAAAGGGACCGGGACAGGATAATTCATTCCAAGGCTTTCAGGAGACTCAAACATAAAACCCAGGTATTCATTTCTCCGACCAACGATCACTACCGCACGAGACTGACTCACGTAATAGAGGTCTCCCAGATAGCCAGAACCATATCGAAAGCGCTTATGCTTAACGAAGATCTGACCGAAGCCATAGCGCTCGGTCACGACCTCGGTCACACTCCTTTTGGTCACTCCGGTGAAGAAGGACTGAACGAGGTGTTTCCCGGCGGTTTCAAACACGTTCTTCAGAGCATACGGGTCGTGGACGTACTTGAACGCGACGGAACGGGACTTAACCTGACGCACGAAGTCAGGGAGGGAATAGCCAAACATTCCAAGGGATGGGGCAAAGAGGGAATAGAAACCGAGGAGAACAGGCCGCTTACCCTTGAAGGCCAAGTAACCAAGATCTCGGATCTTGTCGCTTACACGAATCACGATCTTGATGACGCAGTCCGCTCGGGTATCATATCGGCCGGCGATGTTCCCGCAGAATATATCTCGGTCCTTGGAGAGACGGCCTCGCAAAGAATAAACACGATGGTAGTCGACATCGTGGAGCAGACCATCGCAGGAGACGGGATGAGAATTTTAATGAGCGAGGAAGTGTTCGAAGCACTTTTGGGACTCAGAAGATATCTCTACGAGAATGTCTACGTCAGCGAGCGGCTGCTTTCGCTTCACAATAAATCCAAGAAAGTCGTAAAGGAGCTCTACTCGTATTTCTGCGAGAACGAGAAAATCTTCCGCGAGAGCTTCTGTAAAATGCCCGCACGCGAGGATGAGACGCTGCAAAGAGCGGTATGCGACTTCATAGCGGGAATGTCGGATCTTTACGCGCTCTCGCTTTACCAGAAGGTATTTCTTCCGAGCAGATGGACAAAAAGCCAGGAGATAGAGGACGCGTATTTATGAACGAAAGGAGGGGGACCGGTCATTGATAAATCTCGGAGCAGCGCCTTTTCTTAACATGCGGCCACTCATTTATCCCCTGGAAAAAGGGGTCGTGGAGCACAGCTTCAATATAATGTATTTTGACCCTTCCCTCCTTTCCGAGAAGCTGTCGGAAGGAGTCGTGGATGTCGCACCCATTCCTTCAATCGAATTTCTAAGAACCGACAACTACTCCATTCTGCCCGATATTTCCATATCCTCTTTCGGGAAAGTTGACAGCGTCATACTCAAGGCACGTAAAAAGATAACAGAAATAAAAAGCGTATCGGTTGACAGCAGATCCAGGAGTTCAACGGCCCTGCTAAGAATCGTTCTGGAGCTTTTTTTGGGCCTTAAACCCGAATACGTAAAAAGAGAACCTGGAAACAGTTTCCTCGAGGGAGTTGACGGCGGGATGCTTATCGGCAACGCAGGCCTCCAGGCCCGTCATCTCTGTGCCGACAAATCCCCTTTCACCTACGACCTAGGGGAACTCTGGACAAAGGAAACGGCCCTTCCCTTCGTATACGCTGTAATGGCAATCAAGAAGGGAGATGATAGCACCGGCGAAGGATGCAAATGTCTTGTTTCGACGAGAGAAGAAGGAGTGAAGCTCATTTCGGAGATAGTCGACATCGAATCGGAAAAACTGGGACTCAGCAGGGAGCAGTGCCTGACTTACCTTGAGAAAAGAATCAAATACGACCTCGATGGCCCCAAGATTGATGGACTGATCAAATACCGCGATCTTCTTTTTGAGCTAAACGAAATAGAGAAGAAAAACGAAATCGACTTCTACGCGGACCCGTCGTAAACAAAACCCAGAAGGAGACGAAAATGGAAAAACGAATTATGAGACTGGGCCACAGTCCCGACGCAGATGACGCGTTCATGTTCTACGCCATAGCGAGTGGAAAGGTGGTTTCCGAAGAAATTGACTTTGAGCACGTAATTGAAGACATACAGTCTCTTAACAAAAGAGCCATGAAAGCGGAACTTGAAACCACGGCAATCTCCGCCCATGGATACCTTAGCGTACAGGACCGCTACCGGATTCTCTCCTGCGGAGCCAGCATGGGAAAAGGTTACGGCCCAATAGTGGTTGCCACAGAGAAAATCTCTGACCTCAGGGGAAAAACTGTCGCGGTACCCGGAAAACTCACGACCGCGTACCTTCTTCTGAGTCTCTACGCGGATGACTTCATACCCGTGGAGGCACCCTTTGACGAGATCATGGACAAAGTGCTCGCGGGAGAAGTGGATGCGGGTCTTCTTATACATGAAGGACAGCTTACCTACGAAGAGATGGAGCTTGAGCTTCTGCTCGATCTTGGAGTGATGTGGGCCGAGGAGACCGACCTTCCGATGCCGCTTGGACTCAACGTCCTTCGAAGAGACATACCCCAGGGACTTGACGCTGAAGTCCTTCGTGTACATAGAGAAAGCATAGAATATGCTCTTTCAAACAAAAAAGAAGCGCTTGATTACGCAATGCGCTTTGGAAGGGGAATGAGCGAAGATACCGGGGAGAAATTCGTTTTAATGTACGTAAATGAATGGACCAGAGATATTGGAGAAAGCGGAACCAGGGCGCTTGAGTATCTTTTTGAGAAAGCCCGCAGAAAGGGAATCATAGCTGAGAATCCAAGGCTTGATATTCTCTGCGACTGATTTTCCTTGAGCTTGCGCAAACACAGCGCGTTATCTGCCCTGGCTATCCGAGATCACTTTTTCGACAAATCCCAGAAGAAACCCTATTAGGCGGCGAAATTCTTTTTCCCGCCGCCACGGCATCCTGAGCCTGTCGCTTATCTCAATCTGGATCGCGGGAACCGAAAACCGGTTTGCGGCGAACTTGGCAACGGTCATCTGCCTCGCAGCAGGAAATATATCGGCGCCTCCGGCCGCAATTCCATGTTTCTCTGCGGTCAGATAAAACTTATCAAGAACATCCGGGGCCGAAAGAAGGAATTCTTTTCCCGTTCCCACGCCTGGAAACAAATCTTCCGGCCTCTCGTTCCCGGTACCGTGTATGTCCACGACAAGGTCAACTTTTCTTTCGGAAAGAATTTTTCCGAGAACTATCTTAAAATCGCAGTCGTCATAGTAATTCGGATCCGTTTCCTGTTCCCTGTTCGCATAAAGACAGTGGCAGCCGAGAACCGAATGCAACACGGCCCCGAGGGCGGCGGTGTAAAATTCATGGCGTTTCAGTTTCCCCATTCTCAGGTGAGCCGTCGAATGCGGACAGGTAACCAGAACCGGGACCGTACCCTCAAGAAAAATGTTCTCTTCCGAGTGGCCGTCGGGTTTCATCCTGTAGTACTGTTTCTGGATATTCTCAAATGCAACGGCGAAAGAAAAAGGATCCTCTACGCAGAGGTCGGGATCAGAAAACCAGTTGCCGCTTTTTATTATGTCCCCGGCGCTAATACGCCCCCTGAGTTCCAAGCCGGGTTCATAGGCATAAAAAGACTCTTCTTCGAAGCGGACAACCGTTCTTGAAAACAGCTTTTGGTCAACACCCTCAAAGCGGTCCACGCTCCTGATAAAGTCTTCGGAATCATGGGGAAGTTCATAAAGTTCCCCCTGGATCATCATGGATGAAGCTTCATCAAACACGCCTGCCGGATAACCAAAAGGGGTTCGATAAAGAGTTCCGGGAACTCGCATCATCTTAAGAAGCCTGCACCGCTCAAGATGCCTGCTTTTTGTTCCGCCCTTTCGCAGGGTTCCATAGACGAAAAGCTTTTCGGGCTTTGCTTCAATCATCGAAGATACTGAGAGAACTAATGTTCACGACAAGCACAGGAGTCTTTGCGGTAGATGAAATTTCCGCCTACCATTGAGAACTGAAGATTCTCCGGCCCTGAAGACACTATACAGAGATAGGGATCGGGAGCAATCTCCCCCTCGTGGTCAACGCATATGATGTCGGCACTTTTTCCAATCTCAAGACTTCCTGTCCTCTCTTCGATAAAAAGAGCCTTAGCTCCGCCGAGAGTCGCGAAATATACCGCCAGGCGGGCGCTTTGCCCGATTCCCTGCTCAATCATCATGCCGTGCAGAGACCTGATTTCCTCAAAAAAATCCAGATCTCCGTTACTTGAAAGTCCGTCGGTCCCAAGCCCTACTCTTTCATAATCAAGCATCTGCCTCAGGTTCGGTTTTCCCACTTTCAGAAAAGCATTGCTTCTGGGACAGAGAATCACGCCGATATTGGCGCTCCGGACTATCTCCATATCCTCAGCCGCTACCTGGACCATGTGAACGGCAGAGAGTCTTATGTCTTCTCCACGCAGAAATCCGTCTATGTAGCGTGTTGGAGTCTCGGCCGACGGCCTCGTGAAGGTTTCCTTTCCTATCAGCGGAAAAATTTTCCGCTCAAATTCATTGGGCAGGTTTTTCAGGAAATCGACTTCATCGGGGCTCTCACCCAAGTGGATCCCTGCCGCAATTGCATTTTCGCGCGCACAGGCGAAAACCGCGCCCAGAAGTTCCGGGCAGCAGGAATAAGGCGCGTGCGGGAAAAGTCTTTCCTCGTAAAGATCTTCGCTTCGAAATTCAAGTGAGGGGAGTTTCGGCAAAACGCGGTCAAAAAGTTCGAGAAACACAATAATCCTCATCCCCGAGTCTTCTAGCATTTTCCTTCCCCAGAAATCCAAAGAGGATATTTCCCCAACGGTTGTAACTCCGCTTTCGATTACATCGCGAAGCCCTATCCTCATTGAATCCTCCACAAGGTCTCGTTCAATCCCGCCGGACTTAAGAGTGATTAACCGCTCAAGCCATCCCGTAAAATCTTCGAAACCCCTGATCTTTCCCTTCGTCCAGCTGAGTTCAAGGTGGGTGTGGGCGTTTACGAATCCGGGGAGTATTATAGAGTTCGGTTTTCTTATTTTCTGAAAGTGAGGATAGGCAGCCTTGATTTTGTCCGATGTTCCGATGTCAATGATACGCCCACCATCCACGACAACTGCTCCGTTTCGAATCGGTTCTGAACTTACCGGAACCACAAAGTCCGCCGTTAAAAGCAGTTTTTTCATCAGAAAAACGGGGCGCTCTAAAAGTTTATCGCAGAGGGATTTCTGAGCTTGTAAAGCAGGTCGTCGCTTAAGATCCCGGAAAAAACCTCTTCCACTTCACCGCGCATCGTGATTGACCAGTCATCCCCGACGTTTATGTCAAGATGCCCGCCGGGCATCATAACCCGAAGCCGACGGTCCGTAAGATCAGATTTTACGCACGCGGCTGCAACCGCGCAGGAACTGCTCCCGGAAGCCAGCGTATAACCGGCTCCTCTCTCCCAGATAAGAATACGAACGCTGTCGCGCGAGATCACCTGGGCGAACTGAACATTCGTTCTGTTCGGAAAAACGGGGTGGTTCTCTATCTCGGGTCCAAGTTCCCTTATAAGATCTTCTCTAAGTTCATCAAAGAAAATAACGCAGTGCGGATTGCCCACCGAGACGGCCGTAAAATCAAATTCCCCTCCGCCGAGCGCAAGGCGCTGCGCCACCACTTCTTCTTTTTCTATATCTACCGGTATTTCATCCGCCCTGAAAGTCGCCCTGCCCATCTCGACCGTGACGTGGTGTACTTTTCCGTCTTCTTCCTCAATTTCGGCCGTGACGAGGCCACCCAGAGTGTCTATGGAGAAAGTCTTATCCGAAGCATGCCCTTTCTCGTAAAGATACTTGGCGAAAATTCTAAGCCCGTTTCCGCTTTTCTCCGCTTCGCTCCCGTCGGGATTCAGAATCCTGAGCCCGAAATCCCCGCTGCCAGGGGGTACCAGGAGCAGTATCCCGTCTGAACCTACGCCGTAGTTTCTGTGGCATATGAGCTCTATGGCATTTTTGCCGAGCTCAAAATCTATGTCGGCGCTGTCTAAGACAATATAATCATTTCCCAACCCATGTGATTTTACAAAACCGTTCATCACGTTGTTTTCAGTTTTGGGAAAATGTTCCAGGAAAAAATACTAATCTTCCAAAATAAAAGTGATTCTGACATGGGAGCGGTACTCGGTAATCTCCCCGTCTTCTATGCGGGCGTTCATTTTAGTCACTTCAATTCCAGTAAGGCCCCTTATCGTCTTGTTCGCCCTGTCAAGAGCTTCCTTTACCGCGTCCTCCCATGACTTTTCGGATGATCCTATCACTTCTGTTACCCTAGCTACAGCCATTGTTTCCTCCTTAAGACGGTGTTGTTGTTACGATTTAGGACATATTATAACGTCATTTCCAGATTTTTGTATACCTGTATTGCGCAAAACAGCCGGCAACTTCACTCAAATCTGTGCTGCCCCGGGAAGACATATCCCATAACGAACGTCACCACCACAATGCAGAATCCGATCACCGCTCCGACCGCGGCCCTTCTGCCTCTCCACCCAAGCGAGAGACGTCCGTTTATCAAAAAAGCGTAAAGAAGCCACGTAACCGTCGACCACGTCTCCTTGGCTCCCCATGTCCACCCCTCGCTCCATATCTCCGTTGCCAGTATGAAACCGATTATCAGGCTCACGGTCAGCAGCGGAAAACCGAGAAGAAGACTCAGGCGGTTTATCCTGTCAAGGGTTATCAGGGAAGGAAGTTTTTTCAGATGGCTTCCGATTCTTTTCGACTTGAGCTGATTTTCCTGAAATATGTAGATTGCGCCCGCGAGAAAAGATATCGCGAAAAACGCCTCCCCGAGGAAGATGGACAGTATGTGCGCCAGTATCCAGGGGTTGCCAAGCGTAGGATCCTGGGTAATCATCCCGTCCGGAATGATCAGGTAGGGCAGGGTTCCAAGAAAGGCCACCGGAAACACGAACGCGCCGAGCACCGGGGTCTTGAACCTTAACTGCGAGACAAGAAAGACAAGCGCTATCAGCCACGAAAAAATAAAAAGAGGCCTTGAAGTGCTTCCGGCCAGTATATCCCCGCGTGCGAGGAGAACAACCAGCAACGCGGTATGAACAAGCACTCCCGCAACGGCGAAATAAACTCCCGCCCGGGAGATTTTTCTTTTCTGCGACCAGAGGTACGTTCCGTAAAGAAGGGAGGAAAGCAGGTAGAGGGCGGAAATGAGATATATAACCTTCATTGAAGGTATATTGTATTGCGCGGGTCGGCAAATACAAGTTGAGAAAAGCCGTCAGCCTTCCGAGAGATTTCTCAGACTTTCAGCCTGAAAATGGGCTGCGAGCGGTTCGAGTAGAGGATCAAGTTCTCCTCCCAGCACCGCCTCCATTTTATGGAGAGTGAGACCTATTCTGTGGTCGGTTATTCTTCCCTGGGGAAAATTGTAGGTTCTTATCTTTTCGCTTCTGTCCCCGCTTCCGACCTGGGTTCTCCTGGTGCGCGAAATCTCGCTTGCGCGTTTGCGCTCCTCAATTTCGTAAAGTTTCGCGCGGAGCATGCTCATGGCGTGAGCCCTGTTTTTCTGCTGCGAGCGGTCATCCTGGCACTGCACAACGATCCCCGTGGAAAGGTGGGTTATCCTTATTGCGGAATCCGTTTTGTTGACGTGCTGACCCCCTGGCCCGGAAGATCTGAAAGTATCCACCTTGAGTTCCTTCTCGTCTATTTCCACGTCAACCTCGTCGGCCTCCGGCAGCACGGCGACGGTCGCCGTGGAGGTATGTATTCTCCCGCCGGCCTCAGTCGAAGGTATTCGCTGGACCCTGTGAACCCCGCTTTCATACCTGAGCTTGCCGTAAACATCTCTCCCTTTAATTTTTACCACAAGTTCCTTTATTCCTCCGATCCCGGTTTCATTCATGGTTATAGTGTCAACCTTCCAGCGGCGGTCCTCGCAGTACCTTGAGTACATCCTGAGAAGGTCAGCCGCGAAAAGCGCCGCCTCATCCCCTCCGGCTCCAGCCCTTATCTCAAGGAAAACGTTTTTCCCAAGATTCGGGTCTTTGGGAAGAAGAAGCTCTTTGAGCCTCTCTTCAAGTTCACTTTTCTCCTCCGAAAGCTCATCGAGCTCCTCGCGGGCAAGAGACGCAAGTTCCCTGTCATCAAGCAGCTTGCTGTTCTCCTCGGCCGCCTCCGCAACCTCCTTAAGTCTCCCGTAAACGGAGACCAAGTCCTCAAGCTCCGCCCGCTCCTTGGAACACTTGATTCTCTGCTGGGCGGAGATATCGGGGTCGCTGAGCGCCTTCTCAAGCTCAATGAACTTCCGCTCAAGCTCCTCAAGCTTCTCAAACAGCTTCTTGTCTTCGACAGGACTTGCTTGCATGGCAGGAAATTATAGACAAAAAGTTCTCAAAACGTAAGGAAATTGTCTTTGCGGCTTCAAGTAAAGACGCTTCAAGCGTGATTCTTGTAATAATTTCATCATAGTGATACAATTCATATCTGTTATGGAATCATTAGAGATTCTTGAGAGAAAAATCAGAGAATATGTAGACAAAAACGCCAGGACCGCTGAAGAACACAACAGATTGCTTGAGGAGATTAAGGTGCTCAGAGAAACCGTGGCTTCGCTTGAAGCCGAAAAGGAGCGCTTTGGAACACGAGTCAACACTATGATACGGACAATTGAACAGCATCTTGGCGAAGAGTCGGTATGAAAGACAGGATAAAAGTAGTTTTTTTTGGGAAGGAATATTCCGTCGTTACAGACGCCGAAAAAGACTACTTCATGCATATTGTAAATTATCTTGAACAAAAAATTACCAATGCGGCTGGAGACGAACCAGCGATAACCGTCTCCTCTCCCGTTTTTCTGGCTTCTCTTGAGATCGTCGATGATTTCTTCGCGTTACAGAGGGAATTTGATGAATTCAAGAGAACCACGGAAAGAAAAACAAAAAAACTGGTCGGCCTGCTCGAATCACCCGGAAACCACGAAGACGAAGAACCACTCCTTCTTGAAGAAAGCCCCGAAGATCCTTTCAAATCAAGAGGAACCAGCTTCTGAGACCCGCTCCGGCCTCACATCCGTAAACAGTTCCCGGGGAGCCAACTCAGGGAATTCAATCCTTGAGAAAAAGAAAAAACTGAGAAGAGACCTTCTCGAGAAAAGAAAAAGTCTTCCGTCATCGGTTTGCCAGGAAAAATCCAGCCTGATTCTCAAGGTTCTTCTTTCAGAAAAGGCTTTTGCCGACGCGTCGAGTGTCGCTCTTTATTTCCCCGTAAACGGCGAAGTCGATACCCGCGGAATATTCAAAAAATGCATCGATCTTGAAAAAAAGGTTTTTTTTCCGAAAACCCGAGGTTCTGACCTTGTTTTCCTAAGAACAAGGAATATTGAGGAACTTACCCCCAGTGCTTTTGCCATCCCCGAGCCCACCACGGACACCGAATGTGCCCGAAGCGATGAACTTGACCTCGTGCTGGTACCGGGAGTGGCTTTTGACCTTTCCGGAAACAGAATCGGGTACGGAAAAGGTTTTTATGACAGGTTTTTAAAGGATATACCCAGGCAGACCCGCTTCGGACTGGCCTACCGGTTCCAGGTGCTAGAAAGCGTCCCTTCGCACAAAACCGACGTGAAGACCGGTCGCATAATCACCGAAGACGGAGCAATTGACTGCCTGGGAAAAGAAGGAGACTGAAATGCAAGCAAAATCAATATTATTGTTTTTACTGCTCTTTGGGCTTGGGTTCGCCGCCCATTTCATCTACAGGATGATTATGGAAAAAAACAGGATCCGTAAAAGCCAGGAACAGTCCCGGACTATAATTGAAGGGGCTGAGAATAAAGCAGAAGAGATAAGAAACAGGGCGGAGAACAGGGCGAAGAAACTCGTCAAGGACAAAAATTCCCAGATGCAACGATTGTCCAGTGACAAACGCAAGGAATTTTCCGCCATTGAAAAGAACCTCAAAACGAAGGAAGATGGCCTCAGCAAGAAATACGAGGAGATTGATAAAAAAGAGTCGGAACTTGAGAGAATGCGGGCGGAACTCGACAGCAAAAACCTGACTGCCGAAGAAAAGCAGAGGACTCTTGATGAGAACATTGAAGAGATAAAGGGCAAAATAGAGGAGATATCCGGACTGACCCGCGAAGCGGCAAAAGCGGAACTCGTAAGCCTGGTAGAGAATGAGGCGAGACACGAAGCGGCCAAAAGGCTCAAGTATATAGAGGAAGAGTGTAATTCCAGCGCCGAGAAGAAGGCGAAGGATATCATATCTCTTGCCATCCAGAGATATTCCGGCGTATACACGAGCGAGAAAACGGTGTCGGTCGTTAATCTTCCGAGTGACGACGTAAAAGGGAGAATTATCGGGCGTGAAGGAAGGAATATCCGCTCCATAGAGCTTCGTACCGGGGTGGACATCATTATCGACGACACGCCCGAGACGGTCGTGATTTCGTGCTTTAACCCCATAAGACGGGAAGTGGCGAAAATTTCGCTTGAGCGGCTGATAGCGGATGGGAGAATTCATCCCGCCAGAATCGAAGAGGTGGTAACCGAGGTTGAAAAGGAAGTAGAGAAGGAAATACAGAAAGAAGGGGAGCAGGCGCTTTTTGACCTCGGCATAAGCGGCATGCATCCAGATCTGATAAACAAGCTCGGTATGCTTAAATACAGAACAAGCTACTCGCAGAACATACTCAACCACTCAATTGAAGTAGGATTTATCTGCGGAATGCTCGCCTCTGAAATCGGTTATAACGAAAAGCTCGCGAAAAGGGCCGGCCTGCTCCACGATATAGGAAAAGCGGTTGATCACGAAGTTGAAGGCTCCCACGTGGACATAGGAACGAATATCGTTAAAAAATACGGTGAGCCCCCTGAAATCGTCGATGCGCTTGAAAAAACCCATGACCCGCAGCCCCAGGGAGTTCTGCCGCTTCTCGTTCAGGCAGCCGACGCTATTTCCGCTGCCCGCCCCGGCGCGAGGAGAGAAACGTATGAAAACTATGTGAAAAGGATCGAGAGCATAGAAGGGGTCGCGAGTTCTTTTCCCGGCGTTGAAAGATGCTACGCGATCCAGGCCGGAAGAGAGGTAAGGGTAATAGTGGAAAGCGATCAGGTAAGCGATGAGGAGGGAGCGATTCTGTCGCATGAAATAGCCAAAAAGATAGAAGAAGAAGTCGTTTATCCAGGACAGATAAAAATCATGGTCATAAGAGAAAGCAGGGCTACCGCATACGCTTCATAGAAAACACGCCAAACGCGGGATCTTTGTGGTATATTACACCGGCACTTAAAAACAGACCGGGAAGCGAGAACTGCTGAAGGAGGAAGAAATGCGAGAACCACGAAACAAGGAAAAACCGGAAAAAACACTCGAGCAGTTCAACAAGGAAGCGCTTGATTCCATGATTGAGAACCAGAACAAAATCGCCTGCGCGATCGTTTACGCCCTGTCTCATCTGAACCAGCCGCTAATCGCCGGATATCAGCGCTATTTCAACCAGAACGTAATCCTGAAATACGATTCAAAAGCTGTATTCGCCCATAACGCTGACCTTCCGGATTTTCTGTGCGCGTATTTTATTCTCGTAAGAAACCCGGATAAAGCCGATCCCAAGGAAACGATTGAAGACTCCAAGATGTACGTAAACAATTTTCTGGAGTTCAATATGGAAATACTTTCCGGAATATCCTGTTTTGTCTTCGACATAAAAAGCGGCGAGGTAGTCGAGAGAATCGACCGCGGAAAAAAAGAAAGCATGGAATCCGTTCAGTTTCTCAATATCTGAACGTTCCTGTACTGTTTCAGTTGACGTAAAACCCGGGAAATGACAAAGAATTTCGAGCGCGGAGACTAAATATGTTTCAGCGAGTCGACAAGTGCCCCAAGAGGCCTGTCGGCCCCGGAGAATCTGTCCTTGAAAGTTGCCCCGTTCTCAAGTTTAAGCACTCCCCTGGGGCATACGGCTGAGCACACCCCGCATCCGACGCACGACGCTCTCACTATGTTCTCGCCCTTCTGTGCGTAAGCCCTGACGTCTATGCCCATCTCGCAGTATGTGGAACAGTTTCCGCACGACATGCACTGATCGCCATTTGTGGTAATTCTGAATCTTGAGAGATACCTCTGGAAAATCCCGAGAACGGCCGCCATCGGACAACCGAACCGGCACCACACCCTGGCTCCCATCATGGGGTAGAAACCAACGCCGATAACCCCGGAGAAAATAGCCCCGATGTAAAACCCGTACCATCTCTTAAGAGACATCGACGCTTCTCCGAACACCGCTCCGGAGCTTGCGGAGTTAATCCAGAGAAGAACCGTTGTAATAACGATAAACACCAGCACGGAATGCACGATCCAGCGCTCAAAGCGCCACGCTTTTTTCGATTTGTCCGAAAGCTGCCTCCACGGATCCCCCATGGTTTCCGCAAGCCCTCCGCAGCCACAGACCCAGGAACAGTACCACCTCTTGCCGAAATAGTAGGTAAGAAGCGGAGTGCCCACAAAAGTCATCACGGCTCCCCAGAAAACAAGGAACATTCCAAGTCCCCCGGGATGATTCACAAAATAGCTTAAAGTGCCCGGGAACAGGTATTCGGGTTTAAGCGGCCAGAAGTAGCTAAGATAAAACTCGGGCTGGTTAAACAGCATAAGGATATTGGGGATAAGAAAGGCGAACCCAAGCTGGAAAAACATCACCGAAGCCGTTCTGATTCTCTGGTAGCGGTTATGCCTGTATTTCATGAACATTCTTATGCCGAAGACAAAAACGGCTACGGTGTAGAGAAAACCGTAGAAAAACCAGTTGTTAGCTGGAGAACCGGAAAGGGCCACCGAAAGCGGGTTTACGATACTTATTCCCCCCGCCAGGTATTCGGGAAACCAGTAAAGCGCTATGTAGAAACCGGTAAATACCACGCCGATAAGCCAGCCCAGAGCTCCCCGGGAAGTTATTCCCCTGAAGTAGATGTTATCGTGTTTGATTCCCGGGACGGTGCCTTTGAAGCTAAGGTGAAAGTAAAACGCCGTACCGAAGAGAACGGGAAGGAAAGCCAGAAGAAACCCGGCCCAGGTACCGCCCGGAGGCATACCCAGCGCCTGCAGCGCAAACATCAGTATTCCGAATCCCAAGACGGCAAGAGAAAGCTTTTCTCCGTTTCCAAGCGGCAGGGCCGGAGCCTTCTCCGGTTCCTCAAAACCCAGATTTTCTTCGTCAAAATCGTAATCTATCGTGTTCTGTTCCATCAGGCAGCCTGTTTCCTTATCTCCTTTATTATCTCCGCTTCGCATTTTTCGTAGAACTCGGGATCAAAATTAGCCTCCCCAAGATTGTCAAGCACGTAATCAAGGGACCTTTTCTCCGCTACCCATTTCTCGCAGACCCTGTGACTGTAGCGAAGACCCATGACGTTTATGCCGCAAACCACTTCACCACTGGTAACAATCCTTATGGAACGCTTATGATCAGGGTGTTCCCAGTAAAAATTGGTTTCCTCCTCAGCGGAAACATTTCTCACGGTACCGTAAGTCTGGTATTCGAGATCGAAAAACTTGGCGGAGTTATACCATATTCCTGGGTCATAAACGCTCGGCTTTCCGGCTATAACTTCGCCGGCCAACCTTCCCTGCATTTTTCCGGTGTACCAGACCTGCTGAATCAGGTTTCTCCCCTCCCCTTCCGTGACTATCTCGGCGCAGTCTCCGGCGGCAAACACATCCGGTGTATCTGTCCTGAGGCTCCAGTCGACCAGTATCCCTCTCCCCGTCTTTATGCCGCTTGCCTTGGCAAGGGCAGTATTGGGACTTACCCCCGCGGTGAGTCCGATGACCTGGGCTTCGATAAATTCCTCTTTGTTAGTCATGACTCCCCGTACTCTTCCCGAATCGTTCCCCACTATTTCCTTAAGTTCCGTGGAAAGCTTGAGGTCGATCCCCTGTTCGGTGATCACTCGGTTTATCATCCGAGATTCCTCCATCGGAAGAACGTTTGTCCAGTAGGACTGCTCCCTCACCAGGAAAGTGACGTGGATATTGCGCGAGTGAAGCATCTCGGCGAACTCAATTCCAATGAGTCCTCCCCCGACTATAACGGCGCTTCGGGCACCTTTTACATTCTCGTAAAGAAGCCTGAGATCCACAAGGCTGTAGAGGCTCTGGACGCCTTTTAAATCCTGACCGGGCCACCCGAACTTGTTGGACCTGGATCCCGTGGCGATAAGCAGCTTATCGAACGCAACGGGATCTTTTTCGTGCATGATGAGTTTTTTTCCGGCGGTATCAATTTCGGTAACCCAGCCCCGTAGCAGATCAATACGGTTTTTCCGCCAGACACTGTCTTCGTAGGGCTTGGTGTCCCCGTAGCTCATGTGACCCATGAATATGTACATGAGTGCCGGGCGGGAATAGTGAAAGGAAGACTCTCCCGAGATCATAACGATCTCCCAGTCGGGCTGCAACTTGCGTATGCGCAGGGCGGCTGCGACCCCGGTCACTCCATTTCCGATAATCACTACGCGCATGGCTGGTTTCCTCCCTTACCGCAAGCCGAGTTTGCTTCTCCGCAAGCAGATATTACTCTTCGAACCGTTCTCTCTGGTCCGGATGATTCTCAAGAAAAGTGCTTAGATGCCTGTCCGAATAAGAACCTTTCGGGTAGTACTTGTCGTAGAAATCCAGGTCTATGTGCATCGCCTGAAACACAAGCCTCATGTACATGGGATCCACAAAGGCGGGAAATCTGCCGTAAGTGTCATAAATATAGTTCGCGACATCCCTTACGATCTGCATGGTGGTCTCCGTGGGTCTAGGGGCTTTCATAAGATGCTTGTCGGGTTCTGTATACGGGAAAGGCTTGTCAGACTCCCAAGCTTTCCATTTATGGGCCAAGAAATGGTCAATCGCGTCATCCATGTTTTCATAGTAGGGCGGACAGTAAGCTTCAAAAACCCCGTCCTTTCCTACGGGAACGGTAGTGGGAGGATCTATCGTACCCTTTTTCGGCTGGATAAAACGAAATCCTAGTCCCTTGAACAGGTTCGGAGCGGCACCCATGGCGAAGCGGGGAATAAAACCCGTAAAGGCCCATCCCGCAAGCCCCAGAGGCTGTAGGGCAAGCGCCATGTTCTGCGTAATAAACGCCTGCTCGACGTTAAGTCCCGTGAGAATCCTTACCTCAAGGTCAAACAAAGAAAGCTTGATTTCACCCTTGAGCCTGCCCTTTTCCACCCACTTCTCGACACCTGCGGGCTTCCCGGTAAGATCGTCAATGATCGTGAATCCGTAACTGTGACTGCAGTAAAGGGTAAGAAGATTCAGGTACTCCTCGGTGACATCAGTAACCGGAACGAAAAGCGTGGTTCCGGGCTTGTTGGTATTCCACTGGTTAAACTCAAAGAGCCCCGGCATCTTGTCGGGCATGTCGGCCCTTCCGTCTTCAAGCTTGTTAAGGCTTTCCCTGTAAAGTTCGAGAACTCTCGCCATTTTCTCCTCGCGGGAGAGCTTGAAAAACAGATCAAGCTCATGCTCCTTGGGAAGCATGTTTTTCACATCCACATGGTAGAGTCCATCGTCGTTTGTGAAAAAAAGTTCCGTCCCGTGGTTGTTGCACGCAGAAGGCCAGGTTCTTCCCGTCCACTGGCAGAGAAGATCAATTCCGTTTTCAGGCGGCAGATCGGCAAGGCAAAGCCCGGTGAGCCCCGTCCCGGCCCACACCAGAAGCGCTTCCTCGATCTCGGTCAGAGGTACGGGGTCGTAATTTGACTTGAACTCAAGGGTGCTGTCTTTAAGCTCCATGCCAAGACCGAACCTTCTTGAGCGTCTGTTAAATATGGAATCGAAAAGAGGGTACTTAAGCGCTTCTTCAATCCTCTCGCTTAGAATCGCTTTGTCGGGTTTGCCGTTTTTCATTATTCAAACCTCCTTGAGTCTGCTTGAGTATTAACGTGAATTATACATAAAATCAGGCGGTTTTTCCCTTCCCAAACTCCCTGACCCAGGATTTAAGGGTTTCAAGGGCGAGGCGGCTGCACTTCGGGCGGGTTACCATGATGTCCTTGCCCAGAAGTTCCTTCAGGTAATCGGAATCTAGCTCCCCGACCCGCTCAACGGTCTTTCCCTTCACAAACTCCGTAAGAAGGGAAGCCGCGGCCTGACTTATCGTGCAGCCTTCCCCGTCAAAACTTATATCTTCTATAATGTTTTCGCCATCCATGCGGATATAGATATTTAGGGTGTCGCCGCAATTGGGGTTGCCGCCTCTGAGAGTCGCCGTGGGGCGGTCTAGAGCGCCGAAATTCCTCGGATTCTCGTAATGATCCATGATCATCTTCATTCTGTTTTCTTCAATCATGTGACCGTGCCGTGCCGTCTGACCTCGCTTTTTATCCTCGCATAAACCGCGCTAAGACCTCTGACCCTTCTTATCCCCAGTTGCTGGGCCAGTCCGAGGCGGGAGATAAAGTCCGTTGGCGCAGACTCGATCTCCTCCGGGCTGAGTCCGTCAAAAGCGCTTACGAGAATCGATACAAGCCCCCTCACAGTCGGAAACGGTTCGGGGACGTCGGCAAATATGTTTGCCTTCCCGTCTTCTATCTCGACCCAGATAAAGACCGGGGTTTCGCACTCGTGCACCTTGTTGAGGTCCCTGTCCGCAAGCTCGGCAAACCTTCCGGGGATTTCAGGAAGACCTTCCGAATAATCTATCAGGAGCTCTATCATCTCCTGGCGGTCCGCCCCTTGAAATTCCCTTACTATTTCCTCTATGCTGGCCATATTCGCATGCCTTCAAAAAAAAGGATGCGGACCCGCAAGACCACATCCTTTTTTATTCGCATAAAAAACGCATCTCCTGTTATCTTTCTATGGGAGCCCTTACAAGGTTTCCCCACTCGGTCCAGGAACCGTCGTAATTCCTCACGTTTTCAAATCCAAGAAGATAGGTAAGAACAAACCAGGTGTGAGAAGAGCGTTCTCCTATTCTGCAGTAGGCAATCACGTCCTGATCTTTGCTCAGCCCCTGTCCCTTTTCGTATATATCGACAAGCTCATCGGCCGAACGGAAAGTTCCGTCTTCGTTGGCAGCAGTAGCCCAGGGAACGTTTACCGCACCCGGAATATGTCCTCCGCGAAGCGCTCCTTCCTGGGGGTAAGCCTCCATGTGAAGAAGCTCTCCCGAGTACTCTTTGGGAGAGCGAACATCGACAAGCGGCCTTGAAGACGCCATGTGCTCCATCACCTCATTGCGAAAAGCCCTTATCGACTCATCAATCGCCGACACCTTGTAATCCGTTTTCGGTCTTTGGGGAACATCTTTTACGAACTCCCTTCCCTCATCAGCCCATTTTTGCCTGCCGCCGTCCATTATAAGGCACTTTTCGTGCCCGAGAACCTTGAATGTCCAGAAGGCGTAGCACGCCCACCAGTTGCTTCTGTCTCCGTAGAAAACCACCGCATGGTCGTTGGAAACGCCTTTTTCGGAAAGCAATGTCTCGAAGTTCTCCCTGCTTACGTAATCCCTTACAAGCTGATCCTGAAGCTCGGTCTGCCAGTCAAACTTTACTGAATTTCTTATGTGACCTATTTCATAGAGCAGTAGGTCCTCATCCGATTCCACGATAACGATATCGGGATCGTCAATATGCTCTTCTACCCAGTCCGTGCTCACAAGAACGTCCGGGCTTGCGTAATCCGCCATATGTAAAACCTCCGTTCGGTCGCGCGTTGCGCAACTTTTTACAATATTTACAATATCATGGTAATTATAAAACACCTGCTCAGGTTTTCAAGAAAGCGCCCAAGAACGGAGAACTTGATTTTCGGGGCGTGTTGCGTGATAATTTTTTTGTACACGCAGTTCCGGGAAACCTCAAGATGGCGGAAACCGAAGAGCAGAAGACAGAAGAAACGGCGGAGCAGGAAACAGAAGCCGCAGAGGAAAGCAAAGCACCTTCTATAATCTGGTCCCAGAAAAGGGTCCCCAACATAGAAAAGGGGTACAACACCAGCGTGCCTTTCTACATGATGGGGATTTTTGTCGCGCTTATAATCCTGAGCGTGATTTTCGCCAAGATCACCTCCTGAGCACGCAATTCCGCTCCCATCCCAAGCAATGAACATAAAAAATCGCGCCTCATCCGCCACGAAGAACCAAAGCGCCCTTAAAATAGTCTGGTTCGCCTTGCTGCTCGCCATGTTCGCCTACACAGGGGTGGTTTTCATTTTCGGGTCGCCCGAGCCCCCGGGTGTCGCAGAAAACGTAAGAGCCGCTTTTCTTCTCGGAGGGGCGGCCCTAGGGATAATTTCCCTTCTTATATACAGGTTTACCCTTTCGGATAAATCGCTTCGCAAGAAATTTCTCGCCACGGAGGGCCAGGAACCGGAGAAAAGACTTGAGGAGTTCTCTAACCGTCTCCTGCTCCCGCACGTGGTTCCCTGGGGAATAAACGAAAGCGTAGTGCTGCTCGGGTTCGTACTCTCGTTTCTAAGCAAAAATCCCGCAGACGCAATTCCTTTCTCAGTGATAGGAATCATCCTGCATATCTACATGTATCCGAGAGTGGAGCAGCTTGTTGAAAGCACGAAAAATTATGTCTGAGCGGCAGATTCACTCAAAAAAGCGCCTTATCTCCATGTGAATCTCTTCAGGGGAAGCGGACGCTTCTATTACCTTGATTCTTGGGATGCCTTTTTCAATCAGCTCCCTGTAGCCCCTGTCCACCCGGCTGTGGAACTCGAACGGTTCCTCGTCCATCTTGTTTCTTTCTTTCTCACGGTCCTTGAGCCTCAGAAGCGCCTGCTCAACCGGTATCGAGAGAAAAAACGTAATGTCGGGTTCAACCCCAAGGCTTGAAGTCTTGGCCATTCGGAAAACCAGGTCGGGATCAATTCCCCTCCCGGAACCCTGGTAAGCAAGGGTCGAATCGTAGTAGCGGTCGCAGATTACCGTGCAACCGTCTTTTAGTTTCGGCTCTATGAGTTCCCTTACGTGCTGTGCCCTGTCCGCGCAGAAAAGACAAAGTTCGGCGTAGGGCTCAATGTCGATGTCCCTTCGGTCGAGAATCTCGGTTCTTATCGCCTCGCCGAACTGTCCCTCGCCGGGTTCCTTGGTGAAAAACACCTCGGTGCCCTTGCCGGAGAGGTAGTCGGCAAGAAGCCTAGCCTGGGTTGACTTGCCGCTCCCGTCTATCCCCTCAAACGTGATGAATCTTTTCATGTGGCGCCTCCCGGCCACCCGGCGGGGACTAAAATCGAGAATTTCATCGGCAGAATCAAGCTCATTCCCCAAAAACCGAAACAGCCCGCTTATCGCGTTTACGGAGATTCCGACGCAGAGTCGAATCGTAAAACCTCTTTCTCGTGGAAGAGTTTTTCAGAAGAATTTCCTCGATACCTCCGCACCAACTCCCTTCCGCCATTATCGCCAGCCTCGTTTATCAATATAATGTATGAAACCCCTATCAAGGGCAAGTTCAGGTTCCTGTCCGTTCCCTAAAATGCGATGTTCGTAGAATTCCTGTCCTTATAAAGGAGACCGCCGGTCCGCCCCGGGCGAAATCCGAAATAACAGCTTGACATGTGAGATGCTCTTATTTTACGATAGGAATAGTTGGTATGAGGACATAGCATGATTTATATCGTTCAGACTAACTCAGATGTAGCGTACCATCATCCGGCCCGACGGAGAGGACTGGGTCCGGTTTTGCGAGAATCTCTCGAGTCTCGGAAATTCCGTGGAACCGCGTCTTTTAAAGGAGGAACAAACGGATGAACCATAAGATATTCAAGCTATTGCTGGCAATATCCATCGCTCTGCTGATACAGATTCCGGTTCTCGCTCAAAGCGACGACTTTCCATCAGACACCACCACCTCGGGCCAGGTTGACGTAAACGGTTCGACAACGGGCGAGATCGAGACCGCGCGCGACATAGACTGGTTCGCCGTCGATCTCGCGGCGGACAAAACGTACACAATCGACATCGAGGGAGAAGACACGAACGCGGGAACGCTCCGAAATCCTATCCTGCGCAGGATATACGACGCCGACGGCGACGCCATTCCCGGCACCCGGAAAAGCCGCGGCGGCAAGAGACGCAACCCAAGACTCATCTTCACTGCGGAACAGACCGCCACATACTACATAGCCGCCCGCGGGCGCCGAACCTTAACCGGTACCTACACAGTGCGGGTGACCGACTCCACGGCCGTTCCCGAGAAGGAAAAGGCCAGGGGAACCTCCGCCAAGCCTCCCCCCGGCAGCTGGACAAGGGATTCCATGTCCGAGCCCGTGGGCGGCGATCTTACAGCCAACAATACGACTACTGGAAAGCTTGACGTCGGCGGCTACGTCACGGGCGAACTCAAGGACAAGGACGACGTGGACGGCTTCAAGATCGATCTTGCTACGGGGAACCGCTACCGGATCGACGTCTGGGTCAACGCCACCCTTGACTTCGGAAAGGGCGGTTCATACGGGGGCCCGCCAGGGGAAGACGGTACAAAGGGATTTCCAACGCTTTCAGTAGTTAATTCGGATGGTACTGATAGTGCGAATAGCGACCTTAAGCAATTGAACGGGAAAGGCGGCGCTTCCAAAAATGTAGCTGACGCTTCCGGAAATGTAGCTAGTAAAGGAGGCGGTCCGGTCAAGGGCGCCCGCGTGGAGTTCGATGTCGAAACGGCTGGAACATATCTGATTAAAGTTACAGCCGACTCCAGCTACACGGCGAACGGCGGTAAAGGCACCTATACCGTGCTGGCAGCGAATATCACATCCGAGCAGGATTACAACGGCGACTTCTCAAGCGGACAGAACAGCGGGCGGCTCAAGATAGATGATTCAAACGCCATGATGGGCACCATCGGAGGAGGAAGCTACAGCGACTGGTACATGGTGCTGCTCGAAGAGGACAAGTGCTACGAGGTCGAGGCCAAGGCCAGCGCTTCGGGCAACGGAACCCTCGGAGATCCCGAGATCCGCCTTATGAAGTTCTACGACTACTACTACTACCATAGCTTGGGCATAGAGTATCCGTTCGATCCAGGCGACGATACTTTTTATTACGAAACGGTATACATGGACCCGGAGAAGTTTGACAACATAGGCTCTGCGGACTCGCGGTGCTTCACCATCACGCCCAGCGATGTAACGGATTCCCGGACATTCTGTTCCTCCTACGACGACGATAACAGCGGCACGGGAGACGACGCCAAGATCGAGGTCGAGGTCAAGACTGGCGGAGGAGGCGACTACCTGATCGGCATGTCTGCATCCGACGGTTCCGTGGGAACCTACAGCATGTTCGCGGGGGAGATTACCTGCCCTGATTAGAAGTAAAGCGTACCGGGGCCGGAGCTGGGAACCGGCACGGGAAAGAGAGTTCCGAAGACAGCTAGGGCACCGGGGCGGGGCTTGCACGAACCAGCGCCCGGTTTCGGGTTGTTCGGCAAGCTTCGCCTCCGCCCGTCACCTCTCCCACGGGCATTGCGGGGATGCGGGCTGAGACCTCCCGAAAATCCGAAAGAACCCTTATCCCTGCCCCGCGTCCGGATGAGCCCTGATTTCCACCAAGTCAGGGAAGCAGCTTTTTTTCAGGGTTCACGGGGGATGCAGAGGAGTGCTTTGTCTGCGCGGAAACGCCCTTTCTACCTCTCCTGGATAATTCCCGGGAAGATTCCCCGATACCTACTCGGGGCGGAGAAACCGCTCACCGGCCGGCTTCTTCTAAGTTGCGGGGAAGAAGCCCCGTCATCTTCTGAAGGCTCCTTAGTTCTCCCGGGTTCAAATCGCGCCACATTCCCCTGCGAAGCTCGCCGAGACGCACGTTGCCGCACGAAATTCTCTTAAGCCTCGCAGCCTTGAGCTCGAAGGCCTCGAAATATTTTTTTACCAAGTGGTTTCTACCCTCGTGAAAGGAAATGCTGACCCGCACGCGCTGAGAAGACGTTTTAAGGACGTCGACAGAATCCGGCTTTGTAAAACGCCCTTCGACTTCCGCTCCATCCTTGAGCACTGCTTCAAGATTATCTGGTATCTCTCCCGAGACTTCGGCCAGATAAGTTTTTACTACCATGTATTTGGGGTGATGTATCCTGTTTGCGAGTTCTCCGTCGTTTGTGAGAATTAAAAGTCCCTCCGAGTCGTAATCAAGTCTCCCGACGGGATAAACCCTCTGTTCTATATCCCCCAGAAAAGACGTTATCGTCTTTTTTCCGTCTTCCATGGACTTAAGGGAAGTAAGGTAAAAAGGGGGTTTGTTAAGCATCAAGTATCTTTTCCTCTCAGTGCGTACGGATTTTCCGTCGAGAAGCACAGCGTCGGCAAGCTCGTCCACCACGGACCCGAGAGTACTGACGACCTCCCCGTTTACAGTTATCCGTCCCGCCTTTATAAGGTTGTCCGCTTTTCTTCTTGATGTTATTCCACACTTGGAAAGGAATCTGTTAAGTCTCATCTGGAGTGCCTAGAAATTCGTTATCAACCGTTCGTCTTAATCTTGTCCGCTTACAATCATGGAACGGGATTCCATGTTTGTAAAGTCTTCATTATCCTACGCATACTAGCGAACCTGAAGACTGATAGTCCAGACCATGTAATACTCAGCGGTTCATGCGATTATCAATCAGGTTTTCAACCACAGACGGGTCAGCAAGCGTCGAAGTATCACCGAGATCGGCATACTCATTGGCGGCGATGCAACGCAGAATCCGGCGCATGATCTTGCCCGAGCGGGTTTTCGGAAGATCTGGGGCCCACTGTATAAGATCGGGTGAAGCAATCGGTCCGATTTCCTTTCTCACCCACTTAACCAGTTCGCCGCGCAGTTCTTCCGAGGGTGCAGAGTCGGCGTTCAGGGTCACGTAGGCATAGATTCCCTGGCCCTTTATCTCGTGCGGATAGCCGACCACCGCGGCCTCGGCGACGCTTCCGTGCGATACAAGAGCGCTTTCCACCTCGGCCGTACCCATACGGTGACCCGACACGTTTATAACGTCATCGACGCGCCCAGTGATCCAGTAATAACCGTCCTCGTCGCGGCGGCAGCCGTCGCCGGTAAAATACTTGCCCGGATAAGCGGTGAAATAAGTCTCGATAAAACGGTCGTGATCGCCGTACACAGTGCGCGCCTGTCCCGGCCATGAATCAGCTATGCAGAGATTTCCTTCGGCCGCACCTTCCAAAACATTGCCGTCGTCCGAAACCAGTTCCGGGCAAACCCCGAAAAACGGCAGCGTGGCCGAACCCGGCTTAAGATCCGTCGCACCGGGAAGCGGAGTTATCAAAACGCCCCCGGTCTCGGTCTGCCACCAAGTGTCTACTATGGGACATCGGCCGTCGCCGACCACTTCGTAGTACCACATCCAGGCTTCGGGATTGATCGGCTCTCCCACGGTGCCAAGAACGCGAAGCGAGGAACGTGAGGTCTTTTTAACCGGCCCGTCTCCCTCGCGCATAAGCGCGCGGATAGCCGTGGGAGCCGTGTAGAAAATACTGATGTTGTGCTTGTCGCAGACTCTCCAGAAACGCGACATGTCCGGATAACCCGGCACTCCTTCGAACATCACCGTTGTGGCGCCGTTTGCAAGCGGTCCGTAGACGATATAGCTATGGCCGGTAACCCAACCGACATCGGCCGTACACCAGTAGACCTCTCCGTCGTGGTAATCAAACACATACTGGTGAGTTATCGAAGCGTAAACGAGGTAGCCACCTGTTGTGTGCAGAACTCCCTTGGGCTTTCCGGTCGAACCCGAAGTGTAGAGAATAAAAAGCGGATCCTCCGCGTCCATTTCCACCGCCGGGCACTCATCGGAAACTTCCGCAGCGGCCTCGTGATACCAGACGTCTCGCTTCCCGTCCCAAGACACGTTCGCTCCCGTGCGGCGCACCACCAGGACTTTTTTTACAATCGAGTCCACCTCGCCGTCCTCAAGCGCTTTATCCGTATTAAGCTTAAGAGGCACCTTGCGAGCGCCACGCAAACCTTCGTCCGCCGTAATGACTATTTCAGAAGAGCAGTCAGAAATCCTCCCCGCAAGCGCGTGCGGCGAAAAACCTCCGAACACTACCGAATGAATAGCGCCGATACGCGCGCATGCAAGCATGGCGAAGGCGGCCTCGGGGATCATCGGCATGTATATGGTTACCCTGTCGCCCTTGCGAGCACCTAGAGACTTAAGCACGTTAGCCATGCGACAGACTTCGCTCTTAAGCTCCGCGTAAGTAAACTCCTTGTCTTCATCGGGGTCGTCCCCTTCCCATATGATCGCAATTTTATCAGGGGTTCTCTCCGCATGGCGGTCAACGCAGTTTGCCGACACGTTAAGGGTTCCGTCGTAAAACCACCTGATCGATATCTCCCCCGGGCCGTAGCTTGTGTCCTTTACCTTCGTATAGGGCCTGATCCAGTCAATCCGCTCGCCGTGGGCGCCCCAGAATCCCTCCGGGTCTTTAACTGACTGACGATACATCCAGTTATATTCATCCCTGTTGATCAGGGCTTCTTCGGTAACAGCTTGCGGGGGTGGAAAAACTTTCGGTTTTGACATGACTTTACTAATTTCCTAAAAACCTGCTTGACGAATCTTCTCGAGTCTTTAAATTCCGCCGGACGCAAGACCTGCGGGGAACTTTAAAAACAGAGCTGCATGATATTGATTTTCGGGCGTAATTATACATTACGTGGTGAATATTCACCACAAAAACCAGATTGCCTGTTCCGCTTCTCTTAAGCGGTTACAAGCGAACACTTCCGCCTCACCTCAATGCGTCTTGTCTTCCGCCAAGTGTCTTTTAAGCAAAACCCCTAGAAGCAGCGCCAACGCCACCAGAAACAGGCCGAACGCACCGCCGCTACCGCTTCCTCCGACAGCGCAGCCTCCACCGCCGCTGTCACTCCCGCCCGGCTGCTCCTCCACGCGATACCCGGAACCCACGAAGTATACTTCCTCCTCCGCATCTAAAGGAACCTCTACCCTTACGGCGTACCCCCTTCTGAGTAAACCGTCCTCCCTGTATTCGACAATCCCTTCGCCCGCCTCCGCTAGAAGATCCCTGACGTACTGCTTTGCGGATTCGTCCTTCTGCTCCCTGCTCCTGTCAGCCCCGTCGAATATCCACCTCCCCGTCTCATCCATGATATAAATGTAGACGTCCCCTTCTCTCCACGGCCCCTCCCGCCTCAGAATCCCCCGCAGCTCCGCGGGGTCAATATCAGGGTCCTCGATGGCTTCCCCAAGAACTCTTCCCGCATCCCCCACGAATTCCCTTAATTCACGGTCGGTATCCACATCCCCGGCTTCCGTTGACGGTCCGTCAATCTCCCCCGTGAAAAGCTCCCCCTCGGGAGTTTCATCGAAACCGCCCAGAAGGACGAGTTCCTCCTCACCGTGCGCCAGAGGAACATGCGAAGCGGAAAACGGATGCGAGTAACCGCTCCTCTCGCCGTCGTACTCAATGAAGCATCCCTCCTGCCTGTCAAGCACGGACCCCTCTCCTTTACAGAAAAGAATCCCGGACCAGTCCAAGTCTTCGACTTCCCTGTCATTTGCGTGAAAGTACACCCCGCCTCTTTTGGTGAGAAGAACAAGGTACATGGAACCGTCTTTCCAGCTTCCCTCGTCGTCCCTGAACTCCTCAAAGAGGCGAAGCATCTTCTCAAAGGTGTCTGAAGTTTTAATTCTCTCCGCCGCATCCTCCACGAATTCCCTTAATTCACGGTCGGTATCCACCTCCCCGGCTTCCGTCGTAGGCGGAGGCGGAGGTGGGGGTGGAGGCCTTCTGTTCCCGTTGCTTCCCGGTTGAGACCACGGACCGTCCCCGTCCGAGTTTGTCGCCAGAACCCGAGCCTGGTGCTGTGCGTTCGCGTCGGGGACCGCAATCATCGCACTTGTGCCGATTATGTCCCCCTGCGGGACATCCGTCCAGTTCCCGCTCGTCCCCTGGCGGTACTGAAGGTCATAGCTGGTTATCGCCGGGCGGCCCGTGTTGGACGGCGCATTCCACGTAACGTTAATGCTCGTAGCGCTCGCTGCCGATACTGACGGCGCGTCCGGAGCCAGGGGAGGCTCCATCTCATTGTCAACGTTTATGGTCACGGCAATCGTATCCGTGCCCCCTTCTCCGTCGTTGACCCCCACCGTCACCGAGTAGCTCGCTTTGCTCTCCCGGTCATAGCTTTCCCCGACTCTGGTTTTTATCTGCCCGTTTGAGTCTACAGTGAACTTCCCCGCGTCCGTTCCTTCAAGACTGTAGGTAAGAGTGTCGTTGTCGTCGTCCGTGGCTGTTACAGCCCCGCCGATGGTGCCCGCACTCTGCACCCTCGCGTCCCCAACGGTCTCCTCAAAGCTCCGAGCCGTGCTCGTACCTTCAGTGAACTCGGGCGCGTTGTTGCTCTGATTGAGCGTGAAGGTCAGCCTCGCCATGCGCGTATCGGAGAATTTGCCCTGTCCCTTGAGACTGGTGATGGTTCCCTGGGGGCTGGTGTCGGGATTGCTCAGCGAAAATTCTTCCCCTTCCTCTGTACCAGCGTCGTAGGCAAACAGGTTTACAGTGCGAGAGAATCGCCAGGCACCCGATCCATCGAGCATAGACAGGCGGGAGACGCCCACGAACCAGTCCGGGCTGGGACCAATCATCGACAAGAGGGTAAGCAGGGGATGAGTACGGCTGAATTCGACTGGAAACGTCTTCTGCTGCGTGGGGGGGATGTTTCCACTGACCTGGACGGTGGATTTCACGGCTGTGCCGGCAGCGGTGATTTCCGACTTGAACGTGCTCGTGCCACCAATTTCCGCCACACTCTCCACGCCAGGGGTGGCCGTGCTGCCCGGTTCCCAGAAAGTTACATCGCCGTTGTGTACGGCGCCGATTAACGTCGTGAAATGCGCGCTGCCCACAACCCCGCCGGGTGTGCTAGTAGTGTTCCAATTACCTTTAAACGTTACCGTGTAGGTGGCGGTGGTCTGCGCGCGGGCCGGTTCCGGCTGCGCGCCGAGGACGATGGCGGCAAGGAGAAAAAGATACATTGCGGCCCGGGCGACATCGCGGAAGATGCGGGAGAAACACAAAAGACGGGTGCGCCCCCGCACGCGGATATCGTCCCGGCGCGGCGGGACGGGCGGACCCGTCAGTCTGTCTGACTTCAGCGGAGTCATTTCAGGTAATATAATACTCTGAATTCGGCACATTTTCGAGCAAGGAGCTCTGCGGTTCCTCTATAAACTCTCCATACATTCCTTGACAAAAACGCCCCCAGTATAAGATACTTACAGGCGGGATTGGTGGTGTTGAAATTACTTCCTCGCGGAAAACGAAACGGGTGGTTTCTGTATATGGACCTTTTAGCTGAGACTTGGGAAAAGACATTCGGCGCAAACGAAAGCGCCATGCTGCTCGACACGTTCGGCGTAGGAGACTTCTCGGAGCTTCGCGCGGCCCCGAAACTTGAGAGAATAATATCAGAAGCCATAGAGGGAAAAAATATCACGCGAGAAGACGCCCTCTACCTGACGGAGCTTTTCCCCAAGGAAATTCCTTTCCTTCTTCTGGCCGCATCGGCTATCAGGAACCGCTCGAAGGGAAAAACCGTAACTTACTCCAAAAACGTTTTCGTACCCCTGACCCAGCTCTGCAGGGACCGCTGCGGATACTGCACGTTCAAGATAGAGCCGGGAGAGGGAGCGCTGCTCATGACCCCCGAAGAGGTCGTTGACATGGCCAAGAAAGGGGCAAAGGCCGGGTGCACGGAACTTCTTTTCGTTACGGGCGACAAGCCCGAACTCGCCTACCAGGTATACAGGGACGCTCTGGGGGAAATCGGCTATGAAACGACCGCGGAGTACCTGATCGACATGGGAAAAACCGGGCTTGAGCACGGAATCTTTCCCCACACGAACCTCGGGCTCTCAACCCCAGAAGAGCTCTCCGGTTTCAGAAAGAGCAATCCCAGCATGGGCCTCATGCTTGAGAACATAAGCGAGAGGCTGCTTAAGAAAGGAAATGCCCACCATGGTTGCGCGGACAAGGTCCCGAAACTCAGGATGGAAACGATGGAGTACGCGGGCGACCTCAACATTCCCTGGACAAGCGGCATACTGGTTGGAATCGGGGAAACTTTCGAGGAGAGGGTCGACTCGCTTTACACCCTTTTGGAACTCTCCCGCAGGTACGGCCATCTGCAGGAAATAATAATTCAGAACTTTAACCCCAAGGAAGGAATAAGGATGGAAGAACATCCTCCCGCCGATTTTCTCGAGATGCTGAAAACCGTCGCCATATCAAGGCTCGTGTTCGGAGGGAAGATGAACATACAGATACCCCCTAACCTTAACAACAGGAACTTCACTTTCTACCTCACGGCCGGCATAAACGATCTGGGAGGCGTGTCGCCTCTCACCATAGACTACGTGAACCCCGAGGCCCCGTGGCCGCAGGTTGAGAGAATGGAGAGGGAAGTAAGCGCTCTGGGTTACGAGCTCCGGGAAAGGCTTCCCGTGTATCCCGAGTATATAAACGAGCAGTGGATAGACCCCTACGTCCTTGGCAAGGTAAGGCAGCGCGTGGATGAAAACGGGTATGTTCCCATAAACTGAAAAATGGAAGATATAAACAAGATAATAGACTCTATAGAGCATAGAAGACCCATTGGCGTTGACGGGGTAATGTCACGAATAAACGGCACGACGGGGAGAATAATCGAAGACGCGCTTTCGGGAAAGGAAATCTCGGTTGAAGACGGTATTCATCTTTTCAGCATAGAGGATACAGACGAGATATCTGCCCTTGCGCTTGCCGCCGACCAGATAAGAAAGGAAGACGTGGGAGATGTGGTTACCTATGTTGTTAACAGGAACATCAACTTCACGAACATATGCGATGTCTACTGCGGCTTCTGTAATTTTATGGCGGACGAGGGGGACGAAAGAGCGTATTTTCTCTCAATGGACGAAGTCGCTGAGAGAACCGTGGAAGCCTGGGAAATAGGCGCGACGGAAGTATGCATGCAGGGAGGCATGCACCCCGAGATAGACGGCAATTTCTACGTCGAGCTTATAAAAACGGTGAAAAAGGCCGTGCCGGAGATGCACACCCACGCCTTTTCTCCCTACGAGATCTACTACGGCGCCAAAACGCTCGGCATAGAGGAAGAGGTATTCATAAGGAAACTAAAGGATGTCGGTCACAACACCTTCCCCGGCACCGCGGCGGAGGTTCTGGTTGAGGAGGTAAGAAAGATAATCGCCCCCAGGAAGATACCGACCGAAGTGTGGATAAGGGTAGTAAAAAAAGCACACAAAGAAGGGATGAGAACCACCTCGACCATAATGTACGGACACCTTGACAAGCGCCACCACTGGGCCATACACCTTGGAATTCTGAGAGACATCCAGAAAGAAACGGGAGGGTTCACGGAATTCGTGCCGCTACGTTTCATTCCCTGGAACACCAGGCTGTTCATTCACTCCAAGGGAAAGGTGAGGAAGGGGCCAACCGACCTTGACCAGCTGAAAATGTACGCGGTTTCGCGGATGATGCTCAGGGGCTGGATAAACAACATACAGGTTTCCTGGGTCAAACAGGGACCTGAGTTCGCCCAGTTCTCGCTCACCGCCGGGGCAAACGACTTCGGGGGAACGCTCATGGAAGAGCAGATATCCCGTTTCGCCGGCGCAAGTTACGGACAGTACTTCCCGCCCGAAGAATTCAGGAAACTCACCAGAGAGATAGGCAGAATCCCGGCCGAAAGGGACACGACCTACGGGATTCTCAAGACGTTTGAAAACGGTGAGGCCTGAGGACTTTTTCTCCCACACGCCGTCTTTTGTCCCGAAACATTCCGGCCGGCATCGGTTCCCATGGAAGGATCAAGAATTGAAGAGTTGAGCAGGACGCTTCGCAGCCAAATCCGGGGCGAAATAAGAAAAAGCCTCGTTGACCGGACCATCTACAGCACGGACGCGAGCAACTACAGAATTCTTCCAGAAGCGGTCGTAATCCCAAGAAACCACCAGGATGTAGAGATCACCATCTCGGAAGCCTCCGCCCGCAATATCCCGGTCACGGTGCGGGGAGCGGGGACAAGCCTTGCTGGGCAGGCGGTAGGAGAAGGAATAATTCTCGACCTCTCAAAGTACATGAACAGGGTGATCGACGTGGACGCCGGAGGGAAGAAAGTCAGGGTCGAGCCCGGGATCTGCATTGACAGCCTGAACAGAAGCCTTTTGCCCCTAGGCCTCATGTTCGGACCGGATCCCTCAAGCGCAAGCGTCGCCACCGTCGGAGGATCTGTCGCGAACAACGCCACCGGAGCTCACTCCATACTCTACGGAATGGCGGGCGACCACGTCATTTCCACAAACGTCGTGCTCGCGGACGGGTCTTCGCTTGAGCTTTCCAAGGGGAATTACGAAAGGCACGGGAAAGGAAACGGCATCGCGGAGAATCTTTTCGAAAAACTCGCCGCGCTAGTAAAAGAAAACGGAGAACTTGTCAGAAACGATTTCCCGAAGCACTGGAGAAGAGCCTCCGGATACTCGCTTAACTACTTTCTGGATAAGCAGTTCAATCCCGCAAAACTCCTGGCATCCTCGGAAGGCACACTTGCGGTCTCAACTGATTTTGAGCTAAATCTCGTGGAAAGACCTTCCTCAAGCGCCCTTTGCGTCATCTCGTTTCGCGAAATTTCCGAGGCAATGGATTCGGTCTCAGAAATTCTCTCCCAAAGCCCCTCGGCGATCGAACTTATCGACGGAACGCTGATCGAACTCGCGAGGGGAAAAAAAGGATTCTCCCCCGCTGTTTCCTTCATTGAGGGAACCCCGGGAGCCATCCTGGTAGTCGAATTTCAGGGAGACGACGAAATGCAGACCAGCAAGAGGGCAAAAAGCCTCGTGAGGTTCATTGAGTCCGCAGTTCCGGGCGCAACCGCGTTTTCGGTACTCGGAGGGGATGAGCAGAAAAGAATCTGGGACGTAAGAAAAGCGGGGCTCGGCATCCTGATGAGCGACAGGGGAAAGCAAAAACCGGTGCCTTGCATAGAAGACGTCTCGGTTCCCGCGGAAAATCTCGCCGACTATACAAGGGACGTGATTTCTCTTCTCGGCGAATTTGGTCTCAAAGCCGCTTTCTACGGCCACGCAAGTGCCGGATGCCTGCACATAAGGCCCCTTCTTGACCTGCGGGAACAAAAGGGAGTATCCGACATGGTAGCGCTTTCCGAGCGAACCCTTGAACTTGTTCTTCGCTACTCAGGGGTAATGAGCGGCGAGCATGGAGACGGTCTGCAGAGAAGCTATCTTAACGAAAAGCTCTTCGGAGAAAAACTCTACTCCGTCATGAAAGAGCTTAAGAGGATCTTTGATCCACAGGGAATACTCAACCCCGGAAAAGTAGTCCGTGGGGCAGATTCTTCCGCAAATCTTAGGATAAGGGAATCTGGGGGGAATATCACCACCTTTCTTGACTGGTCCCGTGAAGGGGGTCTCGCCGCGGCGGCCGCCATGTGCAACGGCCAGGGAGTCTGCAGAAAAACCGCCGAGGGAATAATGTGTCCTTCCTACAGGGCGACCCTTGATGAGGGCGATACCACAAGAGCGCGCGCCAACCTTCTTCGGGAACTTCTGCTGGGCAACATGGACGAGAACATGATCTACGAAAAAGGATTCTACGATGTTTTCGATCTCTGCGTGGGATGCAAGGCGTGTCGGACCGAATGTCCTTCCGGGGTTGACGTGGGCAAGATGAAAACCGAGTTTCTCGCCCTCTACAAAGACAAAACGGGGTTTACGGCAAGAGACAGGCTGTTTGCGCGCGTGCACGAGATAAGTTCCGCACGTAGCACCCTTCCACGCTTTTTAAGCCGGGCGCTTGAGGGCTCTTTTCCCCGAAAGCTGCTCTCCCTTGTGGGAATTGACCGAAGAAGATCCCTTCCCCCCATGGCCGAAGACACCTTCAGCGGGTGGTTTCAGAAAAGAAAGGAAAAGACTGAAAACGGAAAACAGGTGGTCTATTTCCACGACACGTGGTCTGAGTTTTTCTATCCCGAAATAGGAAAAGCCGTTACCGCAGTGCTTGAAAGTCTCGGTTTCCGCGTGCTTCTCGAGAGGCAAAGAAGATGCTGCGGGCGGCCGATGCTGAGTATCGGGATGGTGGAAGAAGCCAGGAAAAATGCAATTCATAACGTAAACGTTCTCTCCGGTTACGCGCAAAGGAACATCCCCGTGGTTTTCTCAGAACCCAGCTGCCTGTCTGCGTTTCGGGATGAATACGCTGATCTTCTTCCTGGAAACAAATCTCTTGACGCGCTCGTCCCTAACATCCACTCGATCTGCGAATTCGTTTGCGCGCAATGGGAAAATCTCCACGAGAAAGATCCAGGAAAGCAAAAACGTGAAAACATATTAGTTCACGGACACTGCCACGAAAGATCCGTGGGCGACTTCGGAAAAACCCTGTCACTTCTTGAAAACCTGGGCTACGAAGCGAAGCCGAGCGATGCCGGGTGCTGCGGGATGGCGGGGAGTTTCGGTTACGAAAAAGAGCACTACGATATATCAAAAGCCATGGGGGAATGCGGTCTTTTCCCGAAGATAAGGAGTCTCGGCGAAACGGGAAGGGTCTGCGTCACGGGCATCTCCTGCCTCGAGCAGGTATCCCATTTCACGGAGGCAACTCCGGTTCATATAGCCCTGCTCCTTGAAGAAGCCACATCAGGGTAAAACGCAAGATAAAGATTCATCGTCCATAGAAGACCCCTGCGCTTGCCGGTAAGATAAAAACTTATGGGATTTCCACAAATCATAGGACACGAACCCCAGAAGGAATTTCTTCAAAACTCGGTCCGGAAAAACCGCATCTCACACGCCTACCTTTTCTCAGGACCCGAGGGCGTGGGGAAAAAACTGGTCGCTATCGGTTTTGCGAAACTTATAAACTGCGCAAAGAGAGAAACGGAAAATCTGGACTGTGAATGCGTCTCGTGCGCGAAAGCCGAAAAAGGCCTTAACCCCGACGTTCTTGTGTTCGGATACCCGGGCGAGAAAACGATAAAAGTAGGCCACGTAAGACAGGACATAGAGCGTCTGATTCATCTGGCGCCCTATGAGAATCCGTACAAGGTCTTCATAATCGACGACGCGCAGAGAATGAATTTCAACGCCCAGAACGCGTTTCTGAAAACCCTTGAAGAGCCGCCGCCGAACTCCGTCATAATCCTCATAACAACGATTGCCGACCTGCTCATGCCGACCATAAGATCAAGATGCCAGTCGGTGGTGTTTCAGCCTCTTGAGACGAAGGAGGTAGAAAGGTTTCTGGAAAAAGAAAAACCCGGGGGGAATGACCCGGAGCTTGTCTCGAGAATATCGGGAGGCAGCATCTCGAGGGCGCTTAATACCGACGAAGAGTACCTTCGTAAAAGGGCTGAATACATAGGCTGCGTAATGGCCGTAGACGGCAAAAAGCCGCTTACCCTTTTTGATTCCGTGGAAAAGATACAGAAAGACATAAAGGGGAAAGGACCGGAAGAACTGAAAACGGTCTTTGACATTCTCTCCACGTGGCTTCGCGATTCGGTGATTCTCAAAACTTCCGGGAAAAAAGAGGAGATAGTGAATACTGACCTTATTGAACGGCTAAGCGAATACTCGGAAAAAAGGGACGTATCCGAACTTCTGGGTAAATTCGTCGCTCTTGAGGAAACAATGGCAAGGATTTCTGAGAATAACGTAAACGTCGAGGTTTCTCTTGAAAACCTCCTCCTCAGGCTTTCCCGGTAACGGACTCAATCCGCTTGCAACTTCCTGAAGTAGCAGACCCTCTCGCCAACTCATGTAAAATATGACCAAATATCGGATACGGAGCATTAAGTGTAGCGCGACAAACAAGATGAGACTCTCGGCGTCGCGACGACAGAACGATACCGAGGTATTTTGGGGATTGCAAAAATGTTTTTCCAATGATGTTTCCGCCAAGGTGCGCGGGAAGGGCCGGCCCCGGATATCCGGGGCCGGACAACAGCCTGTTCGGGGGGTGGGGGTCAGCCGGATGTGTCGCTTTCGGTGGCGAACTTCGCGGGTCTTCCCTGTTTTTTCTTCTGTTCCATGGCTTGACGGCGTCTGTAGCTCTCCACGTTCATCTCAAGTATCACGCAGTGATGCACAAGGCGATCCACCGCTGCCACCGCGGTGTTTTCGTCAGGAAACACCTTTGTCCATTCGGTAAACGGCTGATTGGCGGTAATGAGCACGGAACGTTGCTCATAACGGACCGATATCAGTTCGAACAGCACGCTTGTTTCGGCGTGATCTTTGCGCACGTAGGCCAGATCGTCAAGAATCAGCAGGTCGTAGCGGTCAAGCCTGTTGAGCATGTTCTCAAGGGACAGTTCCCTTTGAGCCGTCTGGAGCTTCTGAACAAGATCCGTCGTACGGGTGAACAGCACCCGTTTCTCCTTCTCCACCAGAGACAAGCCGATTGCCGAAGCCAGATGACTCTTGCCCGCCCCCGGAGGGCCGAAGATTATCACATTGTGTCCGCCTCTTAGCCACGAATCGTTTGAAGCCAGGGCCATGACCGTGGGTTTGGATATAGTGGGAACCGCGTCAAAGTCGAAGTTCTCAAGGGTTTTTCCTGGAAGAAGACGGGCTTCGCCCAAGTGGCGGCGTATCCTGCGCCGCTGCCGCTCGGCAAGTTCAAGATCCGCGAGAGTTGCGAGCAGCCGGGCCGCGGGCCACCCCTCGGTATCCGCCCGTTCGGCGAACCGCTCCCACATCTGCCTGATCGCGGGCAGCCGAAGTTCGCGGAACATGAGGTCAAGGTCGGCTTTTCCGATCTCCACCACCTTTTCATTGGGTTTCGTATTCATCTCTGTCCTCCCGTTTCAAATAAAGAGCCGTAATTGTCGAGGCGGCCTCTATGGACGTCGACTCCGGGCATAGGCCCCGTTTTCACCGTGAACCGTTCTTTGAGCTCATCGATGTCGGGAAGTTCTCCCACAGAAACGCATTTCCCTATCGCCGAAGCCAGCTGGGCTTCGCAACTGTAATCATGGGCCAGAGCCAGAAGCTTTACCGCGACTCCGCATGCCTCCCGCCCCGAGAGAAGTTCAACAGCAAGCTCAAAACAACGCTTGCACTCCTCCCGGGGAAACAGCTCATCACGGTAAACCAGATTCATAAACGCCCCCGGCTTGCGCCGAAGCGAATGAATCACGTGATGATAATTGACCGCGTAAGCCGTTTTCTCCGAAGATCCTCTTCTCCTGCGCTCAAGGGTAAGCAGATGACGGTCTCCCAGGTACAACTCTACTCTCTCATCGTAAAGACGCGCCGCGAGACGATGCCCTATGAGACGAGAGGGGACCGTGTAGAACACTCCCTTGAGCATGAAACCGCCGGAAGAAGTAACCCTTACGCTTTCACGCCGATAAAACTCCCCGTCCTGGGGCGGAAGAGACCCAAGCACCTTGCGCTCGGTCTCTATGCGCTCCACGCGCCGGGCGTTTAGACCGCTTAGCAGTTCCGCTATGAAGTCGCGGTAAGAATCAAGATCTGCAAAGTCCCGGGAACCCCGAAGCGCCAAAGCGTCCCCTATCTCCCTTTTCAGGTGACCGTGAGAACTCTCTATCGCCCCGTTTTCGTGGGCGACCCCGCGGTTGTTGCGCGTCGGCGCCATCCCGTAATGGGCGCAAAACTCCCTGTAGCTTGCGGTCATGTCCTCGACCTCGTCCTTGCTGAGATTGCGGAGAGCCGCCGAGAGACTGTCGGTGCGGCACTCCCGAGGAACGCCGCCCAGCATCCCCAAAGCTTCGCTGAGACCCCGGGAGAAAGCGGCGAAGCTCTCCCCTCCAAGCACTGCCGTGGCGTGAACGAACCCCGACCAGGGAAGGCGGAAGTGATAGAGCTTGTGATCAAATCTCTTTCGGGCAATCGTGATCTCAAGGGAGTTCATGGTGGTGAAGTCGGAGATCCCCACGCGCCCCGGTTCCTTTTTCTGACGGAATATGACGTCCTTGTCAGCGCCATGTTCCGCTCTCCACGCCCTTATACGCCTCTCAAGAGTCCTGCGAACTCCCGGGTCAAGCTGGGGATTTTCTCTCATTATTTCGCGGAACACCGCGACGGAACGTATATCCGGACAGTTCTTGAGAATGGGAACTACCCGGGAATCGAAAATGCCATCCAGAGGATCGGGACGTCGGCTCCCCCGGGGCTTGTTTTTAGTTCCTGATTGCGGGTCCTTGGAGATTCGGAAACCGGTAGAGCGGCTGAAACCCGCTTTGGCAGCCGCGGTTTCCGTAGAACAAGTTTGTTTGAGCTTCATGAATTTCCTCCTTTGCTCGTCAGTTATATGTTGACCTGCCATCGTGAACCTCCCGCTCAATAGATTGAGCGGGGTTCTTACCCGGCCGGTCGTGAACACCGAAAGAAATTCAAAAAAATCTGGGGAGATGCTGTCTGAAACGGAAGGAGGGCGTAGCCCGACTGGAGTTTCAGACAGCATCTCCCCAGAGTCTCATCTTGTTTGTCGCAAAAGTCCTAAGTTGATTGTCGCTGTACAATTAAGGATGAAAATAACGATGAATATAAACGATGAGCTACTGGACCGGGCACGGTACATCACCGGAATTAGCTCAGAATCAAAACTGGTTCAGGAAGCTTTAAAAGCCTTGGTGGAAAGGGAGAGCACACGGAGGCTTGCCAAATCAGGTAGCAGCCAACCCGAGCTTCAGCCCATCCCGCGGCGGCGTTTTGACAGCTGTCCTGATTGATACTTCGGTATTTCTTAAGAATTTACACCCTGGGAACAAAACTAGTTGGAAGTTGTCGGATTCCGTTTTTTATGTAAGAAAAATACTATAAGTTTCTGACAAAAATCGAGGGTGAAACGAATGAAAGCAAAGTCATCAAAAACTCGTTTAGTACCATTGACAATGTAAGAAAAATACTATAAGTTTCTGACAAAAACCAAGAAACGATGAACGAAAGGAGCGTTTTTAAGTGGCTGGCATTGCTGATAGAATTATGAAGAGAGTTTCGAGGCGGAAAACAGGATGGGTATGCACGCCGAAGGATTTTGTGGACCTAGGGAGCCGTGCGGCTGTCGATCAAGCATTGTCGCGCTTGACCAGAGACGGGCGGCTACGCAGGATCGGTCGCGGTCTGTACGATGTGCCGAGGATGAGCAACATACTCAAGCGGGTCGCCCCGGTCAATCTGGATGCCGCAATAGCGGCAATTGTACGGCGGGACGATGCCAGGGTATTACCCGACGGAATGAAGTCCGCGAACATGCTTGGCCTAACCAACGGAGTACCCGCAAAGTACATCTACGATACGGACAGTTCCTCAAGGACGACTAAGATTGGCAGAAGGACGGTCCGATTTCGCCATTCACCCCCAAGCGTCATGCGGTGGGCGGGGGAGCCCGGGGGGCCAGTAATCCAAGCGCTACGGTGGCTCGGACCCTACGCCGGTGCGGACCCTGATGTCGTTCCGATCTTAAGGCGCCGGCTTCCCGACTATGTAAAGCTTGACCTGTCGCAGAACATCCGCTACCTGCCCCCCTGGATGCAACAGATTATACGTGACGTTACGAGCGATCAAGTAGTTAAATCATGAACAAGAGCTTCAAATCCTTCCTACATCTCTTGAAGCAAGACAGAATGGATGTATTTGAGGAGGCGGCAGAGCACCTTGACACAGAAGCTGAATATATGGAGAAAGACTTTTGGGTCTGTCTCGTCCTCAATCTGCTTTTCAACAATTTGCCTGACGAACATCCGAAATTGCTTTTCGAGGGCGGCACATCTCTGTCCAAGGCGTTCGGACTCGTCCAGCGTTTCTCAGAAGACATAGACATAGTCGTCTATCGCGAGGATCTCGGCTTTGAGGGGGAACGGGACCCAACCGTCGCGGAGGATCTTTCAAACAAGAAAAGAAAGGCCCTCTTTGAAGAGCTTAGGACGGCATGCAGCGACTATATTCTCACGGACCTGAAAAGAGACCTGACGACGCTGGTTGACGAGATCGCTGGTGGGTGCCAAGTACATCCGGATTCGAGCGACCCGGATCGCCAGACTCTCCTTGTCGAATATCCTTCGCTCTATTCCGGCAGCGATAACGCCTATGTGGTACCGCAGGTAAAAATAGAGGCAGGAGCGAGGTCTGCTCTGGACCCCAGACTGACCCGCACCGTAACTCCCTATATCGCCGACAAACTGCCCGACTGGTCGCTTGACGCGGAAAACATCACGGTCATTACTCCTGAGCGAACCTACCTAGATAAACTGCTGATACTCCACGGCGTACATTGCGGCTACCGGGACGCGGGACGCCTTCCGACTGAGAAACAGCGCATTTCGCGCCATTACTATGACGTCGCCATGATCACGGCGACCGAAACCGGCAGATCCGCCTTGTCCAACATCAGCCTTCTGGACGAAGTCCGCGCTCACAATACCATAGCCTTCCGGCAGGCCTGGAAACGGCTTGAAGAAGCCGTCCCCGGATCACTCAGACTGGTTCCGCAGGCAGAGCCACGCGCAGTGATCGAACGGGATTACTCAGAAATGGGGAGAATGATCCTTGGCGACACCCCTGATTTCGGATGGATCATGGAACAGCTTCAGCTTGCCGAGGCCACGATTAACAAAACCTGATTCTCTATAGGGAAAGATTTCTGGAAATCTTCAAACTCCAGGCTTTCTCCGTTCTTCCCACGGCATCCGAATCAGCCCCGAGTCAGAACTATGTCATTTGAATAGGTACTGTATCTCGCAGGAAATAATTGAAATAACGCTTGATTGTGTTTTATTAATGCGGACCCGGATATTTTTCGCCCTGAAAGACGGAAGCCATGAAAAAAGAGAGTTTTTACGTAACAACACCAATTTACTACGTAAACGACGTACCGCACATAGGTCACGCCTATACAACCATAGCGGCCGATACGATCGCAAGACACAAGGCCGCCTCGGGATATGAAGTCTACTTCCTTACGGGAACCGATGAGCACGGAAGAAAAATAGAACAAACCGCCCAGACAAACGGAGAAACTCCCATAGGACTTGCCGACAGGGTAGTAGTGAAGTTCCAGAACCTCTGGGAGGTCCTCGGCATCTCAAACACCGATTTCATAAGAACCACCGAACCGCGCCACCACGAAGCGGTCTCAGAGATCTGGAGGCTGGTAGAGAAAAACGGGGATATATATCTTGACGAATACGAAGGGTGGTACGACGTAAGAAACGAGGTTTTCATAACCGAAACCCAGGTTGAAGAGATAATGAAACTTCCTGAAAAAAACCGCCCCCACCTGGAAAAAATAAAGGAGCAAAGCTACTTCTTCAGGCTATCGAAATACCAGGAGCCCCTTCTGCGTTACTACAATGAACATCCAGAGTTCATAAAACCTGATTACAGAAGAAACGAGGTTGTAAGTTTCGTCGAGGGAGGACTCAGGGATCTGAGCGTAAGCAGGACGAATTTCTCATGGGGAATTCCGGTTCCCGACGCCGAAGGACATGTTGTCTATGTCTGGTTCGACGCTCTCACGAATTACCTGACGTCCCTGGGGTTCCCTGAAAAAACCGAGGACCTTGAGAAGTTCTGGCCGGCTGACATACATCTTGTGGGAAAAGACATACTCAGGTTCCACGCGGTCTACTGGCCCGCATTTTTGATGTCGGCTGGACTACCGCTGCCGAAAACCGTTTTCGCGCACGGGTGGTGGACGGTCGAGGGGGAGAAAATGTCAAAATCTTTGGGGAATGTTATTGATCCCTATCAGGTGGTGGAGGAGTTTAACTCCGAGATGTTCCGCTACTTTCTGCTTCGCGAAATACCTTTCGGACAAGACGGGGACTACTCGAAAAGATCACTTGTAAGCCGCGTGAACGGAGAACTCGTAAACGGGCTTGGAAATCTTGTGAGCCGCTCGCTTGGGATGATTGAGAGATATTTTGAAGGGGTCGTTCCGAATCCTGCAGAACTGTCGAAAAATGAGAAGGAGATAGAGGATTTCTACCGCGAGACGGCCCGGCAAGTCAGCTCTGATCTTGAAGAACTCGCTTTTAACAAGGCGCTTTCCCGTATATGGGAATTCATAGCGCTTGTAAACAGATACGTTGATAACACGGCGCCTTGGAAACTTGCAAAGCAGGAAGAACAAGGGGAACGACTTGGAACAGTGCTCTGGACGCTTGCCGAGAGCATCAGGGTGATTTCCCTTCTCATCTACCCGTTTCTGCCGGAAACCGCCCGTGAAATCCGAAGGAAAATCGGTCTGTCTCCCGAGATCGATGCTCAAGATACGGACTGGGGAAATACGAAACCCGGAACGGTCGTGAAGAAGGGAGAGAATCTTTTCACTAGGATAAAGGAAGAAGACGGATAAGTGCAGCGACATTCCTTGCTGTGGCGCACCCTCTGCCATGGAACCGACATTTCGGCTGAGATATAGTTTCTGGAAACTCTCTTTCGCTCATGGTAACAATTCGACTACTTTCTTTTAACCTAATCCGCCTTGCTTTTCTGTCTGCTTGTCCGGGTTTATGAATGCCACGGTAGAAAGTCCCAAATGATTGTGGATTTTATAAATACTGACCGGTTACCCATCCTTAATTCATCTTATCGCTAACCGCTTTCGGAATCGGCGAAAAAACATTTTCTTTACACTTAAATTCCCAATTGCAAAAAACCGAAAAATATGATTGTATGTAAGGATAGGCGTAGGTGGTTTTAGAAGTGGACCCCAAAAACAGGACAGCGTCTTAAGTGTGTTCCTGCAGTAGAGTAAAATCATATACTGGAGGTTCATTATGAGACGTAAAAGGCGTAATCATTCACCGGGGTTCAAGGCTAAGGTAGCCCTGGCGGCAATCAGAGAAGACAAAACAGTTAGTGAGCTCGCCCGGCAGTTTGACGTGCATCCAAACCAGATTGCCGAGTGGAAGAAACAGTTGTTGGAGGGTGCCGAGAGTGTCTACCAAGGCGCCCGGGATAAAAAGGGAGAAGAGCAAGCTCATACCAAGGAACTGCATGCCAAGATCGGAGAGCTGACTCTGGAGATAGATTTTTTATCAAAAGCGCTCGGTCGCTAGAGCGGGCGCGAAGAAAGAAGCTTGTGGACCGTAGTCATGATCTCAGCGTGGTAAGACAATGCAGGCTGCTCAACATAAATCGCTCAGGCGTTTATTATCGCCTCAGGGAGCTGTCGCTGGAGAATGAGAAACTGATGAGGCTTATCGATGAGATATATCTTGAATATCCGTTCAAGGGTTCCCGAAGGTTGCGGGACGCTATTTTGGACAGGCATGGAATCTGCGTGAATCGCAAGCGGGTGGCCAGGTTGATGCGGTTGCTGGGGCTTGCGGCGCTGCATCCCGGGCCTAGGACCACCCACAGGGGCAAGGGACATAAGATATATCCTTATCTGCTTGGAGGAATGAGCATAGAGGGTGTAAACCAGGTGTGGGCGGCTGATGTGACGTATATTCCGATGTCCAGGGGTTTTGTGTACCTGGTGAGTGTTATGGACTGGTATTCAAGGAAGGTGCTTAGCTGGAGAGTGTCGAATACGATGGACGTGAGTTTCTGCGTGGAGGCGTTGGAGGAGGCGATAGCCAAGTATGGGCGGCCCGAGATATTCAACACTGATCAGGGAAGCCAGTTCACAAGCGAGGCATTTACGGGGGTGTTGAAGAGAAACGGCATAAGGATCAGTATGGACGGGAAGAGAAGCTGGATGGACAATGTGTTTATTGAGAGATTGTGGAGGAGTTTAAAATACGAGGAAGTATACCTTAAGGCCTATGATTCGGTTCGCGCGGCGAAGGAAGGGATTGGGGGATGGATAGATTTTTACAACACTCGTCGGCGTCATCAGGGTCTTGATAGATCTACGCCAGATCAGGTTTACTATGGTCTGCCTCGTGGATTACCAAAAGTGGCTTAGAAATGGTGGGAATACACTTAAGAAAACGAAAAAACTGTCCTAACATTGGGGTCCACTTCTTTTCGATAGTAATTCAAAACATTTTATCTTAAGGAGGATTTAGTCATGAGAGCGACAAGATTTTTGACAATAGTTGCCGCACTGTTTTTATTCACGATCGTGGCCGAGGCAGGCACGCTTGAGGATGTAAAGGCACGGGGCAAGGTAAACTGTATTGTTTCATCGGGACTGGCCGGATTCGCCTCCCCGGATGAAAAAGGCAACTGGCAAGGTTTCGATGTTGATTTCTGCCGCGCCGTGGCAGCCGCCGTGCTCGGAAGCGGGGACAAAGTGAAATTTGTACCGACTACGAATAAAACGCGGTTTACACAGCTAAATGCTGGCGAAGGCGACATACTGTTCCGCAACACCACTGAAACGCTGAGTCGTGACGCTGACCTGAAACTGACTTTTCTGCCCGTTAACTACTATGATGGTCAGGGCTTTTTAATTCGCAAAAGTCTTGGGGTAACGTCAGCAAAACAACTGGCCGGGGCTTCAGTGTGCATCCAGACCGGCACCACCACGGAACTTAACCTGGCGGATTACTTCAGAGCCAACAAAATGAAGTACGAGCCTGTCAATACCGAAACCAATGAAGAAAGCATCGTCGCATATGAAAGCAAAAGATGCGACGTGTACACAACCGACGTATCGGCTTTAGCCTCTACGCGAGCGGCGCTGAAAAATCCTTCAGAGCATGTGATTCTTCCCGAAATCATTTCAAAAGAACCCCTGGGCGGCGCGGTGCGCCACGGCGATGACCGTTGGGCTGATATCGGAAAGTGGGTGGTTAACGCGCTGATTATCGCAGAAGAGATGGGCGTCACCCAGAAAAACGTCAAGGAACTCGCTAAGAAGTCTGGAAATAATCCGGGTATGAACCGTTTTCTAGGCACCGAAGGCAGCATGGGCGAAATGCTCGGTCTTGACAAGAAGTGGGCCGTTAACGCAATTTCAGCCGTAGGCAACTACGGGGAAATATTCGAAAGGCATCTGGGGCCTAAGACTCCTCTAGCGCTTGAAAGGGGGCTTAATGCTTCCCGGAAAGCAGGGGGAATTTTGTACGCAGCGCCTGTTCGCTGATCATGAGTAAACGTCAATAATGATTCAATCCGAAGCCGCAGCACGAATGTGATGGATCCAAAAGCTTCTCTGTATCGATTGTGGAGGGATGAGCATTCCCGATCCGTTATTATTCAGATCCTCGCAGTCGTGCTGATCTTCGGCTTGTTCACCTACCTAGTAAGAAATGCCATTGTCAACCTTGAAGCAATAGGCAAAGGGTTTAGTTTCGGCTATCTGCAGGAGCCCGCAAGCTATGATATAAATCAGCATCTAATAGAATACACGTCCCGTTCCACTCACTTCCGCGCAATGCTGGTGGGAATTCTAAATACCCTTCTGGTGGCGGTAAGCGGCATAGTTCTGGCAACGGTTCTTGGATTCTCGCTGGGCGTTCTGCGGCTGTCGAAAAACCTGCTGGCAAGCAAGCTTGCCCACATCTATATTGATTACGTAAGGAATGTACCCGTACTGCTCCACATACTCCTTGTATACGGGATCCTAGTTAATACGCTTCCCGTGCCCAGAGAGGCGCAAAGTCTCGGCGATATCGCGTTTCTGACTAATCGCGGCTTTTTTTTCCCCAAACCGATTTTTGAACCTCTGTTTCTGGTGATTCTGGGCCTGTTCGCCGCGGGAATTGTTTTCACAATATGGTTCCGCAGATATGCGGCGGATATACAGAAAAAAACGGGAGAGCACTACCCGGTGTTCTGGATATCGCTGGGGGCCGTGCTGGGAATTCCGTTTATCTCCTATTTTCTGATAGGTGGTCCGATCACGTTTGAGATACCCGCGCTGACGGGATTTAACTTTAGCGGAGGTTTGGTGGTCAGGCCTGAATTCACCGCGCTTTGGCTCGCGCTTTCCCTGTATACAGCCGCGTTTATCGCCGAGATAGTAAGGGCCGGCATCATCTCCGTCAATTACGGGCAGACCGAAGCGTCCCTGGCCCTTGGGATAAACCACGGCAGAACGCTTAATCTGGTCGTGATTCCCCAGGCGATGAGGGTGATAGTACCACCGCTTACCTCGCAATATCTTAACCTTGCCAAGAATTCATCTCTGGCCATCGCGATCGGCTACATGGATATAGTCGCCACCATCGGCGGCATTACGCTTAACCAGACGGGCAGGGAAATGGAATGCATGATTATCGTGCTGTTGCTGTATCTCTCATTATCCCTGCTAATATCCTTCGCGATGAACATCTACAACAAACGAATCAGGCTGGTTGAACGTTAGGAGGAAATAGTTATAAACCAAAAAAACTACAGAGTTGGAGAACACCCCGATCTTCCGCCGCCTCGTAACGTAATAGGAATCTACGCCTGGACAAGAAAAAATTTTTTCTCAAGTCCCACAAACATAGTCTTAACGCTTCTGACGTTCTGGTTCCTGATTGAAACCGTTCCCGCGCTTGTGGACTGGCTGTTTCTTGACGCGGCATTTACCGGGAGAAGCAGAGATGAATGCAGCGCCAAGGCTGGCGGTGCGTGCTGGGCAATTATAGGTGAACGTCTTAACCTGTTCACCTATGGTTTTTACCCAGTCGCTGAGCGCTGGCGGGTGAATCTTTCACTTGTCCTGCTGATTTTCACTCTCTTTCCGATACTCTTTGAAAAAGCGCCTTATCGCAAATACGCTCTTCATATCGCGGTCGCCTTCCCATTCGTCACCGCATGGCTTCTGGTCGGAGGACTAGGTCTTACACCTGTCGAAACCGACCAGTTCGGCGGTTTCATGCTTACCTTGGTCATCGGGATAACCGGCATCGGGTTTTCATTACCGATCGGGATTCTGCTGGCTCTGGGTCGTCAGTCGAAGCTCCCCGCCATCCAAATATTTTCAATAGCCTTCATTGAGTTTATCCGCGGAGTACCGTTGATTACTCTTCTGTTCGTAGCTTCAACGATGCTTAATTATTTCCTCCCTCCAGGAGTGACTTTCGATCTTCTGCTGCGCGTACTGATTATGGTTACCCTTTTCGCGTCGGCATACATGGCGGAAGTTATCCGTGGAGGTCTGCAGGCAATACCGAAAGGACAGTTCGAAGCCGCGGATTCAATGGGGCTTAACTACTGGTCCGCCATGAGGCTGATCGTATTGCCCCAGGCGATGAAGATTTCCATACCCGGCATAGTGAATACTTTTATCGGACTATACAAGGATACGACACTGGTAATTATTATCGGACTTCTGGATCCGCTTGGAATAGGCAGGGCGTCTCTCGCAGATACAAGGTGGACGGGGCTCTCCACCGAGGTTTATCTGTTCGTGGCAATATTCTTTTTTATCTCCTGTTTTGGGATGGCAAGATATTCACAGCACCTTGAAAACAAACTGGAAACCGATCATAAAAGATAAGGAGCATGGCACAAATGACCCAAAAACCTGAATCAGCGAATGAGAAAACAAAATCGGCCGCGGGGAACTATGCGGTAACAATGCGGGATGTGCACAAATGGTACGGCAAGTTCCATGCGCTTAAAAACATCAATCTTAATGTCGAAGTCGGGGAAAAAATCGTTATATGCGGCCCATCGGGTTCGGGAAAATCAACATTAATCAGATGCATCAACCGGCTGGAGGAACACCAGCAGGGAGAAATCATCGTTGAGGGAATAGAATTGTCCCATGACATCAAGAACATCGAGATCATTCGGCGCGAGGTGGGCATGGTCTTTCAGCATTTCAACCTGTTTCCGCATCTGACGGTGCTTGAGAACTGTACCATTGCCCCCATATGGGTCCGCAAAATGCCTCTTGCGGAGGCAAAAGCAATTGCCATGCAATATCTGGAAAGAGTCAAGATCCCCGAGCAGGCGGACAAGTACCCGGGTCAGCTCTCCGGGGGCCAGCAGCAGCGCGTGGCGATAGCGCGAAGTCTCTGCATGAAACCCCGGATACTGCTGTTTGACGAACCCACATCGGCACTTGACCCCGAAATGATCAAGGAAGTGCTGGATGTGATGGTTCAACTGGCAAGCGAAGGGATCACCATGATATGCGTGACCCATGAAATGGGATTCGCAAGAACTGTCGGCGACCGCGTCATCTTCATGGACAACGGAGAAATAATTGAGGAGAACAACCCCGATGACTTTTTCCTGAACCCGCAGCATGAAAGAACGAAGCTGTTTTTAAGCCAGATACTGGATCACTGATGGAAAATATGATTATTTTACATAAGGGAGGGAGCAGAAATCTGATTTCATCCTTAAATTTAAGACGTTTCATCCTGCTTAAGAGGATAGTAGATATGAGAGTAACGAAGTTTCTGGCAATTATTGCCGTACTGTTTTCATTCACAGTCATGGCTGATGCTGGCACCCTTGAGGATGTAAAAGCGCGGGGCAAGCTCAACTGTATTGTTTCATCGGGCTTGGCCGGATTCGCCTCTCCAGACGGAAAAGGCGGCTGGCAGGGCTTTGATGTCGATTTCTGCCGCGCCGTAGCCGCTGCCGTGCTGGGAAGCGGTGACAAGGTAAATTTCGTACCGTCTACGAATAGAACGCGTTTTGCCCAGCTAAATGCTGGCGAAGGCGACATACTGTTCCGCAACACCACCGAAACGCTGAGTCGTGACGCTGACCTGAAACTGACCTTCCTGCCCGTTAACTACTATGATGGTCAGGGCTTTTTAATCCGCAAAAGTCCTGGGGTAACATCAGCAAAACAGCTGGCCGGGGCTTCAGTGTGCGTCCAGGTCGGCACCACCACGGAACTTAACTTGTCGGATTACTTCAGATTCAACAAAATGAAGTACGAGCATCTCAATACCGGAACCAACGCAGAGAGCATCATCATGTATGAAAGCAAAAGATGCGACGTGTACACAACCGACGCATCGGCTTTAGCCTCTACGCGAGCGGCGCTGAAAAATCCTTCAGAGCATGTGATTCTTCCCGAAATCATTTCAAAAGAACCCCTGGGCGGCGCGGTGCGCCACGGCGATGACCGTTGGGCTGATATCGGAAAGTGGGTGGTTAACGCGCTGATTATCGCAGAAGAGATGGGCGTCACCCAGAAAAACGTCAAGAAACTCGCTAAGAAGTCTGGAAATAATCCGGGTATGAACCGTTTTCTAGGCACCGAAGGCAGCATGGGCGAAATGCTCGGTCTTGACAAGAAGTGGGCCGTTAACGCAATTTCAGCCGTAGGCAACTACGGGGAAATATTCGAAAGGCATCTGGGGCCTAAGACTCCTCTAGCCCGGATTTCTCACAAGGAGGTATAGAAAGAGGCCGTTGTATGTGTTATAATACAGTTATTACAGTAACTTAAAACACAGGAGAACAACGGCCTCATGAGTACACAGTGTAACACGGAACAAATCGAATTTCTACCCTTCAAAACTCTCGAAACATCCACAAACAGCCCCGGTTCTAAAAGAACCCGCAAAGTAATTGCTAAATTCGACTCTGACAAAGTAAGTTCCGACGGCGGCATTGCCCTGCTTCGCGAAGCCGAACACCGTTTTGGAGTTATCAGGAGGTTCGCCGAGTGCTTCATTGATCATCGAAACCCCAGTTACATCACCCACCCCGTATTCTCCATAGTGGCCCAGCGGGTGCTGGCAATCTGCTTGGGTTACGAAGACGTGAACGACCATGACAGGTTCCGAGGGGATCCCATAGCATCCATGTTCTGCGGTACCTCTGCTCCCCTTGCGGGCAAGAGCACGGTAAACCGCATGGAGCTTACCACCGGGGGGACGGATCGCTACAAGAAGATAGAGGCTGACTTTGGGGCGATTGACAAACTGCTTGTGGATATGTTCATCAGGTTCCACAAAAAAAGGCCGAAGAAGATAGTGATCGATATAGACATCACGGACGATCCCCTGCACGGAAATCAGGAGGGCAGGTTTTATCACGGTTATTACGGGGGGTACTGCTACACCCCCTCTTACATATTCTGCGGGCGCCATCTGCTTGGGTGCCGGCTCCGCGAAGCCAACCAGGATTCTGCGGCGGGAGCAGAGGAAGAACTGAAGAGGATTATCTCCGGGATTCGAGGGAAGTGGAAAGACACTGGGATTATCATACGAGGGGACACGGGGTTCTGCCGGGACGAGCTTATGAGGTGGTGTGAGCAAAACGGGGTTGATTACGTGTTGGGCATGGCAAGAAACTCCCGGTTGATGAAAAGGGTTAAGAAGCAGGTTCGCGGAGCTCACATAGAGTATGTGGAAACCAAAAGACCATCGAGGAGGTTTGTAAGCTTTATGTACAGTACCATGAAAAGCTGGTCTCGAAGCCGCAGGGTGGTATGCAAGGCTGAGCATCTTGAGAAAGGGGCCAACACCCGGTTCATAGTAACGTCTGTCAAACACGAAGAATATGACGCCAAGACTCTTTACGAGAAGGTTTACTGCGCTCGGGGGGAGATGGAGAACCGTATCAAGTCTCAGCAGCTTGAGTTGTTCTCGGACCGCACCTCAACTCACTACATGAGGTCAAACCAGTTGAGGATGTACTTCTCCGCCTTTGCCTACGTGCTGCTTGAGCGTTTGAGACACAGCGGGCTTAAGGGAACCCGCTACGCGATGGCGCAGTGCGATACCATACGCCTGAAGCTGCTTAAGATTGGTACGCTGATAACAATGAGCGCCAGGAGAATTGTGCTGTCGTTCTCGGAGTTCTATCCGTACGCGGACTTGTTCAAGCATGTGCTGAGCAGGCTGCGGGCGATTCCGTTGAATCAATAGGGAACAAGGGATTGCGGATATGCTTGCCTGAGACCGCAGGGGGACATCTGCGTCTGATATCGCTTCGCAAGGTAAGAACATACGGAAATAACCTGTAAATCGCTGCCGCCTACCCGAAAAAGAAACTCGCTCCCTGTCAGTTCAGCCAAAATCCAGATCCAACCCCAAAAAATTTACTTCTTACACCCCTTTGTGAGAAATGCAGGCTAGCGCTTGAAAGGGGGCTTAACGCTTCCTGGAAAGCAGGGGGGCTTTTGTACGCAGCGCCCATTCGCTGATCGTGAGTAAAGTCGTTCCGACTTCGACGGTTTGGAATTGTAACATACCGACATCACTAATTCTTATTTTCCTGCTAGAAGTGCTTGACGTGATGATTCAGCTTGCAAGCGAAGGAATCACGATGATATGCGTTACCCATGAAATGGGGTTCGCAAGAACAGTGGGTGACCGCGTCATCTTCATGGACGAGGGAGAGATCATCGAAGAAAACAATCCCGATGACTTTTTCCTGAATCCCCAACATGAAAGAACAAAACTGTTTTTAAGCCAGATACTGAATCACTGAACCCGGCAGCCCTGCCCTCTTCTGGTTTACGAACCGCCGAAAGACCTTTTACGTTACCCCTCGGCTTTCTCATCGTCGGGAACCTTGAGAATCGGATGCGAGATTTCCAGTTTTCAGAATAAAATCCAGCTATAATTCAACTTATTATGCGGTTTAAGACCTTAAACCCAACATCATCTAAGACTCTTTAACAACAGACTTTTAGCATTCAAATCTTACAATCAGCGACATCTATATGTTACAATCAGCGACATCTATATGTTACAATTAGCGCATGAATAAAACTGCTTTTTACCCCAGGCACTTGACGCAACATCTGGTTGAAGCATTAGAGGATTCGCCGGTCGTTTTGATTCACGGTTCCCGCCAGTGCGGAAAAACCACCCTGGCACAGATGGTCTGCGCACCCCAGTACCTGCAACAAAACAACAACGCAGTCAAAGAAGCATTGCGGCGCAACCCGACGACAGAAAAAATCCCCAAATACGAATATATGAATTTTGATGACGATATCGTACGTGAGGCAGCCAAGACCGACCCGATGGGATTTGTCGCCGGACTGCCCGAGCGCGTCATTCTGGATGAAGCGCAGCGAGTCCCCGAAATCTTCACCGCTTTGAAGATGCAGGTAGACCGTAGACGCGTACCCGGACGCTTCGTACTAACAGGGTCGGCGAATGTTCTGCTAAACCCGAAGCTTTTAGACTCACTGGCGGGTCGCCTGCAGATGATTAAGCTGTATCCTCTGGCTCAATGCGAACTTGAAGATCAACCACCCCACGGATTCCTCGATGCCCTTTTTGGAGGCGGTTTCGAAATCAGGCAAATGGAGCGGTTGGGCAGAAATCTAGGCGAACGGATTGCTGCGGGAGGGTATCCCGCCGCGCTGAAACTGCCGGTCGGTCGGCGGCGAACTAACTGGTATAACAACTACATCGGTTCTCAGTTGCAAAAAGACCTGAGCGATTTTACCCGAATCGCCACGCTGGATTCACTTCCGCGACTGCTGGCTTTGTCCGCGGCGCAGACGGCCAGACTGTTCAACATATCCAGACTGGCTTCTTCACTGCAGCTAGGCCGATTGACCGTAAGCAATTACGTAAAACTGCTTGAGATCACTTTTCTGCTGGAGCGCCTTCCCCCATGGCACAGCAATCGCCAGAGCCGCCTGGTAAAGACTTCGAAAATCCACATCGGCGATACGGGACTCGCCTGCGCACTGCTCAAGGCAGACGCCGACAGCCTCATGGCGAACCGCTCCTTGCTGGGTCAGCTTCTTGAGACATTCGTTTTCAATGAGTTGCGGCGCCAGGCAAGCTGGCATGATGATTTCATGTCGTTTTATCATTACCGCGACCGCGACCGCGGGGAAGTTGACATCGTGATTGAACGCGGACCGCTGGCAATAGCAGGCGTAGAGGTCAAGGCATCGGGCACGGTAACCAAGGCTGATTTCCGCGGTCTGCGCAGACTAAAGGAAGTCACGGGCAGCCGGTTTGTCGGAGGAGTCGTGCTTTATGACGGCGAGATATGCGCCGGGTTCGGGGACGGACTTTACGCGGTACCGCTACGCATGCTCTGGGAAGATTCTTATTGAAAACATCCTTGAAAGACTGGTTTTCCTATCGTCGCGCGAAAAGCGATTTTAAGTTAGAATTTACTGGAATAACTGACCAGCCGAACGTGGTACGGTCAACACAAGGAGGAATACTCTATTGGCAACGAAAACCGCTAAGAAAAAAGAAACCCCCAGGAAATACTCTTCAATCTACGTAGAAGGGGCTCACAGGGCGCCGAGCCGCTCCATGCTGAGAGCCGTGGGCTTTACCGACAGGGATTTTAAAAAACCCGTCATAGGTGTAGCGTCGACCTGGAGCATGGTAACACCGTGCAACATGCACATAGACCAGCTCGCAAGACACGGAGCCGCGGGAGCGAACAAGGCCGGCGGAAAATCCATAATCTTCAACACCATTACCGTATCCGACGGAATATCCATGGGCACTCCGGGTATGAGGTACTCTCTCGTATCAAGGGAAGTCATTGCCGACTCGATCGAAACGGTGGCCGCGGGGGAAGGGTTTGACGGCATCGTGGCCATAGGAGGATGCGACAAGAACATGCCGGGATGCCTGATGGCGATGGCAAGGCTCAACCGACCTTCGGTGTTCGTGTACGGCGGGACCATACTTCCGGGCAACTACAGGGGAAAGGACGTGGACATCGTCTCGGTGTTTGAAGCCGTGGGAGCACATTCAAACAACGATATTAGCGATTCTGAGCTAAAGGAAATCGAGTCCTGCGCCATTCCCGGAGCCGGTTCCTGCGGGGGAATGTACACCGCGAACACCATGGCTTCGGCAATAGAAGCTCTGGGGATGAGCCTTCCGAACAGCTCCGCCCAGGCAGCCGTTTCAAAAGACAAGGTCGAGGACTGCAAAAACGCGGGGGCCGCGGTCGTGAACCTTATAAAGGAAAACATAACGCCCAGGGACATCATGACCAAAAAGGCTTTTCTAAACGCCATAACGGTAGTAATAGCGCTTGGAGGTTCCACAAACTCGGTTCTTCACCTGCTCGCGATGGCAAACGCCGCGGGGGTGAAACTCACCATAGACGACTTTACTAGAATCGGGAAAAAAGTTCCCGTCCTAGCCGACCTGAAGCCGAGCGGACAGTACATGATGTCTGATTTCTGCCAGATAGGGGGGCTTACCCCACTGCTAAGAATCCTCCTTGACGAGGGGCTTCTCCACGGCGACTGCATGACGGTGACAGGAAAGACCCTCAAGCAGAACCTTCGCGGAGTGAAAAGATACCCCAGGGGACAGAAGATAGTTCACTCGATGAAAAACCCGATAAAGGAATCGGCCCACATAGTGATTCTCAAGGGAAATATCGCGCCTGAAGGTGCGGTAGCGAAAATAACCGGCAAGGAAGGCAACTCCTTTACCGGAAAGGCGATAGTGTTTAACTCAGAGGAGCAGAGCCTTAAGGCGATTCTCGACGGCAAGGTGAAAAAAGGTCGCGTGATAGTGATCAGGTACGAGGGCCCCAAGGGCGGGCCGGGGATGAGAGAGATGCTCGCGCCCACGGCGGCTGTAATGGGCAAGGGACTCGGAGGAGAAGTGGCGCTTATAACCGATGGACGTTTCTCCGGAGGAACCCACGGTTTTGTCGTTGGGCACATAACGCCCGAGGCGATTGACGGCGGCACGCTTGCGCTTATAAAAAACGGGGACGAGATCACGATCGACGCGGATAGCAGAAAAATAACCCTGAACGTACCGAAAAGGGAAATTGAAAAAAGAAAAAAAGCCTGGAAGAAACCGGCAGCCAAAGAAAAAACCGGCGTGCTGGCGAAATACTCAAGGCTTGTTTCCTCCGCATCCCATGGCGCGGTAACCGACAGGGTCTAGGGCCGAAACCCATCCTACGCCCTGCGTATTGCCTATTTCTGCGGCGAGAATATACTTTATTTCATGAATTCGCTTCGCGGGAAAAACGTCATAGTGGGAATAACGGGCGGCATAGCCGCCTACAAGTCCTGCGAACTTGTAAGATCTCTTGTGGGAGACGAGGCGGAAGTGCGGTGCGTAATGACCAGAAACGCCACGCGCTTCATAACCCCCCTCACATTGCAGACCCTTTCAGGAAACAAGGTCGCCTCAAACCTCTTTGACCTCACTTCCGAATCCGAAATAGGTCACATAAAAATCGCAGACGAGGCCGACGTTGTCGTGGTCGCACCCGCAAGCGCGTCCTTCATAGGGAAAATCGCTTCGGGCATAGCCGACAGCCTGCTCGCGACCATAATACTGGCCACTAAAGCCCCGGTCATCATCTGCCCGGCCATGAACTCGAACATGTACTCAAACTCCATAGTACAGGAGAACATGGAAAAGCTGAGGCGGCACGGATTCACCATAGTGGAACCCGGCGAGGGAGACCTTGCCTGCGGATGGACCGGCAGGGGAAGACTTGCCGAAACGGACGTTATCGCTCTTGAGGTCCAAAAGGCGGTTACGCCGCAGGACTACGCGGGAGAGAGCATACTGGTAAGCGCCGGGGCGACTAGGGAGCACATAGACCCCGTAAGGTTCATATCGAATCCCTCGACCGGCAAGATGGGCTACTCGATAGCCCGGGCGGGGTGGCTTCGCGGAGCCCGGGCAACTCTGGTTTCAGGATATTCTTCTCTTCCAGACCCTCACGGAGTGGAGGTGGTGCGGGTAACTGATTGCGCTGAGATGTACGAAAAAATTCATGAACGCTTCGACTCTGTGGACATAGTGATAAAATCGGCGGCAGTAAGCGACTACTCGCCTTGCGAGAAATCAGAGCAGAAGATAAAGAAATCGAAAAAAGAACTCTCAATTCCCCTTAAGAAAACCCGGGACATACTGAAATCGCTCGGGGAGGATAAGAAAGACAGGATCCTGGTGGGATTCGCCGCCGAGACGGAAAATCTCGTCAACAACTCCAGAAAGAAGCTTGAGGAAAAAAATCTCGACCTCATAGTGGCAAACGACGTTACGGCCCCGCAGGCGGGCTTCGGGGAAGATACCAACATCGCGTGGCTCGTGGACAGGGAGAAAGTCGAAGAACTTCCTCTCATGAGCAAGTTCGAACTCGCAAACAGAATCCTTGACAGGATAAAAGAAATAGAGAAAAGGTAAGAATATCGGTCTTAAAGATTCTTGACTACACCAACCGGACGTAAGACTCAGACCCACTCAATCCCGCTGGAACTGCTCGGAGAAGTGCTTCAGGAGTCAAAAGATTCTCTTTCCCGCTATCCCTTATCTCGCTCAGTCATGAAGTCATCTGTTACGCGCTCTTCCGATAGAAAAAATGTATCCCAAGTGTGGTCAACGGGTGACAGCACCCTATCAGGACCGACTACCCGTACGATGACTTCTTTGACGCCATCTGGAAAACGCGCTTCATCTGGAAGCGTTACGGTTTGAGTTCCGTTGTTTTTGAAAACCGACCCTTTGACAGACACGTTAAACCTCCTGCAATTCGCCATATTATATACGGCTTAAAATAATTGCAAGCGCATGCAGGATATCATCACGGGCTTATCATGATTTTCAGGCTTTCCTCAGGATTCTCGGCAAGGGTGAAACCTTTCTGGATATCCTCCAGAGAAAACCTGTGGGTAATCATCTTCCCTACGTCAACAGCCCCTTTTTCTATTAAAGAGAGAGCGTCTTCCAGGTCGCCGGGAGCTGCGGCGTAGGAACTTACGACCCGCACTCCAGACCACCAGTATTCGTTAAAAGGGAAATCAAGGGTAAATTCCGGGTCGGAAGGAGCGAAAAAAAGGATTTTCCCAGACGGAGAAACAAGCTCAAAAGCGCTTTTTATCGCGGCCTGCGCCCCGGTACAGACTATCACTATGTCCGAGAGATATCCCGAGTTGTTTTCTCTTACAAGCGAGGCGATGTCCTCACCGGAGCTAAAAGCGCAGGTGGCCCCGAATTCCATGGCCTTTCGAAGCTTGAATTCATTTGAATCGGTCGCGAAAACAGGCCCCGCGCCAAGATGAAGAACATACTGGAGGCAGAGAAGTCCTGCCGTGCCGCTTCCGAGAATCGTCACGCTCTCCCCCCGTTCTAGCCCCGCAGCCCGAAGCGCTCTTGTAACGCAACCCAGAGGTTCCGTAAACGATCCCTCTTCAAAAGAAACATTCTCCGGAAGATGAAAAACGCCCCGCTTGACGTTCGGCGACGCCACGCACACGTACTCCGAGAAACCGCCCGGGTTAAACCCCGATTTCCTTATCATGGGACAGTTCGTGTGCCTGTCGGTAAGACAGTAGCGACATTCGTTGCAGGGAACGTGGTGGGTGGCCACGCCCCTGTCGCCCACACGAAACCTGCTCACCCCCAACCCCGTTTCGACCACCTCCCCTGCAACTTCGTGACCCAGCACCAAAGGAGCCTTCGGCGCTCTGTACCACTCCATAAGATCGCTTCCGCAGATTCCGCTTGCCCTGATCCTGATCAGTATTTCTCCCTCGCCCGGCTCAGGACGGGGAAACTCCTCGATTCTTACGTCGCTGTTTGTGTGGTAGACTGCGGCAAGCATATTAGGAACTTTCTTCTTTTAGTTCCGTGAAAAGCTCATGGGCCTGCTTCGGGGTCATGTTCTCGTGAACGATGCCGCGGATTGCCCTTATAATCGCAACCGGGTTGTCACGCTGCCATATGTTCCTTCCCATGTCCACT